>NZ_CP048627.1:1261288-2522577 GCF_010669225.1 Megamonas funiformis
ATTATGTTGATAAGTATGTGCGCCAATATCTTCTAATGGTCTGCCTGTTTCAATTAAACCACTTTTACGAATAAACATATGATAACCTATACCAGACCAACCATTTTGTAGATGAATGCGATGGATATCTGCAGCTGTGATATCGTCGTTTCCACCAATAGCAGAATGATGAACTATGATTTGTGACGTTCTAGGTCTAGTAGATAAAGAAGTAAAATTGAAATAATTTTCAACAATTGGTAAATCAGAAGCATATAATGTATAATCAGCTGCTTTAGCTACATTATTATTAATATTTGCTATAGAATTTAAAAAAGTGGAAATATTTGCTCCTGCAAGTAATGCTCCACCTAATTTTAATCCTTTAATTATAAAATCACGTCTATTCATATAATTTGTCCTTCCCTAAGTAGTGTATCTATAGTATAGCATCTTGAGTTAACTATAAGTCTAGTAGAAAATTTCTCTAATATAATATATTAATTGTATTGAAATGTATTTTCAAGTGTTTTAGAGAATATTTCTCAATTAATTGCAAAAAATAAAACTAAAAAGTATCTTATTTACTACACTTTGAAATTTGTAGTTGCTTATGATACAATAAAAATTAGTTTTTATAAAGCCTTGAAATATAAGGATTTATTTCTAATTTGGACTCATTTATAATGGATTATTTTTATGTTAAATTTTTAGGAGGAATTTTTTTATGGCACACCGTAAGACTAAACAACATACTGTAAATGTTGTAAAAGCTCAATTTTGTGCACCAGAAAACATATCATATTTGGATTTATTTGAAGGATTTAATGAATTATATACTATAAATATAGCTACTAATATAGATTTCTTAGCTAATCTTTTAGAATTATTCACCAAAGTAGAGATTATTTTTGGCAATCTTGCACTTGTACCATCTACTTTAGAAAATACATTCGCTATGCAAAGAAATACTTTGCAGGAATTATATAAAACAGAACATTATACTAATTTTAAAGAAAAATATGCTCAAGGCAATTTAAATATATATTTGGCAGATGCGCCATTATATCCTGAAAAATTATTTTGCTTGAAAAATACACAGACAGGAGCGACTAGAGTAATTTTAGGCAGTAATAATCTTGACCAATTACCAACTAATAGTGATCGCAATCAAGCTTTAGTTTATTTTGATGATGAAAATGCTTTTAATTATTATATGAACATATATAATGATTTTAAACAGAATAATAGCGAAATAGTAAATGAAAATGCATGGGAAATAACGTATGAAGATACTCAAATGCTCGAAAATTTACCTATTTTGCATAAAGCTAAACAAGATAGCGAACATGTCTATCCAGCAGTTAGCAAGACAACTATCGTAAAAACAGCAGAATATATCTCAGATATCGAGCGTTTAGCGAAGGATTTTGTAGATATTCCTAAGGCAGACCGCAAAGGACAGGCTAAAATCACAAACGATAAGATAGATACTATTAAGCGCAAAACATTAGAAAATATTCAAGTTCGCCGTGCTAAATTTGAAAAATTTATGCCACAATTAGTTATTGAACCAGAACGCAATCGTGCTTTTTATAATGAACGTGAATTTAATTTCCGTCCTTATCGTGGTGATGTAAAACGTGATGCTGAAACTTATTTACAATATATGGAAGGATTTAATACTGCAGTACCAGCTAAAAATATTGAACCTTTAAAATTTGAGTATTTTAAATTGATGTCATGGTGCTTTTTATCTCCATTTTTAGCACGTGTGCGTACTACAATTAGAGAAGCTACTGTAACTGATGAAGTATTTACATATCCGATAGTAGCTTTATTATGTGGTCAGTCAAATGCAGGAAAAACAATCTATGCTTCTTTATTAATGAAAATGATGACTGATTCTGCTTTGTATAAGGCTTTTGGTCAAAATAACTTCACGAAGACACGCATTGATTCACTTCTCTGTGATATAAAAGGTTTACCTATATTAATTGATGATATCACTCAAACTCAATTTACTAATAACAGTGGAAATATCATTAAACAAGAAGAACGCATCATTCGCGAAACTAAACCAGAAAATTTAAATTATTATTCAGCTATTTTACTCACAGCTAATAAAGATTTAAATAGCTTAAAAAATGAGCTTACTAAACGTATGGTCGTTTTCCATGTAAACGCTAGCTGGAACAACGAATTTACACGTCAACAAAAAAGTCCATGCTCTGAATTAATTCAAAAGATGAGAAACAATTTTTATAGTGCATATCTGGCAAAAATCATTCCTCATATTAATTTATATTTAAGCCAAATCAATGATTTAGGCTCTAGTAGCATAGATTTATATAATATAAGCTCTGAAGTAATAATATCTATCTTTAAAGAATGTGGTTTAGATGTTCCTAGTTATATGCGACCACTTACTATGAAAGATTATTTTGATAGTAGGGCTGTAAATGAAATCATGATTAAATTCTTCCAAAGACAGTATCGCTTAAATCGTGATTTCTTTGAAGTTAATAAGAAAAATAATCAATTAATCTTTGAAGATAAAAGTTTATCTTCTGTAGGTAAGATGACTCCTATGCGCATTGCTGAATCACTTCCACCTGAATTGGAAGCAGATGTGGTCGGCGATAAAGTGATCATGCGATTGGATAGTGCAACTAAATTCTTTAGCACAGAATTCAAAGAACAAGGTCTTTTAAATAAATTATTTGGTAGATAAATTAATAACAAATTAATAAAAATAAAAAAGCACACATTTATTTGTGTGCCTTTTTTTTATCTTCAGTAGTTATGTTTTCATTTAAATTAATGCCAGTAGTATAACGTTTATCCATTTTATTATAGATGTGAGCATATTTACTAGTTATATTAACATTGCTATGACGTAAAACTTGCTTTACTATTTGTAAATCTTTTGTATCTTTATAAAGTAAAGTACCACATGTATGGCGGAGCATATGACAGCTTATACCTTCTTTTTTTAATCCTGCTTTAGTCAGCCATTTATCTACATTATAGCGAATACCTCGTCTATCCATTCTTTTTCCTTTCACTTGATTAGTCAAAGTTGTAAATACTGGCTCTCCAAATTCATCAATAAAGGCAAAATCAAATGGTCGTATTTTTAAATATGCTTGTAATAGAAATAAAACATCATCACGAGGATAAATAAAATCATTATGCCCTTTACCATGAATATATATTGTCTTCATCTCCCAATTTATATCATTAACAGACATGCGATGAACTTCCACTGTTCTCAATCCTTCTAATGCCATAAGCATAATGATGATTTTATCTCTTAAATATTCAATATGTTTTTCATCGTAATCAGGTATAATATTTAATAAATCTCGTAGTTGTTCTAATGTAAGAAATTTCATAGGAGAGATTTCACTTGCTTCATGTATTTTTACACCTACATCTTTAGCAGGGCTATTTTCTATTAATTTTAATTTTACAGCAATATTATAGAATTGTTTTATCGCATTTAGCTTTACCTTAATACTACCTTTTTTCATATTCATTTTTATTAAAAAATCTCGATAGTACATAAATTGATATTCTGTTATCTTTAATGGATGCACTTTATTTGTCAAACACCATTTTATATAACTATCAATAGCAGAACAATAACTTCTTAAAGTGTCTTCTGATGGTTCACCTTGAGAAAGATATCGTTTCAATAAAGTTTTATAATTCAATAATAAAGTATTTTCATTTATCTCTTCTTGTCGTAAATAATCTTTTACTAAAAAATCATTGTCATCTATTTTTATTAAATTTGCCAAAAATCTCACTCCTATTTTAAAATAAAACAAAATTATCTATTATATATTAATTTACCTATTTAATATAAATAATAATGAATATTGATTTAAAATAATTTTTATTATATATAAATTATTATCTTTATATAGTTATCTATTTTATATTTATAATTTATTAATTTTAAATATTTATAAAAATTATTTATTATAATTATAGCAGTTTTGAGCGTTTTATTTTTCGTTTTAATATAAATCCATGTAAAATAAAATAAAACCTCTTAAAATCGATTTTAAATAAAATTTTTATATATGATAAATTTATTTTTTCAAAAATAAGCTTTTCCTTTAAATCAACTTCCTATTTTTTATGAAATAGGAAGTTAATTTAATTATATCATCAATTTATATAATTAGTAAATAATAACAAATAAAATCCGTTAATAATATATTTAATTTTCTGTATATTTTATTTTTAACTTATTAATAATAATTATTTAATTAATATATTTATCTAAAACATAAAAATGATGTTTAAATAACAGTTATTAAAATTTAATTATTATTGATTTTAAATATATAATAAATTTATGTATTATATAGGATATACCTATATAAAAATAGAGGTAATATTTTATATAATAAACAAATATGATAAAATATTTATGAGGTGATTATTATGGCAAAACGCCCTAAAATAAAAATAACATTAATCGATAGAAAAGGACCTTGCGGTTGTCATCGCGGTCATAAGATAGGTGATAGTTTTGATTTTGATACACAACGTGGCGAATTATGCCCTATGGCGATGCATGTAGCATTTCCTTATATTGATATCTTAAGATATGGTGGTTCTATACCTAATCAACCAAAAGGCACAGCTGTATTTTGTTGCCCAGACGTAGATACCATAAACGTCTTTAGAATAGAGAAGGAAGATATTTAATTTATATATTTTATTTTCATTAAATAAAAATGCTTAATATTACACACATTATATAAATTGATTATTTTTTATTAATGTATTAATATATTTTTTATGGCACTTATATGACACTAAAATGGCACCGCATAACTTATTACTTTGTAGTAATAAGTTATTTTTTTATAGATTTTTCAATTTCATCAAGAATTTTATTATTAGCACTATCTATAAGAGCTAGGAATCCTGTATTTCTAGCTCTTACCCATTCACTAGTAGTTGTAGAGATTTCTTTTTCTTCTTCGTTAAGTCTCTAACTGCTTTTTCAAGTTCATCAAAATTTAAATTTTTATTTGTTTCATCAGCTAATAAAGAACGAATTTCTTCTTTTCTTTGTAAAATTTCTTCTAATCGTTTATTCGTTGTATTTTCCTTTCTAAATATCTTAAAAATGGGTACAAAAAAGCACCTTCTTAGGTGCTTAACTAATAAATTTATGTTATACTATTTTCGTTACTCAACTCCAATCTGGTAACAGAGAGGAGGTGCATATAATGAACTTCACTGATATTGTTGTGCTTATTATGGTAAATGTAATCTCTTATTTCATTTACAAATGGATAGATAAGCACTTTTTTGAGTAACTATCCTAACGCTCCAGCATTAGCGTAATAATGTAAAAACCCTTAGGAACTACCACTTCCTAAGGGTTTTGTGCATTATAATGAACTTCACTGTTTCTATATTTAGTATAGCATATCTTGTGATTTTTGCAATATAAAACACAAAACCCTTTTATAAATACGTCATAAGCAATAATCTTTTTCTTCTTTGCTTTTTTGTAAATCTTTTTCTAGGTCCACAAAATATTCTTTACTTCGTGCCTGTATAGATGTTCCGTCATATGCTGGAAAATCTATAACCGCCACATCATAAATTTTATCAAAAGCAGTTATTGTACGTGTATAAATCTTATTTTCTTTATCAACTTCAGTTCGCTCACTTTTTACAGTAAAAGCAAAACTCATCTTGTTTACATCACCACGTTTAATAAGTTTATATACATCTGTACCATTGTTAGTACCAATAATATCAAGACTAATTCTAAGACCTTTATCATTAGTATTCATAGTTAATGTAATTATTACTTGCCCTAGCAAGTAGAATTGTCGCACTTGGATTGACAATTCATTATTAATAAAAAATATTCTCATCTAACTTAATTATATATTGACAAAATAATATTTATCCCTATATAATTAAACTAGATAAATATAAAAATATAATAGTAACAAACTACATTAATCCCTAAAATACTTGCTTCTACTGACCGCTTTTGTAGAAGCTTTATTTTTTATCTAAATAAAAAAAGATAGACAGAAAATCTTCTGTCTATCTTTTTTTCTTTATTGAGGGATTTATTTTTTATTGATATATTCAATAATTACATCTGCAATATCTTCAAGGGATTTATGGCTAGTATTAACACTTAAATCATAATTTTTAGGATTTCCCCATTCTTTGCCTGTATAATAAGCATAATACTCAGCTCTTTTAGCATCTTCTTGATTTAATTCAATAACAGATTTTCCATCATATACTGTTCTACCGCGTTCTTCACGATATTCATCATTTGCACAAACAAACACAGAACATACATTTTCATTGCCTTGTAAAACAGCATCTGCACATCTACCAAGAATAATGCAATTACCATCTTTAGCTAAACGGCGAATAATTTCAGATTCTTGTTCAAACATTTTATGGTTCATTGGTTTAGCACCGCTCATACCAAAAATGTAAAATGGCATGAATTTAAGAGAAAGTGGTGGCACATTATCTTCAAATTCTTTTAATTGACTTTCACTCATGCCACTAATACCTAATTGAGCAGCAGCCATATGCACGATTTGTCTATCATATAATTTATAACCTAATTTTTCAGCTAAAATATTTGCGAGTTCACGACCGCCACTACCATATTGACGACTGATTGCTATAACATTATTTTTCACAAAAAGACCCTCTTTCAAAATTATTTATTAATTAATCATTTGTTTTGCGGAAAGCTAAAGAATATCCTAAAACAACTGCAAAACATACTACAGGTAAATAGAATGCTGTTCTAATAGCTGCTTCTGCTGTGGAGAAACCACTAACCATGAAGCTTAATGCACTAGAGTCAACTAACCAGCCCATGATAGGAGTGATTATTGCACCACCTAAGATAGCCATGATTAAACCTGCTGCACCGAATTTTACTTCAGCACCAAGACCACGAAGAGCAATACCATAAATTGTTGGGAACATTAAGCTCATGCAACCAGAAATTGCAATTAAGCAATATACAGATACAGATGTTGGTAAATAAATTGTACCAAGGCAACATAAGATACCGCCTAAAGCGAAAATTGCCATCATTTTTGCAGGAACAAAGTATTTCATTAAATATGTGCAGAGCCATCTGCAAGCGATAAATAATACCATTGCGTAAATATAGTAGTTAACAGCGTCAGCTTCAATGATATTTTTTGTAGCCATGATATATTTAATAGTCCATGTCCAAACTGCGATTTGTACACCTACATAGAAGAACTGAGTGATAACGCCCCAATAATAACGAGGATTTTGTAATAATTTACCAAATGCTTGAGGAACAGTCATTGCTACACGACCATCTTTATCATTTAATTTACTTCTAAAGAAGATAACCCAAATGATGAATGCAATTAAGATTAAGCCAACATAAGGAACACATACCCAGAAAAGTTCTGTATCTCTGATAGCGGAAAGTTCAGCAGGGGACATAGCTAGTCTATCATCTAAATCAGCAGGATTCAAGTTTGCTAAGATAATATATTTTGCTAAGAATAAGCCAGCCATTGAACCTACAGGGTTGAATGCTTGAGCGAAATTCAATCTGCGAACGCTTGTTTCTTGTGCACCTAAAGATAATACGAATGGATTACATGTTGTTTCTAATACGGATAAACCACCAGCTAAGATAAAGATTGATACTAAGAATAAATTATAACTTTGCAAAATAGCAGCTGGGATATAACCAAATGCACCTATCATATAGAAACCAAGACCTACTAAAACACCAACACGATAGGAATATTTTTTAATGATAAATGCTGCTGGCATAGCGAGTACAGCATATGCACCATAGAAAGCAACTTGTACTAAAGAAGAGTCAACTGCTTTAATCATAAAGATTTTAGCAAATGAAGGAACTAAGTTATCTGTCATATTGTTTAATAAGCCCCAAAGAGCAAAACAAGATACTAGTAAGAAGAAATAAATTCTATATTGGGCAGGAACTACTGGTATACTGCTGCTATTATTTGCAACATTTTTTTCACTTAATGTATTTGCATTATTTTCCATGATAAAACCTCTCTTAAATATTTATACACGAACAAAAATCACATAATTAATCTACTACAACACCTTTTTGCAACATGATATTAGCATAAAGAGCTTTTTCACTTGTAGCGATAATAGCATAAGCTGTTTTAGCTTCTTCGTAGAAAGCAAATCTTTCAATATTGCCGATAGCATTTGCTCCACGTTCATCATGTTTAGCTACGATTTCTTTATAAGTATCCCAAATAGGAGTTTCTACTGTATCACCAGGCATTACTTCCATGAGATTAACAGGTTTATCAACATAAATATCTAATGGGAAAACTTTTAAAATTGCATCTAATAATTCAGGAACACCATGTCCATCACATCTGATTACTATTGCATTTTTACCCATGGACTCTGCTGGGAAATTTCCATCGGCGATAACAATTCTATCGCTATGACCCATTTCACAAAGTACTTTTAATAATTCAGGTGATAATATTTTAGGAATATTTTTTAACATAATAGACTCTCCTTAACATTTTTATATATTTCGTCCCAATTTTCATCTTTTTGAGGTTCATAAACAGTAACATTTTCAGAATTAGCAATTATTTTGCGTGCTTCTTTAATATCTTTTATTTCACCTAACGCCATTAACTGAAGTGCAATATTTCCCATTACTGTAGCTTCTACAGGGCCTGCTACTACTTTTCTACCACAAACATCAGCTGTTAATTGACATAATAATTTACTTTGAATACCGCCACCAATGATGTTTAATGTATCATATTTTTTGCCAGTAGCCATTTCAATCTGTTCTAAAGCAAATCTGTATTTAACAGCTAAGCTCTGATCGATACAACGAACGATTTCTGCTTCATTTTGAGGAACGTATTGACCTGTGCGCTTGCAATATTCTTGAATTCGTTTTGGAATATTACCTGCTGGAATAAATTCTTCACTATCTGTATCAATGAAGGAATTTATCATGCCTACTTTACTAGCCATCTGTTCGAGTTCACCGAAGCCATATTCTTTACCTTCTCTAATCCATTGACGACGACTTTCTTGAATGAGCCATAAGCCAATGATATTTTTTAAGAAGGAAGTTTTATTATCTGCTCCGCCTTCATTAGTAATATTCAAACTTGCGGAAGTTTCGTTGATTATAGGTGTTTTTAATTCTGTACCTAATAAGGACCATGTACCACAAGATAAGAATATGAAGTCATCTTCTTGAGTTGGTACTGCTACCATAGCTGATTGAGTATCATGTCCTGCTACAGCAATTACATCTATTTCATTTATTCCTAATTCTTCGCTGATTTGTTTGCTTAACTTACCAATTTTTGTTCCTGGTTGAACAATTTTAGTGAATATATTTTTCGGTAAATCCAAATTTTCAATAATTTCTGAAGACCAAGTTTTGTTTTTAGCATCTAATAATTGAGTTGTGGATGCTATTGTATATTCCGTACATTTTTCATTAGATAAGAAATAATTTAATAAATCCGGCATTAATAATAAAGTTTCAGCTTTTTGCAATAATTCAGGTTGATTTTCTTTCAATGCCATCAATTGGAAAAGAGTATTTAATTCCATAAATTGATTTCCTGTAATACTATAAACAGTATCTTTATCCAATTTAGCAAAAACTTTTTCCATCATACCTTTTGTTCTAGCATCTCTATAATGAACAGGATTTTCTAAAAGTTTGCCATCTTTATTTAAAAGACCAAAATCCACGCCCCATGTATCTATACCTAGGCTTTTTATTTCACCTTCTTGTTTTGCTTTAATCAAACCAATCTTTATATCATGAAATAATCTTAATACGTCCCAGTACATAGTATCTAATAAAATCACAGGATCATTTGTGAAGCGATGAATTTCTTTCAAAGAAATTTTTTCACCATCAAAACTACCAATGATAGCTCTACCACTAGAAGCTCCAAAATCTAAGGCTAAAACCTTAACATCTTTTTTCATGTTTTCACTCCTCACTGTTAACTTTTAACCTTATTATATCAACACGTAGGTATTAAATCTTGTTATATTATCACTAAAAATAGCACAATATTCACTTTTAATAAATAATTTGAAAATTTTATATAAAATCATAAAACAAAATAAACTAACAAAATCATAAATATAAACAACAATTATATATATCTTTAGTTTTAATTTAAATAAAAAAACAGCCCAATGATATATTGGGCTGTTCGTAAATAATTAGTCTTCTTTATAATGTTTATAACCTGGGTGTCTACCTTTTACGCCATAGTAGCTGCGTAAGTTGATGAGTTTATCAATATTTTCACGAGAAATTTCTTTTGGTCCACCTAAAAGATAAGCATTTAAGTTGATTTTAGCAAATAATTCTAATGTTTCCATTTTGTAATAAGCTTCCACCAAATTAGAACCAACAGTCAATGCACCGTGATTTTCTAATAATACAGCATCATGTTCTTGAATGTAAGGTGCAATAGCTTCAGGTACCTCGTAAGTAGAAGGTGTTCCATAAGGGGTGATAGGAATAGAACCTAATGCTACTACTGTTTCAATCATATCATATCTATCTAAAGGTACATGAGCTACAGCAAAGCCAGTAGCTGTTGGGGGATGTGCGTGAAGCACTGCACCTACATCTTCACGGTCAGCATAGCAACGTAAATGCATTTTGATTTCAGAAGATGGTCTATATCCTTCATTAGCTTCTAAAATTTCGCCTTCTGCATTAATACGTACTAATTTTTCAGGAGTGATGAAACTTTTGCTAATTCCTGTTGGTGTAGCAAGGAAAGTGCCATCATCTAATTTTACTGTTATATTACCATCATTAGCAGCAACCCAACCTAATTGCCACATTTTATGACAAATATCGCATATCTGTTCTTTTATTTCTTCGTAAGCCATAATAATAAGCTCCTCCAATTAATCTATATTATATTCTAATTATTTATATAAAGGACCATAGTTTTTGCAAGCTCTATAGTCTTGACCTTCTTTATCCATACCAAAAGCATTCCAAGCAGCAGGACGGAAGATTTTATCTTCAGGAACGTTATGCATGCATACAGGAATTCTGAGCATAGAGCATAATGTAATGAGGTCTGCACCGATATGACCATAGCTGATAGCACCGTGATTTGCACCCCAGTTATTCATTACATCATAAGCAGATTTGAATGCACCTTCACCAGTTAAACGTGGAGCAAACCAAGTGCAAGGCCAAGTGTAGTCAGTACGTTTCCAGAGTTTATCAGATACTTCATCTGGTAATTTTACAGTCCAACCTTCTGCAATCTGTAATACAGGACCTAAGCCTTTTACAAGATTTAAACGAACCATAGTTACAGGCATTTCGCTATTTGTTAAGAAACGGGAGCTAAATCCGCCACCTCTGAAATAACCATTATCAGCAGGGCACCATTCAGTTGCATCGAGGCAAGCTTTTTGGTCTTTTTCAGTCATTTCCCAGAATGGTTTAATTACGCCATTACCATTTTCATCTTTTGCTTCACCACAAGCATCGATACAAGCAGCACCGGAGTTGATTAAGTGAATAAATCCTTTGGATTCTTTAGCAACGCCTTCTAATTCATAACCAGTAGCCTGTTTAACTGCTTCAGGGCTCCAGTATGTTCTAACGTCAGCGAAGATCTGTGCAGTATTTGTTAATAATTTACCAAAGAGCATACCTACGCCGTTTAATGTATCATTTTCTGTAGCAAGTACATATGGTTCTCTTGCACCATTCCAGTCGAAGGAAGAGTTCATCATTGCTTCTGGGAAGTCGCAGTTTGGATAGAAGTCTGTCCATTGTCTTTGACCTTGGAAACCACCAGCGATTGCATTATGACCTAATTGTTCTTCTTCGCAACCTTCTGGTAAGTTTTTGTTACCATTGTAAAGGTCTTTAATGATACACATCATTTTTACAACAAATTCCCAAGCTTCTTCTTTTTCAGCGTCAGTTTTACGGCAGAAATCTGGGTTTTTATCGAAACCTTGTTTGCAGTTTTCTTTAGTCCATTTTAAAGCTTTTTCAAATTCTGCATGGTCATAAATACCTTCTGTCATACGACGGATAATTTCAACTTCGTCTACAGATTCAACTCTCATGCCGAGGTATTCTTCAAAGAATTCTGGGCTGATGATGGAGCCTGCAATACCCATTGTAATGGAACCAATCTGTAAGTAGGATTTACCTCTCATTGTAGCAACAGCTACAGCTGCACGACCAAATCTTAAAAGTTTTTCTTGAACATCTTCTGGGATATCTGTAGCATCTGCATTTTGAACATCATGTCCATAAATACCGAAAGCTGGAAGACCTTTTTGTGCATGGCTTGCAAGTACGGAAGCAAGATATACAGCGCCAGGACGTTCAGTACCATTGAAACCCCAAACACCTTTGATTGTTTTTGGATCCATATCCATTGTTTCAGAACCATAGCACCAGCAAGGAGTTACTGTTAAAGTAATATCTACGCCTTCTTTTTTAAATTTTTCAGCGCAAGCAGCAGCTTCAGGTACACGACCGATTGTTGTATCAGCGATAACTACTTTTACAGGTTCACCGTTAGAATATTTGAGGTTTTCTGTAAATAATTTAGCAGCAGCTTTTGCCATGCCCATAGTTTGTTCTTCTAAAGATTCTCTAACTTTTAAAACGCCTCTACGTCCGTCAATTGTAGGGCGGATACCAATTACAGGATAATCTCCAATTAATCTGTTTGTTGCCATTGTAAAATTCCTCCTAAGAAATCTTTTTTATTTTGTATATGTCTTTTTGTTTGTTATTCACTTGATGATTAAATTATAGCAACTAAATATTAATAATGCTTGTTATATTATCACTAAAAATATAATAATATTCACTTTTTAAAAATTGTATGAAACTTTACATTTTTAGAAATATAAGTATAATAGTACTATAAAATCTTATTTATTAGGAGAATAGTTATGAAACATGATAGTTATAATGAACAAAGAGAACGTGGTAATTTTTCATTTCCTGTAGAATATCATTATGTAACTAATCATCATCCACGCTATAACATGCCATATCATTGGCATATTCAATATGAGATTATTCGTGTATTAGAAGGAAAAATTGTAATTTCTATAGATGAAAATGAATATACAGCTAGTGCCGGAGATATAATTTTTATCACAGATGGTTGTGTTCATGGAGGAAAAGCTTTTTTAGAAAATACTATATATGAATGTATGGTATTTGATAAGAAATTATTTGAAACAAATGTAGGCGATAAAAATATTCTTCAAAAATTTTTTGAACATCATTTAATTATCAATAGTTATTTTAATAATGAATATACCGATATTCACCGCACCATATGGACTATATTTGATGCATTGAAGACAAAATCCAGTGGATATGAATTTATCGTACTTGGCTGTTTATTTAATTTCTTTGGTTTAGTTTTAAAACACAATCTCTATACGAAATCTTTTACAAATTTTATAAGTAGTAATCAGAAAAACATTCATAAATTGAAAAAGGTATTTCATCTTATTGAAACTTCATATAGTCAACCATTAACTTTAGAAGATTTAGCTAATACTTCTGGATTATCACCGAAGTATTTTTGCCGATTTTTCCAAAGTATGACTAATAAAACACCTATTGCCTATTTAAATTATTATCGAATTGAATGTGCTTGCAGTAAATTAACCAGTGATAAAGACCAATCCATCACTGATATAGCTTATAGTTGTGGATTTAATGATTTATCTTACTTTATAAAAACATTCCGTAAATACAAAAATACAACACCAAATAAATACATCAAATCTTATTTTGAATTAACCAATAAATAGAAAAAGCTCTTATTAACCTTATAATCAAAGTTAATAAGAGCTTTTTTATTTAATAAAATCATTATTATTCGCTAACAGTTTCTGTTCTTTTATTATCTTGAAAAGAATTTTTCAATGGCTGTAAAGGGCTAATAGTAGAAATAGCATGTTTATAAACCATCATCTGTTTTCCAGCAGAATCCAAAATAACTGTGAAATTATCAAAACCTTTTACATTTCCACGTAATTGGAAGCCATTTGTTAAATGGATAATAACTCCTACATTTTCTTTTCTCACTTGATTTAAAAAAACATCTTGTAAATTTATTGTTTTGTTTGGCATCTTAAGGGTCCTCCAATTAAAATATAATTCTTTTCTTAACTAATTTAATTAGTTTATTTATAGTGCTTTTATTATCTCAATAATAAAATTATATGTCAATTATTATAAGATATTAAAATGTGCCTTGCAGTCATTCAATACAGTAGTTAACAATTCATCTTCGTTTAATTGCTCTACATCATACCAAGAAATATATGGCATTTTCTTATACCATGTAAACTGTCGTTTAGCAAAATGACGAGTAGCTTTTTTCATTTCATAAACAGCAGTATCTAAATCAATATCTCCATTTAAATAACTAGCGATTTCTCGATAGCCAATTCCTTTCATGGATTGCCAATCAATCTTCGCACCATTTTGTAGTAGAGATTTCACTTCATCTACAAATCCACAGTTCATCATAATATCAACGCGTTGATTAATTCTATCATATAGATTTTGACGACTGCGGTTCAAGCCTACAATATAGGCATCATAAATTAATTCACCAGTCAATTCATAATGATTTTTTTGTGAAATCTGCTCTTTACCTAAATGATATACTTCTAAAGCACGAATAATGCGATTGAAATTATTAATATGCAATCTTTGAGTCGTCTGTGGATCTACTTCTTGTAACATTTTATAAACATATTCTTTGCCGTGTTCGCTTGCTAGTTTTTCTAAATGCTTCCTATATTCAACATCGCCAGAAGTTTCGTTAAAAATATAGCCTTCAAGCAAGGATTTTACATATAAGCCTGTACCGCCAGCTAAAATAGGAATTTTCCCTTCATTATTTATCTGTTCAATTAAAGGTTTAACCTTATCATGAAAATCACTTACATTAAAATTTTCCCAAGGCTCTAAAATATCAATGATATGATGTTCTATTCCCTTCATTTCTTCTAATGTAGGTTTAGCCGTACCTATATCAAAACCCTTATATACTAACATACTATCGCCAGAGATTATTTCTGTGGATAACTTTTGAGCTAAAGCTATGCTAAGATTTGTTTTACCTACAGCAGTTGGCCCTAAAATAACGATTAATTTAAATTTTTCCATCTTATTTTACTAAATCCAAAGATGAACCAACAGGCACGATATCTACACTAGCATGTGAAATACTTTCTGCATAGGATTTAAAAGCTTCAGGATTTTCAGCAATAACAGGCCATGTATTATAGTGAACAGGAATAGCATGCTTTGCATTCAATAATTGAACAGCTTTAGCTGCATCTTTAGCGTCCATAGTATAATTACTGCCAATTGGTAAAATAGCATAATCAATTTGTTGTTTTTCGCCGATAAGAGCCATATCGCTAAATAAAGCTGTATCACCAGCAAAATAAACTACAGTATCATCATTGAATTTAATTACAAAACCGCAAGGTATTCCACCTTCTACGCCTGCACTATGCAATGCAGGAACCATAGTTACTATACCAAATGGGAAAGTAAAAGAACCACCTAAATTCATACCATGAACATTTTCATAATCACTTGGTAATTTTGTCAAAACTTCTGGAGTGGAAATAACTTTTGCACCTGTTTTTTGTGCAATCTGTGTAGCATCTCCATAATGGTCTCCATGAGCATGAGTCAATAAAATATAATCACATTTTACTTCATCAGCAGAAATACTGGCTACTGGATTTCCTGTCAAAAATGGATCAAATAATAATTTTTCATTATCTGTTTCAAGCAAGAAACAAGCATGTCCATAATATTTAAATTTAATCATTTAAAATCACCTTCTCTGAATTTATTCATCAAAATGTAATAATTCTTTTCGCTTTCTAGCATTAGTCAACATTTCTTCAGCATTTTCAAGTGAAGCTTGTGTTAAATCTATGCCAGATGACATTCTAGCAATTTCAGCGAGTTTAGCATCATAATTAATTTCATCAATAGTAGTAAAGGTTTTATTATTTTTAGTCTCTTTACTGATATAAAAATGAGCATCTGCCATCGCTGCAATCTGTGGTAAATGAGTGATACATATAACTTGTCTATATAGGGCAATGCGAGCAATTTTTTCAGCCATCATTTGAGCTGTTTTACCGCCAACACCTGTATCCACCTCATCAAATACCATCAAATCAATATCATCTTTTTTTGCGGTAATAGTTTTTAAAGCTAAAGCAATACGAGACAATTCCCCACCTGAAACAATTTTAGCTAAGGATTTTAAATCTTCGCCTAAATTAGCAGAAAATAAAATTTCCACATCATCTGCTCCATTTTCAGTGAAATCATCATTCAAGGTTAAATTTATGACGAGTTTCGCATCAGCCATAGATAAAGAAGCTAATTCTTTCATGATTGCCATTTCTAAAGCTTTGGCACTTTTTTGACGTAATTCATGCAAAATTAAGGCTTCTTGGGATACATCTTTTGCTAATAAAGATAATTCCTGTTCTAGTTTGGCAAGATTATCATCATAATTTTCAATATAGGTCAATTCCTCTTTTGCTTTAGCTAAATAATTCAATATTTCCTCAATAGTATTGCCATATTTTCTTTTTAGCTTGTCGATATCATTCAATCGAGATTGCATCATATCTAACTTTTGAGGATTATAATCTATACTTTCACCATAATTGCGGATTTCATCTGCACTATCTTGTATTTGGAAATAAGCTTCATCTAATATTTGATGGACTTTAGCCATATTTTCATCATATTGAGCTAAGTTTTCTAAATCCTTGCGCACTTGACTCAATGAACTTAAAATAGCAAATTTACCATTTTCACCTTCATAAAGCAATTTATATGCATCTTGTGTCAATAATGATATCTTCTCTGCATTAGCTAAGACTTTTATTTCAGATTCTAATTTTTCATCTTCATCTAAAGTCAATTTAGCATTTTCAATCTCATTAATTTGCCATTTCAGCATATCTAATCGTTGAGCCATTTCTTGTGTATTTATTTTACTATCAGCTAATTTTTGTTTTATTTGTAACCACTGATAATATTTTTCTAAATATGCTTCTTTTTGCTTTTGAATAGCATCGCCATCATACATATCAATAAGTGATAATTGCTTTATAGGTTTTAGTAATGCCTGATTAGCATGTTGACCATGTATATCTACTAATAACTCACCTAGTTGGCGTAAAATAGCCATTGTCGTATGACAATTATTAATCTGTACGCTATTTTTACCATTTATATTTATCTGTCTAGTTATGATTAAATCATCATCTTCAACTAAGATATTATATTTAGTTAAAAAATCTTTGACTAAATTGTTATCCAAAGTAAAAACAGCTTCTACTCGCATAAATTCACAACCACTGCGAATAGCATCAATATTTGTTCTTCGTCCAATAACCATACCTAAGGCACCTAATAAAATAGATTTACCAGCACCTGTTTCACCAGTAAGTATATTAAGACCTTTATCCAAATCTATTTGTACATGCTCAATCAAAGCAAAATTCCAAATTGATAGTGTTTTTAACATGAATATCCCCCAAATTAATTAAGCATATCCTGTAATCTTTTCATTATATCTTCTACAGCAGATATAGGTTTTACTACTATAAAAATATTATCATCACCTGCTACTGTACCTATGATTTCAGGCCATTTAGCATAATCTAAAGTAGAAGCTACTGCATTAGCTGCACCAGGAAGAGTTTTTACTACAATGATATTTTCACTGAAGTTCAAACCAACTACAGAATCTCTAAATAAATTTAATAAACGATTTTTAGAATACATCAATTCCTTATCTGTAGGATAAGCATAACGATATCTTCCATCGCCTGTAGGAACTTTTATTAGCATTAACTCTTTAATATCACGAGAAACAGTAGCTTGTGTTACTACTATATGTTGTTCTCTTAGAGCATTTGCTAATTCTTCTTGTGTTTCAATAACGGAGTGTTCAATAATTTCCTTAATTCTTGCATGGCGTGTAGCTTTCATGCATATTCACCAACTTTCTCAATCCAACATAATGCTGGAGCATTAAAATTATGATTTATCATTTTATACCAACCTACTGTAAAAGATTTTTTAGGTAAATCCTTTACAAATAGTTTTATAGACTGATACTCTTTTGAGCCTTCTTCATGACCTGGATACATAACAATTGCAACATAACCATTTATATTTAAATTGTTTAAGATTTTATCTATGGTCTTTAATGTTGTATCGTCTTTTGTCGTGAATTTATGATCTCCACCTGGTAAATATCCCAGATTGAAGATAGCTATATCTATTTTTGTCTGTATATAGTTATCAATATTTTCATGTGAATCATGAATAAATGATATATTTTCTAGTGGTAAATTTATATTATCTTTATTTTTTATTAATAAAGCTTTTGTATTTTCTATAGCTTCTTTTTGGATATCGAATGCATATATCTGAGCATTATTTAAGGCATTTTGAGCTAGAAACAGTGTATCATTGCCATTTCCAGCTGTAGCATCAACTATTATTTTTGCTTCATTTAATCTATCTTTTAATAAGCAATGTGCTAACTGAATTGAGTTACTGAGCTTTTGCATGGAAAATTCCTCTTTTATTATAATTTAAAATAAAAATCTATCTATTATAAACAGAGTTTATTCATAAATGTTTGATAGAAATTTTTATCTTCAAATCTAACTATCTGTGCTGGAAAATTCGCTTTTTCAATTATAATTTCATCATCTGGCTCAATATCAACGCCTTCTTGTCCATCTAATGTTAAGTTTACGCTTCTCTTTGTCATACTAATGATATTGATGATATTCAAAGTGACTTTTTCACTTTCATCAATAACCATAGGGCGAATGAAGCAAGAATGTGGGCATATTGGTGTCAATATAATTCCTTTTACTTTAGGATTTACAATTGGTCCGCCAGCAGATAGAGAATATGCTGTTGAACCTGTAGGAGTCGATATTATCAATCCATCAGCTTTATAATTTGTTACCATATAATCATTGATAGCTACACCAAAATGTAGCATACGTGATACACCGCATTTACTTACAACTACATCATTTACAGCACTGCCAATATAGTTTATTTTCCCTTGTCTTTTTATATATGCAGACAACATTAATCGCTCTTCTATTTTATATTGTCTATTGATGATTTTTGTCAGTTTGGCTTCAATTTCTCCTGGTTCAATATCTGCTAAAAATCCTAAATGTCCAATATTAATACCACATACAGGTATACCATTTTTAGCCAGTCTTCTACAAAGACCTAATAAAGTACCATCTCCACCGATGCTAATCGCCATATCAATATATTCTTTTTCAATGTTTTGATTGATTAATTCTTCATGATAGAAAAATTTACCTTCTTTTGGCGGTAATAATAATTCAATATTATATTGATTAGCAAATTTTATTACTCTTTCTAAAATCTCCCCAGCTCCTGATTTAGTTACATTAGGATAAATAGCTATTCTCATTAAATATTGTCCCCCTATTTATCTAATTGTGCATGTGCTTTTTGTACAATATCTTTTATCAAATTGTCATCAATATTACTTTGATGTTGTTTATCTAAATCTAATAAAATTAAATATTCAATATTTCCTTCTGGCCCTTTTACTGGAGAATATGTCAATTCTCTAGGTACAAATTCTAATTGTGTACTTAAATCTACAATCTTTTTGATTACTTCCTCATGTACACTAGCTTCACGAACTACACCTTTTTTACCTACTTTATCTTTTCCTGCTTCAAATTGAGGTTTTATTAAAGCAACTATTTTACCATCATCGCTAAGTAAAGTTTTAGCTACAGGTAAAACTTTATCTAAAGAGATAAAAGCTACATCGATAGAAGCAAAGTTTATAGGTTCACCTATATCTTCTGGTGTAACATAGCGAATGTTTGTTCTTTCCATATTCACTACACGTTCATCTGTACGCAATGACCATGCTAATTGTCCATAGCCTACATCTATAGCAAAAACTTTTTTTGCTCCATTTTTCAAAGAACAATCTGTAAAACCACCAGTTGAAGCACCAATATCTGCTACAACTAAATCTGTTAAATCTAATTTAAATTCTTTGATGGCTTTCGCTAATTTTAAACCGCCACGGCTTACATATCCTATGCTATCACCTAAAACACGGATAACAGCATCTTCTTTTACCATAGTTCCCGGTTTATCTATTTTTTGACCATTAACTAATACTAAGCCTGCCATTATAGTTGTTTTTGCACGTTCTCGACTAGATACTAAATTTTGTTCTGTTAACATCACATCTAAACGTTTTTTTGCCATTAACTTCACACCTATTTCTATTCTTCAAAATCTTTTATTGTTTGTATTATATCTTCACTTGTTAATTTACATTCTTTCAATAATTCATTGCGTGTACCTTGCTCTATAAATTCATCTGGTATACCCATGCGAATTACTGGTTTATATATTTTATTTTGATTTAATAATTCTAAAATAGCACTGCCAAAACCGCCAGCTAATATACCTTCTTCAATTGTTACTACGTATTTTACTTTTTTAACTATATTTAAAATTAATTCTTCATCTAATGGTTTTATAAAGCGAGCATTAATAACGCTACAATTTATATTTTCTAATGATAATTTTTCACTAGCTACCATAGCTTCTTTTACCATTGAACCAACAGCTATTATTGCTACTGTAGCATTTTCCTTATCTTGTAAAATTTCGCCTTTGCCTAAAGGTAAAATCTCTACATCTTCTTCAATTGGAACACCACAAGCGTTTCCTCGTGGATAACGTATGCTACATGGACAATTATATTCCACTGCACTAAATACCATTTGACGAAGTTCATTTTCATCTTTTGGTGCCATAACTACCATATTTGGTATTTGACGCATATATGCTATATCAAATACACCATGATGAGTTGGGCCATCTTCACCAACAAGCCCTGCTCTATCTAAACAAAATACTACTGGTAATTTTTGTAAACATATATCATGGATAACCTGATCATAAGCACGTTGAGCAAAAGTTGAATATAATGCTACAAATGGACGTTTACCGATACAAGCTTGACCGCCAGCAAATGTTACAGCATGTTCTTCTGCGATACCTACATCAAAAAATCTCTTAGGGTAAACATCAGCAAATTTTTGTAAACCTGTGCCTGATGGCATAGCTGCTGTAATCGCTGTTATATTTTTATTTTTGGCGGCTAAATCTATCAATGCTCTACTAAAAACAGCAGTATACGTAGGTACAATGCTATTAGAAGCTATAGGTAGTCCTGTCAATACATCAAATTTACCAATACCATGGAATTTAGATGGATTATTTTCTGCTGGTAAATAGCCATGACCTTTTTTAGTCTGTACATGAATGAGTACTGGACCATCAATATTTGCTTTAACCTTTTCAAAAACATTTATCAAATCAGTTAAACTATGACCATTTAATGCTCCGATATAATTAAAACCTAAAGCTTCAAAAATACCACCAGGAACAATGGCATTTTTTACACCATCTTTTACATAATTAGCTGTTTTTAAAACAGAACCACCTATTTTGGGTATATTACCCAAAATACGCTGAATATCTTTTTTGGCACGTTTATACTTTTCATCAATGCGAATAAGTGACAAATACTCTGATAACGCACCTACATTTTGTGAAATAGACATTTCATTATCATTTAAAATGACTATTAGTTTACGCTTAGACATTCCTGCATTATTCAAGCCTTCAAATGCTTCGCCACCAGTCAGAGCGCCATCACCAATAATAGCAATTACATTATAATCTTCATTGTCTAAATCACGAGCAACTGCCATACCTAATGCCGCTGAAATTGATGTGCTAGCATGACCTACACCAAATGCATCATATTCACTTTCAAAACGATTTGGAAAACCTGTTATGCCATCTTTTTGTCGCAATGTAGAAAATTTTTCTAATCTGCCAGTTAAAATTTTATGTGCATATGCCTGATGACCAACGTCCCAAACAAATTTATCTCGTGGACAAGAAAAGACTTTATGCAAAGCTAAAGTAAGTTCTACTGTTCCTAAACAAGGAGCTAAATGACCGCCATTTTGAGCTACTGTTTTTATAATTAATTCTCTAATTTGCGTGGCTACAATTTCTAACTGAGTTTCAGATAAATATTTTAGCTCTGCCGGAGAATGTATTTGCTCTAAAATATTCATATATAACACTCTTTCTTTAGTTTATTTATTTCTAGTAATTAAATAATCTACTAAAGCTCTTAAAAATTCAGCATTCTCGCCAAAATCTACTAAAGACGCTTTTGCTTTATCCACAGCTTCTTGCGCTAAAGCTTTTGCACTTTCTAATGAACCCAAAGTAACATATGTGGATTTATGATTTTTTTCATCACTACCTACAGGCTTTCCTATAGTTTTTTCATCACCAACAACATCTAAAACATCATCAGTAATTTGAAAAGCCAATCCAAATTGACGAGCATATTCTGTCAAATTAGCTAATTGTTTTTCATCAGCACCAGCCAAAATAGCACCAGAACGAATAGCAGCACAAAATAATGCACCTGTTTTGGCAGCATGCATTTGTTTTAAAGTCTGTATATCTATTTTTTTGTTTTCTGATTGCATATCTATTACTTGACCGCCGACCATACCTTCTGCACCAGCAGCCTTGCTCATTTCAGTGATAATTTTTACTTTAGTTTCTGCATCTACATTTTTATCAGTGGCAATTATTTCAAATGCCATAGTGAGCAGCGCATCACCTGCTAAAATGGCTAAAGCTTCACCAAAAACTTTATGATTAGTAAGTTTTCCTCTGCGATAATCATCATTATCCATTGCTGGCAAATCATCATGTATTAAAGAATACGTATGAATAAACTCTATTGATGTTGATAATCTCAAGAATTTTTCACCATCAACACCTAAAGCATCAGCTGCAGCCATTATTAAAATAGGCCGAAGTCTTTTTCCACCAGCCATTAAACTATAATTCATAGCTTTAGCTAAATCTTTATTGAGTGCCATATTTTCTGTATAAATCTCATTTAATTGCTGATTTATTAAATCCATTTTTCTTTGCATGTAAGATTTCATCATTTAATAATCACCTTCTATATCTAATTTCTTTTCAATTATTTTATTATCTTTTACATCAACTTCTGCATATATAGCATCTTTCGCTCTATTTAATTCATCTAAACAGAAAGCTGATAATTTCATACCTTCATTATATTTATCTATTAATTCATTTAATGGAATATCTCCAGCTTCTAATTGATTTACAATTTCTTCTAAAGTTTCCATAGCATTTTCAAAAGTTAATTTTTTTCTAGCCATGAGAAAAACCTCATTTTTCTTTTATTTGTACAATTTTAGTTTCAACAGTACCATCACTAAGCTCGATATTTAGTGATTTATCCATATCTATATCTTTTATATTTTTTATATATTTATCATCTTGTTTTACGATACTAAAACCTCTTTGTAATACATTTAGAGGATTTAATACTTTTAATTTTTCGGCAATAACTTCCATTTGATGAAATTTATTCACATATTTATCAGTTACTACTTTATTTAAACGCTCATTTAAAAAATCTAATTCTTGTTGTCTACTTTGCAATAAACGTTCTTTATCGCTAAAAATACTATGTTTCCATAATAAATTAAATTTATTTTCTTTGATTGAAAAAAGATTATATGCTTTATATCTACAATCTCTTTTTAAACTTTCAATATAATTTACTAATGCATCTTTTTCTACAACAGCTAATTCTGCTGCTTGAGAAGGTGTTGCTGCTCTTACATCACTTACTAAATCAGATAAAGTATAATCTGTTTCATGACCTACTGCTGAAATTATAGGAATTTTTGAAGCAAATATCGCACGAATTACATTTTCTTCATTAAACGCCCATAAATCCTCAAGTGAGCCACCACCTCGTCCAATGATAATCACATCAACTGGACATTTTTTATTAAAAAATTCTATTCCTTGAACAATTTCTTTACTTGCGTTTTCGCCTTGTACCAAGACAGAATATAAAAGGATTTTCACCAAAGGATTTCTTCTTTTGGCTACATGGCAAATATCTTTAATAACTGCTCCCGTTCTTGATGTTACAACACCTATGCGCCTAGGATAAAATGGTAATTGTTTTTTATATTTACTATCAAATAAACCTTCATCATTCAATTTATTTTTTAATTGTTCAAAAGCTAATGCAAGTTCACCTATACCTTCAGGCGCTAAATTTTGCACATATAATTGATATAAGCCATCTTTTTCATAAATTGAAATATATCCACTTGCAATTACCTTCATTCCATTTTGCGGAGCAAAACGAAACTTCATAGCATTAAAACGAAATGCTACACATTTTATACTAGCTAAATTATCTTTTAAAGTAAAATAACAATGTCCAGAAGAATGGACTTTAAAATTAGATATTTCTCCCTTTAACATGATATTTTGCAAAATAATATCATCATCAAATTGTTGTCGTAAATATTTATTTAATTGACTTACTGTGTAAATTTTTCCTGCCATTATATCCTCATATAAATAAAAATGCCAGGCTGTAACTAGCCTGGCAAATAAACATTGTTATTTAATCATTGAGCCCAAAATACCATTAACAAAACGGGCAGAATCATCTGTACCGAATTTTTTGGCTAATTCGACAGCTTCATTGATTGCTATATTAGGCACCAGTTTATCTGAACTGAATTTCATTTCAAATATAGCCAGACGAACGATATTTCTGTCAATACCTGACATACGTTCGATTTTCCAGTCTTTAGACTTTTCCGCTATCATTTTATCAATAGACTCTAAATTTTCTCTAGTACCACTAACTAATATTCTTACAAAATCACAATCAGCTTCATGAAGTTTTTTATGTGATAATACATTTTCAATAGCACTATCTACTTCACATTCATTAAAATCTAATTGAAATAATGACTGTAATGCGATTTCTCTCGCTTGTCTGCGACTCATATAAAAAACTAGCTCCTTTTACCAACGACGTGAATAAGGTGGTAAGATTTTTTGGATTTTATATAAGATATTATCTGAAAACTCATCATCTTTATCTATTAAATTACCTACATAAAGACCTATTCCCATACAAACTATTACAAATAAAGTAGTGAATAAACCAAATATAAGTATAGCTAAAGAAATTATAAATCCTAAAATAACACCAATAGTTCTACCACAATGTTCATGTAATTGATATTTGATAAAATTTAAAATATATTCTTTCATTGTGCACCTCAGCTAAAACTTCATACAACGCGCTTTTTGTTGTTAGTAGAATTATTAGATATGCTTTCTACATTGATATCAATTTTAGCCTTTTCAATACCGATATATTTATTTAAATATATATCGAGTTGTTGTTTTATTTCATCACTAATTGATACAATATTGCTTTCTTCACCAACAATTAATTTTAGCTTGAAATTAGGTATTAAAGTTTTATCTTTGGTTGGTGCCTTAGTCATTTTCAATCTTACTTTAACATCACGGACCCCTGTAATAGAACGGGCAATCTTATCAGCCATATCTTTTAGTGCTGTTAAGGAGATATTAACCTCTCCCATTTTCCCTTGCACAATTACAGCCTCATTTGTTGATACATCATTACTATGTGTAGATAAACTCTGTATTAATAAATATAGACTACAAATAAAAATGACTACTGCAACCACTACAGTTTCCATGCGACTACATAAATACAAGAACTCATTCCAAATTTGAGCATCGGGAATAAATCTAGCGAATAATACCATAGTCAAAATAGAAACTGCACCAAATGCCAAAGCGTAAAAGAACAGGATGATACGATTTATAACGCTCATACTACTCCTCTTTCTTATACTTAGCGAACGCGTACTTCTTCAGTTTTTACATCTTCTGGGAAACCAACGCCTTGAACATGTACATTAACTTCAACAGTGCTAAGACCTGTCATATTTTCAATAGCTGCTTTTACAGCTTCTTGTACATTTAATGCGATATCTGGAATACGTACGCCGTATTTTACGATGATATAAAGATCAATAGCTGCTTCTTTTTCGCCAACTTCAACTTTTACACCTTTAGAGAAATTTTTACGACCTAAAATTTCTGCGATACCACCAGCGATACCACCACTCATGCCTGCTACGCCTTCAACTTCTGTAGCAGCAAGACCTGCTATAATACTTACTACTTCGTCTGCAATGCGGATAGTACCTAATGCATTATTGATTCCTTTTTTTTCGTCCATGTTAAATCCTCCTTTGAAACTAAAGCAGTCTATATTGTTTTAGTTTTTATTATTAAATCAATTATAACAAAAAATTCATAAATATACAACTAACAGCTTCATTAAGAAGTTATTAAAAAATAACTAGTATTTTAAAATTATAAATCAAAATAAAATATAAAAATTGCACCTTTCCAAAATTAGAAAGATGCAATTCCTATTTTTTAATTTAATTAAGCACGTTCGATATAGTTACCAGTACGAGTATCAATTCTTAATACGTCGCCTTCGTTAACGAAAAGTGGTACACGAACTTCATAACCAGTTTCAACTTTTGCCATTTTAGTAGCACCAGTTGCAGTATCACCTTTAACGCTTGGTTCACATTCAACAACTTCAAGATTTACAGAGTTTGGTAAAGTAATACCAATGATATTGCCTTTGAAAGACTGTAAGCTAATATCCATGTTTTCTTTTAAGAAGTTTAATGCACTACCTAATTGTTCTTTTGTAAGTTCAATCTGATCATAAGTTTCATTATCCATGAAAGTGTACATACCATCTGCTTCATATAAATACTGCATAGCTCTAGTTTCTACATGAGCTGCTGGTAATTTTTCATTAGGGTTAAAAGTACGTTCTACAACTGCACCAGTCTGTACGTTTTTAATTTTTGTACGAACGAAAGCTGCACCTTTACCTGGTTTTACATGTTGGAAATCAACAATCTGCCATACACCGTTATCAATTTCAAGTGTAAGACCTGTACGGAAATCACTGCTGGAAATCATTAAAACATTCCTCCAAAATATATTATCTAATTTATTTATATAATGTGAAATACCCGACTCTCAATTATTGCGGTCACATTATTTCAACAAGCCGTTTATCACTTTGTGTAAGTGCTTGGCATCCATTTGCAGTAACTAAAACAGTGTCTTCAATACGAACACCGCCAAAGTCAGGCACATAAATCCCCGGCTCATTAGTAACTATCATATTTTCTTTAAGCTTATCTGTTGGACTAAGTGGCGATAAACGAGGTAACTCATGAATTTCAAGACCAACACCATGCCCTAAGCCATGCCCAAAGAAATCACCATAACCTGCATTTTTTATATATTCTCTTACAGGAAAATCAACTTCCCTGCCACTTTTATTAGGTGCAATTTCTTTTAGCCCTAATAATTGTGCTTGCAAAACAATATCATAAATCTCTTTTTGTCTATCACTTGCTTTTCCTACACAAAAAGTACGCGTAATATCTGAATGATATCCCTTGTAAACAGCACCAAAGTCTATTGTAACAAATTCACCATTATTTATCAACTTATCTGTAG
Organism: Megamonas funiformis; assembly: GCF_010669225.1. Lineage (NCBI taxonomy): Bacteria > Bacillati > Bacillota > Negativicutes > Selenomonadales > Selenomonadaceae > Megamonas > Megamonas funiformis. Next base: position 1,289,025 of record NZ_CP048627.1, read on the forward strand.
CAACTCCATGAGGTAATGCCCCTCTAACACCAGAAGCCACTATAGTAGTAAATGCAGGTCGTTCACTGCCTAATTTGCGCATAAAATATTCTAATTCAGTCGCTATTTCCTGTTCGCTCATACCTGCTTTTACAAATTTCAATATATGCGAATATGCTTCATCACTGATATTAATAGCTTTTTTTATCAATTCTATCTCATTTTCATCTTTTATAATGCGAAGTTCAGTTAAATCTAAAGATGTAGAAAAATCAACTTCAATATCAATTAAATTTTTAGCTAAATAATTATATTGATTAAAAATCAAAGCATTGCCTTCAAATGCTAAACTATTAATATTTAATTTCTTTATAAGCTCTACAGTTTTGCTAAGTAAGCCAGTTTTTTGTTCAATAATAGTAAATGAAGTCTGTTCACTAGCTTGTTTTGTATAACGTGAATCAGTAATCAAAAAACAATCATTTAAAGTGATTACTAAAAATGTATCATCACCTGTAAAACCACTAAAATAATGTAAATTTTCTTCTTTACTTATAAGTATTGCATCACAATAATTTGCCTGCAATACTTTTCTAAGTTTTTCTATACGATTATTTTGACACATAATTTAATCCTCTTTTTGTAGTCTACTAATAGCAATAAATAACGCAGATTTATAACTTTCTAAGCCAAAACCGCAAATCTGCCCTTCAACTACAGGTGCAATTACAGAATGATGTCTAAATTCTTCTCTTTTGTGGATATTAGATAGATGTACTTCTATTACAGGTATATCAATAGCAGCTAAAGCATCACGTATAGCAATACTATAATGTGTAAATGCACCAGCATTTAAAATAATATAGCCATATTGACCACGAGCATTATGTAAAGTATCAATAATAGCTCCTTCATGATTACTTTGAAAAAAATCTATTTTGATATTATGTTCCTTAGCTTGTTTTGCTAAATCTTCATTAATATCTTGCATAGTCATACTACCATAAATTTCTGGTTCACGAGTGCCAAGTAAATTTAAATTTGGTCCATGTATAACTAATACTTTATTTATTTTCATAAAAATCACTATCCTTAAGCAAGTTCTAACATCTATATTTTACATATCAATTATAACGAAAATCCTATTAATACGTCAATACTGACAACGATTTCTCATAATTTATTATAAATTTTATGCATCATTTTAGTTTTTAAAGCTCATTTTTATCTATCAATATATTATCAAATTCACTAAAATTTTTATGTATAAATCTTATTCTTGGAAAATAAAAAAATGTCGATAATCTCCATCCCAAAGTTTATCGACATTGCTCTCTCATAATTCCTTATATAACGCATCTTTAATTTTCATATCATTTATCATTAGTATTTAATGATAAATGATGTTTCTTCAACACAGTCAATTTCTGTGTAATCAATATTATCAACTTTAATAATAAAGTTACCTTTTTTTATAGTAGCAAATAACTGATCTAATTTATCTGGATTGCCTTGTGCTTCCATTTCTACAGTTCCATCTGCCATATTTTTTACCCAGCCAGTAATACCAAGTTTACTTGCATTGTCCACAACAAAAACACGAAGACCTACGCCTTGTACATTGCCTGTGATTACTGCTTTGTAACGTTTAATCTGTTCCACAAAAAAACACTCCTTATTTTTTTATATCAATAAATATATACTTAAGATATAAATATATATCACTGATTTAAATTTAGTATAGTTTATTTTTTTTTCAAATACAAGTACATCTATTATTAATTTTTCTTATATATTTTTTTGATTTAATAAAATTTAACATATCGTTTATATAAAAAATTTTTATACCAAAGATATGACTCTTACTTGTTTATTTATAATTTATACTATATAATCAGTATATTAATGGCTTGTGCCAATTAAATACAATTTATTCTAAGTATTTAAATATAAAATTAAGGAAGTGTTTATTTTATGCTAACTGGTTATATTGGTACTTACAATACTGCATCAACAAAAGGAATATATCAATTCTCTTATGAAGAAAATTCTGGCAAAATTTCTGATATCCAATCCTTTTTGAGTATTGACGATGCAAAATGTGTTGACAGATATGAAAATATTCTTATCATCACTACTAGCAAAAACAATAAAAGTGGTATTGCTCTAGTTGATATTTCTACCAAAACTATACTAGATGAAATACTTTTAGAAAACAGTTCTCCATGTTTTGTAAAACATCATGATGATTTCATTTACACTGCAAATTACCATGATGGTGTAGTTATGGTTTATCAAATAGTCAACAACAAATTAAAATTAATCAAACAAATATCTATTCAAAACAAAGCTGGTTGCCATCAAGTAGTATTATATAAAAACTATCTTATAGTTCCTTGTTTACTACTTGACCAAGTACGTATTTTTGATATAAATAATGATTATGATTTAGTAAAAACTTTAACATTCCCTGCAAAAACAGGCCCTCGTCATGGTGTATTTAATCATGATTATTCTCATTTTTATTTAGTAAGTGAATTAAGCAGTGAATTTTTTGATTTTAGCGTAGATAATCTAGAATTTACTTTGAATACAAAATTAAATCTACTACCTAAAGATAAACTTGATAACACTTCTAGTGCTGCTATTCGTATCACAAAAGATAATCGTTTCATATATATCTCCACTCGTGGAGCAGATTTACTCACTGTTATCAGCCTTGAAAATGAACCTAAAATCATTCAACAAATAAACAGTGGTGGTATGCACCCTAGAGATTTTATCTTAAGTGAAGATGAACAATATCTTTTAGTCGTAAATAAAGATACTGATGATATGAGTAGCTTCCAATTAGATAAAACAAATGGAAAAATTGTTAAATTAATCAATACAGATAAAGTACCTCATGCTATAGGTATAATTTTATAATATATATTTATTTTTATTTATGAAAGAGAGAGTTAACATGTCTTTAAATAAAGCTTTTACAATTTTTGGTGGTACTGGTGATTTGACTTTTAGAAAACTTATGCCTGCACAGTACAATATGACTGCAGCAAATGCTGAAGAAGCTCAATCCAGAATTATCATTATTGGTAGACGCGATTATACTACAGAACAGTATTGTGAATTAGTTCGTGATTGGGTAAAAAAATTCGCTCGTTTACCATATGAAGAAAAAACTTTTGAAGTTTTTGCTAAACGTATCTCTTATTTTAAAATGGATATCTCCGATTTAAACGAATATGCTCGTTTATCCGAATATTATACTGCTGAAAATATTGATGACCATGTATTTTATCTTGCAGTAGCTCCAAAATTTTTCGGCGTAATCGCAAGTGGATTAAAAGCAGTAAAAGAAGCTTCTTTAGGTAAAGTTATTTTAGAAAAACCTTTTGGTGAAGACTTAGAATCAGCTAAAGAGCTTAACAAACAATTAGAAACTTTCTTCCCAGCAGAAAACATTTATCGCATTGACCATTATCTCGGTAAAGAAATGGTACGCAATATCCAAACTATTCGTTTCACTAACCCTATATTTGCTAACCTTTGGAATTCACAATATATCGAATCTGTACAGATTTCCGCTTTTGAAGATTTAGGTATTGGCACACGTGGTGGCTATTATGACACTAGCGGAGCTTTAAAAGATATGGTTCAAAACCATTTATTCCAAATCTTATCCATAGTAGCTATGGAATGGCCAGAACAATTCTCTACTACAGCTATGCATGATGCTCAATTACGTGTACTTCGTGCACTACGTCCTGTAGAAGATGTTCGCGATAGTTTAGTTTTAGGTCAATATAAAGGCTATCGTCAAGAAAAATCTGTTCCTACAGATTCTACAACAGAAACTTATGCTGCACTTCGTTTATTTATTGACAATGAACGTTGGTGGAATACTCCGTTTTATATCCGCACAGGTAAAAAACTTCGCTGTCGTGAAATGCAAATAGCAATCGTTTTCCGTCAAACATTTATTTCTGCTCCACGCAATATCTTAATTATAAAAATCCAACCAAATGAAGGTGTACATCTTCAATTTAATGTGAAAACTCCAGGGGATACAGATGAAATTACACAAGCAAAAATGGACTTTAGCCAGAGTAGTTCCATTTCTAGCAGAATAAACACTCCTGAAGCATATGAACGCTTAATTACAGCTTGTATCAAAGGTGAACGTTCTTGGTTCTCTCAATGGGATCAAATAGAAACAAGTTGGGACTTTGTTGAACACTTAAAGGATTTATATCGTTGGGATAAACTTCCTGTATTCACATATGAACAAGGTTCTGATGGCCCTGCAGAAGCAGATAATTTATTAAAACGCTTCGGCGATGAATGGGTATTTTAATTAAAAAACTTATAAAAATAGTCCCTAGTAACATAAATTACTAGGGACTTATTTTTTATTTATATTTTTATTTTACCTGAGACATAACATCATCAAGATTATTCAATAAATCATTGATATTTTCTTCACTGATAACAAGTGGTGGTTGGAAAGCAAGAACATTTCTAGCTATACCGTTTTTGCCGATGAGGAAACCTCTATCTTTCATTGTTTCTACAACAAATTCTAATTTATCTGGAGCTGGAGATTTATCTGGATTGATAAGTTCTGCACCTACCATTAAGCCTAAACCACGAACATCACCGATAAATGGATATTTTTCTTGAAGAGCAATCAATCCATCTTTTAATTGTTTTCCGCGAACACGAGATTTTTCGACAAGATTATGTTCTTCGATATAATCAAGTACAGCAATACCAGCTGTAGAAGAAACAGAATTTCCACCTAATGTAGAAGCACCAGGACGAGTGTATTTATCTGCGATTTCACTGCGAGAAATAAAACAGCTAATAGGAGCACCATTGCCTAAAGCTTTAGCCATTGTCATGATATCTGGTTCAACATCATAATTTTCAATAGCAAACATTTTTCCAGTACGTGCAAAACCTGTCTGCACTTCGTCAATGATTAATAAAATATTGTGTTTTTCTAAGATTTCTTTTAAACGTTTAAAATATCCTTTTGGAGGTACTACGATACCTGCATTACCTTGGATAGTTTCACAAATCATAGCAGAAACATTTCCAGAAGTTGCATAGCTGATAATATCTTCTACAGCATTTGCACAAGCATAATCACATTCTGGGAATTTTTTACCCATTGGGCAACGGTAACAATAAGGATTTGGTGCAAAATGAATACCGCCTACAGGATTTGGGTCAGTTCTCCACATGCCGATACCAGTCAAGTTCATAGTGAGTTTTGTTCTACCATGTAAACCATTGCGAAGAGCTAATAATTCACTTTTTCCATTATAAATATTTGCTAAAAGCAAAGCACCTTCATTTGCTTCTGTTCCTGTAGAGCAAAAGAAAGATTTTTGTAATCTGCCTGGTGTTACTTGAGCTAATTTTTCAGCTAAATTATAAATATCTTCTGTTAAATAGATATTGCAAACATGTTGTAGAGTCTGTACTTGTTTTGCTACTTTTTGCGTAATTTCAGGATTGCAATGACCGCAGTTTATAACAGATACACCAGCAAAACAATCTAAATATTTTTTGCCTTCATGGTCATAAAGATATTGCATTTTACCTTTTACAAATTGAGGAGGATTAGCAAAGAAATGACCTAAACAAGGCATGATATATTTCTTTTTCTTTTCAAGACATTTTTCAGGACCTAAATACTGAGACATAATATACTTCCTTTCATTATTTTTATATTTTCTAATGTTATGTATAAATAATATTGATAATAAACATTAGAAAGAATTGTCATTAATATAATAAGCCATAAAGCCTAAAATAAAAATGACAATTCTAAAATGACTATGAATAATTAATAAGATTTTTTATGACGATAAACACCAATACCAACTGGACGAGGACTTACTTCTTTGATTTTTTCGATCATATCGTTATTTTTGCCATTATCAATAGCGTCGCGATAAATTTTAGTCAACATACCAGTAACTTCTAGTGTATAATCTTGAGCTTCGATACGAAGAGTATCTGCTCCCATTAATTTATCAATATAAGGAAGAAGACATAAATCATTAGTAAATAAAATATGAATTCTACCAAATTGGTCTACACGCATAGAATGTTTTCCGCCAACTGTATCCAATAAAGCAAAATGTTTATCATTAAATTCTGGATTAGTAAGTGGGTCATATTTTAAATTCAATGCAGGAATATTTGTATCAGAAATCATAGCTTCTACATTACCATGAACAGTGATTGTCATTGGTAATTTACTGCTTTCAACTAAAGTTTTCACTTGAGCATAAGGCAATTCATAAGAAGCTGTTGCATTTACAATGCCATTTTCTTGTAAAAATTCTGTAGCTACATGATTAAATACATTGAAACTATGGTCAGCATAAATAGGTAAATCTGTAAGTTCACGTACAATAGTAGCTGCGCCTAAATTTCCTACCATGATACCATCTGGTTTTATTTCATTTAAATCATGACATAATTGTTCTAATTCACTACATTGATCTTTTAAAGTTGTTCTAGGAGTATTAACTATTACTTTTGCCCCAACATTATGAGCTTCTTGTAAAATAGTTTTTATATCTCCTAAAGTCCATGGAGTATGTGGACGATAAACTTCGCCTGCTACATAAAGAATATTAGCACCATTTGCTAAAGCTTCACGAGCATGTGCTAAAGTTGCAGCTTTAACAGCAAGTTTTGGTTTATTATCAGCAGTTTTAATAGCTTCTAAATCATTGAGCCATTCACAATCTAAATCTGCTTCTTTTGCTGCATAACTGAAAAATCTTGGTTCGCGTTTTCCAGTATAGCCAATAGCTCTACTCTCAGGTTTATCCATAGCAAAACAAGTGGAATAATCACGCACACGATTTTCAAAAAGATTTTTCCAATCTTCTTCATTTATATGATAACCAGCAGGATCAGCTACGTAATTATCAATGGCACGACGATAAATACTTACAATATTTGCCACGAAATCAGCACTGCGCATACGGCCTTCAATTTTAAAAGAATATACACCAGCTTGAATTAAATCTGGAATATTTCTATACATACACATATCTTTTAATGCTAAACGATAATCGCCATCTGTTGTAGTTTCTTGTTCTTGACCTGTTTGTTCATCAATGATTTTATATGGCCAACGACAAGCTTTCATGCAACGACCACGATTACTACTATTAGCAAATAAAACGCCAGAATGAATACATTGTCCACTTTCAGAAATACACATATCACCATGAACAAAATATTCAAGTTCAAAATCGCTGTCTACAGCTTTTAATTCACTGAGTTCTTTTAAAGACATTTCACGGCTAACAACGACACGACGAATGCCATATTCTTTTAATTTTTTTATAGCAGCATTATTATGAGAATTCATCATGATAGATGCATGCATAGTTATATTCAATCCAAGTTTTTTCACAATTTGAGCTACAGCTAAATCTTGAATTAAAATAGCATCTGGCTGTATTTCATTTAAATAAGTCAAATATTCTTCAAGCTCTGGAATTTCTTCATCACTAATTAAATTATTAATAGTAATATAAAGCATTACTCCATGAGCATGAGCATATTCTACAGCTTTTTTTAACATTTCATTATCAAAATTAGCGTCTGATTTGAGCATACGCATATTAAAATGTTTTCCACCCAAATAAATAGCATCAGCCCCAGCATCAATGGCAGCTACTAATGTTTCCCAATTGCCAGCTGGAGCTAAAAGTTCTACAGACTTTTTATTTAATAACATTAAACAATCCTCCAAATAAATAAACTACTATAAGTATAACATAAAATTTTATGCTTTTAAATTAATAACATTTATTATTAAATAGGCTTAATCCCATTCACGTTCTGCTAATGCTTCTTCTAAATTAATTGGTAAATGAAACCATTGAATAATATATTCTAAATTGCGAATAAGACATTCTCTAGCTATATTATCATATTCGCTGTCATTATCGAGAAATTCATATTGCAAACTATTGGCATTTTGAATTAAATCATAAATTTTATCACCAACATCTGCCATATTTTTTGGTTTTTGTTCCACAAAATTAATAAAATCTTCTAATAAATATTTGATTTTATCAATCAAAAAGTCTGGATAAAAACTATCCTCGTATAATTCCTCTAACAAAATATGCTGGTCATCAAAACTGTCCATTTAATAAAAAATATCCCTCCAATAAATAATTATATTTGATATTATACAATATATTCTAAATTAAAGCTAATTTTCTTAAAAATAATCCCGTTTATTTTGTTCGGAAACCTGAACATTTTGCTTGATTATTTAGGAATAGATAGAGTATAATTTATATATATTTCTAGATAAGATTTAAAAAGCAGGTGATTTATTCCCATGGATAAAATGGATAAAGTACAAGCACTAGAAAGTGCTTTAAAACAAATTGAACGTGATTTTGGTAAAGGCTCCATCATGAAATTAGGTGATGTTTCTGCTAATATGAATATCGAAGTAATTCATACTGGCTGTTTACCACTTGATGCAGCCCTTGGTGTTGGTGGTGTTCCTCGCGGACGTATAGTAGAAATCTTCGGCCCTGAATCTTCTGGTAAAACAACTGTAGCACTTCATATCGTTGCTGAAGCACAAAAAACAGGTGGTGTGGCTGCATTTATCGATGCTGAACATGCTCTTGACCCAGTTTATGCCAAAAAATTAGGCGTAGATATCGACAATTTATTGATTTCCCAGCCAGATAACGGTGAGCAAGCCTTAGAAATCGCCGATGCACTCGTTCGCAGTGGCGCTATTGATGTAGTAGTTGTTGACTCAGTAGCAGCACTTGTTCCAAAAGCGGAAATCGAAGGTGATATGGGCGATTCTCATGTTGGTCTACAAGCTCGTTTAATGTCTCAAGCTATGAGAAAATTAACAGGTATTATCAGCAAATCTCGTACAACAGCAATTTTCATCAACCAAATTCGTGAAAAAGTTGGTGTTATGTTTGGTAATCCAGAAACTACAACTGGTGGTAGAGCTTTAAAATTCTATGCTTCCATTCGTTTAGATGTGCGTAAAATCGATACAATTAAACAAGGCAATGACCCTGTAGGTAGCAGAACACGAATTAAAGTTGTAAAAAATAAAGTAGCTCCTCCATTTAAACAAGCTGAATTTGATATCATGTATGGTGAAGGTATTTCTCGTGAAGGTAGCTTAATTGATATGGGTACAGCTTTTGAAATCTTAGATAAGAGTGGTACATGGTATTCTTATCAAGGCACTCGCTTAGGTCAAGGTAAAGAAAACGTAAAAGCGTATTTAAAAGAACATGCTGACACAGCATTAGAAATTGAAAATAAAATTCGTGAAAAATTATTTGTTCAAGAAGAACAAACTGAAGAAAAAGTTGAAGAACCAACTAAAAAATCTAAAGTAACGGCTGATAATGAAACAGCAAAATAATACAAAAACAGCACTTATTTATGCTGTTGATTTATTAGCTATAAGACCTTATAGTACCCAGCAATTAATTACAAAATTAAAACGCAAAGAATACGCACCAGAAGAAATTCAAGAAGCCATTAACCGCTTAACTGCTCGACATTATTTAGACGATACAGATTTATGCCAACGTCAATATCAAGCATATATCAATGAAAAACATCGCAGTATAAAAGCTATTAAATATAAATTAATGGAAAAAGGATTTTCTCAAAGTGATATTCAAAATGCTCAAGAAGAAACAGATATTGATGAAATAGATTATGAATATACTGTTTGTTTGCGATTATTAAATAGCCGTTATATTCCTAGCAAATCTGACAAATTAAAATGTCAAGGCTATCTTTATCGTAAAGGATTTAATTATTCAGCTATTCGCTTAGCAATTGAAGATTTCTTTTATAACCCTTAATATAAATTTATCCCCCAAAATACTCATCTATTTTGGGGGATTTTTAATTGAAAATTATCTTTGTTTAATTGAGTTTTTGCCTAAAAGATTTTTTAGATTATTGACTACAGTTTCACTGCCATCAATCCAAAATTCTCGATTGCCTTTAATCATTTTTTTACTGCTCATAAAATACATATAAACAGGGCAAGGGCCAGCATTTTCTTGCAATGTTTCTGTTATTTTGCTAAAGAAAGCATTATCTTCTTGCTCTGGTTTTACAATAATACAAAATTCTGGTGTATAATCTTCTAAACCAATTACTTTATCAGCGATGATTTTATTATTATCATCACTTTTATCTAATTTTCCTCTAACTACAACAGGAATATCTGGCACTAAATAATTAATATTATCATAAAATGCCTTTGGAAATACAATGACTTCTACTACACCTAAAAAGTCCTCGATTTCTAAAAAGCACATCATATCGCCTTTTTTTGTAGTTACTCTTTTTGCTTTGCGAATAATTCCTGCTACAGAGATATATTTTCCATCTTTTTGCTTTTCTAGACTTTCAATCGTAGTCAAATACTGTATTTTTTCTCTATATTCTTCTAGTGGATGCCCTGTGATATAAAAGCCTGTGATTTCTTTTTCCATATTTAATAATTCTATTTTAGGAAATTCCTGCATTTTTGGCATTTCCAATTTATCAATGCTCTTTTCTTCCTCCATAAAATCACCAAATAAATCCATCTGTCCACTAGCTAAATCTTTCTGACGTCTAGAGCCTAAATCCATAGCTTGATCTAAAACAGCCATATATTGAGCGCGATTATAACCCAAAGAATCAAATGCACCACATTTTATGAGATTTTCTAAAGCTCTTTTATTGATACATCTACTGCTAACTCGTGAACAAAAATCTTCTAAAGATTTAAATAGACCATCTTTTTCACGAATATCTACAATCGTTTTTAAAGCATTTTCACCTACATTTTTTACTGCAGCTAAACCAAAACGAATACTATTTTTATCTACAGTAAATGTATCACGACTAGCATTTATATCTGGTGGCAAAATATCAATTCCCATATGTTTACATTGTTCAATATATTCGCCAATTTTATTACTTGTCATCAAGCTAGTCAAAATAGCCGCCATAAATTCCTGCGGATAATGAGCTTTTAAATATGCTGTTCGCCATGACACAAGTGCATAAGCAGCACTATGAGATTTATTAAAACCATAATCGGCAAAATGTAATAATAAATCAAAAATAGTTTCTGCGAGTTTATCATCTACACCATTATCTTTGGCACCTTTTAAGAAATTTTCTTTTTGCGACATCAAGACATCATGCTTTTTCTTACCCATTGCACGACGCAAAATATCAGCTTGCCCTAAAGTGAAACCAGCTAATACTTGAACTATCTGCATAACCTGTTCTTGATACAAAATCACGCCAAAAGTTTCTTTTAAAATTGGCTCTAAATCTGGATGAATATATGTTACTTTTTTTCTGCCATGTCTACCATTGATGAAATCTGTTACCATACCACTGCCCAAAGGCCCTGGTCGATACAATGCCATAACAGGAATTAAATCAGCAAATCCAGTTGGTTGCAAATCTTTTACCAAAGTAGTCATGCCAGCAGACTCTAACTGAAATACTGCTCCTGTTTCTCCTCGACAAAGCATTTGCGAAGTCTTTTCATCTTCAAGTGGAATTTCATCTAAATTTATCTCTATACCGCGATTATTTTTTATATTTGTCAAAGCATCAGCAATAACAGTAAGTGTACGCAATCCCAAAAAGTCCATTTTCAATAGACCTAATTCTTCAACACAATCTTTATCATACTGAGTTACAAATGTACCTTCAGATATCTGAATAGGTACATAATCTGTAACAGGATCTTTAGAAATAACTACACCAGCAGCATGAGTTGAAGAATGGCGTGGCATACCTTCTACATCTTTGGCAAAATCAATTAATTTACGAACTTCAAGATTTTCTTGATATAAAGTCAACAACTCTGATGAATCTTTTAATGCTTTATCCAAAGTCATGCCTAATTCTTGCGGAATTAACTTTGCTATCTTATCCACTTCGTTATAAGGCATATTCATGACACGACCAACATCTCGCACTGCACCTTTTGCCGCCATCGTACCAAAAGTAATTATCTGTGCTACATGGTCATCGCCATATCTTCTTTTTACATATTCAATAACTTCATCTCTACGAATATAACAAAAGTCAATATCTATATCCGGCATTGTTACACGTTCAGGATTTAAAAAACGTTCAAAGAGTAAACTATATTTCAGTGGGTCAATATCTGTAATTCCCAAAATATACGCTACAATACTACCAGCTGCCGAACCACGACCAGGCCCTACCGCTATATTTTGACTGCGAGCAAAATTTATAAAATCCCATACAATCAAAAAATAACTATCATAGCCCATGCGGTGAATAATAGATAATTCATAATCTAGCCTTTGTTGTATTTCTTCTGTAACTTCAGCATATCTATTATGAATTTTTTCCTTACACAATTTATGCAAATACTGTTCATCAGTCATACCTTCTGGCAAAGGAAAGTTTGGTAAGTGTAAATGACCAAATTCAAAACTCACATTACAACGATTTGCAATTTCCAAAGTATTTGTAATAGCTTCTGGTGTATCTTTAAACAAAGCAAGCATTTCAGCACCAGATTTTAAATAGAAATCATCATTATAAAATTTCATTCTATCTTTATCATCTAAAGTTCTGCCTGTTTGTATACACAAAAGCACATCATGAAAATCATTGTCTTCTTTTTTTATATAATGTATATCATTTGTAGCCACTAATTTTAAATCATATTTTTGTGCTAAACTGATTAATCCTTTGTTCGCTTTAGCTTCTTCAGGAATTTGATGATTTTGAATTTCTAAAAAGAAATTATCTTTGCCAAAAATATCTACATATTCCTGCACTAATTTTTCCGCACGTTCCATATTATCACGAATAATTGCTTGAGGAATTTCGCCCGCTATACAACTGCTCAAACAAATAATACCTTCGTGATACTGACGCAATAAATCTTTATCCACACGAGGTTTATAATACATACCTTCAATATTTGCTAGAGAAACCAATTTAATGAGATTTTGATATCCCTTATTATTTTCTGCTAACAAAATTAGATGATAATAACGAGTGCCTTCCACTTCAAAATTATCAAAACGAGATTTTGGTGCTACATAAACTTCACAACCAATAATAGGCTTTATTCCTTGTTTCAAAGCTTCTTCATAAAAAGCAATCGTTCCATACATAGTACCATGGTCAGTGATCGCTATAGATTTCATGCCCAATTCTTTTGCGTGTGCAATTAATTTTTTTACTCTACTAGCACCATCTAATAAGCTATATTCTGTATGCACATGCAAATGAGTAAAATCCATATGATTTTCAACTACAGTATTTACATCAGATTTTTCTAATTTCATTATGACCTCTCTTTCTAAAATAATAAAATATCTTCAAAAATAAAATTAAAGCTAATATATTAAGTAAAATAATTTTAACATATGATTATTATAAAGAAAATAAATCTATACCAAATATAAAAGCTTCTTTTTCTTCATTAAAATAACAATATAAAAAAGAAGATAATTTAAACATTCCATCAATTATCTTCTAATATAAAAATTTATGATTTAGTTTTATTTTTCACTATGTTTACAAATTATTAATAAACTATATCTTCATTTTCCATCAAATATATAATAAGTCATAAAATTACTTATTTAACTCATTATTTTTAAAATAAATAGCATAATACCTTGTTTTTTAACTATTATTTATCATTATTAATATCTTAATCTACCTATTTTTTATTATAATCATTATTATAATTATTCAGATTAACATTTTTATTGATATCCTATATTTTAAGAAATGCTTTTTCATGTAATTTTCCATTACACAAACACCTCTTTTCAACATATTTTGTCTTTATTTTATCACAAGTGTTGTGTAACATAAATCTATTATTACTAATAAAATATATTTCTACCCAAAATATTGTAAATATGTTATTATATACATATTAATTTATAAAGAAGGTGTTTAAATGGAGTTATTGAATTCATTAGTCGGTCAAATCAATGATATTTTATGGAGTTATGTTTTAATTATTTTACTTATCGGTGCTGGTATTATTTTTACTATTCGTACAAAATTTGTACAAATAAGATTTATCAAAGAAATGATACGTCTTATTGCTGGTGATGCAGGCAATAAAATGGAAGGACAACAAATTTCTTCCTTCCAGGCTTTCTGTGTAAGTACAGCTTCTCGTGTAGGTGTTGGTAATATTGCTGGTATTGCTATTGCAGTAGTTCTCGGCGGTCCAGGTGCTATCTTCTGGATGTGGATTATTGCTATCTTAGGTTCTGCAACTGGTTTTGTGGAAAGTACTTTAGCACAGATTTACAAAGTACCTCGTACTGATAGCAATGGCTATCTTGGTGGTCCTGCTTATTACATTAATAATGCACTTCATAGCCCTAAAACAGCTGTATTCTTTGCTATCTTAATCAGTATTACTTATGGACTTATCTTCAATTCTGTACAATCCAATACGATTTCCTTATCTTTACAAACTGCATTCAATTTTGATGCTACTATGATTGGTATTGTTATTGCTGTATTCTCTGGAATTGTAGTATTTGGTGGTTTACATCGCATTGCTAAAGTTACTGAATACATGGTGCCTATCATGGCTGGTATTTATTTACTTATCGCTTTTGCTATCACTATATATAATATTTCAGAATTACCAACTGTTTTATCTGTCATCTTCAAAGATGCTTGGGGTATTGAATCTGTTGCTGGTGGTAGCTTTGGTGCTGCTATCATGACAGGTATTAAACGTGGATTATTCTCCAATGAAGCTGGTATGGGTTCTGTTCCAAATGCCGCAGCTACTGCTGAAGTAAGTCACCCTGTAAAACAAGGTCTTATCCAAGCTTTTGGTGTATTCGTAGATACATTATTTATCTGTACTGCTTCTGCTTTCATCGTATTATTCAGCAGTGATTATCAAGCAACAGGTTTAACTGGTATTCAGCTCATTCAATACGATTTAAGCTTATATTTTGGTGATATCGCTACAACTGGTATAGCTATTATCGTTTTATTATTTGCATTTACTTCTATCGTAGGTAACTACTATTATGGAGAAATCAATATAAAACACTTGTCTGATAACCCATTATATTTAAATATTTTCCGTATTCTTGTTGTAATTATGGTATTCTTCGGCTCTGTTGCTGAATTGAGCTTAGTTTGGAATTTAGCAGACTTATTCATGGCTTTAATGGCAATCACAAATATCATTGCTATTTTACTCTTAGGCAAATATGCTTTTATTGCTTTAGATGATTATACTCAACAGAAAAAACAAGGTATTAAAGATCCTGTATTTAAAGCTAGTATCTTACCAAAACAAGACGGTATTTATTGGTGGAAAGATGACAATAAATAATTATTAAACATAAAAAGACTTGATTTTAAAATTTATAAATCAAGTCTTTTTTATATCATAAATAAATACACTTTTACAATTTATTACGCAAATAATAAAAAGTTATAACATTACAATAATAAAAAATAAAAATAGAGAAAAATGTTTTAAAATCATACATAAAATTAAAATATTATAGACAATATAAATATTTACCTGTATAATTTATGATAACACATCAAAAGATGGCATTAAGGAGGCTTTCTTTATGGAGAAAGATGTAATATTTAAAGGTGCAGGCGTAGCTATTGCTACTCCATTTTATGAAAACGGAAACGGTATCAATTATGATGAATTAGCTCGTTTAATTGATTTCAACTTAAACAATGGTACAGACGCTATCATAATTGCTGGTACAAGTGGCGAATCTGCTACAATGACAGATGAAGAACATGAAGAAATTATTAAATTTACTGTTGACTATGTAAATAAACGTGTTCCTGTTATTGCAGGTACTGGTTCTAATGATACTAGATATGCTATTAATTTATCTCAACATGCAGATAAAGCAGGTGCTGATGCTTTATTAGTAGTTACTCCATATTATAATAAATGTACACAAAAAGGACTTATCAAACATTTCACATCTATTGCTGATAATGTAAATGTACCTATCATTCTTTATGATGTACCATCTCGTACAGGTGTAGGTATTACACCAGAAACTTACGCTGTTTTAGCAGAACATCCACGCATTGCAGCAGTTAAAGAAGCTAGTGGCAATATCAGTCAAGTTGCTGAAACAATGTCTCTTTGCGGTGATAAACTCACTTTCTATTCTGGTAATGATGACCAAATCGTTCCATTATTATCTTTAGGTGCAAAAGGTGTTATCTCCGTACTTTCCAACGTTATGCCACAAGAAACACATGATATGTGCCAATTATTCTTTGATGGCAAAGTTGAAGAAGCAGCGAAAAAACAAATTGAATATTTCCCATTAATCAAAGCATTATTCTGTGAAGTAAATCCAATTCCTGTAAAAGTTGCACTTCGTTTAATGGGCTTTGATATGGGTCCTTTACGCATGCCACTTTGCGAAATGGAAGATGCTCATCTTGAACAATTAAAAACAGCAATGCGTAAATTTAACTTAATCAAATAATTTTATACTTAACTAAAAAACACTTTCTAACTTAGAAAATATCTAAAATTAGAAAGTGTTTTTTTTAATTTCTATCGCCAGCGGCATATTTACCAGTATCAATATCTAAAACAGGACGAAGTGGTTCGATTAAAGAATCTTCATATCTACAAATCCATTGAACTTCTGGTGTCATTTTGCCCTCATCATTCATGCCATCAATGGTATCGCCATCTTTAATCATGATATTATCATTATTCAAAATATAACGAGCTAAGCTATATGCAAGATTAGCTACTTTATTAGGGTTCATACCTTTGAAATGGAATTGTACATCACTTAAACCAATATTAGCCAATCCTACACTATCTACAATGAATTCATTTGTATTAGGCACATTGAAGAAACGAATATTAACCATACTATATAAATATTTAACTATACCTGTTTCTTTTAAATTCTTAATGGATTGTGCTAATTGTAATTTACCTGCTGATTTTATCCAAATAGCTTGACATTTAGGATATAATTTTAAAGCTACATTAAGCCAATCCACTAACATAATAGCACGTTCTTTAGGAATTTGTCTTTGAGCATTTACATCCCATATTTTTACAGCATATTTATATTTACTCAATAATTCTTCACTGTTAGCTACATTCCAAATCTGTGTGCGTTCAAATTCACTTACAGCTACTTTATCATCAAAATCTGTTATATTTCCCATAGCAAGTACTACTGGAGAAGTTGTATTATCTTCATTATATGCTACAAATTTATCTACGCTAAATTCAATATCATTTTCATCTCTATTGATGATATTTATATCACCAAATATTTTTCTAGCTTCACGAAAAATAGCATTTGCAGTAGGTCTTGTTGGCATTTCTTCAAAAAGCAATTCAATAGCTACTAATTTACTAATATTTTCTACTAAATTTTCCATAAATCTACCTCAAATAAAAATTTATATTCACAAAAAAGAAGATACCATTTTTCTATGGTACCTTCTTTGATACGTATTAAACTTTAAACAATTTCAGATGATTATTCTTCTGCTTCAAGTTTATCCATTAATTCTTCATAAGCTTGTTGAGCAATTTCAAATTCTTCATCTGTTGGTTCAATATATTCAACTTCACCATTTTCATCTTTAACGATTTTTGCTAAGATTACATCTACTTCTTCTTCGCAACCGCATTCTTCATCATGTTCATGGCATTCACATTCTTCATCGCCATCAATGCTAACTAAAATAGCATATTTATCGCTACCTGCATCGAAAACCATTTCTTCTACATAATTGTATTCATTACCTTCTTCATCAGTAATAACAACTACAGTACCTTCAGTATCTTCTTCAACAACGGAATTGTTTTTTAATTCTTCCATTATATAATCCTCCTAAGATTTAACTTTACTCTAATCATAACATATTTCTTTCTTCTTGCCAAAATATTTATCGTAAAAAGTAGATAAATATTTCATTAAAAATCTTAGCTAATGCCAAAATCCTTGAATAAACGTTTAACATATCGCCAACCTTTTTGAATTGTATTCATAGCTGCTGGCATAAGTTCTGGATTTTTAACCACAAGATTAATAATTCTGCGACGTAATTGTCTATAATCTGCATCAACATCAACAAAGAAGTCTTCCATATCTTTTTCCACAGATACTTGAGGTATATTAGCAGCTTTGATTTCACAAGTATTCTTCGTCATGATAGCTCTATCTGCATAAAATGGAATATACGCATTCCAGCCGAATTCTTCTTCAATCATTTCTTTTACAGCTTTACTAGCAGTAGCTTCACCATGTACTACAAATACCTGTTTAGCATTATACATAGTTAAATGTTGTAACCATTCTTCCATCTGTGAATAATCAGCATGAGCAGAAAATCCGTCCATATTTACAATTCTAGCTTTTACACTGATTTCTTCACCTAAGACTTTTACTTTTTTAGCGCCTTCTAATAATTTTCTACCTAAACTTCCTTCTGCTTGATAACCTACAAATAAAATTGTAGATTCTGGACGCCAAAGATTATGTTTTAAATGATGAAGTACACGTCCAGCGTCCGCCATACCACTAGCCGATAAAATAATATGTGAACTTTCTTCTGTATTTAAGGCCTTAGATTCATTTGCACTTTCACAAAGACGCAACTGTGGCATCTGTGGTAATTTACCATGTTTTCTAATATATTCAGTTGCTTCATCATCAAAATATTTTGTATTCTTGGCAAAAATTCTTGTAGCTTCAACAGCAAGTGGGCTATCTACTACAACTGAATAATCCTCTATGCGATTGGCTTTCCATAATTTGAATAGATAATATAACATTGTTTGTGTACGACCAACTGCAAATGATGGAATAATTAAATTTCCGCCTCTATCCATAGTATCATTTATAATTTCTGCTAATGGAGTTTCTTTATCATAAATTTGATGTTTACGATCACCATAAGTAGACTCAATTACTAAATAATCTGCTTCTTTTATATGTGTAGGGTCTTTTATAATAGGCTGGTCAGGTTGCCCCAAATCGCCTGTAAATACAATTTTAGTTTCTTCGCCATTTTCCGTTACATAAACTTCAATAATTGCTGACCCCATGATATGACCAGCATCTTTATAAATAGCTCGTATTCCTTTTACTGGATTGATTTCTTGATCATAATCAATTGGCACAAATTGTTTTAATGAAGCCATAGCATCATCAATAGTATATAAAGGAGCTATTGGTGTTTTTCCCATACGTTGCCCTTTACGATTTGTTATTTGCGCATCAGACTCTTGGATATGTGCACTATCTGGGAGCATGATATTTACTAAATCGCAAGTCGCTTTTGTCGCATATATATCGCCCTTAAATCCTTGTTTACATAACTTAGGAATAAGACCGCAATGGTCAACATGAGCGTGAGTTAAAAGTACGCAATCTATATCTGACGGTACAAAACGAAAATCATTGTAGTTTAAATCACGTAAATTTCTCGCACCTTGAAACATACCACAATCAATCAAAACTTTATGGTCATTTGCTTCTAATAAATAACAAGAACCTGTAACTGTATGAGCCGCACCTAAAAATTGTAAATTCATAAAAACCCCTCCTTCATTAAGGATTTCGATTGTTTTATTTATACTGTATATATTCTAAAAATACAAATTAAAACCCTTTAAAACTTTCATTAAAATCTCATTAAATAATATGCTCTTTCAAATCTTTATAAAAAAGTAATAAAATCGCAAGAATTCTGCCATAGGATTAGATAAATAAATAATTTATACTTTGTTACGTGATTTATTAATTTTATTTTTATGGAGGGAGCATTGTGACAACTAATCCAAAAACACTAAAAAAAATGAACGAACAGATTATTTTTTGTGCCACCAATTCAACTAAGCTAATATTACAAGCTCTTAACACTTCTTTTATGGGATTAAGTGAACAAACCATTAAAGAACATCGTAATTTATATGGCAATAATAAAATTGTACATGGAAAAAAATTATCTTTAACTAAACGTATTGCCAATGCTTTTATAAACCCATTTACAGCAATTTTATTTTGTTTGGCTATAGTTTCTATTTTTACTGATATTATTATTCCTACCATGCAAAATAGCCCTGATGATGTAAATCCTGTAACCGTTATTATAATTCTTACAATGGTTTTTATATCTGGCTCTTTGCGTTTTGTTCAAGAAAGCCGTTCCGGTAATGCAGCCGAAAAACTTCTATCTTTAATAACAACTACTTGCACTGTTACTAGACAATATCGCCCTAAAGCAGAAATTCCTTTAGAAGATGTGGTAATTGGTGATATTATTCATCTAAGTGCTGGTGATATGATTCCTGCTGATGCTAGAATTTTAGAAGCTAAAGATTTATTCATTAGCCAAGCATCATTAACAGGTGAAAGTGAACCAGTAGAAAAATTTGCTAAAACTTATCAAGAAAAAAATCTTTCTATTACTGATTATAATAATATTTTATTCATGGGAAGTAATGTAATAAGTGGCAGTTCTACTGCTGTAGTAATCGGTGTTGGTAATAATACTTTATTTGGTTCAATCGCTTCATCTGTTTCTACTACACCTGTGGAAACAAATTTTACTAAAGGTGTCAATTCCGTCTCTTGGATTTTAATTCGTTTTATGTTATTTATGGTACCCATAGTATTTTTTGTCAATGGTATAACTAAAAATGATTGGGTAGAAGCTTTTTTATTTGCTATCTCCATTGCTGTAGGCTTAACACCTGAAATGTTACCTATGATAGTTACTACTTGCTTAGCTAAAGGTGCCGTTTCTATGTCTAAGAAAAAAACTATCGTAAAAAACTTAAATTCCATTCAAAATTTTGGTGCTATGGATATTCTTTGTACTGATAAAACTGGTACATTAACCATGAATAAAGTTGTTTTAGAATACCATTTAGATGTACTGGGAAATGAAGATAGTCGTGTCTTACGTCATGCCTACCTAAATAGTTATTTTCAAACAGGCTATAAAAATTTAATGGATATAGCTATCATCAATAAAACAGAAGAAATTGAACAAGATAATCCTAACTTAATAAATCTATCTAGTGCCTATACAAAAGTAGATGACATACCTTTCGATTTTTCACGTCGTCGCCTTTCTATAGTAGTAAAGGACAAAAATCAAAAATGCCAAATGATAACTAAAGGTGCAGTCGAAGAAATGTTATCTATCTGCTTTCATGTTGAATATCAAGGAAAAATTAAACCGTTAGATGAACGCATCAAAAAAGAAATCCTAAAAACTGTCGATAAACTAAATGACAAAGGTATGCGTGTAATAGCTGTTGCTCAAAAAAATAATCCATCACCAATAGATAAATTCAGCATAGCAGATGAATGTGATATGGTGCTTATTGGCTATCTAGCATTCTTAGACCCGCCAAAAGAATCAACTGTAAAAGCTTTAAAAGCATTAAAAGAATATGGTGTTAAAGTAAAAGTTTTAACAGGAGATAATGATAAAGTTGCTCGTTCTATATGTAAACAAGTTGGTTTAAAAGTTAATAATCTTTTACTTGGTTCAGATATTGAGCAACTACCAGAACAAGATTTAGCTATAGCTGTAGAAAAAACTGATGTTTTCGCTAAATTATCACCAGAACAAAAAGCAAAAATTGTAAAATTGCTCCGCCAAAATGGTCATACGGTTGGTTTCATGGGAGATGAATGATGCCACTGCAATGAAATCTTCTGATATAGCTATTTCTGTAGACAATGCCGTAAATATTACCAAAGAATCTGCTGATATAATTCTTTTAGAAAAAGATTTAATGGTTTTAGAACAAAGTATAATTGAAGGTCGTAAAACATACGCCAATATGATTAAATATATCAAAATAACAGCATTTTCAAATTTTGGAAATATGTTCTCTGTTCTTATTGCTTCAGCATTATTACAAATGGATTACTATACAGTGAATTAACAGACATTCATTTACAAACGATATATATATATCACTATTTCAAACAGGTTGGTTTTTAGAATCCATGTGGTCGCAAATCTTAATTTTGCAAATGTTACCAGGATACATTATTACAATTTGGGGAATAGGATATAAATTTAATGAAAATATATAAAAAAAGGCTCTCATATTACTATGAGAGTCTTCTTTTTTTAGATTATAAAATAATAGTTACTGTTTTAAATACATCTTTAGCTTCGTTTACTTTATTGCTTCCACCTAAAACACAGATAGCATTTTCCTTCATGCAAGCATCTACTAAATCGGCTAAAGCTCTAATATCTTCTTGAGTTGTAGCTAAAATTTCATCACGCTGTTGCTGACGCATTTCGTCTGTCATTTCAGCAATATACGCAGAAGAAGCTAATTCACCTTTTAATGCAGGAGTAAGTGGCATATCAATATTACTAATTGTACCGATAATATATTTTGTCATTTCTCTATCACTGACATTAAAATTACGTAAAAACTCTGCTGTTTTATCATATACATTTAAAGTTTCTACTAAATTAGGATCACGATAAGAACCAAAATACATATTGCCATCACGACGGAATTTTACAAATGCACCATAAGCTCCGCCAAGAACACGAATATTAGTCCACAAATATTCATAACGCATAATAGTTTCTAATACCTTCATAGCTCCTGTATATTTATATCCTAAGCGTATGAAATTAGCACCTTTGGCAACATATTGTACCTGAGAAGATGTGATAAAACCTTCATTTTTCTTTTCTACTGCAAATGGTATTTCTTGTTTTGGATAAGTTTCATTTGGCAATACTTCTAATAAAGGCTTAATTGCAGATATTACTTTTTTATAATCATTTTTAGATACAGTAATACTTGTCAATAAATTAGCCTTATTAAATATCATTGGTAAAATTTTAGCAAAAGCTGTTTGCATTTTATTAAATTCATTATCAAAATCATTTAAGAAATTCTTAATAAATGCATAGAATTTTAAGTCACCAAAATTATCATAGCGTTCTTTTGGTGTAAAGTATGCCATCAATTCATCAAGAACTAACTGATGACCCGAACGCAATATTGACATTTCAAAATCACTGCGACATTGCATTGCCAAATCTTTAATACGTTCTTTAGAAGTAAAGGAACTATTGAAAATTATTTCTTGTAGTAATTTTATCAATTCTGGCATCTTATCTACCAAAACTTTAGCTTTAAATACAAATTTTGGCATATAAGAGTCAACATCGCCCTCTTTATCATACGTAGCTACAGCAAATCTCATTCCACCAGTATGCAAGTTTACAGCATTAGCCAATGCTTCATATGTGTAATTTTTTGTAGCAGTTCTACCAATGAATTCTTCCAATAAGAATAGATAATTTATATCTTCATAAGCTATATTGCTTATATCAAATAACATTCTTAAATAACAAATTCCATTCGTATCAATATCATGTCTTAAAACTTTTGTATCTGCTATTTCATCTTCAGCAATAATTAATTTATCACATTGTTTAGTGATATCTTCAATTTTCAATAATGGAATTTTTTCTAAATCCTCTGGTTTATCCACAGAACGTTGACGCTCTTTTAATTTTTGAGTATCCGCAATAATTTTTTCAATATCTTCTTTACTCATAGAAGCTTTTTTCTGTGCTAATTTATCAGCTAAATCTTTTTCTTGTTTAGTGATTACATTTTCATCTGGTTCTAAAATCAAAATATGACTATGAGTATTATCCAATAAATATTCTTGAATTAATGCTTCAAACTTACCTTCTTTTGCCCACTGTTTTACAGTTTTCAAAGCTTCTTCATAATGGAGATACACAGTAGCATCACCATCATATAACCAGCTATTCATAAGGTTAATATTATAAATCAATCCTTTTGGATATTGACCAAAATCAGCCTCACGAAGCTTAAATTCCATACTATTAATAGAAGCCTGTAATAATTCATCATCAATGCCATTTTTTACAATATCATTTAAAGTATCAGTTACAACTTTTGTAAATTCATCAACTTTATTAGCCTCAGAACCATTGACGATAATGCTAAACATTGGCTGTAAAATACCATTATCAAATGAAGAAATTACATCACTACCAAGACCAGCTTTAATCAAAGCATTGCGAAGTGGCGCAGCTTCACTTTTTAATAAAGCATGTTCTAATACAGTAAATGCCAACATCTTTTCTTTTTCCAAAGAAGTTGCAATAGAATAATTCATGCTTAAAAATGTTTTATTTTCTTTTGCTTCACCAGGAGCTATAGGGTAAATATCTTTAATCAATTTACGAGCTGTAAATGGTTTTTGTACATCAATATGAGAGTCGATTTCAATTTTATTAAAATTGCTGAGATATTCTTCATCTAAGAAAGATAAAGTTGACATCATATCCATATCACCATAAAGATAAATATAACTATTTGCAGGATGATAATAACGGCTATGAAAATCAATAAACATTTCTTGTGTTAAATCTGGGATAGCTACAGGATCACCGCCAGATTCATATTGATATGTTGTATCAGGATATAGATTATTTAAAATCTTTCTTTCCAATAATCCATCTGGAGAAGACAATGCACCTTTCATTTCATTATAAACTACACCACTATAAGCTAATGGAGCATCTACATTATCAATTTCATAATGCCAACCTTCTTGCATTAAGATTTCAGGTGTTGTACGCATATTTGGATAAAATACTGCATCAAGATAAACGTCCATAAGATTGCGGAAATCTTTTTCATTTCTGCTAGCTATAGGATACATAGTTTTATCTGGAAATGTCATTGCATTTAAAAAAGTATTCAAAGAACCTTTTACTAATTCCACAAATGGTTCTTTAGTAGGAAATTTACGAGAACCACAAAGTGTGGAATGTTCTACAATATGAGCTACACCAGTATCATCAGTAGGAGTAGTGCGGAAAGTTATAGAAAATACTTTATTATCATCATTATTTTCTATAAATAATAATTTTGCGCCACTTTTTTCATGATAAAATTCATATGCATTAGATGAAATTTCAGATATATGGGATATTTTATCCAATCTGAAACCACAATAAATATTTTTCTCTTGTAAATTCAAAATAATATCTCCTTTATTCAAAATAAAATTAATATATTATATTTGCAGATTTTGCTTAATTAATTTATATAAAATTCATAATCCCGATAGAAGAAATGGGATATTTTTTAAAATCATACATATACAATTAAAAGCATATCTATATTATACCTTTAAAATAGCAAACCTTCAATAAACTTAATTAATCCTTAAAAATATCTATTGCAATTATAAAAAATATGCTATTATAATAACTGAACCTCAACCACTTATGTATTTCTTACATTTATTTTTTACATAATATAAAAAAGTACCTATAATAAAAATTATAGGTACTTAAAAATGTCATTACATTTTTTTCCAGTCAATTATTTCTTTTAAAATACCTGTGATTTTATCCAATTCTTCATTGGACAAATCTTTTAAGAGATAGTTAATATGCTGAATGCTTGCTTGTCTAACCTCGATTTCACTGTCATTGTTAGGCACATCTAAGAACAATTCAGACATAGTAATTCCTAAAGCTCTTGTTATTTTCTCTAATGTTGTAATTGTTGGACTCTTTAAATTACGTTCCAAATGACCCAAGAAGACTGGATTAATTTCAGCTCCTAAAGCTAATTGCTCTTGAGTTAATTTTTTTTGTTGACGAAAAGCTCTAATTTTTTCTCCAACGGTCTTCTTCATAACCATTGCCACCACCTATATATTAACATATAGACTTATCATAAGTGTACAAATGCATTGAACACAATATACAATAGATAATAATAGGCTATTTATTAGTACTATATGTTATTTTTCTAATTAACAAAATATTCAAAGTTATCATTATTAAACTAATAGCTTTACAGATATTTTACTATTTAATTATTTTTTGTAATGCTATTCATTGTCAAATGTATCTATGTTCTCATCAATAAAATCATATAAGTAGTAAAAAAATAATCTAATCTCAATAAAAAATAAATCAATAATTAATTAAAAATAAAGGAATAATATCAATCTATTATTCCTTTATTTTTTTATATATACTATTTTAATTATTTACGGTTAAAAGCTCTATGTGCGATATCTTTTCTATAATATACATCTTTAAAATCAATAAGTTTTATATCTGTATAAACTTTATCTACAGCAGTTTTTATATCATCACCTAAAGCCACTACACCTAATACACGTCCACCATTTGTTACAATTTTTCCATCTTTTTTAGCTGTACCAGCATGGAAAACTAAGACATTTTCATTTTCAGCCTTATCTAAACCTAGAATTTCATTGCCTTTTTCATATTTAGCAGGATATCCACCGGCACTCATAACTACACAAACAGCAGCTTTTTTGCTCCATTTTATATCACAATTTGCAAGTGTACCATTTGCACAAGCTAACATGATTTCAGCTAAATCACTTTCTAACAATGGCAATACAACTTGTGTTTCTGGGTCACCAAAACGAGCATTAAATTCTACAACTTTTGGACCTTCTGCTGTTATCATTAAACCAGCATACAAACAACCTTTGTATTCATAACCTTCTTGTTTCATAGCTTTTATAGTTGGCTCTAAAATTTTTGTTTGTACCTGCTTCATTAAATCTTCTGTGATTACTGGAGCTGGTGCATATGTTCCCATACCGCCTGTATTCGGCCCCTTATCGCCGTCATACGCTCTTTTATGGTCTTGAGATGGTATCATAGGGATAATAGTTTCACCATCAGTGAAAGCCAATACAGAAGCTTCTTCGCCAGCCATAAATTCTTCGATAACTACGCTATTACCAGCATTACCAAAAGTTTTATCGCACATAATTTCATCAATTGCTTCTAAAGCTTGCTCTTTTGTTTCTGCAACAATAACACCTTTACCAGCAGCAAGTCCATCTGCTTTAATTACTATTGGTGCGCCTTCTTTTTCTATATAATTTTTAGCTTCCACTGCATCTGTAAAAACTTCATATTTTGCAGTAGGAATGCCATATTTTTTCATAATATTTTTAGAAAAAGATTTAGAACCTTCTAATTGAGCAGCAGCTTTTTGTGGTCCAAAAGAAGCAATTCCCACTTTAGCCATATCATCAACAATTCCATTTGTCAATGGAACTTCTGGCCCTACCACCACTAAATCGACTTTTTTCTCTTGAGCCACTTTTACTAAAAATTCATTATCCTCTACTGAACCTGGTATACATTGTGCTATTTTTTCCATGCCTGGATTTCCTGGCACAGTATAAATTTTATCCACAAGTTTACTTTGAGCTAATTTCCATGTAAGTGTATGTTCACGTCCACCACTACCAATAACTAAAATATCCAAAATATAACCCCCTTATTAAACTTATTAAAAGAAAACGCACTTAAATAGTGCCAATTATTAGCATATCAATAAGTGCGCTAAAATATATTATTTGCTTAACTGAGCTGTAAGATATTCTTGAATGCAATCATCATAATGAGATGTATGACAGAAAGCTTCTTGAGCTAATTGCATACGGAATTTTCCTGTAGTGCAACCATCTTTAGCTATCATTTCAGCAACTTCATCATAATGTTTAGGATTTACTACAACTGTAACAAATTTGAAATTTTTTGCAGCAGCACGAATCATTGCAGGACCACCGATATCGATATTTTCTACTGCTTCAGCAAGAGTTACATTTGGTTTTTCTATAGTTTCACGGAATGGATATAAATTTACAACAACTAAATCAATAGGTTGAATATTAAATTTTTGCATTTGTGCTACATGACTTTGATTATCACGAACAGCTAAAATACCACCATGAATATATGGATTTAAAGTTTTTACACGACCATCCATAATTTCAGGGAATTTAGTTACATCACTAACATAAGTAACAGGTATACCAGCATCGTCAATTGCTTTCATTGTTCCACCAGTAGAAATGATTTCTACACCAGCTTCATGAAGTTTACGTGCAAATTCTACAATACCAGTTTTGTCAGAAACACTTAATAACGCTCTTTTAATAGGCATAATAAAAGCCTCCTCTTAATGTGATTATATAAAATCAATCATCAATCGTCACATGACGACCATTGACATGTATTTTTCCTGCTAAATACAATTCAATAACTTTTGGATATATTATATGTTCTTGTTCAAGCACTCTAGCAGATAAAGTTTCTTCTGTATCATCATCTAAAACAGGTACTGCTTTTTGCATGATGATAGGGCCACTGTCCATACCTTCATCTACAAAATGCACAGTGCAACCAGATACTTTCACACCATATGCTAAAACATCACGATGAGCATGAGCTCCACCAAAAGAAGGTAATAATGATGGGTGTATATTTAAAATACAATTTTTAAATTCATTGACAAAATAAGGGCTTAAAATACGCATAAATCCAGCTAAAACAACTAGACCTACATTGTATTTTTTTAATTGTTCTACAAGTTTTTGTTCAAATTCTTCTTTTGTAGAACATTTTTTTCGATCAACGCAAACAGCAGGAATGCCTGCTTTTCTAGCGCGTTCTAATGCCATTGCTTCTGGTTTATCAGTTAGTACAACACCTATTTTAGTTTTAATCTGACCATTTTCAATTGCATCAATGATAGATTGTAAATCACTACCACGACCAGAAGCCAATACACCTAAAATTATTTGGTTATTCATTGAAAACTCCGCCTTTTACTTCTACAGTTTGGTTGCCTTCAACAACTTTACCAATAATATAGGATTTTTCGCCTTTTGCTTTGAGGTCTTCTTGAATTTTAGCTGCTTCTTCTTCAGATACAAGTAAAATCATACCGATACCCATATTGAATACACGGTACATTTCATGCCAATCTACATTACCCCAAGCTTGTAAGAGTTTGAAGATTGCTGGCATTTCCCATGTGCTAGCATCTACTTCAACGCCAGTACCTTCTGGTAAAATGCGGGAAATATTTTCATAGAAACCGCCACCAGTTACATGTACCATACCATGAATATCATATTTTTCAATTAATGGTAAGCAAACAGATGGATAAAGACGTGTAGGTGTTAAAAGTTCTTCGCCTAATGTTTTGCCATTTAATTCTGGGAATTTTTCTTCACCTTTAAAACCTTTTACATCAAAGCAGATTTTACGAACTAAAGAATAACCATTAGAATGTACACCACTAGAAGGAATACCTAACAAAACATCGCCAGCTTTGATTTTTTCACCAGTGATGATATTAGCTTTATCCACTACACCAACAGCAAAACCAGCAATATCATATTCGCCATCAGCATAAAAACCAGCCATTTCAGCAGTTTCACCACCGATTAAAGCACAGCCAGATTCTTTACAAGCACCAGCTACACCTTTTACTACAGTAGCTACTTTTTCTGGATCTAATTTTCCTACAGCAAGATAATCTAAGAAATAAAGTGGTTCTGCACCTTGCACTAAGATATCATTTACGCACATAGCTACAGCATCTTGACCAATAGTATCATGTTTATCAAGCATAAATGCAAGACGTAATTTTGTACCAACACCATCAGTACCAGATACTAATACAGGTTCTTTATATTTTCCACTATTTAAAGCAAAAAGACCACCAAAACCGCCTAAATCACCTAAAACTTCTGGACGATATGTTGCTTTTACGCTATCTTTTATAAGTTTTACAGAATAATTTCCAGCATCAATATCAACACCAGAATCACGATACGTAAGATTTGTCTGTTTATTATCAGTCATGTTAACCTCCAAAAAGTGCAAATTATTTTGCTCTTTGTTCAAATACGTATTTATCAGCACCAGTTACTGTTTCTTTTGACATTTCAATTGGATAAGCATTGTTAAAGCAAGCATAACACATATCTTCAGGATTAGCTGTTGTCATAGAAGCTTTAAGACCTTCCAAGGAAAGGAAATGTAAAGAATCTGCACCTATAAATTGACGAATTTCTTCAACTGATTTAGTTGCAGCGATTAATTCTTTACGTACAGAAGTATCAATACCATAGTAGCAAGGATAGCCAATTGGTGGAGAACTAATGCACATATGAACTTCTTTTGCACCTGCTTTGCGAAGCATTTTTACGATTTTACCACTAGTAGTACCACGAACGATAGAATCATCTACCATAATAACAGATTTACCACGAACAGCTTCAGCTATAGCATTTAATTTTAAGCGAACAGCTGTATCACGTTTTTTCTGTGTTGGCTGAATAAATGTACGTCCAATATAACGATTTTTGATTAAGCCTTCGCAAAATGGAATGCCTGATTCATAAGCAAAACCTGTAGCAGCTGTATTACCAGAGTCTGGTACAGATATAACAATATCACCTTTGAATTTACTTTCACGAGCAAGCATGCGACCCATCATAAAACGAGCAGCATGAACACTTTGTCCATCAATTACACTATCTGGACGAGCAAAATATATATATTCGAAAACACATGCAGCTTTTTTCTCTGGAGTTGTGTATTTATAGGATTTTAAACCATCATCACCCATGACAATCATTTCGCCTGGTTCAACATCTCTAATAAATTCTGCACCTACAACATCAAGACCACAAGATTCAGAAGAAATTATCCAAGAACCTTCTTCTGTTTTACCGATGCAAAGAGGTCTAAATCCTTGTGGATCACGTACAGCTATTAATTTATTTTCAGTCATAATAGCCAAGCAAAAAGCACCTTTTACTTGTTGTACACTTTCAATGATTTTTTCCTCAATACTTGATTTACGAGAACGTGCGATAAGATTAACGATTACTTCTGTATCTATAGAAGTTTGAAAAATTGTACCTTGTTCTTCTAAGTAACGACGAAGTTCAGCTGCATTTGTTAAATTACCATTATGGGCTAAACTAATTTTTCCGCCGGAATAATTAGCAATTAAAGGTTGTGTATTTGATAATAAGCTAGAGCCAGTTGTTGAATAACGTACATGACCAATAGCAATATATTGATTTTCCATATGAGGTAATTGATGACGAAATACTTCATTTACCAGCCCCATATCACGAGTAACGTCCATCCAAGCGCCATCAGTAACAGCTATACCAGCACTTTCTTGACCACGATGTTGAAGTGCATACAACCCAAGATATGTTAACATAGAAACATCTTCAGTACGAGAAAATACACCAAAGACGCCACATTCTTCTTTCCACTTATTTGACGTAATGTCAACCATTAGTTACATTCTCCTATACATATATTTTAATCATAAACCTACTCAATACATACAATATAAATTAAGAATACTAAGCATAAATATTTTATAATTTATGCTTAGTATTTTATTTAATTATAAAGTTTCGCCTGTTAAACGATGAAGAACTTCTTTATAAGCATCTTCAACATTACCTAAATCACGACGGAATCTATCTTTATCAAGTTTTTCATGTGTCTGACTATCCCAGAAACGGCAGTTATCTGGAGATAATTCGTCGCCTAAAAGAATTTCACCATGATATTTACCAAATTCTAATTTAAAGTCAATGAGGTCAATATTTTTTGTAGCAAGATATTTTGTCATAACATCATTGATTTTAAGAGACATCGCTTCAATCTGATCAAGTTCTTCAGCTGTTGCCCAACCCATAGCTGTGATATGATAACGGTTAACCATAGGGTCACCTAAATCATCACATTTATAGCAATATTCAATTACAGGTTTAGACATTTTTACGCCTTCTTCAAGACCAAGACGTTTTGCTAAGCTACCAGCAGCTACATTACGGATAATAACTTCAAGAGGAACGATATCTAATTTTTTTACAAGGATTTCACGGTCATTAAGAACTTTAATGAGGTGATGTTTAATGCCTTCTTTTTCTAATAAACCAAAGAAGAAATTAGTAATTTTATTATTTAAAATGCCTTTATCTGCAATAGTACCTTTTTTTGCACCATTACCAGCAGTTGCATCATCTTTGTAATAAACTAATAATTCATCAGGATTTTCTGTTGAAAAGATTTTTTTTGCTTTGCCTTCATATAATAATTTGTTTTCCATTATTAATTGACCTCCCAAGTCATTAACTAAAATCTAAATAAAAATGAGTTATACGATTTTATATTAATTTTAGATGAATTTTTTCGTTAATTATGCTTGAAGTTGTTGTGCAACTTTTGCAGCTTTAGCTTCAACTTCTTCAACCATTTTTTCGCGATATTCTTTAAGTTGTTT
Source organism: Megamonas funiformis (assembly GCF_010669225.1). NCBI lineage: Bacteria > Bacillati > Bacillota > Negativicutes > Selenomonadales > Selenomonadaceae > Megamonas > Megamonas funiformis. Next base: position 1,321,309 of record NZ_CP048627.1, read on the forward strand.
TCTTAAATTCATATCGCTTACAGCAAAGATTTCTATAGCAAAAATAGCAGCATTTTTAGCACCATTAATTGCCATAGTTGCAACTGGAATTCCAGATGGCATTTGTACAGTACTTAATAAAGCATCCATACCATTTAATGGAGTTGCATTAATTGGTACTCCAATAACAGGTAAAGTAGTATAAGATGCGATAACTCCACCTAAATGTGCAGCAGCACCAGCGGCAGAGATGAATGCGCCAACACCTCTTTCTTCCGCAGAAGAAACTAGGCCACGGACTTTGCCAGGGGTACGGTGTGCAGAAGCTACGATTACTTCTGTTTCTACATTAAACTGATGTAATAAATCAACAGCCGGTTTTAAAATGGGAAAATCAGAATCACTGCCCATTACTACAGCTACTTTCATTTAAATCATCAACCTCCTGAGTAGTTTTATTTAATTAGTACAATAATTACTATAACAGAATAAACTTAAAACTTCAATGTATATAGCTTATAAAAATTTTACATATTTTTATAAAAAGGATAGAAATTTTCACTCTAAGATAATTTTAAATTTTGCAAAAATGTAACCTTGAAAACTTCTAGATAAAAATTACTAAATATAAAGAAATAAAATTTTTTTATATTCTTATTGTATCTTTTTTAATTTGACAAATCACTTGTTTACGCTATTTTTACCAAAAATTTTCTTCTTATTTCCTATTATAATAAATAAGAAATTTTCATTTAACAAAATTAAATATAAGTATTTTTATAAAATCAAATAATTATATAGATTATAATTATGATAGACACAATAAACATAAGCTGCTATAATAAAAGCATTATATATGGTTTGCATTGTATAATAAATGTAAAAGGCAAACTTAATTTATACACTATGTAAATACATAAATACTTTAGGAGGGTAACAATGGCACTAATTGTAAAAAAATTTGGTGGCAGCTCTGTTGGAAATATTGATAAAATCAAAGCTGTTGCAAAACGTATTTTAGATGAAAAACAGCCAGATGATAAAATTGTAGTAGTTGTTTCCGCTATGGGGGATACAACAGATGACTTAATTCAATTGGCAAAAGGGATTACTAAAGATCCATATCAATATACTCGTGAAATGGATATGTTACTTACTACTGGTGAACAAGTTTCAATTTCTTTATTGACTATGGCATTTAAAGCTTTAGGACAAAAAGCTATTTCTCTTACTGGAGCATTAGCTGGTGTAAAAACTAATTCTGTTCACACAAAAGGTAAAATCAAAGATATCCAACCTAAACGTATTTTTGAAGAATTAGATAAAGGCAATATTGTTATTGTAGCTGGCTTCCAGGGTTGTGATGATTTAGGCGATCCTGTTACTTTAGGTCGTGGTGGTTCTGATACTTCTGCAGTTGCTCTAGCTGGTGCTATGAAAGCTGATGTTTGTGAAATTTATACTGATGTTGATGGCGTATATTCTGCTGACCCACGTATTGCTAAAGGCGCTCGTAGAATGAAAGAAATCACATATTATGAAATGTTAGAAATGGCTCGTTTAGGTGCTGGTGTTATGCAACCACGTTCCGTAGAAACTGGTCGTTTATACAATATTCCAATTCATGTAAGATCTACATTCACTAACAAACCAGGCACAATTATTAGGGAGGAATATACAATGGAAGAGAAAGAGTTTATTATTAGAGGAGTAGCTCATGATACTAATGTAGCTAAATTCGCTGTATTAGGTATTCCAAATACTCCAGGTATTGCACATGCAATTTTCTCCAAACTTGCTGAAAATAATGTTGATGTTGATATGATTGTACAAAGCATTCGCAATATGGAAAAAAATGTTACTGATATGGTATTTACTGTTACTGCTGATGACCTCGGTCAAGCAAAACAAATTGTAGATAAAGTTGCTGATGAATTAAATGCTGTTGCAGTATTAATCGAACAAGACGTAGCTAAAGTTTCTATCGTTGGTGCAGGTATGCTCGGTAACCCTGGTATTGCTGCTAGAATGTTCAAAGCTTTATCTGATGCTAATATCAATATTGATGTAATCAGTACATCTGAAATCAGCATCTCTTGCTTAATTAAAGCTGATAAAATCAAAGAAGCTGTAAATGCTATTCATGATGAATTCTTTAAAGACTAATCATTAAATCGAATATAAATAGATATTTATAAATTAAGGGGGCATTCTATGAATTATATAAGTACACGTGGTCATAATTGTGCTGTTACTTCTGCACGTGCCATCATAAAAGGATTAGCAGAAGATGGTGGATTGTTTGTTCCTGAAAATATACCTATTATTGATGAAAAATTTTTAACTTCACTTCTTGATTTATCTTATCAAGAACGTGCAAAAAAAATTCTTTCTTTATATTTAACAGATTTTACTGCTGAAGAAATCAATCCATGTGTTGATAACGCTTATACTACAGAAAAATTTGACACTGATAAAATTGTCCCTACAGTAGAAGTCGAAAAAAATAACTATCTTTTAGAACTTTGGCATGGTCCAACAAGTGCTTTTAAAGATATGGCATTACAATTATTGCCACAATTCATCTCTACTTCATTAAAAAAATTAGGTGATAAAGATGAATTAGTTATTTTAGTAGCTACTTCTGGTGATACAGGTAAAGCAGCCTTAGATGGCTTTAAAAACGTTGACCAAACAAAAATTCTTGTCTTTTATCCACAAGAAGGCGTAAGTAAAATTCAGCGTTTACAAATGCTCACACAACAAGGTGATAATGTATCTGTATTCGCTGTTAAAGGTAATTTTGACGACGCTCAAAGCGGTGTTAAACAAATCTTTAGTGATAGTAAATACAATGAATATCTAAATGAAAAAGGTTTTAAACTCTCTTCTGCAAACTCCATAAATTGGGGCCGTTTATTGCCACAGATAGTTTATTACTTCAGTGCATATGCTGATTTAGTTAATGATAAAAAAATCACTATGGGTGATAAAGTCAACTTTACTGTACCAACTGGTAATTTTGGCGATATCTTAGCTGGTTTCTACGCAAAATGCATGGGTCTTCCTGTCAATCGTTTAATTTGTGCTTCTAACTCTAATAATGTATTGACAGATTTCTTGAAAACTGGCACTTATGACCGCAATCGTGAATTTTTCAAAACTATATCTCCATCAATGGATATTCTAATTTCCAGTAATTTAGAACGTTTACTTTATCATATTACAAATGATGCAACTAAAATAAAATCCTATATGGAAAAACTTCAATCAACAGGTTGCTATCAAGTTGATGAAGTAACATTAAAAGCTATTCAAGAAACTTTCTCTGCTGGATATTTAGATGATAACGCTACTAAAAAATGTATTCATGATATTTATCAACAAGATAATTATGTAGCAGATACACATACTGCTGTTGCATGGCAAGTAGCTCAAGATTATCAAAAATCTACACAAGATAAAACACCTATGGTTGTATTATCTACTGCTAGCCCATATAAATTTAGTGATAGCGTTTTATCTGCTCTTGGTGAAGATATCTCCGATAAAGATGAATTTGCTTTATTAGATAAATTATCTACATTGAATAAAGATAAAATTCCTCAAGGCTTGGCTCAATTACAATCTTTACCTATTTTGCATAATAATTTATGTGCAAAAGAAGATATGATTAAAGCTGTAAATACATTTTTAAATATCTAATATCTTAATGAATATTTCATAAAAATTTTACAAATAGGCGATAAATTTTACATTTTACTAGTAAATTTATCGCCTATTTTTTTCTAATATGGTATAATTATTTACAGATTTATGGAAAGCGTATGATTTAATTTCAGATGTAAAGAAAAAGTAAAATTATATTTATCCATATTTTACTTTTTCTTTACTTTAAAATTAAAATATATGTATCTCCATAATAATAATCGCATTCACTTTAAATATAAGTGAAGTATATATTTGATGAATAACAAGGAAAGGATAAGAGTTACTGGTATTACTATTTAGTAATATTGTACCGGAAATCGCCGGGATGTTAAGCCTTGGGAGTATTGCATCAAACATTAATAATTTTAGTGAATACTATGAACAAGGAATATTCTCTAGCTTAATTTTAGTTTAGAGATTTACAGTAACAAATGGGCATGTTCAACTTTTTTACAAAAAAGGATACGGAATTTTATGATTTATTTTTAGCTAGTGCAAAACACTTTAACAGTAGTGCAAAATTAATTAATGATGTTATGTCTGGCAACAATAAAGCAGAAGCTAAACTATCAGATATCATTAATATCGAACATGAAGCTGATGCTGTTAACGACAAAATCATTGATAAACTAAACAAAACATTCATCACTCCTATTGACCGTGAAGACATTTATGCATTAGCTAATGGTCTTGATGATGGGGTTGACTTTCTCCAAGGAACACTCCAAAGAGCTGTTATGTATCATTTAGTAGATACAAGCAAAGCAGCTATCGCTTTATCTGAATTATTAGTATCAGCAACAGATGAAATCTTAAAAGCGTTTTCTATGCTTCATGAAGTTACAAAACATGAACACGAAATTTTAGAATGTACTTATAAAATTAGCAAGCTTGAAAGCGAAGGCGACCGTATTTATCGTGAAGAGGTTGCTTACTTATTTGAACATATCACTGACCCAATTGAGCTTATCAAATGGAAAGATATTTTGACTTATATGGAAGATACTTTAGACCATTGCGAAAAATTATCTGATTTGGTGAGAGGCGTGGTAATGAAATATGCATGAGTTACAATTTCTTATCATAGCAGTTATTATCCTAGCTTTAGTATTCGATTTTATTAATGGGTTTCATGATACAGCTAATGCTATTGCTACATCTGTATCAACAAGAGCTTTAAAACCTAGAACAGCTATCATAATGGCAGCTTTCTTGAATTTCTTTGGTGCTATGTATAGTACAGGTGTTGCTAAAACAATTGGTGGCGACATTGTAAAATCAGCAGAACATATTGATGAACATATCATTGTTGCTGCTTTAATTGGTGCTATTGTTTGGAATTTATTCACTTGGTGGATAGCAATGCCAAGTAGTTCCTCTCACGCTTTAGTTGGTGGTATTATTGGTGCTGTACTCGTTTCCACAGGTGCTATTGGCTTGAATTTCTGGGGCATTGGTAAAATTGTATTATCCTTGATTTTATCACCTATTATTGCTATCGTTGTCGGCTTTATCATTATGAATATATTTTATTTATTATTTGGTAAATTTAGGCCCTCGTCGCTCAATAATAAATTCAAACGCATGCAGATTATAACAGCTGCTACTATGGCTTTTTCTCATGGCTCAAATGATGCTCAAAAATCTATGGGTATTATCACACTTGCTCTTTTAAGTGGTGGTTATATCGATGTTTTTGAAGTTCCTTATTATGTAAAAATCTTGGCTGCAACAGCTATGGCTTGTGGTACTGCTATTGGTGGTTGGAAAATCATCAAAACTGTAGGTGGTCGTATCTTCAAACTCCAGCCAATATCTGGTTTTGCTGCCGATTTAAACTCTTCTGTCATAATTTTCTCTGCTACATTACTTTCTTTACCAGTAAGTACTACACATGTCGTTTCTGGTTCTATAATGGGTATAGGTAGTGCAAAACGCATTGGAGCAGTTCGTTGGGGAACAGCTCAACAAATGCTTATGGCATGGGTTTTAACAATTCCTTGTACAGCCATTGTTGGTGCATTAGTTTATTCCTTAATGTGCTATGTATTTGGCTTATAATGACCAATTGAAAATCAAAAAAACAACTGCACCCTGAAAGTTGGATAAAAACCAACTTTTGGAGGTGCGTTTTTTGTTTATAAAAGTATAAAATCATTGCCTTATTTTTTAAAATAATATTATCGTTTTTATAATGTTTTTGTTATAATATATTTAAGAAAAATTAGGAGGTGTTCTTTATGGATTGCCAAATAAAATACTCATTATTAGATACTGTCTTAAAAGAACAGAAAAATCACAAAAATTTGATAACAGCAGTAAAAATAAATAATGTCCTACGTGATGTACAAACGCAAGTTACACCAGAAGACAAAGTAGAATTCATTGATATGACCACTGAAGATGGTGTCCAAGCTTATCAACGAAGTATTTTATTTATCATGATGGCTGCTGTAAATATGCTTTATCCTGATAAAGAGGTAGTAGTAGAACATTCCGTAAATAATGGTATTTATTGTGAATTATTGCCTAAAGGTGATTTAACACTAGAAATGGTCGGCAAAATTCAAGAAAAAATGTTTGAATTTGTTTCTAAAGCAAAAGATATAAAAAAATGCATTTTGCCTCGTGAAGATGCTGTTGCTTTATTTAGAGAATCTCAACAAATCGCTAAATCAAAACTTCTTGAATCCTTAAAGCAAGACTATGTAAGCCTTTATTACTGCGCAGGCTATTATGATTATCTTTATGGTCCAATGCTTTATAACACTTCATTATTAGATAAATTCGCTATAGACTTTTATGAGCCAGGATTGATTGTTAGAACACCTTTAATCAGCAATCCTAATGTAATTCCGCCAAAGATGAAACAAAAGAAACTATCTATGATATTAAGTGAAGCCGATAGATGGTCTTACATTTTAAAATGTAATTATGTGACCAATTTGAATGAATATATTCACTCAAATAAAATTAGTGAATTAATTCGTATTTCCGAAGCATTACACGAAAAGAAAATCGCTCAAATTGCCGATCATATAGTTGAATCTATAGAAGACCTTCGTTTAATTTTAATAGCTGGTCCATCATCTTCTGGAAAAACAACATTTGCTCAAAGATTGCGCATACAATTGCTTGTCAATGGTATAAATCCTCTATCCATATCTTTAGATGATTATTTCTTAGATAGAGATAAAACTCCTAAAACACCTGAAGGTCAATATGATTTTGAATCTATAGAAGCTTTGGATTTGCCATTATTCAATAAACATATGATGGCATTATTAAAAGGAGAGAGCGTTGAATTACCAGTTTATAATTTCACCACAGGCTACCGTGAATGGAAAAATCATATTGTAAAATTAGAACCTAATCAACCTATCATCATCGAAGGTATTCATGGTTTAAATGATGAATTAACAAGAGATATTCCTTCTCATGTAAAATATAAAATTTATGTCAGCGCCTTAACTCAATTAGCTATAGATGCACACAACCGCATTCCTACTACAGCTGCTCGCATTATTCGCCGTATTGTTCGCGATAATCAATTTAGAGGTGCTCACGCTTTAAAAACAATTAAACAATGGCCTGATGTGCGCAAAGGTGAAGATAAAAATATTTTCCCATTCCAAGAAAATGCAGACGTCATGTTTAATTCTGCTCTAATTTATGAATTAGGTATTTTAAAGAAATACGCTAAACCTTTATTAGAAAAAATCACGCCTGATTTACCAGAATATAATATATCTAAACGCTTAATTGATTTTCTTGATTACTTTGAAGATATTTCAAACGATGATGATGTACCAAATAATTCTATACTAAGAGAATTTATTGGAAAATCTTGTTTCTTCTAATAAAATAAATTACTTCATAAAAAATAAGCACTATATCAATTAGTGCTTATTTTTATTTATGTTATTTAATTTTAAAATCTCATCGCTTCAGGTCCTTTTGGACCTTTAATCATGCCTAAATCCAATGTTTCCATTTTTTGATGTATTTCATCTAATTCTTCTTGAGTAATACCCAAATCATCTGCTACCACTTCCCAATTAGATGTTGGTGGATTATACATTTCTATAATATCAGCTGGAGATTTATCTACATACATAGAATAAAGTATGCCATGAATAACTTCATCTACTTCATAATTTTGTTTAACTAAAAAAGTTACAATACTTTTATTTATATCTAATTTATTAGCTATCTGTGTTGATATAATATCATCTTGTGTTGTCTTTAAATCATTTGGTGTAAGCCCAATTAAATATTCTACACGACCCCAAGAATTATTCTCTCTTAAATTCATAACATCATCAAAAGACTTATGTGAAGCATATGCTAAAAAAGCACCTCTACGAAGTTCCGGCATTTCCCAACCATTATTATAATACATTACTAATGTTTGCTTATCTACTCCAAAATATTCACTTATATTTTGCATTTCATTATTAATACGCATTTGTGGTAATACTCTTTCAGCTCTAGGTAATGGTCTTGTCTGTGCTGTATTATCTATAGATAATTAATAACTTGCACTTGTTAAAATTAAACCTATAGCACTAAGAGCTAAAACTTTTTTTCATCTTTTCATATTTATCGCCTCACTTTGAATAATTATTAGTTATATTATATCATATTTTTATATAAATTTATTTGTTTTCAATAGCATCAATAGCGTCAATCACTGCACTTCTAAAGCCTTTACGTTCTAAAGTTGCTACACCCACAATAGTAGTACCAGATGGAGAACATACTGCATCTTTCATTGCACCTGGATGATTATTTGTAGCTAATTGCAATTTACCAGTTCCCACTATCATTTGACTTGCTAATTTATAAGCTACAGGGCGAGCAAGACCATGCATTACACCAGCATCAGCTAAAGCTTCGATAAACATACTGGCAAAAGCAGGGCCACAACCTGCTACAGTTCCGCCAATGGATAATTGTTTAGTTTCTACAAATTGAACTATAGAAATTGTGGATAATAATTTTGTAAATAAATCCAATTCTTCATCACTTAAAGAATGTGTATTTTCACAAATAAAAATACCTTCACCTATGGCTACTGGTGTATTTGGTATTGTACTTAAATGATGTGTATTTGGTAAAAGAATTTGTTCATATTTAGCAAAAGGAAAATTTGCTGCAATAGAAATAACGATTTTTTCTTGTAATTCTTTTTTTATTGGTGTAATGACTTCTTCTATCATATATGGTTTCACAGCTATGATGACCATATCTACATTATCAACAACTTCTTTTGCACTTTTACAAGGATTGATTTGTTTTTCCTGTGTATTTTTACAAAGTTTATCCCAATTCTTAGCACAAGCAAAAATTTGATTGCTCTGTATAGCTCCTTGATTGATTAAACCTGTAGCTATAGCTTGTCCCATATTGCCAAAACCAATAAAACCTAATTTTAAATTATCAAACATATAAATACCTTCTTTATTTATTTTTTTACATCATTTAACTTATATTTTATCATAACAACTAATTATAAAAAACTCCTACTAGCTTCAAAAACTAATAGGAGTTTTTATTTATCATTTATTCATTTTTTCTTCAATTGTATCTAAAATCAATTTAGCAAGTTCTGTCTTTTGCATAAGTGGAGCTTGTTTTATTTCTCCATCACAAGTGATGATTTTAGCTATATTAGTATCTACATTAAATCCAGCACCAGCTTGGCTTACATCATTTGCTACAATCATATCAAGATTTTTGCGCTGTAATTTGCCTTTAGCATATTCTTCAACATTCTGTGTTTCAGCAGCAAAGCCAACTAAATACTGTTTATCTGATTTTTTCTCGCCTAAACCTTTCAAAATATCTGGGTTTTTTACAAGCTCAATAGTCATGACTTCATCAGATTTTTTTATTTTTTGACTAGCTACTTCTTTTACACGATAATCTGAAACAGCTGCTGACATTATTGTAATATCACAATCTGCAAAATGCTCTTCAATATGTTTTTGCATTTCACGTGCAGACTCTACTTTTATTAATTTTACATTTTCAGGCGCTTTAATATTTGTAATACCTGAAACTAAAACTACTTCAGCACCTCTACTAGCAGCTTCTGTAGCAATAGCATATCCCATTTTTCCACTAGAACGATTACTGATGTAGCGAACAGGGTCAATTGGTTCTCTTGTACCTGCTGCACTTACAATCACTTTTTTACCTTTTAAAGACTGATTATTTTGTTTTTCAACATAATCTTTTATAGTCTCTACTAAAGTAATAGGTTCAGGAAGTCTACCTATACCATTTACACCACAAGCTAAATGACCACTTGCTGGTTCAATAATATGATAATTATATTCACGAAGAGTATTTATATTTTTTTGTGTTATTGGGTTTTGATACATATTACTATTCATTGCAGGAGCGACAAAAACAGGTGCTTTAGTCGCCATAATCACAGTAGATAACATATCATCAGCAATACCATTTGCTATTTTACCAATAATATTTGCTGTTGCAGGTGCAATCAAAACTAAATCCGCCAAATTAGCAAGAGCAATATGTTCTACATTCCAATTTGTAACTTTATCCCACATAGAAACATTTACAGGATTTCCACTAATTTCTTGAAATGTAAGTGGTGTAACAAAATTTGTAGCTTCTTTAGTCATTACTACATGTACATTAGCGCCTAATTTTCTTAATCTGCTAGCTACATCTACAACTTTATAAACTGCAATACCACCACAAACTGCTAATAAGATATTTTTGCCTTTTAACATAATAAACCTCTTATATAAAATAAATTAATATTTACCGTCTTAATTAGCAAAAAAGGCAAGTAGTAGCTTGCCTTTCATTTTAAATTAAATGCTTTTTTTCACACGTGCAAAAGTAATTTTATCTTCTGCAACTTCTTCTAAAGCATTTGTAACATCTTTATGAGATTGAAGTACGGATTTTACAGAAGAACCTGCTAAAATTTGTCTAGCTCTTTTAGCTGCTAAAACTACTAAAGTATATTTACTATCAACTTTTGGTAAAAGTTGGTCCATAGAAGGATGTACTATATCCATTATAAATCGCTCCTTTGCAATATTTTAATTTAAACTTTTTCATTTTCAAGTTGAACAAGTTTATCTAAATTATTATACACTGCACAGCGTTCAGCTTCAATAATATGCAAAATTTTATTTACAACATCACTGACAACTTCATTAGTGATGATGTAATCATAATTATTTCCGCGTGGAATTTCTTCAATAGCAGCGCTGAGGCGACGTTTTATTGCTTCTTCAGTTTCAGTACCACGTCCGCGAATGCGTTTTTCAAGTTCTGCAAGAGAAGGAGGTAATAAAAAGATGAATGTACCTTCTTTTAAAAACATTTTCTGTACATTTAAAGCACCTTGAGTATCGATTTCAAGTAATACATCTTTACCACTTTCCAATACTTCGCGTACTTTATCTGCTGGAGTTCCATAATAATTTCCATAAACTTCAGCCCATTCTAACAAACGATTTTCTGCTATCATTTGCTGAAATTCTTCTTTAGATAAGAACCAATAATCCTTACCATTCACTTCGCCTGGTCTAGGTTTACGTGTTGTTGCTGATATGGAAAATACAATTTCTGGCTGTGCTTTTAATAATTCTTTGCAAACAGTCCCTTTTCCTGTACCAGATGGTCCAGAAATAACGATTAAATTACCCTTATTCTTCATTTACTCTACCCTTTTCTTTTATAATATCCATATTTACTCTATTTGTTATTGTTTCTGGCTGTACAGCCGATAAAACAACAGTCGAATTATCCATGATAATCACTGAACGTGTACGACGTCCATAAGTGGCATCAATTAAGTTCTTTAACTCTTTTGCCTCTTGGACTATACGCTTTATTGGTGCTGACTCTGGAGCGACAACTGCGATAATTCTATCTACAGCTATAATTGTACCATAACCAATATTAACTAATCTTGCCTGCATAACTTCTTTACCTATTTTTACCTATTCAATATTTTGGATTTGTTCACGAATTTTTTCTAATTCGCCTTTAATCTCTACTACTAAATTAGCAATTTCAGCATTATTAGCTTTAGAAGCCATTGTATTTGTTTCACGGTTCATTTCTTGGACAATAAAGTCTAATTTACGACCAATATTACCGTCCATTTCCAAACTAGCCTTAAACTGCTGTAAATGACTTCCCATGCGTACAATTTCTTCTGTAATATCCATTTTATCTGCCATTATCGCACATTCTTGGATTATTCTATTCTCATCAATATTTTGTTCACTCAATAAAGATTTAAGTGTTTCTATCAATTGAGTTCGATAATTTACTAAGCGTTCAGGCGCTATTACTTTTATTTTTTCTGTATGCTTAGCAATGATATCTAAACGACGAAGTAAATCTTTTTTTAGATTTTCACCTTCAATACATTTCATTTTGACAAATTCTTCTGTAGCTTCTTCTACAGTAGCCACTAATAATGGTTTTATCGCTTCTAAATCTAAACTATCATCAGCTAAATTTATCACGCCTTGAAAATTTGCCAAATCTATTAAAGATATATTTTTTAATTTTGCTTTTTTATCTACACTTTTAATAGTTGTATTGATTTCCTGTAAGCTTTTATAATAAGCAATCAACAAATCTTTGTCAATGGCTAACTTTTTATTTTCTTCATTGTTATTTACAAAATTAATGTAAATATCTATTTTTCCACGAAGAGCATATTTATTTAAAGCCTCAACTATACTTGCTTCTAAAGCACGTAGTCCACTTGGCATACGAATGGAAATGTCGCGATATCTATTGTTTACCGCTTTCATTTCTACGCCAATTTTATATATTCCATTATCAAAAGTTGCTGAGCCAAAGCCCGTCATACTTCTTATCAAAAAAATACCTCCCCAAACCTAATTAAGATTATTAATCAGCCCATGTTGCTGTGAAAACTTTTGTAGCAGGGCCAGTCATATAAATACGATTATTATCAGCCCACTGTATTGTTAAAATACCACCATCTAATTCAATTTGAGCTGTTCTTTGTGTACGTTTATTTAATACACAAGCTACTAATGTAGCGCAAGAACCAGTACCACAAGCCCAAGTGATACCTGCACCACGTTCCCAAACACGCATGCGAACATATTTATCATTTTTTACTTCTACAAATTCTGTATTTGTTTTCTTAGGAAATACTGGATTAGTTTCAAATTTTGGACCAATTTTTTCAAGTTCTACACTATTAATATCATCAACAAAAACGATACAATGAGGATTTCCCATAGATACACAAGTCATTTTATAAGTTTGACTATCTACGGTGATATCTTCATTTACTACTTGATTATTGCCAAAGCCAGATACTGGAATTTTATCGCCTTCTAAAATAGGTTCACCCATATCTACATGAACAGTGCCATCTTCCATAATTTCAGGAACGATTATACCAGCACCAGTTTCTACAGTGAATTTATTTTTATCTGTAAGATTAGCTTCTTTTACACATTTGGCAAAGCAACGTATACCATTACCACACATTTCAGCTTCACTGCCATCACTATTGATGATTTGCATACGAAAATCTGCTACTTTAGATGGCAAAATAAATATAACACCATCAGCACCTACACCAAAATGACGATCACAAATTTTTTCTGCATTTGCGATTATTTCACTGATATCTTCATTATTGAAAGCATTTACTAATACAAAATCATTTCCACAAGCTTGCCATTTAGAAAAATTAAATTCCATGATAAAATCCTCCTTAAACACATTATTAAAACAATGTATTTATTTTTACAAATTTAAAATCTATTCAGGCTCATTATAGATAATAACTAAATTATTATATTATAACTATAACTAATATTAATTCGCTATTAAATATCAACAATCCTGCTCATATTATTATAATTATTCATCTTTTTAAAGAAAATACTAATTAATGACAAAAAACTTAGCAAAAACTGCTCAATTAATAATTTATCAAATAAAAATACCTATGATATAATATTTTAGATATTAATCTCTTAACCTAAGAAATTAACGAAAGGAATGAATTAAACTATGAGCTTAGATGGATTTTCATTAAATCCTTTAATAAATGAACTAAACGACAAATTAGCAGGTGGTAGAATAGATAAAATCTGCCAACCAAACAAGCAAGATATTTATTTATATATTCGCCAACCTGGACAGACATATATTTTATATCTTTCTATAAATCCTCAAAATCCTATGGCAAATATAACTGAATTTCAACCAGATAATCCACCTGAACCACCAGTTTTCTGCATGGTTTTACGTAAGCAATTAGAAGGTGGTCGTATTGCTTCTATTTCTCAATATGGTTTAGACCGCATGATTTTAATAGATATTGATACCTTAGGGCCAAAAAGTCTTATCATTACAAAAACATTAATAGCTGAACTTATGGGAAAATATAGCAATCTTATTTTAATGCAAGACGGAACTATTATTGAAGCTTTTCGCCGTGTAGGTGAAAATAGCAATCGCGTACGTACTGTCTTACCTGGTCAAAATTATGAAGTCCCACCTATTCAAGACAAAATAAATATTTTAACCACCGATACAAATTCATTTATTGAACGCTTAAAAACATATCAAGAAGCGACTTTATATCAAGCAATCATCGCTAGTGGATTGGGCTTTGGTCCAATAACAGCAAAAGAAATCATCTTTTTAGCTGGCTTTAGTAACGATTTATTGATAAAAGATATGGACGAAATGGATTTTTCTTCTTTGACTAATATCATTGATGAATTAAAAATCATGTATCAAGAAAAAAACTTTTCACCAACATTAGTCTTAGATAAAAAACGTAAAATTAAAGCTATGGCACCATTTGCTTTGCATATTTTTAACGAAAAAGACTTCACCCTCAAAACATATGCAGATATTAATGCTCTATTAGAAGACTCCAAAAACTATACTAACAGCTATTATAATTTGCCAGAAAAAGATTTCTATCGTAAAACAATCCATAATGAAATTAATCGTTTAACTAAAAAAGAAAAAATTCTTACAGAAGAATTAGCTAAAGCGCAAAAAGCTGAAAAATATAAGATAAAAGCTGATAACTTAATGACTTATCAATACCAATTTAAAGACCATCAAGACAAAGAAATTTCTGTAGCTAATATTTATGATGAAAATTATGCGCCTATAACTATTGCATTGGATACGAAATTAACTCTAATTCAAAATATGCAAGCTTATTATAAAAAATACGATAAGTTAAAACGCTCTACGCAAATGTTAGAAATCCAAATAAAACGTTGCCAAAAAGATAGAGAATATGCTCTAACTATAGAAACTGCTATAGATGCTTGTACTACTATAGCCGATATTGAAGATATCAAAGCTGAAATGATTAAAGCTGGATTTTTACCACTTGAAAATAAGAAAAAAGCTTCTATTGCTCCATCTAAACCATTTAAATTTGCTCTACCTAATGGAATGTTTTTATTCGTCGGCAAAAACAATTATCAAAATGATAAACTCACTTTTAAAACAGCACATAGCGATGATATTTGGTTGCATACAAAAGATATCCCTGGCTCTCATGTTATCATTGATACTAAAGGCGATGAAGTAGATGAGGATACTCTATTTTTAGCTGCCCAAATCGCAGGATATTTCAGTAAGGCTCGTGGTTCTTCTAAAATTCCTGTTGATTATGTAGAATGTAGATATCTAAAAAAACCATCAGGAGCTAAACCTGGTTTTGTCATCTTTACAAATAATAAAACTTTATATGTAACACCTGATGAAGATGAAATCATGCCAATCATCAATAAAGATTTAAATAAAAAATAAGTAAAAAAAAGACTACCATATTTATTTTTGGTAGTCTTTTCTCATTAATTAAGTTATCGCCATTAAATTTATTTATTGCCTAAAAACTTTAAAATCATATTTATAATTTTTCTACAAAAACCAATTTCTTCTCAGTCTTCAAGTCTTGGTCCAGCATTTAAAATTTCTTCTGGCATTTCGCCTGCAAATCGTTTAAGTTTCTAAAAAGCCTTTATTTTTAATATTTTAAAGATGTTATTTTCTTATTTGTTACCATTTTGTTATCATTTTATTTTATATATTCTTCAAATATTCGTGCTGTATCTTTCTTTGATTTTTCCGTAACATGCAAATATACTTCTTTTGTTATCCTATCGTTAGAGTGGCCAAGACGAGCTTGTATATCTGTTAGGCTTACTTTTCTAGTTTCAGCCAGCAAAGACACATGAGTATGTCGCAGCATATGTGCATGCATATGTTTTGGATATGCACCTATTCTATTCATATAATCAAATATACTTCTAATAACATTTGGTATTACTACTATTTCTTTATGTTTGCCATCTACACTTCTAGTAAACTTAGTAAATACATAATTCTCTTTATCTATTTTATTAGTTAATCCACCATTTTTCAATCGTAATCGTAATTGAAGTTTTTTCCAGTCTTTTAAAACATTAATCAATGTTTCTCCCATAAATATATGTCTAATACTAGATTCATTCTTTGGTGTATCTTGTCGTTCATAGTGCGTGTAATTTTTAGAAAACATAGTTGAATGAATAAATATAGTTTTATTTTTAAAATCTACATCTTCCCACGTTAAAGCACACGCTTCTCCAACACGCATACCAGTATAAGCAAGCATAACACATAACGGATAAAAATAATCTGACGGACCGCCATATCTTTTATATTTTACAAAATATAAGAAGTCTTTTAGCTCTTCTTTTGTTAAATACAAATCTGTTATTTCTTTTTTGGGTATTTTTATTTTTGGTAATTCCACATCAGTTGCTGGATTATTGAGTATAATACCAAATTTAACAGCATAATTAAAAATACTTTTTATAGCATGATGCCTGGTGTTTAAAGTAGAATATTTAACTTTTGTAGCATAATCATTTATAAATTGCTGATATTCATACGATGTTATATCTTTCATTTTTTTATTGCTGAAGTATTTGTTTGCTATATCTATACTAATTCCTAAATTATGTTGTGTTGCTAATTTTAAGCTACTTTTTCTATCATCTAGCCATTCATTGGCAAATTGAAAGAAAGTAATATCTGATTCTATAATATTTTTCCCTAACAATAATTTATTGAGTATAGGTTGTGCAGCTGCTCTAGCTTCTTTGGCTGTTTTAAAGCCACTTTTAGTAATACATTTTCTTTTCCCTGTTACTGGATCGCGACCTGCTTCTATTCTATATGTGTAGGTAATTCCTTTTTTTCCTTGCCTTTTGTAAACTAATATTTTTCCTTGTGTAGCCAAAAATACATCACCCTTTCTATGTCGGGGCGAATATGATATAATCTTAATTGTTTTTACTGGTTATAAACATATCCTGCCTGACATGAATAGCACCGCAAGTACGGTGCTATTTCTATTTTTATGGTATAATATATATATAACATTCCATGGCATAAATGGGAATGTTAGAACATGCACATATTCAATCCTGTTACAATTAAATATGCGTTACGTTTTTTTGTTTCATTCAATACCACACGGGAACCGTATCAAAGAAAAGTCTAGCCAAAAGGTTAGGCTTTTTCTTTTTATTATGGACAACATACTTTACAAGGAACATATCCACTATTAATAGCTTCATCTCTACTATAGAAATAAACTTTATTTTCATCATAAATTCTTTTCGCATATCTACAGTAAGTATAATGGAATTTGTCTGAATTTACGGAACCTACATAAGTAGTAGCTAGTGCTGTACTCATGGTCATTAATAAAGTAACTAATACTAATAAAATAAATGCTGTTTGTCTTTTTAGATTTCTAAACATGTTAATTCACCTCATTTATAAAAAATATATAATTAAAAATTTAATAACGAAGAGGAATATTTGATACTGTTATCATATTTTTAATCTGTTCGTCATCAAAACCCTTATTTCTTAGTATTTCACTAAAGCTATCTATTAATATTTCTGAATTAGCAGTTGGACCTATAATTATTTTTTCTAAGAAAGATTCACCTTTAGGATTTATAAACGAAAGTTTGTTTAAGTTAAGTTTATATATAACTTCTGGATTACCTTTGATATTTTCTATACTACGTTCAATATCATTTGAAGCAATAGAAGATGAAATAAGGGGTTCAAAAAAGAGAGATAGAATAATACGCCATTCTCTTTCTTCCCAAAAACCTTGATGTTTTAATATAATAATATAAATATACATAGCATAAGATAAGCTGTTCAAAATATCCGATGAAAATTCATTAAGCTGTTGTGAATTCTTAAGATCATGTTTAATAATATCATCAATATCTTTTAAGATTTTTAGAAAATTTTCTTTAAAAATTTTTTCAGAATAAATAACTGGTATAGTAAGGAATGAAGGATTTAAACCTACTAGTAATTTAGAATTTATAACTAAGGCTACTCCAGATGAATTACCATAGGCTCTCCACATAGATAATCTACCTATATTATCTTCTTCTGGTAAATGTTCAGAGAAGCACGAAATATATATAATTTTTTTAATATCATGAGTAACTATATGATATATATTTTTTAAATTATCTAAATTAGTATTAAATAATTTTAATATATTATTTAACATAAGTTTAATTTCAGGATCATTTAATAAGTTATCTAAGCATTTTTTACCATATTTTATCTCACTATAATCATTCATAAATATAGTTTTTCTTAGCCAAAGTTGTTCTTTTTCTATGATTTCACGAGCAACACTAGCAGATGTATAGTGAACAAGTTTTTTTTTACTATACATATATTTTAATTTTTTATAATTTAAATTAAATAACATTTTCATATTTATTTGTTTCATAATATTTATTTTGCTATCTAATATTTCCATATACGATATCTCCTTTTAATATTTTATTATTACCAGCTTTTTGCTGTATTATTTTATTCTTTAAAGTTTTATACATTCTTATTCATTAATAAAAACTAATAAATCATTTGTAGTCCAAAGTTTTATATTAAATCCATTTTTATTTAAAGCTTTTGCGGTTTCAAATGCATTTTCATTATATGTAGATGTAGTTATAAATATAGCATTTTTTACACCGTCCATCATTGCTGCACCAGCAAGTTTTTGAATTTCTTCTCTACCAATAGATTTATTACTATTCCAATATTTGCATTCAATATATGTCTTTATACTATTTTTTTCTATGACGATATCTTTCCCACCATCGTTAGTTCGTGGAGTTAATATTACTTTAAAATTCTTTCTTTTAAATTGTTTTGCTACAAATTGTTCAAACTTTCTCCAATCATTAATATTATCAATATCTTCTTTTCTATACCTTTGCATATTATTTTTTTGCAATTCAATAATCTTTTTATGAGATATCTCTAATTCATTTTCAAGTGATATTAACTTTGCATGTTCTTTATCATAAGCACGCCTAAGATAAATAACTTCATCATGAGTTTTTATATATTTTTTATTTAACTCATCATATTTATTTTTCCATATATTAGCATCATTTTTATTTAAATATTTAATAGAATGTTCTGGTCTATTTTCCATAGAATACTTCCATAAAATAAGTATTTTATCTAACTCAACTATTTTTTGTCTATATTTTTCTATTATTTGCTTATTTCTATTTATAATTTGTTCTTTTTCAATTATTATTTGTTGATTTTCTTTCTTTATTTTATTTAATTCATATGATAATTCTTTAATTTTGCCTTCAGCTATTTCTTTTTCCTTATCTGTTTTTATTTTTTTTACATTAAACTCACATTCTCTCAATGTAAAATCATGTTTTAATTTTTCTAACTTTTCTTCGACATTATTTCTTTTCATATATTCACAAGTTACAACAATCAAAGCTATTCCTACAAAAATAAAAATGATGAATAATATTATTTTGGCAACTTCCATATGTTCACTTCTTTATAAAAATATTTTCAAGACACAATGTTTTATCATTGTGTCTTTTTTCTTTGCTTAAACTTAAAAGTTGTCTGAAATTTTCTTCAAGTTTATCTTTTAAGCGTTTCTAGTTTTCTGCTCTTTTTCATCAATCACATCGTCATATTCAAGATCTACATTAATTTTTATTTTTCTTTTAGCTTTATCAGATAGCTCTCTATATTTATCTATTATATCAATCTCATCTTTTGAAAAAGAAGCATCATACTCACTTTGAGTTTCTCTAACTATATTATCTTTTAAACTATTTAAACCTAATTTTATTAATTCTACAGTTGCCAAAGAACGACTAGCTAAACGATTTTGAAATCTGTAGTCATCAATTTTTTCTAATAGTTCTTCTTCAACAATAAGTGTATAACGTGGTTTTTTTGTAGGCATAATAATTCCTCCAATATTTTATATTTTATAGTTCATATTATACATCAGTTCATATGTTTTTTCTAAATAATTTATTGACAGTTCATACAAAGTGAACTATAATCTTATTAAGGTCATATTGTATGAACCTGTTTAAAATTTAATAACAGAAAGGAGCATAACCTATGCCAACTAAACTAAAAAGAATAACTTTTGCGGTTACTCCAGATATAGAAAATATCTTAGATGAAGCAAAAAAATTTTTTTATAATCGCTCACAATCTGAAATGTTAAGAATCTTAATTTTAGAAGGCTTAGCCTCTTTAAAAAAAAAGAACAAAATAGCTTAAAGAAACAGCTTAAAGGAGATGCTATATATGTCGAATAAAAAAAGTATTTTTGACGCACTTAACGCATTAAAAAACATTCAAAGAGATTTAGCGTTAATTGATATTGAAAAAACAATGAATAACGCACAAATTATGCATAACAACCACAGAACTGCAGTAAAAAAAGCTATGTTAGAAGGGTTTGCAATATCAAATGTTGTTAAAAAAGGCATTGAAGAAGATACCCTTTTAAACGATAAAGAAGCAATTGAAGAATTAAAATCCATTTTAGTTATCTTATTAGGCAATCAATCGATGTTAACTGCTGAAATTTATCGTTTACTTAAAGACGAACCTAACGGCAATGATAAAAAAGCAGAATAAATAAGCTTATACTAGCCGTGCAGTATAAGTCCGACAACACAATCCTCCAAATAAATAAACCCATAAGTATATACAAAATTTAAATTTCTTGCTCTTTTTTATTTACGCACCGCAATTGTTGTCGGACGTATAGTGCACGGCAGAAAGGAATATATGTATGAACAACGTAATAAGCCTCATCGACCCACGAGAGGCACTGGAAAAGGCGAAAAAAGATATGGAGTTATTAACTCTTGTTTTGGAAAATACGCTTGATGAAAACGCTCGTTTAAAAGAAATTATCACTGATAATAAAAAAACTGAATTAATAACCGCTAAAGAAGCTAAAGAAATTTATGGATTATCTGAATACCAAATTAGAGAGCTTGGAAAACAAGGCATCATTGGTGAAGTTCCTTTTGGGGGCAGTAAAAAATTCATAGTCGATGACATCGAAGCATATATAAATAGCTTTAGGAAAACAGCAAAAGCTATTTAATATATTTTAACCTTGAAAGGTGGTGAGAATATGAATAAAAAAGAAAGTGTTTTGGACAATGAACTTTATACAGAAGTGATAATAAAAAAAATTGTTACTCCGTATAAACGCATTCGCGATAGATTAGGCATACCACCATCTATCGTTGCAGAAAAGTTGAATATAAGCTTGCCAAGTCTATATTCATATGAGAATAAAAATAGGCCCATACCAAAAGATGTGGTACGAGCCATGGATAAATTATACGGTTGTCAGGGAAGATTAATAGACTATTGGATAAATAATGACCCTTCTTCAACCTACACTATTTAACTATTAAATATTATACGGTAGACCGAAATAACATTCAATCATTTTAACACTTAACAATCAATTAAACCCCTCGAATTCGAGGGGTTTAAACGAAAGGAGAAAAACCAAATGAAAAAATTATATAAATACCGCAGATTAGCGGGTATTTTCTTATTAGCGGGTGCAGTAGCAATAGGAACGCATACACAAGCCAAAGACATAAATAAACAAGATGAAATTTATTATGTTGTTCAACCTGGTGATACTCTTTGGAGTATAGCAAGTAAGCACTGCACCGATGAAGAAAATATACTGGAATTCATTCACAGCATTAAAACTAAAAATAATATTATTTCAGCGAATTTAAATGTTGGGCAGAAAATAAAAATTGGCTCACGTCCCCACGAAAGCCAATTCCCAAAGAATGAAAACTAAAATATTTATTTCTTATAAATTATATCACAAAAAAGGTGAAAACAAAATGAAAAATTTATATTATTTTACTTTTGGTTGTGGCCAAAAGAATGAAGGCTTTGTTCAGCCTATTCTAGCTAATAGTTGGGGAGAAGCTAGAGCCAAAATGGTTGAAATAAATGGCAATCATTGGGCATTTCAATATACAGAAGCCCAATGGAATAAATGGAAAAAAGAGGTTATGGAAAAAAATATTCCAATCTCTATAGAAAAAGAATTACCAACAATAACAACAGAAGGTGATTAAGATGTTTGATTATGACGAATTTGAAAATAAATGCTGCGAAGAATGTACTCATTCTTATGTTTGCAACATAAACGAATTAGCATGTGATTACAACGATGAAATAGTTGTAAGTAATTATCAAGAAACTGAAAACTACATGTGTTGCGGTAGTTTTGGTTTTAGAAGGGAGATATAAATATGCTCTACAAAAAAATTATGACGATCGAGCAAATGCAGGACGAAAAAGCATGGCTCGAAATGAGAATGAAGGGCATCGGCGGAAGTGAAGCTTCCGCTGTATGTGGACTAAATAGATATAAAAGTCCTCATGCTCTTTGGCTTGAGAAAACAAATAAGATAGAACATGAAGATTTATCAGACAACCAATATATTTACTGGGGGCATAAGCTTGAGCCAGTCATTGCTGACTGGTTTACTGAAACGACTGGTAAGAAAGTACAACGTGCTGGACTTATGCAGTCTATAGCGAACCCATTCATGCTGGCAAGTGTAGATAGACTTGTCGTAGGTGAAAATGCTGGCCTTGAAATAAAAACAGCGTCTGGTTACAAGTCTAAGGAATGGCAACTTGACGAAGTACCAGATGAATATTATATCCAGTGCCAACATTACATGGCCGTTACTGGCTGTGATAAATGGTATATAGCTGTTTTAATCGGTGGTAATAACTGTATATGGAAAGAAATCCCACGCAATGACGATGATATAAAAGAACTTATCACCATTGAAAAAGATTTTTGGTACATGGTTATGAACAACATAGAACCACCAATAGACGGCTCACAGGCTTCTACAGAGGCATTAAATAAAAAGTTCATAGGTGGGCAAAAAGAACCTGTTGAGCTTTCCTCTACAGCAGAGGACAAAGCAAAAAAACTCCTTGAGCTTCAGGAGCAAGAAAGAAATATCAAGATTGATATTTCCTTACTTCAGAATGAAATCAAGGAAGAAATGGGCGACAATGAAGAAGCCTATCGAGGTAACTATCAATTTTCTTGGAACACTGTTAAAGGCAGAACAAGCATTGATAGTAAAAAACTAAAACAAGAAAAGCCAGATATATATATGGCATACCTTAAAACAGGTTCACCATCACGCCGTTTTTCTTGTAAATATGTTGATTAATAAGTGAGGATAAATAAATGGAAAAACAACAAAACAAAAAAGAACAGGAAGGTGCTTAATTATGGCAACAACAAAAGGCGGATTACTCGCCAAAAATAAAACAGCAGTACAACAACAAGGAGTGAATATATCAGCTATGTTGAATAGTTATCTCGAAAGAGATG
Source organism: Megamonas funiformis (assembly GCF_010669225.1). Lineage (NCBI taxonomy): Bacteria > Bacillati > Bacillota > Negativicutes > Selenomonadales > Selenomonadaceae > Megamonas > Megamonas funiformis. The sequence goes on from NZ_CP048627.1 coordinate 1,344,830, forward strand.
GTTTTAAACGTCGCTTCGATGAGCTCTTAGGAGCTAGAGCTCCTCAATTCGTATCAAGTATGGTTACTTTAATAAATGCTGATGATAAGCTAAAACAATGTTTTAACGACGCACCATTAACAATCATACAAGCTTGTTTAAAGGCAGCGACCTATGATTTACCAATCGATCCTAATCTTGGATACGCATATATTGTACCATTTAATAATACAGTAAATGGTACAAAACGTATGGAAGCGACTTTTATTATGGGCTATAAAGGTATGCATCAACTTGCATGTAGAAGTGGTGTGTATCAAAAGATTAACGTTCTTGATGTTAGAGAGGGCGAACTCGTATCGTTTAACAGACTCACAGAGGATATCGAGTTTGATTGGATTCAGGACGAAGAAGAACGCAATTCAAGAAAAATTATCGGCTATGTCGGATACTACAGATTAGTAAACGGTATGGAAAAAACCATTTTTATGAGTAAGCAAGAAGTAATCAATCACGAATTAAAATTCCGCAAAGGCCAGTACATGGGTAAAGGCTGGCGACAAGACTTTGATGCTATGGCACTTAAAACAGTTTACAGAAAACTAATCGGCAAATGGGGCGTTATGAGCATTGACTACAAAACAAAGCCAACGCCTGGTATGGTTGCTCTGGCTGAAGCTGTAGCTACAGGCGATTTTGACGATGAAGAAAAATTAATCGAAGCCGAAGCACCTAACAATGTAGATATGGAAACAGGAGAAATCTTGTCTAGTAAAAACGAAGAAAAAGTAAAAGTTGATGAACAACCAACACTAGCAGAAGCAGTTGATAACAAATGAGAACCTATCTACAGTTAGCTATATTACTAACATGCAGAAAACAAAATATGACTTCTGTCATTGGTGCAGGGACCGTGGAAGATATCCACGGTTCTTTACCCAGTGATTTTGAAGAATATAAAAGAGAAACCATAAGAAGGGCATTAAAAACGCTTTTAAATAGGGGATATATAAATACTGGTTTAAAGATAGGTCATAAGAATAGTTATTATCTATCCAGTAAAGGCTACAAAGAAACAGAAAAGGCAGGAGAAAAGAATGTTCAAGAATAGTATTTTAAATATCAGCTTTGGTCAAGGTGCTGGAAACATTGGGCAATTGATGGAACAGCAAGGAATATTAAATCTTGCAATAAATACCAGCAAGCAAGACCTAGACACACTAAATGTTAAACATAAATACTTAATTAAAAACGGACAAGGCTGCGGAAAAGACCGCAATAAGTCTAAGAAATTAGTTGTTAATGACTTTGAAAACATCTTGGCAGTAATCAACAATATTCTAGATACTAACAACACTATTAAACATATATTCATCGGTTTTACCATGGGTGGTGGCAGTGGTAGTGGTGGCGGTCCTATGCTCGCCAAACTAATCGCAAACGAATATTCAAATATAAATGTTTGTGTATATGCAGTAATACCATCTAAGAACGAGCCATTCAAGGCACAGTATAACGCCTGTGAATGTTATCGCGAGCTTATAAAAATCGAAAATCTAGGGAGTATGTTCTTCTTAGACAACAATAAACATGAGAACAAATTTATCATAAACCGATATTTTGTCGATGACCTAATGGAATTTCTTAAAATACCTGATGAAGATAAATCTTCTAAAGGAAATATCGACATCGAGGAAATGAATACAATTTTATCTTGTAACTTAATGATTAATATATCAGTAACTGATGAAAACAATCATAAAGTTAAGCCATCAATTTTAGTTGATACCGAATGTGATGGTTTTGTTAAATATATAGCTTTATCCAACGCTAAACAGAATTTATTAAAAGATATTCAGACTTCTGTTGGTTATCCATTAGATGCATTCTATACATTTAATAACAGAAAGATAAATGTAATAGTTTTAGCTGGATTGAGTTTACCTTCTTCCAGCATGAATGAAATTTTTGATTTAGTAAATCAAAGATCGACCATGATAACAAGAGAGAGTACAACAAAAGAATTAAAATTAAACGATATATTCTCATCTAATAAAAAGAAAAAAGAAGAAATAAAACGCTCACGTAAAGATATTTTTGCAGAGTTTATTTAATAGTAATGTAGTTTAAATGTAGTGTTGGTACTAGGTAAATGTAATATTAACGTAATCCTAGTACCAACTAAATGTAATGTAGACTGAATATTGAAAAAATAGGAGGTGCAAACATGAATAGATTAGAACTTATAGCCAACAATGTATTTGCAAGTAACTTCAATCACACGTTGCATGCATACATAGATATTGCAGGTGGTTTAGTAGAAGGTACATTACTTGGGCAAATCATGTATTGGTTTAGCCCTGATAAAAACGGCACCATACGTGCCCAAATAAAAAAAGACGGTGAATATTGGATTGCCAAAAAACGTTCCGATTGGTGGGACGAAATCCGTATAACAGATCGTCAATATGATAGAGCAATTAAAAGCTTGTTAGATAAAAATATTATCGTAATAGCTAAATATAAATTTTGTGGATTGCCAACACCTCATATTCGTCCTAACTATGAAAAAATAGGTGAGTTGCTTGACGAATATTTATGCAATATAAATTCAAAAATCGATACAAAAAAAAGTGCGCAAATAAGTGCGCAAAATACTACAGATGTGAAAACGGGAATTACACAAAGTGTAAAACGGGAATTACACAAAACGCAAAACGGGAATTACACAAAACGTAATTCCCATATAACAGAGCATACTACAGAGAATACTACAGAGAATAATAATATATGCGCAACTGAAACTTGCGCACAAGCACCTCAAAACATCGATGAAATGTTTAATAAGTTTTGGAAAGCATACCCAAAACGCAGAGATAAAAAAAGAGCTTACAAGGTTTTCATGAAGATAAAGCCAAATAACGAACTCTTACAGCAAATGCTAGACTGCATCGAGCGAGAAAAGAAATCGCTAGATTGGCTAAAGGATAACGGTCAATACATTCCTTATCCTTCTTCGTGGCTAAATGGCGAACGATGGAACGATGAGGATATAACGGATACGGTTACAATCATTGACAATAAGCCAAAAGCAGTACCAGTGGTAAAAAATGTTGCATTGGAAAGTCTAAGAAGTGCAGCAGAAAAAAGCACCAATACTCCAGCATTAGGAGATATTGGCGATATGTGGGGTGATGATGATGACTACTGATGAAGCAAGCAAATTAATAGCAATTTTCACTTGCGTAATGCCAAATACACAAAAATTTGACTTAGAAAATGCTGCCCCAGTATGGTCCTTAGTTTTGTCTGACATCACTTACGATGTCGGTAAAATGGCAGTTATAAAGATTTTGCGTAAAAAACAAATATCAATTTTACCTCTTCCAGGAGAGATACGCGAAGAAGCAAAAAACATTATGGCCAGCGTAAAAAAGAACGCACCGCCAGATGTATATACTGCATGGGACGAAGTAAAGAGAAAATTAGGGAGCGTATCTCGAAACGGTATCGACTGGAGCCACCCAATTATCCGTCGTACCGTTCAGCTTATTGGTGCTTATGAAATAGCCACAGCGACCTATGATATATTTCCTAGGTTTGCTAAGGTTTATGAAAGCCTCATAGCTAGAAAAGAAAATAACTACGAGAACAAAATATGCTATCAAATAGCACAGCAAAATTTAGACCTTTTCAACGGTATTGAAGCACCGATGACATTGACGCAAAAAGCCAATGAGAGAATGCTCAACGGTAAAGACGCAATTGAATTTGTAAAAGGAGCGTAACAATTATGGGCAAAATAGGAGAACCAGTAAAATGTGCAAATGATGGTTGCGATACTATATTTATTCGCAAAACATCAACAGAAAAATACTGTTGCGATGAATGTAAAAAAGACGCCATCAATCGCAAACGTCGTGAAAAAAGACATGGACGAAGCAACTTCACACCAGGAGTAAGCCGTTGCGCTTATTGTGGCAAAGAGTTTTGGCAAAAAACAAAGAACAACATTTACTGCTGCGAAAAATGTTGTCGAAGAGCTTTGAAAAAAAAAGCAGCACAAGAAAAAGGCAAAGAAATAAAAACTAGAAAGCCTAAACAACAAGTCCCAGAAAAACATATAATGCCAAAAGAAATGTTTGTTAAAAGATTGTCAAACGATTTATTTTGGGCACATAAGTGAGGTTATTTTTATGAATAAAAAAGATATTTTGGACGAAATGATAAAAATTTTAAATACAATGCCAGATGATAAAATAGATGGCTTTGTTTTAGCTATTTCAGGTCATGAAGGCTATAACGCATTTACACAGATATCAGCTAGTATAGATGATTTAAAAGTTAATACTAATGCATTTATATTAACAAAATTAGTTTATGTTTTATTAGACAACATGAATAAATACAGCGAAGAAGAAATTTTTAAACTAATGGAAAACATAGAGATACTGCCTGAAATATTAGCATTATACAAAAAAATGACAGAGCGTACATCAGGATATAAAAATTTAATCAGAAATTTACGAAAACAATATGAAAAAATGGAGAAGGATAAACATGAGTGAATTTATAAGTGGAAATGTGGGGATAGTTAGAAAAGAAGATATATTTTGTTTGGAGATATCAGAACCTGATTATACAACAAGTGGATATAGAATAATAGCTACTTGCTATAAAAATAACAAGCTACAAATAGTACACATAGAAAGAGGAAAGACTTTTTTTTATATATCTAAGAGTTTTGAACGAATGAAAAAAGAAATAGAAGGTATCGAATAATGAAAGTTAATGATATATGTTTTGAACTAGACGAGTTAATTAGCAAAATAAATTTAAACGAAGCTAATAACGATGAAATAAAAAACAAACTAACACAAATAAACAATACCTTAAAAGATACTATATTTCCAAAAAGAAAAATATATATAGTTATCGATGAAGGATTTATTCAAGGTGTTTATGCAAAAAAAGAAATAGCACAGAAAAAAGTTTTAGAAGGATTCGGCGGTCAGGCTGTCGAGTATTGGGTTGATGATGTTCTATGAAAGGTTGGGAGAACGTAACCGAGGAAGATATTCTTAAACTTAGCTACAAAAAGAATATCAAGCCCACAAGCAACACAAAAATAAGCACGGATAAAATAATAAAGAAAAACAAATATAACGCCGTTAAAACAAAAACAGACGGTATTATATTTGACAGCAAGGCAGAGGCTCAATATTATTCCGAGCTTTTGCTCTTGAAAAAAGCTGGTGTAGTGAAATCTTTTGTGATGCAAAAAGACTTCACACTTCAAGAAGCATTCACCAGAGAAAACGGTGAGCGAATAAAAGCTGTTCGCTACAAAGCTGACTTTGTGGTCCAATATACAGATGGTCACGAAGAAGTAGTTGATGTAAAAGGCATGAAAACAAGAGTTTACATCAACAAGAAAAAGCAGCTTCTTGAAAAATATCCAAATATCATTTTCAAGGAAGTGATGTGATGCTTACTTTAGGAGTTTTTGTTTTTGGTGGAATAATTGGATTTTTGGTTTGTGCCTTCTTTGTAGGTGCTAATCAAAATAAATGGAAATAAAGAGAGATTAATAACATTTTATAAAAATGGTGAAAGAGTATTAGAATCAGAACTTACTTTTAAATATATGGGTTAGGAGTGGTAACGATGAGAAATATACATTTGATTGAACAGTTCATGAAGGAAAATAATTTGAAATACGATGAACCATTTATTATTAAATGGAAATGGTTTAAAGAATATAAAGATATACAAAAAAAGGGCATAGTAAAAATTATTAAACGTATTTGTAATGGAAAAAGTTTTGTGAGCGTTGTTTCAATAGAAGGATTTTATGATTCTGAAAATCGTTGGAAAGATGATAGAGAAGATATGTCTAATCCACTTGATGAAGATAAACTTCTTTATGATATTGTATTTAACGATACAGTACAGGTTGTTAAAATTCCGTTTAAGCCTAAAAATGGAGGAGAATATTATAGAATTATTCATGGCTGGGATATTATTAAAGATACTTTTAGTGAAAGCAATGATTGTGATTGTGCGTTCTTTCTAATTGGTAATTGTTTTAGAACTAGAGAAGAAGCTGAAGCTAATCTAGAAAAAATAAAAAAATTATGTAGAAGAAATAAACCGTTGATTGATTTAAACGAGGTGGAATAAATGAAAAATGAAGATTTATTGAACGATTTTATGAAAGAAAATAATTTAAGTTATGATGAGCCTTTTTTTGTTAGTATAGATAACAAAACGAAAAGATATAAAATAGTTAAATCCACAAATAACTACGTACCAGAAGTATATGTTTTTTCGTCATTATTTAATGATTGGACATTAGCAGTGGAAGAAGCATTAACAAATATTTTATTTAATAATAACTTTAAAATCATATCGGCATGGAAGCCAAAACTAAATGAAGAATATTATTATTTTGACGGCAAAAATATTTATTGTTCTAGATGGAATAATTATTTTACTGATATAGCTTCATTTCTAACAGGAAATTGTTTTAAATCGGTAGAAGAAGCTGAAGCTAACAAAGAAAAAATAATGAAAATATTTAACCAAAATCAACCACTAATTAATTTATATGAGGCAGAATAATGAACCTTAAAACAAATAAAGAATACAAAGAAAAACAAGAACATTGTTTTTTATTCAATAAACCATACAAGCTAGAAAGATATAGTAAAATGTCTTATGCTGGCATGGCAATATATGATATTTTACACATGGTAGAAAAGCAAAAAGAACAATGGGGTGATGAAAAACATTTATCACCTCATCAATGGTTAGGACTTATAGCAGAAGAGATAGGCGAAATGACAGAGGCTGTCAATGAAACTTATTTACCAAACAGAACCAAAGAACATTTAGGCGGTATTGAACATATTCAAGAAGAAGCCATTCAGGCTATGGCTTTAATGGTTAGATTTCTTGAAAGTATAAACGAGGAGCAAACAAATGATTGATATATATAAACCATGAAAAAATATTTTGCCAAAGAAAAATAAAGGCATTGATTATTATAGAAGTAAAATTATTAAAAAAAAGATAGCAGAAAGAGAAAGACACTTTGAAAATATGGTGAGATTTTCTTACAACGAAATGATAACAGCAGCAAAAAGAAATTTGCCATATATAAAACCTTGTCCATTTTGTGGTGGCGAAGCTGTTTTATATGGTCGCGATATTGATGATTCAGATTTAGATACATTGGTTATTTCAGACACAGGAAAACTAATGAACCCAAATATCAATTTATTTAGCCTAGTAATAAAATGCACTATATGTGGTGTTGAAAAAGAAACAGATACTATATATAGTTGTTGTGAAGCAGAAAATAAAGCAGCTATAGAGTTTGCCATTAATCAATGGAATAGAAGAGTTAGAGAAGGAGAATGTATTGATGCTGAATTTAAAGAAGAAGAAAAGGAGTGATAAAGTGAAGTTAGTATATAAACCTTTTAGTAATGAAAATAAAATTAATATAGCGGTTGCTTCTAAGCAATCGCTATTAGCCTTAATAAAAATAATGAAAGAAAATAATTCATTTGATACAAGCAAAGGTAAGATATTTTTAGTTGATAATAAGCATGAGGAAGAAGTGATTATATGAATAAAGTAATATTAGCTGGAAGGCTAACTAAAGACCCAGAAGTACGTTATACACAAACAGGAAAAGCAGTGGCGAGCTTCACTTTAGCTGTTAATCGTAGGTTTACAAAAGAAAAAGATAAACAGCAAGCCGATTTTATTCCAATTGTTATATGGGATAAACTAGCTGAAGTATGTGGAAATTACCTGGTAAAAGGTACTCAAGTTTTAATTGAAGGTCGTATTCAAATACGAAACTACGATGCTAAAGATGGAAGTAAGCGTTATGTAACTGAAGTCATAGCTCAATCAGTTGAATTTATGGGGTCTAAATCTACAACTAATACTGGTGGTGCAGTTCCAGAAGCTGCTAAAAGTTTTGGAAGTGAAATACCACCAGATGAAGAAATTCCATTTTAAAAAATAACTTCTTTAGTCAGGCAGGACTTAAAGGAGGAATGTATATATGTCATCATCATTGTTCGATAAAAGTATTATTTTCAAAAAAATTGAAAGTAATTTTAAAATGTATTCTCAAATAAAAAAAGAATACGAATGTGTTTTAAATGAACGTAGGTTTGATTATAAAACTGGTGGAAGTAATGGCAAAGCTTTAATAAATGATAAAACAGCCAATGAAGCCATAAGAGAAATAGAGCCACCTTATATATCAAAAATTTATATAGATGTTTACGATAACAAAGGAAATGTTTTTATTAAAAAAATTAAAGACCCGCTAAAGTGGGTCCAGCTTTATGAATGGGTGAAAGAAAACACCTTAAAAAATAAAATACAAAGTATTGTTTTTAATGGTAGATATATAAAAGGTGAAAACCATACTGTTACCACAGTAGAAAACAATATATCGACTCAATTATATTTTGATGCTAGAAGCGAAATACTACATACCACTTTAGCAGGAGCTTGTCAAATGGGCATTATAAAAGTTATGTAAATAAAAATAAAGGCTAGGAATATTAATTCCTAGCCTTTTATTAATGTAAATATTTCAACATTTGTACAAGATATTTACCTTTAAAATCAACTTCTTCATCAGCATCTAATGGTCTTTTATCAAATGCCACAAATCCATTTCTACTGTAAAATTCCTTTAATTTCTCATTATCTTCACATTCAAGATAAACTATTTTTCCACCAACAACAGCCTGTACTTTTTCTACTTCTTTACAAGCAAGTTCTAATAATTCATCACCTGTAATCAATGAGGGAAATCTTGTATTTTTCCCTAATTGAGCTATTAATGGAGCGGTTATAACATATATTTTAAAGTTTGGTTCATAAGTGCCAAATTTAGCAATCCTTTTTCGCATTGTATTACTAATAGCTTTTGACCTTGATTTTACTGAAAAATTTTTATTAGCAATAGTAAAATAGCCAGCAATTTCATATTTATTTTTATATGAAGCAAGAACTAATTGTGTTTTTGATAATCCTTTTTTAGAAAATTCTATTGCCTTACAATGCAAAAAATTGTCAACATCTGAATTTAAATTATTTTCAAATGTTGACAATATATTTTTTGTTTCATCTTCGGTTTTCTTTTTTAAAACATCATCTAATTTTACTAATAAATAACCTTCCATTCAACAACCCCTATTATTAAAAAATTCTATCAATGTCATCTTCTGTTGCAGTTCTATAACCCCTAGAAAATACAACTTCTTTTCTTGTTTTTCCTTTTGCATTTTCTAGTGCATTAATTAATGAACGACAACTTTTTTTATCTTTAATAACAATATTTTTTAAAATGCTCTTTGTTGCCATAATAAAGTCCCCCAAAAATACCACGCAAAAACCGTGCAAAAAACATGCAAAATAACCTTTATATTTAAAGTATAATATCAAAAATATGTATTAGTCAATGAATTTTTACATTTTTATGTAAATTATTTAATTAACTATATTTATATAAAAGGCTAGGAATTAACGTTCCTAGCCTTTTATTTTACCAACTTAGAGCTTCTGCTCCTTGATAGTATTCTGGAGTATCTTTTTCTTTTAATCGTTCTCTTCTATCTTTTTTACGGTCTTTTCTAGCTTTTACTATTGTACTTCTTTTCACTCCTAACTCTTTTAATTTTTTTGCATATGGTGCAAGGTTTTCTTTTCGCTCTTCTGCATCGAGGTAATCATCAATAGCATTTTGTTTTTCTTTTGATGTCTTATTCATATTGTAATATTTAAGCGATCCTAATTCGGTATCTATAGCTTCATTTGTAGATTTAAAGCCCATACCACGAATAATTCTACTCATAGCATCATCATATTTTGTTGTAATTCGTCCTCTTCCGTCCTTGCTTTCACCAATAGCAGCGGTATATATATTATACATACCTGGTGATATAGAACGTAACATTCCTAAATTATCACCTTTTGTAGCATTTAAATAAAATTGAGCAATAGTACCGCCAGTAGCACCGCCGAATTTTTCCATAGCTTTAATTACAGGGTTTGCATCTTTGTTATAATCTTCTCCTAATCCTGGTATTATATCATTCATACCAACACGAGAACTAATATCTATACCAACGTTACTCAAACCACCATACAATAATGTTCTTATAGCTACTCTTTCTGGCAAATTTGCGTCTTTACTAGCTTCTAATAAAAATTGTCTTACTGCTTGTTTTGGACTTACACCAAATACAGGTTCAGAAATCAAGCCAACAAGAGCCCATAACAAATCTTCTGCTGGTAAACCAAATGCACCCGCAAAGAAAATCCAACCACCCCAGAATGTAGCTTTTTGTTGCCATGTTGCGTCTTTTTTACCATTAAACGGAATAAAATCACGCATTAACTCAAATTGTTTTATAGGATATTTCATAAACTGAAATAACACCTGGCTTATAATGCTTCCACGTCTGAATACGTTTGGAGCATCATTTACGCCATAATCAAAGTTAGCCTTACGGTTTATATCACGAGCATATTTAACAGCATCATCATGATTTTTATTTAATACATTTCTTGCTTTTCTATATGCTGCAAGAATAGTTGCACAACGTGCTAATCTTTCTGAAGCTTTAAATAAAATCATTGAGCGGTCGCCCCATTTACCAAAGCTTGTTTTACTATAACCAGCACCACTATCAAGCCCTAATTCATGAAGTACGCCCGTATCTTCCATGGCTTTTCTTTCATCAGGTTTTAATTTTGCTATTCTCTTTTCTGTTTGACTTTCTTTTAAAGCAGCGATATCTTTTGCAGCCTTCATTACTTCACTAGCAGCTTTTATAGGATTTTTATCTGTTAGTAATGCTGTCGTATTTAAAAGTTGTGTTAAATTAAGCATAGCCGATGACACATTCCATACACCGAGTTTTAAAATAGATATTTTATTTGTTATATTACCAGCAACAGATAATGCAGCTCTTTCACCATAACGCGATGTAAATAAATATCTCCACAGTCTGCGATTATTGAGCCATGTACTTATAGAATTTTCTAATGCTGATGGATTACCGTTTACATCATTGATATAGTCTTTGATATATCTAGCTGTACCATTAAGATATTTATTATCCGTACCAATTCTTCCATATATACGTTCAAAATAAGAAATGGCCTTAGGTTTAAATTCTGTTTCTAATGCTTCATATCTACAAGCACTATTGAAGTAATGTCTTAACACCCAATTTAAATCTTTATCTTCATATCCTTTAGCACCTGTTCTATGCTGGATATTTCCAAAGAAACGATGTTTACTAGAGCGTCTTACCTTGTTTTTATTATCACCTTTTTTATTCAAAAGTTGTTTGACGACATCAATACTCATATCAAATTCATTTGCAATACGTTTATTTATTTTTTTATAAGCACCATCGCCAACCATTTCAGCATAATATTCTTCATCAATTCCGACCTCATTAAAATCAAACCTTTTAGGGCAAATTATTAACTTAGCATTTTCATTGTCTTTTAAATACTGTTCTGCTTTTTTATAGGCTTCTTTTACATTTCTTCCACTATCCACAGTTGTAGTAGTTCCATCATCATTTTGAAGTACTACATAGAAATCATGGAAAAAGTGTGGTACATATCCTTCTAATTTATTTACTTTTGGAATAGCTTCACGATATTTAACAGTATATAGCTTGTTATTATCAAGGTTTATTTTTTCGCCTTTTGGTGTACTGTAATCATCGCCGTAAATATGAGTGCTTCCATCTTTTTCCGTTACTCCTTCTTTTTCTTCTAAAATTTGAATAGCTTCATTATTTCTTAGAGCTTCTAATTGTTCTTTATTGCAAACATCTTGTCTTATATGACTAGGGCGAATCTCATACGTTACCAAAACATCGTCCTTATCTTTTTCACTTTGAACCTCATCTAAGATATTGACGAATTTATTTTGTTTTAATCCTTCAAGTTTACTTTTAGAAATAATTTCTGATTTTGTTTGTATTTGCGTTCTAGCTCTATTTATTAACTCATAGCACTCATTTAAAAGACCTCTAATAGCAATATATGCTTTAGCTGTACCTTTTTTTACTCCTGTTTCTTCTACGATTTTATCTGCACGTTTTTCAAAATCAGTTATGCCTTTTCCATACTCTTCGCTTAATGCATCACCTTTAAACATCAAGTCATTTAATTCCTCTATATCCTTATCTTTGTTTTCAAGATAATCAAACGCTTCATTTAATTGTTTATTATAGTAACTACGATTTTTAAGCAATTTGCGCATAGCATTATCAGCATAAGTAAGTACAGGTTTAAATGCTACATACTTTTCGGCTAATCGTGCTGGTGATGATAATATAGATTCAAAACCACCAATATTACCAAGCTCATCAACTTTTTTATCATGTGCACTTTTACTGTATATCTTTATACGTTCATCTTTTTTATTTTTAGTAAATCTATTTTTAATATTTTTAAAAGCACCTTTAAAAATACCTGTAGCACTATCAACACTTTTATCATTGTCAGCAGAAAATTGAGAGTTATATTCGTCATCGTCAAATAAAACGCTCATATAATCCTCACCATATTGACGAATTAAAGACTCCTCTTCTTCTTTACTTATAGAATAAAAATCTCTATTATCATTAATTTTTATCTCGCCATCTTTTCCACGTTCAAATAGTTTATTCCCCTGATTATCAACAATAGATAACGCTAGATTATTAAAGTTTTTGAGCATTGATTTCTTTTGAGTTGTAGTAAGTCTAGCTTTAGGATTGTTTAAGAAATCAGTAAATTTATTCATTAAATCACGAATAAATGAAATTAATCTTTTGGCCAAAGATTTATTTTCTTTGCCTAAATTTCTTAAATATTTAACACGTTTAACTACATCATAAAAACTATCAGCCATCATTTCTTCAATAATTTTATCTTCAGATAATTTATCACCACGCCAAACAATTTTACGATAATCATTAATTTGTTTAGATGTTATTCTCTTCTTCATATCATTTAACATATCATTAAACAAACTAGGATTATTTCTGGCTATCCAATGGAATGTTTCATGCCAAAATACTTTAGGGTGGGACCAGTTACCATTTACATTAAGATATGTTGTACCGTGAGAGTGCCAACCTCTAAATCCTTTTGGACCTGTAAACCAATATATTGGAGTTCCCATTCTATCACCGATTGCAGATATTTCTTTTTCATAGTCGCCAATTTTAACATTATCGAAATCAGCTTTTTCCCTAATATCTACATACTCATCTAATTTTTTATACATATCTTCAGCAAAAGAATAATTACTAGATTGTTCTTTATCTGTTATTCCTCTAACCGCATTAACAAATTTCTGTCTATCTTCTGATGACGAAAATAAAAAACCTTTAGCAAATCTACTATATCCACCGCCAGATTGTTTTGCTAATGATTTCAACTGCTGAAAATTCATTTGCTCTTTTACTTTTACACGATATTTTAATTCGCCATTTCTAGTATCTGTATGAGTATCTAAAATGAAAATATCATCTTCAAAGCTATTTTCTTGTTCACTATTAGAAATATTTTCGTTTAAACCTGGATAATATATTAATCTATCCATTGCAGATTTTACCTTTTTAGGTATTTCAACATTTAAAGGAACATTATATTTTTCTGTTTGATAATTATTAATAAATTTATTAACTAATTCCTCAATACGTTTTTTTATTTTATAAATAGCTTTATTTAATCTATTTATAGGTGTTTGACCTTTATATAAATATCTAATTATACTTTCTGCAAATTTTTCTTCGTTTATATTTTCTTTACTGCTTCCATAATTTTTAACATGTAAATATTCCTTGTTTGTTTTTTCTCCTGTAGTTATCCACTCTCTAATATTATTAAAGTCATCTTTTAATTGTTGAGGACAATTATCTTGTTTTGTTAATAAATACAAATCAAGTATAAATCTATGACCTAATTCATGATAAAGTGCTTGAGATGAACTTTCATTATTTACAATAATCCTAGAATCATCTTTACCAAGATATTTTATTTCTTCGTCTAGTTTATTTATTACTTTTCCCAAAGTATATTCATCTTGAAGTGAATATCTTATATAACTCTCAAATCTTCCTGCAACAAAACCACCTCTTATTGGGTCATATTTAGGTGCTTTAAACTCAATATTTAAACTTTCCCAATAATCAATAGGAGAATAATTTTCGTGATAAACTTCTTTGATTATATTGGATATTGTATCTGCTCTATACGCAATAAACATAGCAGCAGTTTTATTTTCATCATCGGACATATCACTAGAGCTATTCTTGGATTGATTATCCAAAAATGAATATGCTTTTTCAAAAACTTTCTTTCCATCATTAGATAACGATATATCATTAACATCTATTTCTACATCTTTATTTGTTTTTGGTATTGTACCTACCACTATGCGATTGTTATATAAATCTTGTTTTTTATCTTGAGCTACTGGAGTATTTTGTTCTTCACGAATAACTTCACCTTTTAAAATTCTTCTTGGGGCAATTACATCTTCTATCTCATCAAAAAGCGTATTTATTGCATCGATATTTCTAAAAGATAAAGTACCTTCTTTAATTTTTAAAGCTTCTTCTCTATCAGCTTCATTTTCGTATTTATCAATTATATAAATGTCTGTTACAACTTTAGTACCTGCTCTTTCAAAAGTTACTGATGGTAACTCTATTTTTTTCATTATTACTGCACGTTTTTCACCTTCGCGTTCAGCTTTTGTTTTAGCATTAGGTACACCATTTAACCATTTATCTAATCGCTTGCCCATAGAGTTTCCAGCAGGTAAAAGTGCAACAATACGACCGCCATCACGAAGATGATTAAATGCTTTTTCCAAATGCTCCATAGCTGTTTTTGCAGCAGTGCCATAAGGTGGATTCATTACAATTTCATTAAATTTATTATGCACATCATAGTTTTCAAACGTACTTTCTATCACACGACCGTTTTTATTAAATCTTAAACGTATTGTATTTGCTAATTCTGAACTTGGTTCTATAGCTACATTTTTTGTATCTTCTGGGAAAAATCTTGCAATAGCCCCATGACCTGCACTTGGTTCAAGTACACTATCACCAGATTTTATATCAGCAAATTCAACCATCTTATAACCGATAGGTTCTGGAGTCGGATAATAGTCTATACCTTCTCTTGCTTTATTTTTGCTTGTTTTCTTTTGGTTAGCATAATAATAACTTTTAGCTCGTTCAAAAGGCGTAATATTTAACTGTTGCTGTCTATCTCTTTGTACACCGCCCGTACCTTCTGTTTTACTATTAGGCAAATATTTTTTCCAGCTATCACTATCTCTACTTTCTTCAAAGGTTTCGATAAATGACTCTTTTAAATTTCTTGCTTTTTCACCTAACGCTAAATTTTCTGCTGTTGATGAACGTTCGGCGATTACTGATGAAAAGATATATGCTTCTGTATTTGTGCCCGTATTTAAATAACGGAATATAGCATTTGATTTTACACCTACTCTATAGATACGACCTTCACATTGAATAGCGTCTGTTGGTCTAGTTGGTAAACCTAAATCAATTAGAACACGTTGCTTTTTACCTGTTCTATCATGTAAGCTAATACCTTCTTTACCTGACGCTCTTTGAATTAAAATTACATCTAATCCGTCATTATCTTTGTTGAACTCTTTTATCATATTGCTTCTTGTCTTTTTATCTACGCTTCCGTTATATATACCAACTTTATCTCCAAAAGCTTCAATAAATCTATTTATAGGTGATGTTAAATCTTTTAAATTTAAATTCAATAAATCTGGTCGTTCACGTTTAAATAATTCGTATTGCTCCATAGCTTCTTTGCTATATCCACTTTTACCCTCATCATCAACATAAATGAAATCTTCTTTTGTCAAAACAAATGGATTGCTTGCTTCATTCTTTTTAAAGTCATGGAAAATAACTACCTTTTTATTTCCTTTTAGATATTCTTTTACTAAATCAATTGCCGACTTTGCTTTTATTGCTTCTAAGATATAACGAGTTTTATTTCCTTTTAGTTTATTTCTTACACGATCCAATAATAAATCATATTTTTTATTATTATCCCATAAGAATTGAATACCTTCATCAATTTTGGCACCAACGCCACTATCAACTAAAATAAAGCCTCTATCATAATCTTGACTTGTAGTTAAAATTCTTCCTGATAAAGCCCCACTATCTTCAAGGAATTTGTGAAATTCCATTTCCATAAGAGATGTATTTACATCGGCATCAGGTTTTGTTAGCTTGTTATATCTCATGCGATAACCAAAATGTTTAATAAAGAAATCTTCATATGGACTAGGTTGATTATAAGAACGAACTTCTTCTTTATCCTCGCCATAACTGAATAAATAGCCTTCGGCATAATCAACATTCGGAACATATGCAAATGGAGTAGCAGACAAAAATACTACTTTTGGCTTATCTTCTTCTTTTATTTCTTGCCATTGTTTAAATAATTCTTCTCTTTCTTTTGATAACTTATCTATTAAATCTTGTCTTGCTTTCTCTTCTTTTTCAGTAGCTTCTCCAGCTTTTATTTTTTGTGCATAATCATCAACAGTTTTATATTCTTCAGCTCTTAATCTTTGGAAACGTTCATATAGTCCATTATGATTATATGTTAATGCTCTTAAATTATTTAATGAAGCTGTAACTTTCGCTTGCTCACTGCTCATCAAACGATGTGATTCATCGCATAGTATTAAATCCCAATCTCTATTAACAAGATTATTGTTATATCCCATATTAGCATATGTTGTAACAACAACATCTTTTCCAATATCATTTGTATTTTCTAGCGGAGTGATTTTAATATCAAAATCTTTTTTAGCAGCGTCTATCCATGCTTTATTGATATCATTGCTAGGAGTAACAATTAAAATATTCTTTTTACCTTGATTTACAAATCTTTTTAATATGCCAAGCCCTGTATATGTTTTTCCCGTTCCTGTACCATTAGTAAACATTACACCAGGTTTTTTATTTTCAATAAGACGTTCTTCCGCGAACAATACATCGCCTTGTTGTTCAGGCAATAAAATAGGCAAGTCATGCTTAATATCATCAAGCCTACTTGCCTTTTCTTTTGAAATTGCTTTATCTTGTTTTAATAAATTTCCTTCATTGAGCTGTCGTTCTTCAGAAGGTTTACTAATTGGTTCTGTTCTTCCTTCGTCAAATACGGTACTTCCTTCATAGCTATCTCTAATGCTTCCTGATAAGTTAGTATTTCTGGTGCTTCCATTCGTATTTGTGGAACTTTCTTTGCGAACTGTGCTATCGCTAGTCGTTCTGCTAGTATCGGAGCTACTAGACTGAACGCGTATACTACGCTGTCCTTTTCTGTCTTGTGAAGTCTGTCCGTTATTTTCTTCTCCATTTCCTCTAATGGATCCTTCGCTTTCATTATCTGCCCCCACTGGGTTTTTATTGTTCCCTTCGCTATCTCGTTCAGTATTGTTGCTGGTGCTGCCATCAACATTTTCTTTCACCTCTATATTGTCATTTTCTTTTAATTGTACCACTGGTATATCTGGATTGAAATAAGCTTGTGCTCCTTTATGTGCTACTTCAATATATTGCATATATGGTTCAGCTTGTTCATTTCCTACCAATTCTTCAAAATCGCTTTTTATTTTATCTAATGATTTTGTTCCGTTTTCCCATTTAGAACCTACATATTGAAATGCAGCCGCTAATTTATTCTCATCTAAATCATCACCTTGATATGAAGCTGTCATATTCCATGCAGGTTTTATCCAAGGCTTTATACGTTCTCCACCTTTTTCAATCATTCGTTCAGAGAAATTAGCAAAATTATTTATACCACGTTGAGCATAAATCATACCTATTTTAAATAAAGGAACTACTACTTCAGGATTAAATAGTGGATTAGCTGACAAATTATCTAGTGCTTTGTTTAATTTATCCCATTCAGCCTCTAATGCATTATCACTATCATCTACAATTTTTACACGTTTTTTTTGCTTATGTTTTTCAGTATTAGCACGTTTTAATCCAAACGCTTTCAATAAATCATCTTCTGCTGTTTTTACATCAACAAATGAAGTTTGCTTTTCTTGACTATCTTTTTTATTTTCTTTTAATTGTATCACATCTTCATTACTGTTAATATCTTCATTTGATATAATATTAGTAGAAGATATAACGCCGGACGGAGTGCCGAGGGCTTCTTGTGAAGATACTGGTTCCGTATGTACCGTTGTATCTTCTTTTTTTATACTTTCTTCATTTAATGATATATGATTAGTGTTGTTAGTAGTTTCACTATTTGATATACTATTAGTAGAAGAAGCTTGTTGTCTTATGGCCGGAATGCCGTTCCTTTCAGGAGCTTGCACCGGATACACGGACAAGCTTCTTTTTTTATTTTCTTCTTCCGGTAAGACATGATTATAATATTTATTACCATTAACATCAGTAAATATCGTTATCTCAACATTTTGCTCTTTTCCATCAATAATAGCTTTACTTTTTAAATATGAATATTGTATAGCTTCACGTTTGTTTTTTTGATTTTTGTTTGAAGAAATATCCGTTGCATTGCGAATTAAATCAGGCAAATATTTTATAAGTAGTAACTTATTTTCTTTGGCACTGGTAGAAACTGATTTACTTATACCTCGTCTTGTAAAATCTATTGTATTATCAGGTAAATTAACTCTACCTAAAATACTATTTTCAACTGAAGTTCCTTGTAAATGTTCTTTATAATATGTTTTTGCCTTTTGACGTAAATCTTTTAAATCTACATATTTACCAAATTCATCACCAGTTACAGTTACAACATTTTTTTCTTTTGTAGCTTCTGTTTCCTGTTCATTATTTTTATTTTGTTTGTTTTGTTTAATAGCAGTATCCGTTTCAGATGTATTAGAAATTGTTCTTGAAATATTTTCCTTTATGGATTGTTTTTCTTCAACTGGTAATACTTCATCTAATTTATTACCAATGAAATCAATAGCTTTCTTTTGCTTAGTATAGTTATCGCTATTAATATCTTTTTCTACTTTTTTGATATTTACGCTTGAAGGATTTTGTAATTCTCCATTTTCTTTTGCTTCACTTAAACGATTTAATAATCCCTGTGTTACAGCTTTTAAACCTATTAAATCTATTTTTTCTGATTGTTTTGTTTGCTGCACATTCCCTTTATTATTTGCAACGCCTCTTTTATTTTTTGTTGGTATGAAGCGTTCTGCTTCGTAGGCTTCTGCTTTTGTTGCGATTGAGTTAAGTACATTTATTGTATCCTCCATTTCATGAAATTGTTCATCGCCCCCACCTGGTATTTGCCAGCCATATTGAGGGTCAAAGTATCCATCAGTTAAATGCTCTACAGCGATATAATCCAAATTATCTTCAAGTTCTTTTTTACTAATACGACGTGTACCATTAGCGGTCATATCTCTATACCATTGATAATTATTAGAGTAACCTGGACTATTTATATATTCTCCAGTTTCCCTATTATAAGCAACGCTACGAGGTGTTACACCTTGTTTCATTTGTGAACGTAAAATATCTTTGTATCTATCTATTATTTTTTTACGTTCGTTTTCTGCTTCTTGAAGAACATCTTTAAACGCCTTGCCTGTATTTTCAAAAGTATAGTCAAGATACATTAATACGTTTTGTTCTTCTTCTGTCAATTGCTTTAAAAATTCATTTCTTCTACTTTCAGCATTTATAAAATCAGATAGTTTTTTTAATGAACCTTTATTATTCTTAGCTGAATAACCACTAGAGAACATATTACTTATATTTTCAGCTAATTTATCAATGTATCCTTGTTTTAAAATTGGATTTTCAGTAGTTCTAAATTTATCTAATATATCTTTATTAGCTTTTGTTCTACCGTGATTTTCTGTTTTTCTTGCTTGTGTTCCTACGCTTGCTGGTACTTCTGTATCATTATAAATATCGTTAGCATATTGCTGTTCAACTTCACGTCTTTTCTTTTCCTGGTATGTTTTATATGGTACATGTTGTTGTTGCAATTGCTGTTGATATAAAGCTTCTTGCGTTGCTTGTTGTTGTAATAAATTTTGAACATTTTCATTTATTTTTTGTTTGTTTTTTAAATCATCAAACATACCCTGCATTAATCCCGTTTGTTCTACTTCAGGAACATTTGTTCCATTTATGACTTCATTTTCCGCAATATTGCCACCAACAGTATTAGGATTTAATGTATCCTCATTAAAATTACCAAATAAATTACTAAATCTATTTTGTAATTTATTATCATCTAGTTTTCTTACGATATCTTGTGCTTTTTGAATACTATCTCTTGAAAAAATTAGTGATAATGGTGATAGTGAGTTTTGTTTATTTTTACTTCTATTAAATCCACTATTAACTGCTTGTCTATAGGAATTTATATTTTTTACTAAGTTACTATCTAATTCAGATTGTTTTACTTCTTCATAATTAGTTATTTTATTTTCTTGTTTTTTATTATTATTTACAAAATTGTTATATTCATTACCATAATTTCTTAGGATAAAGTTTTTAGCTGCATTATCATCTAAAAATTGACTATCTTCGTTATTATTCTTAAATAATGATTGTAAGTCGTTTATTTCTGCTGGATTTCTACTCGTTTTAATTCGTTGTCTTGCAAATTCACGCAATTTATCAAGATTAGGCGTATTTATCTTAACGTTATTATTTGTTGCATTTATATTTTCATTACCACGCTTATTAATATTATTTGTACTATTAAGTGTTAAATTATCTTGCGTTTCATTATTTTTATAACGATAAGATTGTATTTGTTCTCCATATTTTTTATTTAAAGCTGTAATATTTTCGTCTGTAGCATTAAATCTAAAGTTTCCATTACTATCTTTAACTGTTTTATCTTTAAAGAAATTATATGCATCTTCATTTGCACCTCTCATTGAACCGTCATCATTAAAGGTGCTATTTAATATATCGTTTGTAAAATTAATTGTTATATCATCAATTGAAGATGATGTAGGTGCTTTAATATCTCCATCTAAGTTATTTAATATTTTATCTGCATACGCTACACTTTCAGCATATCTATGTCCTTCTTGCCACGCTCCTAATCCTTCATTATATGCGATTAATGCATCACGCCAATTGCCAGTAGCGTCATACATTTGTTTTAGATATTTAACACCACCCATTACATTTTGTCTTGGATCATTAGGGTCTACACCTAATTCTTCTGCAGTGCCTGGCATGAGTTGCATTAATCCTATCGCTCCTGCTCCCGATACCGCACTTTGGTCAAAATTGCTTTCAGCTTGCATTTGAGCTTGAATAATATTCGTTGGTATTCCATACGTAACAGAAGCCTCATTAATGTATGAATCAATATCTTTATTGCCTGTATTAGCTTCTTGTTCTGGTCTTTGATTGGTTATTGAGCGAGTATAAGAAGCAGCTCCACTCATCGGTGCTCCTGTAAGTGCTCCTATGAGTAGAGAGTCAATCTGGTCTTGACTAGCGTTCCAAGGTAATAATCCCCAGTCTTTATCTGTTTGCGCATTTGAAATGCCTTGCTGTACATATTCTTCTAAACCTTGTTGAGCTGATGTAGCGACTGTTGCTGGTATAGAACGATATACACCTTTGACCATTCTTTCTGGAACACTTTCACCAACTTTTCCAGCTGGTTTAAATATCTTTCCGCCAAGTAATCCATATTCAAGACCATTCGATATTGCCAATGCTGGCAAATTCAATCCAGCAGTTTTCCAACCGCGTAAATAAGGGTCGTCCAATCCTTCTTCTTTTGCTTGTCTTACTACATTACCACCTTCAGATAAACTTTCAGGTACAGATGTTATAGAACCTCTTATCATTGTTTCTAAAGCATCGTCGCTTAATCCACGTAAAAAAGGTAATTTTTTTAATGTTTGTGCTGCTGATGTTACTTTTGTAGCTGTTGCTAAGAATGAAGATGGATATAATGCAGCCATTGAGCCGACCATATTACCAGCGTCGTAAACTAATCCGTCTGGATTGGTTATGTAGTCTAACGATAAAATGTTATCTGCTCCGCTGTATTCTTTATCTCTTTTATTTAAATTAGTAACAGCATTAAATTCATTTCCTGTTTTTTCTGCACCGAATATATCAGCAATACCACCAAATACAGAACTTGCTCCACTAACAGCACCTTTACCAAAATTATAATTATATTCAGCAGCAGTTGGTGCATATGTTTTTTCCATATTATGTTCAAGTTCATTAGCACCTGATAATCCAGCAAACAATAAAGCCAATGGTGAAGCGTCGCCAAATGGTGCTAATGTATTTTGAACACCTTCAGGCAAATTTTCGCTTAAGGTATTTTTTACCCAATTATAATTATTAGAAATACCGCTGGCTATATCACCAGCAGTATCGAATACTTTATCTAATGTAGACTCATTTTCTTCTTGTCGTTTTTTTTCTTCTTCTGCGTTATAAGTTCCGACAGGTCCAGTAGCATTAATAAATTTCTGTAAAAATTTAGACATAATATAATCTCCTTATTTTTAATATCCAGGAATTAATTCTTTTTTGTATTTATCTGGTATTCCACTGAAATATTTTTCAGCCATATCGGTATATCCAGCTTCAAGTTCTCTCCGTCCTTCAAGTGCTAATATCATTGAATTGGCATACGTGCTATCTTCTTCGTCCATTTCTGGTAAATATTTAGCTACCTCATTTTTAAAATCGTCAATATCTTCAGCATCTAACGTTCCTTTTGCCTTTGAAAATCCTTCCGCTAATGGTCTTGACCATGCAGGTGCTTTATCAGATGACGAGTTATTATCACTATCAGGCATTTTACCAGTTAAAACATAAAGTAATCCCTGTCCTTGGTCCCATACTCCAGCACTTACTAATTGTTGAGCTGCATTCATACGAGCAATTTTTTCATTTTGTTCACTTTGATTTCTTATTTGTAGTTGTAATCCTGTATTAAAAGAATTAACGTCTTTTTGAGCTGCTGTTTTTCTAGCAAGCATATCAATATCTTGATTATATTTAGTGTTGATGTTTTCTTGATTAAATTTTTGTTGTAAATTTGCCTTATCTATATCGCGAGCAAATCCCCATTGTTCTCGAGGTGAAGCAAATTGATTAGCATATAATTGAGCCATTTCAGGATTGTTTGCTAATGTTGCTTGTGATAATAAAGCAATACCCATATTAGTTAAAGAACCGTCTGGATTAACTCCTGTTGTATTCATGACATTTTGAAGATTATTCATATATTTTGCTTCATACTGCATAGCCATATCAGAAGCTTTTTGTCTTGCTCTATATTCTGGGATACCTTTATCGCTTAAACTTTGATATGCTCGCTGATAAAAAATATTAGGACTTACTGTAATATCAGGTTGATTTAACAATTCTTGTGGCGTTAAATTATTTATTCGTTCAGTTTCTTCTTGTTGTTTTTTAGCATTTTGTTGAGCTTGTTCTCCTTGTATCATTCGTGTTAAGTTTTCTAAGCTCACATCAGAGCCAGCTTCTGGAATTGATATACCATTTTCATCTGCTAATTGTCTAACAGCTTCTGCTCTCATATTCGCATTTTGCATATCTTCCGTATTATTATTTTGTTGAGCATTTGCATAGTCTTGTTTAGATTGCAAAACACCATTTAATAATTGCATTTTTATATCATCATAAGTTGGCTCATTAAAATTTTGAACTTTATTTAAGCGATTTTGTACTTCTTCAACTGTATTTTCTTCTCCTGCTACATCTAATTTTATGCCGTATAAATCAGCAAGTTGTCTTGCTCCATTTGCCTGTTGTTGAGCTTGTTTCATTCCTTGAGTATCTCCATTTTGTTGAGCACTAGCATATTTATTTTTAGCGTCAATTATTTGTTGATATAGCATTTGTTCAATAGATTGTCCATTATAAGAATTAGCCTCACCACCAGTTTTTAGTGATGAGGCCTGATAAAAAGAAGGTATACCAAATACATTTGAAATTGCATTGTTAACTACATTTTGACCTAAGTCAGACATTATATTATTACCACTTAACGAGCCATTATCTTTTTGTGCTTCTTGCATTACTGCTTGATTGGTTAAGTTATTATTATTTTCATTTATTTGAGCTTGTGTTTGTGGCTGTTCTTGTTGTTGCCCTAATCTGCTTAAATCCATATTTTGATTGTTTGCTTGTGCAGCAGTATTTATATCATATCCAGTAATAGGCGTGTTTAGTAATTCTTCTTTTAACGATAATGCTTGCTTATTATTATCATTATTCCCACTCCCCGTAATTGTTGGTAATACTTTATTATCTAACCAGTTTTGGAAAGGTTTTCTTAATGTATCTCCAATTAATGAACCAAGTAAATAATTCGGATCTGAATTTTGCATACTCATCATCGATGCTATTTGATTTAATCTTTGTTGATACCAGTCTTGACCAGTTGAATTGTAATTTCCAGCCATTATTAAAAACTCCCTTCTTAAAATAATCCGCCAAATAATCCACCAAGTAATCCGCCACCGCTAGTGGTTTGAGTAGTTGTAGTCGTTCCTTTACCTGCTAATGCATTAAGCGTAGAATTACCTGAACTTGCAAGCCCTGTTGAAGCATTCCATAAATTAAGTGCTGGCTGTTGGGCCGCTTCTTGTGCTCCTGCTGCTGTTGTTATTCCTGCCGATGCATTATTGATATTTCCATTATTTATTCCATTTAATAAGTTCATGTAACTTTGCTGTTGTTGTGAAATAGTATTATTCACGCTATCAGATAAATCTTTAATTCCTGTAGTTGTTACAGAACTATTCAATACACCATTATTAGCAAGTCCATTTAATAAATTACCCATACTATTTTGAGCTATGGTTGATACATTATTAGTTATATTGTCTAGTGCTGCTTGCGGTAATTGTCCATTAGCCAAAGCTTGATTATTTTGGTTTGCTTGATTTATTTGACTTTGTGCTTGATTATTAGCTGTGTTAAAATCATATTGAACAGCACCTATTGAGTTTTGCAGAATATTTTTAGCAGTATCATTTAACCATGATGCATTAGGTGCATATTGATTAGCTAAGTCAGCTTGAACTTTTTGCAGCTGTAGCTCATATTCTGTTGGTTGATACGATTGGTTGTTTACCGTTGTATTTCCTTTGAATAACTGCAAATCTATATAATAAATTTTAGGTTTGTATGCATGCATAGCCTCACCTACTTTCTATATCTAAATATCCCATGTTACATAATAAGAAATCCTTGTTATATCATCATGCATATGTACAGGTGATATACGAGCCTTCTTACCTTCTTTGTTTTCTGCATAATAGATAAAAGAGCCGTCATGAAGCGGCTCTTTTTTAGTTATCTTATATTCCCAAAAACGAATATAAGCTTTTATATTTTCTCGTATGCATATTGTACCTATTTTTTTTATTCCTAGCATTTGAGCAAATACTGTGGCAAAATCTCGCCAAAATTTGCCATCACCAGCCATTTGATAAATCATTAGCATACTATTATCTTGAGTAGTGCCAATTTCACAAAAGCCACGAGAAGGCAAATAAAAAAGCTTAAACCCTTCTTTTGGTTTAAACTTATCTTTTGTTTTTTGCTCATATTTTTTTATATATTCATCTAATGTATTATTCATATAAAAAATCCCATAAATAAACCATTTTTCCCACGTGGGAAAAATGGCATTAAAACTTGAATTTATAACCTAGAATAACTGTCTTTTCATCAGCGATTATCCAGGTATTTTTTATATCCCCAGCTATGGCGATACCATTATTTCCAATACCTAGACCAATAGCATAATTCTTTTCTTTGTTAATCTGTTGATTGTTTTCGTACTGCGTCAATAATTGATTGGCATTCGTTAATGAGCTGGTCAAATCGTTCACTTGCGTCTGTAGCTGTTCCGATTGCGTTTTCAAGTTTTGTACTTGTTCCTTCGATATTTGAAGCTGTTCCTGCAATGTCTTGTTTTGCTCCTTCAGCTCGGTCAAGTTCGTTTCTAATTGCGTCAGTTGGCTTTCCGTTATCGTATACGTCTTTTCTGTCGCTCCACAGACTGCACACATACAAGACCACAATAATAATACCGCCAATAATAATATATTTATATTTTTTAATCTTACTAAGCACATCATTCAAGTGTGTTCACTTCCATTTCTTCAATACAAGGATTTAATGCTCTAAGCCCTGCAAAATAAAGTACATCGCCTTGCATAAAGCAAAATTCAGGTACATTATCTAATAGCACTTGGTTAGGATTTTTAGATGTTTCAAAAATATCTTTAATCTTTGCTTTTGTAATACCTTCAATTGGTTCTTTACTTACAAGTTTAATAGTTTTAATCATGATAAACCGCTCCTTTATTTTGTTATTTCTGCGTTATTTAATAATTGAATTATCTCGTTAATTTTATTTTTTATTATATCTAACGTGAGCATATCTCCGCTTTCTGTAATTTGATTTATTTGAGGTTGTTGTATTATTCCTACATGGTTTGCGGTTAAGAGCAAATTTGTTACTTCTTTAGACAATTTACTCAATATAATAGCATCATCTGACACTTTTTCCGCACTTATGGCATTATTAACTATTTTTTCTGTAGTTATTGATAAATTCTTTATCATGCTTGTTTCAATTTTGTCATCAGCTAATAGTTTATCAATTACTTCTTTTGCAAGCTTAATTAAGGTAACAGCACCATCAATTATTTTTTCTGTACTTACAGAATTATCATTTGGAATATTTCCTTCTGCTACTTGCAATTTAGTTATTTCCCACCATGCTTTTAAATATTGTTCTTTCCGCCAAAAAGGATTAGTAAATGGCTGATAATCTTTACCAGCCATTGCCATTACTATTGAATATAAATATTGTTCTTCTAAATCTGTTGTCGGTTTTGGCAAATTATCTATTATATCCTGGTAATCATTCATAGTAGACACTGCAATCAAGCCCCATATTTCCAATTCGTTCACAATCGGTGTATTGCCACATTCGACATATACGATTAGGATTTTCTATGGCAAAACTATTTTCTGGATAATATTGAGCTACCCAAATAGGTACATAATCAGGCAATGCTTTTAAGTCTATAATATTTGTGAGCCAATCATAAGAACTATATAAGCCTACATAGTTATATCCTTTATCTAATAATGTACTGATAAAATTAGCAATAGGATAAACTACGTTTAAGTATCCTTCTAGCATATCTTTATCTTCAGCATCATACCAGATACCAAGTTCAGGATTTTTCCCATTAAGATATGTCTTAATCTGTTTATCAACCCAATTAGCTTCTGCTACAGCTTCACGAATAAATGACGCATGACTATAATAATAAACGCCATAGCGTAATCCATACGCTACAGCGTTATTTACATGTTCTATAAACTTTTCATCTAAACTATAATGTTCTCCTATTTTTAGAATAACTCCTTCAATTCCAGCGTCTTTTACTGCCTGCCAATCGATCCATTCTTGCCAAGCAGAAATATCAATTACTTTCATCATTAATCACCGCCAAATCAATATTTTCAATTTCTGCACGTTTTTCTAATACTTTTAATTTAGCTCTCATATAAATTAATTGTTCATATAAAAGCTCATAACTGCATTTAGGCTTAAATGGTAATGTTCCTGCTTTATAAGCTTTTAACATTTTTGCTAAACCTTCTGCTCTATTTTTATCCTGTGCGTATTCAGCTTGAAATCTTTCTTTAAAATCAGCACTTAACATTAATTTAACAGTATCTTTTAATTCCATAATTTCACCTTTCTAAATCCAATCAATAATAGTATTTTCCTTGAAATTTTTTTCCCATACGAACCAAGCAAAAGCCATTGCTGTTGATTTACTATATGTTTTAAAATCTCCATTTTTAGCACAATTTAATCTTGCACTAGATACATAAACTTTTTTAGGTGGAAATTCTTTAAAAAATTTACCACGTTCTATACCTTCTAAGAATAATAATCTTAAAAATAATGCTACCTTTGAACCAGTATTAATAATATTCAAAGCATGTTTCAAAAATGGTAAAGCTATTTTATAAGGAGGATTAGTTATTATATCACCTGCCCATTTATTATAATCAAAAAAATCTTTTTGTATCCCATACCCTCTATCTATTAAATCACTTGATAAAACATTATAATTATAACTTTTTAAAACTTCACTCATATGTCCTTGTCCACATGCTGGTTCTAAAATAACATTATTAAATTTTTCTTTTTCCATTAATAAAATAGTTGCTTTAGGTTCAGTTGCATAAAAATCATTTTCTTCACGTTTTGATTTAGCATGATTGCTTGCACCTAAAACTTTTATAGAATTACTTCCCATTATTTATTATTAAATCCTTTTCTAGCAGATTGAAGTAAAAATGTAAGCAAATTATATATTTGTGCAAAAATATATCTTTCATGATTTTCTTTACCAATGCCCATATTATAGAAATTAGTAATTACAAAACCATTTTTACATGATGTTTCGATAATTTCATGGTTTGCTCCAGTAATTGATGTGCTTGTAATAAAATTGCAAACATCTTTTTGAGTAATAGTATCTTCTTTTTCTAGTTCTAAATACTGTGCTTCAAAGATATCTTTAGGACACCAAGATATATAACCATCAGGATAATAAATTTTATATCCTTCATCTCCAGTCATATGACCTTTGAAGTCTTTCCATGCTTTGCATGGTTCTGCTTTTATCATTTTTACGCTAATATAATTTTTCATTTTTATTCTCCTTTAACAGTATAATTTTCCCATTTTTTATAAACATCTACATAAGTTTCATTTTCATTGCCGTTATGAGTTATTTCGTAGTACATACCATCACTAACTGTAGTGCTTACAAGAGCTTTCCAATTTTGCAATGTTTTAGAAAACCAAACTACATAAATATCATCTAATGTAATTTGTTTATTATCTGTTTTATCTACGTGAGAATTAAAATATTCCATTACAATTTTTCTTGCTTGTTCTTGCATTATTAATCCTTCTTTCTTTTTATTTTCTAATTTTTTCTTTTTGCATAGCATACTGTGCTAAGTTATTTTTTAATTTAGTTGGAACTGGTACACCACAGTTTGTAGCATTTTCTAATATGCTCAAGCCCTCATTTGCGATATAAAATAAAATCGCAATATCTCGTGTTATCGTTCCCTGATTGAAAACAATATCTGCCGTATGTGCCACCATAATAATAATGACGATGACAGCTTTTTTTGCTAATCCTCGCCAACCTTTTCTACTGTCTAATTTTTTATTAGGGTTTATCCAGGCTGATAAAAGACCTGTTATATAATCTAACACCATTAGTAACAAAATAGCTTCCCACAAATTAGACCAACTACCAAACAAATGACTACATATAGTCCCCACAGTAGCGAAACACGCTCCCCATTCAATTTCTAATCGGACTGGTATAATCGTCTTGCAAAATGAAACCATATCCGCCAAAAACTCCTGCATTTTAATCACCTTCTTAAAATTTAATTTGATAAAACAAACCGCCAGCCATTGTAGCGTATGCGTCGTTATTATCTACATGGTCATCGACAAACTTTTCTTTTGCCCAGGCAATAGCTGAAGTAATTAAAAAAGCTTCAAACGCACTGCAACCTACATTACGCTGAAGCTGGTCTTGAATTACATATCCTGCCATAAAATGTAAAGCTTTATCTGTTGGAATATTATCCTGTATATCATGCAGGCTATTAGCACTTGCAGTTGCTGTAGATAAAAAGAAGGCACAACATAACGCTAATAATAATTTACGCATTGTCTGTACCTTCTTTATTTTTATTTACATTTTCTGTTGTATTTTGATATGCAATGCAATTAGGATTAGTACATTTACCATCTGCTAATTCTCCTGCACAATATTTACAACGTTCTTTTCTAGTAAAAAATGCCATTTTATTTATCCTCCTGAGTTAATTTTTTTATTAATGTTTCATATACAAGTTTATTCGATTCTTCTTTTGTTTTGCATTTTTTCATTTTAGACGTGAAATCTTTATCTCGTACAAATAAATTAAGCAATTTGCGTTTGAAATAATATAGATATATTACCGCTCCAATTATTAATAATATAATAATCGGTGTAAGTATTTTAATAGTATCCGTGTCCAGAAGTGTAAGCCATATAAAGTAATCCATATTTATTCTCCTTTTAATATTTCTTGTTTAGCTACCTCATACGCCTGATTAAATTCCATAAATTCTTGTTGTATAGATTGTATAGCCTCTGTATTTCCAGCAAGCGTAGCAGTATCTAAATCTTGTTTAAATCCTTCTTTTTGTGCATTATATTCTACTTCTAAAGCAACTAAAGCTCTTGCCTGTAATTCTTCTTGTGTTGGTTCAGGTGGTATATAAATAACTGGTTTTCCTGTTTGGTTATCTCTCTTAAATTTAGCATAATTATTATCTTCATTACTCATATTACCTATATAGTAATTGTATTCTTCTAATGGAATTTCAATATATCCATCAGACGTGAGTTTATTTTTTCCGCCATAATTATTAACATGAAACGATGGAATGAATCCTTCTGGCAATCCTTCGTCATTGAATTTTGCAAAATATGTTGTAGTCATTATAATATCTCCTTGTTATTTTATTAAAAAAGGGGTAATTTAAATGCGCAAACCAAATGGATATGGTAGCATTAAAAAATTAAGTGGTAAAAGGCGGAGACCTTACGTTTTTCTCATCTCCGCCGAAGGAAAGCAAAAGCCTATTTCTTATTTTTGTACACAAGCAGAAGCAGAAATTTATGCAGCAGAATATAATAAAAAGCATACTAGTAAAATCCTCCATGGTCATCAAATTACATTTTCGGAACTTTATTACAGGTGGCTACCATTCCATATAGATAAATACCAACCTAGCAAAAGTACCATAAATAGCTATAAAAATTCTTATAAACATTGCCTACCTTTACATGAAATGCCATTAAAAAAAATTAAATATTATCATCTACAAGATGTAATTGATACTGTTAAGAAAAAAAGACTTTCCTACAGTAGTTGTAAGAAAATCCGTTCTTTAATTAGCCTTATGTTTAAATATGGAATTATGATGGAGTATTGCAATAAGAACTATGCCAATCTATTAAATTTAGGTAAAAATAAAGCAATCCGTCCACACAAACCTTTTACAAGACAAAAAATAAATAAGTTATGGTCTAATTTAAATATTGAAGGTGTCGATACTGTATTAATCCTAATTTATACGGGAATGAGAGTCGGAGAGCTTTTAAATCTTACTAAAGAAAATATTTATATGCGACAAAAATACATCAAAATTACTAAATCTAAAACAAAGTCTGGATTAAGGGCTATACCTATTCATGATAAAATATTTCCATTGATTTATAACAGAATGAATATACCTGGTAAGTATCTAATCTCTGATAATAACAAAACCCCTTATAATTACAGTAAATATCGAACTTTATGGAATAGAATTATGCAACAAATAAACGCAAAACATAGTACCCATGATTGTCGACATACCTGCGCAACTTTATTAGATAATGCAGAGGCAAACGAAAATGCCAAACGAAGAATACTCGGTCATGCGACAGGAGATGTTACAGATACTGTATATACTCATAAAAATCTTAAGCAGCTACGAAAAGCAATAAACAAAATAAAATAATTGTTACTAATAAGATACTTATATTTTAGTAATACTTGTAAAAATAAGGATTTATCTGTATATACTAGTGTTACTAATGTTACTTCTAAAAATCATTAAAACAATATATTTTTAAACTTAAAAACCGTTGCAAAATCTGTTAAGCCTTTAATTGCAACGGTTTATTCTATATATATAATTTATAAAAATATCAATGGTAATCACTATCTAAATGATTTGCTGTAAATACAGATAAATCTTGCGTATTATCATATAGTTTATTTAATAGTAGCCTTAAATCTTCTTGCGAAATATAAATATGACCATTAGTCCTACTATTTATAGTATCTATTATTTCTTTAGACTCCGTACTCCAGATATAAGATAATTCTTCGATATCCTCTTTTGTTAAATGTATGTTTACCATATCTGAGCTTCCCCATTGATATTGATTAGATATGTCCTCTTCTTCTAAAGTTGTAGGCAGTACCCACATTGTATACTCAGGTATTTTGCTTTTGAACTCAATCTCTTTTTTTGTTTTCTTCTTCTAAAGTTGTAGGCAGTACCCACATTGTATACTCAGGTATTTTGCTTTTGAACTCAATCTCTTTTTTGTTTTAGGTTCTACAACCACTTTCGTGTTAAATAGTTTTTTTATTTTGGTATATATATTATTAAACATATGCATCAACCTTTCATTAGACAGTGGAGAATGTTCGGATTAGATGAAAATTATACTGGCGATTTGAGAACAGTTAAAATTAATACAGCAATAACTTTTAAAGAAAAACTATCATTTGCTATAGCTACACCAGCATCAGATTCAGAAGCAAATTTAATATCTGTTGTAAAATCAACATCAACAGAATTAAATAATATTATTGTAAATATTAAAGGTGTCGTTACTGGAGGAAGTAATGGTCAAATTAGAGTGTTTTTTGTAGGAAAATAATTATTTACTTAATATAAACCATCTAAAAGTTTGAGGATTTTCTTTGAACCTAAAAATAATGTTAGTTGGTGTTACATCTGCTACACCTAAAAAATAACCTATTCCATCATTTTCGAAGCTAGATATACCATCACAGGCATTACAATATAATAATTGTTTTATTGTAATATTTGTCGGTATATTTACTAATTTATCACTACCTACAATTAATCCCCACTGTTGATGTATCAACCTACAGTGGGGATGTGCATTTACAGCATTTAGCAAAGATAACATAATAAGTGTTAATCTTCCTATAAGTTCCAAAACACTTGCTATAACAACAAATATATTAAAAAAATCACCATCTACACCTCAAGCGATATCAAATGCTTTTATGGATAATAGCCAAACTGTTAATACATTTTCTATTTGCCATAATTTGGGAAATGAAAAATATGCTGTTTTATATGCTACTATTTCATATCTTTAAACAGTGGGGATATTTTAAACTTGAAGATAATCAGAAAGATGTAGAAAATATAATTTCTTTACCATTAACTGTTAAAAATAATTATTTAACATGGGTTAATAAACATGGAACTTTAATTTATACTAATATGTTTTATACAGTAGCTCCAGATAAAACTAATTTTAGATTTTATACAAACACTGTAGGAGGATATATGTGGGGTAGCATAGGTTTCATATAAACAGTGGGGATTATTAATATTAAAAAAAGACCATACGCAAGAGCCAGATAGTAATTATGTGCAAGAATCGTTAAATTTGCCAATTAGTTTAAAAATAGTAGTATGCGGAATATCTACATGTAATGTCTTAATAAATACTTATTGTTATATTCATGCTACATTGCCCACTTTAACAATAGGAAGAAATCCATATAATGCAGATACAAAACACTACTATCTAATTGTCGGAAAATAATTAACTTCCTATAAACACCGATATTCCACTAACACCTGTAGGTGCTAGCTCCCCTGTTTGTTCTGTTCCATTAGGATATGCTCCATAAATATAACAAGAATTAATATCTTTGTTTTTTATAATTAAATTATAAAAATATCCTGTATAATCAAAAGCCCAATAAAAATATAAATTATTTTTAAATGCTATTGGAAATGTAAAAGTATTATTTTTCCCTTGTTCTACATTTGTAACAAACATTCCCCACTGTAGAATTAGTCCGCCAAATAATTTTCCTAAGCAAATATAACCATTTTGAGCTATCAACCAATTAACACCTAAAAAACTTCCACTACTACTTACACCTGTTTCTTCTGTGCCTGCTAATTTAGATATCAATTTAAATACCATAGTTGTTACAAATTTTTGTACCCATCTTGTACTTGCTATTTTATTTGAATTATCATCATCAGGCGGATCTTCACCTATTACATCAGTTTTAACAACTTCGTTTAGATTAATTTCATTTGTTGTTCCATCACCTTTAGTAATAGTTATTTTGTTGTCTGCACCAGTTATATTAGATACAAACTTACTAAAAATCTTTTTTGTAAATAATGCTAATCCGTTAGCATCTAAAAACTTCATGTACTACACCTCCATTAATAAATATGTTTTCCATTTCACTAGAATTAATACATTCATCTCCAGATGGTTCAGGATATAAACCACTATTTAAATACAAGTCATCAATAGTATCTGTATCAATGGCAGAATTTAAACTATATACTGTTATATATCCATCTCCTTTATTGAGAAAAATATCTATTATTGTTTCATCAATAATAGCCTCTTTTTCTTCTAGAGTTGTATCTTCATTTAATTTTAAAATATCATCAATAATGTCATTAGTAATAGAAGTAAAACATAATACTTCACTTTGTTTGTTTCCTTTGGTTACAGTTACTATACCATTACTTTCTAATACATCTTTTACATAAGTAACATCTATTTGTTGTCCTAAGTTATCTTTTGCAGCTTTAACAGCACTTTGAGCAAGTTCAACATTATTTATTTTTACAATAGAAGTACCGCCATCACCTTTATACATTGTTATGTTACCACCATAAGTTGATAACTTTTTTATATAAGTTTGATGTATTTGTTGACCTAAATTATCTTGCAATGTTTTTGTAGCATAATTAGCATTATCTGAATTAATCGCATGAGTTACATTGTTAATAGTAACTTTTGAAGTTGTACCATTTCCTTTGGTGATAGTAAGTTCAGCATTAGAGCCTGTTACACCTTTTACATAAGTAGTATCAATTTGCTGATTTTTGTTATCTTTTAAGGTTGTATCCGCATGAGCTACATTGTTTATTGTTAAACTACCTGTGGAATTATCTCCCTTAGTAAATACGATTGTTGCATCATCTGCTTTTAATGATTTAATGAAGGTTTCGTCAGCATATTCTTTAGCTCCAAAATATAACTTAGTTATATCGCCCATCAATGTCCATTTTGTGTTGGTTTTATCTCTTACATATAAATTATTCTCTTCAAATTTAAACTCGTACGGTAAAGGATTGTCTGCATCAATAGTTTGGTGAGTTACTATTTTATATAAAAGCTCATAAATATGCTCTATTTCTCCCATATATTTTTTTGAAAAAATTATTACATTATCTCCTCTATATTGAAAATATAAAGGGAATACTGGTGCTAATTTCCCATTTTGAATTGTTGGTAATGCCTTTGGTAATCCATATTTTATCTCAATAGCATCTGTATCCATTTTTTCACCACCTTATACTTCTACTACATCAGCTTGAATATAATTTAAAATAAAAGGTTCTCCAATACCTGCTCCGCTTATTCGTACTTCTGGAGTTCTATATACTACTCTTCTTGTACGTCTTAAAGTTTCTAACGTTTGAATATCTTTTTTATCGTATTCAAGTTCATATAAACTTTCATAGCTATCTTCTAGTTTATCTGATGTATCTACATAGATATCTCTTAAATGTTCTATTGGTTCGTAATTATCTACAATCGGACGTGTATTATCAAATAAATAGCTACTATACATTCTAGGCAACGGTATACATATATTACCTACCAAAAAGTGGCTATTATAGCTATGTTCATATTTAAACAAAGTTACACATAGTGTTATTCGTTTTACTAAATACTCATAATTTGCCATATGTGTTTTCATTTGCACTTTAAAACGTAGTGGCTCATTATCATCATAAAAACTGTCTGCATTTAATTTACAAACAGTTTTTTCTTTTATCACATATACATCATTATTTATAGATAATACATCAACTATTACACTATTGAATTTCCTCTGAAAAAAAGCACTTGTATTGCAATCTAATACAAGTACATAACCATTTTCGCCTATACACCATACCTGGTTTAATGGTGGTACATAACGAAGCTTTGTATTACTAGGTAGGTTTGCAATCTTACTAGCAACTTTAGAACCTATATTTGTAGGTTTCATATCGCCATATTCCTGCGTAGTTTGAATACTTTGCAGGGATATATCGCTCATAATTAAAACGTTATTAATTATGTTGCAATAACTGGCAGTACCTTTACAGAATATATTTCTTCCTAATTCACTAATTCGCCAATCAGGATATTCGTTTTCAAGTCTAAATACCATACCGTTAGATTTTATGAATAAAATGTCTTTACTCATATTAACCATACCAATAATATGTCCGCCAACCTTATAACCAATTTGAGCAAATAAGCTTGCTGATGGATCATTAGTATTTTGTGTCCAGTTTGTTTCATCGCCAACACCAGAAAATAATACCTGGTCTGTATTATCAAAAACAAGTACACGACCAGAACGAATATACACACCATTACAATGCTGTGGACTTGTTTCTATTGTTTCTACATTTTCCGTTCCTTTAGCATATTGAAGCTTACCGCCACTAGCAATTAAAAGCCCATCTTCCCACATAGCAGTTATTACTTCACCATCACCAGTTAAAGTTCCAACTTCTTTTACTTCAGAAAAATCTTTTGTTTTTGTGGCTAGAATTTTATTATCTTCTGTAAATAAAATAAGTGCAGAATTTAAAATATCAAACGCTGCACTTTTAAATGTATATTCAGTTGTAGTATATAAAGTATTGGTGCCCTGCACTGTGCGAAGTAATTTAGAATTACTGTCTATTTCCATATTAACTACTTCAGATAATTCATTATCTGCTATTAGATTTTCTGTACAGGATACATTAAGACCGCCAGTAAAGTCTTGCAACATCACAGATTGTTGATTAGCATGTTTTGTAGATAATCTCATTATAAATACCCCTTAATACAATCATCATCGTTATCATTATCCCAATAACCTTTTATTTGATGTTGTGTGTCTGGATAAGCATATAACATATCTTGAACTTGACTTGTTATCATTTGAATTGTTGTCATCTCTTGTGTTGTATCAAATTCATTTGTCATAGCTAATCTTGCATTTGCATATTCAATTATTAACTTATGAAAATCATTTGGAAATGGTAATTCAGTATCTTTTTCCAATGATACTTCTTCAAATTCTGGTACATATTGAATATCGTAATTTACATTTTTGTTTGGAATGGGATAAACATTTATCCCTAAAAACCCAATCATATAATATTGTTTAACATAATTTGACGTAAGATTAAAATCACTTATACACATTCTGTTTGTAGGCAATAACCGCTTTCCGTCTATTCTAACATCTAAAATTCCAGCAATTTTATTTTTAGTAATAATTGATTTTTCATACGCATTTATTTTTCCTTGTTCTTCTATAGATAATAAATTAGGACGTATATTTTTAATAATACGCCCAACAAAATCAATCCCATCGTTTATTGCCTGTAAAATAACAATATCATCATATCCAGTTTCCTGTTCGTCATGAGCAAGAAGTCTTATTTTTTGTATTGCATTTTTTACAGTAGTCATTTAAAACACCACCATTATGCAGCATCATCAGCAGAAGAAGTAATAATGTTGATGGTTGCAAAATCTGTTTCACCCACAGTAGGTAATGTATATTTAGTTTTAGCAATACCAAGAATTTGAGAAAGTGCCACACCCCATTTATTGTTATAATCGAATGTGTCTTCGTCCCAATGCGGTTTAGCAGCACGAGCAATGACACCTGCTTGTGGACCTAACAATAAAGCATGACCAACCATAGCACTTTCTGCACCTGTTTTTGTGCGAGGACAAGTTTCTGCTTCATGAACAACAACTTTATCCCAAATACCTAATGCACCACTGAAAATAGGATTTTTAAGCCCACGAATATTAGCATCTTTTTGTGCATTAAACCATTTTTCATCTTTTTTGAGGTCGCGTGCCTGATATGGATCAATTACCATTACATAATAATTTCCACCTTCTACGTTAACAGTACGAATAATTGGGTTCGCCATTTGCGCCTTACGTTTTGCTATACCAATAATGTCTGTATTAAATACATCAGTTGTTGTAATTGCGCTTTCAGATGTTTTACCACCAGCATAAATAACGCGATTAGATGTTGGGTTAGCAGTTAATACTTTGAACAATTCTTTATCTAACCATTCAGCAATTTGTGTTTCAAGTGCAGCTTTAGCATCTTTGTAGACTTTTAATGTACTTTTTTGTTCTTCCATTCTACCAGAAGATTTAACAGCCCAACGTTTTTGGTCGATTGTAACACCAAATGCTTTATATGTTAAATCTTGTTCGTTACCTTCCAATTCATTATCCCCTGTGATTGGGTCACCATTAAGTTTTAAAAGCAAGTTAAACCATGCTTTATCACCTTTAGTTTTAGCAAGATTTTCATCTACTTGAATAATAGAATTGGCGTCTGTACCAGTGAATTTTCCAAAGAAAATATTATTCATAGCAGCCATAATTGTTTTTTCTGCCCAATACTGTTTTCGTAATTCTGTTGGTACAGGAATCGCAAAAAGTTGAATATTTACTTTGATACAATGCGGTTTTTTCTTAGTATGAGCTACTACCGCCAAAAGCTGTTTTGTGTTTGTTGTTTCCATAAAAAAACACACCTTTCTTAAAAATATATATTTATAAAAGCATACCTTTTTCAATTTGTTGTTGAATATTAGGTGGTATTTCATCAATAGCACCTCTATTTAAGGCATCTTTTATTTTATCAATTGTCCAAATATTGCCCTTGTTGGAGCCACTACCTTGAAGTTGACTAACTCTAGGCATTTTATTTTTTTTATTAATTTGTTCCTTTACTTTAGTAGTATTATCCTTAGTAGAGATATTATTATTACTATTAAAATCTGTTACACTTTTATTCCAAAAAGAACGAAGAACCATCATATCACTTGCATTACCTACACCAGCATTTACTTTTGCATAAGCTTCTCGAATAGCTGTTTGTTCATAAGGAGAATATTTTTTAAGTCCTTCATTAGTAGCGTAATTCATTATATTTTGATAGTTTTCAGTTCCTTTAATTTCATTTACAAATTTCTGCGTTTCATCAGCGGTGGCCCTAGACATGGTTTGCTGATATTGCATTCTGTTTTGCAATTCGATGTATTTATTATTAACATCTTGCATAACCATATTTCTTGCCATAGATTTTGCCTGTTCATAACGCATTTTATTTGTATCGTCATCATCGGCATATTCAAGTGCGTCAATTTCATCTTTATTTAATCCAGAAATTTTAATTACCCTTTCTTGAATTAAATTATTTATTGTTTGGGCAAGTTCAGGTGTTATCTTAAATCCCTGCATATTAGCATTTTGATTAACTGAAATACCTTGATTAAACTGCATATTATGTTGAGCAGTATTATTAATTACATTATTATTTTGTTGTTGATTATGATTATTTTTTAACGCATCTAATTCAGCCTTAGCTTTCTCATACAGAGTCTTAAAATCTTCTTGTAATTCTGTTTTATCATCGGAATTATCTTCTTTATTGTCAGGATTATTTTCTTCTGCAGAATTATCATCAGCGGTAGTTTCAATATTATTTTCTTGTGATTCAGCTTCATCATCATCATTTTGTTGATGTTCAGGTTCATTATTGATATCATCAGAATAATTTTCTTCACCATTTATACGTTTTGCATATTCTTCAAACTCACCATCTTCAATACCAAAAATATCATTAATTGCAGATAAATATTCATCATTATTTTTAGTGCTATCATTTACGTTGTTATTTGCATTATCATCATCGCCAAAAAGCTTAATATCAACATATAAATACTTAATCAATTAAATCACTCCTTGTTTTCAGATAAACAATTACTAATTACACTTTTGATATCATCTTTAACATCAACAGCATTTACCTCGTGATAAATACGTAAAGATACATCTAATAATTCACTAGAATTAGGCAGTTGTTGCCTTTTAATTTTTTCTAATGTAAAACATGCAGTGTCAATTAACTTCTGTCTTAAATCATCTATTGTTAAGGCGGGAGCAATCTTACACTGCATGTCTTTTTTTTCCTCGATATTTTTTTCTTCAATATTTTTGGATTTTGTTTTCTTTTTCTGTTCTACCACTTTAGGAATAACCACATCTCCACTAAGGTCGATGTCTACTTTCTTTTCTGGATTTCTTCTAGTCATATTTTTTTACTCCTTAATTTGTATTATTTCCGCCAATAGCTCTTTGTGCTGCTATTCTACGTTGCAAGTCGTTTAATTGCTCTTGCGTAATTTGTTGCGGATTTCCAGCGTTTGCTTGTTGCTGTACTAACGATTGTGCCTGTTGTGCTTCTTCTTGTACTGCTACTTTTGGAGCCATTGTTTTTACATAAAGTTCCATCATATATTGTGCAAGTTGTGGGTCGACTAAATTTTCTTTAGCAAGCATAGCAAGTTGTATAGGGAGTGGAACATCTTTAATATTAATAGATTTATTAGTCCTATTGTTTTGGGCTTGTACAAGCTGTAACTGCTGTTGCATTTGTGCCTGTTGTGCCTGTTGCTGTGCCTGCTGTCGCTGTTGATATCTTTGCTTGATTTCTTCTTTTCCTGGAACATCAGATAAATCAATCAACATATCAAAGACCATATCACCAGGAATACCAAGTTTAGATATGGCGTCGCAAAGTGCCCAGAATTTAGCTTCTCTAACAGTAGAACTAGCATTTATATCTGCAATTACAACATCAAATTCTCCTTGACTTAGGTCATTTAGAGTTTGCGTTATGACACCTCTTAGCGGGTCATTTATCTGTTGTTTTTGGTTTACGGTCATGAAGTTGTATGAGCCATTAGGACCTTCAATTCTATATACTTTTTCTTCTGTGTAATACTGTGGAATAATTCCTTTATGTCCACGCTTACCCCAAAGCCTATAAACAATACCCTTCTTCATACTGCGCAATGCATCGAATAATGGTATTAAATTAGTAATAGCTTGCTTTTGTTGTAGCTCAATACTTCTACCACTAGCAGAAGAATTTATATCTGTACCAAGCATTGCTTCATTTATGCCTGTAACTTCCTTCATGTCATTTGCCGATTCTTGAATAGCTTGAACAAGAGATAGTGGAGGATTAGGCGGTACAATTTCTCTCATTTTGTTTAGGTTTTTTACCTCTAATAAAGCTCCAGCTTTAGAAGCATTATGAGAAAAATTATGTTTTTGATTAGGATCCATAGCATCTTTTTCATAAATCCAGCCACTATGACTAGATTTAGAAACAATATCTATAAATTCACTTCTACGTTTATTGAGCTCTCGTTGCGGGTCTTTAGCTGCCGTAACAATACCTTGTGGCATTTTATTTTCATCATTGCGATAAACAACAAAAGGAACAAAAGGAAACTCGCCGTGTTCGTATGGACTTTCCATATCTTCCAATTTTACATCATCAAAGAATGCGCATACGCGGACCTGTGTTTTAAATCCTGTAGTTTTTCCTATTACATTTTGCTGTAAATACATCATTTCTTCCAAAGACATTTGCTGTTCATCATCGTTTGTCAATTCAAGTGTAGTGCCGTTTGCTAAATAATATATATTCCTCATTACTCTAACTTTATACCAACATTCGCATAGACGAATTTTCTTTTTATCTCGCTGGTAATAAAGTCTAGTGTTATATTCTTCCTGTTCGTTTTTGTCATACTCATCAATTTTAGCCAATATTATATCCTTATATTCTGGATATACTTCGCACAACTTATCCTTATCTATCCATTTTGCGCGTATGATATATTTACTATCTTCAAATTCGCGCTTCCTGGATTCAGGGTCTATATAAATATCAAATGGATTTACATCTTTTACAAATGCTTCACCTTCACCGTCTATTTCCTCATCATATTCGTAACCAACTTCTACCCAGCCAAGACCAGATATACAACCTTTTTCAAATGTAGCACTTTCGCAAATTTCATAATTGCTTCGGTCCATAACATATTTTGTCATGGCTTTTCGTACTTCACAAAGTTGTGCATCATCATTTGTACGAGGTAAAAAATCTATATCATTGCGATTGTTGCGCTGGTAACCACTAAGCATATTTATCATTGGACGTATTTTATTTATGGTTACAACTGGTCTACCCATTTTTTTTAGTTTTTCAACATCGCCCTCGCTCCACTGTTTACCTTCAACAAAGTCAAAACACTCATGAGCTTCTTTTCGCCAATCGTTCATGTATTCAACACTTTCGCGAAACCATTGAGTAAACTTCATGATGTCATAATCATTGCTATCTATAGAAGGTATTTTATTTTCTGCTTTCACACTATCTAAAGGGTCTGTTACCGTCCTAGCGTCTGGCATTATAGCCATCAATCATCACCCCGCTTCATTGTTTGTTTTAAAGCATTGGGGATATTGTTCACTTAAGTTTTTTAGATGTAAATATGCTGCGTCAATTAAAGCCCTAGTCTGTGGGATATCTTTTACAGTAAAAACAAAATGACCAGGACGGCAATATTTAACGTCAATATCATCTTCGCTTTTTACTTGGCTTATACAACCATTAACCGCCATAAAACAAGCGCTACTTACAGAAGCACAAACAATATCTGGCTTTCCTGGTAATGCAAAATTTGCATGACCTCTAACCATTAAACCCAATCTTCCCTTTTGCTTTTTTATAAGTTTATATTCAATCAAATTAACAACTCCTTAAAAAATTATGCTGACCAACCTGTAGAATCTGTAGGCAATCCACCATTATATTTACTTTCTTTTTGTGGTGGTAATGGTCTTTCGCTGGCGTATGGATTTTCTAAGCAGAAATAAATTATTGCGTCTGCTGCGTGGTCCTCACCTTTTGTATCGTATTTTTCTGGATCGTGTTCATCGAATGTTAGCATTGGTATCGTTCTAATAGCATGTATGCAATTACTAAAAAAATAAATTGCTGGCTTTTGATTTCCGTTTTTATCAAATGTACCTTCCAATCTACGACGAAATTCTTCTGCACCATGTTCTCTACCTTTTTTACATGGTGAAAAACGTTCCCTGTTAGCATCGTATAAAACATCATTTATCTGGTCTGCAATAGAAACAGACGTGTCATCTTTTCCAGCAACTCCAATTTTTGCCCAACATGCACTATCCAAAACAGCCTTATAAACTTCTTCATCTTTTGATTCACATTGTATTATCCTTTTAGCAACTTCCACTGTAGTTTCTCCTGTTCCGACATTAGGTTTACCGCCATATCCATATAATTCACGATATACGTAAGCATTACCGTCATAGTCAATGGCAATCCAATAGCAAGCGTAAGGCCTACTACTTCCCCAGTCCATAACACGCCACTTAGTCCAATTGGTTGGTATCTTAAACGGCTTAATAACATGCAGGCTATCTCGCCACTGTTTAAAGAATTGTCCGCCATCTATTCCCCAATCACCTAATCCAGCAACTTTGTACCTATCTGGGTCATCTCGCTTCATGCGCTCAAACATTCGCTTATCTGCTTCATCTAAAAATTCATTGCACAAGTAATTTGTTGTTATCGCTAGAATGTCAGGGTCATTAACAACATCAAAAAACCTGCGCTTAACAAAATGAGCAGAACTCCACGGATTCATAGATATTGTTATCTGTTTAAAATATCCAGGAGGAACAGCACCACGAATACTCTCGTCTACACGATTGAATGCTTCTTCGTCATCGATTTCGCTGCACTCTTCTAGCCAAACCCAACACAGAACGCCAATATCTACTGTTACAGACGTTAGTTTATATGGGTCATCTAGACCACGTAGAATTATTTTTTGGCCTGTTGGTATGTAGATTATTTCCATCGGATTAACTTTTGTTTTCCATAAACTATCTACTCCCAAGCGATGAATTGCCCATTTAAGCTGCTGGAAGCATGAGTTATACAAAGTATTACCTGTTTTGCGAACAACTAAAGTATTAGCCAAAGGATATTTCATCATACGCGTTATTATATTCAGGGCAATAGTTGCAGACTTTTTAGAAGCACGAGAACCTTTAACAACACGATAACGACCCTCAAATCGCCAAAAAGCTGTATATCCACCGCCAACAATCTTTTTTAAAGATAATTTACGAATATTGCTACTCATCTAAATCATCTACTAAGTCATCTACGAACTGAACAATCATTTGTTGTCCGCCATCAACTTCGACTTTATTACTGAATAATTGATATCTTTTAGCTAACTGGTCCGCAGCTTTTAATCTGTCTTGCAAACTCGGATCCAATCCAAATGCGTCTTTTTCTTTACCACGCATTACACGTGTATAAAATCTTAATACCTCATCTTTGTCTGCAATCAGCGCATCGTGTTTAGCTTCTGTTATTGCATCTACATATTTTTTTATCTTAGGATTTTTGAGCATTCTAGTTGCTTCTTTAAATGCTGTTTCTTTTGTACACTTATAACCAGCCTGCTCATATGCCTCTCGTTTGTTGGCAAGCTGAACAAATAATTCACAGAACGTTCGCTGTTTTTCTGTTAGTTTTAAATCCTTAGCAAGTTGTGTTAAGTTTTCATTTTCCATCACCCATCACCTCGCTGCTTGTTAGGCTGAAGCTTGCGCATTAGTTCCTTTCTGTCTAATTT
The DNA here is from genome assembly GCF_010669225.1 of Megamonas funiformis. Lineage (NCBI taxonomy): Bacteria > Bacillati > Bacillota > Negativicutes > Selenomonadales > Selenomonadaceae > Megamonas > Megamonas funiformis. Next base: position 1,389,551 of record NZ_CP048627.1, read on the forward strand.
AAAAAGCTCTACAAGTTGCCGTAAAAATACTGGCTCACTCGCAGAGCTTAAAATATCTTTTTTATTTTTTATGCATCTTAGTTTTAAGATGTAAAACTTTCTTTCTTTTTCTGGAGAGAAAATTTCTTGCCTAGATAAGAGCAAAATTAATCCTGTTTTCTGCTCCATAGCTTTTATAACTTTTTTTATGCTTTTTAGGTATTTTCCCATAAAAACACCTCAAATACTTAAATTTTCTCGTTTTCTTGAAAATTTTGAGCTTCTTAGAGCCGTTTTAAGCGTTTTTCTTTTAGTGGTTAATATAATTATACCTGCAAAAATAAGACACTCTTAAAACGGCTCTAATTTTTAGAATTAAATTTAGAAATAACCCAATTCGGCAAAATTCTATCCAAATCACGCTTAAACATGATGTATAAATTATAATTAAGCCAGCAACCACAGAAAAATACAGTTGGACATATAAAATATTTGTTACAGCAATAAAAAGAAAACTTAGAATTTTTCTCAATTGTTTTTTCCATCATGTGCAGCTTAATAATTTTATTTATAAATCTTGCGCATGAACGTTCGGAAATTTTAAGAAGCTTAGCGATGTGTTTAATTTGCATTGGCTTAATATTATTGCCACTGCGATATACTAACAAATTTGTATTAGCTTGTAAGTGTTTAGAAAGCTTAAACATTTTTCCAATATCTGCGTCGGTTAGTTCTTCATGCATATTGCTGGGAAAAATGCTGATACGATTTTTTTGTGATGTAAAATAATATCCCTTTTCTGCATCAAATTTATTTTTAACATAAAACTCCTTTTGCCTTACGACTTCACCTGTGGCAGTATCTATTAGACTTTGCTTAACAACAACATCTTTACCCATTAAAAATACTCCTTTCTTTTATTTGTTTTGCGCAAATGCGCAATCTTAAATTAAGTGCGCAATTTCTATGCAGATAAAAAACGTGCGCAAATAAAATACGCAAATGCGCAATCTAATTAGTTATTTTAGGGGGAAACGTTTTTTTAATGCGCAATTGTACAAATACAACCAACTTTTTTAACTGCATAAAATAACCATTTTAGCTATTAAAAATACACAATTTTAGTGTCAATAAAAAAACCGCCATAAACTCTTATAATCTAAGAGGAAATGACGGCTTTTTATGATTAAAAATGATAATGCATCTATATATAATATATAGTAAAAATGAGCAAAACAAAAAGCGTATACCAGATGATGATATACGCTTTAAATACGAAGGAATATTTTTATATATTATACACCAAAAAACACACCAGTGATTACACTAATAAAAAAAATAAAATAAAGTATTTATAAATATACTCATTGGGTACTATAATGAAATCAGCAAATGAATTTAGGAGGAATAACAATGAAAAACAAAAATTTAATTTACGCATTAGAATATATGGATCCAAACGGATACACCTACCATGACAATAAAGAATACACCTCTTTAGAAGAAGCAAAATTAGCTGCTAAATCCACTGTTTATTTAGGTTCTGTATATGTAGTAAAAAAATTGGAGCAATGTATTTACCACTAGATGCAGATCCATCTGACATAGAAACATTAACTAAAAATTTACACCAAATGATAGAGTTAATGTCATTTGAAAAGGGATTATCTTTATTAAAGCAACTTGATTTCCAGCCAATGCTAGATGTAAAAATATTCTATGATAGAGTAGAAATGCTAATAGCTTATTCTAAAGATTTAAAGACAGTTATAAAATACACATTTTATAAAGAAATTGAAGAGAAATTCTTATTAGATCCAAACATTAAGGTATCACCATATAATAAAACAAAAATATCAAACGGTGATGGGGCAGAAGATTTTTACTGGAACATTATTGACGCAAAAAATATTGAACGTGATGGTGAAACTATTACAGAATGGTTCTATTATGAACATGAAGAAAACAAATACTCATGGAAAAAATTTGATGAGGATATAGAAGCTTTAACTGCTTTTAAATTCGCTGGGCAACAACAAATTTTCAATATTATAATTCGTGATATTTTTAATGAAATAAATGACTGTGATGAAGATACAGGAATAAAAATATTAAAACATGAAATTAAAAATAACAAATGGATAAAAAACATACCATCAAAATTTTTGGATTTTAGAGTTGACAATAGCAGATTAGAATACACTTGCTATCATGGTGATGTATTTAGTGATAGTTGGGCGAATGATTGGCGTTCTGTTATTAAATTTGATTATAGAAAAAATAAATGGTTAGTTAATTGTGAATGCTTTTATTAAAGGAGAAATAAAACATGATTAAAATAATTGAAAAGCACGATTTCAAGGATAGAACTTTTAAAAAGTTATATAAAGTAAATTCATTAGAAGAATTAAAAAATTTAAAAATACGTGATGATATGAGATTTTACTATAAAGGTGTAGAGCTGGATTTAAACAATCCAGTTCTACCAGCAGAACCAACAACTCAGGATAAGTGTTGGAACGATTTAAAAAATAAAATGAATAACATGAATATATTCGAATTTGTCGAAAACATTCATATTATTTTTGAAATAAATAATTATTTTTTCCGTTTAGACGAACGTCATCATGCAAATGGTAAGGACTACATCGAAATGGTACTAGACGCTTATACAGAAGAAGCTATTGTATATGTAGTAGATAGTTGTTATAACGGTGTAATTAATGGTAATTTCAAAGTAGTCCCTGTTAGAGAATTAGAAAATGCAGAAGAAATATTGCATCGCCCAGAAAGAAGAAGAAATGAGCTAGAATATAAAGATTGGAAAAACAATATCTATGATATGATTGCTCATGATTTTAAAAACAGTCATAAGTATGAAACAGTAGCAGTGGAAGGATTACTAAAAGAACTTGCAAACAAAAATTTTCAAGATAAAATTAACATTGCCATAGATTATCTAAAATTCAATAGTAATGTCATAAAATATGTGGACTTAGGTTATGATATAAGTATTGAATTATCTATAGATGAAAAAACTGAATATTTTAGCAATGTAAACAAAATACCATATAAAGAATTAATTATTTATAAAAATATCCCAATAGATAAAATTAAAATCCATTCATTGAACTATGACATAGTAATAACTAAAGAAAATATGGAGATAAACAAAAATTCATATTCATATTCATATTAAAATAAAAGGGCAGGTTTTATACCTGCTCTTATGTTTAATAAGGAGTGATGTATATGTTTTTATATAAAGCTGAATTTGAAGATGGTAACTTCTATACGTCTGAAAACTATAATAATATTATTGATTTTATAGAAAAATACAATAAAAAAGGGCATTGGCGTATTTATGCAAATCCAATAGAATCTCATTTTGACTTAATCCATGAGTTTAATAATAAAAAACCAATAGAACAGGATTTACCAAAGAGTTTTATTAAAGACGGAATAATTATAACGTTAGAAAAAGATATTGATGATGAATATACAATTGTTATATCTGTAAACGTTAATGGTGAAAAATTTATTGATAACATGGAAGCACATATAGGTACTCCTGCAGGAAAAGAAGGCATATATTTAACAGTGTTTAAGGATAATTTTATTGGTCCTCCAGATTTAATTTATACTTGTATAAATGATTATAAAGAACTAATACAATACTTATATAAATTAGGAAAAAATAAAGAACTATTAAAAAATTATATTAAACAATAAAAAAACTACCAAAAATTTTAGCTAAAATAAAAAAGACTACCAAATAAGGTAGTCTTTTTTTACTAAAAATAAGTTTTTCCGCAGATTAACTTATCAAAAACTTGTCGCAACTAGTTTTTGTGTTCTTTTTTCTTTTTCGCGCCAGTCCCCGTAGAGATACTAGAGCTCCGCATACATATTATATCACGTTACTTTAAAATTTGTTACCATTCATTTTGGTATTTGTTACCATTTTGTTATCTAAAAATTTAAACCTACTCAAAAAATTTAAATCTATTTTAAAATTTCCCCTTATAAAATAAGGCTTTTTTTACTCTTCAAGTCTAGGCCCAGCGTTCAAAATCTCATCGGGCATTTCGCCTGCGAAACGTTTAACATTTTCAGCGAACAATCTTACTAATTTTTCAGCTTGATTTTTATATGCTTTTTTATCCATCCAAGTATTTTCTGGATTTAATACTTCACTTGGTACACCCGGGCAGCTATCTGGAATATTTAATTGGAAATATTCATGTTTAGTCCAAGTAACATCATCTAATTTACCATCTAAAGCAGCAGAAATCATAGCTCTAGTGTATTTTAATTCCATACGTTTACCAACGCCATATGGACCGCCAGTCCAACCAGTATTAACAAGATATACGCTAGTATTATATTGATTAATTTTTTCACCTAATAATCTAGCATATTGTAATGGTGGTAATGGGAAGAATGGTTCACCAAAACCAATGGAGAATGTTGCTTGTGGTTCTGTAATACCACGTTCAGTACCAGCAACTTTACTTGTATAACCGGATAAGAAGTGATACATAGCTTGTTCTTTAGTGAGTTTTGCAATAGGAGGTAATACACCAAAAGCATCTGCAGTTAAGAAGATAATTGCATTTGGATGACCTGCCATACTTGGTACGATGGCATTTGTAATATTTTCTATTGGATAAGCTGTACGCGTATTTTGTGTAAATCTAGCATCAAAGAAATCTGGTTCACGAGTATATGGATTGATATAAACATTTTCCAAAACAGTTCCATATTGAATTGCATTATAAATTTCTGGTTCACTTTCAGGTGTAATTTTTATAGTTTTTGCATAGCAACCACCTTCAACATTGAAGATACCATGTTCACTCCAACCATGTTCATCATCACCGATTAAAGAACGATTAGGGTCAGCAGATAAAGTTGTTTTACCTGTACCACTTAAACCAAAGAATAATGCAGAATTTCCATCTTTACCTACATTTGCAGAGCAGTGCATGGATAAAACACCACGTTGAGGAAGAATGAAGTTCATAACAGAGAAAATAGCTTTTTTCATTTCACCTGCATAAGCACCGCCACCGATTAATACCATTTTTTTGCTGAAATTAACAATAATAAAAGTTTCAGAATGTGTACCATCTTCAATTGGATTAGCTTTTACACTAGGCATACAAATAAGTGTAAATTCAGCAGGTGTAGTGAGTTTAGTTTTTGGTCTAATGAATAATTGTTTTAAGAATAAATGATGCCAAGCATGCTCATTAATGCATTTTATTTGTAATTTGTATGCAGGGTCTGCACCAACTAAAGCATCCGTTACAAATAATTGATGGTCTTTAGCATAATCTTTCATTTTTTCATAAAGACGATTAAATGTATTTTCCGAACATGGTTGATTTGTATTTGACCAATGTATTAAATCATGAATGTCTGGAGTATCAACAATAAATCTATCTTTAGGTGAACGACCTGTATGTTTACCAGTAGTTACACAAATCGCACCTTTATCAGATAAACGTCCTTCATGATTTCTAACCGCTTCTTCAAGTAATTCAGGAATTGTTGCGTCATAAGTTATTCTTCTTGCTACAGATAAGAAATCTTGGCTAGAATAGTTATTCATCATTGTAATCAACCTCTCTTTTATCTATGTTAATTTTTCATAGTATTTATTACTTTGATTTACCATATGAATATATAATTCTATAAAAAATTTATTATTCCTTTAAATTTCTAAAAATTTTATATATTTTTTATACATTTTTTACATAATAGATAAAACTTATGGCAAAAAACATTTGTAATAAATAAAATATTGGATATATGCTATTTTTATGCTATAATATCTATGTGTTAATTAATAAAATTTATTATACATAAGATATTTTCAATAGGAGGATTATATGGAACTTAAACAACTAGAATACTTTCAAATGACTAGCCGTTTGAAAAATATTACTAGAGCAGCCAAACGGCTTTCTGTTTCTCAACCAAATATTACAGTTGCTATAAAAAAATTAGAAGCAGAACTTGGCATACAACTTTTTGAACGTAGCCAAAAACAATTATCACTCACACCAGAAGGAGCTGTATTTTTAAATCGCATTGAACTTGCTTTGCGTAATATTCAAGATGCCGTTTTAGAAGTTAATGACTATAAACAACTTCAAAAAGGCACTATCAAAATTGGTATTCCTTCTATGATCGGAGCATATCTTTTCCCCAAAATTTTCTCTGGTTTCCAGAAAAAATTCGCTCATTTAGATATTTATCTTTATGAAAAAGGCTCTATGTCTATTCGTGAATCCTTAGAACGTGATGAATTAGATTTTGGTATTGTCATCATCTCCAATGCTTCTCCTAGTTTACAGTTATTGCCAATGTCTACTAACCAAGTAGTAGCTTGTGTTCCTGAAGATAGCCCACTTGCTCAAAAAGATTCTTTATCTTGGAGCGATGTAAGCAATATTGATTTAATTATGTTAAAAGAAGGTTCTTTTATCCGTAATTTAATTCAACAAAAACTCAAAGAACACAATATTCAACCAAATATTATCTTAGAATCAAACCAAATCGAAACGATAAAAGGTCTTATCTCCAGTAATGTTGGTATGGCATTCCTCTTAGACTTCGTAGTTCAAGATACACCACATATTAAAACATTACCAATAGAAGACCCTATATTTGTAGATGTTGGACTTGCATGGAAAAAAGATAGATATATCTCCAAAGCTGCTCAATCTTTTATCAATTTCTGTCAAGATACATTAAATAAATAATTTATAAAATTAAAGCCATCAGTTTATTTAATTTTGCTGATGGCTTTTTATTTTTATTGATAACAAAAAGGATAATCCACTTATTTTAGGATTATCCTTTTTATATTTTTTATAGCTTATTTAATGATATTTCAACGATGAGCCAATAAAGTTTGTTTTAATTTATCTTCAATTTGTACAAGTTCAGCTTCTGCTAATTTACGACGTTCACGTCCATCTTTTTGAATTTTAATAGTTTCTTCAATAGTAGAAATCAAATCTTCATTTACTTTTTTTACAGTTTCGATATCTACAATTCCACGTTCTGTTTCACGTGCTGTCTCTATTGTATTTTGTTTCAACATTTCAGCATTACGTCGTAATAATTCATTTGTAGTATCTGTTACTTCACGTTGCATCTGTAAAACTTTTTGCTGTCTAGATAAACCAAGCGCAATTACAATCTGACTTTTCCATAATGGAATAGTATTATAAATAGCACTTTGTACCTTGTCAACTAAAACTTTATCATTATTTTGAATAAGGCGTATCTGTGGTGCTGTCTGTATAGCTATTGTTTTACTCAATTTCAAATCATGAACTTTTTTCTCAAAACGGCTGACAGCATTTTCAAAATCACTGACTACTTGCACTGCCATTTGATTTTGAGAATTTACAGCTTCCATGCGTAATTTAGGAATAGTATGCTGTTGCAATTCTAAGATTTTTTCTTCGCCAGCTTTAATATATAACTGCAATTCTTTAAAATACTCTAAATTTCGTTGATACATAGTATCAAACATCACAATATCTTTCATCATGCTCATGCGGGCTTTATCTAATTCGCCTTGTATCTTATCAATCTGTACAGATAATTTATCATATTCTGCCATCATACTTTTAGCACTGCCAACTAATGAACCTAAAATAGGTATTTTCTTTATAAATCCGCCACTGTTTTTACTATCTACATCAAAACCTTTTACTTTTACTACTAAATTGCTTAATAAATCGCCAACATGCCCACTATCTTTACTGCGAATATTATTCAAAATACTATCTGAAAACTCCGCTATATTTCGTTGTGCATTTATGCCATATTGTACAGAAGTCTGTGAATTCGTCAAATCTATATTTTCTTTTATTTCATCAATACGCTTTCTATCTTCCGGTGAAATCAATTCTGTTTGCTTTGTAACCTGCTCAATCTCTTCTTTTTTTGTCATTACTTGCCAATTTTGAGCATCAGCATTATTGTCCATTGTCTGTGTTTTTGCTTTGATTAAATCATCTAAACTAATATCTGCCATAAGTTTCACCCTCTATTCATATTATCGAAAAATTTGCGATAAAAATCATCTTTATCCATAAATAAATAGCGTATACCTTCTATAAATCCCGCAATAAAAGGTATGCCTGTCCATGAAAATAATAAATAAAAAATTCCCATAAAAGTTTTGCCTAAATAAAATTTATGTGCGCCAAAACCACCAAATAAAATTCCTAGACCTCCAGCAATTAATTTTTTACGCAAAACTTCATCACTATCAAAAAATCTTTCTGGTAAATGCTTTAATTGCCAACGCATTCTTTGCATAGGTTTATCATGCATACAATTTTTACGTCTATAGCTAAAGCCAGATTTTATCTCTTGAGTGCGGTCTTGCTTTTTCACATCAAAACCATCTGCTTTTATTGTATTTTCCATAACCTTTAATTCCGCGTCCATATCTAATAACTGGTCATTTATCAATTTTTCAAATTGCTCTGTATAAGCATTACTCAATCCATATAAAGTATTTTTTGTTCTTTCCTTTATATCATTTACACTATCTGTATTTAACTGCGTATTTTCTATTTCTACATACTTTTCAATTAAACCAGCCACAGTATCTTGATAATAATCGATAAATCTTCTAGCTAAAGTAATTTTTTCTGGATGTTTTTGTAGATATTGTAAAATATTCAAAGATACCTTTTGCATGTCTTGCACATGCATTTTTAATTCACTATCTCTGATATATTTCAATGAGCCTTTTATATAATTATAATCCTCTAACGCTTTTTGATAACTTTCCTGCAATAATTTACTATTTTCACTATCATCTAAATCTAAACTAATCTGCTTTTTCTTATTTGGTTTAAATGTCAAAAAGACGCCTACACCTAAAGCTACTGCTCCTATCAAATTTACAATATCACTAAAATGTGTTATCATATCAAACCCAATAAAAGCCAAAATAGTCGTTATAACTGCTAAAAACATAATAAAACTAAACATAATTTTTATTCTCCTATATTTTATTATACTTATTAAATTCTAATAAACCCTTTTAAAATCCTGCACTACAAAAATAATTATACAAAATTTACACTGATTATGCTTGTATATCATATTAAAATTGTATTAAAATAAAATTAAAATTTTTCTTGATTTCTATTTTCTGAAACAAAACTATACTTAGGAGGCTTTTATTATGACAAATATAAATAATGTATTACTAGAAATGATTAATTATTATCAGGGCGACCCTAAACGCATTCAACATTTTCTCAAAGTACATAGCTTTGCAAAATTCATAGCAGAACAAGAAAACTTGCCTTCAGATAAATTATATATTTTAGAAATCGCTGGTTTAATGCATGATATCGGCATAAAAATTGCTGAACAAAAATACAACAGTAGCAATGGCAAATATCAAGAATTAGAAGGCCCTGCTCCTGCTAGAGAAATACTTGAAAAACTCCAAGTAGATACTGCTGTAATAGATAGAGTATGTTTCTTGATTGCCCATCATCATACTTATAATAATATTGACGATTTAGATTACCAAATCCTAATAGAAGCAGATTTCTTAGTAAATCTTTATGAAGATAATTGCCCAAAACAAGCTATAGAAAATGCATTAAACAGAATTTTTAAAACTAAAACCGGCATTAATTTATGTAAAACTATTTTCGATGTCTAATTTTCTTTGAATAGTATCCTAGTAAACATTTTATATAATGAAATCTTTCAATAAATATTACTAAGATAAAAATATAAAATACTCTACAACATCAATTTATAAAACAACAAAACCGTTGGTAAGAATACCAACGGTTTTATTCATAATGCGTCCACATACGAATTATACGTATAACTTTTTCATCTTCTAATACTTCATATACTAATCTATGTTGAATATTAATTCTTCTAGAATAGTATCCCATTAGATCTCCTAACAGTTTTTCATATGGTGGTGGATTTTGAAAAGGATCTTCCTTTATTAAATCAATTAATAATTTAGCTTTTTTATCTAATCCACTTGCTTTTAGCTTTGGAATGTCTTTTAATGCTTTTTTATAATATTCTATCTTATACAATTACCATTCAACCTCATCTTCTGAAACAAAATCTTCATTAGATGCAGTTTTAGCTTTTAATAAATCTTCTCGCACATTAGGTATAGAAGATAAATACATTGTTTCCATAAGATTTTTATAATCATCCGCACTAATTAATACCACATCGCCATCTTTAGTATTAATTGTTGCTACTTGATTATATTTAGCAACTTGTTCTAAAGTATTATAAAGATTCTTTCTAAAATTTGAAGCATTAGCTGTAATCATTATAATCACCTCAAATATAGTATATCGTACTTATTAACGTACGTCAAAATATATTTGAAGCGATTATAATATATAGCATATCAAAATCTATATTCTTAAAAATTAAAAAGAGAAAATATATTCATTATAATTTGAGCACATGGGCACAAAATGGGCACAATTATAAAAATAAAAACTCATGGATTAAAATACCCATGAGTTTTTATTTTGCTTTATTCTTTATTAGCTATACCTAATTTACCAAAAACATAAAACGATAAGCTGAGAATCATGCCACAGACAACAGCAAGGCCCATACCTTTTAATTGTACAGGACCAATATTTACAGCAGCTCCACTAAGACCACTTATCATAGTTACGGCAGTAAGTATCATATTTTTCGTACTAGTATAATCAACTTTTTTCTCTATAAGCATACGTATACCAGAACAAGCGATAACACCAAATAACAATACAGAAATACCGCCCATTACTGGTACTGGAATAGCATGAATAATCGCAGCAATTTTACCAATAAAAGAGAAAAGAATAGCAAAAATAGCAGCTCCACCGATTACCCATACACTATAAACACGAGTAATAGCCATAACGCCCATATTTTCGCCATAAGTAGTATTAGGAGTTGAGCCTACAAAACCAGATAAAACATTAGAAACACCATCAGCAAATAAAGAACGATTAAGTCCTGGATTTTTAATTAAATCTCTATCAACAATACTACTTGTAACAACAACATGCCCAATATGTTCAGCAAAAACTACAAACAATGCAGGCATAATAATCATGATAGCGTGAATATTAAAAGTTGGTTCATAGAAAGTTGGTACTTGTACCCAACTAGCGGCTTCTACACCAGACCAATCTACAATACCTAAACAAAAAGCCATAATATATCCTGCAATTACACCAATTAATACAGGAATTACACTTAAAAATCCTCTACCAATTACAGAAGCCAAAATTGCCACAGCTAATGTAAATACAGAAGTAATCATTGCAAGCTCATTTGGAATGCCTTGAGATTGCATTGTATCACTGATAAAACCAGACATATCCAAAGCAAGTGGTGCAAGCTCAAGACCAATTACTGCTACTACCGCACCCATTGCAGCTGGTGGCAAAATAATATCAATCCAAGCTGTACCTAATTTACCCACAACAAAAGATAAAATAATAAAAGATAAACCAAATGCTATAAATCCACCTTGAGCATCGCCATAACTAAGTCCACTAGTAGCAAGCACTGCTAAAACTGGAGAAATAAATGCAAAACTAGAACCTAAATAAGCAGGTAATTTCCCTTTACAAATGATTAAATACAAAATTGTACCTATACCATTCATAAATAAAGCTGTTGCTGGATTTACATGAATTGACGTACTCCCCATAGCTAAAGCTAGGGGATTCTGGGATACTGACGAACCTTGCTATCAAAAGACAGTCTTACGAGTTCTCTCCACAATGGACAACGCCCTGCCCATATTTATTTATTACTTGCGGGAGAAAAAAATTCTTTCTCCTTCTTTCTTTATATTTATAGCGGCGTTTAAATCCCTATCATGATGTTTACCGCATTTTGGACAAGTCCATTCTCTTATTCTCAATTCTTTGAGTTCTTTGTTTTGATAGCCACAATTACTGCATAGCTGACTTGACGGAAAGAAATTTCCTACTTCAACAACGTTGGAACCTGCCTTTTGTGTTTCATACTTCAACTTGTTTACAAAATCGGCAAAACCTAAATCGGATATCTTTCTGCCGAAACGTTTCTGCATGGCTTTTAAATTCAAATTTTCGATAGAGATTAAGGCATATTTACCAGTGAGATACTGTGCCGTTTTCCAATGAAAATCACGGCGCATATTCGTTACTTTTTTATGCAGTCTTGCCAAATTCAGTCTTGCTTTTTGGCGATTGTTAGAAGCTTTTTGTTTACGGGATAAATTGCGGTTAGCTTTAACAATTAATTTTGCATTCTGCTTGAAAAACAGCGGAGAGATGATATTTTTCCGTTCTGAACCTGTGAGAAATATCTTTAACCCGAAGTCAAAACCGACGCTTTCACCTGTTCTTGTTAAGACTTCATTTTCATTTGTTTCACAGGAAAAATACAAATAAATATCGCCTAAAGCATCGCGCTTTATGGTTACGGTCTTTACTTTTCCGTCAATATCCCGCGATTTAAAATAGCGATATTTCTGATTGGCAATTCTAATAACATTTCCACCCAATAATTTCCAACCGGACGTTTTCAAAGTATATGATTTATATTTACGTATCTTTTTAAACGACGGAGGAGCTGAACGGACATTATGCTTCTGATTTCTGAAAAACAACTTATAGGCACGGTCTATGCGTTCAGTTATATTTTGTACTGATTGTGAACCTATTTCTTTAAGATAGCTGAATTTTGCCCGTTTTTTCAGTTTAGTTAAGTGTTTCTGCAGAACAAATTTGTGCAATGATTTTTTAAATAAACGATAGTACCGTTTGTGAATTGCAATGCAGTGATTATAAATGAGACCTGCCGCATTAATCTGCCTATGAAGTTTTTTATTTCGTTTAGAGTTATATAGCTTAAAGCAATAGGTTTTCATTTATCTCACCGCCTTTATTGTTATTCGTAGTTATATGATAGCATATGAATATACAAAATAAAATGGTCCGACTTCAATTGCTTACGCAAATTCGTCGGACGTGCCTTATATCCCCAGTGCTAAAGCACGGGGCTTTACGGCACATTTGGTAAAAAAGGAACTAACACTGTAGAACCAAACATAGCAAACAAATGTTGTAAACTAAGTGGAATTCCTTGCAACAAAGGCACTTTTTCTTCTACGTCATAAAACTTTTTCATTTTGTCCTCGCTTTCATAAATAAATAAAAAATTCCTTAGTTATTTTATCATAAGAAATCATATCTATCTATTTAAAAATAAAAATATTTATTAAAAACCAAAAGATTATTGCATATTTACCGCTTTTAATTTATATTTATATAGGCAAAAAATAAAAACATTATTTTTTCCTATATATTTTATTATGAATAGGAGATTTTTTATGACTAAAGAAGAATTTATGCTTATTGCAACTCAAGAAGCTGATAGTAATTTAACAACTAATGAAGGTGGCCCTTTCGGTGCAGTTATTGTAAAAGATGGCAAAATCGTAGGTCGTGGTCATAATCGTGTACTTATAAAACATGATCCAACTTGTCATGCCGAAGTTGAAGCTATTCGTGATGCTTGTCAAAACTTAGGTACTCATGATTTAACAGGTTGTGAACTCTATACATCTTGCTATCCATGTCCAATGTGCCTTTCTGCTACTATTTGGGCAAACATTAAAAAAGTTTATTATGGAAACACAGCTAAAGATGCTGATAAAATTGGTTTTAGAGATGATTTCATCTACAACTATATTGAAGGAAAATGCCAAGATATCTCCGTTTTAGATTTAGAACAATTTGGTAGAGATATCACTATAAAATCCTTTGATAACTTTGCACAAAAAACAGACAAAACAATCTACTAAAAACAAAGAGGATAAGTTTTATACTTATCCTCTTTTTATTATTTTTATTATCATCAAATAGACAATTATTTAATTATATTATTCTTCTACTTTTTGGTTAAACAAAGCCGCTGCAAAGTCATTAGCTACAAATGGTCGTAAATCGTCCATACCTTCACCTACGCCAATCCATTTTACTGGCATACTAAGTTCAGATTTTAAGCCAATTACTACACCACCCTTAGCAGTACCATCTAATTTAGTCAATACCAATCCAGAAATAGGAGCTGATTTTGTGAACAATTCAGCTTGGCTAATTGCATTTTGTCCTGTTGTAGCATCTAATACTAATAATGTTTCATGTGGAGCTTCTGCTATTTCACGTTTAATAACTCTTTGAATTTTATTTAATTCTGTCATTAAATTAGCTTTATTATGCAAACGTCCTGCTGTATCAATGATGAGTATATCCACTTTTCTTGCGATAGCAGCTTTCACAGCATCAAATACTACTGCTGCTGGATCTGAACCTTCTTCATGTTTAATCACAGGAACATTTACTCTTTGACCCCAAATTTCTAATTGGTCAATAGCCGCTGCACGGAAAGTATCTGCTGCTGCAAACATGACATTTTTGCCTTGTTCTTTATAATATCTACCTAATTTACCAATAGTTGTAGTTTTACCTACACCATTTACACCGATTACTAAAATTACTGTAGGCCCAGATTTAGCAATGTTTGTTTCATCAGAACCTTCATTTAACATTTCTGTAATACGTTTAATCAAGAATGGTTTTAAATCTTCTGGAGAGTTAATCTGTTTTTTCTTAATACCAGCACGAACATCGTCCATTAATTGTAAAGAAGTTTTTACCCCTACATCAGCTTGAATTAAAGCATCTTCTAATTCATCTAATAAATCATCATCAATATCAGCATAACCAATAATTACTTTTTCAATTTTCTCTGTTAGAGATTTACGTGTTTTTGTAAGACCTTCTTTTAATTTACTAAAAAATCCCATCTTTTAACCTCTTTCCTCAAAATCTTCTAAACGAACAGATATCAACTTAGATACACCAGCATCTTCAATAGTTACACCATACATAACATCAGCAGACTCCATTGTTCCCTTACGATGTGTTACTAAAATAAATTGAGTGCGTTTGGCATAATCTTTTAAAAACTTCGCGAAACGTTTGACATTTGCTTCATCTAATGGAGCATCAATTTCATCTAATACACTAAATGGTGCAGGATTATAAGTGAAAAATGCAAACAGTAATGCTATAACTGTAAGCGTTCTTTCCCCACCTGATAATACAGCTAGACTCTGTGGTTTTTTATCTGGTGGTTCTACTTCAATTTCAATACCTGAACTTAAGATATCTTCTTTATTTGTTAAAATTAATTTTGCATTGCCACCACCAAACAAACGTTTAAAAATATCATTAAAATATACTTTTATTTTATCAAAAGCCAAGCTAAATTGTGTAGACATTGTTTTATCTATCTGCTCAATGATTTTTGTTAAATCTTCTTTAGCCTTGACTAAATCCTCAATTTGTTTACTCATAAAGCTATAACGCTCATTTAATGTTTCATATTCGTTGATAGCATTTGGATTTACAGGACCAATATCTTTTAATTCTTTATCTAATTTTTTTAATTTAGATTTCAGCTCATTTTCATCAAGTTCTAAACGATGATTTAAAGCTTCTTGTGGAGTCAATTCATATTCTTCTTGCATACTTTGCAAGCACTGCTTAATTTCAGTTTCCAATTTAGCTACACTTACTTCACATTTATGAATTTTATCCTTGATAACGCCTACTTTACTTGCAATTTTAGCACGTTCTTCGTCCATATCAGACAATTCACTTCGCATACCTAATTGTCTTTTATATAAAGTATTGTATTCTTCTTTACCATCAGTTTTTAACTTTTCCAAATTAGCTACAGATTCTTCTAATTGTTTTAATTCAGCTAAACTATCATCAATGACTTTTTGTAATTCAGCCATTTCTTTATCACTATCAGCTAAAAATGCCTTAAATCTTTCTGCCTGTCCTGTCAACAAATTCAATTTATCATTATAACGAATGACTTCTTGTCTTGCCTCTGTACAGCTAATTTGTTTTTGCATTACCTTTTGTTGACGAATTTTTAAATCATGTTTCAATACTTCAATCTCATTGTAAATATCTTCATAAAGATTTTGTTTTTCATCAACTTGAGCTTCCATTTGAGTAATTTTAGCTGTTTGTTTTTCAATATCTGCTTCAATAGCCGTTTTTTTCACGATTAAAGCAGATATGCGATTATCTATAGCTTTTAAGATATCTTCTTGATTTACAAACCAATTTTCTAATTGTTTAAATTCTACTTTTTTCTGTGCTAATAATAAAGATAACTCTTGCCAATCTTTTTGCAAACGATTGATATTTTCTGCCAAAGCCACGCGTTTTGCTTCATCATCTTCATATTTATTTTTCGCATCACGTAATACTTTACGTTCACTAGCTAGATAATCTTTTAATTCTAATAACTCACCTTTACGGTGTAAATAACCTGCTTCCTTGCTTTGGCTACTACCACCAGCAATAGCACCACCAGGCTGCAATAATTCACCTTCTAAAGTTACGATACGCAAACGATAATCATATAACTTAGCCAACTTTAAAGCATTATCCACATCATCAACTACTAAAATTCTACCTAATAAAGATTGAGTTATCACTTTATATTCTTCATCAATATTTACAAGTTCATCTGCATAAGCGATAAAACCATGTTTACCTGGTTCAATTTCAGTGCGTTTATTTTTATGTGGCTGAACAGTAGTCAATGGCATAAAAGTTACACGACCAAATTTATTTTCTTTCAAATAATTAATTGCTGATTTTGCAGTATCTGTATCTTTAGTAACTACATTTTGCATAGCAGAACCAAGAGCTACTTCAATAGCTGTAATAAAAGGATCTTCTACCTTTATCAATTCAGCTACAACACCACAAATACCCTTTTGCCATGATTTATCCGCTTTTAAAACTCTTTTTACAGCTTTGCCAAAGCCTTCATATGATGCTTGCATTTCTTGGAAAAATTTTACTTTTTCCTCTGCCATACGCACATTTTGGCGAGTTTCATTGATAAATTCTGTAGCTTCTTTGCAAACTTTTATAAGTTCATCTAAATTACTTTGTTGAGAATTAATACTTTCTTGTTTAGCCTGTACCTTTTTATTGATATTATCAATCTCTACCTGTAATAATTCCTTAGCTGTATTTTTTTCTATTTTTTCATTAATTGCATTTTTATGCGCACTATGTTGATTTTCAATATTTACATCTATATCAGACATATCTCGCTTTAACAATAGTAATACCTTATTTTGTTCTTCTATCTGCTTGCGCTTTTCATTATCTTGCTCTTGCTTTAATTTAATTTCTTCTTCTTTCGCTTTAATATCATTTTCTACTTTTTGTACACTTGAATTTTCTTCTTGCAGGGCAAGTTCCAATTTATCTGCAGTATTATTAGCAATCTGAGCTTTTCTTTTTAGTTCTTCTCCATCAGCTAAAGATATTTTTAATTCTTCTTTTGTCTGATTTTGTCTTTCCTCTAAACGCTGTTGAGACTGACAACTCTGTCGTATACGCTCTTGTAATAAAGTGGCTTGATTGCGACTGCGTTCTATTTCTTCATGGATTTTTTGATTATTTTCACCAAGCAATTTTATTTTCTGTTCTAATTTATTTATCTCACTTTTTTTAGCGATTTTTTCACTTTCAGAAACAGAAACTGTGGCCTCTAATGAAGCTCTTTCTTGTTCATAACCTTTTATCTCTAAATCCAGTTTATTATTTTCAGCTGAAAGATTTTCATATTTATACAAAATCTGCGTGAGTCTACAATCTTTATATTCTTTATCAATGACATTATATCGTCTAGTTTTATCAGCTTGTTCTTTTAAAGGTTCTAACTGTTTTTCAATCTCACTTACAATATCATTTAAACGTACAACATTTGCCTGTGTATTATCTAATTTTCGTACAGCTTCGCGTTTTCGTTCACGATATTTAGTAATTCCCGCACATTCTTCAAAGAAATATCTTCGCTCTTCTGGCTTTGTATTTAAAACTTCATCTACTTTATTCTGACTAATAACACTTATAGAATTTTTACCCAATCCTGTGTCGGCAAATAAATTATAAATATCCTTTAAACGACATTTTGTTTTATTGATTAAAAATTCACTTTCACCGGAACGAAATATGCGTCTTGTAATCATTACTTCCTGAAAATCTATAGGCAATTTACCATCACTATTATCAAAAGTAACGGAAACTTCCGCTGCACCAAGAGGTCTTCTTGTGGAGCTACCTGTGAAAATAATATCTTCTGCCTTATTTCCACGCAAATTGCGCACATTTTGTTCCCCTAAAACCCAACGAATGGCATCTGTAATATTACTCTTACCACTCCCATTAGGCCCTACAATTGCTGTTATGCCCTCATCAAATTCTACTTCTAATTTATCTGCAAATGATTTAAATCCATACGCTTCTAATCGCTTTAACAGCAAAGTTTTCACCGTCCATTGTTGTTTCTATTTCATAAACTACTATCTATCTATTGTTATTTGAACTGTTACATCAGCACCAGGTAAAACTTTATCTTTTAATTCATCAGGGAAAGAAATTTTTGCTGCTGTAACTAAATTTTTATTTTCTTCATCTTCACTATCTTGATGTGTTACCTCTAAGACAGTACCTGTTAAATCCATATCATCAACAGAATAATGCACAAATTGACCTTGATGTACTTTAGCATATTGTTCTTCTGTAAGTGGTGCTTCTACCCATAAATTTTTAGTATTACCCACATTGATGAATACATCGCCTCGTTTTAATTCATTACCTTGTTTAAAATCAGTTAAATATATAATACCACTAACTGGAGCTGTAATATCGGCAAAATTATCATCAGATTGAGCTTGGTCTAAAGCTGCTTTTGCTTGATTTAATTGAATTTGAGCTGTAGCTAATGCTTCTGATAATTCTTTAGATGGAGCAGAAGAAACACTTGCTTGTTGTTCTACAACTTGTGGTGTACTTGCTGCCGCTAAAGCACTTTGTGCTGCTGCATATTCTGATTGTGCTTCCGCATATTGTGTCGCACTTACAGCACCTATAGAATATAATTTATCCATCTTCTGTTTATTTGCTGCGGCTGCATCTAATCTAGCTTGAGCTGCTGCTACATTTCCTGTCGAAGAACTTGTAACTACTGGCTGACTTACTACCATAGAGGCTTTTACTTGTTGCTCTAAAGTATCATAATTTACTTTTGCTTCGTCATATGCCTTTTGCAAAGCTTCAATTTGTTCAGGTGTTACAACTACTTTCATTTTAGCAATAACTTGACCTGCTTCTACCTTATCACCATCATTTACTAAAAGCTCTGTCAATGTTCCATCATTTTGAGCTATAACCATAACTTTAGAACTTGTGAGTTTTGCATCATTAATATTAATAATTCCTTGTCCCTGGTTCCATTTATATACACCAAAAATAGCTACAACAGCTATAAGTAGAATTATAGGAACACTATAAATTATAAATGGTTTTATTTTTTTTGTAATATCTTTTTCCATAATAGTACCTCCCATCTTCAGCAATAAAAAAATCCTTTCTCATTCAACATATATCTAAATAAATGAGAAAGGCTGTATATATTCTTACAGCTAGTATTAAAAATACCACAAAAAGATAATTTATACAACAAAATAGCCCATTTCTAATGAAATTATAACAAAATAATAATATTTATTTTTCTCTTAAATCAAACTAGTTAAATACTTTTTAACGTCCTCAATAGAATAACAAATTGCATCTGGATTTTTAGCTTTTACGGCTTCTTCTTCTATTCTTGTTCCGTACAATACAGAAGCTATTTTTACACCAACTTGTCTAGCTGCATCAATATCAGTTGGTGCATCACCAATATAAATCACTTCATCTGCTGATAATTTATATTCATCGATAACTTCTTGCATCATTTGTGGTTTTATACCACCTTTTATGGAGCCAGTTTTTATTTTATCAAAAAGATTTTCCATTTGATACTGCTTCAAAGATATTTCACAAGTTTTTGCACCTTTACCTGTAGCCAAAATTACAATGAGATTTTTACTTTTCAAATATTTTATTAAATCCACAACACCTGCAAATGGTTTTGGTGTTATTTCTCTATGTAATCTTGCATAAGCATCATATAATCGTTTGCAAGCTTCTTCATAGTCTTTTTCATCTACAAATTTTAAAATGCTACCTTCTTCTATAGGTCCAAATGTATCTGCTATTTCATCATCAGATAATTCTCTATCTATAAAAGGACTTACTGCTTCTCTGATTGACTCAATAACTAATTTTAAAGTGTCTCCTATTGTACCATCAAAATCAAAAATAACTGCTTTTAACATAAATTCGCTGTTTCCAGCATTCACCTCTTTATTCATATTTATATTTATTATCTATCAAATACATAACAAAATCAATTTATTATGTTTAAATATATTAATAAATAAAAAAGTGGTAGATTTTTTCTACCACTTTTTATTGCATATCTTCTATTATCTTTTTTCAAAAGTACCAAATACAATAGGTTTACCATTTTCTACCATATGAGTGCCTCTTGCCCACACATGTTGTAATTGTAAATCTTTATCTAATACTAAAATATCTGCATCACTGTTATTAGCTAAGCAACCTTTTCTTGGATATAATTTAGTAAATTTAGCAATATTGCTTGTAATAATTTTTATAGCATCTGTAATCGCAATATTTTCTTTTTGCATCATATCTCTAAATTCATTTAAAATAGAAATCTGGCTTGCTACACCAACACCAATATTATTTCCAGCTTCATCAAAAATTGGCATACTACCATTACCATCAGAACTCATAGTGATATTTTCAATATTAACACCAGCTTCTAATGCTTGTTTTACAGCTTCACTGGATTTTACAGAATGGCTAGAACCGGACTCTGGGCTAACACTAGAAGTTACGTCCATAATACCGCCTTGTTTTGCCCATTCAATAGCTTCTTTAAATAAGCGTTTATTGCGGTTTACATGAGTTGGAATAATTTGTGTTTTAGGAATTTCACCATTTTTAGTGATTTCATAAAGCATTTTTAAACCATCTTCGCCATCGCCTAAATGCATATTAACTACACCAGCTTTACCGCTAAGCATACCGCCAACACGAGCTTCTGCTGTAATTTGCTGATAAGCTTCTTTTGGAGATTGAGAAGAACGATGATCGCACATAGCAATTTCACCAGTACCAATTACTTTATCAATCAAAATAATATCATTGCGTACACTACCTGTAATTGTTGGTGTTGGAATTTCATAAGAACCAGAATAAATATATGCTGTAATGCCTTCATCTTCAAGACCACGAGCTTTGGCAAGTAAGCTAGCTACATGACGAGTTACACCATCTGTACCTAAAAGACCAAGTACTGTAGTTACACCAGAAGTTGTGATATCTGTTAATTGGATTTCAGGTGTTCTAGTAGCATAACCACCTTCACCGCCACCACCGATTAAATGTACATGAGAGTCAATAAAACCTGGTACTACATAATTACCTTCACAATCAACTACTTCGCAATCATATATTGCTGGTAAAGAAAGACCTTCACCTATCATAGCGATTTTTTCGCCAGCTACTAAAATATCTTTAACTCCTAAATCTTCTGGAGCAATTACATGTGCATTTTTTAATAATGTGAAAAATGTTTTTTTAGTATTCATATAATCAACCTTCTTTTATTGTAAAAATAACATAATAAAATGCATTGCCCAAATAGATAATAATGCATTAATTACACAAATTAAAATAATTGCAGGATAATGTTTAGTACTTACACCAGCAATACCTAAACAACGACCCACATTTTGTACAGGATTACCCATCAAATAAATAGCAGGTAAAAGCACTGTTACTTGCATAGCATCTAAAGAACCAGCAGTATATAAGCTCATTGCTACACCTACACCGCCACCCATACTCATTAAAGCAGTAATTAAAACTGTTGCTGCCTCACCAGGAAGACCCCAAAGCCCCATTACTGGCTGGAATACAACGCCAATTAATTGTAAAAGACCTGTAACATCTAAAATACGAATAATTACAAATGCCATCATTACATTTGGTAACAAACTAGTAGTACCAATAGTAAAACCCTTTCTAGCACCATCAATGAATAAATCCAAAATTGTTTTTTTCTGAATAACTTCTACTTTATTGTCGCTCATTTATCTTACCTCACTTATTGTCCAATAAATTTAAAATATAAACGCATTAAATTTGCACCCACAATTTTAAATACAAAAATTACAAGTAAAGGTACGATAATTGGTGCAAGTAAAATACTAAAAGCAGCAGCACCAGAAGAAAAGTAATTTGTTACAAAAGCACTACCACTTGTTTGATAAGTGATGATAACAGAGCGTTCTTTATCTGTTAATTTTCCTTCATCAACTAATTCTTTAACCATACCAGCAGCAGCATCTGTACTTTGCATATTAGCAATATTTGCAAGTGCAGAAACACCTGGTACACCAAGTAAAGGTTTTAATAATGGGTTCATTAATTTTTGAGCAGCCTTCAATCCACCCAAACCATCAATGACATTTACAATCCCTAAAGCTAAAATAACAGCAGGAATAAGTTCTAAAGCAAATAAAAAGCCATCTTTAGCACCGCTACCGCCAGCACCTCTAAAGCTCATAGCTTTATCAGTTGGTATCTGTCCAAAACTACCATTCAATACATTGAAATCTAAAGCACGTAAAACTCCATCAGACGAAGAAAAGATCCCTGAAAATAATAAAATTGCCAACACAAAAACTACATAACCATACCATGGCACAGAGATTTTTACATCATTATTTTTCTGTTTATCCATTTGTATCTCTCCCTAATAAAATATTTCACTATTTTATTATATGCAATTTTCGTGCCAACAATTTAATAGATACAACAATCTAATATAAAAGTACTTTTGTGTTTTATTATAAAAACTTAATGGGAATTTTATAAAACTTAAAATATAAAATTCCCATTAAAATCATTTTAAGGATAATCCTAATTTATAAAATTTTATACCTGAAACCTCAAACTCTCGATTAATTCTTCGTTTATCACCTGTATAACTATCAGCTTTTACTATAACATAATTATTAGACTTACAAACAAAATCGCCATCAAATTCTGGTAAATGTATTTCTGGCATGTGTATACTTGTATATTTTTCTGCTAATTTAGAAATACATTCTTCTCTTAGTAATTGCATTAAGTTATTCCATTTAGGATTATATAAAATATAGCCTAAACGTATTCCCGCACCACAAAACTTAGAATATGAACCAATTACAAAAACATTTTCAGGTATTTCTCTATTACTATCTCTCAATATTTTAGCTGAATAAGTTTCATCAACAATAGTATATTTAGCATATTCATTTCTATCTTGAAGTACTTCATGCTCAAAAACATTATTATATTTATCAGTAACATAAAACAAAGAATTTTCTTGTGGTAATTTTAAAGGATAATCCCCTAAAACAAATTTTTCATTTTTAAACTCATAATCTACTAGAAAAATTCGCTTTTCTTCAGGTGTTTCCTCAGGTCGAGGATATAACAAACCATTAGCCAGTACTTCTACCAAACCCCATGAAGGATTTTCAATATAAGCATATTTAGGTCGAAGTGCTTCAAAAATAATTCTCACTGCATTTTCACAGCCATTAGTTAAGATAAAACTATCCCTTGATAAATTATATGTCTGTGCAAAATTTTTATATGCCTCAAACATATCTGGATATGTTCTTGCTTCTGTATCAGCTAAAGCTTCGCAAGTAACAGGTTCATCTTTTATTGACCATGGTTTTTGTCTATCTTCTTTAAAATAATCTCTGCGTTTAAACATAATAATTATCCTATCTAATTATAGTTTTACAGATTTAAATTCATTTACAAAATCAACAATATAATCAAGCAAAGCTACTTTCATATCTTCGCCCCATTGTTTATTTGCACTATAAGAATCACTTCCGCCATAGCCACCGCTATTTACCACTTTATCTACACTGCGAATTACTTTTATAGTTGCGCCTTTAAAATCAACTGCATTTAAATGTATATTTTTTAATTTATCCGATAAATGATTTACCTTTGTTTCCATTAAATCATCTTTATTTATTAAATTTTCATCAATAGCCATAATCATGGAAACTTCTTGTCCATCACCATGACCACCTTTCCATTCAGGATTGAGCATTGGAGCAAGTGACCACCAATCAATTTGAGCACAAAGACAACCTTTTTTATTCGCTTCTAATGCTACTTTATCCAAAGCAGGAGTATTACCACCATGACCATTTAAAAATACAAATTTCTTCACGCCATGACGACTTAAACCATCTACAATACCTTTAATAACAGCATATAAGCCATCAAAACCAATATCAATAGTTCCCGAAAATTCCACATGATGTGTAGCTATACCAAAAGGAACTGTAGGCACAATCAAAACTTCTGTGCGTTTTTCTATCTGTTTAGCAAAATAATCAGGAATTAAAAAATCTGTTCCCAAAGGACCTACAGGGCCATGTTGTTCTGTACTTCCAATAGGAATAATTGCTACTAAATCATCTTTTGCGAAAGCTCTTTTTGCTTGTTGCCAATTTAAATGTGCTAAATACATAATTAATACCTTCTTTATTCATTAAAATCAAATTAACATTTTTCTAAATCATCAAAATGACGTCTGATTGTTTCTGCTGATGCAGGTTTTGTACACAAGCTCACTACAATCAATACCACCATAGCAATAATCCATGCCACGATTAATGGATTGAAACCAAATGTTAAAGATGTAAAAGTAGTTGTCAATAAAATATATACGATTTCACCAACGATTACAGACGCAAATGCACCAATTTTTGTTGCACGTTTCCAATAAAGACCAGCTAAAATCGGAGCTGCCCAAATACCTAAACCACCAAAAGAGAATAAAACTAATTGAAAAATTGAAGATGGTTTATAAATACCAATACAAATAGCTAATACGCCCAAACCAACTGTTACATAACGAGACATAATAAATGCATCTTTATCTGTAGCTTCTTTATTAAATATTTTTTGATATAAATCACGAGTTACAGCACTTGTGGAAGTAATTAATACACCACTTACAGTTGACATACCTGCAGAGAAAATACCAGCCACCATCAAAGAAGAAATTACAGGATGAACGCCTGCTTGTAAAATAAGAGGTACGATAAAGTCTGTATCTGTTCCTGTGAGATTAGGGAAAGACATTCTACCTGTTACACCACACCATTCAATGAGTGTAGCAGAAAACCACATACCTAAAGTTCCCAATAATACTGCTTTAAACATTACATTGTAGTTTTTCATAGTGAAAAATTTTGTAAATAAATGTGGCTGTCCAATTGTAAAGAAACTCCACATGATGATCATAGAAACATAATTTTGCCATGGCATAGAATTATTTTGTCCAGGATGAGATAATAAACTCATATCAGTATCTGCTAAATGCTGATTAATTACTTCAAGACCTCCACCTAATTGCAAAGATACAAAGAAAGTAACTACAGCTGTTGCTACCATTAAAATACCCTGAATAACATCTGTAATCATAATACTTCTAATACCACCTGCCATACAATAAAGTATAACAGTTATACCCATGACTACAATACCAACCCATTCTGGAGCACCAGTATATGTTTTAAAAATAATTCCAGCTCCAATTGTTTGCGCTCCCATCATTGGTACTAAGAATAAAATCATAATAATAGCCAATAACGCACGCATTAAAGTGGACTCATATCTATCAGATATGTAATCTGCCATAGTAAGCATACGATAACGATGACCCAAGCGAATTAATCTTCTACCAACAAGTAAAGCAGGAATAACCATACTAAAAGCAATACCTGGCACAGATACAGACATTCCAGCATAACCTACTTTATAAATAGTGCCTGGCACACCCATAAATGTACTCATACTATATTGAGTTGAAAAATATGCAAGACCACTAAGCAAAGCTCCTGCCTTACCACTCATTGTGAAATAATCTCTAAGAGTTCGAGTTTGCTTTGTAGCATAATAACCGATATAAGTCAATAAACCAAAATAAGTAATAATAACAGCTAAAAATGGAATAATATTATTATCTAATGAATGTGTCATTTAAATCACTCCTCATCATCAAATTCTTTATACTCTGGTCGTTTTTTACAACTTTGCCACCATAAAAATATGAGTATAATAACTACTAAACCATGAAAAATCCATCCAAAGATGAATAACGGAGTTCCCAAAAATGAAGGAATGTATTCAGTGGCATAATACCAAGGAAATGGCAACATTATTAACACATACATAAATAAAAAAATAAAAGTCCATTTCTTTTCAAAAGAATTACTAAATGGGTTCATAATAAAACCTCCCTTATCAGTATATAAAGTTTCACTAATATAATCATGCAATTTCCATGCCAAGTAAACATTTGTACATAGAAGAACCAAGAAACACTTAAAAATCATAACCTTTTATAAATTGATAAATACCATTTATTTTGATAATATAGGGTATATTATTATAAATTACCATTAAATTCCCATTAGGAGATAAATATAAAATGAAAAAATTAGTCATCATTTCTGTAGGATATAATACTGCTCATACTATTTATGAACAATTATGTAATATTCTTTATTCCTCAGTAGATATCAAATATTATTATTCATCTTCGCCTCCACCAACAAACTTAGAAGTTGACTTAATCCTCTATTCCAGCGAATATGCATTTGAAAGAATTAATTTTCGCCCTGCAAATGTACCTTATATTATTGCACGACGCTCTATAAATTATCATGAAATTGGCAAACTATTTAAACTGCCTAAATATAGTGATGTATTATTAGTTAATGATTCTAAAGATAGTGCAGAAGAAACTATTTTATTATTGCAAGCATTAGGTATAGACCATATAAACTATTATCCTTATTATCCTGGAATAGACAATTATCCTAAATTAAAAATAGCTATTACTCCTGGCGAAACTGAACATGTTCCGGGATTTGTAAATCATATTATTGATATAAAAACTCGCTTAGTTGATATTACTTCTATCATTGAAATTCTCACTCATTTTGATATTTTAGATAAATTCGCTAATATTTTATCAGCTAAATATATTCAAGATATTATTAAATTAATAAAAACAGGTAATAAATTATTAAAAGATAGTAGCAAAATGAAAGAAAGATTTAAAACCGTCATCAATAATGTTCATGATGGATTAATAGCTATCAATAAAGAAAATAAAATATCTGTTTTTAATCCTATTGCTGAAAAAATCTTTGCTCAAAAAGCGACGAAATTAATTGGGCAAGATAGTGAAAATTTCTTAGATGATACTTTTTTCCAAACAGTAAATAATCCTCGAAAAGAAGGTATATTAAAATTGCCTTCTCATGAACTTTTAATATCAGAAATTCCCCTCTATGCTAAAAACAGCGATAATGGCAAATTATTTGTATTAAAAGATGTATCCGAAATTCATCGCCTTGAAGAATCAGTACGTCGTCGTTTATACCAAGAACAAAATATTGCACGTTATGATTTTTCTCATATCGTTGGTAAAAGTCCAGCACTACAAAAAGTATTATCACTCGCGCAAAAAATGGCAAAATCCGACTCTACAGTATTTATCCAAGGTGAATCTGGTACGGGTAAAGAATTATTAGCTCAAAGTATTCACAATGCTTCCAATCGCAGTTCAGGACCTTTCGTCGCCATTAATTTTGCTGCACTTTCAGAAACACTTTTAGAATCAGAATTATTTGGTTATGTAGAAGGTTCTTTCACAGGTGCTAAAAAAGGCGGTTCTTCGGGTTTATTTGAAGCAGCTCATAAAGGAACATTATTTTTAGATGAAATTGGTGATGCCCCTTTGCCATTCCAAGTGAAATTATTGCGTGTCCTTCAGGAACGTCAAATTCGTCGTGTAGGTAGTATAAAAATAATTCCTATTGATGTTCGCGTCATTGTTGCCACTAATCACAATTTAAAAGAACATATCAAAGCTGGATTGATGCGAGAAGATTTATATTATCGCTTAAATGTACTTCCTATAAAAATGCCTGCACTGCGTGAACGCAAAGAAGATATTTTACCACTTGCATATAATTTTTATAAAAAATATAAACCTTTATCTTTAGATGCCAAATTATATTTTTCTAATATAAAAATTTGTCTTCAAAACTATTCATGGCCTGGAAATATTCGTGAACTTCAAAATGTAGTTGAATATCTAGCTAATATTTGCCCTAATGAACCACCTCAAAGCAGTGATTTGCCAGAAGATATTAAATCTGAAATTTTTAAAACTCCTAATGATATCATTGATTTAAAAGAAGAAATTTTTGCTGAAATCAAACGTTGTAATACACTTCGCCAACCTGTTGGTCGACGTTCCTTAGCTCATAAATTCTCCGTTTCTGAAAATAAAATCCGTGAAGTTTTAAACGTCTTACATGAAGAAAACCGCATTCAAATAGGTTTTGGTAAATACAGTTTAAAAGTCATTTAAAATCATTACTATAAAATTATTTTCTTGACCTAAAGTAAACTCCAAGATGTATGATTAAAATAATAATAAAATCATTTACAGGAGGAGATTTTTATGAAAAAATTTTCTAGACGTGATTTTTTCAAAGTAGCCGGTGGTGCAGTTATTGGAGCAGCAACTTATGGCTTAACGGATAATATTTCTCATTCTTTTGCTCAATCACCAGTAATAGCTAGTACCAAAATCAATAATGACAATTATATTGGCTCTAAAGCCAAAGTATATTTTTCTTCTTAAATTAATACAGATAGTCTGCTAAAATTATATAACTTAATCAATGAAGGTATTTATGGAAAAACTGCTATAAAACTTCATACAGGCGAAAAAAATGGTCCAAATATTTTGCCTAGAGATATGGTTTGCGTTTTTCAACAACATGTTCCTAATAGCAATATAGTTGAAACAAATACCTTATATAAAGGTGATAGATATACTACCGAAAGTCATCGAGAAACCTTAAAAGTTAATGGTTGGGATTTTTGCCCTGTAGATATAATGGATGAAAATGGTACTGTTATGCTCCCTGTACGCAATGGCAAACATTTTCAAGAAATTTCAATGGGAAAAAATATCGTTAATTATGATTCTATGATTGTATTAACCCATTTCAAAGGTCATGCTATGGGTGGATATGGTGGTTCCATGAAAAATATCGCTATCGGTTGTGCTGATGGTAGAATTGGTAAATCAATGGTTCATGGCGTTTCATTTGATAATCAACCTGCTGACTGGGGACGATGGCCAAGTAAAGGGCGTCTAATGGAAAATATGGCCGAATCAGCAAAAGCTGTTATTGATTATTTTGGCAAACATATCGTTTTTATTAATGTTTTACGTAGAATGTCTGTTGATTGTGATTGCGCTGGATTATCTGCTGCTGAACCTACAATCCCAGATATTGGTATATTAGTCTCAACTGACTTACTTGCTATAGACCAAGCCTCTATTGATTTAGTATATGCTCAACCAAACAATCAAGATTTAGTAGAACGTATTGAATCGCGTCATGGATTACATCAATTGACCGCTATGCGCGATTTAAAAATGGGTAATCCTCAATATGAATTAATTTCTATTGATTAAAAATGATTAAAGACACTATCTATTAAATTTAAAATCTAATATCATGATTTTAATTTCCAAAACAAAAAGACTTATTACTAAACAATTTGTAAGTAATAAGCCTTTTTGTTTAAATATTAGATTTATAAATTATATGATTAGAAATAAAATTCCATTTGTGCACGGAAAATATCTACATCTTGTCTACCTTCTGTACTTGTTGCATTTACTTGTGTACCTGTTGTGTAGAATACTTCTATTGTTGTATTTTCCATTGGTACATAGTCAAAGCCAAGTGTCCATCCTCTTACGTTTTCAGTATAGTCTACTGTTGCATCTATTGTTGAGAATGCACCTACATTTCTATAATTTGTGAAGATTGCAAAGGAACCTACATCACTTGGATTGTGTTGTTTATAGCGAAGTTCACTAAACCATCCATCATTTACCACTTCACTGCCAACACTATCTGTTACTCCATCTAAATCAGATTTACTATATGCTGCCATTAATGTTAAATTGTCTGCAAGTTTTGTATTAAATCCTGCTTCCCAAATATTTACACTATCTTTAAAGCCTTGATCTTCTACTGTTACTTCATTCAATCTACCATATGTTGCACCAATTGATGTTACTGGGCTAAGATTATATTTCAATCTAGCAGAGGAATACTCTGTTCCAAGATATGCTCCATATTCTCCACCTGATTTATTTTCGAATTTAGTTCCAGCTAATGTTCTACTATCTTTTAATCTACCATAAGTTAATGCTCCAGATAAATCGCCAGCTTCAAATGTATATTCTGCACCAGAAATTTCAGTATCGATAATTCTTCCGTATGAAGAAAATTCTCCATAACGACCTACTTTTAACATGCTATCGCCGAAATTACCTTCTGCATATATTTTATTTACTTGAATATCTTTGTCTCCATATGCAGTGATGCTATCGGATTTCATATTGTATTCTGTTTCAATCTGGCTTACACCTGTCCAATTGTCGTTTACTTTTCCTTTAATCCAGTATTCAATATGAGCATGACTTGCACTATCTTTATCCCAATCAGCTTTTGGACCAGTAGCATTGATATCGCCATCATCATAACGTAAACGAGCTGTTCCTGTGAATTTTACATTATCACTTTTCTTTTCAAGGTCTGCTACTCTAACACCTAAATTATCTAGTTCTTCTGCAAATTCAGCAGCTAACTTATCTACAATAGCTTTATCTGCTTTTTGTAAATCTTCTTTTGCCATAGCACGAGCTACAATCTGAGCCATTTCATAACGTGTCATTGTTTTATTGCCCTGGTATGTTCCATCTGGGAAACCATCAATTACGCCATCAGCAGCAAGTGTTGCCACTGCATCATAAGCCCAGCTATCTATCTTGAGGAACATCACTAAATGGATTGCTAGCAGCTCCTGCTACTCCCGTACTCATTAAAACCAAAGCAGATGTTGTAATAGTTAATGTAGATTTGTTAAACATAATAAATTCTCTCCTAAAATATAAAATTTTTATTTAAAATAAAGTTTTTGCCTATAAAAATAATATTAAAAATATTCAATCATTTCTCTTTTATTTACTAGAGATTGATAAAATCTCAATCTCTAGTAAATTCATTTATATAATTTATTTTATTATTTATTAACTTTTTTGAAGTGCCATATAAATGCAGCATAATCGCCTTCAATAACAGGACTTGGCATGCCTGCAAATAATTCTTTACCTTCTTCAGCTATACCACCAACAACTTTATCTGGAACATTAATGCCTACATACATTAATTCATCTCCGCCATAAAGTTTACCAGTACGCATATCTTCATAAATAGCATCAGCATCTAAACCTACAGCACAAATAGTTGCTAAATTATCATTTGGCACTGCTAAAGTTCTAAAGAAGCTTACAACTGCTTCTGATTTATCTTTAGCTACAAAGCTCCATGCTGTTTCATTATTTTCAAATGGACTTTGAATTCTATAGAAATCACCAAATTGGATAAGTTCTCTAACTTCTTTATAAAATGCTACTTGAGCTTTAGTTTGAGCTTTTTCTTCATCAGTTAATTTTGTTAAATCAAGTTCATAACCAAAATTACCACACATTGCAGAAATACCACGAGTAGCAAATGGTGTAATTCTAGCTACCTGATGATTTGGTACTGCTGAAACATGGCAACCCATAGCAACATTAGGATAAACCATAGATGTACCATATTGAATTTTCAAACGTTCAATAGCATCAGTATCATCACTTGTCCAAGTTTGTGGCATGTAGTATAAAATACCTGGGTCAAAACGACCGCCACCACCAGAGCAAGATTCAAATAAAACATTAGGGAAACGACTAGTAATTTCATCCATTACATGATATAAACCAAGCATATAACGATGAGCTACTTCGCGTTGACGTTCTGCTGGTAATACAGCAGAACCAATTTCTGTCATATTACGATTCATATCCCATTTTACATATTCGATATTTGCACTAGCAAGTACATCAGATACAGATTTAATAATATAATCGCAAACTTCTTTACGAGAAAGGTCTAAAATCAACTGACGACGTGCTGTAGAACGTGTACGACCTTCTATATGCAAACACCAATCAGGATGTGCTTCATATAATTTACTGATAGGACATACCATTTCTGGTTCAAACCATAAACCAAATTTCATGCCCATACCATTGATTTCATCAACAAGTTTTTTCAAACCGCCACGGATTTTATTTTCATTTACGAACCAATCACCTAAAGAGCGGTCATCATTATTTCTTTCACCGAACCAACCGTCATCTAAAACGAATAATTCAATGCCGAATTCACTAGCTTGTTTAGCGATTTCTTTGATTTTAGTTTCATTGAAATCAAAATATGTTGCTTCCCAGTTATTAATAAGAACAGGACGAGCTTTATCACGCCATACACCACGCATTAAGCGTTTACCATATAAATTCTGATAAGTATGACTCATACCTGTTAAACCTTCGTTAGAGTAAACAAGTACAGCTTCAGGTGCTTGGAATTCTTCTCCAGCTTTTAATAACCATGTGAAATCAAATGGATTGATACCAATTTGCATTCTAGCTTTGCTATACATATCAACTTCTGTATTAGCTAAGAAGTTACCACTATATACTAAACTCATAGCATAAACATCGCCATTTGTTTCAGTAGCATCTTTACGAACAAGAGCCATAAATGGATTTTGCGCATGGCTACTTGCACCACGACGACTTTCTACACATTGTCCACCGATGCGAAGTGGTGTACGAATGATATGACGTTCTCTAGCCCAAGAACCAGAAAGCTGAATCATTTCAAATTTACTATCTTTAAAATCAACGTTTGCACTCAATACACGTTGAATTTTTACATCATCAGCACTTTTATTTATTACTTTAACGCTACGAGCGATAGCATTATATTCTTCAAAAACAGTAAAGGATAATTCTACATCAACATTTTTTACTTTATCAGTTAATGTAATAATTAAAGTTTGAGCTTCTTTATCTGCTTCCACATATGTTGCAGGTAAACCTTCTAATGCAGGTTTGCCATCAACAATTTTATAATCTACATATCTAAAATCTGTAGCACTTGTACCATCAGCAAATTCAAGTTCAATAGCAGGACTACGTAAGTCTGTAGAACCATATCCAGGATATTCTTGTTCTTTAGACTCTAAATGGAAAGCATCTATATTATCTGTATTAGCAACAAAGCTAAACCAATCTTTTCTACGTACAGTATAATCAAGATTTTCAGATTTTAAAGGACGCCCCCAATAAAGATGGAGTAAATGCCCTGTTTCTAAGACTTTCATCAAATAACTTGTTTTAGAAGTTTTTAAATGAAATGTCTTTGTTTCTTGGTTAAATAAAATCATCTTTTATCCTCCTTGAATTAAAAAACTTCTTGCATTAATAACTAAATTAAAAATGCTAAGATTTTTTGCAAAATTCAATACAAATAAATCTGTAAACGTTTTCGCTTTTCTTGCTTAATATTATAATATTTATAAAAAATAAAATCAATGTTTTATGTTTCTAAAAATTGTATCTATGTTGTTCTTTTTCACTTAATTAAAAATTTTATTTAGCTAAATAAATTATGATATAATATACAAACAATAAAACATTTAAAGTGAGTGTGTTTTTATTATGATTTTAACAATAGAAAATTTATGTAAAACTTATGGAGAAAAAGTCTTATTTGAAAATGTAAACTTCAGCCTATCTTCAGGTGATAAAATAGGTATTGTTGGTGTCAATGGGACGGGTAAATCTACTTTTATCAAAGTTATTGCAGGTCTTATTCCTCAAGATAGTGGTAATATCATTGCTGGCAAAAATATAAAAATTGAATATCTATCACAAGATAAAATTTTCAATCCTGAAAATACTATTCTAATGGAAGTATTTCAAGGTAATCAACCTATTATGCAAGCGCTTTATGATTACGAAATCACTCTAGCTCAAAGTCAAAAAAATCCTCATGATCATAAATTACAAGAAAAAATTATTAAATTAACTAGTAAAATTGATGAATTAAATGGCTGGCAATTAGAAAGTGATGCTAAAACCATTCTAACTAAATTAGGTATTATGGATTTTTCTGCCCAAATAAAAACCTTATCTGGAGGACAACAAAAACGATTAGCTTTAGCTACAGCATTAATTCAACCATGTGATTTATTATTACTTGACGAACCTACTAACCATTTAGACAGTGAAACTATCGCATGGCTTGAAGAATACCTTCAAAAATTGAAATGTGCTTTAATCATGGTAACACATGATAGATATTTCCTTGATTCTGTTGCTACTAAAATTTTAGAGTTGGATAAAGGCAAATCTTATGTTTATACAGGTAACTACACTCAATTTTTAGAATTAAAAACTGCCCGAGAAGAACGCGAAGAAGCTTCAGAACAAAAACGTCAAAACTTTTTACGTAATGAATTAAAATGGATACGTCGTGGTGCTCAAGCTCGTTCTACCAAACAAAGAGCAAGAATACAACGATTTGAAGAAGTAAAAAATCAAAAAGTAAATATTGATAATAGTAAAATTGAAATGGGACTTGCAGGCTCTCGTCTAGGTCGCACTGTAATTGAATTAGAAAACGTAAATTATACTGTAGATAATAAAACAATCATTAAAGATTTCACTTATACAGTCTTACGAAATGACCGCATAGGTATTTTAGGACCTAATGGTTCTGGTAAAACTACCTTATTAAATATAATAGCTGGCATTTTGCCACCAACAACAGGAAATGTAAATATTGGTCAAACTGTAAAAATTGGATATTTTGCTCAAAAAAATATTGATATGGACGAAAGACTTCGCCCTATTGAATATATCAAAGAAGTTGCTCATCACATAACATTAGCTGATGGTACACAACTAAGTGCATCTCAATTAATGGAAAGATTTTTATTCCCAGGTACATTACAATGGACTCCTATCAGTAAATTATCTGGTGGTGAAAAACGTCGTTTATTCCTATTGCGAGTTTTAATGAGTTCTCCTAATGTTCTATTACTAGACGAACCTACAAATGATTTAGATTTACAAACCATGTCTATTTTAGAAGAATTCATTGATAATTTTAATGGTGCTATTATATTTGTATCCCATGACCGCTTTTTCATTGACCGCTTAGCAGATAAAGTCTTTGTTTATCAACAAGATGGCTCGCTTCGTCAATATCCTGGTGGCTATTCTTATTACAAAGGCATTGAAGAAAAAGAATTAGCTACATTAGAAAAAGGAAAAAATACTGAAACAAAAAATGCCATTTCTGATACAGAAAAAACATCTAAAAATACCACAACTAAAACTGAGCCCGTAAAAAAACTTTCTTTTAAAGAACAAAAAGAATATGCTGAAATTGAAGCCATAATTGCTGAAACAGAAGGAAAACTAAAAGTAGTACAACTTCAAATGAGTCAAAATGCTTCTGATTATGGCAAATTAAATGAACTAACAAAAGAAGAAACTGCTCTTCAAGAAAAATTAGATTATTTAATGGAACGTTGGGCATATTTAGAAGAATTAGCCGAAAATAGCAAATAAATCTAACAAAAAAGCTTTCTATTTA
This sequence comes from Megamonas funiformis, assembly GCF_010669225.1. NCBI lineage: Bacteria > Bacillati > Bacillota > Negativicutes > Selenomonadales > Selenomonadaceae > Megamonas > Megamonas funiformis. The sequence continues at coordinate 1,425,342 of NZ_CP048627.1, forward strand.
GTACAAACTATAAATAGAAAGCTTTTTTATTAATTATTAATTTTTTTGTAATTTATTCATGAATTTTTCATTATTTATAATAAATCTTTCATGTATTCCTTTACCAATAACTTTATGCGTATCTTTTGCTTCAACTATAAAAGTTAATTTTCTACCTTCTATTTTATCTAAAGTAGCTATAGCTATTACGACATCATCTAAAGCAGTTGGTGCGATATGTGATATATCTAATTTTATACCTACAGTACCTTCTCCTTCTTCCAAATAATCTTTTAAAGCCATGCAAGAAGCCTCTTCCATTAGCGCCACCATCGCTGGAGTTGCAAAAACTGGCAAGGCTCCACTTTTCATTATTTTCGCTGTATTTTCTTCAACCACTTTAACTTGTGCTTGTCCTTTTATACCTGTTTTTAAAGTTAACATTAATCTCATTCCTATTCATTTAAATATATTTTTTATTTTAACATATATTTAAAATTTATCCATAGAGTTTTTATGCAAATTATTAATTCATAAATATTCAAACTAATTTTACTCTTAAAACAATGTATACAATGTTTTATCTAGATTTTACATTGACTTAACATAACACTACTACTATAATGATAAATATGTTTTTAAATATATTGTTAATATGTTAACTGCATAAAATAACAATATATAATCCGTTTTTATGCAAAAAATAAATTTCAAAAAGGAGTCTTTTTAATGAAAAAGTTGCGCATTAATCTCACAGCTCAAATATTTTTAGGGCTAGTATTAGGTGCTATCTTTGGTTATTTTTTACCTGATATCGGGTCACAATTAAAACCATTAGGCGATGCGTTCATTCGCATGATTAAAATGATCGTTGTACCTCTTATTTTTAGTACTTTAATAATTGGTATTGCTGGTACTGGTGATTTCAAAAAACTTGGTCGTTTAGGTGGTAAAGCCATCATCTGGTTCGAAGTTGCTAGTAGTTTAGCTTTAGTTGTTGGTCTTGTAGTCGTAAATGTACTTCAACCTGGTGTTGGCGTTTCTCTTCCTTCCATTGGAGCTTCTGCTGGAGCTAATGCTGCCGCTACTGCAGAATCTTTCAGTATTTCTATGCACTTATTAAATATCATTCCTGCTAACATTGTTGAAGCTTGCGCTAAAAGCGATATGTTACAAATCATCTTCTTTAGCTGTTTCTTCGGTGTAGCTCTTGCTCATATCGGCGAAAAAGGAAAAATTGTTGTTGAATGTTGTCGCGGTGTAGCAGAAGCAATGTTCAAAGTTACACATTATGTTATGCTTTTTGCACCAATTGGTATTTTTGCTATGATTTCTTATACTGTTGGTACTTTCGGTTTAGAAATGCTTATTCCTCTTGGAAAATTAGTATTTTCACTTTATTTTGCAATAATCGTCTTCTTAATTATCCTTGCAATTATTGCTTCTATCATCACTAAATTAAATTTCTGGCATATCTTCAAAGTTTTACGTGAACCATTATTATTAGGTTATTCCACTGCAAGTAGTGAAGCTGCTTTACCACTTGCCATGAAATGTTTAGAAAAATTAGGTTTACCAAAACATGTCATCACATTCGTTATGCCAACAGGTTATTCCTTCAACCTTGATGGTTCCACTTTATATAGTTCTCTAGCTGTTATTTTCTTAGCTCAAATGTATAATATTGATTTTGGTCTTACTCAACAAATCATGATGTTACTTACACTTATGATTTCCACTAAAGGTATAGCCGGTGTTCCTGGCGCTTCTATCATTGTAATTGCTGGTACAGCTGCTTCTTTTGGTATTCCAACAGAAGGTATCGCTATTATCTTAGGTGTAGACCGTATCATGGATATGGCTCGTACATTCTGCAATATATTTGGTAACTGTATTGCTACAGTTGTTGTTGGTCTCTGGGAACGTGAAATTTCTCGCGGAGAAATAAAATCTTCTTACCAAAATAATTTTAAAGGTGATACTTTAGCATAATATAAATAAAAATAAAGCTCCTTAAAAGCTGTCCACTGACTTTTAAGGAGCTTTATTTATTATTTAGTTTTTAACCAAATAGCCATTTCATTTTCACCGCGATTAAACGCACAAAAATATGGTATTAGTTTCAACTTAATAATCTCTACATTTTCTTGTTTTTCCATGATATTTCTATATAAAATATTATTCCACTGTTTATCTAAAATTAATTTTTCAGCTTCTAATTCTAATTTTACAATGTCCCCTAAACTATCACTATCTTTATACTCATTTATTTTCTTATTTGTATCTATAGTTATTAAATGCAAATTATCTCCATTGTCCACACCTTCTGCACAATAAATAATAGGACCTCGTTGTATAGCAACTTTGCCATAATCTTCACGAACTAAAGGATTTGCACAAACAAAATTAGCTTCTATTTGTATATCAAAAATAACTATATCTCCTTTTTCCCAAGTTCTATCTATAATAGCATATCCTTTTTCTATTTTTGGTGTAAATTCCTTACCATTTAACTTAAATAAATATCTATTTGCCCAACTAGGAATACGTAAACCTAATTTAAATGTTGCCTCACTATTTACTTTAAAAGTAATTTTTCCATCCCATGGATAATCTGTAATTTCTTCAATACTTATCACTTGATTATTAATTTTAAAATCAGATTTATTACTTACATATAAATTGCTATAAATAACATCATCTTTTACTGTATACATATATTCGTCTAAAGAACTCAATAATCTAGCTAAATTAGGTGGACAGCATGCACAACCAAACCACGCTGGACGAACAGTTTTTACATGTGATTTACCTGGATCTTTATGACTTAATTGCGGAACAACTTCCAATGGATTTACATAAAAGAAATGTTTTCCATCAAGAGCCATACCATCTATAACTGTATTATATAGAGCTTTTTCCATTATATCTGCATATTGACTATCTACATCTAATTTCAACATATTATTTGCAAAAAAGATCAATCCTATAGAGGCACATGTTTCACAATACATTGTATCATTTGGCAAATCATAATCTGCAGTAAATGCTTCTCCTATAACAGTAGAACCTATACCACCTGTTATATACATACGTTTAGTAACAATATTCTTCCATAAACGTTTACAAGCTTCAAACATCTTTTCATCATTATTTAAACGAGCTAACATAGCCATACCTGTACACATATACATAACACGTACAGCATGTCCTTCAGCTGTTTCTTGTTCCAAAATAGACTTATGATTTTGATAATATTCCGGTTTAAAACTTTCCATACCTTCAATTACAGGTTTAGTTGAAGGATCTGTCTTTTGTTGTTCTTTAAAGAAATTTGGATTTTTCCCACGTTCATATAAAAAGAAATTTGCTAAGTTTTTATATTTATCATTTTTTGTAAGCTCAAATAAACGAAGTAATGCCAATTCTATTTCTTCATGTCCATCATATCCATGAATTTTTCCATCTTCACTGCCAAAAATATCATCAATATGATCTGCTAATTTACAAGCAATATCTAATATTTTTTGATTTTTTGTAACACTATAATATCCAACTGCTGCTTCAATAAAATGTCCTGCACAATAAAGTTCATGGCTTTGATATAAACGTTTATATCTACGTTCTGGTGCCTCTATAGTAAAATATGTGTTTAAATATCCATCACTTTGTTGAGCTTTTGCTAATAAATCTATTACCTCATCAGCAATTTTTTGTAAAGCATTATCTTGATGTTGATGTAGTGCATATGCTACCGCTTCTAGCCATTTATAAACATCACTATCTTGAAAAACCATTCCATAATGTTTTCCTTTGCTTATTCCAGCTGCAATTTTGAAATTTTCAATAGCATGGCTTTTCTCTGCTGGTATATGATCTGCATCTCTTTCTTTTTCAATTTTAATATCAGCTTCATCATTTAATACTGACCACTGAAAAGGTAGCATTTCTTCACGGATTAAATTTATATATTGTTGCCAAAATGGTGCTGTTATTTTTATTTTATTTTCAAACATAATAAATCTCCTCAACAATTTATTTCCATCTATTATTTTTTTATTAACTATTTCTTTTTGCTAAATCTAAAAGAATATTATTTTCATTTTGTTCATATTTACGATAAAAAAGCATTGGAATAATTCCACATAAGAAAATTATTGCAGGAAGCCATGTAAATACAAATTGTATACCAAATAATGCTGTTGAAGATTGGACTGCATTCGGCACATAACCAAATAAATTCATAACAGCTGCTGGAATAAAACCTCCTATACCAGAGCCAGCTTTGATACAAAATGCACTTCCTATAGCTGTTAAAAATCCACTAGCACGAATACCTGTCTTCCATTCTCCAAAATCAACTGTATCTGAAAGCATAGCAAATGGCATTGAACATGCTATACCTTGCCCTAAAGAAGCAATAATCCAAAAAACAATCATTAATTCTATATTAGTGCCTACAAAGAAAATACCAATATGTCCACCTGCTACTAAAATAAAACCTAAAATCATTGTTCCATATTTATTAAATCTTTTTACTAATAATGGAATAGAAATCATACCTATAACTTGAACCAACATTATTCCATTTATAAATACTGTTAAACTCTTATCTCCTAAATAATATTGACAATAATATACTACAGTGGATAAACGTATAGTTAATGCTATCCAAAAAATCAAATTAGCTATAACAACCAATATCCATGGCCAATTACCTTTTATAGCTTTTACACTATCTTTTATTGGTATACTTTTTATTTTCTCTACGTTAACTTCACGTAAATTCTTAAAAGCTACTATAAATAAAACAATAGCAATAATACCAAAAAATGCTAATGTATATGAAAATCCTTTTTGTTCATTTCCTTCACCAAAAAAAGCAACTAACGGTAACGTAAAAGTCATACAAATAAATGCTCCTATATTACCGCCAACCATACGAAATGTATTTAATATAACACGCTCACCTGGACGACGAGTTAAATTTGGTAATATTGAAGTAATTGCTGTTTGTATCCCCGTATAAAAAATTCCTGCTAATATATAAGTAACTACAGCATAAATTATTTTTGTTGTACCTGATAAAGCTGGTGTAGTAAATGTAAGCCACATAAATACAGCAAACGGTACACATAACCATAAAAAGTATGGTCTAGATTGTCCATATTTAGATTTAGTATGGTCAACAATAAAGCCCCAAATTGGAGCATCTATAGCATCTAATAAACGAGTAAATAACAAAATAGCTCCAGCTGTAGCAACAGATAAACCAAAAACATCCGTATAGAAATACAATAAATAAGAACCTATTATACAATATAATAAATTTCCGCATCCATCAGTCAAGCCATAACTCAAACGACCAGATAATGGTACTTTATGATTAATTTGATTATTACTCATATCTAAAACCACCTTATTTTTTTTAGTCACGTAACTTTTAACTGTTTATATTTTATATAATTATTTGAAAACTTTAAATAAATAAAATTAACATTTAATAGTATAATATTAGCATAAATAATATAATAAAATTATCATAACTAATAAAAAAATATATAGTATAATATTAATAAACATCAATATTATGCTTAATTTCAAGTTTTATTAGTATAATAAAATTAATATTTGAGGTGATTTTTTGTATATTATTTTTACTTGTCCACCTTTACCTCATTTAATAGTAGGAGGTAAATCATTATATCGAGTAGGCGATTTACATTTAAGAAGAATCATGCCGTCTACATTTGACTTAATATTTGTAACTGCTGGCAAGCTGTATTTAGAAGAAAATTCTCAAAAATATATTCTCAAAAAAGGAGAATTCTTGATTTTGCCACCAAATAGATTACACAAAGGATATAAATGTTGTGATGAAGCTACAGATTTCTTTTGGCTACATTTTTATACTACTGGTAAATTCAAATATATGGATAAACCTATCTATGATAAAAACCATAAACAAAAAGCAAATTATCAATTTACTAAAGAACCTTTCCATATATCACTACCTCAACATGGTTCACTAACAGCCGAACAACAATCTCAAATGGCTGAATATATGAATACTATCGTTCAAGTAAAAATTGATAAAACTAAACCCAAAAAAGATTTCTATTCTTCAACTGTTTCTCAATTAAAGAGCCAACAATTATTTTTTTCCATTCTAAGTATTCTTTGTGATATTCATGAGCCAAATACCAAAAATGTAGCAGAAAAAATTTATGAACATTTTTCTCTATTTTATACAGAAAGCTTCGATTTAAAAAAACTATCTGATGAATATGCTTTTCATCCTACACATATAATTCGTTGCGTGAAAAATAAATATGGCTTGAGTCCACTACAACTACTCTTGCACATACGCATACAAAAAGCTAAAGAATTATTAACATACACAAATTTTTCTATTAATAAAGTGGCTATATCTGTAGGATTTGATGATAATGCATATTTTACTAAACAATTTAAACGTATAGTTGGCACTGCTCCTACAAATTATAGAAAGCAACAACAAATAAATAAAATCTAACTATTTTTAATTAAAATAGCTATAATAAAACAAAAATGCTATAATAAAACATATTGTAAAGGAGGACATATGGCTACAAAGAAAAAATTTTACGCAGTAAAAAAAGGTTATCAAACAGGAATATTTACTACTTGGGCTGAATGTCAAAAACAGACACAAGGTTTTAAAGGAGCATTATTTAAATCTTTTCCCACAAAAGAAGAAGCTCAAAACTATTTAGAAGATAAACCTTCTGTCAATATTTCTGAACAAGATGATGACCGTTATTATATTTATGTAGATGGTTCATATATAAATGGTGAATATAGCTGGGGTATGGCTATTTTTTATAAAGGTAAATTAATAGATACTTTCAACGGAAAAGGCACTTCCATAGATGCTAGTGAGTTACATAACGTAGCTGGAGAAATTCAAGGCGCTATGGAAGCTACCAAATGGGCTATTGCTCATGATGAAAAAATTGTAATCTGCCATGATTATATTGGTTTATCTGAATGGGCTTTAGGCAATTGGAAAACAAATAAAGAATTGACCAAAGCATATGCTGAATTTATGAAACCATATTTACATTTAGTAACCTTCAAAAAAGTAGCAGGTCATACAGGAGTATTAGGTAATGAACTTGCTGACAAATTAGCTAAACAAGCTTTAGGTTTATAATAAATTACTTAATAAAAATTAGAGGAGGAATAAAAATTTGACTACTACAGATAATTCATTGACTTTAGGTATAGAATCTAGCTGTGATGAAACTTCTGTTGCTATCTTACGCGGTGGCAGAGAAATACTAGCTAATGTAATTTCTACTCAAATTCCAATTCATCAAAAATTCGGAGGTGTCGTTCCTGAAATCGCCTCTCGTAAACATATTGTTAATATCATGCCTGTTTTAGATGAAGCACTTCATAAAGCAAATGTTACTTTAAAAGATATTGATCGCATTGCTGTAGCGTATGGCCCAGGATTAGTAGGTGCTTTACTTGTAGGCGTATCTGCTGCCAAAACTTTGGCTTTTGCTTTAGATAAACCACTAATTGGCGTAAATCACTTAGAAGGTCATATCTTCGCCAATTTCTTATCCACACCTGAACTTCAACCACCATTTATGGCTCTCGTAGTTTCTGGTGGACATACTTCCCTAGTTCACGTAAAAGACTATAATCATTTTTCCCTAATGGGACAAACTCGTGATGATGCAGCTGGTGAAGCTTTTGATAAAGTAGCTCGTGTAATGGGATTACCTTATCCAGGTGGCCCTCAAATTGATAAATTAGCTAAAGAAGGAAATTCTGATGCTATTGATTTCCCTATGGCATTAAATGAAAAAGGTAACTATGAATTTAGCTTCAGTGGTCTAAAATCGGCTGTGCTCAATTATTTAAACAATATGAAAGCAAAACGCATCGAAATCAACAAAGCTGATGTTGCTGCTTCCTTCCAAAAATCAGTAGTTAATATCCTAGTGCATAAAGCTGTAGAAGCAGCTCGTCAAACCAACATGACAAAACTAGTACTTGCCGGTGGTGTAGCAGCAAATAGCTCCCTAGAAGGACATCTCCAAAAAGCCTGCAAAGAAAACGGTCTAGAATTTTACTACCCAAGCAAAATTTTATGCACAGACAACGCTGCCATGATAGCCTGCCGTGGCTACTACCAAGCCCAAGCAGGAGACTTTGCCGATAGCAACCTAAACGCTATCCCTTATCTAGAATTAACTGACAAAAAATAGGGATTTATTCATTTCTTTGGTGCCAAAGAAACGAACGAAAGAAATCACCGCAGATAAAATTTTAATTTTGAAAATAATTATCACTTCATACAACGCTTAGAAACTCGCTTCGCTCAAACATTCAGACTAAAACCGTATTCAGTGATAATTATTTTCAATAATCTTGCGATTACCATTAAAATTTTATAATGCGGAAAATAAAAATTACAAATTATTATTTTATAATTGTTTTTTTAATAATACCAAAATTCCCCGCGTTAGTAGATTTTACGGTAGCTAAAAGCTATTGGCAAAGATGAAATCATGGATACGGTTTTAGTCCAACTGTCTGAGCGAAGCGAGTTTTGAGCGTTGTAGACATGATTTCATCTTTGCCAAAGTAAAATCTAATATTGCGGGCATATTTTCTTTTTGATTCGTTTTTCTTTTAAATAAAAGAAAAATGAATAATCTCTTATGAGTGGGCGATTTTTTATGTTGGAGATATTTTCTGATACTTCGTTATTATTAGCTATTGGTATAGCTTTTATTTCTACATTAATCCAATCCTTGACGGGTTTTGGATTTGCTATTGTTTCTACGCCATTACTTTTAATGGTCTATGATGCCAAAGAAGTCGTTGTACTTTTGCAATTTTTATCTGTCGTTCTTGATACTGTTTTTGTCTTTTTTGTCAAAGATAATATTGATTGGCATTTTCTAAAACCATTGCTGATTGGTTCAGTAATAGGTCATCCTATTGGTATTCTTATCTATCTATTTGTGCCTACTATAGGATTAAAAATTTTCATTGCTTGTGTTATTTTATCATTCTTATTTCTTACCAAAATTTATCGTAAACAACTGACTGAAACTTCCTGTAAAACTGGTGTTGTTGGTTGTCTATCTGGTATTTTAAATACTTCTACCAGTATGAGTGGTCCACCGCTTATTATTTATTTAACATCTACTAATCGTGATAAAACTTCTTTGCGTGCCACTTGTATTGCTTATTTTACTATTATTAACTACCTAGGTATCCTTGCTTTTTACTTAGCAGGAAAAGATTTTTCATTTGCTATTGAACAAAGTATTTATATCGTTCCATTCTGTTTTATTGCTTTATGGTTAGGTAATAAATTATTTCCTTATATTTCTCAAAAAATGTTTAATCGACTCGTCTTCGTTATGTTATTATTCAGTGCTTTATATACTATTTATTCAGCTATCAATTAAAGGAGAACTATATGAATAAAGTTGCCGTTGTTACTGGTGGCGCTAGAGGTATTGGCAAAGCCATTTGTGATGAATTCAAAGCTCAAAATATTACAGTATGTACTATTGATATTTTATCTAATGATTATTTTGTTGGCGATATTGCTGATGAAAAAATATTGACGCAATTTGCCCAAAAAGTAATTGATGAGCATACAAAAATAGATTATTTAATCAATAACGCTTGTCTTATGAAAGGTGGCTTAGCTACTGCTTCTTATGAAGATTTTCTCTACGTACTAAAAGTTGGTGCTGTAGCTCCTTTTATGCTTACTAAATTATTTATGAACCATCTTCAAGACAATGCTAGCATCGTAAATATTTCTTCTAGCCGTCATTTGATGAGTCAAGCAGATACTGAAAGTTACACTGCTGCTAAAGGAGCAATCTCTTCACTAACTCATGCTATGGCAGTTACATTGCGTGGAAAAGCTCGTGTAAACAGTATTTCTCCTGGTTGGATAGATACTACAAATAGTGAATTTTCCTCAGCAGATAAACTTCAAGTTGGCGTACCCAAAGATATTGTAAATGCTGTGATGTTTCTTTGCAGTGAGAAATCTTCATTTATTACTGGTCAAGATATCGTCGTTGATGGTGGCATGACCAAACAAATGATTTATCATGATGATTGCGATTGGTATTACAATAAATAAAGGTATTCTTCCTTGATACACAGAATTATATTATATAAATATTTATAATATAAAAATATGTATATAAGTATAGGAGGAATTTTTATGGGATTATTTGATAATCTTTTAGGCAATGCCTCTAAAGCAAATCTTGATGATATCCGCCAAGATTACGCTAAATTATTAGCTAATGGCGAAAACATTCAACAGGCTTATGAAATTTTTCGTGATTTATTTATTTTTACCGATAAACGCCTTATCCTTGTAGATAAACAAGGTATTACAGGTAAAAAAACACAATATCATTCTATACCATATAAAAGTATAAGACATTTCAGCATTGAAACAGCTGGTCATTTTGATTTAGATGCTGAATTAAAAATATATGTTGCTGGTATGGATATGCCTATTAGCAAAAAATTTGATAAAAGTTTAGATATTTATCAACTACAAGCTATTTTAGCTGAATATGTATTACGTTAAAATAAAAAGCTGGGTTTAAAATCCTTTATAGATTTAAACTCAGCCTTTTTTATCAATAAATTCAATATAAAATTATGAGGTTACTCTATGCAAACACAAGATTATTTAGCTCAAGAACTCCAACAAAGTCTTGCTAGCGCTCTTATAGATGATAAAATTAATTCCTTGCCTGATTTACAACCACAGATAATCTATAATGATTATAATAGTGGCTCTAATCTATTAGTAGAACTACTTCAAGAATTACAAACTTGTAAACGATTTTATTTTGCCATAGCTTTTATCACTCAAAGTGGTTTAATTTGTCTTAAAGAATGTTTAAAACTACTTCAAGAAAAAAACATCACTGGCGATATTTTAACCACTGATTATCTATATTTTAATCAACCAAAAGCTCTACAAGAATTACAACAATATCCTAATTTAAATATTCGCATTTATACTAAAGAAAATTTCCATATCAAAGGCTATATCTTTGAACAAAATGATTATTACACTTTAATTGTAGGCAGTAATAATTTAACGCAAACAGCCTTAAAAGCAAATAAAGAATGGAGCCTAAAAATAAATTCTTTAGCAAATGGTGCTTTAATCAACAATACATTATCTCAATTTCAACAAATGTGGCAAGAAGCCATGCCTTTGACTGATATCTGGCTTAAACAATATGCTGATAAATATCATTCTTTACAAAAATTAAAAAGACAATTTGCTACAGTTCAAGAAAATATCTCTACTAATGATATTGCTCCTAATAAAATGCAACAGGAAGCATTAACAGCATTAGCAAAATTACAACAAGATAATAAACAAAAAGCATTATTGATATCAGCTACAGGCACAGGAAAAACATATTTAAGTGCCTTTGCTGTCAAAAAAGCCAATCCTAAACGACTATTATTTTTAGCCCATCGCGAACAAATTCTTAAACAAGCTTGTAAAACTTTTGCCAAAATAATACCAGATATCCAATATGGTATTTTGTCAGCTAATCATAAGGATTTTCATAAACCTTATCTATTTGCTACCATAAATATGCTAAGCAAAGAAGAAAATTTAACTCAATTCACACCAACACATTTTGACTATATCATCATTGATGAAACTCATCGAGCTGGTGCCAGTAGTTATTTAAAAATCTTAAATTACTTTCAGCCACAATTTTTATTAGGTATGACAGCTACACCAGAACGCACAGACGGCTTTGATATCTACCAATTATTTGACCATAATATAGCTTATGAAATTCGCTTAAACCAAGCTATGCAAGAAAATTTACTTTGCCCATTTCACTACTTTGGCATTACTGATATCACAGTTGATGATCAAGAAATCAATGATAATTCAACATTTAACGATTTAACTACAGACGCTCGCGTAACACATATTATCAATCAATCTAAATACTATGGTTTCAGTGGAGAACGTCTGCGCGGTTTAATATTTTGTAGTCAAATAGAAGAAGCCCAAATACTTTCACAAAAATTTAATGAGCGAGGATTTAATACCATTGCTCTATCAGGTAAAGATAGTCAAGAAACACGAACTAATGCCATTCATAAATTAGAACAAAAAGAACGCTCTACAGGTCTTGATTATATATTCACTGTAGACATTATGAATGAAGGCATTGATATTCCTGCTATAAATCAAATAATCATGCTCAGACCTACAAAATCAGCCATTATCTTCGTTCAACAATTAGGTCGTGGGCTTCGCAAATATCCACAAAAAGATTATGTAGTAATTCTTGACTTTATCGGCAACTATCAAAATAACTTTATGATACCAATAGCTCTATCTGGTGATACTTCTTATAATAAAGATAATATCCGTCATTATGTAGCAGAAGGCAATCGTTTCATCTTTGGTTCTTCTACCATTCATTTTGATAAAATAGCTCGTCAAAAAATCTATCAAGCCATTGATAGTGCCAAATTAAGCGATACAGCCTTATTGAAAAATGAATATCTACAATTAAAACAAAAATTAGGAAAAATTCCTTCTATCTTTGATTTTTCCCAGTTTGGTAGTATAGATATTTTAAAATTCCTTGATAAATTTAAAACATATCATAATTTCTTGCAAAAATACGATAAAGATTACACAATTAGATTTAATACAATTCAAGAAGAAATTCTTTATTTTATCTCATATCGCTTTGCTAAAGGCAAAAGAATTCATGAACTCATAGCTTTAAAATTATTATTAAAAAATACATCTCATTTATTAATGGATATAAAGCAAATCTTAATTACAAAATACCATCAAGAATTTACTGAGCAAATAAAAGTTTCATTAATACGCAATTTAACTAATCTATTTACTATTAGCAATGAGCAAGCTAAATTTAGTAATTGCATTTTCATCAAAGAAAATGATAATGATTACATCATCAGTGATATTTTTAAATCAGCTTTACAAGATGAAAAGTTCTATTTTCAAATAAATGAAATTCTCGATTTTGCCTTAGAAAGATATCAAAAATACTATCAAAATAAATACAAAAATACTAATCTTGTTTTATATCAAAAATACACTTATGAAGAAGTTTGTTATCTATTAAATTGGCCTCAAAAAATAAATCCTAATGCCATGGCTGGTTATTTCTATGAAAAAACAACACATACCATGCCAGTATTTATCAATTATATAGCGCCAGATAAAAAAAGAGTAGATTATACTAATGAATTTTTAAGCAATACCTTGATTACAGCCTACTCCAAAAGCAATCGAAAATTAGACTCTAGTGATGCTAAACATATATATAATGCGAATAAAGAACAAAATAAATTATATCTATTTGTGCGCAAACCTAGTGAAGATAAAGAAGCTAAGGAATTTTATTTTTTAGGTGAAATCACAGCCCAAGGCAATCCAGAATTTGCACCTAAATATAATGGTTTTAAAATTCTCTATAAATTAGATACACCTGTTAGAGCAGATATTTTCGATTATCTTACAACCATAACCGTTTAAAATAAAAAGACATCTATAAAAAATGATAAGTTTCATAAACTTCCATTTCCATAGATGTCTTTTTTTATTTTGTTGGAATAATTTCTTCAATAGATACGCCATTTGGCACATATAATACCATTTTTGCAGAAATTCTTTTTACAGAACCATCTAATACATAGCAAGCACCATTCATAAAATCGCAAATACGAACTTGTTCACTTTGTTCAATTTTTTCGTAATTGATAAGCACAGCTTTAGAAGCTTTTAAAGCATCAGCAGCAATTCTTGTATCATTGAAATTAGTAGGTTCAAATACAAGTACATTCATATTTGGCTGTTTATATACTTTTAAACTAGGACGACGATTATTTTCTTCATAGTTATTAGTAGCAGATGATGTTGCTTCATCTCTTGTAGCTTCAGCTGTATTTGTGTAAATGGAAGGTCCATTTGCTACACGAGTAACATTAGGAGCTACTTTTACTGTTTGTCTTCTAGTTTCTTGTTTTTCATCAACTTTAGCTTCTATTTCTTCAACTTCTTCTGGAATTAGAAACTTAGTGATTTTTGATAAAAAATCCGCCATAATCTCACCTCAAATATCCTTTTATAACCCATAAATATATTTTATATAAAATTAAAATAAACCCATACTAGAACAATTCTCTATAAAATAAAAAAATCCTGCAAAAAACTGTAATAAATATTATTTTCATAAAATTTATTTGATTGTTTAACTAATCAAATAAATTCATAAATATGCTAAGAAGCGACACATACAAATGTCGCTTCTAACACATTATATACTATACTTAAAATTATTTTGCGTTTTTACGTAAACGTCCACGCTGAGATTTATCAAGAATAGTTTTTCTTAAACGAATGCTTTCTGGAGTAACTTCTACCATTTCATCTTTGTTGATGAATTCAAGAGCCTGTTCAAGACTTAAAAGACGAGGTGGAGTTAAGCGAATAGCTTCATCAGAAGAAGAAGAACGCATATTGGAAACATTTTTCTTCTTACATGGATTTACGTCCATATCAAGTTCACGAGTATTTTCCCCAATAATCATACCTTCATAAACCATTTGGTTTGGAGAAATGAACATTACACCACGGTCTTGAAGAGTATAAATACCGTATGGAGTTGTTTCACCTTGTTCAAATGCTACTAAAGAACCACGGCTACGACCTGGAATATCACCTTTATATGGAGCATATCCACGGAATACATGGTTCATAATACCATTACCTTTTGTATTAGTTAAGAATTCAGAACGGAAACCGATAAGTCCACGTGCAGGAATAGTGAATTCAAGACGTAAATAACCTTTTAATTCAGTCATATTGGAAAGTTCTGCTTTACGAGTACCAAGGGATTCCATAACTGTACCCATGAATTCTTGAGGTACTTCAATAGTTAAGTTTTCAATTGGTTCACAAAGTTGACCATTGATTTCTTTATAAATAACTTCTGGTTTACCAATCTGAAGTTCGTATCCTTCACGACGCATTGTTTCAATGAGAATAGAAAGATGTAATTCGCCACGACCAGAAACTTTAAATGTATCTGGGCTATCTGTTTCTTCAACACATAAGCTTACATTTGTTTCAGTTTCTTTATATAAACGGTCGCGTAAATGACGAGATGTTACAAACTGACCTTCACGACCAGCAAATGGGCTAGTATTAACACCAAAAGTCATGGACAATGTAGGTTCATCAATATTAATGCTAGGTAAAGCTTCTGGATTTTCAGCATCAGCAACAGTATGACCAATACTTGCACTAGGAAGACCAGTAATTGCTACGATTTCACCAAGTTCAGCTTCGCTAACTTCCATACGTTTTAAACCTTGGTAAACATATACTTTACCGATACGTTCTTTAGTTTCGCCATCACCACTGATAACTACTACATTTTGACCTTCTTTGATTTTACCACGCATGATACGACCAATAGCTACACGACCAACATATTCGTCAGAATCAAGTGTAGTTACCATCATTTGAAGAGGACCTTCTACATCACCCTGTGGAGCTGGAATTTCTTTAATAAGTAAATCCATTAATGGTTCTAAGCTATCGCTTTCATCATCAAGGTCAAGTTTAGCAATACCATCACGAGCAATTGCGTATACAACAGGGAAATCAAGCTGATCATCATCAGCACCAAGTTCCATGAAAAGTTCCAAAACTTCGTCATAAACGTCATCAATACGCTGGTCAGGACGGTCAATTTTGTTGATAACAACGATAGGTTTTAAACCTTGTTCTAAAGCTTTACGTAAAACATATTTAGTCTGAGGCATAGGACCTTCAGAAGCGTCAACTAATAATAAAACGCCATCAACCATGTTGAGTACACGTTCAACTTCGCCACCGAAATCAGCATGGCCTGGTGTATCAACGATGTTGATTTTTATATCTTTATACATTACAGCTGTATTTTTAGACAAAATGGTAATACCGCGTTCACGTTCAATAGCATTAGAGTCCATTACTCTTTCTGCTACCTGTTCGTTAGCACGGAAAATATGGCTTTGTTTAAGCATTGCGTCAACAAGAGTTGTTTTACCGTGGTCAACGTGAGCTATGATAGCGACATTTCTCAATTTGTTATTAGTATACAAAAAAATTCCTCCCAATGTATTAATGAATATATTATGTTTACATCATATAAAAGATAAAATATCTCTTTACTAGTGTAGTATATCAATATCTTTATGTCAAATTAAAATACTAAAATAGCTAAAAATTTTTCTTTAGACTCAAGGTCTTTCCAAAGAGATTTTTCCTAATTTTCCTGCTCTAAAATCCTTAAGCACAGCAATAGCAGTTTTTTCAGTATCTACAATACCGCCTTTTTGTAAAAATCCACGTTTTTTGCCTACCAAAGTAAATAATTCTTCACTAGTTTGTGGAATTTCATCTATTTTATAGCGTTCTTTTATATTTTTAGCATAATCATCTTTTAAACGCCATAATAAGATTTCAGCAGCACGTTCAATATCATAAACTTCATCACTGATAGCTCCAGTAAAAGCTAAATTCAATCCCACTTCAGGATCTTCAAATTTTGGCCATAAAATACCTGGAGTATCCAATAAATCAAGATTATTTTTTATTTTAATCCACTGTTTTGCACGTGTAACACCAGGTTTATCAGCAGTTTTCAATGAAGCACTGCCAGATAATCTATTTATTAAAGAAGATTTCCCTACATTTGGAATACCTACAATCATTACACGAGCATTACGAGGTTTTACACCTTTATTAGCGAATTTAGCAGTTTTTACCTTTGCCAATTCATCTGCTACAGTTACTAATTGACGAATACCTTTACCATCTAAAGAATTGATTTTCACCACAGATTTACCCATAGATGTGAAATATTCTTCCCATTTATTATTGATATTATTATCTGCTAAATCAATTTTATTCAAAGCGATTAAATGCGGTTTTTTACCAATTAAATCTTTTAAAATTGGATTTGCACTGCTGTTAGGAATACGAGCATCACGAAGCTCAATGACCACATCAACTAATTTTAAATTTTCCACAATAATGCGTTTAGCTTTTGCCATATGCCCAGGGAACCAATTTAATTGAGCAAGTGTTCCTAAATCATCATATTGCATATTTTCTTCCATTAAATAAACTCCTCCTTATATTAATATTCAAATATCTATAACACAAAATTCAAATTCCAACAAAAAAGGCACTATCTTGTGTCAACTACAAGACAGTGTCTTATAAAAAGTATTATATACCAATATATATACAAAATCAAAATTTTTTTATTTTACACCTATAGCATTTATTTTATCTGGCTCTACTACAATAGTTTTTTCTATGCCATCTTGAACAATTACAAAAGTTGCAGGTTCAGATGAAAATATATCGACTAATTGTCCCATATTAAAATCTTCAAAATTATCGACTACACTTTTACCATTGATGCTAATTAAACAATCACCTGTTTTCATACCAGCTTTTGCTGCTGGAGAATTTTCTGCTACATTTATAATAACTCCATTATCTTTAATTTCACGACTAGAAGCTATTCCATAAACGTAACTATCAAAAAATACACGTTTCACAGAATTTAATACTGCCTTTAATTCTTTGACATTATCATATTCTTCAACTTCATTAGTGCCATTAGCATAAATTCTTTCATATTTACTAGAAAGTGTCATTTCTACATTATTGCCTTTTTGTACCAATTCACAAATAATATCTTTTTTATCACGATACATAAATTTATTATTTTTATCTACAGTATCCACAACATTAAACAATACAATTGTATTATCATCTTTTTCTACTAAATTAGTTTTTGCCGAAAATATACTTATAGCTTTGACTATACCATGTTTCACTTGCTCGATATTTGTGTTTTCAAATTCTTGATTAATACTACTAGCAAAACAATTAGCGGTAATTACCATTAACAGCATGAATAAAACTAAAATCTTTTTCATTAAAACCCTCTCCTTAAAACTTTCAAATTTTAATCTTCAAAAGTTTTAGCAACTGTTTTTAGATAATCAACAATTGTCAAATGTTGCGGACAATGACCTTCACAACTTCTACATTCAATACAATCAGAAGCTTTCGCATGAGTTTTTATCATATCTTGATATTTTTTCTTACTGCCAGACGCCATGCCAAAACGTTTTTCATTATTATATAACTCAAAAATCTCTGGTATTTGAATTTGCATTGGACAATTTTCTTTACAATAATTACAAGCTGTACAAGCAATAGCTGTTGTATCATTGATGATTTTTGCCACTTTAAAAGTTGTTTCAATTTCTTCTTTAGTAAGCGGTTTAAAATCTTCCATATAGCTCAAATTATCTTCCAATTGTTCCCACGTTGACATGCCAGAAAGCACCATAAATACATCATCTAAGCTACTAGCAAAACGAATTGCCCATGAAGCCACTGACATTTTTTCATCTTGAGCTTTCAATAAATCTATACCAGCCTGCGGAATATTTACCAATTTACCGCCTTTTATAGGTTCCATAACAATCACAGGTTTATGATATTTTTGGCATACTTCATAACATTTGCGAGATTGCACGCTATCGCTTTCCCAATCAAGATAATTTATCTGTAACTGTACAAATTCAATATCTTCACCAATTTCAAGTAAAATCTTTTCCAAAAATTCTGCTGTATCATGAAAAGAAAAACCTAATTTTTTAATCTTACCTTCCGCTTTCATTTGACGCAGAAAATCCATAGATTTAAATTCTTTGACCTTTGCATAATTATCAACATCTAAACAATGCAATAAATAATAATCAAAATAATCCACACCACATTTTTCTAATTGCTCATCAAAAATACGTTTATTATCTTCTATGGATTTCAACTGCATTGTAGGTAATTTATCCGCCAATAAAAAGCTTTCTCGTGGATATCTTTTAACTAAAGCTTCCTTTACAAATAACTCACTTTGATAATTATGGTACATATAAGCAGTATCAAAATACTTAAAGCCCTTTGCCATAAAAGTATCAACCATTTTACAAAATTGCTCCATATCTACCTTGTTATTTTCCATATCAAGCATAGGTAAACGCATACAGCCAAAACCAAGTTTCTTCAAATTTTCCATAATCCCACTCTCCTAAAATATATTTATTTAAATTATAATATTTTTTATAGATATTTTCTATGTTATAATCTTCCATCACTAAAATGATACTCCTATAAAAAATAATCTATAATAAATATCATATTTCTACAAAATTTATAAAATAATGGTACCTCTCATATATTTTCAAAATAACAAAAAGTCAAATCTCTAATAACAAAAGCTCTATAAAGCCTTATAAAATAAGTATAAAAAATAGTCAAAAAGTCAAAAATAATTGTTGACATTTTGACTAATTCGAGTATAATAATAACAACTTTCTACATTATAAAATAATTATCAATTTATATCATATTAATAATATGCCTTTGCTATTACTATTTTATTATATTTATTCTATCACTTATTATTTATATTTTTTTATTTTTGTTACTATTTATGGTACTTCATAATAAAAATGGTACCAAAATGGTACCTCAAAATCTATTATTACTGTTAATAAATAACTAAACTCCTTGTATATCAACTTCTTTATCAGTATAATAAAAACCATAAAAATTAATTTTATTAAATTTAACTTTAACAAATGTTGTATTTCCCTATAACAACAAAAAGCCCCTATTACTTAGAAAAGATCTAGGTAATAGGGGCTTTTAGCAATAAAAGAAAATGTTATTTAATTATAACTCTTTTATTAAATTTTATCTATAATTTTATTTACTTCTGCGATACCTTTACCATCTAGCTTATCTATTATCCCAAGATAAGCCACATTTCTAGCTACTACAGATGTGCTAGTAGTTGTAATTATTTGTTTTTGTAATTTGTCCTTAAGCTTTCGCTTTTCATCATCTAATTTAGATTTAATAAAAATCTTTGCAAATTCTTTTAATATGTTCATGCTTATTCCTCTGTTGGTGCTAATTTATTAACTACTTTTTCTACAATCCAAAGACTACCATTTATGGCTACTGGTAAGAAAATAGTATCTCTAAATTTTACCCAGCCTTTTTCATCAACCGCACTATTTTTAAGCTCTGCAACAAAAGCTGTAGCTACTTCTTTAACTGCTGGCAATGCCGTATCTTTAATCCATTTTATAGCCATATCTTTTACTTCAGTCGTAATAAAATCCTTCATATTTTCTAAAACTTCATTTTTAATTTCATCAATAGTCATATTAATAATCTCCTTATTAAAATAATTTTTCTGCGTCAGTTATACCTCTAGCGATAGCATTAGCAAATTCTTCTATTCTATACATAAGTTTATAAGCATCTTCTTGATTTGAAATAAATGCTGTTTCTACTAATACCGCAGGCATACTAGTTTCTCTTAATACACACAAATCTGGACGTTCTTTAATGCCACGGTCCACCATATTAAGAGAATTAACAATTTGTGCCTGAATACATTTAGCTAATAGTTCCGCCTTACCACCTGTACTGTAGATAAGCGTTTCTGTTCCTTTTGCACTAGCATTAACTGCACTATTGCAATGAATAGATACAAAAATATCTGCACCACTATTATTTGCAGTGGCACAGACATTAGGTTTCCCCTCTGTTTCTCCATTGAGGTTATCAGATTGAAGAATTTGACACGGATAGCCGATTACTTCCATTGTCTTTTTTAATTTTTCGCCAATAGCTAAAGCAATATCTACTTCTCTAATATTATTCGCACAAGCTCCAGGGTCTAAATCCATATCATGCCCAGGATTGATAAAAATTTTTAACATTATGCATACACTCCTTTTATTAAACTGGTCGAATTCGACTAGTTTGCTAAATTTAACTAAAAATAAACTAAATTTTAGCTTAAATCTACCAATAATCTACCGATTACCTTCCAATTAAAGCCTTTAATAGTGCGGTTTATAAACTCTAACTTTACAATTACCTTCCAATTACCTTCCAATTACTTTCTTATCATCTAACTGCATTGAATAGGTTCATTTTTTTGCCTTTATTTCTGTAAATTGAGCCAAAGTATCTTTTAATTTTTTAGGAACTGGCAAACCACAATTGCTAGCATTTTCTAAAATACTTAAGCCTTCATTTCCAATAAAAAAGAGCAAGACAACATTTTTTATCAATGTGTCCTGCCCAATTAATACATCCATCTGATGTGCTAATATTACCAAGCAAAGAATAACCATTTTCTTGATAATACCTTTGAAACCTTTCCTACTATCTAAGTAAACATTAGACATTATATATGCAGCACTTAGACCTGTAATATAATCAATAATCATAAAAATTAACAATATTTCTATCTGATTGTTCCATTGCCCTATAAAGTGCTGCAATAAAACTCCCACAAAGGCAACACCTCCTCCAACATACGTTTCTAATTTAGTAGGAATTAACGAACTAACAAAATTTATAATTTGCTCATACATAAGCTTCTCCTTTAAACTCCTAATAAAAGGAGTGATTTATTTGAATAATAAAAGATTAAAATTACCTAATGGTTTTGGTAGTATTACCAAAAAAAGTGGTCGACGTAGACGTCCCTATGAAATAAGAAAATTCATTGATGGACGTCAAAAAGTTATAGGTTATGAAACAACCTATGAAAGTGCGTTAGCTTTTTTATGTGAATATAATAAAAATCCCTTACTTTTTTCTCCATCTGAAATTACTTTTGATGAACTATTCTGCTTGGTAAAAGCTTATTTATATCCACGTATTAAAGAACGTACACAATCTAGCTATAATTGTGCATATAAACATCTAAATCGTTTATATGATAAACAGTTTGCTAAAATTCGTATTGGTGATTTACAATCTGCAATACGTGATATACATGATAATGGTGCTGGATATAGTACACAAAAGAAAGCTAGACAAGTTCTACATCACATGTATACCTACGCAGTGAAGTATGAGATAATTCCACCAGAAAAAGATATTAGTCGGTATATTGATATAGACAAAGATAAAAAAGTCTATAAAAAAACCATATTCAATACCCGACAGATTTATAAACTTTTCCGAGCCACCGATGAACACCGATATGCCAAAATGATACTAATGCACATGATGTTAGGTACTCGTCCTAGTGAATTTTTAGCAATAGAAAAAACTGATGTAAAGCTTAGACAACGTTACCTAATAATAAGAGAAAGTAAGACAGAAGCTGGCAGAAATAGAATTATTCCATTGCATAAACAAACATTACCTTTTTGGATAGAATTTTTAGCAGAAAACAATAAATATATTGCTACAGATAATAACGGCATACATCTCAATTATAGCCGTTTTCGTACTCGCTTCGATAAAACCCTTATAGAGTTAAAAATAAAGCGCCATACACCACATGAATGCAGACACACACTTGCGAGCTTATTAAATAACGCAGACGCTAATCCAACCGCAATAAAAAGAATACTAGGACACGCCAGCAGTAATATAACAGAAAAACACTATACACATAAGGACCTGCACCAACTAAAAAAAGCAATGGATTTAATAGTGTTTAAATATTAAAATTTGGCACTAATACGGCGTTAATATTAATCTATATAAATTGCTATGTTCCTTTATTTTCTAAGGTGGAACACGGCACAAATACGGTAATATAATTTTTTGCATAATAAAAGCACCCTCTAAGCCTTATTTTTACTAGCTTCTTGGGTGCTTTTTGCTTTTTCTGCTAACTCTTTCTTTTCTGTTTCTATAAGTTCTTTTCGTTTGTAATCTGGACACTTTGAATTAGTACAAAAGCCTTCTGTATCAAGTTTTCTTCCGCAAAATGTACAAAATTTAAGCATTTGTCAATTCCTCCAATTTTTTTGCATATTCATCTAATATATTTTGTCGTTCCTGCTGTAGTTCAGTAACATACTCAGTATCGCCGTTATTTTTTGCAATCTGAATTGCTTCATCAATCGCTTTAACGTTGGCTTCATACTCCGATTTAAGCACATTTGCTCTCTCCTCTAATGTAATTACCCTAGCAGGCGCAGAAATCGGCTTACCGGTCTCGCTGTCGCGAATATATCCAGTGCCGTTGTCGCCGTCACCCATATTGCCGGTGTAATAGTTCCAATCTTCATCGGATATTTCAATATAGCCTTCGGATTTCAACTTTTCTTCGCCGCCCCAGTCGTTAGCTAATGCCTGCGGAACGGCGGCAATCTTTTGGCCCTCTTCATCAAATTTCATTAAATACATAAAATCAGCCTTTCTTCTATAAATCTTCATTTTTTACATCAGATATATTTATAAACTCATTTTTTCAACTCCTTTAAACAATGGGGAAGTGCCAATGGAACAGATGGTTCTAACCCTCCGTGGTATAACTTCCCTATTTCTTTTCCTGATATATGTTATCAAGTAGTTACAAACCGCAAAGATAATGGTTGGGGAGCGGTAGATGGAAACTCAGCTGGAGCTTGTGATTGGAATAAAACTCAAGTTAGAATATATTCCAATGATGGCACTGTTCCAGTAAATTATATTGCAATAGGTAAATAAAATAATATTTTATATTAAATACCTAACGCTAACCATAAACCATCATTATTAGTACCACAAAGAATTTGGAAACTTTTTACACTTAAACTATATACTCTATCTGAACCTTGTCCACCTCCAATAGGAGTTACTATACAACAAAAAGCTTGCTTGGTAAAAGCTATAGGAAAAGTTACAAACTGAGTATCATGTCCTTTTCCCCATTGTTACTTGCCTATAGCAATGTAATGAGTAATACATGAGTGCCGTTTTTGAGCGTTAAAATAATTTAAATTGCTGACATTGTTTATGGTATTATCATTATTATCGAAACTATAACTTCCACATACAGCGATTTTGTAAAAAGAAGTAAATGTTACAGGAAAATAATTTTTTCCGTTGTTCCATTCTCCCCATTGTCAATTATGTGAACAATGGAGGATTTAATCAGATTATTTACAGAAATATTACTAAAATAACCTTGCCAATAACTTTTGTTAATCCGTTTATAGCATTAGCAACTCCTTACAATGATGATAAAGATGTATCAGGAAATTATCTAGCAGGCTTTGCTATTAGAAATTTAACAAATACAGATTTTAAGATAAATCAGGCTGATGTTGGATTATATGCTAGTTGGATAGCTATAGGATATTAAATACCCAATGCTATATAACATACAGAGACTCCATATAGATATGAAAAACTATTTAAAGCTTTAGTATTTATATGGTAACCACAATTAGCACTTTCATCAGTATTAATACCAGAAGCTACTATGATTGAAAAATTATTAAAACTTATTGGCAATGTAATTGTTCGTCTATTAATATGACGATTATCAAATCCCCATTGTAGAATTAGACCATTACTAAATTTAACCCAACCATTTTGTGTTAAACTACCACCAACAATACCACCGAGTGTGCCGTCCGTTTTAAATTGATTAATGAGGTT
The DNA here is from genome assembly GCF_010669225.1 of Megamonas funiformis. NCBI lineage: Bacteria > Bacillati > Bacillota > Negativicutes > Selenomonadales > Selenomonadaceae > Megamonas > Megamonas funiformis. The sequence continues at coordinate 1,449,952 of NZ_CP048627.1, forward strand.
TCGGACAAATGCGGTCGTAGCGATTTTAGTGCTGTTATCCGAAGTGCCTTGCGTCGGTGCGGTTGGGCTTCCTGTAAGTGCGGGGCTTGCTTTTGGTGCTAAGGTTGATAAATCAATACTGCACTGCGACAATGTGCCACCATTCATGTAAATCGGTCTATTGGCATTGCCGACAGTGCTTCCACTTGCTACCGGTGAACCTGCATTTAAATAAATAGGTTTTACGCCACTACCCACGGTTCCCGTTCCCAATTTGCTTGCTGTAGTGGCGTTGGAGATTGTTCCGCCCGTATGTGCCAAAGTCCTCCACGCACTCCATTTATCAATACTACTGTCTCTGGCATTTCTATAATACATATTAGCAGGCGTAGCATCACCGCCGCTCCATTCCGTCACAATTTGTATTGCGCCAGCTCCTCTAATAGATAGACAATTACCATAAGCACACGGGAAACCATTATTATAAACTTTACTCCATGTCATGCCAACAGGTAATGCGCTGGCAAGTGTATTTCCTGTTATGGCTTTTTCCGTAACTATATTTGCATTTGTAGCATTAGCAACGTTATTTACAGTTACACTGCTTGTACTTCCATTTCCTTTTGTAACTGTTAATGTTGCATTGCTTCCCGTAACCCCTTTTACATATGTTGTATCTATCTGTTGCCCACGGCTGTCCTGCGTGGCTTTGGTGGCACTTGCCGCGCTGGACGCAGAAGGAACTGCTTTCCATGTTCCATCTCCCGCTAAAAAGTGGCTTGCATTGCCATCTCTTTTCGGTGCAAGTCCGTTTGCACTAGTAGATACAACAGCGGTACTTGCTTTGCCATTCCATGTATTTTTTTCAGTATCCGTTACAAATCTATGCGTCGCGTCCTGAGTAATCATGGTGGCAGGATGCGAACTAGGGTGTATATAATTGTTTGCTCCTGTTGCTATGCCGTCCAGCTTTTTCTTCAACTCCGGTGTCATGTAGCCCTTTAAACTGTCCGTAACTACTCGCCAGTCCTGTTCATTTACCACGTTTTGCAGGGTATCATGCCACTGCTTAAGCAGTTTTTCATTGGATAGGAGCGCACTAAGGATTAAGTTCATGCCGGTGTACAACACTTTATCTTTTGCGATAATCTGTGGAATTTCTAAAAACCAGTCATGACCGTTTTCTAATGCTCCAGGGCGTTTATAACCGTCTATTTCTGTCGGGAACTCGAGCCCGAACTCTGTTTTTAATTCTTCAGCGTTCAAATTATCACCTCATTTAAAATTCTACTGTCCAGCGGAATACTGCGCCGCTTTCCGCGTCTATACCTTTGCTTGTCAGAAGCCTCATCTTTGCGGCGGTATGGTCTTCTTCGTCAATCAAGGCAACCTCATTAATAGCTCCCGTATAAACTCCAGCTTCGATTTCAGCTTCAAATTGTACGCTTGTTTCTACAGGATAGGTTACAGAAGTAATATCTTTGGTCAAAACAACGTTATTCAAGTTACCGTTATCAGAAGGTGGCGCCGGATTGCCCTGGTCATCCGTTTCACCGGCAATGCCAAATGCCATTTTTGCTATTTTTGCAATAGCACCTGTCGTCCCGATTGCCTGTGCAAATGCCGCTCTGTAATCGGTTGTAGTTTTTTTATTGGATTGTAAAAAAGTATCCTGATTAAATTCTGCCAGCGGCACTGCTTCGCCGTTTACTGCCAGTGTCTGTTTCGGATTAATGTTCTGTGTATTACTCATAGTCTTTCAAACGTTCCTTTCTTCATAACTCCGTTTTTATCTGTGCTGTAACAGGTGCATAGGTTTTCCATATGCGTGTTTTGCATGGTGTAGCTGCCTTCCCATGCGTGGCTGCCGTCCCAACAAAAAGAGCCGTCCCATAGGTTTTTTGCGTTCCCTGTGGTTCGGCTCTGCATAGCATTAATTTTACCTGTATTTAATGCCCTGTGTTCAATGTTTTGTTTTAAGTCTATATCTACATAATAAATACTGCCTGCTTTATGGCTTGTTAAAAGTCTGTGCTTAGATGTTATTTTATACGTTATATCTGCGCTTTGTCCTGTCTTAAAGGTCTGTGCAGAATTAACTTTAGTTAAAATGTCTATAATATGGGGCTGCCTTTCTTTGTATTTTGCATCCGGTTTTATGCCACTCCAGTCGATACTGCCGTCCCAGCACCATACGCCGTCCCAGTACGTATTTTCCGCCGTGCCCAAATTCCAGAAATTATGGTTGGCATTAATGTACTGGATAATACTTGCTCTATGGCTTGTTAAAATCTGACTTATAATCCTGATTACTATAGCAAAACCCAAATGCGCTGGTTTATATGTATTTACGGCGTCTAATAACTCCTTCCATTTTATTTCATCATCACCGCTGACACATAATTCAAACCAGTATTCAGGATTATACTGAATTATATAGCCGGATTTATTTTCACAAAATATATTTATTAAATTGTTCATGAACGTTTCAGATACGGTATTTGCACCTTGCAGTTTCAAGAGTATCTGTATACGTCTGTCTTCTATGCCGGCATTTTCTTTTACGGATATCCCAAGAACTCTTTCCCAGTCAGAAAGGCCCCATGTTGCCGTTTCAACAAAAAGCTGATTTTTTACATCCAATACAGCAAGTCTCAACTTTTCATGCTCATCATCGCTGATTAACTCTGTGTTTTTAAAGTCATCATCAATCGGCAGAAATTTCGGCAGATGCTTCAATGTTTTTACAGGTGTTCGTCTAAGTAGAAATAACATTAAAATCCACCTCATTTTCTAAAATTGGCAACTGTTCTTCAGTGAGAGGTATGTTTTTTGCCTCACCGTTTAAAGTCAGACTGTCATAGTCAATAACGCCACTGCACTCTAAAAGTGTTTTGCCGATATGAGCAACGGATACGTAACCACGATTAAAGCCTATTTCTTTAAAATACGTATCAACCTTTTCTTTGAATTCATCCTTATTTACGCTGCCGTAAATATTGGCTGCTATTTTTACATTCACGGCAGTTGCTGATACTACGGTTAAATCTGCGCCGATCGGTTTTTCTTCTTCAAGGTAGGCACGGACTTTATTTAGCAGTGTTTCATCAGCAACGTTCAGATTTGCGTCAATTATAACCACCTTGACTGTACCGTTGCCATTCCAAAGAGGAATACATCTTGCACCACCTACGCCTTCAATCTCGCGTGCCCAAAGTTCATAATTATTTTTATTGCCGCTTGTCGCTGGATTTCTGACTTTAAACAAATACCTGTCGAGTAATTCAGCATCCGTTTCTTCGTCATAACCGCCCATTGTCGGTTCGGAATTTATCACACTGTTTATACCGGGAATAGACATGGAAATAACATTTATAGTTTCAGCATCTACATTGCCGATAACTCCGGCAGTTACAGCTTCAATATTTATCTGTCCATTTTCTTTTATATCCGTATTTTCCGTAGCTACAAACTGGATACCGCTTTCTGTTGCAAAGGTAGCTCCTGCATAAACCGTGCCCGTGCCTTTTACGGTCAAAACACCTATAGCTTTGGTAGCTTCTTTACGGATAACGCCGTACTGTTTAGCCAACATGGTCAAATATTCACCGTATGAGGTATCTGCAAAGGCAACTTTATTTAATTCCTCAAGTTCAACTTCAGCTTTGGCAAACTCGATTGAGTTGCTGGCGAGTGCATCATACTGGAACGTTCCTTCAAACAGCCCAGTCTTTGCCCTTGAGCTATTTATCATTTCCTGCAATATATCTTTTTGGTCTCTTGCCTTATACATTAATCACCAGCTCCCCGTAAACCGTGGTTAAATCAATTTCACAGTTTAATTCTGTTTTTTCCCGATTTATTGTTATGGAATTTATGGATTTTATATATGGGTTTACCATTAAACATTCAATTATAGCCCTTTTAAATTCGGAAATCCTCTCACAGACAGTCATGACCTTGCCAATAAATTTCTTTAGTTCAATACCATATTGCCAGCTATATGCTGTATATCTGAAACGTTCTGTTTTCAGTGCCTTATAAATCCAGACTTTTATAGCTTCATTTCCTTCGACTAACACGTGATTACCGGCATTATCATAGATGAACTTGTCCGTGTCGAAATCCCATGCGTATTCTTTATATAGCGGTAAATCTTCTTCTGTAGCAATTGTATTTGTGCTGGTAAATGGAAATTCATCACTCAAGTTTTACCACCTCTTCATTTATAATATAGAGCTGACCTTCTGCGCCTTCGCACGGCAGGATACTGACCCAGTCGCCGACTTTCAGCGTATCGGTGTAGATAAAATTTTCAGTATAGTCATTATCTATACTGTGATTATGACTTTCATATGAACTGTCGCCGCTACCGCCTGATTTATTCTGTGTTGCGGAAACTAAATGTCCTCGTGCCGTTCGTTCATAGCCTACAAGAAGCCGTTTTGAAATATACGCATTTTCCTTTGTAAGCTCAATATTATTTGCTTTAATAATAAAATTGGGCGGCGGCTCGACTACGATACCGATAAAAGCACTGCGCGGAACGTGAGACTGTGCAACGCCGTGCATAATATTTACAATTTCCTCAACACTTGCTTCTGCACTGGGGATTTGTTCCATTTATATCACCTACTTTTTCGTTTTTTCTTGTGGGGCTTTTTCCTCGTTCATCATATTTTCAAATTCAAGTTCAATTTTCATCATGTGGTTGCCGTTTTGAAATGTGTGTACATCAGATTTAACCCAGAATTTACCGGCGTTTAAACTGTCTCTTATTTCTATAGAATAAGAGGATTTAACTCGATAGTCGCCGATGAGCGTAAGAGAGCCGCTTCTGTCCGGTCCTTTGAGCATTGCCTCGACTTCCTTGTTAGTATCCTTGTTTGGGTCGGTTTTGTAAACGTCCTGTATCATAGAGTATTTACCAATCCATTCATCATTACGCTTATATCCCGTCATATTGCCCTGCTGGTCGGTAATCATTATCTGATTTATCATGTTTTCAATGCTTTCCTTATAGGTGCTCTCTGTCATATTGCTACGGCTGTCGGCAACATAATTTTCGATTAACGTACCTTTTAAGATGATATCAAGCTGGTCGTTGTTCATAATCGGGTGATATTTTTCACCTGTTTTTTTACTTGCCTCCGTATAAGCCATCATAATTATTTGATATCCTGTTTTACGGTCCGCAATAAAACTTACAGGAATACCTGTTTTTACTAAATTACCAACTTTTATACCCAGTTCCTTACATATTACTGTTGTAATATCTTCAGCTGTTATATTCACAAATTTTTTAGTTATTTTAGATTTACTTAAAATAAATAAATTATCAAAAGTAGTAATTCGTACATTGGAATTTTGTCTATTTTTCTCTACATCAAAAACATTACCTCGAAAGACAATATTGTTTTCTTCGTCATATCCAAAAATAGTTTCTCCATTATTTATTGTTAACACTGGAATATTAGGGTCTCTGTCATCTTGTACATAATCAAATACTAATTTTCTTGCCACCTGAAGTCGTGAACCGCTCCATGTAACTTTTTTCACTAATGTAGAAATATCCTTACCTTTATAAAATATTTTCATTTTAGATTCTTCCTCAAATTTAATTTTGTTACATTGTTTATAGCTAAATTTTTTAAGTCATTAGACTGCACAATATTTCGCCAATGACTGTAATCACCATAGACTTTTTTTGAAGCATCTAAAATATCATCAGCTTTATCTACCCAACTTTCTGGATTTTCAGGCTCATCAGTTCGTTTTTTCAAGCCTGTGGTTTCGTCTATTTGTTTTTCATTATTAGCACTTGGTGTATTAAGCTCTTTATATTCAATAAAAGATAATTTGTAATAAATATCCCTTGTGCCGTCCTGTTCACGGTAGGTGAATTCCCGAAGCCCCATCATCAAATTTACGGGGCTGTCGGTTATTATTACCCTTATCGGCTTTTTAGCTTCTTTCCACTTTGTGAGTAGTTCCACGCATTCAATCGGATTTTTAACATCTCCCACGATAAACGGATAATCATGTTTCGGATGCGGGAAAAAGCCGGAAAAACTAAGCCGTTTAAGTTTTGCATTGCCAAATAGCATAGCTTCACCGAAATCAAGGATATCTATTGTTTCATTATTTTGTGCTGTTTTTATTTCGTAACTGCGGGGAGTAACAGGAATAGTGAATTTTTCATTGTCTGAACTTAATATTATTTGCCGTTTGGCAGCAGTTTCATTCCCTAATGCCAAAGATAATAAATTTACTACGCTGTAGGCTTTATTCATAAAACTGTCAAGGCTCATTAATATGCACCTCCAAAGTTTGCATTAACTTGCCGCATAAGAGACATCAGTCTATAAGCGATTTCATCGATATCCTGCTCATTACGAACAATAAAAGTATTGCCGGTAATTGTTACATTGCCGCCGCTAACATTAGATGTATTTTCGGCAAATTCATGCTGAATAATACGTTCCGTTGTCTGTGCCGGATATATGCGACTGCCGGTCGGAAGGTCAACAATTTCGCCGCCGCGTTCATTTATCTCGGTAAGACCGCCTGTCCAGTTCATTGTACCTGTAGCATTATGACCAATACCGCCATCAACAAAACTGAGTACGCTTTGAACAGGAGACGGTGCAGAATTTTTAAGTTCAATATATTTTTGTCTAATCGGTCCAAAAACATTTGCTTCAAACCAGTTGACTACACCTGCCCATGCACTTTGTATAGTGGCAATTGCACTATTTATGCCGGTGGCAATTCCTGCACCTGCACTTTGCGCCAAACTCTGTAGCGGATTATATATATTGCCGGTGAACCAGCTTACGGCTTCACTCCACTTGCTTTGAATACTTTCCCATGCATTTGCGGCAGACTGCCAAATGCTGTTCCACATTTCTATATTTGCCTGTGTCTGTATTTGTGCATTTTGTACCTGCATCTGCCCTGCCGTATTAGTTGTATCGGTAATACCGTTCCAGATTTCCGTTGCAAAGTCTTTAAGCCCTGAAAACGCCTGTTTTTGCCCTTCAACCTGTATTTGATTACTTTCAAGTTGCATTTGTCCGGCAATGTTAACATTGTCAGTGATTTCACCCCAAATACCGGAAACAAAATCTCGAAAACCTGAATACATTTGTTGCTGGCTGCTCATTTGCGCCTGAGCGAATTGCAGTTGAGCCTGTCCGCTTTGTTCTGCAATATTATTAAATGAAGTACTTACTCCGTCATACTGCATTTGCGATATATTCATATTTGTTGCAGCTGACATGTTTTGAGCTTGTCCCCATGAACTGTCATTGATGCGTTTTATAATATTGTTATCCGCAGAAAAATCGAAAAGTCTTGAAATACTGTCGGCAAATTGACTGACTAAAATACTGCCGCCAATACCACCGATAGCACCGCCGATAATTGCACCGGCTCCCGTACCGATACCAGGGAGAACGGAACCGATTGCAGCACCTGTTGCTCCGCCAAGTTTTGCACCTGCCCAGCCGCCTGCAAGACCTCCGCCGGCTCGTGCAACGGCAGCGCCTTTTTCTCCCTCGTCGGCACTGTATATATCATACGCGGCAAAAGGAACGGTAAGGGCAATATTGGCTTTATTTATACCACCGCCATAATTCCAGCCTGTTTTTATTGCATCTTTTGTATTACTCCAGATAGTAGGTTTTGCAGGCGGGGTTTTCGGTTTATCCGTAGGCGGCGCACTGGGCTCATTTGGTATTGTCGGCGGCGTTTCACCCGGTTGATTTTTGCCGTTTACGTAAACATTTTGGGCATTTAGAATAACATCTTTTACAGTCTGTCCAGGGAGATTTGTCGGCAGATTATTAGGTACTGAACCCGGCAAATCTTTAGGAATACCTTTGGCAATATCAATCAGATTTTTAACACTTTGTACGGATTTAGCAACGATATTATAAAATTTCTTTGCTCCGGCAATAAGTCCGATAAACAAACCTGCACCGGCGGCAACTGAACCCATGCCGTCCATCTGTATCATCTTTGAAAATGCGTCTCTGAATGGTTTTGTTACAAGGTCGAATGTTCCCCAGAATGTAAAACCGTTTTCAAATAATTTGTTAGCATCTAAAACAAGTTCAGTGATTTCCTTAACAAGACTTCTTAGCCCGCCTGTTGCTGAGCCTTCCATAAGTGTATCTTGAAAATTCTCCCACGCGCCGCCGAGCTGTTCAATATCACCTTTCAAATTATCCAGCATTGTTTCAGATTGTTCTTTAGCTGTAACTTTCGTCATTTCATCATACATATCCTTAACGGACTTACTTGTAAATTCACCGAGAACCTGCGCTGCACGAATACCGTCAGAACCAAAAGCGTCTTTATAAAGTGAATTTAATTCCTGCTCTGTAAGTCCCTGCGTACTTTCGTGCAGAATATCTGCTATTTCACCTAAAGAACGAAGTTGACCTTTTTCATTATAAAACTGATTTTTGCCATCTTTTAATAAACCCAGCTTTTCAAATGCTGCTACTGCCGGTTTTGTTGCAGGTTCAATCTGCTGTAACATGGATTTTAAACTTGTACCGGCATCTGAGCCTTTAAGCCCACGGGAAGCCATAAGCGCAAGAGCTGTATTTACCTCATCAAAATCCATGCCGGCTTTTTTGGCTACGATACCGACAGCGGAAAGGGAATACTTCATTTCATGAACGCTCGTTGCGGAAGCATTCGCCGCACCGGCTAAAATATTTGTGGCATGAGTTGCGTCCTTAACGCCGAATGTATTCATTGCTGTACTCATTATCTCCGCCGCTTCCGGCAGTGCCAAATCACCGGCCGTGGCCAAGTTTAAAGCCGCCTCACTAGCATCGCCCAATACATCTTTTAAAGAAATACCGGCTTTTATAAGCTCAGTCATTCCCTGTGCTACTTCCTTATTGCCAAATGCCGTAGCCTGCCCGAGTTCTTTTGCACGTGCTCTTACCTGTGCCATAACATCATCGCGGCTCATACCGTCTAAACCTTCTTTTGGCGTAAGTGATTTAATAGCAGATAACTGAGCATCAAAATCCATACTTGTTTTTATGGTATCGTACACACCATAACCGATACCGGCGGCACCTGCCATTTGTATACTTGTCGGCATAAGCATTCCGTTTGTGAACTCATTTAAAGTATTACCCATAGAATTCATCGGGTTGGTATTAGCTTTTACATTCAGTATAGCCGTATATGTTTTGCCCATAATACCGGATAATTCCGATTTAACCTTTAAAATGGTGTCTGTAGCACTGTCTTTAGCGTGAATGCCTACAGAATAAGACTTGCCTGCGATACTGCTAAGTCCTGATTTTATGGAACTTAAGGGTGATGTTACCATATCCCGGACAGATACGGATACAGAGCTGTTTTTTATTCCTCCAAGTGCCGTTTTAGCTTTGTCGGCGTTTTGTGCTAATTCTTTTAAACCTTCACCGGCTCTTGCCGAAGATTTAACAATACCATCTGTAGTTTTAGAGGTAGCCTGTGCCTGACTTTGTAAATCTTTCAGTGCTTTTTTCGACTTAACTATAGTCGCTGTCATGTTGTCTTTTGCTTCCAGCCGTGCTGTAAGTCTTGCATCATCAGCCATTTAACTACCTCCTAACTAGCTTGACACCGGCAAGCTGTGCTTCAAATTCTATTTTCTGAGCTTCAATTTCCTGCTGTTTGCGCATTGCCGTATAAGCAAAAAGTTTATCCAAATAACTCATGTTAAAAAAATATTCTAATGTATGACCTTTGAGAAGCAAAAAAGCGGCTGTTGCCGCTTCCCAGTTCTCATCTATCAGTTTTTTATTTCTTCATGCACCTTGGCTTCAAGACTTTCATATCCAGCACATTTCATAATAGCTGTTGCAATATTACCTATTTCACCGGCTTTAAACAACTTACCGATAATATCCGTCGGCTCTATACAGTTATACGCTTTTTGTAAATCTTTATCTTTTAAATTGGGCTCAACAACATTATCTAAAATCATAAGTTCATTTACGTTATCCAATTTTAAAATATCAGCGACGAAACTTGCGTCCGGCTGTTTTACGGTAATTGTGCCTATAGATGTTTCGATATCATACAAAATTTTTTTATTGCCTTCAATTTTTTCTTTCTGTTCAATAAGTTCTTTTACACTAATAGCCATTTATATAATCTCCTTATTAAAAATAATTATGCACCGATAGTTTCAATGAAAGATGCATCTTCAGGTGTAAATCCTGCCGTAAATTCTTTTTCCACGACTTTGCCTTTTTCAAAACTCATCAAGAGCAAGTCATTAAACCAGACATTATCAATAGAACAGCGTTCTTTCTGTCCATCCACAGCATCCGGGTCATCAATCAAACCGATAAAGGTGCCGCGCGGGTCAAGCCCCTGTTTCCATGCTTCAAGATACTTATTAATATTTCTGTTCACAACGGATTTAATTGTAAAGGAAAGTTCACCGGTTAAAGATACGATTTTACTATCTTTACTGATAGAAATAAATACATCTTCACGGTCGGCGGTTACCTTTGCTTCAAACTTCTGAATTTCAAACAAAAGCTCATTGTCCCACCATACTTTTCCCCAGCTGCCGTTCCAGCGGCGGCGTCCTCTGTATTTTACAGCTTCTGCTTCTCTTCCCATTTATAACTCTCCTTTACATAGTAAAATCAATCGTCAAATCTTCCATAGCGTTAACCGGCGTAATACGGCCTGTTAAATAAACATTGGTTCCCGTATTATATTCGCGAATTTGCTGTACTGTCATTTCAGCGACATCTTCACCTTTCAATATTGCATAATTTTTCTGCTGTTCCTCATCTATATCAACAGTATTTTGCGCCGTAGGACTATTATCCAGTACATTTCCTTTTAAGCCGCTAAAATAAACCATTATAGCCGAAATAAACAGCATTTTATGATTATAATCATTTATCACTTTGCCGACATAATCCGATTTGAACGTATCACGAATATCATCCGTTATCATGTCGATGCATTCAACAATTTTTATGGAACGGAAATCCTGACCCACGTCAGTTGTAAATGTCGTAAGACTGTTGCAGGCACGGGCAATTTTAACGCCGTCGCCGTCACCTTCATCAACGAGTAACAGTTGTCCTTTATCAATTAAGCTGTCAATATCTTCATACGTTTCTACGCTTTCAACTTCAGGCAATTGATAATATGTTGCACTTCTATCCAGACTAAGTCCCGCCAAAATGCCGGCAATACGTGCCGTGTATTCCGTCGCCGTGTAAATAGTATATGGCTTAACCGTATCGTCATTTGCTACAGTACTATCTCCTACAATAGCTTCGCCGATAATTGCCGCAGGTGTTTCAGTGGCATCTTCCACGTAATCGGGATTAGGTACCTTGATATCTCCTGTACAAAAATTAATAATGCCCTTGTCATCAGCTGCCATGTTGGCAAGTACAGCTTTAAATGTTTTATATTTATTACTACGCTGCGTTTTAATCCAGCTGTCCAAATCTTCCTGTTCACTGCCGGAAGCTGTCGGTGCGCAAATATAATTCCATTTAATATTGCTAATCTGTTTAAGTACGTAAGACTGATTTACTGTCGGCTCTGCTACAGTATCATCCGGAATTGTATATACTAAAATACGTAGCGGCGTACCGAGCAGACATTTTTTAATTAAATCGACATTTTTATCCGTAAGTCCTTTATCCGGAATATCTGTGATATCGGAAATTTTATAAGATTTCATAACGTCCGTTGTTTCGTTTTTCAAAATCATGGCCACAATGCCGCGGGCAGAACGGGCAATTGCTGTTGTAGATTTTGTTTTAAAAGTTATAAGTACTTTCGGCATACCGAATATTTCTTTTTCGTTAGCCATTAAAATCATCTCCTATTTTAAATTAAGTTCTAGCGTTTGCATTAAATCATACATAATAGCAGAACTTTCTTTATCGGTTAAACAATCCGCAAAATCAAGATAAAAAACATAATGCAGAACTTCATCAACAAATCGTGTTTGACTTTCAAGAACGGTAATGCACCTATCCTTTATGTGAAATACAGGTCTGATTAAGCTGTCTAAGGTATCAGCCGTATCGTATAAAATAGACCTCTTTATCCTGCCGTATTCATCTGAAAGCAAAACCAACATTATATCAATCTGTATAGATTTATCCGTTAAAAATTCATCAACTGTTTTGCGCCGTGGCATCATTTCGACATAAAAATAAGGTTCACTCGATTTTTCTACATTATCGAAATGAACCTTATAATCGAATTTGGATTTCAAAAGAGCTGTTAGCTCCTTTTTTATATCAAGTAGTCTAATCATTTAAATATATCACCTATAATCAGTTTAGCGTCTTCCTCGAAATTATCCCTCAATTCTTCAACTCCCTGATGAAGCATATAAACGCCCTTAACAAATTTTATTTTGCCGTTTTCGTCTTTTACCCATTCGCCTTTGCGGTTTTTTACACGGTGTCCGTATTCCATATGTGCAGCATATTCCGTGTTATTATAGACTTTTATACTGCCCATATACGGGCGCGTGCGCTGCCAATTATTTTTCAAATTACCGGTATCAACAGGAGTTAAATCTTTTGTATATTTAATAAGATTTTCAGCAGATTTTTTTACAAATTCATTGCGTTTTTTCGGTATCTTTTTTACAGCATTATCAAGTTTAGCGATAAAATCGTCAATACCCTCAATTTCAACACTCATCTTGCTTCATCATTTCGCTTTACCGTTACTTCCTGATGTGATTTGTACTTAAACGATTTTACAACGTTCAATAAAAATTCCTGCCCATTGCGGGATATTTTCAAAATATCGTTAGGCAGAACATCATATTGCGGTGGCAGAAATAATTTTAAATCCGTGATAATATCCACCTGTCTGTCCGTATTCTGCACGGTAAAAGGTTTACCGCTCTGATACAATTTGCAGGGAATATCGCTGTAAATTTCCTGCACCGCATAATCATCTGCGCCTTCATCATCAATAGTATTAGTTTGACGGCAGACGGTAACATTGTCATGATACATATATTTACTAAGCAGATTGTTTAATTGTGATGGTATCGGCATGAGCAAAACCCCGCAATCTTTCGATATAAATTCAATTTTGGCTTGATACTGTCAAAATCCAAGTCATTTAAAACACCGGAAGAAATCGCCGCCGCCACATTAAATTCAAACTTAGTATCACCGGCTTCAATACTTTTAAGCTGTGCCGCTCCTTCCGCCGCCGTCTGTTCGTCGCTAATACGTTTATTTATTAAATCCACGCAGGTGAACGTTAAAGCGCGCGGAAAATCGTCCCTGTGGCAGTAATCAAGTATGTCGCTGACAAGTTTTTCAACATAAATACTAAGTACAGCCTCGTCGATTTTAGTATCGCCGCGGATTGTTTTTATTTTGGCAGTAATATCCGCTACTGCTTCGGCAGGTGTCATATTATCCCTTCTTTCTAAATTTAGGCATAAGAAAAGCACTCACATTTCTGCAAGTGCTAAAAATTATCTTTTAAAATATCATTTTTTCCCATATTTCTTTCGGTATCTGTTCTAGCGGTTTATTATTTTCTATTGCTTCTTCAAGCATTCTAGTATCCCTATTTGTCTCATTAACATCAAGTTTTGTTGGTTGGTGTATTAAAGGTTCGCTTAAAAGTACACGGTCAAGAGAATTTTCACCAAATTTTTTTAAATATTTATCATATGCCTCATCAAATCGCGCCAATGCTTTTGCATATTCCTCACCAAAGGCTTTATATTTTGTCCACATTATATCCCTCTTTATGCTTTCAATATTAATCCTATAATTAAATACAAAAATTCTATATCATCTTTTATTGTAGCATAAATAGGCTTATATTCGCCATTGATAAGTTCGACTTTTTTCAGTTGCTTCGTTGGTTCAAATACTAATTCTAACCCCACGCTTAATACTTCGGAAGCATCTGGATAGTCCTTACCGATATAAGGGCTTATAAAATCATCCGGCTTAGTTGTTTCATCCTTCTTATATCTTGAATTGAAAAGAATTTCTCTTAACAGTACAGATTTTTCATCTTTAGTACGGTCTTTTAAAAACTCTTTAGATATTCTAAGAGCATTTTTATTGAAATATTCAACATAATGACCTATTTCATGGTAAGGTGTTGTTTTGCGCATTCCGTTCATATGAATTGATACATAACCTGTTTTGTAGTCTGGAAACTTTGTAGCATAATATTTACCATTAGCCATAACAGCTCCTTCATTAAAAAATCCTCTATTGGTTATTAAAGTATACAGTTTTTTTCCGCTATCAGTTAAATAATTTACCCAGTCTTTTGGATAATAGGAAAATGCTTCACTAAGTTGTTGTTTAGTAATTTTGTTACTTCCTTTTGCCCATTGTTCCGATGAAAGTTTGCCGCCCATTTCACGGAAATTGCTGAATACTTCTTTTAAGGCTTTTTTATCGCCGATTTTATTTTTAATATCAAACTGTTCGCATACGTTTCGTCCGATATTGATAATATCATCTTTTGTACAACTTTTTATATCCGTATTTTTGATTAATTCTTTAAGTGTCGGTTTATTAGCGTTAACTGTCAGCTTTTTGTGTGCTTTTTCCCACTGACTGAATGACATGGATTTTTCAATATAGACTTTGTAGTAATCATCATAATTCATAGCGGCAGGGATGATAATTCGCTTGCCGTCTTTATTTTTCGCCGTTCGTTTGCCGCGACCTGTATCATAATCGGTTAAATTACCTGCAATCGTTGAACGGCAGTGAGGATGAAGTGGTGGCATATTGTTTCCAGCTTGTGCTTCATCTATAGGGTAAATCTTCCTATCATGGCTACGACACAATGTAGACGTTTTTTTATCAAGAGTAGCTAGAAATATAAAATATTTCATTTCTGCTTCTTTGATACTATCTAAGCTGGCTTGATTTTGTACATAATTCATTTCTGTACGTACTAATCTAGTAGCTTCATACCTACCTACATTCATACGCTCCTGCACCAAATTAGACATTTTTTGAATTGATACACCACGATGAAAGCCATCTGTAATTTCATGTTTAATTAATTTAGCTAAGTTATTGGTATTTTTCCAAATACGCTCACTATAATTTTTGCCAGACCATGAACTATTTAATACTTTACTAATTTTTTTATCGTCAACTTCTATTGCTGATGATTTAATATTAATACTTTTACCAACATCAAATAAGTTTTTATAATAATTATCTTTATAGGCATCTGTTAAAAATTCAGTAATACTTTTCTCAGTTTCAGTACCAAGCTTATAAAGATTTTTTAATGTATCGCCATATAATTTGTCTAATCTTGAAATACGCTTACGCATAACCAATGTATTCAGCTCTAATAGTAATTTATTATCTTTACTATCTGTAATAGCGTTCAAATAATCTTCCATAGACATTTGCCATTGCTTAAATTCATTACTTGTAAGCATTTTACTAGCTTCAGCATATGTTAATTTATTATCTTTAGCAAATCTACCATACAAAACAGCAATATCATCTTCAATACGTAAAAGAGCCTGCTTATAATAATTAGCAAGCTCTTTTTCAATAGTACCTTTAGACTTTTTATTCCATTCTTGTTCACGCTCTTCGGCTCGTTTTATCCAATAGCTTTCACTATCCATAATAAAATACTATCCCACTTTATGCTTAAAGGCTACCATACGAATTTGTTTTTTATCATAAACTCGTTCCCAGTTTGTAGGATTTTCAAGTTCTTTAAATGTAGGAGTTTCTACATTAGCTCGTGCTGTATTAGTCCATTTAATACCTCTAGGGTGCATAATAAAGCACTGACGATTGATAAGATAATCAATACCAGAACCCATTAATTTTTCTCGGTCAGTTTCGGTAGCAACAAAACCTTCTGGACTGCCATTACCTAATGCAATAGCTCCCTGTCCAAAAAGATAAGTTGTGTATACATCACCATCAAGAGGGCAACCATCATCTACAATTACTCTACGGTCTTGATATGTTTCAAATTCTACAGAATTACTATCTCTTTCTGTAGAAATGAGGTTTTGCTGTTTTAAATAAGATTTTGTTTTAGAGTGCATAATTACACCTGTAAGTTGGTCTTGTGCATCTCCTAAAAGTTGAAGGGCGTCAATAAAAGCAGAAGCAGAAATATTGGCAAGTTTACCAGCCTTACTAGATACATCATATACATGTTCTGCTTTCATTTTTTCAGACGAAAAAACGCCCTTAAGAATACGAAGTAATACTTTTTGTCGTTGACGTTCCCAATATTTAGCAACAAGTGTTGCAATAGCTTCCATAGGGTCTTTTCCAGATAGTTGTGCGGATAAATCTGTAGCAGCCCAAGCTTTAGCAAGACGAATAGTAGTAGATACATCTTGATTAGATGTAATTTTAGCAGGTGTTAACTTATTTCCTTCAATTACAATTTCAGCATCTCCTGTCAAATCTTCAAAAAATGGCATATGGTGGATTGGTGCCGGCTCACTTGCCAAGCGGTCAAACTCTGCATTATTACTAACAATTCCGCTTTGGTAAAGTGCAGATAATTCCATAGAACGTTGAATTACATAAGGATTAAATAGTTCTGGTACGATAATATCAGATAATGTTGTTGCCATTAATTAATACCCCCAATACTAATACCTGCTTCCTGTGCTAAAGATTTTGCAAGTGCAGGATTTTCTTTAAATAATTTACCTTGCTCTGTCAAATTAAATGTTTCTTTCTTAAATGGATTAACTGTATTCCCTCCAGCTCCACTAGCAGGGTCATAGCTCCCACCTTTTGATTTTATTTCTTTAAATAAGAAAGGCTTAGATTGTTTCAGAGGATTAATCTGTTCATCTAAGCCTGTAATGGAGCCATCATCTCCAACAATTAATTTAGTTTTATCAATCAAACCAGCTACGATATCCACATCTTGCGCTGTGCCGCTTAATTTTAGCTTTACTGCGCTGTCAATACGGAGATTTTTCAAATCCGTTTCGTACTTTGTTTTTGCGGATTTGTTATCTTCCTGCAACTGTTTAATCGTAGCTTCAAGTTTTTCCTTATCGCCAGCTGTCTTTTTCAACATTTCAAGCTGTTTGTCGCGCTCTTTAATCTGCGTTTCCAGATTGGATTTGGCTGTAGCGACTTCATCAAATTTTGCTTTTTCTACATAATTATCTTTTAAAAAGTTCTTTAAACCTTCAGTAGCTTTTTTCTTAGCTTCACCGTCAAGATTTAACGAAGCAATATATTCTTCAACATTCATTGTTTATCTCCTTTATTCTCCGGCTGTATATGTGCCCGTAATAGATGCCGTACTTTCATCATCTAAATGTGCTGTGCCGGTAATTGCTGTACCGTTAACATTAATCTCGATAGATGTAATTTTTGCACCTGTATCACCTTTAGCACCAGCTGCGCCATCCTTGCCGGCAGGGCCCTGCTCTCCTGTATCGCCTTTTTCGCCCTGCGGACCTTGAGCACCTGTATCACCTTTTTCACCCTTATCGCCTTTTGGTCCTTGTTCGCCAGTGTCGCCTTTATCTCCCTTTTCACCCTTGAGCGAATTTAAGAAGTCCGTTTCCGTTTTATCGGCATTGCCTTCCTGTTCTTTCCAAATATCAAAAGCGGATTTACCGTCAGCTCCAGCCGGACCCGGTGTCATAGCTCGATTATTGGCATCTTCAATGCCTGCTTCCATATTATTCATCAGAGTTTTTGTAATAAGTTCTCCGTCCTGCCAATCATGTTTTGTATACATAGTTTTATTCTTCCTTTCCTGTTTTGGATTTATTAACTTTTGCCTCGCCGACTACAGCTTCGGTAATATCTTCCTCTGTACTTTCGGTATATTCCGTATTGGTCTTGATACAATACTGGATAATGCGGATTATTTCATATTCATTCAAATCCGCTACTTTACTGAACGGGAAATCCTTGCCGAAAGCCGTGTAATACTCTTTCATCCATTTATACATTATTCATCACCACCTTTGCCGTTATAACCGTCATCATTATAAATATCCTGTTGTTCCTTCTGCTCTTTGGCTATCTGTTTTTCTTCCTGTTCCGGGTCATCAACAAGAGGGTGATTTTTTATAATAGTTTTATCGGATATGATGCCTTTGGATTTACTGCAAATATCTACAAGCTCACTTTCACTCCTTATAGCGTTTCTGGTCCATGTCTGGATGATATTTTTAACATCCTTATTGTGATAGCGACAGATAGCGCGAACAAGTTCACCAAAGCCTAGGCGAAATTCCGTTTCCATAAGCCCTGCTTTAAGCTCTAAAAGTGAATATAGAAACTTCATAGCTTCTCCGCTAGTACTATCAAAACTCTGCTGCTGAGGATCTATACCCTGCCCCATAGAAAAAATAGCTTTTCTTGTTATTTCTAAAAGTTCTTTTCTTGCTTCTACTGGTATTTCTATTGTTATTGTAGAAAGACCACTTTGGTCGCCAGTACCAGCACTATCAAGATTAATTGTTTTATATTTTTTTAGCTTACGCAGAAAATCAACAATACCTTTTACGCCTTCTTCACGCATTCCGCCATAATTGGTTAGTACAAAAAGAACTTGCTGAATATCTTCAAGGTCATTTACGAAACCACTATAAGTTTTATCGTAACTATCAATTAGCTTTTTTATATTATCGAGGTCCAATGTTTGCAAATTATTATTAGCAAATGGAATAAAAGGAACTACACCCATGTTGTGAGTGTAAATATTAGAATAACTATTATCATTTGCTGTGGGAATATCGTAAAAAAACATTGGATAATCCATTAAATCATTTCTTATAGAATACTCCTTACCATTACGGCGCCTAAATGCTTGACATTGTGTATCTGTCCAATATTCATATATTGTCCAGCTGATTCCATCATCATCAATATCTGTATAATATCTTAAAACTGCCAAAAGCTTTTTATTTAGTTTCTTGGACCATACTGGTATGACTTGTGTTGATGGAACAACAGCATAACAAAATCCTTTTTCATTATCGTCCCAATAATGTAACCATGCCATGCCACTATTAGAAGCATTTACACATAAATCCTTGCACTTTTTAGCATAATCATCGCCTAGTGTATCTACAATTAAAGTGTTTAAGTCATTATCTTTCGTATCAAAGATTGGTGGATAAGTGAATAGATAACTAGCTTTTTGATTTACTAATAAATTATAAAAACTGAATGGTACCCGATTATCTGCACTTCGAAGTGGATTTTTTAACTCATCAGGACAATGTTCCTTATAAAACAAAATATCATTTTCAACTTTGTAATAACGTTCAGCCACATCAGCTTTCGTAACAAAATCGCAATGACCAGCTACATAATTAGAAATTAACTTTTTGGCTACGTCTAAATCCATTTTTTCACCTCCTCACCAAAAACTTTTTTTATTTCTAACCGGCATATCGTTTATAAAAGCATATCTACAGGCATCAATCGTATGATTGTTTTTATCAGGATAAGCAGATATAAATTCACCATCCTTATTTCGCTCATATTCATAATTCACAAATTCTTTATACGTATTCGGACATTTTTGCCGGTCAATATATATGTGATTTAAGCTCTGAAGCCATTTCATTCCATAATTAACGCTATCAGGTCCTTTTTTAGCACCATAAACATTAAGACCTAAATTTCTAAGCGTTACAATGCTCTTTGGCTCCGCACTATCTGCCATAATTACGCTATACTCATATCTCATAAGCTTAGGCTTTATTTTCTTAGCTGCTAATTCATTAGTAAGTTTTATCTGATAAACTTCATCAAATAAATACAAATCATAATATTTACCATCATATGCACCTTGAACATAAGCAAATGCATCCACTGCAAAACCAAAATCAATGCCATGTCTTATAGTTTTAAAGCCATTAATCATTTCATCAGTTATAGTCTTTTCTTCTACATTTTCAAAGACATTTCCACCTGTACCAATTGCTTTACCAATGAATTCATGTAGATATTTTTTATAATTTTGTATTTTACAAGTTTCAGCTTCAATTAGAAATTGTGGACCTAACCAATTTTGCGGGACATCTAAATAACAAGAAGTATGAACAATTTTATCTGGTCTTGGGTTAGTAGCTTCATAATTCACCCAAGCATTTTTACTTTTAGGTGGATTAAATGAATAAAATACCCAAAACTTATCACCACCACGAAGAATAGATTGATTTAATGTATCTATTTCATTCATACCTGTGAACTCGTCCAATTCCTCATACCAGCAGTAAGCAAAATAGCCTTTGCGAAGTTTTACTGATTTAGATTTTTTAGGATCATCACAGCCGCGAAAAATAATACGTTGACCTGTAGGTTTATAAGTCAGTCCAAGTGGTGAAAGACTTATTTTCCAAAAGTTAGACACGTTTAATTTATCTATTGCCCATATAAGCTGTTCAAAGACACTTTCTTTTAAATAATGTCCAACTTTACGAAAAACGATTGCATTGTAATTTGAATTTTTCATCATGCCAATTATAATTTCAATGCTAATATATGATGATTTTGTACTACCTCGACCACCTCGAAGCCAATAGTGAGTATATTCGTGATTTTTCACTTGATGATGAAGCTTATAAAAGATTGGTGCTATCAAGTCATTCAAATTTATCTGCACTCGTTTTCACCTCTACATCAGGAATATTATCTATAATTGTAGCTTTTATAGGCTCATCTTCTTTTACCTTAGATATTTCTGTTTTAAGTTTTTCAATACGTAACTTTTGTTCTTCTGTTGCAAAATCCGAACGACAAAGTTCTTCATATTGCTTAATAAGGTTCATCAGTGTCCCCATAGCCCTTGATTGTGCAATTAAAAAAGAAGCCTGTTTTTCGTAGGCTTCTGTGTATTGATAAGCTATAGCTTCACCTTCTAAAGTTATTCTTTTTGTACAGTCATTAGCATCCTCTACGTACATTAATTTTTGTGAACGTATGATTGCTGCATATTTAAGACAAATATTTTCCCATAAAATATCTATTGGCGACATATTTTCAATACTGCCGACCAACTCCAGCGTTTCTTCTGGTAAATATTTTGAAAATAAACCATGTTTTACTGCATTAGTATTTTGCAATTTTCCAACACATATTTTTTTCAAATTTCGTTTTGTTTCAGTTTTATTTTTCGTATCATTTTTTTGTACCCATTTATCTCTATAAGCCCAACGTTTAACAGTACTTACAGCAATTTTATATTGCTTAGAAATCTCCTCAAAATTAGTTCCATTTTGATACGCTTTGCGTATCATTTTCTTTATTTTTTCATCATACGCCATTCCTCCCTCACCACCTAATTTTTGTATGAAACATTTTATTTTTTTAGAGAATTTTCGACACCAATATGTCTATTCCTGCAAAAAAAATAAGCCAATCCCTTAAATGGATGGCTTATTTAAAAGTAGATACACTACCAAGTAAATGTAGTATAACACATTTGTCAAAAAATAACAATTATCGAGATTCAAAATTTATTGATAAACCCGCATTTATTTGTGCTAAAGTCTTTTTATTATTAGCTTTTCGTCTACCTTTGCCGTTATTAACGCCACCTTTTATCTGTTCTCCTTCTTGTAAGCTCATTGCCTTATACATTAAATTTTGTTGTCGTTCTTTTTCCCAATGATTGGCAAAATTCATATCTTGTGGCCACAATTCAGCTCCACATTCAGGGCATTTAAAATAATCGCCTTTAGCCTGCATATGCACAGCTTTACCTTCATAAGTTAAACAAATATTACACAAAATATCCTTACACATACATTAATCCTCCAAATACTAATAGGGTAGCCAAAAGCTACCCTTTAAATTATCCAATTAAAATTAAGCTTATTCCTACAAGCACAAAAATTATACAAGTTCCTAAAATATATTTTTTATCTTGTTCACGTTCCATTTGTTTTAGTTCATATCTTGTTGGTATTCTCATAAATCAAAATCCTTTGCTTTATATGTTTTTTTATCTTTTACATCTCTAATAACTAAATTAAGCACCATATATCTTCTTCTACTAAGAAACTTTACAAATAAATTAACTACTCTTTGACAAAATCCTAATCTACCTTTATTTATTACTTTATTAGCTACTGGATCACTACAATGACCAGAATTTGTTAGGATATTTTGTTCGTATTTTTGCATTTTATCCCTTCTTTATATTTTTTATATCCATTAGCCATACATTTTTTCAAATCGGGTTTTCCTAAAATACATTGTTGTTTATGTCGCCTAAGACTGCATAAAAAGATGCCATCATCAAAATAACTATATTTACACGACATAATTATCACCCTTTCATATATTTAGCTATTTTAGCTTTTACTGCTTCCATCATTGATTGCTGACCATTTGCTTTATCTGAAAGTGCTTGCATTACTCTCTCATCTTCAGTATCTTTAGCGATTAAATGATGTATAACTACTTTTTCTTTTTGCCCTGGTCTATGCAATCGTTTATTTGCTTGTTGATATAGTTCTAAATTCCATGTAATGCTATACCAAATAACAATATTTCCGCCATGCTGTAAATTTAAACCGTGACCTGCACTAGCTGGATGAAGTAAACCCATTTCTATTTTGCCATTATTCCAATCTCGCAAATCTTGTATATTCTGTAATACTCTAGCTTTAGGAAATCTTTTTAATATCTTATCTTTATCATGCTGATACCAATAAATGACCATAAGATTTTTGCCTATGTTATCAACTTGTATTTCTTCTAAAGCATCAAGTTTATAATCATGGATATTTATAATATTTCTACCTTCATCATAAATAGCTCCGCTTGCAAATTGTAATAACTTACCTGTTAAAACGCCTGCACTACTTGCTGTAATTATTTCATCAGACATACTTAATACTAATTCTCGTTCAAATTCATAGTACTTTGACATGATGTTTTTTGGTAATTTAATAGATACCTGATTATAAATAACTGGTGGCAAATCAAGATAATCACCTGATTTTAGACTTACACAGATATCTGATATTTTGCTATATATTTCCTGTTCTGCATGCGGTAAGGTTTCATAACTAAAAACCACATGACCATTTGTTTGTGCGGGCCTAAAATAATTTTTACGATATTGTGTTATAGTCTTACCTAACCTTTTACCACCATCTAATAAATATATTTGACTCCATAAGTCCATGAGTCCATTTGGTGCTGGCGTTCCAGTTAGTTCTACTATACGTTTGATAAAAGGTCTTATTCTTTTCAATGCTCGAAATCGCTGACTACGATGATTTTTAAATGACGATGATTCATCTATCACCACCATATCAAAATCCCACTTTTTACCTAAACTATCTACTAACCAGCCGATATTTTCACGGTTGATAGTATATATATCTGCCTGCATATTTAATGCTTTTTTTCGCTGTTTTAAATCACCACAAATTACAGATACTCGCAAATCTTTTAGATGTTCCCACTGGTTTATTTCATCTTGCCATGTTACTTGTGCTACTCTTTTTGGTGCTATCACTAATACTTTATTTACTACCCAATAATCATACATAAGCTCAGATATTGCTGTTAAGGTGGATACTGTTTTTCCCATACCCATATCCAGCATTAAAGCAATAGCTTCATTATTTATTATTTTGTCTGTGGCATATTTTTGATAAACTCTTGGCTCGTATTTCAATCATAAATCACCTTCTTTGCTATACTCATTTATAAATAACTCAACATGGTCTTTACTACTTATTACCCATACGTCTACACCATGATTTATTAATTGCTTTATACGTTCCCATTGTATTTCTCTAGGGCTTTTATTTGGTGCTTTCAATTCCACGAAAACTACTTTCCCATACGGCATGATTACTATTCTATCCGGTACGCCCGCCGTCCCTGGGCTAGTAAATTTCCAAACAATACAACCCAATTTCTTCAACTTATCTGTAAAATATTTTTCAATTTGTTTTTCTAACATAACTCACTCTTTTTCTAGGTATACCAAGTATACTTTGTTCTATATAAGCTATATAAATTAAGAAAATAATGTACATATGTCTTTTATTTTCTTAATTTCGTGAATCTATTTATAAATTTGGTATACTTAGTATACAAAACCTCAGAAAACCCTATTTTATAGTATTTATTAAGCACACATACTAAATTTTCATTTCAAATGATATTTACAATTTTATTAATTCTTTTAAATCCTTTTTGTAAACCATAACGCTTTATTCTCATTGGACTTCGGGGTTGTTTCCAGCCTTCTGTTTTTCTTAATACATCATTTATTTCTGTGGCCATAGCTCTAGTTAATTTCTTCACATCACCATTTAATAGTTCTACCCAAATTTCTAAAGCACATATTCTATCACGTTTGACAAGTGGTCCATTATATTCAAATCCATCACCACGAATGAAATCTTGCTTATCACTGATACTCAACTCTGCCCAATTTTCAGGTATTTCTTTTTCAATAAATTCACGTATCATGCCAGCTAATGGGCTTTCTTCAGTATGTTGTTCTTGTACTTTTTTGGCTTCTTGCTCCATTTCTTCATCAAGATACAATTTTTCGCCACCCTCATATAGTTCTTTAGCTTCTGCCCACAACTGGTCAATAGTATCTTCGCTAATTTCAAAAGGATTTAATCTTCGTTTATTCTTATCTACCATTATTGGCCACCAACGACGACCACCAGTTTGATCACGAATAAAATCATTATTATTTGTAGAAGCTATAAATATACACTGTCTAGGAAAACGTTCTGTACGTCTACCATACGCAGGTCGAAAACTATCTTCACGCTTAGTAATAAAATGCTTTATTTGTTCAACTTCAGCTTTACGAACTGCCGATAATTCCGCAAGTTCAATAACCCAAAATCCTTGAATCTGTTCCATACCTTCTTTACCAATAACTGTACTCATACTGTCAGAACTCCATTTTTTGCCAATACGACCAATAATATAAGATTTACCTATACCTTGACCGCCAACTAACGTTACTACATAATCAAATTTCGTTCCTGGATTAAACACCCTAGCCACACCTGCACAAAACATCTTTCTAGTCATTGCACGATTAAGCTTTGTATCTTCGGCTCCTAAATAATCTATGAATAAAGTCTCTACTCGATGCTTACCGTCCCATTTAATACTTTTTAAATATTTTTTTACTGGATTAAAACTATGTCTATGAATAGTTTCTAATATAGCATCAGCGATTATATCCTTACCTTTTATGCCATATACATCAGATATATAATTTCGCAGAGCACTATCATCAGCGTCAATCCAATCACTAACATTATTATCTTTACGCCATACTAATTTATCTAAAACAACCATTCTATGAGCAAACTCATCTAAAGCAAATTTACCTTTTAAATTAGGATCATTTTCTAATATTAATTTCACATTATGAGGCGTATTTTCATATCCGCCCCAACGATTTATATTCATCTCAGCAGTCCATTTAGTATCGATATCTGTTAGAACTTCGAATTCACTATATACATCAGCCGTTTTTTCTTTACCGATGGTTTCTTTTACTACTTCATCAGATACAGCCAAATCTTGCATAGCTTTATAACTTGGCAATCTTCCCGTTGGAGTACCTTCTGATACTTCATCATCTAACTGTCTAAATTTATGCAGTCTTACCATATCAAAAGCATTTAATAATTTTCCACAAGCAGGGTCGGTACTATGATGACTGTAGATAAAACAATTATTATAAACAATAGCACCAGCTGATGTACTTCCCTCAGCATAGGTATATCTATCATCAGTACCACATGGTACATATATATCAGATAAATATTTTTCTATAGCTTCTTGGATAGTATATGAGCGACAAAAAGCACCAATGATTCCTTTTTTACTAAGTGGATCTTCCTGTTTATCTACCGTTTTTTTGATATCTACTTGAACTCTACTACTCACGGGCCAAAAACTTTGGTCTTGCCAATTATCATATCGATTTAAATATTCATCAGCATCTACCCAAACCCCATCATTGTATTTAAAAATAAATTCACCATCTTGACTAGTACTAGGAAAATACATCAATCTATGCGGTTGATATGTGGTATCATCAAATAAATCAATATCGATATCATTTGCTATCATACGACTTATTGCTTGATATTCATCTGGATTCACAGGACGATTTATCGGTATGACTAATCTATACCTAGGTTTATTTTTACTATGCTTATGCGTACTATAAATACAACAAGCTACATTACCTATCGTAAAAAATAAATTATCCCAAAAATCATTAGTGGCAAAATCAGCGTCCAGTGTTATAACTGAACGCCATTGTACATTTTCAGCGACTCGCCTACCTTCTTTTAATGCCCCACCTACAAAACCGCCAACATCTTTAATATCATCTTGCTTTGACTTAGCAAATGATTTATATTCAGCAACGGTCTCCCCTGTTCTTCTAGTTTTTGACAATTTAAAAAGAAGTGTGGACCATGATAACTGTTTATTTTTCCATTTCTTTGATTTTCTACTACTAGCTACAGCAATAGATACTTCTCCGTCATATTTTAACTTAGACAAATTGTCTATGTTCAAAGCGGTATTTTGCATTATTAATTCACGTCCTTACACCGCCTCTCTTTGCGGTAAAATTTGTTTTTCAGGTTTAAATATATCGCTGCAATTATCATAATTAATATTAGCTTTATCAGCCCATTTAATAATCTCATCATTTATTTGCTTATTATTATGAGCTGGTTTATTAGCAAATAATTTTGCTTGTATTAGCTTATTATTTTGCACCTCGATACAAGCTTTTAACTTACCTTTATCATCAGACATTAAAACTATATTTGATTTACCTGTATAAACAGCATCAACATAATTACCCACACAATTTCTAAAAATTTTGCCTATATTGCGAAGCACATCTGAATTCTCAGGTAAATAAAATTTAATACTATCAAACTGCATAGCTAATCTTCTACAGATTGGGTCATTGATATTAAAAGCTCTAAATGGATGTTCCTGTTTATAAATAGCTGTTACTAAATAATCATGTAAATTAGCAGGAGCCGGTTTTTCTTGCCAAAGTGTAGCTTTATCTTTCAATTTAAATATCATATAAATAGCGTCTTCACATGAAATTTTATCTTGAGAATTATGCCACCAACGCATTAATGCATTGATATATTCTATTCCCCAGTTATAAGAAATTAGTGCTAATTGATTTAATAATGTGCGAATATCTCGTCGCCATAAAAAATCAAATTCCAAACAATTATTAATATTATTGAAGGTATCTATATTACCTTGAGCTATAGTATAAATTTGTTTATGACGTAATAATAAAAATGGTTTATCTTTTACTAATCGTCTAATCGCAGGCTTATTTGGTAAATTTGCTATTTCTAATAATCCTGATATTGTATCTTTTGCCTTACTTATGATTTTCAAACGCTCATCTGATAAATATGCATCATCTAAATCATAAAAATTTCTATCAGCACTACCATAATAAAATGGATATTTACGATATATATAGTTATAATCAGTAAGCGATAAATTATTTAAATCTGTAAAAACTAATCTATAAGCTATATTCAATATAGGTTTTATAAAATAACTGCCTTTGTTTTCATGACATACGTACATCGATTTTATTTTAAATTTAAATTTAGATTCTAGCTTTTTGGATAATCTCTCACGAAGAATTTTCAATATCTTTTTGAAATCTACAGCATATATACTTGTAAAATATCTGTGATTTAAAAATTTTAAATTAGTATCTCTGCTAAAACTTGTATCCAGGATATTACATAAGTTATAATTAATAATAAGTTTATGATTTATATATCTTTTATAAATTGCAGTCCTTTGGGCTACATTAAAAGATATAGTCTCTTTATATAGTCTGTGGTGAAACATATAGTCACTGTCTTCATCGCAGACTATTTCTTTACCCGATAAAGTCAAACGTAAACTATCTTTATATTCATCAAGACTAATCCTCATGCTGAGCGGGGAATAATCCCCGTCAGCCATAAAACTAAAATCATTTTTTTGCGTAGCTTCCGTAAAACGTGAACCACATTTAGGGCAATATATAATCTGATCATTTGGTCGCACACCATAATAATTTCCTACACCATCCCATAAGGATTTAAAACTATGACCACAACTAGAACAATGATACATATTCGTAAACTTATTACCATTATTTAAGCTTTTTAAGCCACCTTCATAAAGATAAAATAATTTCGGCATATATAAGTCATATATTCTCAAATTAATCACCTCAATCCCAGATATCATCATCGTCTTCTTCAGTTATTGGTTCAGGTTCGGTCTTTTTTATAACTTCTTTTTTATCTTCAGATTTAATTTCTTTAGCAGCAGCTTTTATTTTATCGGCTTCTTTTTTAGCTTCAGCTTTTTGCTTTTCATCATACATATCACACATTTTTATAGTTTCTTCACAAGCTTTATACATACGTTCCAAATAATCTAAGCTATTAGAAAAATTCTCATCGTTTTCTTTAATTTCTAATTCAGTACGCAATTTTTTTATTTCATCAAGTTCCTCAATTTGTTTTTCCATAAATTTTTTTAATTGTAATGTATTTATTTTTTTATCAGCCATTTTATTACTCCTTTAATTAACATCAACATATAATGTACGGAATCAATCTTTCTTATAATACTTGGTTATATAACCATCAGCATTTAAAATTAACTCCGGCGCCCAATCAATAGCAGTTCCCATTATTTTATTAGCAAGTTCTAAGGATTTATCTATACCAGCAGCAACACAATCAAGAATAACTTCATCATGTACATGCATAACAATCTTAAAACCTGCCTGTTCTAATCTAATCATAGCGACTGCTAAACAATCTCTAGCAATTGCTTGTACTATATTTTCAGTAAGTTTTCCACCATAAGTTTCTAACCTTTCCCATGTACGAGATACCTGATTTGTACCTTCATATGTGATTTTGTTATTCTCAACACGAGGTCTAATATATGTTAATTCTCGCCCTGAAGGTAAACATATACGAAGCATACCCGCTTTATAATAAAAAGCCATATTATGATGAATTTTCACTTTTGTTTTTTCATTTATAGCCTGTTTAGCTGCTTTATCCACAATAGACCATAAACGAACAATATTTGGACTAGCTTTTCTCCATTTAGTTACAATATCGATTAATTCTTCATCAGTAAGCCCCATTTTATCAGCACCCATAGCTTTTAAAGCTCCTATACTGCCCTGATAGCCTAAAGCAAGTTCAGCTATTTTCCCCTTTTGTCTAAGTTCACCATTAATACCATGTTTTACCACTGGTACGTGAAACATCTGACTAGCCGATGCACAATAAATATCACCGCCATCAGCAAATACTTTCATACGCCAATTTTCTCCACTAAGCCAGGCAATAACTCTAGCCTCAATAGCTGAAAAATCAGCTACTACAAATTTATTCGATTTAGTCGGTATGAAAGCAGTTCTTATTAATTGAGATAATACATTTGGAACATTCTCATAGAAAATTTCAAATGTTTCGGCGTCATCATGTTTTAATAATTCTCTAGCATCGTCCAAATCACTCATAGAATTACGAGGTAAATTTTGAACCTGTACTAATCTACCTGCCCAACGTCCAGTACGATTAGCACCATAAAACTGAAGTAATCCTCGAATTCGTCCATCAGCACATTGAGCATTCTGCATAGCTACATATTTTTTTATTGAAGTCTTAGATAGCAACATTTTTAGCTTTAACATATCTTTGACTTCTTTATTTTTTACTATTTTTAAGAGTTCCAATACCGTAGTTTTTGTGATTTTAGAGGGAAAAAATCCTTCCTTTTCCAGTATCCAATGCTTTAGTTGTTCTGTAGAATTGGGGTTATCTAGATTAGATATATCTTTAGCTTCTGCTGAAATTCTATTTCTAAAATCAGTATCAACTTCTACAGCTTTATCAGCTAATTGTCTATCTAATCCAATACCTCTATCATTTATTTGTTGGTCTAATACCCATAAATTTTGTTCAAAATCTGTAGGTTTGAATTTAATCATTTTCTTACGTAAATAGCGTTCAACCTCTACATCACGTTTATTATATTCTTTGAATAAATTCCAATTTTGTATATCATGCTTTGGTAAATTTCTTGTTCTGCCACCATTAGTATTAGTCGGCTTACAAGGCTTCGAAAATTCCATTATTAATTTTCGTCCAATATTCATTTTGGCTTTATCTTCAGCTAATCTAAAAATTCGACAATCCTCAGCAAGAGAACCATACAATCCTAAATTCAAAGATAACACCATAGTACATTGCCATTGTGCCGGGTCTAAAAAATAATTATCATCATAAAAACTATTAATTGTTTCGCCACCAAATAAATAATGACTTAATAACACTCTCTCAAATTGAGCATTATATGCTGTTTTTAAAACCGCAGGGTCGATTAAATCTCTTAAAACCTGTTCAGGAATATCTTCACCTTGAGCTAAATCTATAACATTAACCATTTCATCATCATATGCATAGCCAAATAATAATATTTCTGCTTCTTCAGCATATTTGTAGACCCCAACTTTTTTTAAGTCAAGGTCACAATATGTTTCTAAATCAATAGATAATGTTCTCATAAAATACCTCCTAATAAGGCTTTATTCAAACATATCCTCATCTTCGTCATCAGTATTTGCAAATTCTGTTTCAAATTCGTCACCATCTAATACTTCAAAATCATCTTCTGGATTAGACGCACCGCCTAATGGCTCACCATCTTTTACTTTTTGGATATTACCTAATCCAGCAGCAATACCTGAACCTGCATCTGTTTTATAAGCATAAAATGTTACTGATACATTAGCATAACAACCACTATATACAGCAGAACGGTCAAGAATAGGTTTTATTTTTCTATCTACAATCTTAGGTGCAGTGTTGGAATTTGCGTTTATAAAGTAGCATCCTTCATATGCATCATCATCAAAACGGTCAGTATCTCCATCACGAAGAGGTACTTTTAAATTAGGTGGAATTTTTCCATTTTTATTTGCCAATTTAGCTTTACCAGCATTTTTAGCAGCTTCTATCGCTTTTTTTATTTCAGCTATTTGCTTTTTATCAGTTTTAGGAATAATAAGTGATGCGCCATATTTTAAATCCCCATTTGGATTTTCCTTTGGCTCCCAAATATTAGCATAAGAAAGTCTTACATTTTTTAAAGTTAACTTTGTATCATTCATATTTATAATCTCCTTTAATCAAGTATTTCAAAATCATTTTCAGGGCTATTGTATTCAGGTCGTGGGTCATCAATGCCAACAAGTGTAGGCTTACCAGCTATTTTAGTGATTAAATCATCAAGTAAAACACTAAATGTTTTTTTACCCAATACTTTAGTCAATTCAGTTATAGACTTTAATTCAGGCTCTTTCATAAAATCAGATGAATCAATATTCGCTTTTTGTAATCTACTAATTACAGCATCAATATCACTATATTTTCGAGAACTTTTACCTTCTACTAATTTATAGCCTGGCCATGTCCTACCTTGTAGTGCTTCAGATAACGCATAATCTTTTATTTGTTTGGCATAATGAATAAGAGGTTCTATCCTATTCAATGCATCAGCCATTTCTTCATCAGACATAAATTCAGGATCAATAAAATCATACTTTGCTACACTTAAGCAATATTCAGAGTATTTTTTACAACGCAATGAAGCCCTACAGAATAAACACCACTTACCAGCATTGAATTCTCCTATGCCATCATAGGCAAGTTCAGCAGTTGGTTTTACAATATTTTCTCCCCATTTAATTAAATCTTTTACTGATTTTTCTTGACTAGATATCCCACCATTACGTGGCTGAAATATAGTCATTTGGATAGTATCAAAATCATACATAAAACCAAAATTACTGATTATACCTAAGGCATACATCTGCATTTGTGTATTATCGACAGCGCTGACAGCTACACCTTTACCATATTTTAAATCTACTATTTCTACATATTTATCAGTAATAATCACTAAATCTCCTGTACCGAATCCCTCTTTTGCCCATTCGCTATAATCAATTTTTTCTTCTATTGCTATATAAGCTGTTTTATCTATACTCAATGCTGTATTAATTTTCTCAATACACATCTCTACATATTCAAATACATAATCTAACATTGCTTTATTGTAGAGTTCTTGATTTTTAAATTGTTTTGGTAAAGCAATATTCGTATGACTATGTTTTAAATAATACTTCAAATAAAATTCTCCAATAGCATGAGCTAATGTTCCTTCACGAGCAGCTGCTGTTTCTTTATCGGGATATGTTTCCTCTAATCGGGCGCTAGGTGGACAAGATAGCCACCTTTTACTACCCGATGCACTCAATAAGGCATGTGCTGGCTCGGTCATTCTCCGAGAACTTCCTTTCTAAATTCATCTATTCTATCAATAGGAATATCACTTAATTTTTTTAATTCCCATTTGTGTAAAATATCTTTCATTCTCCCCATCAATGTATCATCTAATTTTTTGGCTTCCATTAAATCTTTTTTTAAGTTATCTCTCAATTCTTCCTCACTTAATTGAGGTTTAGTGCTATCTTCTTTTACTTCTTCATCAGCTGGAGTCTCATTTTTTACTTCACTTTTCTTTGCCTTTTGTCTAGTAACTTTTTTTACTGGTTTTTCAACAATTTCTTCTTTTTCTTCAGCTATAGCATTAACTACTATATTTTTTGTATTTGCTTCTAAAGCTTTCGCTAATGCTCCTATGGCTTGTGCTAATTGTTCAGTTCCTTCAATTGTTACTTTTACATTTAATTCCATGATATTAACTCCTTTTATAAATTAACTTTTTATGGTAGACTTTAGTTAAGGTTTTTTTATTTGTGCTGATTAGCCATGTGCTGGTCAGCTTTTTTTAATATGGAAAAGAATTTATTAATATTATCTAAAACTATTGGCAAATCTTTAGGTTTAAAAATGCTGGGCGTTAATTTAATAGCAATCCCCTTTTTCTCATTCGTTTCATAGATTGTCTGCATATTCTCAAATCCTTTGCATATAGTTTTCATATTCTGAATAAGGTATACGAATAGTACGATTATCTATCTTAGCTTTTATTACTCCAGTACGTACTCTTTCGTAAATAGTGCCATAACTTACATTTACTTTTTCAGCAAATTCACTGATTGATAATGGCTTTCTCTCTATATCATTTAAGTTTTGTTGTACCTCTATGACTTCTAAATGTTCTTGCTGAACCTTTTTGGCGATATTAATTAGTTCATCAATCTCTTTATCTAGATTTTCTTTCAAAGTCTCTAAATTTCGGATTTTTATTTCACACTCTAAATTCCAATCAGCCATATACATAATCTCCTTTCAATTATTTGGTTGCTACCCATACATAAGCTATAAATTTTGATACAGCGGTTTCATCAATAACCCACCGCCAAGCGTTCGTTACAATAAAGGGAATAATTAGTAATAGCTAAGCATATGTTAAATATATTTGGTATAATCATCTTTACGAGGAGGTGATTATATTGAAACGTGATTTAGATATAATTAGAAATATTTTGTTATACATTGAAAACGCTGATAATAACCGAATTCGTATATATGATATTTCTGTAAATTTAAATTTGCCTATTGATGTTATAAAGTATCATATCGATTTATTAGCAGATAAAAAATTTATTATCTTACGTGGTTGTGTAACTGTACTATCTCCTGATTATAAGCCTTATGACGCTATACAAATTGTTAGAATGACTTTTGACGGATGCGACTATTTAGAAGCAATAAAAAACGATACTATATGGAACAATGTCAAAAAAGACTTAAAAAGAATTGGTGGTTCTGCTTCTTTAGACATTGTTAAAACATTAGCCGTTAATATTGGTCTAAAAATTTTACAAGAATAAACTCAACCTAAAGACTTATCAGAATTTTGATGTTGACATTTTAACTTTACCAATTCAAGTAATCCTGTAACTTCCCAAAATTCGATTCTATACTTTGCAAAAATCTCTATAATTTCATTAGCAATAGGTTCATATATAATTTGCCGTTCTTCAAGTTGCCGCTTGAGTTCGGCATTTTCTTTTTTTAATTCTTCATAAGATTTGTTCACGTTATCACCTCCTTAGTATCCTAGAATTTTTCTACTCCACCATTTAACTTGTATTTCACGCATGAAATCTGGCATTTTACCAGTCTTCATAGCTTCAGCTAATTCTTCGGCATCTTTTTTGATTTTTGTTATTCTGTTTTGTACTGCATTTTCTAAATCACTTGCAATCTCAAATGGGTCTTTATTCAAGTTTCTGCCAAAATGAACAGCTGCTAAAGCGTAATGTCTAGGAAAAAATTTATCCAAATCATGATGTAGTCGGTTTGATGCTTCACACATAGCATATAAATCTACAGCTCGTTTATATGAAGCTTCTTGAATTAATTTATATTGTTCTAGCCATGAATTTTCTTCATTTGAATTTAACATTTAATCACCTTTTATCGTTTTTTGTCACTTAAAGTGACAATATTATTTAAAAAAAATAGACGTTATTGATTTTTTATAGTAATTAGATAATCGTATTTTTATTTCATCTCTAGGAATACGTTCGCCAATTTCATACATAGTTAAAGCAGATACACTTATACCACAAGCTTCTGCGACGTCTTTTCTCGTTTTATTTAAATTATTTCTCAATTGTAATAAACGCTGGCCTATTACTTTAGCGTCAATCATTTTGAGGTCACCTCCTTGTCACGTTTCGTGATAACTAGAGTATAGTACATTCTTTTATTTTTGTCAACACCTTTTGTGACATTTTTCTTGTTTTTCATCACGTAACGTGATAGTATAATATAAAAAAGGTGATTAAATGGAATTTAAAGATATATTAAAAAGTTTACGAACTGAAAAAGGCTTGTCTCAAACTGATTTGGCTAAAATAACAGGATTAACACGTAGTGCTATTGGAATGTATGAAGTGGGTAAACGTGAACCTAATTTTGAAACACTAGAAATATTAGCAGATTTTTTTAATGTGGATATGAATACACTATTAGGAAAAAATTCTATAACAAATAAATTAGCTCCTAATGTACACGGACTATATTCTATAAATACGCGAAAGATACCACTACTAGGTAAAATAGCCTGCGGTAAACCTATAATGACTGAAGAATGTTTTGAAGGATATGTACAAGCTGGAACAAATATACGAGTAGATTTTTGTTTAGTAGCTAAAGGTGATAGTATGATAAATGCACGTATTTATGATGGTGACATTGTTTTCATCAGACAACAACCAGAAGTAGAAAATGGAGAAATAGCAGCCATTTTAATTGATGGTGGTGTTACTTTAAAACGTGTATACTATTATGATACAAGTATTGAACTTAGAGCAGAAAATCCAAAGTATCGTCCAATGATATTTAAAAAAGATGAATACCACCAATTTAAAATATTAGGGAAGGCGATTGCTTTTCAAGCAGATATTGTTTAAATTTTGAGGTGTTTAAGATATGCCGACTATAGGCGAAAATATAAAAAAAGCTCGCAAGCAAGCAAATTTGACACAAATGGAACTAGCAAAAATTACAAATCTATCTCGTTCGTATATTGGAGATATTGAAAAAGATAGATATAATCCTAGCCTTTCTACCTTAAAAGCTATTGCTAAAGCTACAAATCAACCACTAAATTTTTTTATATCTAATCAGTCTAATACACCGGCTAAAGGTATCAAAATTCCTGTATTAGGTCGTGTTGTTGCAGGCATCCCTGTTGAAGCTATCACTGACATAATAGATTACGAAGAAATCACCGAAGAACTTGCTCGCACCGGAGATTTTTTTGCGCTGCAAGTAAAAGGCGAGAGCATGGCTCCCCGCATTCGAGAAAATGATGTCGTAATAGTCCGGAAACAGTCAACAGTAGAAAACAAAGAAGTCGCTATTGTTTTAGTAAACGGCAATGAAGCTACTATCAAAGAAGTTCAATTTCAGGAAAACGGTATTACTTTGATAGGCTGGAATCCAGCAGTATATACACCTCATTTTTATAGTGCCAAAGACATCGAAACGTTGCCTGTTCAGATTATAGGCAAAGTTATTGAACTTCGTGGGAAATTCTAAGGAGATACCAAATGGATGCAAATCAGAAATTAACAAATACGCTGTATTTTAATACTTTATCTGATACGTTAACTAATATAAATGACCTTTTAAATTACGGCAAAAAACTCTTAAATGATGTTGTTTCATCTTCAAAAATAACAAAAGAAGCTGACAAAGTTTTAATATTATGGCTCCGAGATGTTGTAGAATTGATACATGGTTTATTATGTCTTTACCAAGGTCAATCTTTTAATAATTGTAAGGTTTTAGTTAGGTCTTTATTTGAACATTATTTGAATTTTAAATATGTTTTTAAAGACGATAAAAATATAGATATAAAATTACGCTCATATAGATACTTTCAATTAATGATAATTTTAAATGATTATAATAATATGTTAAGAAATCCTGTATATCCATCTAAGAATTTTAATTTAACCACCATGAAAAGAGATTATCCATTATATGAAGCAGATATGAAGCAAATTAAACAGGAAATCACTTCGGAACTATATTCAGATTTATATAACGATGTTACAAAGAACTTCAAATATCAACCTAACAAAGCATACAGACAATTATTTGATAAAAATCCTATTCAGTGGTATACATTAACCAATCCAAGTATTAAATCTATATCAAGATTGGCTAATTATCTTGATGAAAAAGATTTATATATTGTTTTTTATAAATCATATTCAAAAATTATTCATGCAGGGAACGCCTTAAACGGTTTAATGTTGAATGCAAATAGTATAAAGTTAAAAAATTTTAATCAGCCGGAAGAAATGATGACATCTCTTTGCTTTATGATAGCGTTAATAACTAAAATTTATAGTTTATATATGAAATATTTTTCACTAGTAGATAAAAATTATAGCGATAAATATTCTACTATAAATGAAGATTTAAGTAATATTTTGACTCGTTGGAATATGATAGAACAAATTATGACTAGTTAATAACACAATAGCCACGATAGTATCGTGGCTCAAAATCTACACCATGAGCATAAACTCCGACAAAATCGAACATATAGCCAATACCTTCGCCGTAGAGTTATTATTGCCCGATACATATTTAAAAGAAAACGCTGATACCAGTATCTACGATTTAGCTAGAATAAAAGGTATTCCAGCGAAGTTTATAAACTTGAAACTGAAAAATTAACTATATTAGGAGTGATAGCGTGGAAAAATATACAGCTGGATTTTCAGGGACCTTAACTTTAAAGGAATATCCAAGCGAACAAAGTGCCAATGCTTTATTTACATGCATGCGAGATATTCGTTTTTTAAAAGATATATTAAAGCGAAAGAAAATATATCCTCGATATTATAAAGAAGACATTGAATACTTACATTTGCCTGGTCTTTCAGGAATAGCATATCCTATGAAATGTTTTTGCGATATATTTTTAAATAAATTAGAAAAACATATGGATAAATATGGTGAATACGGCATTGCCTTAACAAAAGAATGGGGATTAACTAATAAAATCCAGCCGATACAATATATAAATGAAAATTCTTTTTTGTATACGAGCATACAAAAATTATATGAAAATAGACATGACCCTAACAATAAACTTGATTATCAAGATTTATTCCATAATATTTTAGGATTTATAAAACCTATATCCGGTAAAATGCCCAAAGATGATGGTGTTGTTACTAAAAATTTTCATGATGAAAAAGAATGGCGTTATATTCCAGAAATTAGTCCTAGAGCAAGAAATTACTTTCCTTTTATTGAAGAGTCATATATTATAGATAATAGTACATTCCTTAATCAAAAATCAAACGAATTTTTCATTAAAGACAAATACGGTTTAAAAATAACAGATAAGGATATTAAATATATAATAATTTCTAAAGAGGAAGAGCGCGAACCTTTTATTGATTTTATCTTAAAAGAATGTCGTTTTAGTCGAAAGGAAAAATATAATCTAATTTCTAAGTTGATTATATTTAATGAAATGAAAGGAGATTGGTAATATGTTGCCGACTGCGGTTAAAATAAAAGATTTACCTAATACTCTAAATGAAATACCTAATAATGTTTATTTATCTAAAGAAAACCACAAAAAAATACATGGTCGCTTAAAAAAAACAGGAAACACTTTTGAAATTTCTATAGATGATGCTTTTAGTTTTAAGTTTAACTTAAAATCTAAAAATAATATAGATTATACATTTTCTATTCATCCAGAAAAAATGGATAATATTTCCGATGTTATTCATGTTTTAAAACTAGCTAAAGGTTTGTCTTCGGGATCTATATTTATAAATGATATAAAACTTGTAGATTTCAAAATAAATCCTATAAAGAAAAAAGATATAGAAACACTTTCTATGTTAATAAATTACTGGGAAAGAATGGAGCACATCGCAAAACAACTAAAAAAATATAGCAATATTGTATTATCACCAAAAGATATAGTTGAAAATAGTGATAAAGATATATTTAACTTTGAGATACTAAATAGAAGCTTAGTTGATGAAAAGCCATACAAATTAAATAACCCATTAATAGACGGCTTTTCTTTAACAGTAAGTAATGCCATAGATGTTTCTAAAATAGAAGATAAGACTCCTTCTTTTACATTTTTAAGAAAAGAAACCTTATGTTTTGCAGGTAAAAAGTTTACAATATATATTACTACTGGCATTTTTAAAGTTATCATTTCAGAGATAATCCCTATGCAAAAAAATAATGATGATACATCTACATATTATTTTAAAATAAGTTCCAAAAATAAAAAAATAGATGTATCTGAAAGAATTTTTTTAGACGAACATCTTGCTCAAGATTACTTAAATAATGAACATACTATAGAAGAATTATCAAAAGCAACTATTTTATAGAAAAAATAAAGACACTAACTAAAAGTTAGTGTCTCATACATAGTAATAGCTAGGCATAGTGAAAGGGGAAAACTATGGCTAGAATACATGAACGCCTTACAAAGACAAAAGGCAAAACATATTGGTTCATTATAGATGTTGGTAGAGATGATACAGGAAAACGTATCCGTATCAAACGCTGTGGCTTTACTAAAAAAAGCGATGCTAAAAAAGCAATGGCAGAAATAGAGTCCCAATATTATGCGGGAAAGGTATTTGCTAAACCTAAAGATATAACATTTGCCTATTATGTTCAAGAAATTTGGTTTAAAGAATATCAACATTATACTAAGATATCTACACAAAAGGGCATACAATATCTATTAAAAGCATTAATATCATTCTGGGGGCAAGATGTTAAATTAAAACATATTACCTCTCTAAATATTCAAGCATATATACAAAATATGCTTGATATGGGTAAAAAACGTAAAACTATTACAAAAAACTTATCCTATATAAAAATGATATTTAAACATGCTTTAAAAAATAATATTATCACTAATAATCCTTGTGAAAATATTGATTTACCTAAAATGACTTTAGTCGAAAAAACTAAACTGCTACAACAAAAACCTAAACCATTATATCTAGAAAAAGAAGATTTACTCACTTTCTTAAATGAAGCTAAAAATGATGCATATGCATATCCATATTATTATATGGTATTTTTTCTAATCTATACTGGTGCTAGATTAGGCGAGGTATGTGCTATGGAATGGGATAATTTTAATACAAAAAATAAGACTATAAAAATTACCCAAAACATCTATGGTTGCAGTCAAAAAAATTATTATGTACAAACTCCAAAAACTAAAAATAGTATTAGAGAAATTTCTATTTCACAATCTTTTATAGATGTGATGAAAGAATGGCGATTAATACAAAATAAACAAAAAATAAAAAATGCAAATAATTGGGATAGAACATATAATTTTATATTTACTTCTCGATATTATCCTGGAAAACCAATTTTAACCTGTAATCTATATGGCTTCATAAAAAAGATAGCCAAAAAAATCGGGTTAAGTTGGATCCATCCACATACATTCCGCCATACCCACACATCATTATTAGCAGCGGCAGGTGAATCATTAGAAGTAATACAAGATCGGTTAGGGCATACCAATGACTCTACAACACGTCAAATTTATTTGCATATTACTAAAAGCAGAAAAGTAGATGCTGCTTCAAAATTTGATGCATATTTAAATTCATAAAGAGATGGTACCAAAATGGTACCTCTCATATATTTTCAAAATAACAAAAAGTCAAATCTCTAATAACAAAAGCTCTATAAAGCCTTATAAAATAAGTAAAAAAAATAGTCAAAAAGTCAAAAATAATTATTGACATTTTGACTAATTCGAGTATAATAATAATTGTAAGGACGTTAAGAGATACAAAAGATAAGAAGTATCCCTTAAGATACTTACAAAATCTAAATTTTAATCTTATAATTTTACTAATAACAATAAATAAAAGTTAAATACGGACTTGATAGTCCGTTTAATTCAAAACAAATTTTGACTTTTTGACTTTATTTATTGCTCTATACATGGAGGTTGTTATTTATGTTCGGTTTAGTTCCATTTGCAAAAAATATTGCTAAAAGTGATGATGATTTCAATAAATTATTCGATGTTTTCAATGAACCTTTCTTTCATGAACCATTTGCAAAAATGAATTCTTATGTAAAATCCTTTAAAGTCGATGTAAAAGATACTGATAATGCTTACGAACTCACTGCTGAATTACCAGGTATCGCCAAAGAAAATATTTCTCTTGACTACAATAAAGGTTATTTAACAATTAAAACAACTACTACAAAATCCACAGAAGAAAAACCTGCTGAAAATGCTGATGATAAAAACGAAAAACCTCAAGAAAAATATATTCGCCGTGAACGTTATGTAGGTGAAATGCAACGTTCTTTTTACATTGATGATATTGATGAAAAAAATATCAAAGCGTCTTACCAAGATGGTATCTTGACTGTAGTTTTACCAAAAATTACTAAAGAAGAAGCTACAACTCAAATCAATATTGACTAATTTCTTTTTAATAAAATTTGACTTTTAAACTTTTAGGAGGCATTTATTATGTTTGGTTTAATTCCTACATTTACAAATAATCTCGCAACTAATGATAATTCTTTCAAATCTATTTTTGATGTTTTCAATGAACCATTTTTCCAAAACGCATTTGCTCCAGTAAATTCCATGTTCAACGCATTCAAAGTTGATGTAAAAGATACAGATAATGCTTATGAACTCACTGCTGAATTACCAGGAGTAAAAAAAGAAAATATTGCTCTTGATTATCAAAATGGTTATTTAACTATCAAAGCTACAATGCAAAATGAACAAAATCAGAATGAAGAAAGTAACTATATTCATCAAGAACGCTATTATGGCACAATGCAACGTTCATTCTATGTAGGTCAGATAGATAAAGCTAACGCTAAAGCTGAATATACTGACGGTGTTTTAAAAATGACATTGCCAAAACTTCAACCACAATCAACAACTACTCAAATTGATATAGATTAATATAAATTTATCCTTCCTCCTGCAACTCCTTTAAAATTAAATACTTTATAAATTAAAGATAGCCTTTATACTTGAGAACTTATCTATTCTTAGTATAAAGGCTATTTTTATTATTTACTTATGATATTTAATAATTCATATCATTTTTTGGCTCTTATTCTAAATAAAAGTTGATTTTCTTCCTTATTTTTAGCATATCTATCTTCATTTGAAATATATCCTATTTTATATAAATAATCACCTAATCGTTTATTTTCATCATTTATAGGTAAATATATATTATGTCTTTTTTCTCTATTCGATAATTCTTTATACTCACCATCCATTTTTGCGAAAAGATTTTTTAATTCTTCAGCATTAAATAAATCTAAATGCCTTACTAATAACGCTAATTTTAGTTCATTACTTATTTTATCAAATATAATTTTAAATAAGTCTTTTGTCAAAGTAATATTCATATTAAAAATTGCTATTATTAGATTTTTATTTATATAATCTTTACCATAATAATTTACTATTTTTTGACAGAATACTTTATCTGTTTTCGCCATCAAATTATTAAATATATCTTCATCAATTTGAAATACTTCCATATTATCGATAAAACTATCCTTACTTGATAATATGTACAATGTTGCCATTTCTACAGATATATCTTTTATTTTATCAAAACATTGTTTATTTAAAAGTATATATTTATTTTGTATCAAAATTTTAAGTTTTTCTTGGTTCATTGAAGCAAAGTCAAATTCTAAATCACTAAAAATAAGTCTTAAATACGATATATATTTTTCAAAAATATTATTATCTATATCACTAAATGATAAATCTTTTATAAACTTTTCTTCAACG
Source organism: Megamonas funiformis (assembly GCF_010669225.1). Classification (NCBI taxonomy): domain Bacteria; kingdom Bacillati; phylum Bacillota; class Negativicutes; order Selenomonadales; family Selenomonadaceae; genus Megamonas; species Megamonas funiformis. The sequence goes on from NZ_CP048627.1 coordinate 1,492,407, forward strand.
AAACTTCTATCACTATTTAAGATTGCATCACATTCTGTAGATAGAAAATCTATTAATACCTCATCTAATCCATTTTTTGAAAATTGTTTCCAATATTGAATAACATTATCAAAACTAGCATTGATTTTTCTATGTTTTAGTAATAATAACCAATATTTATTTTCACAAACGGATATATTTTCTAACTTAAAATTTTCATGTACTATAATTTTTTCTACTAAATCCATATCATCGCTACATTTATTTATCAAATCTAAGATATATTTTTCATCATCACAGTTATTATCATTACTCAATATAACTTCTTTTACATATTCTTCAATATTATCGGAAACATCATCTATTAAACAATCATATCTAGAAGTCATTATCATTGTATAGCATTTTTTACTTAAATCACGTTCTGCTATTTCACTATTTTTGTATACAAGAATAATATCTATCATATATTTATTGATATCGTAATACTTATTATCAAATACAAAATCCAAAAGTTCTTTATCAACTCCCGCTATATTTAACTTATAAAAGTGTATTTCTAATTTCTCGATTATCTTTTCTAAATAACTAATATTTACATCTTTAAGTTGTATCAATATGTCTTCATTTTCTTCAAAAAATTGTTCAAATGCTTCATCTTTATTCAAATTAAGTAATTCTTCTACTTTTAGACTTTCACATAAACATTTAAAATATTCTATTTGTCTATTATATGTTAATGCTGCTTTTTCAGTTAAAAAACTCCACATGTTTTCCCATTTTAAAGCCAATAAGTTTATAAATTTCTTTCTGTTATTAGTCGTCCTTACAAAAGCATCTATAAAAGACCAACTTTCTTTTTCTTCATCTGATAATTGTTGTATAAAATTATCTAATTTATTTTTATCAATCTCTTTACTACTATTTAATAATAAATACTCTAATAAATAAAAATTATAAACTTCTTTTTGTTTAAAATCTCTTATATTTAATCTATCAACTACACCTCTTAACCTAGTCAATTTATAATCAAATGACTGAACCTCTCTATTTCTTATGTTAAGAATAAAGTTCATATCATCTTTTGTTATACTATCTCCTTTAAAATAGTTAATATATATACTATAATCTTCATCAATATAGCCATATCTTAACATAAAAACTAAGACCTTATTACTTCTAACATTATCAGATAGAACTTCTTTAACATCATTTCTATCAATTAATTCTTTTAAAGATAATATTGATATATCTTGTAACTGTTCATTTAACTCTTCTAAATCATGATGTATACCATCCATTTTTTTATCTTCTAATAATTTTAAAGCTTTCCATCGTCTACAATAATCTATATATTTTTTCTTCATTTTATTAGAATCTATTCCTTCTTTATTAATAGAATACCCAGAAGGATAACAAATATAATAACTACTACCTTCTTTATAGATATTTTCAAAATTAAAATTATCATCTAGTATTTGTTTTATAGAAAATTCTTTTGAATTATGATATGGTTCACGTCTCCCTATTGCAGAAATTGTTATTTCCCAATTAGCTAAATAACCACAAAAAGCATATTTTAATTCTTTAGTACTCTTTAAACAATCTTCTTTTACTAATATAATTTGTTCTTCTAATTGATTTATACTTTCTCTAATTTTTTCAACATCTTTTTCTATAAATGATTGTTTATTTTTAAAAGCTTGCTTAACAATACTTTCATCTTGTTCATTTTGAAGTTCAGCAAAATCTTTTGGATATAAGTTTTTAAATATTATCAGTGATAACATCTTTTCATCTACAAGTTTTATGCTATCTGAATCTTTTAATGTTCTTTTATAAATCTTAAATTCATTAAAAATATTATATAAAACTCGCATATCTGATACGAATGGTGCTATATCTTTTATATATTCTTCTGATATATTATATTCAGCATTATTTTCAAATTCTTTCAAAAAAACATCTTCTGAATTACTTTCATTAATTATTGGAACGATAGGTATAATATAATCAAAAAATTTAGTGCGTTCTTCTTTATTATGGAATAATTCATCTTTTACTGCATAAACAAATTTTACGGGTTTCTCTAAGCCTTCGTAATTATTTATGATAAAATTCAAATCCCTTAACTCTATGAATATATCATTGTTTTCTAGTCTATCTAAATCCTCAAAAAATACAACTTCATATCCTGTTGCTTCAAAAAAATATAAAAATTCATCTATATTCTTATTAAAAATAGATTTTTCATCAATCGCTTCATTTCCAAGAGTAGCATTAGAAAATAATTTTATTTCTTTCAATTTTAATTTAATCATACCCTGTTTTATTATAATAGTAAGTATTATCATTTCTAATAATACTAAGCATGGTATTATTACATATGACCAAAATTCAGGGATACCTAAATCAATAAAAAAATTAATACAATTAATCACTTTTTCCTTTAAAACATCTGGAAAAAATAATACACTTCCAATTAAACAAAATATATTAACGCAAAAAGTCCATATAAAAATGTACATATAGCTCATTTTTTCTATCTTATTATATCTACTTTGTGGCAACATATTCTTTTTTACTTTATAAAAAAATTGTTTTAATATTACATTTTCTATTTTTTCTAAAGGTATCTCTTCATTCTTTTTATCCTCTTGAGAATTTCCTTCGTTACTATTAAAAGTCGCCATGGATATAAATGTATATTTTAAACTAGGATGCTTTTTTACATATATTTTTATAACGCTACTTTTTCCAGCTCCATAAGGTGCAGTAATGGCTATATTTCTAATTTCTTCATCATTGATAGCTTGATCTAAAGCATTAATATATTCTTCACCATTTTCCATGTTATCTATTGGTGTTAATTTTTTATAATCATTACGCTCTGCACAAATACATCTTTTTAAATAATCAATATAATATTCTATTCGACTTTCAAACCAAACTAATTTTTTTATTACAAATTTTATAAATTTCTCTCTCGTAATAAAACCTTCTTTCTAAACAAACTTAGTAAATTTTAATAATTTTAATATAAGATATTTTGATTATAAAAATACTCTATGATATAATAAAAAAGAGAGATAGCCTGATTGTGGTAGGTCAGCACCTCTCTCTTAGAAAATTCAATTCGTTAAGAAGGCTGTTCCCGCCGTTTCGGAACGGTCTTTTTTTCGTTTATAAACTAATTATTTATAATCTGAAAAAGCGTAGCAATCAAATTTATAATACTTATCACTAACGATAATTTTTCATAAGTCGTCATGCTAACACCTCCCTAACGAGAGGTGTCCGACATCAAGCTATCCCATGACTTCAATTATATCATATCTTTAATTTAAATAATATTATCTATAAATCAATAATTATTTTAAACTTTATATTCTATAACTTTTAAAATAAAACTTAACAACATAGTAAACCAAAAATACCTTTAGAGTTGACTATATCTTTTTATTTTCTTATAATCATATCAAAACATACTTTATAAAATTCAATTTTATAAATATATAAGGAGATAATTTTATGTCATCATCATCATTAACAACAAAAACCCTATCAAAAATGGCTGTTTGCGTAGCTATCATCTGCATATCAGCTTACATATCTTTCCCTATCACTGCTGTTCCTTTTACTTGCCTTACTTTAGCTATGTTATTATCAGCATTTTTATCCACACCAAAAGAAACATTAATCATCATGATTGTCTATACGCTAATCGGTGCTATCGGTCTTCCTGTATTTTCTGGTGGTGCAGGTGGTTTCAACTGTTTATTTTCCCCAACTGGTGGTTATCTTTGGGGCTTTATCGTCAGCTATCCTATCGCTAGTTATCTGAAAGGAAATAAAAACTCCTTCAAAAACTTCTTTTTAGCAGGACTTGCTGTCATTCCTATCACTTATATTTTTGGTGTAGCTATGCTTTGCTTCATTATGAAACTTTCCATTTTAGAAGGCATCACCATTGGTGCTTTACCTTTCATTCCTGGTGATATCATCAAAACTTTAATTGCCAGCTACGTTGCTGTTCGTTTGCGCAAAAATTTATTTTATTAATCGAGGAATATATATGATAAACAATAATTTTTTACAAGAAGGTATTTCACCTTCTTATTTTTTTCAATATGTTGATACCTTAACTAATCTAAACTTACATTCACTTGTAATCTATAAAGATAATAAATTACTCTCCAAAGTTCATATTGCCCCCTATAATGAACATGAAAAACAAATTTTATTTTCTGTGAGCAAATCCTTTACAGCAGTTGCCATGATGTTTGCTCTCCAAGATAAATTATTTACATTAGATACCACAATTTATTCACTTTTAAAACACAAATTAAATTTTGAACCTACAGAAGATATTAAAAGCATCACCATACATCATTTATTATCCATGACTTATGGCTTCATCGACAAAGAAATTCAAGATTTTTATCTAAAAGATGATTGGATTAATGAAGCATTTTCTTTAAAATTACAGACAAAGCCTGGCACTTCCTTCTTTTATAATAATCGTTGCCCATTTTTATGTAGTGCCATCATTCAAGAATTAACTGGCAATAATCTTTTGACTTATCTACAAGAAAAACTCTTTTCTCATTTAAATATAACCAATATAAGTTGGGAAAAAAATACTCAAAACTACGATAAAGGCTCGTGGGGTTTAAGCTTGACCACAGAAGATTTAGCTAAATTCGGTCAATTTATACTCAATAAAGGCTCATGGAATAATAAACAATTACTAGCCCCAGAATATATTGAAAAATTACTCACAGTATATATAAATACCGATGATAAAGCTTTTCCAGATAGCAAATTAGGATACGGCTATTATTTTTGGAAATGCCAACCTGAAAAAGCCTTTCGCTGTGCTGGTCTTTTCGGGCAATATTGCATTATCTTGCCCAAAGAAAATATGGTCATAGCTATAACTAGCAATGCTGAAAACGAACAAAAACAAGCTATTTTATCTGCTACATGGAAATTCTTAACCCAAATAAAAAAAGATAATAAATCCTCTACTCAAGATTTATCATCTTTAAATAACTATCTTTCTAAACTCCATTTACCATATTTACCTAATGACAATTCCATTACTCCCGAAATCTTTCAGCAAGAATTTAAGTTCTCTCACAATCCTCTAAATTTAAATTCTATTTCTTTCTCCCAAATTGCCCCTGATTGCATCAGAATTAATATTACCTTAAACACTAGAAAATATAATTTGTTAGCTAAACTAAACGCTTGGCAAAAGAATAATACTAATTTCGAAAATGATAACTTTGATTCTTGTACAACTATTTTCTATGAAAGCCCTTACGCCAACTATGGCTGGCAAAATAATAAACTAAATTTAAAATTAGTTTATAACCAAGGCATTTTCATTGATATCCTAGAATTTAACTACTACAACCACCAACTATACCTACATTACAACCCCACTCCATCTTTCATCATCAGAACAAAACCCCATTACCTCATATCCAACCCCATAAAATAACAAAAAGGCTAGAGTATAGATTGCTCTAGCCTTTAATTTACACACTACAAAAATACAATACCTAACCATTTCCACATTAGCGGGCTTTTACGGTAACTGAAAGCTATTGGCAAAAATAAAATCACGACTACATTTTTAATTCATCATAATACCAAACTACTTCCACATTATAAATTTAGTGGTAACCATAGATTATTGAAAATAACTTTGTTAAATACCAACAATACCTAACCATTCTCGCATTAGCAGACTTTTACAGTAACTGAAAACTATTGGCAAAAATAAAATCACGACTACATTTTTAATTCATCATAATACCAAACTACTTCCGCATTATAAATTTTAGTGGTAACCATAGATTATTAAAAATAAATTTTTAAATATCAATAATACCTAACCATTCCCGCATTAGCAGACTTTTACGGTAGCTGAAAGCTATTGGCAAAAATAAAATTATGACTACGTTTTTTATTCATTATAATACCAAACTATTTCCGCATTATAAATTTTAGTGGTAACCGTAGGTTATTGAAAATAATTATTGCTGAATACGGTTTTAGTCTGAATGTTTGAGCGTAGCGAGTTTCTAAGCGTTGTATGAAGCAATAATTATTTTCAAAACTAAAAATTTATCTGCGGTGGTTTTCTTTGGTTCGTTTCTTTGCCATCAAAGAAATGAACATATCTTATTTATATCATTTGCTTTTCATTGCATTTTTAACGCATAATTCTTTTTTAATATCCCATAATTTTTGAGATAAATCTACATAATAACGATGTGGATTTTCAAAGCGTTTTACTTCATCCCATAAAGTTTCCACTTCTTTTTGACAATATGCTTTTATTTCTTCTATAGATGGGCTTTCATATACACATTCACCATTTTTAAAGATAGGAACTTGTAATTCTCTAGCAGTGAAATTAGTGAGAGTTTTTTGTTTCCATGTAGCATTTGGATCAAAAATAGTATGTTCTTTTGTTGTATCAATTGTTTCATCATATAAGCAAAGTTCATCAGCGATAGCTTTACCAGTTTCTTTATCATACAAACGATATACTTTTTTGAAATGTGGGTTTGTTATTTTAGAGATATTTTCGCTGAGTTTAATTTTTGGTGTAATTTCACCATTTTCATTTTCAATAGCTACTAATTTATATACACCGCCAAATACAGGTGCAGATTTTGAAGTAATCATTCTTTCACCTACACCAAATACATCTACTTTAGCACCTTGCATTAATAAATCACGGATTAAATGTTCGTCTAAAGCATTAGATGCTACGATTTTACAATTTGTAAGACCTGCTTCATCAAGCATTTTTCTAGCTTGTTTAGATAAATAAGAAATATCCCCAGAGTCCAAACGAATTGCAAAATTAGTAATACCTTGTGGCACAAGCATTTCTTTGAATACGCGAATAGCATTTGGTACACCACTTTTTAAAGTATTATAAGTGTCTACTAATAATACTGCATTATGAGGATAAATTTCACAATAAGCTCTAAATGCTTCATATTCAGAATCAAACATCTGTACCCAAGCATGAGCCATAGTACCACTAGCTGGCACTTGATAAAGTTCATCAGTAAGTGTGCAAGCTGTTCCAGCACAACCGCCGATATATGCAGCTCTAGCACCTTTTACCGCACCATCTGCACCTTGAGCACGACGAGAACCAAATTCTAATACAGGTCTACCTTGAGCAGCTCTTACTATGCGATTTGCTTTTGTAGCAATAAGAGATTGATGATTTAAAGTCAATAAAATAAAAGTTTCTAAAATCTGTGCTTCAATAGCAGGAGCTTTGATAGTCATAATTGGTTCACGAGGGAAAATACAAGTTCCTTCAGGAACAGCATAAATATCCCCTGTAAATTTAAAGTCAGCTAGATATTCTAAGAAATCTTCACTGAACATATTTTTAGAACGAAAATATTCAATATCTCCTTTATCAAAATGTAAATCTTTTATATATTCTATTACTTGTTGTAAGCCAGCTGCTATAGCAAAACCACCATCATCAGGAATATTACGGAAAAATACATCAAAATACACATTTTTTTTATGTAAATTATTTTTTAGATAGCCATTTCCCATTGTAAATTCATAAAAATCACATAACATGGCTAAATTTTCATTTTTTGAATTCATAAAGAACTTCCTTTCAAATTTATAACAAAAATATTATAAATCCCTCTCTATTATTAATATACTTCATTTCTTTTTACAAAAATAAAAGTTATATTCCTTAATATTATATAGCAAGCTGTATTTATTTTCTACTCTTTAAATAAAAATAATCTGATTTTTACAAATACATCAATATAAATAAAAAAGAATTCCGTAATATTATAGAATTCTCTCTTATTTTCTCATATTTATTAAATATTATTTAATATTTTTAGCTTATCTAGCAAAAACACATTTGCCATTAATATAAGTTTTATTAACTTTTACCAAATGCGAGCGTAAAGCCCCTAAATTTATTTATGGGGATATAAGCTCGCTAAAAAACAATGATTCGATATCATTGTTTTTTATTGTATTATATTTTTAATAGTTATATAATACTTTTATGAAATATAAATCAAATAATAATATAGTATATTCTTGTAAATATCATGTAGTATTTTGTCCTAAATATCGTAGAAAAGTGTTGAACAATGGTGTTGATGAACGATTAAAGGAGTTGATTAATAATATTTGTCAGGAGCTTCACGTCGATTTAATCGAGATGGAAGTAATGCCAGACCATGTTCATTTGATTTTAGAAGTTGATCCACAATTTGGTATACATAAAGTTGTTAAACGAATAAAAGGAATATCTTCAAGAATACTTCGAGAAGAATTTTCATGGTTAAAATCAAGGCTACCAACATTGTGGACAAATTCATATTTTGTATCTACAGTTGGTGGAGCATCAATGTCAATTATTAAACAGTATATAGAAAGTCAAAAGCGTTCAGAATAAATAAATGATAAAAAGGCAGATGATTGTAGTGAAAACATATTGTTTTAAACTGTATAAGGCAAAAAGAAATAGAAAACTTCATAAAGTTATTAATATAGCTGGAATTATCTACAATCACTGTATTGCTTTGCATAAAAGATATTATCGTTTATTTAAAAAATCTCTTAATATCTATAAGCTTCAAAAACATTTAACTAAACTTAAGAAAATAGGTAAATTTAGCTATTTTAAAGAAGTAGGTTCGCAAGCTATTCAAGACATAACTCAAAGAATAGACCGTGCTTATAAATTGTTTTTTAGAAATTTAAAACATAAAATTCGTACAGCACCACCATCTTTTAAAAAGATACGAAAATATAAATCATTCACGCTCAAACAAGCTGGTTGGAAGCTTTTAAAGAGTAATATTATAGAAATTAATAAACAAAAATACAAATATTTTAAAAGTAGAGATATTGAAGGAATAGTTAAAACAATAACAATTAAACGTGATACTTTAGGTGATATATATCTTTATTTTGTTTGTGAAACTAACGAGAATAAAGTTTTAGCAAGAACAGGAAAAAGCGTCGGCTATGACTTTGGACTAAAACAGTTTTTAACAGCTTCAGATAATGAAGATATAAAAGCACCTTTATTTTTTAAGCAAAATGCTAATGATATAAAAAAAGCTAATAGAATTTTATCTAGAAAAAAGAAAGTTTCAAATCATCGTAGATTAGCAAAAATAGCTCTTGCTAGATTGTATAAGAAAATATCTAATCAACGTAAAGATTTTCATTTTAAATTAGCAAATAAAATTTGTAGTGAATATGCTTTAATCTGCATAGAAGATTTGAATATAAAAGGAATGCAAAAACGTTGGGGTAGAAAAATATCTGACTATGGATTTAGTGAATTTATAAAAATTCTTGAATATAAAGCGAGAGAAATTGGCTCAATAGTGCAAAAGATAGATAGATACTATCCAAGTTCGCAAATTTGCCATGTTTGTGGTACAAAAAATCCTGAAACTAAAAATTTGGCAGTTCGTGAGTGGATTTGCGCAAAGTGCAAAACCAGCCACGATAGAGATAGAAATGCTGCTATAAATATATGGAAGGTTGGGGCATCAACCTTCTTTGGAGAGATATAGTAAGACCTGCTATTTTAGTAGGCAAGTATCGTTTGTATCCAAGAATCCCCTGCCTTTAGGCATGGGGAGTATGTCAACTACAGAAGCTAAAGCCATCATAGGAAATAAAATTCCTGTAAGTGCTAAACCAATAATTGCCCAGCCAACTTGTTCACCTGATACTAAACCTATAATTGGTGGAAAAATCAAATTACCTGAACCAAAAAAGATGGCAAACATCGCAAAACCCATAACTAAAATATCTTTTTTCATATTTTTCTTCATCTATCGACCACTCCTCTTTTAAATTTTATTAATTAATTGCATTTATCTTACATCTTTATCGTATAATTATACCAAAGTTATTTATATTGTCAATGATACACTTAATATAATAAATACTCTATATTTTTTCTTTTTGTAATATATATTTGTATTTAAAATTTCATTTTTCATAACAAAATCAAGATTTTAAAACAAAAACCAAAATCATTTTTTTCAATCATCAAAAATCTAAAATAAAAATTTATGTTAAAGTTCATCATACTAATACATCTTATCTGCAAAATTATACTTGCCGTCTTCAAAATCACTAAGTATTGAAGTCCATTTTAGAAAATGATATAATTATTTTATTGTGGATATAGCCACCAGTATTAATTAGCTGGTGGCTATTCTTATCTTAGTTATTTAATTACAATTCAATTTATTTTTAGAAAGGATGTATCTTTTGTTAAATCATAAACAATTATTATATAAAATTTTACCTTATGGCTGTCAGATGAATTTTTCTGATGGTGAACGCTTCGCAGGTCAGTTAGAACGCATGGGCTATAAACCTGCCGAAAAATTAGAAAACGCTGATATTATCATCATCAATACTTGCTGTGTTCGTGAAAGTGCCGAAAAGAAAATTTACGGCAAAATTGGCGAAATCAAACATTTAAAACAACAAAAACCAGATTTAATCTTAGGTATCACTGGTTGTATGGCACAAAAAGATGGTGATGCCATCTTCAAAAAAGCTTCTCATGTAGATTTTGTCCTTGGCACAAATAAAATGTATGATTTACCTGCTGTATTAGAAGAAATTTTTGCTTCTCGTGGTCATATTGTCAAATTAGCTGGCGATTATGATATGCCACCAAATGTAGAACCAGCAGAAAACAACTCTTTATTTGCTTTCGTGCCTATTATGTATGGTTGCAATAATTTCTGTACTTATTGTATCGTTCCTTACGTTCGCGGTCGTGAACGCAGTCGTGCACCGCAAGAAATCGTTGCAGAAATAACAAAACTCGCTCAAAATGGTGTAAAAGAAGTTACTTTACTCGGTCAAAATGTTAATTCCTACGGAAAAGATAGAGATGATGCTGACTTTGCCGATTTACTTGCGATGGTAGATAAAATCGAAGGCATTGAACGTATTCGCTATATGACTTCTCATCCTCGTGATTTAACAGATAAAGTTATCGAAACTATAAAAAATAGCAAGCATATTTGTGAACATTTCCATTTACCAGTTCAATATGGTACTGACAAAATGCTCAAAGCTATGAATCGTGGTTATACTACAGCTTATTATAAAGAACTTGTAGCTAAAATCCGCAATCAATTCCCTGAAGCTAGTTTCACTACTGATTTAATCGTAGGTTTCCCTGGAGAAACAGATGAAGATTTCGCTCAAATGCTCGAATTCTTAAAAGAAATTCGCTATGACGCAGCTTATACATTCTTGTATTCCAAACGTTCTGGTACACCAGCAGCTACTATGGAAAATCAAGTTCCTCAAGGACTCAAAAAAGAACGTCTCCATAAATTAATGGACGCTCAAAATGAAATCAGCTTAGAAATAAATCAATCTTTATTAAATAAAACAGTAGAAGTTATGGTTGAAGGCCCTAGTAAAACAGATCCTAATGTCTATACAGGTCATACTCGTACAAATAAAATTATACTTTGGGATCATAAAGATGAACAAATCGGCGATTTAGTACAAGTAAAAATCACACATCCACAGACATGGGTATTAAAAGGTGAATTGGAGGCGTAAATTTTGAAACTCACTCCAATGATGCAACAGTATCAAGCTGTAAAAAATGCACACCCAGACCAAATATTATTCTTTCGTCTAGGTGATTTTTATGAAATGTTTTTGGACGATGCTATACTCGTTTCCAAAGAATTAGAACTCACATTAACTAAAAGAAGTACAGCAGGTGATGGCATTCCTATGTGTGGAGTGCCTTATCATGCTGCTGAATCTTATATCAATAAATTAGTAAATAAAGGCTATAAAGTAGCTATTTGTGAACAAATCGGCGACCCTAAAGCAAAGGGACTTACAAAACGTGAAGTCATCAAAATCATCACTCCTGGTACAGTGATGAACGAATCAGCCTTAACTAGCAGTAAAAATAATTATATAACTTTAATCTATGAAGAAAATCATGCTATTTATCTAGCTGGTGCTGATATCTCCACTGGAGAATGTTTTTATAGTATTTATGATGGCCCTGACCGTTGCCAATTATTATTTGACGAACTTTATCGCTTGATGATGCCAGAATTATTATTAATTAAGCCTTTTTCTTATGAAGGTGAATTAAAAAATTTCTTATCTCTCCGTTTAAATAATTGCTTAGTTAATGAATTAACTGAAATCACATCACAAGTCGAAGACCTCATGCTACAACATTTTGATGTGCATAATCGCCCAGATAATAAAATCGCTCACAAGGCAATCGCTACTTTACTTGAATATTTACATGAAACAGTAAAAACAGATTTAACTCATCTAAATAAATTAACTTATTTAGACTCTTCAAAATCTCTATTTATTGATACGTATACTTTGCGCAACTTAGAAATAACTCGCAATCTTCGCGATGGTGGCAAAAAAGATACATTATATGATGTTTTAGACTTCACCAAAACAGCTATGGGTAGCCGTCTTTTACGTAAATGGCTAGAATATCCATTACTTAGCCCTAAAAAGATAAATGACCGCTTAGATGCTGTAGCTAATCTTGTATCTAATTTTTCCTTGCGTAATAATCTTCGTGAACAATTAAAAGAAATCTATGACTTTGAAAGATTATTGACTCGTATGGAAGTCGGCACAGCTAATGCCCGCGATATGAATGCCCTAAAATCTTCATTATATGTATTGCCTGCCATAAAAAAATCCTTATCTAAAGCCACTGCTAAATTATTAGCAAACATTCATCAAAAGATTTCTACTTATGATGATTTAGTAGTTTTAATCGATAAAGCAATTGTTGAAGACCCTAGCTTTTCTATCCGTGAAGGTGGCTTCATCAAAGATGGTTACAATCAAGAATTAGATGAATATCGCAATATCGCTAAAAACAGTAAACGTCTTTTACAGCAAATGGAAGAAGACGAAAAAAATAAAACTGGTATCAAATCTTTAAAAATCGGTTATAACAAAGTATTTGGCTATTATATCGAAGTCCGCCATAGCTCCACAGAGATGGTACCTGAAAATTATATTCGTAAACAGACTTTAGCCAATGCTGAACGCTATATCACACCAGAACTCAAAGAATTTGAAACTAAAATTCTCGGTGCACAAGAAAAAATTGTTCAATTAGAATATAACCTCTTTACAGAACTTCGCGATATCTTAAAAACCCAAATAAGCTCTATTCAAAATACTGCTCATGAAATAGCTATTTTAGACGTTTTAGTAAGCTTAGCTCAAGCAGGTGATGAATATAATTACATTCGTCCAAAATTATTAGATGATGGCACTATCCATATCAAAGATGGAAGACATCCTCTTGTTGAACGCATTTTAAATCGAGATTTATTCGTGCCAAATGATACCCATTTGGATAATGCTCAAAATGAAATCATGATTATCACTGGCCCTAACATGGCTGGTAAATCAACATATATGCGACAATCTGCTCTACTCACATTGATGACACAAGTAGGTTCTTTCATACCTGCTCGTGAAGCTTCCATTTCCCCTGTGGATAAAATTTTTACACGTATAGGTGCTAGCGACGATTTAGTCAGCGGACAAAGTACTTTCATGGTAGAAATGAATGAAGTATCTCATATTCTAAAATACGCTACAAATAAAAGTCTTGTCATTTTAGATGAAATTGGACGCGGTACAAGTACGTACGATGGTATGAGTATTGCTCGTGCTGTTATTGAACATATACGCGACCATATTGGAGCTAAAACTCTATTTGCTACGCATTACCATGAACTAACTGACTTAGAAGATGATGTTCATGTAAAAAATTATTGTATTGCCGTAAAAGAAAAAGGCTCTGATGTAACCTTCTTACGTCGCATTATTCGCGGTAGTGCTGATAAATCATATGGTATTCATGTTGCTAAATTAGCTGGATTACCTCAAGAAGTCGTCAAACGTGCGGAAACAATTCTCATTGATTTAGAAAATACAGCTCCGACTAAAGAAAAAACTATTATTTCTAAAGAAATTTCTGACGAAAACAATATAGATACTACACTAAAACAAGATACAGCTATCACAAATGACACTTCCCAAGAAGTAAATTATCTTCAAGATAATCAAGATGATACTGAAATAGCTGATTATCAAGAAAAAACACCAACTTTAACTGCTAGTCCAACTAAAAAATTGAAATTCATGCAAGTAGCAGAAATGCCAACTTTATTCGGCGTAAGCATAAGCACTCAATTAAAAGAATTAGATTTAATGAGTATGACACCACTAGACGCCATGAATAAATTATACGAATTGCAACAACAGGCAAAACAAGAGGAGTGATATTATGACCTCTATTCATATTTTAGATGATATCACTGTCGATAAAATAGCAGCTGGTGAAGTTGTCGAGCGACCAGCTTCTGTAATTAAAGAACTTGTAGAAAATTCCATAGATGCTCATGCGGATAAAATCGAAGTAGAAATCTTAGCTGGTGGAACATCTTTTATGCGAGTTACAGATAATGGCGATGGCATGGATAATCAAAATGCTAGATTAGCTATCTTGCGTCATGCTACTAGTAAAATCAAACAAGTAGATGACTTGATGTCTATAGATACTTTAGGTTTCCGTGGAGAAGCCTTGCCATCTATCGCTGCTGTATCAAGATTTAATTTGATTACACGTCGCCCTCAAGATGATTTAGGCACTACTATAAAATTAACAGGTGGTCACATTGATGAAATTGAAGATATGGGTTGTAATATCGGTACTACTATCAAAGTAGAAGATTTATTTTTCAATGTACCTGCTCGTAAAAAATTTCTCAAAACCACTACCACAGAAGCAAATAAAATAAATGATTTTATCATAAAATTAGCTTTATCTAAACCTAATATTGCTTTTAAATTGATTAATAATAATAAAATAGCTATCACTACCCCAGGCAATGGCTCTCTATATGATGCTATTGAATGTATCTATGGTACTAAAGTCAGCGAAGAATTATTGCCCATCGAAGCGATAACTGACGATATCAAAGTAACAGGCTTCATTTCTAAACCTGCTATTATCCGCAGTTCTCGCTCTTGGCAAACATTCGTCATCAATGGTCGCGTGGTCAATAGTAGAATTATTTCCAAAGCAATCGACAATGCTTACCATTCATTACTGCCAAAATCTGGATATCCATTTGTTATTTTAAATATCGAAATCAATAAACGAACCATTGATATCAATGTACATCCTCAAAAAGCGGAAATAAAATTTGAAGATGAATCCTTATTATTCAAGACTATATACCATGCCGTCTTAGAAGCTGTAAAACCTAATGATAATCAAGCTTTAAGTGATTTTGCTATTCCGGTAACAGATAAAGCATTGCATATTGAAAAAACAGTGCCTGAACAAATCAATATGGATTTATCAGAAAATATGCCATCTACTTCTGCAAATTCATTTAAACAAAATTCAATTAACCATATATCATCATTAAAAAATAATACAACTCCTTCAACAACAGATTTAAATAAATTTCGCCAAGCAAGAGAAACACTTCACCCTAATTTATCTAATCATCACAGCAATACTATTCAAGAAACCGCCATTCAAGATTACCAAACAAATACTACCACAAAGCCTCAAACAGATATAAATATTTCATCTAAAGAAAACTTAACAAATTGTCAAAATTCTACTCAACTATTAAAAGAAGCTGTCAACCTAACTCCAATTGGGCAAATTGATGATTGCTTCATTGTTGCTCAAGGCCCTAATGGAGGAATGTACATCATTGACCAACATGCAGCACATGAACGCATTTTATACGATAAATTTGCTAAACAAACTGAGCGAATCCCTGTTCAACCATTATTAATGCATTTATTTTTAGATGTAAATAATAGTGAATTAACTCTAATCGAAGAAAATCAACAAATTTTATATGATTTAGGCTTTAACGTGGAATTAGCAGGACAAAATCAAATCCGTTTAAAAGAAGTTCCCGCTGATATAAAACCGCAAGAAAGTGAAGATATTTTCCGCGAAATTTTAATTTCACTTTCTCAGTTGCACACACCTACTCCTCAAGAAATCCGTCATTCTTGCTTAGCTATGACAGCTTGCAAAGCAGCTATCAAAGCAGGCGATGTCTTAAATATCACACAGATGAAGATAATCTTAAATGAACTTGCTCAAACAACTTTACCATACACTTGCCCACACGGCAGACCAACTATTATAAAATTTAGTACTTATGATTTGGAAAAGATGTTTAAACGAGTACAATAATAAAAAAAGAAAAAGATAGGCAAATTTGTCTATCTTTTTCTCTAATAATATTTATATACTACATATAATATACTCATTGTGCTAGTTCATTTTTTATTGTATAAACTAATAAACATTGTTCCAATCTTAATCGAAATTCTAAAATAGATTGTACTCTTATTCTTTCTATATCAAATAAATTTACTAATTTAGAAAATACTGTCTCTATATATTTCCTTTTCTTTTTTAGAAATTTACTATTTTCTTGTTTCTTTTCTTTCATATTTTTTCTTGATGGTGTCCAAAACCATATTCCTTCTTTTTCCAATTTCTTTTTTAATTTATTACTTAGATATCCTTGGTCTGCTAAAATATATTGACATCTATATTGTCTTAACAAATCTTCTACCATTTTTATATCATGTTTAGATGCTTTACTCAATGTATATGCCCAAATGTGTCCATCACTTCCTACTTCAAAGCTACCTTTCAATCCATAATAATATTGCTTTTTAGTGGCATTATAGCCAATATCTGCATAATCTGTAAGTACTTTACATCTTTTATTACGAATAGGTTGACATAATGGTAGTGGTAAACTGTCAATAATTGTGTATTTAGGATTATTTGAATGTTGTTTTAATATACCAATACGTATCCATTGCAAAAAACAAAAAGCATTATTGCAAATACGATTAAAACGTGAACGCTCAGGAAGAGAAGATTTAGGAAAAATATTATTTTGCAAAAAGTAATAAAAACGAAGCTGAGTAGTAATTTTAAGCTCAACTTGCCAACAAAGTAAAGAAATAACAAGGACATCATCTAATTTACAGTGCTGAATATTTCTGCGATGGCGAATAGAAGAAGGAACATATTTTTGGTATAAAGGTTGAATAAATTTGTACCAATTTAATAAATGGGATTGAAATTTTAAAGTATTTAGCTTACAATGAGATTGGTTCAACATTAGATACACTTCTTTGTGATGAAATACTTAGAAATGTACTCTTGTTGAACTTTTTTTGCAAGTAAAAATTTTAACTAGCACAATACGTATTATTATATATTATGGTTTAGTACCTGCTGTAATAACTAAAATCAAATTCATTTTGACAATTATTATTTGTAGTATATATACTAGATACGTTGCTATCTCCAGACCGGCAACGGGAGGAGGTGTTTCAGATGGAAAATTTATTAGTATCTTTCATGGTGTCTGTTATGGCAAGTGTCGCTTCGTATTACATTTGTAAATGGATTGACGGACGCAAATAGCAATAATCCTGACCGCTTTGGCGTTAGCGGTATATAAAATTTATCGCAAGAGGCTTTATGATGTTGCCGCATCATAAAGCCTCGTTTTTTTATAAAAAAATACCGTGAAGTTGCCGCTTCACAGTATTTTTGTTCCAGATGGAAATACATCTATTAGTATCTTTGTATTTATATTATATCATTTTATATTAGTTTTTCAATAGATTAAACATCTTTTTTTCTTCTGGACAATCCATTTTCTGCTGATAAATGTTGAACACAATTCATACTAACGTTATGCCTATGTGCGACATCCTCATTAGAATACAGAAATTTTTCGCTATAGTATAGCGTTTTTTTTTATAAATCGTCTAAAAATGTGGCATTTTAGGTGTTCTATAAATTGGGTTGCTCTGTAACTATACCAGCTTTGATATTTTCAACTTCTTATTTTTCGGCTAATAGATAATGAAAATATTTTCATACAGTTTTAACAAAATATAATAACTGTCTATATAATATATACGTTGCTATCTCCATACCGGCAACGTAATCGGTAATTACCTAAGCAAATGGATTGATAGACAACATAAATAGCAATAATCCTAACCGCTTTGGCGTTAGCGGTATATAAATTTATTGCAAGAGGTTCATGATGCTGCAACATTATGAGCCTCGTTTTTTGTCTCCTATGGACTAATCTAATATTATCTTTAGTATCTATATTATATGATAGATTGTATAATGAAGTGCGACACCTAGAAAAATAAAAAACTCATTATGAATTTTCGTGTAAAATAAAGTTACCACACAAAACCTACACGAAAGGAAAATTCATAATGAGCTATCATCATCTTACCATATCTGAACGTATTCGTATAGAGGTTCTTTCTATATTAGGTTATTCTACTCGTTTTATTGCTAAATTTTTGCAGCACCAAACTTTTTAACTAAAAAATTAATCAATTTCGGTGATGCTCACAAGGAACAAACAGATTTATATCTTGCTAATATAAAACAAGATAAATTTTACAAAAAAGATTCATTTATCATCATTACATGGCTTTTATTTTATCCACTAGGTATCTTCTTAATGTATAAATATAGTCTCAAGCTAAGAAAATTTAGACATTTATTTAATATCGTACCTTTAATTGTAATTGCTCTAGCTAACAAAACCATAGCTATGATTTTAGGTTTATGTATACCTTTTATCTTCATTCCTATTTTTACCATCAGCCTTTTTTATTGCTTAGTTAGAACAAGATATTTCATGCCTTCTTGTGCAGGTATTATTGCAAGTTGTATCGGATTTTTAGTATTTACATTCTTTCATATTTAATAATTAATAAATAAAAAAAGCTATTTGAGCATATATCCATTTTTTAGGATAATCTCAAATAGCTTTTTTATTAATCTTTAATCATTTTATTTATCAGTCATCATTGCCAAACATAGCCATAATCATCTGTAAAAGTCTTAAAATCTCAATATAGAGCCATACAAGAGTTAAGAGTAAACCAAAAGCACAGAAGTATTCATAGTACTTCGGAGCCCCATAAGCTACAGCTTGTTCAATATTATCAAAGTCTAAGAGCAAATTAAATGCTGCTACACCTGCGATAATAAAGCCAATCGCTATACCAAAAATACCACTTGTTGGCATCATATGGAAACCGAATAAACTTGCAATGATATTCACGAAATAGAAAATCGCTACAGCACCTGTCATGGAAATAATCACAGAACGTACTGTTTCTGTAACTTTTATAATACGTGTTTTCCATAAAACAAGCATTAAAATCATTGTAGCCAAAGTAATTCCTACTGCAATAGCAGAAATACCAAAATACATTCTTTCAAATTGAGCAGAAATAATACCAAGCACTGCACCTTCAAAAACAGCATAGCCAGGTGTTGTCATTGGTGCTAAATGTGGTTTAAAGCAAGTAACAAGCGTTAAAACTACACCCACAATCATACCTAATATCAATACACCATAAGCAGCTGGGCTATTGGCTAAAAATACACCTGAAGCAATTGCTGATGCAATAGTAACAAGTGTCAAACCAAATGCCTTTGTAATCGTGCCTTTCAAAGTGGCAGGAGAATCTACATATTCCGTAGACGCCTTGCCTATTATTTTCATAGCTGGATTTGCCATTAAAATCCTCTCCTTAAACATACATAAATTCTTTCTTTTTATTATATCATACTATTTTATAGTAGAATAGGTAAGATTTATTAAATCTATATTAAATTTAAATCAAAAATTCATGCATATCTATTCAGGAAAATTATATATTAGTTAAGTATCTTTAGATATACTCAAAATTTTAACTTATAGTTTTTGTACTACTTCTAACAATCAATTTAGGTTCTAAAATAATGATTTTACTATCTATATTTTCTTCACTATTTACTAATTGATTAATTACTTCTGTTGCCTTTTGCCCAATTGCATCTATCGGTTGACGAACTGTTGTCAAAGGAACTTCTAATAATGACGCAAAAGCAATATCATCATAACCCACAATAGAAATATCTCTAGGTACTATTAAATTATGTTCTTTAATACTAGCTAATGCCCCCATAGCTGAGAAATCATTTGCTGCAAATATTGCTGTTATATTTTTCGCTAATAAATTATCACAGCCTATTTTCCCTTTTTCAAAAGAATAATCACCTTCAAAAATTAGATTTTCATCTATTTTTATACCATTATCCTTCAATGCTTGTTTATAGCCTGCTAGTCTTTGTCGTGCATCATCTAAAATTAAAGGTCCAGTTATACAGCCTATTTTTTTATGCCCTAATTTTATCAAATGTTCTGTCGCTAAATATGCACCTTGCAAATGGTCAACACTGATTTTATATTTGCCAATATCAAACATATCACGGTCAATTAGACAATATGGTATCTTATTATCCTCTAAAAAATTTATGCTTTCTTCAACTTCTTTTTCCGTGCTATTAGCTGCCATACTCAAAAAGATACCATCGACCATATAATCACAGAGCATTTTTAAATGCTTTAATTCTTGTTTATGATTATTATCTGAATTACAAATCAATAAATTCCAGTCATATTTATGACATTCATCTTCTAAAACTTTAGCTGTATATGAAAAAAACTGATTTCTAATATCCGGTAATACAAAACCAATGATATTGCTTTGCTTTTTTACTAAGCCTACAGCCATCTTATTTGGTCTATATCCCATTTCTTTTACAGCTTTAGCAATGATTAATTTTGTTTCTCGAGGAATATGATTTGCTTTATCATTTAATACCAAAGAAATTGTTGTAACTGAAAAACCTGTTTTTTGTGCTATATCCTTGATAGTAACACGTGACTTCATATTTATTCAAACCTTTATTATTTATTTATAAATATTATAGAAAAAATGTTTTTTCAGTTCAATCCACTTCTGCAATTTTAGGAATAGAAATGCTTGCTCCTTTTCTTGATACTGTAATTGAAGACGCTTTACTTGCTTTTTGTAAACTTTCTTCAATGGATTTACCTTGTTGTCTTAAAGCAATGAAATACCC
This sequence comes from Megamonas funiformis, assembly GCF_010669225.1. Taxonomy (NCBI): domain Bacteria; kingdom Bacillati; phylum Bacillota; class Negativicutes; order Selenomonadales; family Selenomonadaceae; genus Megamonas; species Megamonas funiformis. The sequence continues at coordinate 1,513,516 of NZ_CP048627.1, forward strand.
TGTAAAAGTATCTCCAGCAGCTGTCGTATCTACAGCATCAACTTTATATGCAGGTTGGAAAATATTTATATCTTTATGACGATAATATGCACCTTTATCACCAAAAGTTAAAATAATTTCTAATTCAGGATATTTGCTAGCTAAACTATCTAATATATCTTCAACTTTTTCTTTATCAGCTAAATATGCCCCTTCATGTTCATTGACAAAAATTCCATCTATTGCCTGCATATTATATTTGTTAAGATTTTCATTGATTGGTGAAGGATTTAGATAAATTTTCATTTGTTTAGCTTTTGCTACTTCAATAATATAATCAATATTGGAAATTTCATTTTGTAAAATTAAAATATCACCTTGTGCAAAATCTTGCATCGCTTCATCAATATAAGCTTTATCCACTTCATAATTAGCTCCATGAAATAAAATAATGCAATTCTGTCCATGTTTATCAACTTGAATAATAGCCTGTCCGCTTGCTGTCTCTACTGTTTTAATCAAAGATGTATCTACATTATTATCTTTTAAAGCTTGTAATAAAATCTCTCCATCTTTACCAACACAACCAGCATACATGATATTTCCGCCAGCTTTAGCTACCGCAATTGACTGATTTAAACCTTTACCGCCTACACTTTCACTAAAACTTACGGAGTCGATAGTTTCTCCGCCTTTTACAATTTCTTCAACAGCATAAACCTTATCAATATTTAACGAACCGAAATTTAAAATCTTCATAAATAACTTCTCCTTTATTTTTATCTATTTTAATAAAACGTTTTACTTAATTTTTAAAAACTATAATTATAGTACAATCATTTTTTCAATTAGTCAATATTATCTAAAAATAAAAAATTATTTATAAGAAAAAAGCTTTCTACATAGATAAAAAATCTTGTAGAAAGCCTTTTTTATTTTACAAGCTCTATTAATTTTTGTTTTACTGCTGGTAAAAAGAATTTACAGTTTCTCATCTGTGTTTCACTGATACCAAAAGTTTCGCCATCTTCAATCAAAGCGATTAAATTATCCACAGCACCAGCCATTACACAAAGTTCTTTAAATGTAAAATCATTTACATGATTAGTAAATTTATCTAAAGATAAATGTGCTAAATCTTTTGCTTTTTCTTCTTCTTTTTTAGAAGTCAATCCAGCAAAGTCAGTCTGTAAAAAAATACTTAAAGCAAATCTTATTACATTTGCTTCTTCTCCAGAAAATAAAGCCTTTTGAGAATTTAATGGTAACATTTTAAAACCTCGCTATTTATGTATTATACTAAATATCAATGTTTTTCATTATACCATAAATTCTATTGTTAATATATTATTATTTTGTCAAAGTAACTGTATCTATCTGTGTATTATCTGGCAAATAACAATTAAAAGTTAAACTATTTTCATCAGCTTCTAAAACTAAATAATTATTAGTTTCTGGCTGTGGTGGTACATATTCATCAAGTGGATTTTTATGCCATAAACTTGGATAACGTACATTACCTGCCACGCCTGTGAGTATATACAACGTTCCCTGCTCATTTTGTGCAAAATCTCTGATTAAAGCTCTACGTCTATAAGTGTGTAAATGTGCTGTTAATACTGCATCAACATCATATTTATCAAATATCAGCATATAGATTTCACCATGTCTGGAAAAGCTTATTTCATCACCTAATGGTTTTGCATCTCTGCCATAATTTAGAATATCTCTATGCATTAATACAACTTTCCATTTTTTATCTGTAGTAGCTAAATCATTTTCTAGCCATTTAATCTGTTCATTCAATAAATCTGGCTCAAATTCTGCCATTTCATCATCTTGAGTATTAATCACAATAAAATGAACATCACCATAATCAAATGAATAATATTGATTTTGATATTTATCATTGCCATTTGTTGGTAATTTAAACATTTCTAAATACACATTTGGCATAGCTACTTGCCAATCAGTAGTATAAGTTTCATGATTTCCCTGCACTGGTGCTACTGGTATATTATTTACCATTGGTTCTACACCATCAAACCAGCCATTCCACTGCACTAAATCATATCCATTATCTACTAAATCACCCATATTTATAAAGAAATCACTATCTTGATTATTTTGCCATGCATTCATTGCCAATGATTTCCATTCAGTATAATCATTTGACTGAGAGTCAGGGAAAATCAAAACCTTGAATTTATTATTGTTTTCTTTGGCTGTTTTTAATTTATACCAATTACTGCGATTATTTTCAAAGCCTAATCTATAATCATAGACCATATCATCTTTTAAATTTTCTAAAGTTACAGCATAAATATAAATCTTCTTATTATCAATATCTAAAACACTTTTCTGTGGTTTAGCTTGTAAAATTTCATCTTCATTTTCTTGCTTATACTCTAAAATAAAATCTTCTCTATCATTCAAAGATTGCCACATAATAGTTCTACTATTAACACTATCTTTTGTAATTACTTGATGTAAATTCATATATTCTTCACTATTTAGTAAATTATATACTTTTGTAGCAAAAAATATCTGTTCTATTTTATTTCTAAGTGGTGAATATGACATTATTCCTACTGTACAGATAATTATTAATAACAATACACTAATAATTATTCTTTTTTTCATTAAATCACCTCATATTTTTTTATCAAACATTTTTCCCCATTTCATATGCTTCTTTCATAGCTTTAGTGCCTTTTATTTCTCCTTTTTGCCAAGCACCCACACCATAAATAACGCCTTTTTCATTTGGATTTTCTAAACAATCTAATAAGCCTCTAAAGCATTCAATACTTTTTTCCATCATATTTAAATCAGTCTCTGCTGCTGTGATTATAAAATAAAATTCTTTATTACTTAAATTTGTATATTGAGGCACAATTCTATCAATTAAAGTCTTCATCTGAGCATTAATTGTATAAAAATAAACAGGACTAGCCATGACGATAACATCAGCTTTGAGTAATTTAACTAAAATCTCTTTCATATCATCTTTTTGCACACATTCATGTGTAGTATTGCAAACACCACAACCTGTACAATATTTAATATTTTTATCTGCTAAAAAAATTTTTTCTACATCATGACCAGCTTCAGTAGCACCTTTCATAAATTCATCACATAAAATATCAGAATTTCCATTTCTTCTTGGACTAGCTGACAATATAACAACATTCTTTTTCATTGTAATCTCTCCTCTAAATAATACATTTCTTTTGTTATTTATACTATAAACCTTAGAGTAAACTTCATGTCAATAAAAAAATGCTTAAATATTTATTAATTCATAATAAATACTTAAGCATTGTATCTCTTATTTCCAAATTAACTGCATTAAATTTTTATACTCATTATTCAAATGTTTTATAATCACATCAAACATAGTATAAATCAAGTTACCTTCTTTTTCTATTTCGTTGAGAAGAATACCGCAATCTAAAATTAAATTATCTTCATTGTCAAAATAATATTTAAATGATTTATATGTTTTATTTAATTCATTTATCCCTATTCTTAGTTCTGTTTCATTATCTTTATTTAAAGCCTTAGCTGCTACAAAAACCCTTATCATGCCATAAATACTATCATCTAAAATAACAAGTACAGGCAATTTTTGTCCTTTAATATCAAGATTTGAACGAAAAACTACTGTATTAAATTCATTATTTTCAAATTCATTTACTTGAAAACTATTAATATTTTTTTCCTCTAAAAATTTTTTAAATGCTTCAGCTCTATTATTCATTATATATAACTCCTCTCTTCATCAATAGTTTTATATCTATTTCACAATTTCATATGGCCAATTTACAATACCACCAAAATTATAAACATTTACATAACCCATCTTAGCTAATTTAATTGAAGCGTCTGTAGCTCTTCTACCACTTCTACAATAAACTAATATCATTTGTTCTTTATCAGATAATAATTCTTGTAATAGTTTATTATCAGGGCTAATTTCTTCATTTGGCAAAGATATAGCATTCTTAATATGACCATCTTCATATTCTGGTTTAGTTCTTACATCTAAAATCACATAATTTTCTTCACTGTCCATAAACTGTTTTGCTTGTTCAGGATCAATTTGTCGAAAGCTGATATTTTCACCTACATCTACAACTTCATTATCAGCTTTTGCTATTTGATTAAAAGCTATTAAACCCATACCTAATACCATAACTACTAATATATACTTCACATATTTAAACATAATTACACCTCACCAACGTTTAAACAATTCATTTTCTACTACTTCTGGATGATGATATTGTTTATCCTTTAAATTATAACTGCCAAAATTAATCGCCTGCATTGGACACCACTGAATACATGCTAAACAGTATATACAATTATTATTTGACTTAAACTTTATTTTTCCTGCTTCTTCAATGATATTGTTTGTAGGGCAAAGTTTTACACATCGCTTGCAATGAATACAATTCTTTTTGACTGTCTTCTTTTGTAAACATTTCTTTATAAATAACCATGAAAAATATTTCTTTATTACATACCACCATGATTTTTTCACTAAAACATTATTGTTAGTCTTACGTTGATTTAATTCTTCTGCAATTTGCAATACTTTATCTTTATACGTATTCAATGAGCTATAATCGTATTTTTTACCCCAAAAACTTAAGATATTATCTGGTAAATATACCTCATTTCTATATGCTAAATCTATATTTTTAGCTTTTAATAAATCTTGCATTGTTATAAAACTATTTCCTACTTTACCGCCACAAGTAACTACAGCATAACAATATATTTTCTTATCGCTTTTTATCTCTAATTTTTTTATAAAATCCTGCATTAAATCTAAAACATCATAACAATGTACAGGAAAAACAAATCCCATTACACTATCATCATGCTTATAATCTTTTAAAGTGCTGATATCTTGCATTTTATCTTGTGTTAAATATGCCAATAATTTCGCTACTTGATACGAATTTCCAGTTCCTGAAAAATAATATATCATTACTTATTAAATTCTCCATTTCTTTTATTCCTTAAATAGATTTTATAAATTCCTATAATACGCTCCCCATTTATTCATCAAGTTTATTATAGGCTCTATTGTTTTGCCTATTTCCGTCAAGGAATATTCCACTTTAGGTGGAACTACAGCGTAGACTTTGCGAGATATGATTTTATCTTTTTCCAATTCACGTAAATTAGATGTTAATACTTTTTGTGTACAAGGAATAGCTCTATTTAATTCTGAAAATCTTTTTGTTCCTTTTAACAATTCTTTAACTACTAATATTTTTATCTTTGTCCCAAAAATTTGTAAAGATACAGCTACATCACAAGGTAATAATTCTTTTTCCATATTGCTCCTCTTCCATTTCTTTACTATCTTTGAAGAAACTATAATACTTTAAAGTACCTTCTTCATAAACATTTTTATCCATGATATTATTATAACAAATTTACAAATCTATATCAGAAAGGATTTTTATGATGAAAATTCAACAAATACGCAACGCTACTTTAATCATAACGTATGCAAATAAAAGATTTCTAATTGATCCGATGTTTGCACCTAAAGATTTTTATCCACCAATACCAAAATGTTTTAATCCCAATACTAAATGGCCGCTTGTAGATTTACCCTTTGCCATTTCCAAAATCATTGATAATATTGATGCTGTAATTTTAACACATTATCATATCGACCATTTTGATGAATTTGCAGTTCAGGCACTACCTAAAAGCTTAAAAATCTACGTTCAAGATGATATTGATAAACAATTATTGATAAATCATGACTTTACTAATATCGAAGTTTTAACAAAAGAAGGCAATTCATTTGATGATATCAAACTCTATAAAGTTGATTGTCAACATGGTATAAAAGCTCTAACAGTGCCATATTTTGAATTTACGAGTAATTATTTTAACATGAGTGTACGCTATGAAGCTATGGGGGTTATTTTCCAACATAAAGATGAAGAAACTTTATATCTAGCTGGCGACACTATATTTTGTGATTTTGTTAAAAATGCTATTGCTCAATATGCACCTGCTAAAATTATCATCAACTGTGCAGATGCTCAATTTGAACATAGTGGCTCTATCATCATGGGAACTGATGATATTTTAAAACTTCATCAATATGCTCCTAATTTAAAAATAATAGCTAGTCATTTAGATACTGTAGGTCATGCCACTTTAAACCGTCAACAATTAAGCGAATTTATCACTCAACATAAATTAACCGATTATATCTTCGTACCAAAAGACGGAGAAATAATCTAAACGAAAATACATTTATCAGAAAAATCCCTTTAAATATTGAAATTAATTATCATTTTTATTATACTTGATATATAAATTATATATCCTAAAGAAAAGAAGTGATATTCTTGCAAAAAGAACATTTTGATATCACAGGTATGACATGTTCGGCTTGCTCTAGTAGAGTAGAAAAAGCTGTCGGTAAATTACCTGGTATAATCAATCACTCGGTGAATTTGCTAAAAAATTCTATGGTTGTGGAATTTGATGAAAAATTATTATCCATAAATGAAATTATTCAAGCTGTAGAAAAAGCTGGTTATGGTGCTTCATTGCATCATAATCAGTCTTTGGGCAAACAAAGTCCTACAAAAATTGAAAATAAAGCAGAAGATATTCATACACAAATGAAAAAACGTTTATTTATCTCTATTATTTTCATGTTACCTCTATTTTATATTTCTATGGGACATATGTTTTCCTTACCTATGCCCTCTTTACTTCTAGGTACAGAAAATGCTCTTTCGTTTGCTTTTACTCAATTTTTATTATTAATTCCTATAGTATTTGTCAATTTCAAATATTATAGCGTAGGCTTCAAAACATTATTTCAACTTTCGCCTAATATGAATTCTTTGATTGCCCTTGGTTCAAGTGCTGCCATTATCTATGGTATTTATGCCATTTATAAAATAAGTTTTGCCTTAGGTCATGGAGATTTATCTACAGCTCATCATTTCAGTATGGATTTATATTTTGAATCAGCAGGTATGATTTTGACCTTGATCACCTTAGGAAAATTTCTCGAAAGTAGAGCTAAAAATAAAACATCTGATGCTATCACCAAATTGATGAATTTAGCACCGAAAACAGCTCTTCGCTTAGAAAATAATCAAGAACAAGAAATTTCTATTGATGATGTAAAATTAAATGACATTCTAATCGTCAAAGCAGGTGCAAGTATTCCTACAGATGGTATTATTATTGAAGGTCATGGCGTTATTGATGAATCTTCACTCACTGGTGAACCTATTCCTTGTGATAAAACCATTGACCAAACTGTAATTGGTGGCACAATCAATAAATCTGGCTATTTTAAAATGCGTGTTACTAAAATTGGCGAAAATACTACTTTAGCTCAAATCATAAATTTAGTAGATGATGCCACTAGTTCCAAAGCACCTATTGCCAAAATCGCTGATAAAATCAGTGCCATCTTTGTTCCTATTGTAATAACACTTGCTATTATTGCCACTATCATCTGGCTATTTAAAGGCGAAAGTTTAGAATTTGCTTTATCTATTGGTATCTGTGTATTGGTTATTTCTTGTCCTTGTGCTTTAGGACTTGCTACACCTACAGCTATTATGGTAGGCACAGGTAAAGGTGCAAGTTTAGGTATTTTATCTAAATCAGCCCAAGCTTTAGAAACTCTTCACAATATCAATACAGTTGTTCTCGATAAAACAGGCACAATAACTCAAGGCAAACCTCAAGTAACAGATATTTATACTTCAAAAGAAGTAACACTTCAACAATTATTGACCGTTGCCTCTTCATTAGAAAAATTATCTGAACACCCTTTAGGTGAAGCCATTCTTCAAGTAGCAGATAAACACAATATATCAACTTTAGCTGTAGAAAAATTTAAACAAATAGCAGGGCAAGGATTATCCGGTATTATTGACAATTCCATTTGTCTTGCAGGTAATCAAAAATTATTAATCGCTCATGATATTGAAAATGAACAGCTATTTTCCCTAGGTAATAAATTAGCCCAACAAGGAAAAACACCTTTATACTTCACTAAAGACGATACAATTCTTGGCTTAATAGCTATCGCCGATACAATTAAAGCAACAAGTCCTCAAGCTATTCAAGAATTAAAAAATCTCGGTATCAATATCTATATGTTGACTGGTGATAATCAACTCACAGCAAAACAGATAGCTAAGCAAATAAATCTTGAAGAAAATAATATAATTTCTGATGTATTACCTCAAGATAAAGAAGCTAAAATTCGTCAACTCCAAAATCAAGAGCAAAAAGTAGCTATGGTAGGTGATGGCATAAATGACGCACCTGCACTTGCTCGTGCTGATGTTGGTATTGCTATCGGTGCCGGTACAGATATTGCTATTGACTCCGCTGATATTATTTTAATGAAAAACAATTTACTAGATGTAGTAACTGCTATAAAATTAAGTAAAGCCGTTATCAAAAATATCCGTGAAAATCTCTTCTGGGCATTTATCTATAATATCATAGGTATTCCTATTGCCATGGGCTTATTTTATACTGCTTTTGGTTTAAAACTAAATCCTATGATTGGTGCTCTAGCCATGAGTTTTAGCTCCGTTTTTGTCGTAACTAATGCTCTTCGTTTGCGTTTTTTCCAAAATAATTATCAAACTTCATCCATAAATAAAGATAATTCATCTACTGCCATAAATATTCAAGCAATAGATTTAAATACATCAAAAGGAGACGATAATATGGGATTATTAAATAATTTATTCCACAAAAATAGTGAAAAACAAACTGAAAAAATCATATCTATTGAAGGTATAATGTGCCAACACTGTGTAAGACATGCCACAGAAGCACTAGAAAAAATAGATGGTGTCAGTGATGTAAAAGTAAGTCTTGAAAATAAAAATGCTGTTATCCATGTAAATCAAAATGTTACAGATGAACAAATAACTAATGCCATTGTTGAAGCAGGCTATGAAGTTACTGCTATAAAATAAATAATATAAAATAATTAAAAATCCTTTCTATAATCTATTGAAAAATTTTAAGTCTATGTTATAATATTAAAAATCATATTTTATAGAAAGGATTTTTTTATGTTTAAAATACTTGCAAAAATCATTTGCGTTATAACAATTTGTTTATTCACTACAAATTGCACCTCTGCTGAAAATTCAACTTCATCAAGCAATCAAAACACTTCCATGCAAACAACTCAAACAACAAAAAATTCCATTGATTTATCTTCTTATTTTGAAAATATTAATGGTACGGCTGTATTTTATACACCTGATACAAATACATATAATATTTACAATGATGAATTAAGCACCAAGCAATCTTCTCCTTGCTCCACCTTCAAAATTTTTTCCACTTATGTAGCTTTAGACAATAAGACTATTGACGCTAATAATTCTCTTCGAAAATGGAATGGCACTATTTACTGGTATGATGCATGGAATAAAGATATTGATTTAGATACAGCATTTAAAACATCTTGTGTTTGGTATTATCGCCAAGTCATTGATGAAATCGGACAAGATACTATGCAAAAATATATCGATAAGTTCGATTATGGCAATAAAGATATTTCTGATTGGGACGGAAAAACAGATTTAGATGATGACCCTAGAGATTTAAAAGGATTTTGGTTGGGAACTTCTTTGAAGATTTCACCATTAGAACAAGTACAATTATTAAATCGCCTATTTTCTGCCAATGAAAATCCTATGGCTTTAGCTAAACTAAAAGAATTAATGTTAGTTTATGAAGATAATAACACTGGTCTAAAAATTTATGGCAAAACTGGTTTTGGTAAAGTAAACGGTGAAAATATTGATGCTTGGTTCACTGGTTTTTATGAAATAAATAATCAACGAACATATTATTCTGTACGTTTAGATGACCCTAAAAATCCTCAAGCATTAAGCTCCACTGCCAAAGAAATCGCTATTAATATCATTAAAAATCTAAACAAATGACAAAAGGCTTTTCTTAGTATCATTTTTCTCTACTAAGAAAAGCCTTCTTTATTATTTATTTAACATACGCATTGCTCTTACAATTACTTCTTTATACTCTCTTTTTATTCTACTTGCTAATAAATAACTTATGATTGTAGCCAAAATAGCAAATACCCCACCTGTGATACCTACGCTGTTTAATCCTGCTAAATCAACAGATAACGAACCAGCAAAGGAACCTACAGCAATACCTACATTATAAGAAGATGATGTAAGTGAACCTGCTAATGCTAAAGTTCCTGGATAAAATTTCTTGGACACTTGTAAATAATACATCTGTGTTGGTGTGTTTAATAAATACATCAATACACCTAAACAGCAGATAACCACACTGCCTAAAATAAATGATTCCATAGTAAATGTTAATAAAATAGAAAATATTGCTTGTCCTGCAAATATCATCCATAAAATACGCATACCGCCCCAATAATTGAGCATAGGAGATAACAAATTACTAATCATTGCCGCTACACCAAAAATAACAAATGCTAAAGTCAATAAATTAGCAGATAAGCCCATTTTATCTAATAAAATTGGAGATAAATAAGTATAGAAACAATATGCAGAAGAACCACTTAAAATCATTGCACTTACTGCCATAATAATTCGTCTATCTTTTAATAATACTAATTGTTCCATAATATTATTAGTTGGTGGTAAGTTTTTCGTTGGTAAAAATTTAATCATTAATAATAACAATAGAATACTAACAACAACGATAAAAGCAAATGCTACACGCCAACTTGCAAATTGTACGATAAACATACTAAATGGAACACCAAATACTGAAGCAATATTAAAGCCAGCAAAAATCCAAGATATTACCGAAGAAGTGTATTTTCTTGGGGCAACATCTGGAGCAAATGTCATTGACATTGAAATTAAAGCACTAGACACAGCTGCCAAAAATATTCGTGAAGCCAACATAACTGGATAATTAGGTGCTAACATACAAGCCACATTACCTAGTGTAAATAAAAACATTAAGCTTAAAACCGTACGATATCTAGGAAATCTTGATAGATATGCCGTAATCAAAGGTGCACCCACTGAATAAACTATGGCAAATGCAGAAATCAATAAACCTGTTTGCGTGATTGATACATTCAAATCTTCTGCAATATTCGGCAAAATACCAATAACCACATATTCACAAGTACCCAATACAAAACTAAGCATAATCAACATGATTACTCTGATATTAAACATAATGTTATGATCTCCTTTACTATTTTTTTATTTATATTCCCTGTACTTATTATTAGTAATAATAAGTAATTTAACTCGTTAAACGTTTACTATTATATATATTTTTTTTTATAAATACTATGCTTTCATATATTAAAAACATTGCTAAATGTCTTTTCTTTTTTACACAATAAACACAAAATTAAAAGAGCAGATTTTAAAATCTACTCTTTTTCTCAAAATCATTTAATTTTATTTATTAATTTACCGATTGGAGGAATTTCACAAACTACTTCATCTCCAGATTTTAACCATTTTCCTGGTTTATATCCCATGCCCACACCTGATGGCGTACCTGTAGCAATGATATCTCCTGCTTCTAAAGTCATTCCTTGTGATAATTCTGATACTACTTTTGGTATATCATTTAAAAATAATTTTGTATTTGAATTTTGACGAAGTTCCCCATTTACACTGCATTTTATATCCACTTCTACAGGAAATGGCAAAGCTGATTTATGCAAAATAACAGGGCCCATAGCACTATAAGTATCTAGAGATTTTCCCTTAAACCATTGCATATGTTTTAATTGCAATCTACGTGAAGAAAAATCATTAAAAATGCTATAACCAAAAATATAATCTTCTACTTTATCCACAGGTATATTTTTGCCAGTTTTACCTATGATTACCGCCAATTCCACTTCATAATCTAAAGCATTATCTATATCCAAACAAGCCTGTACATCTTCATTTGTACCGATTATTTTAATCGCACGCTTGCCAAAATAAACTGCATCATTACTTGTTTTCTTAAAATTTTTTGCACGTTCACTAGCTTCTTCTAAATGAGCTTGATAATTTACACCCACACATAAAATGTCATGTATTGGTCTCTCTATTGGTGATAATAATTTAACTTCACTCAATTTATAGCTCTTAAAATCATTATTTTCATCATCTAATTTTGTCTGTATATCTTTTATATCATCTTCATTTAATTGTTCAATCACATCTTGCATACAGCAAAAAGTTTTATCTGCATATAAATCATTAAGTGCTATTATCTTATCTTCATCATTTGCTAAAACACCTATCAATTTCTTATCTTCTATTTTAAAATTTACAAACTTCATTATCCTTCATTCCTTTCCTTACTTACTAACTAAAATATATATTATACATTTTCAATCCAAAATCCTTCTATTTTATAATCCTATTCAACAAATAGGTTTTAATGAAAATAAATTTATATAATTATTTCACCAATCTAAATTTATTATTGTATTTGCTCTAATAAATTATTTTATATTCATCTTGACATTATATACTATTCATACTAAAATAATAGTAAATAAGATATAAATTTCTTTTATTCTTTTAATTTATAAATATATTTTAAATCTATATATAAACAAGTAATTATCATATTTTCATAAACTTTAAACCTACTATAAAAGTAGGATAGGAGGATATATTTCATGACTAAATCTCTTTTAAATATTACGGACTTATACGCTAGTGCTGAAGATAAAACAATTTTACAAAATTTAAATTTAAATATAAATAAAGGTGAAACTCATATTTTAATGGGCCCTAATGGTGCAGGAAAATCTACATTAGGCAATGTCATTATGGGTAATTCTCAATATAAAGTAGACCGTGGAAGTATATTTTTCAAAGATGAAGATATTACTTCTACTAGAACTGATGAACGTGCTCAAAAAGGATTATTCTTATCTTTCCAAAGCCCTATAGAAATTCCTGGTGTTTCTATCTCTCAATTTATCCGTACTGCTATGGAAACAAAAGAAAAAATCCGCCTAAAAGCTTTTCGCGATAAATTAAAAACTGTTACTAAGACACTCGGTATCAATGAACAATGGATTAATCGTGAATTAAATGTAGGATTTTCTGGTGGCGAACGCAAAAAAATTGAAATGCTTCAATTATTAATGCTAAATCCTAAATTAGCTATCTTAGATGAAACAGACTCTGGTCTTGATGTTGACGCTGTAAAAACTGTTTCTCGCGGTATACAGACATTCCAACAAGATGACCAAAAATCTTTATTAATCATCACTCACAACAGCAAAATCCTTGAATATCTCCATATTGATTATGTTCATATCTTAATCAATGGAAAAATCATCAAAACAGGAGATGCTTCTTTAATAAAAATCATCAACGAACAAGGCTATGAACCTCTTATCACTGGACAAGGAGAATAAAATCATGAATGAAGCAGAAAAAAGACAAAATGAATATATAAATCAAACTGCTGAACGTGTAGAAAATCGTTATGATTTTAAAAAAGCAGAAAAAGATGCTTATCGTCTCAAAAAAGGTCTCACGCCAAAAATCGTAGAAGAATTATCTGCTAAAAAAAATGACCCTGAGTGGATGCGTGAATTTCGCTTGCGTTCTTTAGAAATCTACCACAGCTTAGATGTACCACCATGGGGACCATCTATTGATGATTTAAATATCGACAATATCGTAACTTATGTAAAACCAAATACTGATATGCAAGGTTCATGGAAAAATGTACCTGAAGATATCAAAGACACTTTCGATAAATTAGGTATTCCTCAAGCTGAACAAAAATCCCTAGCTGGTGTCGGTGCCCAATACGACTCTGAGGTCGTTTATCACAATCTCAAAGAAGAAGTTGCCAAACTAGGTGTAATTTATACAGATATCGAAACTGCTCTCAAAGGCCCTTATGAACCTATGATACGTGAACATTTTATGAAACTTGTAACACCTCGCGATCATAAATTTGCAGCCTTACATGGTGCAGTTTGGTCTGGTGGCTCTTTCGTATATGTACCACCTGGAGTAAAAGTGGACATTCCACTTCAATCTTATTTCCGCCTAAATGCAGCAGGTGCAGGGCAATTTGAACATACTTTGATTATCGTAGATAAAGGAGCTGACCTTCACTTCATCGAAGGCTGTTCTGCTCCTAAATATAATGTAGCTAATTTACATGCTGGCTGTGTAGAATTATTCGTCGCTGATGATGCAAAATTGCGTTACTCCACAATTGAAAACTGGTCAAAAAATATGTATAATCTCAATACAAAAAGAGCAAAAGTAGGCAAAAATGCTACTATGGAATGGATTTCTGGCTCATTCGGCTCTCATATCTCTTACCTTTATCCAATGACAATTCTTGCAGGTGAAAATGCCAAAGCAGAATTTACAGGAATTACATTTGCAGGTAAAGGGCAAAATCTCGATACAGGAGCTAAGATGGTGCATAATGCCCCTCATACATCTTCTTTAATCAACACAAAATCTATTTCTAAAGATGGTGGTGCTAGCACATTTAGAAGTTCTGTCGTTGTAGCCAAACAAGCCCAGCACAGTAAAGCCCTAGTTTCTTGCCAATCTTTAATGCTCGATAATATTTCTCGTTCAGATACCATTCCAGCAATGGACGTGCGTACAAATAAAGCCAGTGTCGGGCACGAAGCCAAAATTGGTCGCATTAGTGATCAAGCTGTATTTTATCTCATGAGTAGAGGTCTAAGTGAAGCCGCTGCTCGTGCTATGATTGTAAACGGATTTGCTAATCCAATATCCAAAGAATTACCAGTAGAATATGCTGTAGAAATGAATCATTTAATTCAATTAGAAATGGAAGGTGCCATTGGCTAAAAGGAGATATGACTATGAATATAAAATTTGAACATGCAAATAGTTTACCAATGCCAACATGGCGTTGGTTAAAATTAAATGATACAACTATATCTTATGATAATATAGATAAATTAACTCCCCTCAAACCTCAAATCATCAATTCCACGGAAAATATTTCCCTAGCTTCACAAAAAGATATAACTTTTGCCAACTTTCCTCACATCACTACTGGTATCGGCTCAGATGCTGATAATTTTGTAGTAAATAATGCTAGTAACAAAAACTATTTCACTATCAAAGCAAATACAATTACCCAAAAACCCTTAATCTTTATTTATGATTTAACCGATAATCTTGATTTAATTGATGATAATTATATTTACGCTCAAGAAAATAGCCAAGCCACTATAATTATCGTTTACAATTCACCTTATCATAATCAAGGTTTTCATGCGAGCAGTACAAAAATTTTTGCTGAAAAAAATGCTCAAGTTAAAATAATTCAACTCCAAACACTCGGCAAAGACTATTTTAACTTTGATGATATCGGCACACTTGCTCAAGAAAATGCTCGTATATCCATTCAACAAATTGCTTTAGGTGCAAATAAAAATTATCTAGGTGCAAATATTGATTTACTACAAAATAATGCACAACTAAATTTCCAAACAGATTATTTAACTACTAAAAATCAAATGCTCGATATGAACTATATTGTCAATATCCTAGGTCAAAAGACTAAAACTAATTTAACGACAAATGGTATCTTAATGCATAACGCTCAAAAAACACATCGTGCAACTTTAGATTTTAAACAAGGTTGCAAAGGTTCTATAGGTACAGAAGCAGAAAATGTATTATTACTTGATGAAGATATCCACAATAAATCAATTCCTCTAATTCTCTGCGGTGAAGATGATATCGAAGGCAATCACTCCGCTGCTATCGGTGAAATGGATAAGGAACAATTATTTTATCTTCAAACTCGTGGCTTAAATGAAAGACAAATTCGCCAAATGCAAATTGACTCCAAACTTCAATTAATCACAACAAATTTACCTGAAGAACTTCATGCTTATATTTCCACTTATCAACAGGAGGCTTTCTATCATGAAAACTAATTTTCGCCAAGATTTCCCTATATTAAATGATGAAGCAAACCCTGTCGTTTATTTAGATAGTGCTGCTACTACGCAAAAACCACTAAGTGTGATAAAATCCCTAGAAAATTATTACACATCTCAAAACGCAAATCCCCTTCGTGGTCTTTATAAATTGAGTGCTACTGCTACAAGTGAATACGAACAAGCTCGCCACAGCGTAGCACAATTCATCAATGCCAATGAAGATTGTGAGATTATCTTCACTAGAAATACTACTGAATCTTTAAATCTCATCGCTTACACTTACGGCATGGAAAATATCCAAGAAGGCGATGAAATCGTAATCTCCATTCTTGAACATCATAGCAATATACTTCCATGGCAAATGATAGCAAAATTAAAAAAAGCTACATTAAAATATATGTATATAAATGATGAAGGTATTATTTCTGATGAAGAAATTCAAACAAAAATCACACCTAAAACAAAAATAGTTTCTATCACTCAAGTTTCAAATGTCTTAGGCATTGCCACTCCCTTAAAAGCTATAATAAAAAAAGCTCATGAAGTAGGTGCTATCGCCATTGTTGATGGTGCTCAAGGTGCTCCTCATATGGCAACAGACGTCCAAGATTTAGATTGTGATTTTTACGCATTCTCCGGTCATAAAATGTTAGCACCTATGGGAATTGGCATCTTATATGGAAAAAAATCCATACTTGAACAAATGCCTCCATTCTTACGCGGTGGCGAAATGATCGAAACAGTATCCGAACAAGATGCTACATTTGCCCCACTTCCAGAAAAATTTGAAGCTGGTACACCTAACGTATCTGGAGCAATAGCATTAAAAGCCGCTATCGAATATATAAATCAAGTAGGATTTTCCTATATTGAACAACAAGAAGAAAAATTAATGAAAATCGCCATGGAAGAATTATCTAAATTGCCTTATATCACCATTTATGGCTCACCAGATTATAAAAAGCATAAAGGTGTATTGAGCTTTAATATTCAAGATATTCACCCTCATGACGTATCTTCACTTGTCGATTATCATGGGAATATAGCCCTTCGTGCAGGCAATCATTGTGCTCATCCATTATTAAAATATCTAAATGCACAATCAACAAATCGCATAAGCTTTTATTTCTATAATACAAAAGAAGATGTTTATCAATTCATTGAACAAATAAAAAAAGTAAGGAGTTATTTAGGATACGATGTTTAATCTCTATAATGAAATCTTAACTGAACACAACCTTCACCCTAATAATAAATGTTCACTAGCAGATGCTACACATCACCAACACGGTATCAATCCTAATTGCGGTGATGAAATCACGCTCTCCTTAAAACTCAATAACAATATTATTGAAGATGCTAGTTTCCAAGGTTCAGGTTGTGCTATTTCCCAAGCTTCCACAGATATCATGATTGATTTAATGCTTGATCAACCAATCGACAAAGCTAAAGAATTATGTCGTTTATTTATTGGCATGGTTCAAGGCACAATCACTGATGAAAAAGAGCTTGCCCCTTTAGATGAAGCTCTTACCTTTAAAAATATATCCAAAATGCCAGCTCGTGTAAAATGTGCCGTACTTAGCTGGCATACTATGGAAACAATCCTAGACAAAGCCCTCCAAAGCTCTCAATAAATAAAAAGTATCATCTTGATTTAAATAGTTCAAAACTAAAATTAAGATGATACTTTTTTATTTTATCTAAAATTTACCAACCAAAATCAAGAAAAATCTCGCTAATCCTTGATAAATAAACATTTTCACTAAATCCCTTCAAATCTCATTATTGCTGGTAAAAAATAAGTAAAATCCTTGTTTATCAACACTTTTAATAGTACAATAAAATCATAAAGATTAATTTTTCTAGCATTTAACTTTAACAAGAGTTGTATTTGAATAGAGAAAGTAGTTCATGGTAGTTTATCTGATTTTAAATTTAACTTTAACAAGAGTTGTATTTGAATGAGTTATTTTTGAAGATGAGGATAATAAAGTATCCGAATTTAACTTTAACAAGAGTTGTATTTGAATCTGTATTTTCTACCAGCAAATTTAGCACCGCCATCTATTTAACTTTAACAAGAGTTGTATTTGAATTTTTTTATATATTCACCTCTGTTGTTAAATCTCCATATTTAACTTTAACAAGAGTTGTATTTGAATATGTATTAGATAAACTTGTTGAGAAAAATTATATTTATTTAACTTTAACAAGAGTTGTATTTGAATATATATTGGAAATACTGTGGTCCGTACTATGTGGCAATTTAACTTTAACAAGAGTTGTATTTGAATTCTGTAGCTTTTTCCACTATAAATTTACCTTTTATCATTTAACTTTAACAAGAGTTGTATTTGAATTCTGTAGCTTTTTCCACTATAAATTTACCTTTTATCATTTAACTTTAACAAGAGTTTAAATTAAGTAATAAAAGAAAGCCTTTAAATATAAGTATTTAAAGGCTTTCTTTTTATAAAAAATCTCTAAAAAACACATAAAACTCTTTAAAAATTAAATAGTAGTCAACAAATAGACAACATTCATCACATATTTTAGATTAAATCAATAGCTTCTTTTAATTGTTCAATAGTTTTATGTGTATAAACTTTTTCATTAATGGTTTTCCCTACATGTCCTAATATTAGATTTTTTATATTTTCTTTTACATCTGCATTATCTAGTAATGTATTACAAGTATGTCGTCCATCATGTGGAAGATGGTTTTTTATAGCTGAATTTTCTGATTTACGCCATTTATAAGCTAAAGTAGCATACGGCAATTTTTTTCTTTTTATATCACCTGTAATTAGGTATGGATTATTAAATTCATTAGCCATATCAAAAAAATATTTTATAAATGGATAAATTTTTTCTGCTATAGGAATACGTCTATTTATCCCCATACTTGTTTTTGCTCCACCAATAATATATTTTTTATCTAAAAAAACATTACTTAGCTTAATGTCTAATAATTCACTTGGTCTTAGACCTGTGTATGTTAATATTAAAGCAATTTTAACAATATAATCTTCAGTATTTTTCCATAGAATTTCTAATTCTTCTTCGCTAAAAGGTTTGTGTATATCACTCTTTATTTCTGATGGAAGTTTAATAAATTTAGCGTAATTTCTGTCAACTAAATTAAAAGACATAGCATATTTATATAACAAACTAAATAAATTTTTTATAGATTTTTTACTAGCATATCCAAGAGATAAATTATCTATTATTTCCTGGATATGTGCAGTTTTTATGTCTCTAAATTGCATTTTATGTAATTTAGAACAGTGTTTATACGCAGCTAATGGCATTTTCTGATTATTTTTTAATCTTTGTTCAGCTAACATATTATATAAATCTTCTAGTGTATATCTTCGTTCTATAATATCATAGGGATCTTTATTATATTCTGCTAAAGCAATTAGTCCTTCACTCTTAGTTTTAAATGTTCCTAAAACCATACGGATTTGCTTTCCATCGTCTGTCCAACCTTTCGTAACTTTAACAATCCAGGGTTTACGTCTTTTGCCAGAAAGCTTGGATACAGAACCATATCCATTTGGTAATTTCATAATAAATTCCACCTTTTATTATTTTAGAATTTATTTGATTAATTTTATTACTTATGATATGATTAACTAAAAGAAGAGAATAAACTGATGTTTCGCCACGTCAGCCCTCTTCTGGAAAATTCGTAAAGTGAAGAAGAGGCTGTCCGTTATGACGGCTTCTTTTTTATTTCAAATTTAATTGAGATAAGAAAGAATAGTAAATATCAGACTTAATAAAGAAATTATCAATGATAAAACTTCATAAGTTGTCATATTTACCACCTCCCTCGTTAGAGAGAGAACCGACACATCAATTTATTCTCCGTTTCATATTGTACCATAAGGACAAGCGAAAAGCTTGTCTTTTTTTATGCACGAAATAAAGAATAAATTATATTAATCAATTTAAGTAATATCAACCAAATAACTTACTAAAGAACCCTTTTTTAGATTTCTTTAATTGTTCATTTAAGTTTTCATTTTCATCAATAAGGTCATTAATTTTTCTTTTTAATCTCTCATTTTCTAAATGTAAAGTTTGGATTATTTCTTGTAATTTATTATTATCATTCTTTGCTAATAATAATTCATTTTCTTTTTGTTTATTTACTTCAGCATATTGTAATCTTTTAAAGTGCATCGCTAATGCAGTTGGTGTACTAGCATTATAGTGAGCAAATTTATTACAAATTAGATTATCACTGGTATGACCGATTGCTGTAAAAATAAACAAACCTGAATCATACATAGTTTTTATTAATAAAGGATTGTTGAAATCCAATAAATCATATTTATTTCCGCCACCACGAATAATACAAATACAATCAACAGATTCCGTTTCATAAAGCTCTTTTATTTCTTTAGCAATATTCTCCGCAGTAAGTGTTGTAAAACGTTCTTTTATTATATAATTTGTATTTTTTAGTATTGATTTAAAATCATGATATCCTTTTCCTGTTTTATTATTGGAAATAACTCCCATATATCGAATATCTGAAAAAGAATATTGCTCATATTCTGGTGATATATCCATTTTATAAATTTCATCATACCAGGTATCAATTTGTTGCTGATACTTGGTTTTTTTCCTTGTAACATAGATTGCATCAGCTAATAATTGAATTTCTCCATGTCCTTTATATATAGATAAACTACCTGTTACCAAAATTCTAGTATTTTCTAAATCATCATGAAATGCCTTATAATATACTACTCTTAGTTTTTCTGTTCCTTTTACAGAATCAGTCAAATATATAACAGTAGTAGTATCTGACTTGTATACAGAATAAACATCACCTTCAAATTTATATCTAGTATTAAAGTTTTGAAAATCAATTTTAGAATCTATTTCTTGAAATAAGTTTGTTAAATTTGTAGAAAAATGTCTTAAGTATTTTAATTGTTCAGGAGTAAATCTTGCATATCTTAAATAATCATTATAATCTACAATATTCTCATCAAAAAACCATACTTTATTAGCAACATCATAACCTGCAACATTTCTATTATTAAGATTGAAAAATCTTTCATTATATTTTCTGTTTAAGTCTTTTATTACATTTGCATATTTTCTATCTGAAGTATATCTAATCATCTTCTTCATCCCTACTAAATAACTCGAAATAATGTTTTCTAATCCATTCATGTACAGACGGAGATAAAAATTTTTAAATTGCTATCTCGTTGTCTGTATTTTTTTTTGTGCTATTATCTTCTTTTTCTTTATTTTTACGTTCTTTTTCATACAGTAAATAATTTAAAAACTGTTCCACAGATGCTTTGGTTTCAGAATCTGCTGTATTTAATTTAGCTAATAAATCATTCTCATCAATATTTTCTGGCTTTATAACATTTGTTCTACCTAATAAATAATCAATACTTACATTGTAAAAATCAGCAAATTTTATTAATAATTCATAATCAGGTACTCTTTTATCATTTTCATATTGACTATATCGAGCAGAAGATAAATTAAATTTTTTTAACAGATCCGATTGTTTTAATCCATTATTAAGACGTAATTCCTTTAGTCTATCACCTAACATCGTATCACCTCATATATATTATAATCTAACATATAGTTAAATTTAACAATCCTTACAATTAGTTAGAAAAAATATCGACTTCTAACTATATGTAAGATATAATACTAATATAATTTTCTAACAAATAGTTAGTAAAATGAAATAATATAACTTATAGTAAGGAGGTGTAGGAATGAATTTAATTAAAATAAGAAAGAAATCTAAATTTACACAAGTGGATATAGCTAAATTAGTCGGAATTTCAGATGGATATTATTCAATGATAGAAACCGGAAAAAGAATACCGTCTATTAAAGTAGCAAAAAAAATTGCTACTGTATTAAATATCCCTTGGGAAGATATTTTTAATAATATTGATACTGATTTTAGTATAAAACTAAAAGAGCAACGACAATTAAAAGAACTCTCCGTCGATGATATTTGTATACTTACACAAATTGATAAAAACAGATATATTGCTGTAGAAAATGGATTAGAAACACCTACAAAAGATGAATTGAATTTATTAAAAACTATCCTTAATTTTTAATGGGACTGTCCCATAAGATAGCATTATAAAAAGTTAACAAATAGTTGCACTTTTATGGGACGGCACAAGCTAAGCTAAAGCTAATATAAACTAAATTAATATAATAGCTAGCTTAGTTAACAAATTGTAGACACTAAAGCATTTGGTTTAATTGCCAAATTAGTATTTTAGTGTTTGACAAAATCAAAGTGAGGTGAGGTGTTTTTATTTGAAAACAAGACGAATGGTCAGCAAATTAATCTACGATAGTGAAAGATTTTTAAAAATGTCTGTATCTGCAAGAGATTTATATACTTATCTGATATTACACGCGGATGATGATGGTGTTGTAGAAGCAGGTACAGTTCTAAGATTAACAAAAGGAGCTGATGATGATTTAAATTTGTTAATATATAAAAATTTTATAACAATGTTAGATCCTGAAAATAAAGTGGTCTATGTTAATGATTGGCTTTTACATAACACCATACGAGCTGATCGGAAAACAAATAGTGTATATAAGGATTTGTTATTAAAAATTTTACCAGATGTAAAAATGGTAGAGAAAAAACCACGAACGGATAGAATACCAAAATTAGAACAGCATAATGTAGACTCACCTGAACTTGAAAATGAGATTATCATTAAAAATCAAGAAGAAAATATTTTAAATAAAATATTAAATCTTTTTAAGAAATATAGTATTGATGAAAACACATTAAGAATATTTCAAAAGAAATTTGATGATGATTTAATTTTTAAGCAGTTAAAAAATTTAGAGATAGAGATAAAACGAGGTATTAAGATAGAAAATATATCTGCATGGCTTTTTGTAGCCTGTGATAGAAATTATCCCTTAAAAACACAAGAATATAAAAATTTATCCAACGAAAAACACGAAGAAAATAATAATAAATCTCAAAAGCAATTAGAAAAACAGCTAAAATTGTTAGAAAATGAAATAGATTAAAATTAATATAGCACTATTTTTGGTATAAAAAATGTGTATTATTTACACAAATAGGAGCAGTATTTTATGATTGAACCTAATCTTATTAACGATTTACCTTATATGATACAACTGGCTATTATGTCGATTAATAAGCCACCTAAAGCTGTAGCTTTAGAGTTAAATTGCTCTATAAGTGCAATATATCAGGCATTACATGGCAAAAGGACTTTGCCTGCAAAGAAAATGAGAAAATTTGCTGAAAACAATTTTATAGCAGCAGCAAGCATGGCTATGCAGGCAACAGGCTTAAATAGACTGTTTAGATATCGTAAGACGGATAGACATATCCAAGCTCGGATTTTAGAGCTGAAAATCTATGACAAAAAGGCTGATGAAGCAATGAATAAACTCCCTGAATTACTTTTTAATAAGAATAGTAATAAAGATTTATCTGAATCAGACAAAAAAATTCTCTTACAATCTATAGATGCCATGATAGAAAGAGACAATATTTCTTTGAATTTATTCATGGAGTTAGATATTAAGTTTAATCTTGATTTAGTAAAGAGAATAAAAAAAGCCCGTTTTGATAAATAATCAAAACGAGCATAAATAAAAATAGTTCTAATATAAGTATATACCAAGAAAGGAGTGTATACAATTATAAAAAGAGAAATTCCTAACAACATTGAGGCGGAAGAAGCTGTTTTAGGGTCTATTTTAATAAATCAAGAAACAATATATGGAGTTTCTGAATTATTAGATATTGAAGATTTTTATAGAAAAAGTCATAGAACGATATTTAAAGTAATGCTTGACCTAAATACCACAAAAAAAGCTATAGATATTATTACATTAACAGATTACCTAACACATATTAGTAAACTTGAAGAAGTTGGTGGTATAGCTTTTATAACATCTTTAGCTAATAAAGTGCCATCTACAGCTAATTTAAAGCACTATATAAATATTGTAAAAGAAAAATCTATGCTTAGAAATATAGTTCATATTGCGGAATATATGGAAAATATGGGCTACGATAGTGAGAGTATAGATACTCCAGAAACGGTTTTAGATAAAGCTGAACAACTACTATCTAAATTAACAAAAAAACTTGTTACAACCAAAGTAAATAATATTAAAGAACAAACTTTAAACGCATATGTAGATATTGAAAATATTATTAATCATAAAGGAGAATTGTTAGGATTAGAAACGGGTTTACAGGATCTAGATAGTTTTTTACAGGGTTTAAAAAATTCTGATTTTATGATTTTAGCTGCTCGACCAAGTATGGGAAAAACAGCATTTGCTTTAAATATAGCTAGTTATCTATCCATAAAAAAAGATACACCTGTAGCATTTTTTTCATTAGAAATGTCATCTAATCAATTGATTCATAGAATTTTTTCTAGTTATGGATTAATTCCTCTGTTTAATTTAAAATCAGGAAATTTAGATGATGCACATACACAAAAATTAATAAAAGTATCCAACAAACTCTCCCAATCAAAACTAATAATAAACGATGAAATATCGAATTTAATGAGTTTGCGCTCAATAGCAAGAAAATTAAAACGAGAAAATGATATTAAGCTTATTATAATAGATTATCTTCAACTACTGGAAGGTACTCGTCGTGAGAATAGAAATCTAGAGATATCTGAAATATCTAGAAGCTTGAAAATTCTTGCTAAAGAATTAGATATTCCTATAATTGCTTTATCACAATTATCTCGTAGTGTAGAATCAAGACAAGTAAAAAAACCTATGTTGAGTGATTTACGCGAATCTGGTTCATTGGAGCAAGATGCTGATATTGTAATGTTTCTCTATCGTGAAGATTATTACAATCCTGAAACTGAAAATAAAAATATAACTGATGTAATTATAGCTAAAAATAGAAATGGACCAACAGGAACTATTCCAGTATATTTCCATAAAGAATACGTAAGATTTCAAGACTTAGCAAAAGATTAATAAGGAGAGTAGATTATATGTGTAAAAAAGCAAAAGTGACTGTAAAACGTGCAGCAGAAATATTAGGTAAATCACAGCAATTTGTTCGAATCGGACTACAAAGAAATATCTTACCATTTGGAGTAGCTATGCAGATGCCAGGTAAAACAACTTATACCTATCACATATCGCCTAAAAAGTTATGCGATTATGCGGGTATAAAAGAAGAAGATTTATAAGTGAGGTTTTTACTATGACAAATCGTATTAATCCTAATCCAAACTACTATTCATTGGCAGCAAAAAAGAGACAATAGGAAGTTGAAGAAAGAATGGCATTATTGAATAAAATTAAGGAAGACGCCGATAAACATAATATGAGTTATGGAAAATACAAAGAGAAATTAAGAAAACAAGGTTTATTATAATGGAAAAAGTATCCAAAATGAGGAAATTTTTATGAATAAAATTAAAAGAATTATACTAAATTTTATATCTGAAGAAGATGAATGTTTTTTTATTTGTTTTCTAGGTAAATGTATAATAATTTGTTTAATTGTTTATATATTTTATTCATCTATTATTGATATATATGAGAGTTATTTAGATTTTAATTTTTCAAAACAAAATATAACTGAGTATTATCAAAAAAATAACACTTATCCTACAGATATTAATCAATTAGACAAAGAAAATTTAGTTACTATAAATGGCGATATGTATATATATAACAAAGATACAGACCATTTAATCGAATATATCCCTGTTATTAGTGAACAAGGAAAAATCATTAATTTTACGGTAAAAATATATGATATCAACTGTAATTTTATTACAAAAAAAAATTATAAAAGTGAGGACCTTAATTCATGAACAAAGTAATATTATCAGGACGCCTTGTGCGTGATCCAGAACTACGTTATACACAGACAGGAAAAGCGGTGGCAAGCTTTACTTTAGCTGTAAACCGTAGATTTAGTCATAATAACGAGCAACAAACAGCTGATTTTATTCCTATAATTGTTTGGGATAAATTAGCTGAAGTATGTAGTAAACATTTATTTAAGGGCAGTCAAGTTCTAATTGAAGGTCGTATGCAAGTTCGCAACTACGAGGCTCAAGATGGAAGTAAACGTTACGTTACAGAAGTTATAGCTCAAGAACTTGAGTTTATGGGAACAAAACAGCCGTAACTACAGAAAATAAACCACTTTCTACACAAGCTCAAAGTTTTGGTAGTGAAGTACCAGAAGATGAAGAAATACCATTTTAAACATAAAAGGAAGCGATACAATGCTCAACAAAAATACAGTAATTAGTCAAATTATAAACATCTTAGAGAATAAGAAAAATAAAGAATTGAAATCGTATATTACAATGTTTTTATTTAAAGATAATGATACAAATAAGAGTCAATCTGATATTGGTGTACTCTTTGATGGAAATGAAAAAGATATATTAACTATGTATTTTACTTTGACTAAAATTTTAGCAACTCATTTAGATATGGATGTTGATGTTTTTTGTAAAACAACACAAGATATCATTACACGAGGAGAAAATGTTTGTGATATTAATATTTACAAACGTTGTCAAATATAAATCTTGTCCGAATCGGACAACTAAAAGTGAGGTATTTTTATGACCATCAAAGAAATTAGAACATTTGCTAAGGAAAAAGGATTTACTTTGCCAATCAAAGCCACCAAAGAAGTATTAATTCATAGCATTCAACGAAATGAAGGAAATCAAGCTTGTTATGCTAAACAAGCTTGTAATAATAATGTTTGTTTGTGGTTTAAAGATTGTAAAAGAGCTTTTAAAAATAAAAAAGAAAGCCATGAATAAAGCTCATGACTTTCTCCTATTGTTAACTACTAAAATAACAATATATAATACTATTATTTTAGCATATTTTTATAAATTAAGGAAGGTATTTCTATGATAACATATAGTTTTATAAATTTAAAAGGTGGAGTAGGAAAAACTACTATTTCCATAAATACAGCATATATATTAGCCAGTGCTGGAGCAAAAGTTTTATTTATTGATAATGATAAACAAGGAAATGCAAGTTATTTCTTTAATGCTAAAGATAAAGAAATAACATTAGCCGATGTATTTTTAAATCTTGATTTAGATATACAAAAGGCAATTTATCCAGCTAGAAAAATACAAGAAGGTCTTATAGATATACTACCTAGCAATATGACTTTGTTACCGCTAAATATGAAGCATACAGAAATTGATGCTGAAGATAAAACTTTTATTTTGAAAAATGCTTTAAAATCTGTAGAAGATAAATATGACTTTTGCATAATAGACAATGCTCCAGATATTAATTTTACAGTATATAATGCACTAATTGCCACTAATCAAGTAATCATTGTAACTAATCCCGACGATTATGCAAATAGTGGATTAAATGAAATGGATATACAATTTCAAAACGTATTAAAAGATAGACAACTATACGATGAAAGTTATAATGAACATGACCCTCAAAATAACTTTATTTTACGAGGTGCGTTGATGAATAAATACATCACAAACACATATAGCAAAGCTCAGTCTAAATACAAATTTTTCAAAACTAACATAAATCTAGTCAATAACTATGCTTCAAATAAACGTTTATTTGAAGCTATAAACTTGAGAAAAAGTATGATTGAATTATCTCCACGTTCATTATTTGCAAGACAAATGAATAAATTTGTAGATGAATTATTATATGATGAATAAAAATCAAATAGAAAAGTTGTCTGATTCGGACAACTTTTCATCTCAACATAATGAGGTGTTTTTATGGCAATAAAAAATATAAACATGGCAAAAGTATTTTCATCGGCAAATACTAAACAATCCTTAAGACTGGTTTGTGATTATATTGATGCCGATGAACTAGAAGTAAATCCAGAAAATGAAATTATTTATGGAAAACTAAACATTGATGATTTAAAAGCTGAAATCATTAGAAGTGGAGGTGTCAAAAATCCTATAGAAGTAATAAAAAAAGACGAAAAACTTATAATTATCTCTGGTCATAGAAGACAATTAGCAACGTTACAAGCTTTTAATGAAGGCAAATTATCTTCTAAAAAAGTACCATATTTCATAAACGACACTATCAAAAGTCTTGATGATGAAAAAATGGCTATTATTGGTAGAAATACCCAAAGGGAAAAAGATTTTAAAACCAGATTTAATGAAATAACTATATTAACAGAAATATTATCCAAAGAAGTCCAAAATGAAAAAGGACGCTTTAGAAAGAATATTGCTGATAGAATAGGTATTTCTGAAGCCGAATTGCAAAGATACTGGGATTATAATAAATTTTGTCCAGAAATAAGAGAAGCTGTTGAAGATGAAAATTCTACACTTACTTTTTCTAAAGCTGCTGAACTTAGAGGGTTAAGTGAAGAAGAACAACAAAAAGCTTTAGAGATAATTAAACAAAAAGATGATATATCTACTAGGGAACTTAGAAATTTAAAAAAATCTATTAAAGAAGGATATAATGTTGAAGATTTAAATGAAGACTACAGTCCTAAACAAGAGGACGGAAAAAAAGATACACCAAAGCCTAAAAATGATAAATTGTCAAAATCAACTAATCAAGATAATATTCCTAACACAGTTACAAACCCTAAAATAAAAACTATAGAGAATAGCATTGAAAATGATAATGAAGATATTGAACTCAGTGCTATAGAAACCTGTTTAAGTGTTTTAAATACTAAGAAAAATGAATTGGATACCTTGTTAAATACTATAAAAGACGACGATAAAGGATTAAAAATGTTAGCAACTATAGATTATTTAGATAAACTTATTGCTAAGTGTGAAAAAGACTTAGATATAAAATTAGAAAGAGGAAATATCAATGAAAATAATAGAGAGGGTGATATTTAAAGCGAAAGCAATTAACAAAATGAATAGTAATCCTATTTATGTAAAAGGGTCTGGCTTTTATCAAAATGATAAAAGCCAGACCCTTTATTTATGGTTATGATAACAAGAAAAAATTCCATAAAGTAGAAATTATGATATCTACTTTAAAAGTCTATCATTATTTTGAAGAAGTTTGAGGTGAATTAATATGGAAAAAGTAATTAAAGTCAAAGAAATTGTTCCACCTAAAGACTATCATCAACTAAAAGTATCAATAGCAAATTTACAAAAAGAAAATGATGTGCTAAAAAAACTAGTATCTGAAGGAAATTTTAACGATTTGGAAAATATGGTTACTAGTTGTAAGGTATATTTAGGCACTAAATGTAAAGCTATAGCTTTTGAGTTCAATACTTGCAAATATAGCAAGAAAAATAGGCAAAATTTAATTGATTTAATAGAAGTTTTAGAGACTTCTACCAAACAACTTAAAGAATTATTATGAGTATTGGCGAAAAAATAAAATGGTTAAGAGAACAAAAACTCTTAACGAGAGAAGAATTTGCAGATATCTTATTAGTGAATCCATCTACTATTCATAGATGGGAAAGCGGAACAATGATACCTAGAGAGGCAAACATAATTAAAATCTGTAGATATTTCAAAATTGATAAGAAATTTTTTTATGAATAGAGGTTAATTGAAATGACAATAACAAAATTACAGGATAAATATTTAGCAGAAATAGATAAATTACGTACCATTCTTGATGATGAAAATATAGATAATAACAAATTCTATGTTATAAAAAGCAGTATAAATAAACTGCTAAACATAGAAAAATTAGAATTAATAATGCAAATGAAAAAAGCTGAAGGTAAAATTAGTGATTATATGAATGAAATAAATAATATAAAAAATTTACAACAATTCTTAGAAAATATGACTTCTTCAACAGAAAATATTCAAGAATTATTATTAAAACTAGAAAAGCATATAAGGTGATAAGATATTGTTTTTAAAAAAAGAAATACTAAAAGATAGATTGATTTTATTTTTTGACACAAATACTTATAACAGAATTAATACCAAACAAGAAGAATATATACAAACACATAAGAAAAATCCCTTGATTTATAAGATACGGTATAGGCAATTATGCTTATATCTTGATTTTTACTTAATAAATCAATTTTTGCAAAAAATGCCAGCTAAATATCAAGAGTTTTTAAAACTACGCTATGAGCAAGGATATACTTTAGCTAAAATTTCCTTGTCATTAAACATCAGTAAATCCGGTATAATCGAAATAAATAGAAAGATGATTAACTTCTTGATGAATATAATATTTTATGACATAAAACAATTATTTATGGAAAAACTAACCTATGAGATGTTTATGACACTTTTAAATATGCTTTCTTCTTTAAGGTACAAACTCAAAGAAGAAATTTCTTTTTTGCTTAGAAATAATATATATGTGGATATTAGCTATGATTATCTAAAAATTTTATATCAAAAAGAAAAATTACTAATAAAAATAAACAATATAATTCTCCAAGAGATAAGTTCAATGAGTGAATTAGAACAGCAAATAATATTTGATAAAAAGCAAAATCCATTTATTAATCTCAATCTAATCGCTGAAAAATACCATATTCCTCTTCACAAAATAAAAAAGATACTTTATTCTTTTAGACAAAAGGTCATAGCTAAAGTTTTAGATTTAGCTGATTAAATGTGTTCGAATCGAACACGTTTTTCAAAAAAGAGTATAATCCAATTATTTTTATCATTTACTATATTTGTGTTCGAATCGAACACATTTGTCATTATAAAAGATAAAAGAGTAGATTGCATATCTATACAACCTACTCTTTTATAAAATTTTATTTATTTAGTTGACGATTAATCTCTATTACTTTATCTAAACTTAATCCTGTTCCACTAGCAACTGTATTTACATCTACACCTAATTTTAAAAATTTGATTGCAGTTTCTAATTTTTCTTCAGCTTTAGCTTCTCGTTTAACTCTATTGAATTTAGTTGTTTCTTCTCGATAATATAAGATTTAAAAATCTTAGAGTTAAATCACTTCTTTTATCATCTCCCATTAACCTCTTAAAGAAATAATCATTCAATCTGTTTAGTGTTCTTCTTTTCATTGTCTGCACCTCTTATTTATTATATCATTATTTATTGTTTATAGATATGATAAGCTAAATGCTTATCATATCTAATCTTATAACTAAACTAAATCCTTTCAATGTAAAAATTAGGATAATATCCCCTTTTCCCTTTACAATATACAAATTTGAATATATCTACTAATTCATCAAAATCTGTAGTTGCATATTTTCCCAAATAAACATCTTGAAAAACTTTTGTATCAAAATTTAATTTAGCAGGAATTAATCTTATAATTTTTCCTTGATTATATTGATTTCTTGCAATATTTTTATTAACTCTAATCACAACTATCTTCCTTTCTACTCATGCGACTGTTTTTTTGTTGATTTTCGCACGTCTTTAGATAATGGCAGAAGGGAAAAAAACAAGGGTAGCGAAGCTATTCATTTCACCCTTGTTTTTTGGAATGAATGCCATTATAGTGCGAGCAGAAAAGCGACAAAAAGTTATTTTATCATTGTTTTAAATTTAAATCCGCAGGATTATTTTTATCATTTACTATATTTATTTTGTGTTCGAATCGAACACAATTTGGTTAAAAGTACATTCTAAAAATTAAATATAATTACTAAAAAAATGTGTTCGAATCGAACACATTTTTTAGTTACTGACAAAAAGTTCAGCTTTTTTTGCCCACTTTCATCGAACACAAAACCATTTTAAACCCGCAATCCCTTGATACATAAGGATAAAAAATTTTTTTCATTTTTTCAAAAGTCGATACTTTTAAAATCCACTTTTATATTAGAATAGATTTATGGGCAAATTTAAAGCAAACTTGATTTGTATATTACTTCTTCTTTTATTATTGGTATTCAATTTCTTTGAATATACTCCTTTCACTATAAATTTATCACCATCTGTACCTTGTGGAATATATTTTGTCATTCCTAAAATTCTTCAAGCAGATTATCAAAAAGGTGATATGGTTTTATTTGAAGTACCAGCAAAAATAAAACAATTTATGACACAAAGAGAGTATATAGACAAAAACACTTATTTACTAAAACAAATACAAGCTTTAGAAGGTGATACCTATTATGTAGATAATAAAGCTATTTATGTTAATGATGAATATGTAGGCGATATATCTACTAGAGATTCTCTAGGTAGAAGTATTATTCCTCAATATGGAAAACATCATGTTAATAAGGGTTATTTTCTCCCTATCGGATTAAATAATAAAAATTCTTATGATGGTAGATATTTTGGAGAAGTTCCCATAAAAAATATTAAAAACAAAGTTATACCATTAATAATATTTACAGGAAAGTGATTGATTTGAAAAAAGAACTTATTTTAATAGGTCTAGTAGCTGTAAATTCATACTTAATTAATAGTAGTGAAGCTGCTACTAATGATAGTGAAGTCAATATAGCTATCAATGAATTTAACAGCCAAGATTATACAGAGAATATCTTAGACAATGAAATTCAAGGATATAATTTTATGGCTGAAAATGCGTTAAATAGCAATGATGCGTTAAAGCAAGAATTATTAATACAAATAGATGAAGCAACTAAGATAGGTGATATAGCTTTAGCTAAGACTTTACGGGATTATTATAATAATTTAACTATGCCTTATGTAGTATCTAATTATGATGACAATGTAAGTATTTCACTACCTAGTGATGAAAGCATTTTTAATGAAATACAGGCAGATTTAGAAGAATTACAAAATAATAACAGTAATAATACACAAAGTAAATAGGTGCAAAATGGAATATAAATTTAATTTTATTGGCTATCAAAATTATCCTCATCAAGTGCTATTTGATTTCTTTTATATGTATTTTAAGGATAACGAGAAAGCTGCATTTTTTATGGTAGCTATAACAGAAGCTATTTGTAATGCTTGTAGATATAATAAAAAGTCTTATGATAGAGCAAAAATAGATATAACAATAAAATATATAAATAAAAGTTTAATTGTGTCTATAAAAGCAGATACTTATAAAACCAAAGCAAAGATGATAAAGGATAATTTATTTAAATTAACTAAAAATAATAATGCTTGTTGGCATGAAATTATACAAGATAAATCTTCTGGTAGGGGAATATGGTTAATGCTCCAATCTTGTGACCGTGTAATCTTAGAGCCTGATATGCAAACAGTACATTTGGTGGTATATCTTCCTTATAAAATAAGAAAACTATC
Organism: Megamonas funiformis; assembly: GCF_010669225.1. Lineage (NCBI taxonomy): Bacteria > Bacillati > Bacillota > Negativicutes > Selenomonadales > Selenomonadaceae > Megamonas > Megamonas funiformis. Next base: position 1,546,760 of record NZ_CP048627.1, read on the forward strand.
CAATAAAAAATTACTAAATAAATTAGATATTGGTGTTTTGGAAATATAAAGTATATGGATATATTAATTATCTCAAAGGAAAAAGATATCATAAAAAAAATATTGATATCACAAATAGGAAATAACCATCAAATACTTACAACAGACAATCCCATAACAGGATTAAGCTTATATAATACATTAAAACCATCAGTCTTATTCATTGATGATGACTTAGACAAAATAAACGGCATAGTTTTTTGTCAAATCTTAAAAGAGTTAATGATTAAAGATAGTATTTCATACAAAGATTTAACTATATTTATGTTTTTATCTAAACAAAATATGAATAATACTAAACTTAAAGACTTAAACATCAATTATTTTATAGCTACACCAATAGATAAAGACTTATTTACATTACAAATTGCCACTTTTTTTAATAATTTCAAATTAGGTTTTAGCACTACATTAGAAGAAACTGTAAAAAAAGCACAAATAAACCAAGCAGAAACTTTACCAGACTTTATTGATAAAGATGATTTAGCAGTAGATTACATCTATAGTCCATATTTAAATCTATCTGGAGATTTATTTAAATATTGGCTTGATGAAGAACAAAATATTTTATATGGCTACCTGTTTGATTGTACAGGTCATGATTTAATTGCTTGGAGACAAACAGCGAAGATAAAGACTATTTTCAATTATGCGTTTAGATTTTATGACAAGAAAGTTTTTAAATCACTAACTGAAGTTATGAATAATATTAACGAAGAAATACTATTTCAAATGGACACCGATTCAGACACTAGTGCTTATGTAGTGGCTATTATTTTTAAACTGGACATACAAAATAAAAAATTATATTACATTCCTGCTGGTATGCCTAACATATTACTAAAAGATAAATTAGCGTATAGAGAAATCGCACTTTGTAGTAATTTATTAGGCTTTAGCACGGATAATTACCAAGAAGAAGTTTTAGATGTAAGTAATGTAGAGGAAATAGTATTTTGTACAGATGGTCTGTCTGATTTATTGACATTAGGCAATATACAAAATAAAAAAGATGATATCACTGCAATTTTTATAAAACTAAAAAATGTGTTCGAATCGAACACAAAATGAGGGATAAATATGAAATATATAATAATGAATAATACTATAGCAATTATAAAAGTTAAAGGAGATATGACACTTCCCATATATTTAGAACTTACAGACGACTTTAAAGAAGCTATTAGTAATGGTTGTACTGAAGTAATAATGGATTTTTCAGATACTAACCTTATAGATAGTGTAGGTATAAGTTTTATTATTGATATTATAAAAAATACCAAAATACGAAAAATTAAAGCTATTAAAGCCAATAAAATGGTTACAGCTTCACTTAGAGCAGTAAATTTACTATATATTTTACAACAAAGTGAAGATTAAGGAGGATTTTATGCTTGCCATTACCATTTTTGAAGATACTACACAAATTGTCGTAGGAAAAAAAATAAAAAATAAATTAGAAATAAAGTCACTAATTTCATATAAATCCATATATGAAGCTTATATAAATAAAGATGTAAATTCACTAACTATGTATTTCGATGAAATAGTATCACTAACTAAATGTAAAACAGATATATATTTTATTTTACCTGATGCAGTATTTAATATTAATTATTTTTACTATCCAACAAATAGTGAAAAACAAAAAGATATAGATAAATTTTTACAAACTAATAATATAGACACCGATAAATATTATTATAGTTTGCCTTTTAATCTAAAAAGTGCCGCCTTTTCATGGAAAACAGTATATAGCATTGAAAAAACATATATTGATACCCTATTACAAGCTAGTAAAAATGTAAATCTATTGATTAAATCTATAGAACCATTAAGTTTTTGTGCTATTAGATATAAAAATACATTTGAGCAAGAAGCCTACATTTTTGAAATATATAAACATAGTGCAAATATAATTATGTATTCGCCAATAGCGGGTTTATTTAAGATGAATTTAGCCAAAGAATATATCTTAGATAACCTTAAAAACCAAAATAGTCAAATATTGTTATCTGATGCACTGCTTCAAGCAAATGCTGTAGCTAAAAATAAATTCAAAGCCATAACAGGTAATGCAGATATTCATATCCTTTCTACCAAGGAAAATATTTCAAAATTAACTTTTGCTTCTACTGATGAAAACGCTCGTATTTATAAAATGCGACCAAATTCTAATCTAACAATAAAAAAATATAATCAAACAGAAATTGATGCTTACTATATAGGTATTGGTAGTTTACTACAAGAACTTGAAGCAGCTAGGTTAAAATACGTCAAAATCAATTCAGCCAATATTTTACCTGAAATAGTTAAAGAAAGTACTAAACTTATTGAATTAGAGCAAAACATCAAGAAAGCCAGTAAAGTAGCATTGTTATTATTTACTTTCATCATTGGTATACAAACAGTATCTTTATATTATTTAAGTACTATTACTATACCAGATAGTTTAAAGTCTAATTTTGACTACGCTAATAAACAAATAATATCGTTAAAAAAAGAAAACGAGATTATTCAAAATGTGAAAAAACAAACAGAACCTATACAACCAATCTTAAGTGATATTTTAGCTAATAAGCCAGACAATAATACTTTAGGCTTTACAAAACTTTCCATTAATAATAGTCAGGATGATAAAAATAATGATTGGATAAAAATAGATTTAGTAGCTAATGAACCAATGAAAATACAAGAATTTAGTTCTAATTTAAATAGCGATAGATTTAAAAACATAATGTTAACTAAGATAGATAATACTGTTGATGGAATTAATTCTGCTGAAATCTCTATATTAAAAGTAATTAAAAATACTCCTAAAAAGAATAAAAATATAAAAAAGGAGAAAAATGAATAAATGAAAATCAAAGAATTATCTAAAATTAAAGGAGCTTTTAAATATATAGGTATAACTTCTATTGTATTTTTAATCATATTAGGTTTATTTTTTGAGTTGAGTGTGAGTTACCAGGAGGCAAATATAACTAAAGCTAATATGGCTAATATGCAAAAAACGATAGATGAATACAATAATTTAGCTATTAAAATAAATGAAGAAACATATAGACCTGTAGATAAAGAGCAATTAGATACTGTACAAACAGAAATTTTAAATAATCTAGCTAAAAATCAATTACTTTTAGAAAAGTTCTCAGAAAAAGAAGCTAAAAAAACGAATAAAAAAGATACAAAAATATCCTTTAGAGAATATGATATCTCTTTTGTAGGAGATTGGTCAAAAGCTATAACTGTAGTTACAAATTTTACTAACACAAGTGATGCCCTAATAACCATAGAAAAAATACAAATCTCTAGTGATGAAACTAATAACACTAAATCTAAAGATAAAATAAATACTAATCAAACTAATAATGTAAAGGTCGATATGGTATATAGAATTTACATAAAATAGGAGGACAAAATGAAAAGCTTTTTTAAAAATATTCAACTGAAACCTAAAAAAAATAAAGATATAAGCTATGATGACGAATTAGTGAATAATCTTACGATTAAAACCAAGCCAAAACTAAAAGTTATTATTTCTCTTATTTTATTAGTATTTATAGGTAGTGTTACAGCAACATTATTTTTCTTTAATTATGATAGTAATAATAATAAAAAAAACACTACAACTAAGCCTAATATAAATACCAATGCAATAGCTAAAAATAAACAAGCAAATAATAATAACTATATAGATTTAGCTAGCTTAGAAAATCCTTTTGTCAATAAAGATAGTCCTATTTATCTAGCAAATAATCCAGAAAAAATGGTCAAAAATAAAATTCAAAATACTAATTTACCTGCTATACCTAATTACAATCAAAATGGTAATTTACCACCAATTCCTTCATTTAATCAAAACAATTTACCACAAGTCCCAGCTATAAATACAACACCAACATCTCAAATTCAAGGAATTTCTTCTAATGAATATGGAGAAAATATTGCTATTGTAGACGGTCAAGTGGTAAAAGAAGGTGATACTTTACATGGTAATACTATATCTAAGATAAATAACAATGGTATTACTTTCAGTAATGGTAATCAAATATCTTATAATATAGCACAATAAGGACGGGATAATTTATGCAAAAAATTTTAAATAAGACAATTATGCTTACTATTCCCTTAAGTATAACTTTAACTTCATTTGCTCATGCAAATCCAAGTCAAGAAGCACAAGCATTTGCAGCTCAATTCAAAAAAGAACCACTTAAACCTAAACTAACAGTTGAAGATGTACTTAATAAATATGCCGAAAATAAGGATAATGTTAAAAATACAAATGTAGAAATAACCACTATTAATGAAACACCAACACCACTAAATATATATGGTGAGGGAATTCCTACAGATTATGAATATATTCCCACAGAAAATGATATTGTAACGTTAGAAGATGAACCTGTATATGATGGTCCTAAATATAATTTTGATTGGCAAGGTGCACCACTTACTAGTGTATTTTACTTACTAGGAAAAATTTCTGGAAGCAATATCTTAGTAGTAGATAGTGATGACTTAAATGACGTTAAGGTATATGCCACACTTAAAAATGTAACTTTAGATGAAGTAGTATCTTATTTAACAGCTACCTACAACTTAAACTGGTCTAACTCTAATGGGACTTATAGAATTTCTAAAGATGAAGATACTATGCTAAGTTCTGAACGCTTTAATGTAAGATATGCAGATAAAGAAAAATTAATAAACGAGCTTAAAGGACTAGGTATCGATGAAGCAAATATAGTGGCTAATGACCAATATTCTACAATTACCGTTACAGGAAATAGCTACGAATTAACTCAGGCAGGAAGGCTTATAAAATCCATAGATAAACCAGTAAGTCAATGCTTGATTGTAGCACAATTAATCGAAACATCTCACACCAAAGATTTAGATGTTGGCTTTAACTATACAATGCCAAGTTACACGCACAACGTTGATGACCCTATATCTCATCAGAATTGGGGAACAAAATTAACTTTTGGTGTAACCAGTCAGCTTAATGAAGCAATATCTAAAGGAAAAGTGATGAGTAGACCTGTAATTTTAACAGAAAATGGATATGAAGCAAAACTTTTTATGGGCGATAGCGTGCCAATTCCTCAGCAAAATACAGCAGACGGTTCAACTAATATTACTTTTGATTACCAAGATATAGGCAGTACCTTAAATATTAAACCTACTATAGATAAAGCTTCAGGAATAGTGAGTTTAGATATCGATACACAGATAAAAAATATTACAAAATATATAGAGCAAGGTGGCATGCAAGCTCCACAGATTGCATCTCGTGAAGCAAACACCATTGCTCATTTAAAATCTGGTCAAACATTTGTTATTGGTGGACTTATGAGTAAAGAAGACTTTGATACAATATCTGGTATTCCACTTTTAAGAAAACTCCCTCTTTTAGGCAAATTATTTGAATATCATACGAAAAATAAATCTAACACAGAAGTATTCATCACCATAACGCCATATATTATCAACGATGATATACCTGAAAATCTATTACCACAGATAAAAAAAGAAAACCAAGTATTAAATGAATTAACTTCAACTACAGATAATCAAGAAAATCAACAAATAAAGAAGGTGAATTAATGGAATTTATTACAGATGAATCACTAAAACAAAAGATGATAGATAAAGGTAAATATATAGATGCCTCACTTGTAAAATTAAATATACCTGCAAATATTGTCGCTTTAGTAGATAAAAACATTGCTCAAAAATATAAGATTCTTCCCTTTAATTACGATGAAGAACATCAAACTTTATATATTGTTTGTAATGAAGATGCATTGCTTGAGCAAGATGAAATTGAAGATATTTTTTCTACAAAGTTAAATGCAACAATTAAATTAGTTTTAACTGACAATTACAATCTAAAAGAAGCTCTAAAATACTACTACAAAGTAGACTTAAATACTCAAAGTATGGCTCATGAAGTACAAGAAAATATAGAAGATAATGCTCCTATCTTAAATAAAGTCAAAAATATCATAGCTGATGCCATAGAATTTGGAGCGTCAGATATACATTTTTTACCTTATAAATTTAATAATCGCTATTCTATAAAAATTTTATATCGCATAAATGGTAAAAACGTAAATCATAGTGCAGATTATGATTTTACAGAAAATGAAATACCTAGAATATCTATGGCAATTAAACGCTTAGATACTTCAGCTAGTTCCGATATGCTTAGAAAAAATATGCCAAATAAAGGCTCTTTTCTAACAAAAGATAAATTAGGAAATGATGTTGATGTGCGTATTTCTACCATGCCTATGGTATCTGGTATGGAAAAAGTAGTACTTCGCCTTCAGCAATTTTTGAGTAAGCAAAAGACTTTATATGATATAGGTTATCTATCTAAAGATATTGATATTATCAAAAATCAACTTAAAATTTGCCCAACAGGATTGTTTATTATAACAGGACCTACAGGAAGCGGTAAAACCACCACACTTCATGCGCAGATTGGTGAAGTAGTAAAAAATGCAGATTATGAAAAAATAGTAGTAACTATTGAAGACCCTGTAGAAATATATAATCCTAATTACTGTCAGGTTCAGATCCACGAAACAGAAGACAATGCTACTAACTTTAGTTCACAAAAAGCATTACAGGTAATTTTAAGACAAGACCCAGAAATTATTCTCTACAATGAAATCAGAAATAAAACAGACGCTGAAACTGTAATTCAAGCTGGAGCAACAGGACATCAGGTATTTACGACACTACATGCTAATGACTGTATAACGGCAATTTCAAGGCTTCTTGATTTAGGCGTGTCTAAAGTATCTTTGTTAAACCAAGTAAATTTAATCAGTTCTCAAAGACTTATTGGTATACTTTGTCCTCATTGTCAAAGAGAATACAAATTATCTGAATCGGACAAAATTTTATTATCTGAAGAAGAATATAATCGACTTTCAACAATAGATTTAAAACAAATAGGAACAGTAGAACAAAGAAATAATTGTCCTCATTGTAATCATACTGGCTATATTAATCGAATAGCTATTGTTGAATATGTTTTATTTAATGATGATTTAAAAGACATCTTGTATCATACAAGTTCAATGAAAGAAATTAAAGAAGCCTTAAAGAAAAATAAATTTATCTCTATGTGGGAGAAAGGTTTAGATTATGTAGTAGCAGGAAAAACTAGTCTAATTGAACTTTATAATCAAATTGGTAATAAAGATGCTATCAATAATCTCATTAATAATTTATAGGAGGATATATGGACGAATTACTATTTAAACAAATAATTTATGAAATAGTAAACTCTATACTAATATTTTTGCACATAAAAAAACGTACAGTGCCAAATGATATTGATTTATTAAAGTTTTTTAGAGTATTAAGGCGTTATCAAAAGGCAGGTATTCCTATGGATAAAGCATTAGAAGAATACTTAGAATCTAATCATGAGATAATGAAGCCTTATCTAAAAAATGTAATCGCTGAATTGAATTCTGGTAATAGTTTTTCTGAAGCAATAATAAAACAAAAAATCATGCCAAATTTTATTGCAGAAATGCTTAGAATTGGTGAAACATCTAATATGAATACAATTTTAGATGAAATTGTATATTATCTGAAGCAAAAAACAGATATAGCACGAAAAATAAAATCTAATATGTTTACTGTAAAAGTAATGTTTGTAGGATTAGTTATTTTAATTATTGTAGCAATCTATATGCTCGGTAGAATGAAAAAAATTTTTGATAGTCTTAATGCAGACTTACCAGTAGTAACAAAATTATTATTAGGATTAGGCGATTTTGCCATATATTATATTTGGCTATTACCATTTATAATCATTGGTCTAATAATATTTTTCAAATATATAATTAAAATTTATAAAGAAAAAATTGACATTTTATTATTAAAAGTACCTATATATAAAGATATTTTAAAACTAACAACACATTATTATACATGTAAAATACTTGCTATTCTATTAAGAAATGGCATAACAACATATAAAGCTTTACAATATACAGCTATGGCAATAGATAATAGCAAATATAGAAATGAGCTACTTGATATTGCTGAAAAAGTGAATAATGCATATACTCTTTCAGATGCCGTTGAGGAAGTAGATGCATATTATAAACTATTAGATAATGATTTTATTTTTGTAATTCGTTCTATTGAGCAAACAGGTATTGCAGCAGACACCTTTGATGAGCTTTCTGAAGATTATAAAGAACAACTTTTAGCTCTGCTTGTAACCTTGCCAGATAAAATATCTACACCAATAATAGGTTTTGCTAGTGTAATCGTAATAACAATATATGTATCTATTTATATTCCAATGATTACACTTACACAAAGTGTACAAGGCATAGGAATGAGGTAATTATATGAGACCTGCATTTAACTTAGCAACATTAGTTATATATACAGCTGCAGTTATAATACTAACAAGTATAGCCTTTTATGGTGCCAATGAATATATAACCACTGCCAAAATAGCTGATACTAAATCAACTTTAGCTAAATATGCTACAGCTGTTAGTCAATATAGATTTGAAATGGGGGAATATCCAGATGAATTGACAACACTAACCAAAAGTGGTAACAAAGATGCTGAAGGTAATGATGCATCACATTTTGGTCCATGGATAAATAAACTTGAAAAAGATGCTTGGAATCAAGATTTTATTTATCAAAAAATAAAAAAAGGAAGTAAAGACAATGGTTTTGTGATTTACTCTAAAGGAGCAGATAATAAGGGAACATATTCAAATGAAGAATTTAAAAATGGTGCAATAGGTTTAATAGGTAAATAAAAAACTAATAAATTATAAAGGGGAAATATAATAATGTTTGTATTAACATCAATTAATAATCAAAAACAAAGAAAAGCTTTTTCAATTTCAGAACTCATGGTATACATGATTGTTGTACTTTTTCTTGTAGGTGTATTATTTTTAGGATTACCATTCTTAATTAATCAGGCAAAAGTTATTACAGCAAAACAAGAAATGGATACTATAAAAACAGCTGTAACAACATATCAAATGATGGCAATTAATCCAAGTGATAGTATAACAATGGACGATCTAAAAACAGGACTTACTGCAGAAGAATCTGTAGATGGTCTATCACATCAGAATATTTTACCAGAAGATGCAGATCTAAATGATCCTTGGGGTGGTGAATATTTAATTGAAACAAGTACAGATGGTAGTGGTAGTATCACTACTTCTAATGCAGTATCTGTAGGTGGGCTTGAAAGTGAAGTAACACTTTCATGGTAATATAATAAAAAGATGAAAGGCAGATTAGATATTCTAATCTGCCTTTATAATAGGAGGATAAGATGAATAAAAAAAGACCTGCTAATATGGTAGTTTCAGCAATGCTGGCAACTATTATATTTATAATAATAGCAAATTGTTTTATGAATTTATGGGGAAATAGTTTTACAACCTTAACTGCAGCTAAGACAGCAACACAAGCACAAGCATATTCTGATATAGTATCTGAAAAAATAAAACTTGAAGGTACAGATGCAGAAGAAGTAACAACAAAAACAAAATTAAGTGAAATAACTGGTAATGATAGTGATGATGATTGGTTTTATACTTATGAAATAGAAAATGAAACAGAAGATGATAACGGAAACGTATTTAAAGTAGCAAGTATAAAAATTTATAAAGATGATGAAAATAGTCCAAGATATAGTACAGAAATACCGCTATCTTCTTTAGGTAGCAGTTTTTCTGTGCCAATAGGCGGTATTATTGCTTATACAGGCGCTCTAAATGCTTTGCCATTAAACTACCATTTATGTGATGGAACAGATGGTACACCAGACTTAAGAGATCGTTTTATTGTTGGTGCAGGTAGTTCTTACAATCTTAATACTATTGGTGGTACAAGTACAAATATACTTGCACTAAATCAATTACCTAATTTAGCAGACTTTCTTAATAAAACTATTGCGGTTCAAGGAAATAATCAAGTTAATGGTTCTAATAATTTAGTTAGTAATTTACCAATTAGAGCTTGGTCATGGGAGTATTTTCAAAAAAATGAAGGAAATACACATGGTTATTTCAAAAATGCCTTTGCTACTATTCCAGGAACTAGTAATTCTTTTGGACAACCAATAGAAAATAAGCCACCATATATGGCTTTATATTGGGTTATGCGTATAAAATAAAAAGCAGTTCATTGAACTGCTTTTTATTTTATTTACATGGTGTGAAATAAACTCCATTATTACCACCACTAAAGGTGATAACATCATCCTTAGATACAGGTACAATATTATAATTTTGTTCATCTCTATTATAAGCACAATCCCAATATAACCATGCTGTAGAAACTAAAATATTATTAATATATAATCGCATACCATAATTATATATTCCTCTATAAATATTTATCCAACCATTATTAGGACATACAAATCCACTACTTATACGTTGAACTTTGGTAAAATCTGGTGTATTAAAATAGGATATCTTACTTCCTAAAGAAATTAATATCCTATTGCTATCCAATAAAAACTGTCGTGCTGACCATAACCATCAGATAAATGAGCAGAAAATCCATTTGCACTAAAACTACCTATATCTACCATAGAAGCTCCTTTACCTCCACCAGAAACTACTGGACTTACTGCTGTTGTAAATGGTATAGGATATCTTTGATATTCATAACATTTACCTCTACCCCATTGAATTAATAATCCATTAGGAAATTCACAATAATAACCATATTTATTATATTTAATTTCGTTTAATTTACTATTTCCTAAAGAAATTAATAACCTATAACAGACCAATAAAAATGTGTTGAATAATCTGATTGACCTTCTCCATTAGGCATAAAGTAACAATATGAATTAGTAAAATCTTCTCTATAATTTACGCCAGCAGCTCCTACTCCATTTCTTTTAGAAATAGCAGATATAGAAATAATTTTATTAGGAAATTCTATAGGAAAATCTATTCTTTGCCAATGTCCAAAACCTCTATTTTCATAATCGCCCCATTGATATATTAATCCATTAGGCAATTTCCAATAATAACCCCTGTTATTAGAGCTAAACTCGCCTAGATTACTTCCTAAAGAATTTATTTATTTTCTACAATAATAAAAAGTGATTTGTTGTATTCTATGAAGATTACTAATAACAACATAATCATCTTTTTTTAATAAAATAGGATATGTTTTTCCATACCAATCATCACCACCAACAACAGTATAAAACCAAGTTCTAGGAATCAATATATTATTTATCCTTATATCACAAGATAATCTTCCATTTCCCCATGGGTGAGTATACATACATAAAAAACCATTATCAGGAGCAGTAAAATAATATTTATTACTTGAATAATCTGGTAAATTTGCTGGATATGGTAATATATCAATGTAATGTGAAAAATCTGGAACATTAAAAGATGAAATATTTCCTAAAGAAGTCATTTGGCTTTAATAAAATAACGAACTGCTTTATTAATAGGTCTATTTTCTTCAGCTGTAGGAACTATACGTGAAGCATCAAAATTTATTTGATATCCTTCGCCACCATAATGACCTTCATCACCATCTCCTAATTGTTTTGTTGTAAATGGACCTGTAGCATATAATTGTGGTCGATGATCTCCTTGTATAGTAATTCTGCCTAATCCTGGTCCACCAATTTGTCCTACAATATTACGAATAGCATCACCTTGAAAGATACCTAAATTAGCAGAATTACCACCTAGTCCACGGAGAAACATACCTCTATAATCTGGTACATTATGCATTAAAGCATAAAGCTTAGGGTATTTAGTACTATCTACTGCTTGCCCATTACATTCTAAATAGTTATCTGAAGGATTAGCGGATAATGTCCAAGCTACTACCATTCCTATTTCTAATCCATCAGTACTATTTCCTAAAGAATTTATTTAGCTTTAATAATTAATTTTAAATGCCAATTAAATTTAAATCCTTCGTTAAAAGGTTTAAAATATAATGTATAATTTGTTGTTCCACTTGAACTTTTACCAAGACTAAAAGAATATTTGGTTTTTTCATAGCCACCCCAAGACCAATAATGAGAACTGTTACCATGATCTACATTTCTATCTCTATATACACCTATAGCATAATATCCATTTATATTAACATTTAAACTATCATTTATATTAGGTAATTTATTAGAATTAAGTACTTTATATAATTTAGGATATTTATTTACATCAAAATTATTACCATTACATTCTAAAAAATCATCAGGTATTCTAGCATTATTTGGCCATTGACATATAGCTCCTATAGGTAAAAGATTATTTTCTAAAGAAATTAATACCTATTTAAATTATTAAAAAAATATATTTTTATATATAATTTTCTATCAAAATTCGATGGCGCAATTAGTTCTGATGAAGCAGATTATTTAAGAAAATATTATTTTTTGATATTTTGGATAAGGGAGCAATAGAATGATTGATTTTACTGAATATCGCCTGCACTTGAAAGAGCAAACTTTATCACGATAATAAATATAAAATAAGCAGCTAATAATAGCTGCTTTTATTATTTATTTAAATTTTTATAATATAATTTACTACTAGATATGGTTGCATTAAATTATGAGGATTATCACTACCTGTATTATTAATAATTAAATTATGATTGTGTAATCCATTTGTTGCAGAAAAACATCTTGTATAGTTAGGGTTATTTCCTCCACCGTCGTCATATCCTGTACCTCCACCATTATAATTTCCAGTAGTAGGTAATCCATGATTATGAAGACCAGAATTATTAGTTGTTCCAGTATGATTATGTGATGGCATTTCCTTTATAGTAAGTTTATGCAATCTTTCGCCACCACTTTCTTTAACTTTATAGGTAACAGTTCCCCATTCATCAGAAATAGTTCCTGTACCAATAAGAGTTTTTCCTCTTAAATCAGGAGTTCCGTTTGTACCATCACATAAAAGCCAACCCTCTGGAATATTTTTTAATTCACCATAAAAAGGAATTATCATTCCTTTTAAGAAGTTACCACTTCCTAAAGAAGTCATTTGGCTTTAATAAAATAACGAACTGCTTTATTGATAGGTCTATTTTCTACTGCTACTGGAACTACTCTACTGGCATTAAATCCTATTCTATGATCTGTATGACTCCATTCCCCTGTACCACTGCCTAAACCATTAGAGTAGAATACACCACTGAAAGAACCTCCTGATTCTTCAGCAGCTGCTGGAGTAGTACCTGTTATATTACGAATAGCATCTCCCTGTAATTCTCCTAGATTAGATGAAGTATGAGTAACTGTTCCATAATGATTGCTAGTAACTGAACCTAAACCGCGAAGAAAAACACCTCTATAGTCTGGAGTATTATGCATTAAAGCATAGAGCTTAGGGTATTTAGTACTATCTACGACCTGACCATTACATTCTAAATAGTTATCTGAAGGATTAACAGATAAGGTCCAAGCTACTACCATTCCTATTTCTAAGCCATCAGTATTATTTCCTAAAGAATTTATTTATTTTCTACAAGGTATAAACGTTATTCCATAAATAGAATTTTGACCTATTATTGATATACCACTAAAAGTAATTATATCTCCTTTTAATACTGGAATAATATTCGCTCTCCATTCATGGCGATTATAGGCTTCATCATACCTAAACCATTCTATAGGGACCAAAATATTATTAATATATACTCTAGCTCCATAATTCCAAGCTGACTCGAAAACATTTATATAGCCATTATTAGGACATACAAAACCACTACTTGTAATATGGATAAAATTATTAAAATCAGGTACATGAAAGTTATTATTATTTCCTAAAGAAATTAATAACCTATTAATATTATTCTAGGTGCTACACTTTCAAATATATCTTCTCTTTGATTCCTTAAAACCGTTATATCAGTAAGCGTATGTGTTATTTCTTGATATATTATATCTGCAGCTGCTGGTCTTGAACCATTAGCCCAAGTTGATATGCTAATACCAATAATCTTATTCTTAAAAGGAATAGGATATTTAATTTTTTGAATTTTATCAAATCCTGAAGCATCAGATTTACCTGTTATAAATTGCATGATTATTCCATTAGGTAATTTCCAATAATAACCATATTCGTTTGATTCTAATTTTCCAATATTACTTCCTAAAGAAATTATTAATATTCTATAACAACATATCCATAATCAAATGAGTTTTATTTTTTGAAATTTGCATATAATTCATCTATCGCTTTTATTTGACTTTCTTGTAAAGTATGGGCATACAAATTTAATAATATATCTGGATTTGCCCAACCACCTAATTTTTGAATATCTACGATAGCCACTTTATTGTGAATAAGATTTGTAGCAAAAGTATGTCTTGTACTATGAATATGCAAGTCCTTTGGTAACCCTAAACGCTTCAATCTTTTTTTCATGTTTTGTAAGAGATTATTAGGATTGTAAACATCGCCTTTTTTAGTACAAAATACAAGATTATACATATTAGTATATTTATGCTTAGAAAAATATTCTTCTTGTTCTTTTTTTAGTATTAATAACTTATTCATCAATTCTTGTGGTAGTGGTATAACTCTAATCGAAGATTTATTTTTAGGAATAGCTTTTAGCTTAGGTTTATTATTGATGACAACTAAAACTTGGCTTATAAATATAGTATTATTATGAAAATTAACTTTGTCCCAACTAAGTCCTAAAATCTCACTTCGTCTAGTTCCTGTAAAAAATAATAATTCATATGCCAGATGATATCTATAATTTTTAGAATTATTCAAAAACAATACTTGTTGTTCTTTAGTAAAAATATTTTTAGGTACATTAATAATCCTAATATTCTCTGTATATGAGGCTACATTTTCTTTTACAATATTTTCTCTAACAGCCTGATTTAAACAAGATATTATAAGTGAACGTATTTTATTAACTGTCCAATTAGATAAGCCTTTTTTCTTCATACGTAAAATAGATTTATTTCCATATTGTAATAAATTAGATAAAAATTCTTGTACATCTCTAGTTGAAAGATTTTGGATAAATTTTCTACCTATATTAGAAGGTTTTACATGAATATTAATGTAGGTCAAACATACATTTCTTGTAGTGATTTCATGTTTAGGATATTTGTATATCATATACCAGTTATACATATAATTACCAAACGTGATATTTTTGTTTTTCATAAAAAAACACTCCTTTATTTTTTTCTTAATTATAAATAAAGAAGTGTTTCTTGTCCGAACCGGACAACTTTTTATTGCTTATATATTGTATCTTTTGAATTATTCTAACGATTAATAAACCAATTATATATTTCTAATTCATTTATTGATATATTAGTTACTTCGGATATATATTGCCAATCATCTCTATTAGCTATCATTCTCATAGCAATTTTTTGAGCTACTTTTTTAGTAAATTCAATATCTAAGTTCTTTATATTTTCTTCAAGATAATCTATTAATCTACCTAAAGCCTCAGTAAAACATGACATATAATCATAAAAAAGTTCATTTACTTCACTATGCTTTAAAGTTTGAAAAATTTTTTCTAAATATAACGTTTGATTATTTTCTTTTGATACAATATTTCCTTTTTCATCTATATCATAATAATCTAATAATTTTATAGGATATTTTAAAATATCATTTCCATTTTTTACTATAGTTTAGATACTGGTATACTTGTCATTTCAGAAATATATTCTTTATTTTTGTTATTCATTAACATATTATATGCAATGTTAGTTGCAACTTCCTGTTCAAGTATAATATTATTTTTTTCTATTTTTGTTTCTAAATACCAAACTAAATCATCCATTATAGATACTAAATTACCATATGTGTAAAAAGTATATACATCTCTAAAATTATCATGGGTTAATGATTGTAATTCTTTTCTAAGAAATAATGTTTCTGATTTATCTTCAGATACAATATTTCCCACTGCATTATAGTCTTCTGTATCTTCAATTAAATATGTTGGTGGATTTTCATATTTTGGGTCTAATAATAACTTGTGAGTAATTTCAAAAGCTATATCACTTATTTTTATATCTAAACTTTGATTTTGCAATATTGTGTCTTTTATCATAATATCATCTCTTTCATTTGTTTTATCTTAATTGTAGCATATTACTAAATAAATACTAATTATTATGATTTATTTTAATATCTTCAATACAGAAGATATCTTTACTGATTAATTTTAGTTTTAAAATGATTTCATAGTCAAATTTATGTTTAAATATTACTAAAGAACTATCTATATCGATATCATTCAAAATAAAGCCATAACTTTCAAAAGTAGCTAATAAATTAGTTGTATTCATCATTTTTAGTTTTAAGGCTTTAATCTCATTAATTATTTTGTTGTTTAATTTAGTCATGTATATCTTCCTTTCTACCTATGCGACTGTTTTTTGTTGATTTTCGCACGTCTTGAGATAATGGCAGAAGGGAAAAAAACAAGGGTAGCGAAGTTATTCATTTCACCCTTGTTTTTTTGGAATGAATGCCATTATAGTGCGAGCAGAAAAGCGACAAAAAGTTATTTTATCATTATTTTAAATTTAATCCGCAGGATTATTTTTATCATTTATTACATTTATTTTGTGTTCGATTCGAACACAATTTGGTTAAAAGTACATTCTAAAAATCAAATATAACTATTTAAAAATGTGTTCGATTCGAACACATTTTTTAGTTACTGACAAAAAGTTCAGCTTTTTTTGCCTATTTTCATCGAACACAAAACCATTTTAAACTCACAAACCCTTGATATATAAGGATAAAAAATTTTTTTCATTTTTTCAAAAGTCGATACTTTTAAAATTCACTTCCATGATACCATAGTTTTAACAGGGATTTAGGAGGCGTTCAAATGAACAAAAAAGCATTTTTAGAATGGGAGTTGATTTTATATTCATCTATCATGTTAATACTTTGTCTTGTAGGGATATTTTCTTTTACAAATTATGCTATGGCTAAGTTTGATATACAAAAAGAACAAATGAACAATTTAGATGTAGCATTAGAAAGATATAGCACAGACCATTTAATGATAAAAGATGTATATATGGATAACGAAAATAATATTGTAGATAAAAAACAAAAAACATATCCTGAAAAATTAGATGAACTAATAGATTTAGGGTATATAAACCATATTGAAAATATAGATGACTTTGAATATAAACCATATAAAAAAGACAACTATTATATTTACTATGAACTAAAGATAAAAAAGCCGTTATCTAACTCTTATTATATAAGCGAAGGTAGTAAACGAAGTGAATATATAGCAAAGGAAGACTAAGAAATGTTATTAATGAAAATACTTATTGCTATTAATATTTTATATTTAATCATTGAAGATTTTCGCACAAAGACAGTTAGTATCTATTATTGTATCAGTCTATTTATGTTAAGTACCACATATGCTATATTCTCTAATTTTAATATTGTATGTTATCTAAACAATTTATTATCTGGAACATTATTTTTGGTGTTTATCTATGTTTCATCAATCAAACTAAAAAATTGCAATAATATCCATATCACTTTTGCTAATGAGGAAAATCACCTAGATAAAGGACTTTCGTATTTACCAATAATATTTTTAGGTTATGTAATATACAAAATCTTGAATTTTAATGATATATTTGCTAACTATTTAACAACATTTCAAATTAGTATGGATTTTTTAGCATTACCACTGTGCATTATAGCGTGTTTAGTAATATTTATGCAAATTTTAAGATGCTATTTTAAATCAAATAAGCAAATAATAACCAGCATGGGAGATGGAGATATTTGGGCAATGATGGGGATAGTTGGCTTTATACCTTTAGGTGAATTTTTTATCATAATATTTTTAGCTAATATCACATTCATTTTAATTTACACAACAAGGAGATTTTTATGCAGCTAGGATTTAACCGAGTCAATTTTATAAAAGACATTATTAACAATAAATTTAATGGCAATATAACAAAATGTGCAATAGAATTATCCTTATCTAATAGTTATCTGCACGCTGTAATTTATGATACTAAAAATAAAGGTGGCATAAAGTTATTAAATGCTATTATTAATTATTGTACTAAAAACAAAATAGATTACCATAAATATATTTTTATAAATTTAGGAGAATGAAATGAGTATTAAAGACTTTTTAAAACCAGCACCATACATTAATAACACAAACCCCATAAATCCCTCTGACAGAGCAAAAAATGATTATGATGTTGAATTATCTAAGTTAACCAATGATAGATTTAACCTTTTACGATTAGTCGCAATTTTAGCTTTTGTCATAGTTATAATGACAATTTCCTTAATTTATTTTGCTACAAAATCTGAAATAAAGCCATATATTGTAGAAGTAGATACACAAACGGGAATAGTTAGAAATGCAGGCTATCTACAAGAACAAAAATATGAACCACAAGAGGTAGCTAAAAAATATTTTATAACAGATTTTATCAAAAAAATGCGAGAAATACCTTTAGACCCTGTGCTATATAAAAGGAATATTAACTCATCTTATGCCTTTTTAAGTAGAGATGCTATGGGAAAATTAAATCATTATCTACAATCTGAAGATATCGCTAAAGCTTTAGGTCATAAGACAGTGCAAGTAGAAATAAATGTTATCTTGCCACTTACAGAGAGCAATAATTCCTATCAAGTACGCTGGATAGAAACAAGATATAGTTTAGATACAGGAAATAAAGAAACTGTAGAAATGTCTGGAGTTTTTACCATTGCTGTAAAACCACCAGAGAATGAAGAAATGGCATTAAAAAATCCACTCGGTATATATATAACAGATTTTTCATGGGATAAAGAGGCTGTAAAACAAGATAAAAATAAAAAATAGGAGAGATAATTATGAATAGAAAAATAGCTGCAATTTTAGCGGTATTAATGATAAATAGTTATCAAATAGCAAACGCAAATGAAAACACCACAGTAAATGAAATAAAACAAGATATAACAAAGCTTAATGAACACAAAGATAATAAAAACTATGATGTAGAACAAGCTGTAGCCAAGCTTTATGAAAAAATAAGTGATTTAGAAGCTAAATTAGAAGTTGAAGTAGACCTTGCCACCAAAGATAAAGACGCTAAAATAACTGATTTACAAACAAAACTAGATAATATCACTAAAGAAAAGCAATCCGTAAAAGAATATTTAAATGACCTTAAGCAAAATCCTCCAGAAAATAAAGTAAATGAATTACCAAAATTAACTTATGATGCACCAAAACAAACTACTAAAGATTATGTAATTTTGCCACCTAATTCTTCAAGAGCTAATAACTATATTCAAGATGGCAAAAATGCTCAGGGCTATGCTCGTATGGTATTTTCTTATGGACCAGAACAAGTATATAAGATTTACTGCAAAATAGGCTATCTAACAGATATTAAATTTAAAGATAATGAAAAAATAACTTATGTGGGTGGTGGAGATACTGCTCAATGGTTAATAGACCACGCTACAGTAGAAAACACATCTCATTTGTATGTGAAACCTATAGCTAATAATATATCTACAAATGTAATTGTAAATACGGATACAGGTCATATTTATCAAATACTATTAAATTCTGGCGATTGGTTTAACCCTATGGTTAGCTGGAGTTATGGAAATGAAGATGACATTCAAAAACAAATAAAACAATCTATGGATAATGCCTATATTGAAAAAGATAATATTAAGCCAGAAAATATAAGTTTTAATTACAAAATTAAAGGCAATAAAAATATAGATTTTATGCCAACAGTTGTATTTAATGATAAACGAAAAACATATATTAAATTTAAAGAATTAGATACATTACCTGTTTTATTTATTAAAGACAAAGATAAAAAATTAATCTTAGCCAACTATAAAACTTCTAATAATACTTTTATTGTAGAAACGATATTTGATGAAGCCATTTTAAAATCAGCTGATGAAGAAGTAACTATTACAAGGAAAGATTGATATGAATATATTAGACAAGGTTCGTCATAAAGACACAACTTATTTAACAAACAATATAAAAGATAATCAGCCTGCTGAAACCTTAGGTGAAGCACTGAAAAAAGATGAAGAAGACATAGATAATCTACAAACCACTACACAAACATCAACTGTTAATAAAAAAGTAGTTATAGGATTATTTTTATTCTTTATGACTGTAGCTGTAACCGTATTTATTTTTAGTTCAGATGATTCTTCCGATGAGAAAAAAGAAAATAAACCCAAGGTTGAAGTTGCAGATACTCAAAATGATTATAATGTAGCCAAAACAGGTAGCGTAGATACAATTCCAGATAATTATGATTCTCTAGCCAAACATGAGCAACAATCTAAAAATATTAATAATCAAAATCAAGCTCAATATGTACAAAAAAGACCAGCAACTAATTCAAGTAATAATACTAATTATTATCCAGAAAATAATAATGAAGTTCACTATTCAAGACCTGTACCAATATTACAAAGCCAGCCTCCTAGTTATATACCTAAGCAACAAACATCTAATACAGCCAATACTACTTCTATAAATTCATCAAATACAAATAATGAACAAAAACAAGATGAAAAAAATATATTTGCAGCAGCTATAAAATTTATGTCATTTAACCAAGATAACCAAGATGAAAATACAAGTGAAACAGTAACTACTGAAAATCCTACTAATAATACATTTTCCTATCCTCAAGTTAATAATATAAACGAAAATACTATTTTAGCAGGAACCTTAATCAATGCTACTCTTTTATCAGGCATTAACAGTCAAATCGGTGGGCAAATAATGGCTCAAATTAATAATAATATCTATGACTCTTTATATGGAAATAATTTATTAATTCCTGCTGGTAGCAAAATTATAGGTCAATATGAAAGTGCCATTAAGCAAGGACAATCAAGAGTAGATATATCTTGGAATACACTTATTTTTCCTAATGGAGATACCTATAATGTTGAAAATATGTTTAAATCAGTAGATGCTCAAGGTTATGCAGGTATAAAAGGAGATGTCAATAATCACACGGGAAAACAAATAGGAGCTGGTATATTAGCTAGTGCTATTGGAGCTTTAGGAAACATAGCTACTGGTAATAATTACAGTGAATATGGCTGGAGAAATAGTGGCGATTTAGCAGCTCAAGGAGCAGCTACAAGTCTTATAAATACAGCATCTAAGCTATTTGAAAAGCAAATGAATATCGAGCCAGAAATAACTGTTAATCCAGGAACATCAATTAATATCATGACAATTACTAATCTGGTTTTTTAATGGAGGTTTGTTATGCAAAATCCAATTAATAGATTTATAACCTTTCTATCAATAACCGTTTTATTTACCTTTATAGGAATATTTGTAGCTACTCAACAAGTAGCTTATCACTGCGAATATGATAGTGCTTTAGGACAAGGGTTTCAAATTACAAATAATATTGTTTTATATAAACCATGGATGTTTATTATCTGGTATATACACGCTTCAGATATAATTCCTACAATTATTCATAACGCTGAAAACAGCATCTATATTTGTATATTACTAGGTATGAGTATATCACTATTTATCATAAGGCGAAAATCTCCAAATACCTCTCATGGCTCAGCCACTTGGGGAGGTAAAAGAGATATAAAAAAAGCCCATTTAAAAGCTAAAGAAGGTGTAATTTTAGGAATTAACCCTTTTACTTATACAAAAAACTTAATCTATAAACAAACATATCTGCTGCAATATGACATCAATGAAAAATCTCATACACTTATTGTTGCCCCTACTCGTACAGGAAAAGGTGTAGGCGTTATTATTCCTACACTATTAACATGGAAAGAATCCGTTTTTGTTCTAGATATCAAAGATGGTGAAAACTGGGATTACACAGCTAGCTTTAGACGCAAAGGTTTAAAGCAAAAAGTACTAAATTTTAATCCTTTAGATACAAAGGGAATAACTGCTCGTTGGAATCCTATTGCTGAAGTCCAGTATAGAACAGATAGGGAATACGCTGATGTTATGACCATAGCCAATATGATAGCAGACCCTACAGGAAAAATGGCAAATGACCCTAAAAGCAAGCACTGGGTACTCACAGCATCAGCATTAATTGAAGCTGTTATTATGCACTTATTATATGTCCATGATAAAGAACATAAACCTGTACCTAATATGGGAGATGTAACTAGATTTATTTCTTCATCATCACGGTCTTTCGATGAGGCTATAACTGAAATGATGTATTATCAGCATATCACACCAGAAGAAGCATTTTCAGATGATAATATCTTTCAAAAAATTTATGGAGATTATGTAGAAATTAATGCTTTTAATGATAGTTTTTTAGAAACTGAAGAAACTGATAGTCTAAAACTCAGAAAAATACGCTCTGATATTTTAAATATTTCAGAAGATGATTTAGATAAAAACTCATATTATAACGATTACAGCAAGTTCTTAAATTTTAGTGAAATTAAAGCATATTTTAAAGATGATTATCAAAATCTAGATTTTGAAATGAAACCTTATTGTTTTTTATTAACTCACCCAAGAGTTGCCTCTGGAGCTTATAAAATGGCATCTCGAGCCGAAGAAGAACAGTCTTCTGTATTATCTACAGCAGCTACAGGATTTCAGCTTTATCAAGACCCTGTAATTTCTAAAAATACGGCTGTAAGTGATTTTAAACTTGATGATGTAATGAACTATGAAAAAGCTGTATCACTGTATCTTGTAGCTTCATCAGCAGATAGAGCAATTTTACAACCAATATTTCGCTTGATGCTAGATTTCTTTTTACGACGCAATATGAAAAATTTAACTGAACGAAAAAAGCATAAATGCCTACTATTATTAGATGAGTTCCCTCAAATAGGTAAAATTGACCAATTTGAAATGGCTATAGCTACTATGGCAGGCTATCAACTTCGTTCTTTAATCATTATTCAGAATTTAAGTCAGCTATACAGCATCTATGGCAAAGACACCTCGATTATCTCGAACTGTGCCGTAAGGGTATTTTACACGCCCAACGATGATAATACACCAAAAGTAATATCAAACATGTTGGGTAAAGAAACTATAACCGTAACCTCTAAATCTGAAACCAATAATTTATTAAAGAAAAACAAATCATGGCAATCTGCTGCTAGAGATTTAATGACAGTCGATGAAGTATTAAATCTTCCTGAAAGTCAAGAGATTGTTTTTATCAATGGTAAACGCCCTATTTTGGCTAAAAAGCTTTTATATTACAAAATCCCTTTCTTTTTAAATAGGGTATCTATATGGCAAAAAGAAGATAACAATGTACTTAATCCTAAGTACCCACCACTTTTAAAATCAGATTATTGTACTATCGTGGATAGTTATACTAAGTTATTACCCAAAGCTGTAGAAAAAGGAAAATTAAATTCATTAAGCAATAACATAACGCTAAAAAAGAATACTAAAAAAATTAATAGTAAATTAAGCGTTATCAGTTTGTATATATTAACAATCAAAAATAAAATAAAAACCTTATTAGCTAAGAAAAAACAGCAACCAGAAAAAATATCACAGCCCAATTTTGTGGTCAAAGACAGTATAAATGAACTGCAAAAACCTAAAACCAAGACATCTATTACTTCAGCTATTACTTCAGCTGAAGAAGTCCCTGTAACAGCTATAGAAGATATACAACAAATTGAAGAATTAGAACCTATACAAAATGAAAGTGAGGATAATATGAATATGTTAGAAACTAAAACTGATGAACAAATACCAGGAATGGGTGATTTAATAACTAAACAAAATACAACTAAAACAACAGAAAATGAAGCTACATTTACAGATACCTTTGAAGATGATGACATTAATCAAGCTAAAGATAACTATACAGAAACTGTTAATAACAATAATGATGAAACTAAAAATACAGAGATAGAACATGTAAAATCTGATGAAGGAAGTGAAACTAAAGAAATAAATTCAAAAGCTGAAGATAATAAAACTAACCAAGTAAATGTAGTAACTGAACAAACATCCACTGAAACTTCAACAAATGAACCAAAACCTACAACAAAATCTAAAAAAACAATTATTCAAAGAAAACTTATCAAAAGAAAATCTCCTTCTGAAGTAGATATGAAAATGCTTTCATATCTACATAATTTAGGAATTGCAAATATTGAAGAACTCAATTTTTATTTAGATAATTGCACTTTATCTATAGATGAAATTCAAGAAAAAATAGCTAGATATCAACAAGAACTTGATGAGTTTGCTGCTATTTATGATGAATTAGAGGCTAGCTAATGAAAGATAATACTAGATTTACTGAAAGATTAGATTTCCTTTTTCAAGATATAAAGCCTTATTTGATAGATGACGATGTCTGTGAAATTATGGTTAATGATGATTCCAAAGTATGGGTAGATACATTTTCAAAAGGGCTTATCTATACAGGAAAAATCCTCACAAATGATATCGTAAGTAATATTATTGTACAAATTGCAAACCACTCACATAAGATTTGCAATAAGGATAATCCACTACTTGAAGCCGAGATTTTAAATATGCGTTTTCAAGGCTTTTTATCGCCAGATATAGTTAAAAATTCAAGCTTTTGTATTAGAAAACACGCAAAAAAAATCTTTAACCTTGATGATTATGTACAAAACAAAACCATGACTAAATATCAAAAAGAAATTATTATACAGGCTATTTATAATAGAAAAAATATCATAGTAGCAGGTGGCACAGGTAGCGGCAAAACGACCTTAGTAAATGCCTTGCTTTTTGAAATAGCTAAATTAAATAACAGAATAATAATTATTGAAGATACCAAAGAGTTAAAATGTGATGCCGAAAATAAGCTGGCTTTAATTTCTACTAAAACTACATCAATGGAAGATTTATTAAGAGCAACGCTTCGTTCTCGCCCAGATAGAATTATCGTGGGAGAAGTTCGAGGTAGTGAAGCTTTCACACTTATAAATGCCTGGTCAACGGGACATAAAGGTGGTATCTCTACCGTACATTCTAATAGTGCTTTTCATACTTTAACAAGAATTGAAACCTTAGTAGGTTTTGGTACAGATAAGGTGCAACCTTCTATTATTGTAGATGCCATAGATGTAATAATTTATATCAAAAAAACGCCAACAGGTAGAGTAATAGAAGAAATAAGAAAAGTAATCACTTATGACAAGAAAAAAGAAGAATATATAACAGAAAAATTAGCTTAAAGGAGATTTTATCATGCAAAAAATTATTAAATTCATTATGGAAAATAAATTATTTATCTTACAGTTAACATTTTTAGGAATTATAGCTATGAATCAAACAGCGTTTGCTTCGGATTTTGCGATGAATACATCCTCGCCATTCGATGAACCTATTAATAAACTGAAAACTATAATTGTAGATAATTTGCCTAAAGTATTTATTTTAATTGCTACTGTTTTAGCAGGTTTTACCATCGCTATGGGGGAATCACAGATTACAGGAAAAATATCTAAATTATTTTTAGGTGCTATAGCTGCTTGTTTTGCTGGTAGTATAGTAGCATATTTCTTCTTAGATGGATCTTCTGGAGCGTGTTTTTAATGAAATACACCATTCCTGTATTTAAAGCATTAACCGAAAGAGCCACACTACTTGGTGGTCCAAAAGAAATAGTCTTATTAAATGCAGTATTAGCACTTATTATTTGGACTATGTTTAATACTTTATGGATAATACCATTTAATCTTATAATTCATTTCTTCAGTATTTACGTGAATAAATTTGATGACAGGTTTTTTATTTGTTTACTTAAATTTTTACACAAGAAAAAATTTTATGATGTGTGAGGTAAATATGTACTTGTTTAAAAGATACGATGAAAAAACTAATATTTTAGCAAGTTATTTGCCATGGCTATATTTAGTTAAAGATAACATTATTAGAAATAAAGATGGCTCACTATTATGTGCTTTTATTTACGAAGATATAGATACTGCTATTTTAAAACAAATAGCAGTATCTAATATTTCTCTATGGATAGATTATGTAGATAAACAAAAAACTTTATACATTGTCTATAATCCACTACTTTATAATGCAGATTTAAAAAAAATAAATTCATCTATAGAAAAATTTAGTGAATTTATCTTGGAAATAGAACATAATTTTCGTCTATGTTCACTTAAAAATACAACATTAATTAACAGTTTATACAAAATTATTACCATAGATAAAACCATTTCTATGATGAATAATCCTATTTATTTAGATTACAAATTAACTAAAAATCACAGTTATAAAAAATATCTTAAAGAATATTTAGTGATCGATGAATATTATCTTCAGTGTGTGAAATTACTAGGATATCCAGAATTTTTAACTAAAAGCCTTATCCTTTATCTTGAGCATAACAATATACAATTTCGCTACAATAAACGCTTAATTTTTCTATCAGATAAGGATAAACAAAAAGAAATTCAAAGATATACTAAAAATTGGAGCAAAAGCCATAAAGAATTTTTAAAAGTATTAACCTATGAAGATAATTCTCTTTGTGCTTACTACAATAACATATTAGTTATTTATAACAAGGATATACAAAAATTAGTTGAAGATATAACAAATGTTACTAAATTTTTAAATCACTATGGAGTACCCACAGTAATAGATAAATCCAATATGGGTGATATTTGGTATAGCACTATTTCGGGAATGTTTCGCTCTAATCTAGTATCTCCACTTATGGAAATAGATGAAAGTAAAAATATGTTTTTTATTTGAGGAAGATTACTATGTACAATTTAAAACGTTTACGTATTAAGAAAAATCCATTATATGCACAAATGAATTTAGGAAAAATAATTCGCTATGAAGATATAGGTATAGTTATTAATAAAGATGGTTCACTTATGGCAACGATAGAATATCGCGGACCAGATTTAGATAGCTCTGTTGAAGAAATACTTGCTATTTTAACCAGCCAGCTAAATAGTCTATTTATGACACTTGATACAGGTTTTATATTTTATTTTGAAATGCAACGAACACCCTCTTTAGATTACCCTACGAAAAACTATTTTCCTGATGAAGTAACTAAAAAAATAGATTTAGAACGACGATATCAATTTAAAAATCTGCATAAAAACTTTGAATCAAGATATTTTTTAACAGTTTATTATATGCCACCAACAGATAATGAGCAAAAAATTAAATCTTTTGTCTTAGAAACTAAAACTAAGCTAAAGGATTTAAACAATTATTTATCCATATTTAAAGCTAATATCGATAAAATATATCGAATGTTTATTCAATTGAAATTACCGTTAGTTAAAATGCTCACTCCTGACGAGCTGGCAACATATCTTCACAGTTGTGTATCAACTAATAAAATGAATATTCACTTACCAGATAGAGAAAATCAAAAAATTAAAGATAATAATATTGCTTTAGTTAAAAATCCTATACACCTAGATAATTTACTTTACGATTGCTCACTTAATGCTAGTTTAAAGCCTATGTTAGGGGAGCAGCATCTAAGAGTTATTACGCCACTATCTTTTCCAAGCGAAACGCATTTTGGTTTTTTTGATGAGCTTACGTATCTAAATTTCTCTTATCGCTTTGTAACTAGATTTTATTTTTTATCTAAAAGCGATGCTTTAAGTGAGTTATCCTCTCGTTCTCGAGATTGGCGAGGTAATTTAAAAAGTTATTGGACTTATGTACGAGAAGCTTTCCACGTGGAAAGGGCAGATGATGACTTTGATGCTAATGCTGTAGAAAAAGTCAATGAAGTGGAAAACGCTCGCATATCGATTGAAAAATCTGAGATAAACTATGGCTTTTATACAACTATGATTATCGTAACAGATAAAAATGAAGAACTTGCTGAAGATTATATAGATACTATTGGAGATATTTTTTCTACCTTGGGACTTAAATATAAAAGCGAAGATTTAAACGCTGTAGAAGCTTGGCTTTCTTCTGTTCCAGGAAATGTGTATAACAATCCTCGTCGTTATTTAATAAATACAGGTAATTTAATACATTTAGCTCCGATTACTGATGTTTGGGCAGGTGATGAAAAAAACTACCATTTAAATGCACCTTCGCTTTTATACACTAAAACCAAAGGGAATACATTATTTCGCCTAAATATCCATGTTAAAGATGTTGGCCATACAATTTTAATTGGTCCACCAGGCAGTGGTAAATCTGTTCATCTTTGTATGATAGCTGCTCAATTTAGAAAATATAAAAATGCTAAAGTATTTATCTTTGATAAAGGGGCTTCTTCAAGAATTTTAACACTGGGCGTTGGTGGCAATTTCTTTGATTTAGGAAATAATGATGTAGCATTTCAACCACTTAGTAATATACAAAATGAAAAAGAACGCTCATGGGCTTTAGAGTGGCTTTGTTCCTTCTTAGTGCAAGAAAATGTAGTTGTAACCCCTAATATAAAAGATACTATTTGGCACACTCTATCATTAATAGCTACTACTTATCCAAAAAATCAATTAACGATGAGTACTTTTGTATCTTCACTAACCGATGAAACGCTTATTGAAACATTTAAACAACTTACCATAAATGGTTCATATAAAGTTTTTGATGCTAATAAAGATAGTCTATCTTTTACAGATTTTCAAACCTTTGAAATGGAAAAACTAATGCAAATGAAAACTATAATAGCACCAACACTATTATATATTTTTCATCGTTTAGAGGAAGTTTTAGACGGCTCACCTAGTATTATTATCTTAGATGAAGCATGGGTTTTCCTAGATAATGAAGCATTTTCGCAAAAAATCCGAGAATGGTTAAAAGTACTTAGAAAAATGAATGTATCCGTTATCTTTGCCACTCAATCTTTGGTTGATGTTACAAATTCTAATATTTTTCACACTGTATTAGATGCTTGTCAATCCAAAATCTTTTTAGCTAATCCCACAGCTATAGAAGAAGCTAATAAAAAATTATATAAGAGTTTTGGTCTTAATGATAGACAAATTCAAATCATTGCTCAAGCAATAGCAACAAGAGATTATTATTACACCTCCGTCAAAGGCTCACGACTTTATGATTTATCACTTGGCAAATTTGCCTTAGCTTATGTAGGCATAAATAAAGCTGACCAAAATAAATGTGATGAAATACTAAAAAATTATCCAAGAGAAGAATTCAATGATGAATGGCAAAAATATAAAGGAGTAGATAATTATGACTTTACTTAAAGACTATTTAAATCAGTGGGCTACCTTTGAAGATGAAAGATTGTATCTACTAAAAAAATTAGACTCTAGCATAATGAAAACTATGCTAAAAAATAATATACCACTAGATGAAGTAAAAAAATCCATTAGAGATAATAGTAGCCTTTGCAAGGGAAAATCTTTTATAGCAATAAAAAAATATATAGATTCTTTTGAGCATGATATACAACCTTCCGAAACTAAACCTACTACTAGAGATTACAATGATTATAAACAAAAATACATGCCACGAATTTTTGATTTTTATGTACAAAAAGAAACAAAAATCATGCAGATTTTACAGCAAAAAGGCTACAAATTGACTGATATAAAAGATATTATCGTAGAAAATACACCTCTTTTAAAAGATATAGATATAAATTTATCTGAAAAACTAACATATTTTAGTAAACTCAATATTAATTACACTAAAAAGATAACTGATATAAATAAAGCTAAAGAAATATATATGATTGAACTCAACAACTTAAAATTACGACATACCAATTTTAAGTTAAATCTATATTACGATGCCAAAATAGCTTTTTCTATGTATTATGAGAAGAACTATGACTTATCTACCATAGAAGAATTACTTGCTAAATACACCCAAAATTCCCATGCCAAACAACCAGAATACACCAATGCTATTATAAACTTTGTAAAAGAACATACACACTTATACCATCAATTAACTAATACCAACATAATTAAGCCACAAAATACTAAAGAAAAATATATTAAATATCTAAATGAATATCTAAAAAATACTTTAACGAAAAGCCTCACTCCATTAGGGGAAAAACAGATTATAAAACGTCTTTTATCTGAAGGAGCAGATAATACTGAAGTATTAAACGTAATAAAAGCATTTTCTCCAGTAGTTCGTGAAATAGGTAGAAAGAAAAACTATGCAGATACCATTGTCAATTTAGCCAGTGAAGATATTTTAAAAGCCAAAGAGCATTTAACAAAAGTTGAAAATATCTTTAAAGAAAAGATAAAGCAGCTACCACAAAATCCAGATAATTTAGCTTATGCCCTTTTAGCTAAGGAAATGATTTTGGCAGGTTGTTATCCAGAATATGTAGTAAAAATTTTTAATGAAAAAATTTATTCATCTAAAGATAAAACAGCATATTATATAGTGAAATCTGCCCAAAATAATATTAAAGCAGAAAGAGAAATAACAGAATTTATCTGTCCAGATAACCTTTCAAATATGACTCTTGAACAAATAAACAATAAACATATTTCATTAAAAGATGTCTATAAATATGCCATTAAAGAGCGAATACTTTCTTACCCTAATACTAAATTAAATCTATCTGATGAATATATAGATATTGATGCCAGTATAAAACTATTAAACAGATATCCTGGTATCAATAAAAATGAACTTGCTCATATCATAAGAGAAACTTCAGCCAGAATGCAACTTCCAGAAATTCCTCAAGATTATCCCAAACTTGTAATTGAAAAAGCAGCTAAAAAATTAGCTGAAGTATTTCATTATAACAAAACGCAAGAAGAACAAAAAAAAGAACTTAAAGAAGATTATCAATTAGAAGTAGCTATAAACGATGCTACTATCAATAATACAGACAATGATGAAGAATATATAAAATGTGATTATAGGGCAGCTCTTAGCTTTATTAAAAAAGGCATTGAAGAAAATGATATTAAAAATATCATCGCTGAAGAACAAAGCACTAGAAATAATAAAGACGCTTTAGAAAACTTTAAATATGCCGAATATATTACAAGTATTGCTAAAAAAATAAATACTCGGCAATTAAATATTATAAATGTCTTAGATACTAAAAATAACAGACCTACTGTCGAAAATATGTACAAAACGCATATGAAAGAACTATATCAAAAAACTAATTTATTCAATCAAGATATGGAAATCAATGCAGCTATGTATATGCTATACAAAGACATCAAAAAAGAAGATATTGCTCTTACTCTCACTAAATATTCACCTCATGCAGTAGAACCTAATCATTCATCTTTAAGTTATATAAATAAAGCGATTATATATAATGCTCAACAAAAACTAACTGTAGAATTAGAAAAAAGACGAGAATTTGCCAAGAAAACTCTAGTAGATAAAGATATTAATAACTTATATAGCAAATACTACAGCGATTATAAAGAAAATATAGACCTTCCTTTTGATATGATAGCAGATACTATAATTGCAGCTAATATACTAAAAGCTGGTTTTAAATTAAAAGATACCTTAGATGCAATTGCTAGTCAATCTCCTAATTTAACTAATATATCCAATGAAAATATTTCAAAATATGGTCAACAAATAGAAATAATTTTAAATAAACTTACAAATACATTAAATGATACTAAAGTTCAAAAACATAATTTAGCACATACCTTAACCTTAACTAATGAACAGGAGGCTAATTAATTGCAGAAATTCATCATAAATATATTGCTAATTACATCTTTTTTCATCACACCTATAGTGCATGCTCAAGGGAACAATTACTACAATATAATTTATTCTGAAGTATCCATGTATAATCAAGAGCAAACAGACTGGATAACCAACGCTATACTTTATGCTAGCAGTACCTATAGCCTTGATCCACTATTACTTACAGCACTACTTGAGCAAGAATCTCATTTTAATCTAAATGCCATGTCAGGTGCTGGAGCTATTGGAATCGCTCAACTAATGCCAGGTACTGCTAGTATGATAGGTGTTGATCCATATAACCCTTTAGAAAATATCCTAGGTGGTGCAAGTTATCTGCGTACACAAATAGATAATTTTACGTATGCTGGACAATATAATATAACTTATGCCTTAGCTGCCTACAATGCTGGAGCAAATGCCATTTATGAATATAATGGAGTACCACCATATAAAGAAACGATTGAATATATCTATAGCATTTCAGATATCTTCAATCGATTAAATAGCTATAGATAGAAAAGAGGCTTTTATGTTAGATAAAATCTCTATTATTAGTTCTAAAATAAAAAGAAATTGTCTATCCTTGGTTATTGCTTCAGTTATAATTTCCATTATTTTTGGCAAAAGTATAGCTAGAGAAGTAGAATTTTTATTAGTTATAGATATGCTAATATTTTTTCTAATTTTATTTTGCTTATTTATAGATTCAATGATTGACATTATCAATAATATTAGAAGCTATGATAGCATTATTTCATGGTTTAAACATTTTTTAATAACTAGATATCCTTTTCCAGCATCTATGATAATGGATATCTCAATACTCATAAAAACTCTTATTAAATCAAACTATGCTTTTGAAAGATTTGTAGGAATAATATTTGCGATACTTATGATACAAGTGTGTATGGTTTTTATATATGTAATAGTAAGTGGATTAATAATTCCACTAGGTAAATTATTAATTATACTGTTTAGAGGTGATACGTTATGATA
Organism: Megamonas funiformis; assembly: GCF_010669225.1. Taxonomy (NCBI): domain Bacteria; kingdom Bacillati; phylum Bacillota; class Negativicutes; order Selenomonadales; family Selenomonadaceae; genus Megamonas; species Megamonas funiformis. The sequence continues at coordinate 1,579,532 of NZ_CP048627.1, forward strand.
CAAATGAAAAAAAGATATCTAATACCAACTATTTTTATGGGAATAGCAGTAGGATTTTGTTTAACTGTACCTAAACAAACAGCTACAGCTGCTATCTATGTAGAAGATATAAAAAATATAGCTGAGAATGCTAAAACAGCTATAAATACCTATACAAATGCTATAAATACAGCTAAACAAGTATCACTGATGATACAAGATTTAACATCTATGGATCCTAAAGCCCTAATCGCTCATTATACAGGATTAGATAAAGAATATAAAAATCTTATGAACGACTTAGACTCTCAAATAGGTACATTAGATAAAGATACTTCTACAGATAGTATTTTAAGTGAACGAATGGGCATAGATATTTATACAGGTGGTTATACTAAACCAGTAGATTTAAATTCATATACACAAAATATAAAAAAACTTTACCATGTAGCTGATGAAACCTATTATTCTGCTTTATCTATAGGTAGACGTCAACAAGAAGTAGAAAATAGCATTAATCAATTAGAAACTTCCCTGCAAAATCTATCTAAAGCACAAGGAACAAAAGAAGCCATGCAGGCAAGCGGACAAATAGCTAGTCAAAATACTATGGAAACAGCAAAAACAAACGCTTTATTATCTACTCTTTTATCTGTTACAGCTACCGAACAATTACAAGAAAATGCTCAAAAACAAGCAGGTATGAAGATAAATGAAAATATGGCAATAGATGTAAAAAACAACTCACAAAAAGTTTTATCTGATATAGAAATGAACAAACAACAAAATATTGAAGACTATAAAAAATTAGTAGGTTATGGATTATGAAAAAAACAAAGATTATACTACTGACTATAGGAATATTATTATTACTTTCATCTATCTGCTTTGCTCAAACACCAGAACTTGCTTGGGACGATATATTTGAAAAATTTATCGGTACTTATGATAATGGTTCATTAGATACTGATGGAGCTATCTTAACCGATAAAGTACCTAGAATAATTGTGACTTGCCTAATAGTTGGCTCTGCTGGAATGCTAGCATTTGGAGAATTATCTGCTACCACTACTACTTTTTTACGTATGATTTTATCTATGACAGTAATTATCAATTTAGGAATATATTTTGGATATATGTTCATTGTTCCAGATAGCTCTTTTATCAGCATTGCCGAACCTAAACCCGACCCCAACTCTGCTAATTTTTTAGGACAAATGATGATGAGTTTTATCTATAAATGTCAAAAAGGTGCTGAATTTTTATATCCCATTTGTGTGAAAATTCTCGCTTGTGCTTGGGCTATTGATGTAGCAATAACCTTAATGCTAAAAATAGAAGACGATATCATAAAATACATGATATCTAACGCCTTAAAAATGGCAATGTATCTATTTTTAATAACAAATTGGATTTTAGGTATGGGAATTGCTCATGCTGTTTTTGCTAGTTTTGAAAGAATAGGCTATATCGCAGGTGGTGGCGAAAATAGCATACTTATGCCTGATGATATAATGGGCAATGCCTTTAAAATTATTGAAAATACATGGAATAGTTTTTCTCAAATATCCTTTACCACAAGCCCATTTGCTCTAATATTAGCTGTAGTGATATTTTTAGTAATTGTAGCCTGCATATTAGTAATTTCAGCTCAAATAATGGTAGTAAGAGTAGAATTTTGGGTAATGGCTATATTTACTATGTTAACCATGTCTATAGGAATGTTTAAACCAACAAAATTTTTATTTGAAAGAGCTATAAGTTCACTTATACATTATGCCACCAAAGTAAGTATTGTAGCTTTTGTAACAGCGATACTTGAACCAATGCTAACAAGTGCTGTAGAAAATTTTGTTTCAGGTGGAGAATCACTTGATTTACAGAAAAACTTCTTAACCTTTATGCAACTTGCCTTTTCACTTGGTATAATGTGTATGCTTGTCTATAAGCTACCAAACTTAGCACAAGCAATATCTTCTGGACAACCAGCTTTAAATGGTAATGATTTATCCAATCAATTAAAAGCAATGCCTACTAAAGCTATGAGAATGAAAGGTGCTTGGGACGTAGCTTCAAGAATGCCAGGAGGAAATTCCGCTAGAGGAGCAGCAGGCTTTTTATCTAATATGAAAAGCATAGGAATGCAAGCAGGAAGAGGAGACCTCAAAGGAGCAGGAAAAACAGCTTTAAACTATGGCAAAGGAACACTAGGAACAGCAAAAAACCTAGCACAAATGGGTATAGAAAGTGGGCTATTAAAATCTTATTATGAAGCTCAAAGAGATACTAAAAATGCCAGAGAACTTAAAGTTCGAATGGATACACAAAAAAAGGCTGGCAATTTAAAACATAATACTAGCCCAAATGAAAAAGAAAATGCTCAAAATGAATATATTAGAAGAGAAATAAAAAATAATATGAGTCCTAATGCTAATTATGAGTATGCATTAAAAAAGGCTGAACAAAAAATGCAACAAGACGAACTTCCAAAACCTTTAAAAACAAATACTTTTCGTGGCTATTATAATGATAATAACCATGATGATATAAATAATACTTCTAATAATTATCCTCGTTACAATAACAGTGATAACGATAATAATGTAGATAATGACACTAACAATGATAATACAGATTGAATTTAATATGATAAAAAAGTATAATTATATTAGAAAATAGTTTACGAGGGAGTGTTATTATGGATATTTTTATGGATATATTAGGATTTTTAAAATATATTGCTATTGGTATTTTGTCATTATTTGTCATTGGTATTGCTTTAGCCATAGTTACTGATATGTTTCGTCTTTTATTAGACGTAATTGTATTCATAATAATTGCACCATTTTATATATTATTTCATCCAATAATGTTTGTAACTAAGCCAATGACTTGCTTTAAAAATATATTTATGAAATGTCCTTGTTTTGGTGAAGAATATCATGAGGCACATAAAACGCCTGCTGAAATTGCAGAAGAAAAACAGCAAGCTAGCGTAGGTGTTAATGAAGAAGAGATTGCATTTTTTAATAGATTGGAAGAAGATCGATATTTAAAAGAATTAAGAAAAAAGGGCGAAAGCTTATGGTAAGAATATAAATTAGACGATATAATTTATCTAATAATTTGTGTTCGATTCGAACACATTTATTTTGCAAAATCATAAACTATGTAGTATAATAAATATGAAAAAAGAAGAGAAAACTGATGTTTGCACCGTCAGCCTCTTCTCAAAGAATTCGAAAAGAAGAAGTCAGACGTTATGTCATGACTTCTTTTTATTTATAAAGTAATTAATTTAAAAATTTACTTTTTAAAATACATAAGAATGGTAAATGTCATAGTTACGACTCCCACTATAAGGGATATTAATTCGTATTCTGTCATAATTACCACCTCCTCTGATGAGGAGAGTCTGACACATCAATTTATCTCTTCTTTGCTGAATTAACAGCGATTGTTATTATATCACAAAAATTTTTCACTAAAAAGCTAAATTTTATATATTATATAGAAAATGTGTTCGATTCGAACACATTTATTTTGCAAAATCATAAACTATGTAGTATAATAAGAGTATAAAAAGAAGAGAAAACTGATGTCGCTTCGTCAGCTCTCTTCTATAAGTGTGTGAAATAGAAAGAGCTGGACTTGTCTAGCTCTTTTCTATTTCTTATAAAAATTAATATATTAATTAGCCTTTATTTAAAATAGCTAAGAATGGTAAATATAACATTTATTATTGTTAGAATTAATATCATTAATTCATAAGTTGTCATATTACCACCTCCTCTAATGAGGAAAGCTGACACATCAAATTTTCTCTTCTTTGCTGAATTAACAGCGATTGTTATTATATCACAAAAATTTTCCACCAAAAAGCTAAATTTTATGTATTATATAACAAATGTGTTCGATTCGAACACATTTATTTTGCAAAATCATAATCTATGTAGTATAATAAGAGTATAAAAAAGAAGAGAAAACTGATGTTGCAACCGTCAGCCTCTTCTCAGAATGGGTTGAGAAAGAAGTCAGACGTTATGTCATGACTTCTTTTTATTTATAAAGTAATTAATTTAAAAATTTACTTCTTAAAATACATAAGAATGGTAAATGTCATAGTTACGACTCCCACTATAAGGGACATTAATTCGTATTCTGTCATAATTACCACCTCCTCTGATGAGGAGAGTCTGACACATCAAGTTTTCTCTTCTTTGCTGAATTAACAGCGATTGTTATTATATCATAAAAATCTATCTATAAAAAAGCACTTGTCAATTAGAATAATGACAAGTGCTTTTCATTTATTCTTTATTAAGTTCATTTAAGACATTAGTAATATAAATATCATGACATGGGTTTAAGTCATTTCCCATAACTTCTAAACAATCATCAATATGGTAATAATTTCCGTTATATGGATGTTTAAAATATATTGCAGGTTTTTTTCTATTAGGTAAATATACAGCATAATAATTATAATCTGCATAGTCATCAGTTAAAATAATTTCAGTGTTTAATTTTTTAAATTCTTCATAATTATATACTCTATATTTCATATATACTCTCCTATTTTAATATATTTAAATAGAAATCTAATCGTTCATCTAAATATTTTGCAAACAAATTTTCCATTTTAGATAAATCTTTATTAACATTATAATCATCAAAAGCGTTATAATAAGCTAATCTATCAGTAAATTTTATATCTATTGGTGGATATCCTGCTTTCATCAATTCTAAATTAATAAGTAATCTTCCTGTTCTACCATTACCATCAATAAAAGGATGAATACTTTCAAATTCAATGTGAAACCATGCTAATTTAGTAATAATATGTGATGTACTGTTTTTATATTCGTTTAATAAATTTTCCATTTTAGGTTGAATTAAATATGGTTGTACAGGTAAAGTTTTTGCTCCCATAATCATAACAGGAACTTTTCGATATATACCTCTATCTTCAGCTTTATCAGCTAATACCAAATAATGTATTTGCTTAATGAGACTTTCTGATAATGGTAATTTGTCCTTTACTAAATCATTTACAAATCTAAAAGCATCTCTATGTCCTATTGCTTCCATATGGTCTTTTAAAGGTTTTTTATCTATAGTTAAACCACGTAAAACCATAGCTGTTTCTCTAAGCGTTAAAGTATTACCTTCAATAGCATTTGAATTATACGTATATTCTACTATAAAGTTTTCAGCTAATCGTTCTAATTCTCCCGCTGTTAATGGTCTACATTTATCTAATTCTTTTTTCTTGTCATCAATACGTTTTATACGTTTTAAAATATTATCCATATTATTACCTTCAATTCTTCATAATATTTAGTATTAATTATATCATTTTTTATAATTCAAACCAATCACTACTTTCATTATCATTTCCAACCAGTAGATTTGTTTCTATTAAATTTCCAGGTTCTAGTACAAAAACACCGTTATTGTAATTTGCAATAGCTAATTCTTTAGCTTCTTCTAAAGAATTAGCTTCTAAATAAAATACGTCTGATACAGTTTCCTCAATAGTTATAGTATATATTTTTTTCATTTTTCAGTATCCTTTCTTATCTTACGATTCTTATTTATTGCTTTTTGCATGATTTTAAATAATGTCAGAAATGAAAAAAGCAAGGGCAACGTAGTTGTTATATTTACCCTTGCTTTTTGAAATGAATGACATTATGATGCAAACAAAAAAAGTAATAAAAAATTATTTTATCATTTTTGTTCGATTCGAACATAATTTTATAAATGTATAGTTCTTTCAAGGATTATATTTTTTAAATCCTTATCATGACTAAATGAACGATACATAAAATCTATCATTTGTTCACTTTTAATATTTGGACTGTTTATTAAAATTTTTTTTACTTGTTCCCTTGAAAAACCATCTATTAGTGCTTGCTTTAATATTTTTTTATCTATACTAGGATTGTATTTTATTTTATTATTAGGTACAAATTTATTCTTATAATAAAAATATACTGGTTGTAAATTAAATTTTAACTGCTTAAATTTTGTTAATATATCAGTATCATCACTCTGTAAAGGTATAGAATATTTATTTACCATTCTTTCCTGATATAATTTAATAGATTGTATCCTTTCTTTAAGAGCAGCACAAATAATATTATTTCTTTTTTTATCAATTAATGGATTTTTATTTAATAAATCGTATATTTCTTCTGTTATATTTCTTAATTTACTAAAATCAAACCTATCCCAATTTTTTACTAAAGATAATTGCATTTCATGTGTATTATAAAAAGGCTGAGCTATTACAGGAGTACCTATTTTATTTGAAAGTACACTGTATTTATGCCAAAGACTCGTACCACTATCAAATATAGGTGCTGGGCTTAAATACTCTAAAGTATTAACATCTCTAATAAAGCCAAAGTTATTATGATGTCTATCCGTGTTTGCAATAATATAATCTAAAACAATCATACTATCAAAAAAATCCTTAATATTAGAAATATTATTTTTGTCTGCTATGTCTAAATAATGATTATAAATAGAAGTGTTTTTATCTCTAATATACGTTTTTGCTAAGGCATAACCTGAAATTAATTCAGTATTTTCTGTTATAAAATTATCACATATAGAACAGATACCCTGTCCTTCGTCTACAAAAAAATCATACTTAACATATGGATATACATTTAAATTTTTCATTATAAGTGATGCAATCACTTCATTAAAAGGTTCTTGTCTATAAGGATCACTACCACTTTTAATAAGACATCTTTTTTCATTTTTGATTATCCATTTTTTTCTAAGCCAACCATCAGATGTATTATCTGGAGTTATAAAATCTATTTCATTACTCTCCTTTACAAAATTAGGATTAAAAAAGGCTTCTCCAATATCATTAGAAAACTTATTGTTAAAAAAGTTGATTTTATCCCACGTTAGCTTAGAATTAATCGGTTTTATCCAATATTGGTCAGATAAACTAAGACCAAAACATTTCATGGCTAAAATAGAACTTCTTTCAATATTAAATTCTTGTAATACTGAAAAAAGACCCTGTCTACTAGCAGGAATTGCCCTACCTTGCCACCACTCTGCTAAGTTATTTTGTATATCTTTATTAGACATTTTTATATCATTACAAATTATACCTACAGGAAAAGCTTTTATGTTATATATTTCTAATAAATCATAAATTTTACCATCATCAGATAATATAATTTGAGCTAATGCTATATTTTTATTCATTAAAATATATTTATTCATAATCTATTCCTCACTTAAATGTGTTCGATTCGACCACATTATTCATAAACACAAATAAAAAATCAAATATAACTACTTTTTAACGTGTTCGATTCGAACACGTTTTTTTTATTTACTGACAAAAAGTTCAGCTTTTTTTGCTCATTTTCATCGAACACAAAATTACTTTAAGTCCGCAAACCCTTGATACATAAGGATTTAAAAATTTTTTCATTTTTTCAAAAGTCGATACTTTTAAAATTCACTTCCATGCTACCATAGAATTATCAACTAAGTCAAAGGACATATCAATGAAAATAAAAATTATCTTATCTTTATGTTTATTTATCATTTTTTTACCCATAGTAGTCTTTGCTCAAACTCCATTTATTTATCCAGCACCTGATGGGATAATCACTTCACCTTTTGGTGATAGAGTACACCCTATAACTGGAAATACAAGATTTCATGCTGGTATAGATATCGGTTATGATTACGGAACGCCTATTCAATCAGCAGCAGATGGCATTATAAGATATTATGGTCCAGCAGATGGTTTTGGTAATGCTATTGTAGTATGGCATCCAAAGCTTAATATGGGAACTTTGTATGGAGATGTTGGATTAATTCAAGGACTGCATGAAGGACAAGAAGTATATCAAGGTGATGTAATAGGTATCATCTCTCCAGTTGGAGATAGTACAGGAGGACATTTACATTTTGAGGTACATCTAAATGATATAGATTTTCATGTAAATGGAGCTATTGTTACAGACCCATTACCTCTTTTAGAGGGTACTATGCCTGTAGAAGAATCATTTATTGGTAGTGATGCTCACTTTTTCAATTTCGATTGGTCAAAAATAGCAGATATTGCACTTCCAGTAAAAGATATTATAGATAAAATAGCAACTACATCTACTGAAGGAATACAAAATATAAAACCTTATATGCTAAATCTATTTATGGTTGTAGTCTTAATAGATATTACGCTTACCTTTTGTATCATCAGTATTTCAGATAATTATGTACTAAATGATGCTATTAAAGTTCTAATAAAAAAATTAATTTCTTATACATTTTTTTATTACTTAATTCAAAATTGGGGAAATATAGTAATTAATACAATAAAAAACTTCTTTGTAACTGTAGGCTCTAAAATAATTAATGTAGACCCTACAGTTGCTGGACAAAATGTTACAGACCCCACCCAAATAATACAAAAAGGACTACAGCTAACTGCTCCATTTTTTAATTATATTTCTACATTTCATTCTGCTTTTGCTATTTATACAAATCTTGCAGCAATAATCTTTGTATTTATCTTAGGTATAGCTATTGTTATCTTATTTTTCCTAATGGGCATCATGATTGCTAAAGCTTTCATTGAATTTTATATCATTTCTATCTTTGCTATTTTTGACTTAATTTACGGCACATTAAGACAAACAAAACATATGTCATTTGCTGGAAATAGCATAAATAGTTTAATTTCTTTAGGTTTTAATATGGCATGGTATATAGTTTTTGCCAGCTTAATCTCTGTTCAGTTAACAGCATTTAACTTTGGCGATATGATGACTACTTCTAATCGAGGAGCAGTAAATCTAGAAAATGCAGATGTTGAAGCAATAACTATCTTTATGTCAGCTATTAAAGATAAAGAGTCTACAAATGATTATTTTGTATATTCTGATGATGGCTATGGATACGGAGCATATCAAATAAACTTTGAAAATTGGAATGCTTGGGTAGAAGAAGCAAATTTACCTCCAGATTATAACTGGACACCACATACAGATACTATGCAACCTGCATGGAGTCCAGACAGACAAGATGCCGTGGCTAGATTTAAAATGCTTGAATACTTCAACAAATACGGTTCATGGCGTTCTGTAGCTGAAGCATGGCATGGTGGAGAAGGCAACATAGGCAGTGGTGATGCTTATGCTGATGATGTCTTTCGTCGAGCAGGACAAGTAGCACCAGCACCAACATTTGATGTAATAAAAGCCTTAGAAATATTTGCTTATATCTTAATCATGACGTTTGTTGGAGGAAAAGTATCTAAAGCTATAAAAAATACGTTTGGTTCATCAGGATTTAGATTTTAAAGAAAGGACAGTTGCTAGATGAAAATTATTCGTTTTTTACTAACAATATTAACCATATTATCACTAAGTATATCGATTGCTTTTGCAGGTATTCCTGGTATAACAGAACCATTTGACCCACCTAATTATTATTCCCCAACAAGTGTATCTATTCCAGATTCTGCTCCTAGCCCTTTTGCTCTAAAAGATTTAGCAGCTCAAGGATATAAAGTGCATGATGTAATTAATAGTAAAAAAGATATTATTTCTACAATAAAAACATATATAGATATGCTACAAAACATTACACTTTTTGATACCAAAAGCAATGATTTAAAACACTCTAATGATACTAACGAAGATATCCCTGTATTATTTAGCGATATACAAGATAGAATAAATTACACTGAAGATATAAATTTGCAAGATATAGATAATATGTTATATAACAGTTCAACCATTATAGCTAGTAATCCTTATAAGCAAAAAAATATCTCTCTTAAAGATAAATATAACTACCTAAATAAGATTTATGCTACAACACTTAGTTATGCTAAAAATGACTTAAATAGTTATGACGAAAGAAAACAAGCTCTATTAAAAACTATCCAATCCTTAAATAGTATTGAGACAACTATGCAGGCTCAAGAAAAAAATTCAGAAATTGACACTTTAAGATATATTGAAGAAAAATATCGTCAGCAGCTTGTTTATGAGCTAACAGTATTAAAAATAGCTAAGCTAAAAGATACTGAAGATAGTACTTTACGAGAAAAAATCACTACACAAAATATATTAAATATGCAAGTTGAAGATCCATATAATCCCTCAGATTACTATAAAGAAAATTATACAAAACCTAAAGCTATAGGATTTGTTGATTTTAAATAAGAAGGTATTAATAATGAAAAAAGTTTATACAAAAATAAAAAAACTTGAAACTAATAAACAGAATACATTAAGAGGTGATACTGCTTATAGATGTTATGAACAAATGTTTGAAGGAAAAGCTTTTTGGCAACAGCCATTTGATCCACAAAAAGACATGGATATTAGACTACCTTATGATTTAGGAACAGGTAGAAAATTCTATGGTTATAATCTAACACAATTACTGTCTTATAAAAAACCTGAAGATAAATTTATTCCACTTAGATATATCACCTATAAAGACGCTCAAAATAAAGGCTATTACATCAAAAAAGGTTCTAAATCTATAGCTTTAGAAAACTACTCTAAATATGATATGGGTTATGCAAAAGAACAATCACCTAATAATAAAACTTATACTAAATTTTATAAAAATAAAACAAATAATTGGCACACTTACGAAAATAATATATTTAGTGAACAAATGTTACAGGGAAAACATCAATTCTTTTATCCAGAAAATGAAATTGATGCTATAGAATATATCAAAAATATAGCCTATAACATGAATATGAAAATCATTGAAGATTCTCATAATAATATAGGTTTTTATTCTATAAAAAAAGATGAAATTCATATGCCTACAAAAGATAGATTTAACGACGAACGAGAATATTACAGCGAACTTTTACGTCATTTAGTAAAAGCTGCTACTAAACCAGGAAGAGTTAATCAAAAAGGCATGGAAGGATATGGGGTAGATTCTAAAAATATTAGATATATAAAAGATCGATTTAGGATTGAACTTTGTCGTATGCAAATTTGCTTAGGATTAAAATTGCCCTATAAACCTAGCATGACGCTTTTAGAAAATAAACAAATAGGAGCATTAATTGCTAAATTTCCTAATTATTTAGTATTTATGTCAAATGACGCTTATAGTTTAATGAAATACATAAATCAACAATCTATTTACAGAGCTAAAAACTTGGAAGAATTTATTGCTTATCATGTAAAACAAGGAAAACTCTCTGAAAAAGAGCTAAAGGATTTATGTATAGCTTATAAATTTAAAGAAATAAAAGATTTACCAGATATAAAGAAGAGACAAATTATAAATAATCACTTGAAAAATTTGAAAACGAACTCAATAAAAAGGTAGGTAATAATAATGGATGAAAAATTAAGAAAAATAGCTGAAAGTTTTAAAGAATTTAAAACATATGGTGGTTCAACTGATGATGATGTACTTACTGAAGAAGAAATAGAAGAAATTTTAAATGACGAACAAGAAATAGGTGAATAACAATGGCACTTCCAGAAAAGATTCAACAACAAAGAAATGAATTAGTACAACAAGTTATTAAAGATATACAATCTGGTAAACCATTCTTTTGGGATAGCGGTTATATTAGTAAACGACCTCGAAATCTTTTAAAATCTTTGCAAGGGAAAGACCAATATTATAATGGTATTAATAATATTAGATTAATTCTAGCTGCTAAACATTTTGGATTTGAAGATAGTCGATGGACTACCTTTAAACAAGCCCAAGAATTAGGTGCAAAAATACAAAAGGGTGCAAAAGGAATTCACATAGAATATTGGCAATATGCTAAACCTATTATGGAAATAAATCCTAATACTAAGAAAAAAGAACAAGTATATGTAATTGATGAAGAAACAGGTAAAAAAGTACCTGCCTATGTTAAATTAGATTATCCAATAGTAAAAAATTATGTAGTATTTAATGCTTCTCAGGTTGAAGGTATAGAAAAAGAAGAACTAAAAAATATAACTAAGTTAAGCCAAAATAAAAGTTTATCTAGATAATATTTAAAAATGAATTTATAGGAGCGAACACTATGAATGAACAAGATAATAACTGGGCTAGTTTATTAGCTTCTGAACCACCAGCAGAAGAATTAGCAGAAAATGTTTATAGTGAAAATTTATCTCAAGATAATAAACAAAAAGCTGTCAAAACTGCTGAAGTCAAAGAAAACATTCCACAAAATATTAATCAAGAAACAAATAATATTCAACCAAAACCTCAAAATATTGCCTTAAATACTAATAAACCTCTTACTGAAACAGAAGCCACCGAATTTGCCCAAAAACTAGAACAAATTATCTATTATAATCCTAATAGCAATGATTTAAACCCTATTGAAAATGCTTATTTTTCTCTATATCAAAAAGCCATAGCTATTTATAAGAATAATCTACAAAACATTGAATTTTCTCAAATAGATTACAAAATAGCTAAAACCTTATTAAATAAAGATTTTAATGAGGAAGACATATTTAAAGTTATAAAAGAAAATTCACCTACTAATTGGCAAGATGAGAAACTACAACAAATATGTATAAAGAAACAACAAGAAGCTCAAAAAGATGAAGCTTTTTTTGAAGAATATGCTCATCGTCTTGAAGCTATACAATATGTATTAATAGAAGATAAACCATATACTCCTGTAGAAAAAGCTTATCTTGAAACCTATCACGATATGATTGCTCATATCGATATTGAAAATACTCCATATAAAGATGCTATAAACAAAAATCTAGAAAAGAATATTATACAGACATTACTAGAAAAAAACTTTAAATCTGATGAAATATTCTCTGCTGTAGAAAAATATTCTCCATTACAACTAGAAACTGAAGAAATACAAAATATCTTAAATCCTAAGCAAGCAAAACAAGATATTGAAGAACAATTAGCAACTAAAAATTTAGCAACAGAATCTTTATACACCAAAGACGATATAAAAAATTCTATAAATGAAAATCAAGGCAACAATGAAGCAATACAAAAATCCATATTTATTAAAATACAAACGACTTATGATTCATTCATTCGTCTTAATCGCATCAGAAATTTCCCTGAATTTATGACAAAACTAAGTAATGATCCTAAATATTTATATCTAAAAGAAGCCAGTAAATTAAGACAATTACAGGTGCAAAATAGAATTTTATCCAATAGAGCAGAAATAGAATTATACCAAAAATCCAATAATGATTTAATCATAGCAAGTAGATTATTAGAAAAAGGTCATACGGATGAAGAAATAGCCTCTCTTATGGTTAAATATTCACCACTTAAGCCATCAACTGAGGAAATAAATCTAACACTTAAGAATGCTCACATATTATCTAATATGGAAAAATTAGCTCAAATGAAAGTTGAAGATGTCGCTATAAAAAATATTGCTGAAGAATATATCCTAACCTGCAAAAAAGTAATAGTAGATAATATGAACAACAATATTTTATGGAATAAAGATAGTGAAAGCAAAGTTATAAAAGAATTAATCAATAAGGGCTTTAAACAAGATAAAATAATTCCTGTAATCACTAAGTTTTCACCTGTAAAAATAAGTAATGAAGAAGCTAAAAATTTAGTCATGAATACTTTAGGACAAGGAAAAATAGAGTTATCTCTACAAGAATTTTTAAGTCAAAATCTTAAAAATAAACATACTTCAGAAGTAAAAATCATTGAAGATGCTCTAAAAAGAAATTTTCCTGAATTACAAAATAAAAAATCAATTACTAAGAAAAGAAACTTCATTCAAAATGAATTAAAGAAAATCAAAAAGCAAACACAAAAATTAACTAGATAGGATAAATTATTATGAACTGTATCACAGATGTCAAAGATAAAATATCTAAATTAATCATAAAAGCTTATCAACATGAATCATCAGATTTATTTATACGAGAAAATATGTATCCTTATATCAGAAATAATTTAGGAAAAATTGAAATGTTAGAGGATAACTTTATAAAAGATTCTCAAATGACATCTTTCTTAGAAAAAGTTCAACAACTCACTATAGATGATTTAGATAATGATTTAGATTTTTTTATTAATATAATTAATATTAATTGCAGATGTCATTTTTATAAAACTTTTAAAGGTATGGCTATAGCTATAAGATTACTTCCAGATAAAATTCCTTCATTAGATGTTTTAGGACTACCCGAATCTATTAAATTATTAACAGATATAAAATCAGGATTGATTATAGTATCTGGTCCAACTGGTTCTGGAAAATCCACTACTATTGCCTCAATTATAGATGCGATTAATCAAAAGTATAATTATCACATAATAACAATAGAAGATCCTATTGAATATACTTTTGAAGATAAAAAATCTATTATTTCTCAAATTCTTTTAGGTAAAAATATTACGAGTTTTGCTCAAGGTATAAAAGCTAGTATGCGTGAAAATCCCAATGTAATTATGATCGGAGAACTTAGAACACTTGAAGATATAAAGGTAGCTTTATTTGCCGCAGAATCTGGTCATTTAGTAATTACAACACTGCATGCAGACAATATTATTGATGCGTTAGATAGAGTAACAAACTATGAAGAAAAACTTAAACTAAAAAATTTACTGGCTAATACATTTCAAGCTATAATAGCACAAAAATTAATTACCACTAAAGAGCATAAAGTTCTTTGTTTAGAAATCCTATTACGCAATGACGCTACTATTAATTGTATAAAAAATGAAGATTATACAAGCCTTATAAACATTATGAAATCAACACCTGGAATGATGACAATGCAAGACCATTTTAATACGCTAAAAGAACAAGGTATTATATCTAAAGAAATTAAGTTATGAAAAAAATCTGTCCTGTTTGTCAAAAAATCTTTGAATCAAATTTTAGTTATCAAATATATTGTTGTGTCCATTGTCGAAAAGTACATTACAAAAAAATATATTATAATAAGCCAAAAAGAATTTCTAATCTAAAGGATAATGAGCCAATATTAAGACAATTTCATTGTGAAAAATGTCGTGTATTGGTAACAATTAAAAGTATAAAAGATAAACGAAAAAAGTTTTGTAGTCCACATTGTAAAAAACTTTATTGGAAACATCCCAAATCATCTACTCGTTAAGAAATATGATAAAAAGGAAAGCTTATATAAAGCTTTCCTTTTTTACTTAAAACAACATTGTATTCTAAATTGACATATTTCGTTTAAACGAATATAATTTAAATACTTTTTATATTTTATCTAATGAGGTATTAGAAAATGAATGGTTATATCACAGTACAAGAAGCTTCTGAAAAATGGGGCGTATCTCCACGTCAAATACAAATATTATGTAAAAATAATAGAATTCCTGGAGCTACTCGACTAAGTAGAATTTGGATTATTCCAAATAATATAGAAAAGCCTACTAAAAGCAAACGAAAGGTAAAGCTAAATGATAAATAACACCAGTAAAATTAAACTTCAAAAATTAGTTGAACAATTTCATAAAAATATAGATTTTTATAAAAATATACAAAAAGGATATAATGAACATTCTTGTCGTATAGAATTTATTGACCCTTTACTTAAAATTTTAGGTTGGGATGTAGCTAATGAAAATGGAGTTGCTCCTCAATATAGAGAAGTTATAGCTGAAAATTATTCTTCTCGTTCAGATCGTCCAGATTATACTATGACACTTAGAGGTGTTGCAAAGTTTTTTATTGAAGCTAAAAAACCTGCAATTGACATTACTAAGATTAATACACCTGCTATTCAAACAAGAAAATATGGTTGGAATGCAAAACATAAAATAGCAATTTTAACTAATTTTGAGTTTTTAGCAATATATGATACTTGTTATTTTCCACAAGAAAACGATAATTGTACGGTTGCACGGTATCGTCTTTATCATTACACTGAATATGTAGATAAATTAGAAGAAATCCATAATTTGATTTCTAAAGATGCTGTATATTCTGGTATGTTTGATCAATATACAGAGGAAAACATTCTAAAATCTAGTAATCAAACAAAACAAGTTGATGAATTATTTTTATCACAAATTAATAGTTGGCGTATTGCATTGAGTAATGAATTATATGCTAAAGGTGGGCGATATTCTTCATTAGAAGTTTTAAATGATGTTGTACAAGAATTTATTAATCAAATTGTTTTTCTTAGAATTTGTGAGGATAAAAATTTACCTTTGTATCATAAATTAAAAGAAACTATTACAGATAAAACTCAATTACAAGAAAGCTTAGAACAATTATTTAAAAATGCTGATCGAAGATATAATTCGGGAATATTTTCAGGAGAAGATATTATTTTTGATCTTTCTTGTGATATCATTGTAGATATAATTAAAGGATTATATTATCCTCAAAGTCCTTATCTTTTTAATATTATTGAGCCTCATTTATTAGGTAAAATTTATGAATTATTTTTAACAGAACAATTAGTTTTATTAGAAAATAAAACTATCGGTTTAAAACAAAAAAAAGAATGCCTTAATCGTTCTGTAGTAACAACTCCTACAGAAATTGTTAAATATATGATTGAAAAAACATTAAGTAAAGTTTGTGAAAATAAAACACCTAAAGAGTTATTAAAGCTTAAAATTGCTGATATTGCCTGTGGTTCAGGAGTGTTCCTTGAAGAAGCTTTTTCATATTTGCAAAATTATTGTATTCAATGGTATTTAAATAATGGACAACAAAATCATTTAGAGGAAATCGGTGTTAATTTGTATAAATTACCTTTAAAGGAAAAGAAAGCACTTTTATGTTCTTGTATTTATGGCATTGATATTGATATTCATGCAGTAGAAGTAGCAAAATTTTCGCTTCTTATTAAATTGATTGAAAATGAAACCACGCCTTCTGTTGAAGAGATTATTCCTATTTTACCAAATCTGAATACAAATATTTTTTTTGGAAATGCTTTGGTTAGTGAAAGAGAATTAAAAGGAATCACTGGAGTAGATAAACAAAGATTTGAACTTGTTCCATTTAATTGGGGAAAAATTAATAATGGAGAAGGTTTTGATGTAATAATTGGTAATCCTCCTTATGTTAGTACAGAGGAAATGCACGCTCTTCTTCCTACTAGTGAATTTGAAATTTATAAAAAAAAATATAAAACATCATATCAACAATTTGATAAATATTTTATTTTTATCGAACAGGCAATAAGAAAGATAAAATATTCAGGTTATATTTGCTACATTGTGCCAAACAAATTTTTTAAAATTAAAGCAGGAGAAAAGTTACGAGACTTAATTGCACAAGGTCAATATTTAATAAATCTAGATGACTTTGGTGATATACAATTATTTGAAGATAAAACGATCTATAGCTCTATTCTTCTTTTATCTAAAACTCCACAAAAAAATTTTTATTATACATGTGTAGATTCTGTTAATAAATTGTGGCTTGGTGAAAAGATTAATTCTGTAGAATTTGATTTTTCTATTTTAAATAAACTTCCCTGGAGACTTACAACTGATTTTAAATTTTTAACAATGCTTCAACATCTAGATCAGGTTTCTGTTCCAATTACAAAATATGTTGAAATTTTTAATGGAATTCAAACCAGTGCCGAACGACCTGTTCCTATCTATTGGTTTTCAACAAATGAAATTATAAAGGAAAATGATGTTACAGTTGAAATTTGTCGAAATGAAAAACACTATCAAATTGAACGGAAAATCCTACGTCCATATTTTAAGCCTACAAAAAAAATAGAAAAGGGATTAAACACATATAGTATTTTAACAACTGATAAACAGATTATTTTTCCTTATGACCAACAGGGGCAATTATTTGATATTGAGTATATGAAAACATATTTTCCAGGAACATTTGCATATTTAGAAGATTGTTACGACCGCTTGGTTCCAAAATGTGTATCTAATAAGGGTGTTAGAGATGTTCCACACGCTAATGCTAACACTTGGTATCAGTATGGAAGAACACAAGCGTTAACATCTTTTATTAATACACCTAAGTTGATTGTAGGGATATTGAGTAAAGAACCAATGTATATTTTAGATACTAATGATATTTTGATTGCCTCTGGTGGAACTGCTGGATATTGTGCAGTTTCTAAAAAGAAGAATAGTCCTTATGCTTTAGAATATATCCAAGCATGGTTATCAAATCCAATTACTGAAAAAATCCTAAAAATCATTGGAAGTGATTTTGAAAATGGTTTCACAGCAAGAGGCACTTTTACACTCTCAACTTTACCATTTGTAGAATTAGATTTTAGTAATAAAAAACAAAAAGAAATTCATGATAATGTAGTTGTTGCTAGTCGTAAAATTTATAGTATAAATGCAGAACTTAAGCATAATCCATCGAAACATGTTACTACAATATTACAAGATGAAAAGACTATTCTTATAAAAAAAATTCAAGACTTAATTGAAAGAGTTTATCGTCTTGAATTTTAGTGAGGTTAATTTAATGAAACTTAAAGAGAACAGTTCAAAACAAAAAATAAGAGGTGCATATTATACACCAAATAAATTAGCAAATGCTATGGTACAGTTTTTTGCATCTAAAAACATAAAAACAGTATTAGAACCTAGTTGTGGAGATGGTGTTTTTTTAGATAGTTTGAAAAATATTGGATTACTTAATAATATTAATGAACTCGAAGCAGTTGAAATCGAAACATCAGAAGCCATGAAAGTATCTGAAAAATATAAAGATATATCACAAGTAAAAGTGTTAAATCAAGATTTCTTTGATTTTTATAAAGAGAATTTAAATAAAAAAACTTATGATTTAATTATAGGAAATCCTCCTTATATTCGTTATCAGTACTTAAAGAAAAGTCAAAGAGATTGCCAAGCTCAGATATTAACTTCACATGGAATGAAATCTAATAAGTTAATTAATGTTTGGGTAGCATTTATGGTATCATGTGTACAATTACTATCAAAAAAGGGAAAAATTGCATTTGTAATTCCTGCTGAAATTCTACAAGTGGCTTATGCGGAAGATCTTCGCCTTTATTTAACAAATCATTTATCTAAGATTACACTCATCACATTCAAGCAACTTGTTTTTCCTAATATTGAGCAAGAAATCATTGTCTTTATAGGGGAAAAAGGAAATACTGAAAATGGTATCCGTATTATTGAAATGGATAACTTAAATGAATTTGATACTTTAAAATTAGATGCCAATGATTTTCAACCAGTGCAACACGTCAAAGAAAAATGGACAAAATACTTTATTAATAATCGTGAAATAAAACTAATTCAACAATTAAAATTAGATAATCGTTTTGCCAGATTTTCTGAATATGGACGTATTAATGTAGGAATTACAACAGGAAATAATAATTATTTTTCTATCACAGAAGAAACAACAAATCATTATAAACTAAAAAATGCAACATTACCTTTAATTGGACGTAGTTCTCATACACGTGGAATTTATTTTACTAAGGAGGATTGGAATTTAAATAAAACTACAGGTAAATCTGCTCGTTTAGTTTATTTTCCTAACATTCCATATGAGAACTATCCTCAAGAATACAAAAATTATATTTTAGCTGGTGAAAGTAATAATGAGCATAAAGGTTATAAATGCTCAATTCGTGATAGATGGTATATTGTTCCTTCTGTTTGGATTCCAGATGCTTTTTTTCTACGAAGAAGTAATCTTTATCCAAAATTTGTGCTAAATGCTTGTGATTCAGTGTCAACAGATACTATGCACAGAATAAAATTTAATGATGATGTAGAGCCAGAAAATGTTTTACTTTCTTATTATAATAGTATTTCTTTTGCATTTACTGAAATTTGTGGTAGAAGTTACGGCGGTGGTGTTCTTGAAATTCTTCCAGGCGAAATGAGTAATATCTTACTTCCTAAAATTGAATACATTAATCCTATATTTAGAAAAAAACTTCTAAAAGAGATCGATAATCTTATCAGAAATAACGATAATATTGAAAAAGTATTAGATTTAGTGGATAATAAAATTCTTGTGGAGTTATTAAATATTGATAAAGATATTTGTTGTACATGTAGAAATATTTGGAAAAAATTACAACAAAGAAGGCTAAGACGAAGCTAATAAAAATATTTAATAAAAAAGGAAAGCTTATAAAAAGCTTTCCTTTTTTATTAAACTTAATTCTTGGTTAGAATTAATATATTTTTCTTCTAATAATATCAATTTACTAGCAGCCATAACTAATAAATCAACATTTAAACGAAATTCATAATAATGTTCATCATATATTTTTATAACCAAAAGTAGAAGGAAGTATATTTCCTTTTGTAAATCGTGACACTGATTGACGAGTAACATTTAAATAATTTGCTAAATCTTGATTTGTCATATTTTTCGATTTTAATAAGTCTATTAAATTTTTTGCAAATATATTTTTTAACAAAAAAAACACCTCTTGATATTCATTACTTAGTAGAAGCTTTTGTTTTAATTTGATTGAAAGAAATAAATAGACTTACTTCATTAGCTAAGATTTCATTACAAAAAAGGTCTTTATACACAAAGTAAAAAAAACTTAATAATAGATTAACTAATAATAAACAAGCTATCAAATATATTTCATTGCTAATTAATACATTGCTATAAATCATAAAAAAGAATATAGCTATAAAAAGCATATAAAAAAACAGAAAGATTCTTCTATTTATAAAATATTTGGAAATAGCATCGTATCTTTTCAAATTATTATTATCTTCTTTAGAGATAAATTTTATAATTTCATTTTCACCACCAGTGCTTCGATTACTATAGAAAATTTGACAATTAGTGTTTATTATAGCTAATGTATATTGCGCTATTTTATTATTTATTTTTGTAGGAACATATACTAACATAAAATCTTTTTGTATACAAAACTCTGAATAAAAGTTAAAGCTGTGTTTTACTAATTCTTCCCGTATGTCGTTAAGACTTTCAGGATATGTTTTAATACCATCAACAATATGACAATTAGCATAATAATCTAATGAAGTATCAATCATTCTAAGCATATATGAAGCTTTATTTTTAAACCTACGTTCTTTAGTATATCTATATAAATTAACACCTATCAAAATAACCATTATTGTCATAAATAAAGCTAAATATAGTCCTATTTCTGCCATTTCATTCATAATACAAAACTCCTTTTCAAAATTAATAAACTAAGCTTAAGAAAATTCTTTTAATATAGCATTACTTCTTTTGGCTCGTTTATCTACAATATTTAAATGTTTATAATCTAAGACTTCATCAGTTTGCTCATCTATTTTAGCAACTAAAGGAATTGCTCCTTCAACACCATTAAATGCTTGAGCTAACAGTTTAATCGTATCAGAACTACTTATACTACCACCAGAAATATTAGCTACAGAAGTAGTCCCTGTCTGTAATTTAATGGAATATTTGAAGTTTGTATTTTTATCTAAACGAACTTGATTATTAACACCAACGGATAAATTTTTTAATTCTTTAAGCTCTATTTTTAAGGATGAAATTTGACCTCTTAAGCTATCGCACTGATATTTTATAGGACTATTCTTAGTTAAAATACCCTCGATAATACTATTAATTTTTTCTTGCTGTTCTGGAGCATTGATAAAAACTTCAAGCTCATTAAACTTAGTAAAAACATCTTGCTCTTTAACATTTAGTTCGTGATATTTTGTTATATATGGTTGAAGTTGTTGTTTAACTTGGTTTAATGAATAACTATCATCAAATTTTTGAACATATTCTAACTGATTGATTAATGGTTTGGCTTCTTGTTCCAAATTAATTTTTTCTTTAGCAACAAGTCGCTTTGCTTCTTTAAGTTCTTTATATTTATGATTAGTGGCAACATTATATGCCATTTCCCTTGCTCGTTGTGGTGAAATAACTCTTGCTGATAAAGATTTATATTCTTGTTGCTTTATTGTAATATTATTTTTTACATTATCAATTAGATTATCTATGATGACTTTTACATCTTTAGCAGAATAAGCTTCTGGTAAATTTTTAACATTAGCTACGATAAATTTTCTAAGTTGAACAGTTTTATTATTAAGCTGTGTTTGTAATAGTTCTAATTGTTCTTTAGCTGGAGCATTTTCTTTTAATAAATGATTAACTTTTTTAGTAACTTGAGCTTTCCAATAAGGCTGAGTAAATTTTTTATTTGCAGGACGAAGTTGAACTTTTAAATTACTAATAGCTTTATTAGCTTTTTCTAATTCAATATTTAATTCTTGTTTAGCTGCAATATTATCTGTACTAGCTATTTTATTTTGTAACTCCATTGATTTTTGACTAAAGTTAAATAATTTATTAGTTAAAGCTTTTTCATCTTTAGTCATTAATTCATATTTAGCTAATTCTTTAGCCATATCATAAGTTAATACATCTTTACTTTTTATATGAACTTGTTCTATTAAAAATAAAATATCATTTTTGATGCTGGAAAATTGGACGAAGTTAAATGGATCAATGTTTATTTTTTCATTAATAACTTTATCAGCATCAAGTATACTCTTGTTTATTTGATTTATAAAAGTATAATCTTTTATCTGTTTTTCCACTTCTTCAGCTGCTAAAAGAAGTTGTTCATGTATAGAATTAAGTCTTCTACATTGCAAAAGATTTCTTACCTTAGGATTATTTTTATCATAAGAAGCAACTGTTCCTATATATTTTTCTGCTGGTCTATTTAAAATTTCAGCTTTTACATAATCGCCATTGCGTAAAGCTTCTTCACGTTGCATTTTTAAACTTTTGTAGTCGATAGTCTTATCTATGCCATATTTTCTAAAGATAGCATTAGTTACATCACAATAATATTTTCTAAAATGAGTTAAATTTTTTCCAAAGCTATCTTTAGAAAAATATCTATCTACTTTGGCTCCACCTTTATTTGTATTCACACGACAATAAGTTTTAAAAAATTGTTCTGGTGGTCGTTCATTACTTTTTTCAATTTCATCAATAATTTTGTCAGAAACCATGATATGACAATGAATTTGTTGTTTACCATCATCTAAAGCTGCTTGTTTATCATGAACGGCTACAGTATAATATTTATCTTGAAAATATTCATAGTTATTTAGTATAGTATTTACAATTTCTATATTTTGTTCCAAAGTAAGTTCTTCTTGCAACGCCAATTCAAACTCACGATAGGATAAACCATTTGCACGTCCATATAAATCAGAAGCTTCAAAAAAGTTAGAAGCACTGCCATTTGCCCATTTAGGAAGTTTATTAGCTTTATATACACATCTACCATGTCGTTTAATAAAATTTTCTTTAGAAAAATCATTTTGACGATTAATATATTCTGCATGAGATGCTGCTATTTTTTGTTTATTATCAAAATTTTTATAGTCGCCTTCACGATTAATATAATCGGCATGCTTTTTTCCAGGAATAATTTTTCCTTTTCCAGATTTTGGTGTCTTAATAGAGCAATGATAAAAAGCCACGAATAAAACCTCCTTTCTAATAACTTTAGTTCAATGAGCTTGCGAATGGCAAAATTAGTTGTTAATAAAATTTTAGGTCCATTTATGAAATAAATGGTAAAGTGAACATTCTTCAAAATCTTAGTTTTATTGTACCATTATTTGTTATTCTTGTGTTATTGCGTTTCATTGCGTTCTATTGCGTTTCATTGCGTTTGTATTTACGTATTCTATCATAAGGCATATTATTAATATATGGATATTGAAGTTGATACTAAACAAAGGCTCTTTAATCAGCAAACACAATTAGCTAAGATAACTGCACAAATTAAAGATAATGAGAAAAACCAGAAGTTTTTACAATATCAAATAGATTGTATGCAACAAAAAGAGATTAAGAAAAGACTAAAACTTATAACTAAAATTTTCTCTGAGGTAGGTACTCCAGAAAACATTGATAAAGATGTTATCACTGGTATAGCCATATCTTTAAAAGCAAATTTACTCACTGATGAACAATTAGCATTTTTTAGACAAAAAGCGAGGCGAACTAAGTGCTAGAAAATCTTGATTTTGAAGGCAGAAAAAAACGATGCGAATTTAGATTAATAGGATTAAATACTAAAAAAAATGATATTATAAAGTCTATTAATAGAATGCAAAAATTTCTGATAGAAAAAAGAAATAAACTTCAAGAAGTCGACAAAGAAATTTGTAAAACCGAAGAAGAAATATTCACTTTAGAAGCTCAGGAATTTGCTTTAAATTTAAAGAATAATAAAGTTGACATAAAAAAATTAAATGCCAATAAAGTTGCTCAAACTATAATCGAGCAGAAAGATATTTTACTAAAAGAAGAAAATGAAGTATCTCCCGATAGAGAAAATACCGAACTGCTCTTAGATGACAAATCAATAGATAACATGACGATAAATGTTGATAAAAGTGAGGAAGATTTATGAGATTATTCATAGCTGAAAAACCTTCTATGGGGATGGAAATTGCCAAAGTTTTATCTAATAAAAATAATAAATCACTAGAACGTTCTGATGGCTTTATAAGTGTTGGAAATGATGTAGTCACTTGGCAGTTTGGACATATATTAGAATTAAAATCTGCAAGTGAACTTGATCCTCAATATGAAAAATGGTCATTTGATACCTTGCCCATAATTCCGCAAAACTGGCAACGCAAAATAAAAGATGATTGTGTCAAACAGTTTAATGTTATTAAAAAATTAATAGAAAATACCGATGAAATAATTCACGCTGGCGACCCAGACCGTGAAGGTGAACTCTTAATTCGTGAAACTTTAATTCATCTTAATAATACAAAACCTGTTAAGCGAATTTTATTAAACGCTCTTGATGAAAAATCTATTTTATATGCACTAGATAATCTAAAAGATGATAGTGTATTTGATAATTTATATATCTCTGCGGAAGCTAGAACACGAGCAGATTGGTTAATTGGGATTAACTTAACTAGAGCTTATACACTAATAGGCAAAGATAATGGCTTAACCACTAGCATTAATATTGGTAGAGTTATGACACCGACTTTTTCATTGGTAGTTCAAAGAGAAAATGAAATCAGACAATTTAATGCTACTAAGTATTATTCACTGACTGCTATATTTAAAAGTAATAAAGATGAGATACAAACTAAGTTGAAAGTTCCTGACGAAATAAAAGAAAATGATTATGTAATTGATAAAACCTTAATCGAAGATATTGAAAATAAGCTCAAGAAAAATCCTTTAGCTATTATTTCAGATTATACTGTAGAGAAGAAAACAGAATACCCACTTTTACCTTATTCTTTATCTGAATTACAACTTGTAGCAGGTAAGAAATATAATTATGAACCCAAATTAGTACTGGATACTGTGCAATCACTTTATGAAAAGAAACTAACTACTTATCCACGTTCAGACTGTAGTTATCTTCCTGAAAATCAATTTGATAATGCTACAGAAATTTTAAATACACTTTCTAATATTGATGATAATTTTAAAACATTAATACAAGAAGCTAATCCTAAACTAAAAAGTAAAGCATGGAATGATAAAAAGATAACAGCTCATCATGCAATTATTCCAACAGCTAAACAATGTGATATAAACAATTTATCTGAAACAGAAAAAAATATTTATAAACTAATATCCACTTGTTATATTGCTCAATTTTATCCTGCTCATATCTACAACAAAACTGATATCAAAATTAATTGTAACGATTATATCTTTACTGCTACAGGTAAAACTATTTTAGATTTAGGCTGGAAAAAATTATATAAAGCAAACCATAATGATGAAGAAAATATTCTTCCTATATGTCATAAAGATGATAAAGTAATATTTATTAATTCAAATATTACTGAAGGAATAACTAAACCACCAAAAAGATTTACACCAGCTACACTTCTTGAAGCTATGAAAAAAATTGATAAATTTGTCAAAGCCCCTGAAGTGAAAGCAATATTAAAAAATGTATCTGGCATTGGTACTGAAGCTACTAGAGCGTCAATCATTGAAAAGTTACTAGACAAGAATTTTATAGCAAAAGATAAACAAAATCTTATTCCTACTAAATACGGAGAAAGTATTTATAAAATATTACCACATTTTCTAAAAACGCCAGACATAACGGCTATATGGGAAAATGAACTTAGTAAAATTGCTGAAGGTACGGGTGATGTACAAAAATTTTTAGGTGGGCAAATAAAAATCATTAACGAAGCTATCAAGCAAACTAAAACTTTAAAACTTGATATAGATATGCCAAAATGTCCATATTGTCATAGTATATTGCGACCAGTTATTTCTAAAAAGACCAATCTTAAATATTGGATATGTAAAAACTTTTCTACTGCTGAAGATAGTAAATGCAAAAAGGGAATTTTTTCAGATAAAGATGATAAACCTGTATTAATTCATTGTAATAAATGTAGAAAAGGATATATGAAAAAGAATATCAGTAAGGATAATAAAATCTTTTGGGGTTGTGATAATTACCCAAAATGTAAAAATATTATGTCTGATAAAAATGGATTGCCTAATAACTCTACAAATACAAAAAGAAAGAAGTTGTTCAAATGACTACATATGAAAGCAAACAATTATTAAAACCAGTAATAAGTATCACAGAAGGCATTGAACTTGGTACAGTTAGTGATATTATCATTGATGGAGAAAACAAAAAAGTAATCGCTCTTGGTATAACTAAAGATAAACTTTTTTATAAAGCCTTACGTGTAATTCCTTTTGAAAAAATATCCTCAATCAATGAAGATAATATCTTAGTTATGTCATCAAAAGATATTATCTCGTACAAAGATTTCAACCTAGACCTTGAAAAAATCTTGCAAGATAGAATTAATATTTTAAACACAATTTGCCTTAGTGGTAGTAAAAAATGCGGAACAGTAACAGAATATACTATTGATGAACAAGGCAATATCTTAAACTGCAAAATAATTTACGAGAAAACCGTTAATGTTAAAGATATCAATATTTTTGCTAAAGATTATACAATCATGAAAAATACTGATAACACCGAAGTAATATCTACTAAAAAAATAGATAATGTCATAACTAAACAAGATGAACCTATACAAAAAGCTACAGTAATTCAAAGCACAAAGCAAAATACTAAAAATGAAAAAAATATTAATGACAAAAATTTGAATTTGACCTATAAAATGTTTCTAGGTAAAACTTTAAAAGAACCACTTACTATAAACAATAAAACATATCCTGTAGATACAGTATTAACAAAACAAATGATTGATGATATAATTGCTGTAAATAAAATTAATGCTTTAGGAAAATTTGTTAATATGTAACTATGTTTAAGAGGTGATAATCAATGACTAAAAGTAAACAAGTAGTATATCAAGATAATGAATATGTTATTTTTGAAGATGGCTCTGGTGGAGCTATTATGTCTAATGAAGAAATAGAAGATGCTGAAAAATTTGATGAATGGTTTAATTCTTTGACTAAAGAAGAACAAGACGCTTATATTCAAGATTTAAAAGACCATGGTCTTTTAGATGAAGATGAGGAACTATAAGAATCAGTAGATGCAGCTACCTATTCTCATAACTCCCGTATTTCAATCACTTCCAGTAATACTAATGGTATAACCTTCAGCTAAACAAACAAGTTTTATAGTATGTTGTTTTTTATATTTCACAAAAACAATTCCATTATTTTGATATAAAAATTTCAATGCCTTGTGAAAATAACTATTTACATTTCTTTTATCAAGTTTAAAGCTATATACTTTCTCTTGATTATTGCCTTTTATATACAAAATCATGCACATTTTTTACACTCCTTATAAAGTCGTGCTAGAACTAACTAGCACGGCTTTTTTATTTCAGTTACTAATTAAAAAGGTATTTCTTCATCTGTTGCAGTATCTTGAGTGATTTCCTCTTGACTTATATTTTGTTCTTGATTTTGAAGTTGTTCATTTCCTGCTGTAACTTTCGACCCCATAAATTCAAGTTTTTGAGCAATGACTTCTGCAATATAATGTTTTTTGCCATCTTGAGCCACATAATCTCTAATTTGTAAATGTCCTTCGACTAATATTTGACTTCCTTTTGTTAAGTATTTACTACATATTTCAGCTAATTTATTCCATACAATAATCGGAATAAAATCTGCTTGTTGTTTTTCCTTATCTTTGCTAACTCTACGATTTACAGACAAAATAAAACGTGCTATTGCTTTTCCTGTTTGAGTGTATCTCATTTCAATATCCTTGGTAAGTCTTCCAGCTAATATTACTTTGTTCATGATAAAAACCTCACTTTGTTTATATTTCCCTTGCGACTATTTTTTTTCGCTTTTCGCACGTCTTTAGATAATGACAGAAAGGAAAAAAGCAAGGGTAGCGAAGCTATACATTTCACCCTTGCCTTTTTGGAATGAATGCCATTATAGTGCAAGCAGAAAAGCGACAAAAAGTTATTTTATCATTGTTTTAAATTTAATCCGCAGGATTATTTTCTATCATATGGCAATTTTTTATCGCTTGATGTACATAAAAAAATAGCAGACTATAAACTAAGTTATAATCTGCTAGTATTATTTCATCTCATTATTTATTTAGTTGTTGACGTAATCGGTTTACTTCTTCAATACTCAAATTAGTAATTTTGGCTATAAGTTCAGGACTAAGTCCTTCTTTTAGTGCATTCGTAGCTGTTTCTATTTTATTTTTTTCTATACCTTTAACTATACCTTGTTGATGAGAATAACCATGTCGTATTCTTTCATCAAGAATAGCTTCCTCACGTGCTAAATATTCTTTACGTAGTTCATCATTGCTATTGAAATATGCTTCATAATCTAAAGCTTGTTTTATTACAGGGTTGTTCATCGCTAACACCTCCATATCTTTATCCGTGTATTTACCAGAAAAATACGCTCCCCATTGTTCGGCTTTTTTTAACCTTTTAATATCACTGATTTTTATTTTAGGCAATTCTAAAAAGTGCATTTCTAAATGGCGAGTAACTACCACATTAGTATTAGGCACACAAAAACAACAATAATTGTGCCATGAAGATAAGGTTCTAAGTTGATCTAAATTGAAATTTAATAAATTAATACCAATGGTTCTTTTTAATACTGGGTATTTTTCGCCAGAATTAAGTTGATTGCCATAAATTCGAGAAAGATAAAATAATGAACGTTCAGGCATATAATCCTCTCTGC
Organism: Megamonas funiformis; assembly: GCF_010669225.1. Classification (NCBI taxonomy): domain Bacteria; kingdom Bacillati; phylum Bacillota; class Negativicutes; order Selenomonadales; family Selenomonadaceae; genus Megamonas; species Megamonas funiformis. Next base: position 1,608,687 of record NZ_CP048627.1, read on the forward strand.
TGACCTGTACTTCTATATCCCAAAAAGTGCCGTCATCAGTTTGAGCTTGAATATCTAATCTTGACAATTTACCATCAATTTTATCTGGTGTTTTTTCTGTATTTAAAAACTTCAAATCAACAAAATATTTGTTATCTTCAAGTTCAACAATAGAATTTAGAAAATCTAATGCTAATCCTTTACGCTCATCTCTTCCCATTAAATTTTTGAAAAAATAATCATTTAAACGGCTAAAATTTTTGATTTTGTTCATAATATTATTCCTTTCATGCACTAAAAGATATTTTAAAGTACATACTCTATTTATTATATCATTATTTATTGTTTATAGATATGATAAGCTAAATGCTTATCATATCTAATTTTATCATTGGACTAAACTTTGCTGTAATCGTTGCAACTTTTTAATTATAGTTTTCTTTTGGAATTGCATTTGCTGATATTTATATTGTTCTTCTATCAATTCTAAAATCTTTAAATCTATTTTTATATTATTTAGTTCATTTATTAATTTTTTTGTATTTATCATTTACTACACCTCTTTTTATATAGTCGTGCTAAAGATTAATTTAGCACGACTTATTTATTTTATTAATATAAAGCAACAAAACCGTTACTACTAAAAGAACCATTTACATTTATCATATAATCTCTACCAATCTTTTCATAGTCTAAATACATCTTTAAATTATCGTCTATATGACCTAAAAATCCTTCATCAACCAAAGTATTACCTAAATCATATTCATCATCAACATCATCATAATAAGTATAATTACCGTCAATAGCTATTTCATAAGCTTCATCAAAATCAGAGTTACAATCAAGTATTGCATTGAAAGTATCAACATCTATAATATCGATAAGTTCTTCAATCTGTTCAGCAATTTTTTTCAATGTATTAATAGATGTATATTCCCCTATTTCTATATTAATATTAGTATCTACATCTGTTATAAAATATTCTTCATAATCGCTATTATCTTTTACACCTATATTACTAAGTTCTTCAATCCAATCTGTATCAGATGTAACATCTACCCACTTACCAACTAAATAACCTTCAACATATTTACCTAAATTTGTTAAATATACTTTTACATAGAAATCTTTCATGATAAAAACCTCGCTTTATTTATGTATTTTCCCTTGCAACTATTTTTTTCGCTTTTCGCACGTCTTTAAATAATGGCAGAAGGGAAAAAAGCAAGGGTAGCGAAGCTATACATTTCACCCTTGCCTTTTTGGAATGAATGCCATTATAGTGCAAGCAGAAAAGCGACAAAAAGTTATTTTATCATTGTTTTAAATTTAATCCGCAGGATTATTTTTTATCATATGGCAATTTTTTATCGCTTGATGTACATAAAAAAAACAGCAGACTATAAACTAAGTTATAATCTGCTGATATAATCTAGGCGATACACTTTAATTTTGTATCTTGTTTCATATACACGTCATCTGTTGCTACTTTTAACTTTGCTATTTGAGCAAATTCTATAACTAAATCATTTAATAAATTATCCCTAAACACAGGAACATTTCTATATAATTTAGCTTGTACAATGCTATCTTGATTAATTTCTAACAACACTTTAGGCTTTCCACTATTATCAGATATAACCACTAATTGAAGCCTATTATTTATTCTATCTTTGTAGCCAGCCGAACAATTTTTCATCTGTTTAGCTATATATTTAAGCTTACTATACTTATTTATACAACTACATTGAAATTTAGTATTCATCATATAAATATTAAACCTATTGATAATGTTTTTTGATATATGAAATCTTATTTCTTGTTCGGCTTGTTTAGCAACCTCTATAGAAAGCCAATCATGAGCCTTACTAAAGGGAATTTTATGTCTGATAAAGTTTTTCTTTATCTTATTATTAGCACTGTACCATAAATTCATTATATCAATTAATTCTTGTTTATTTTCTAATAATTTTGTGGGGTGTAATTGAGGATAAATTTTCAATACAAATAGATTATAAAAATCACAAATAGCTTCGATTTTTCTAGGTAAAGACGAAAAATTATACATAAAATCCATGTAAGTCAATGAGTTTAACCAGCTTTTATAATAGCTAAATAAGAAATTTGCAATATTGATATTTTTAATTTTATATATCAATTTAAGTAAAAATATATTATCATAGGAAAAATTCTTTAAAACAGTTTTTGTATATGGCAAAGATAAATATTCAAAACAAGCTCTATGGTAAGATATATTCTTTGTTACCATTAGTATATAGATACTTTTTTCAAAATTAACATCTACAAAGTTATCTAAAAGCAAACTCTTATTACGTAAAAAATTACGATTGTAGATAATATTCTCACTATCCCAAAATCTTACCTTGTGGGCTAAATTTAATACATTAGCAAAGAGTTTATGCTTTAAATCCACATTATCAACATACAATGATTTTTTAGTATAATTATGGATTATATTTTCTTTTTTCTGAATTGTATCTCTTAGTATCTTTAAAAGACTATTTAAACTTAAACCAGATTTTATATTATGTCTTATATGAAAGAACCATAACGCTGAATGTTCTCTTAACTGTTCATAATCTGTAATATATCCTATTTCTCTTTTCTCAATTAGTTTATTATCTTTGGACTTTTCCCAGATTACATCACTATTTTTTATATCAAATGTAAAAACTTCTTTTATATAATAGACATTAGGATAGCTTTGAATATCTTTTATTTGTATTGCTGTATAACAGATTTTCAATTTAATCTTAGTTTTCATCTCTAAAATTTTAAAAACTGTAACATAAGGCAAATAACTATCATATGCACCACTAAACATTATTTCACTCTTTTTATAATGTCTACCGCATATAGGACAAGATATTTCTTCTATAGCTTCATAATGGCACATAGAATTAAACTGAAATACACTACTACAATATCTACATACAGCACTATCTTTATTAATAAAAATACCAGCTACTCCATTATTATGATAATTATAATACTTTTCTCTTGAACCTATTTTAGTTTCTGCAATAATTTTCATATACGATACCACCTTTTTAGTGAGAGGAGATAACTCCTCTCATTTATTTTTTATCAATCTGTTTGTTTTTTGTAGAACACAATTCAAAACTATTTAGGATAATTTGTGTATAATATTTTTTCTTACCTTCTTTATCTGTGTATTCACTGATATTGATATTCCCTTCAATCTGCATTTTATCGCCTTTTTGTATACCTAAATCTCCCATTATTTCAGCAAGCCTACCAAACACTACTACATTATAGTATTGAGCTTTCTTTTCTTTAGTTTTTCTATCAAATATATTTTCAGCAAAAGGAAATTTCAAAATACATATCCCTTTGGGGCTATAATCTATTTCAAAATCTTTAGCAACTCGTCCTACGCCATATATTTTCATTGTTTTTCCTCCACTTCTTCAAATAATGAAAATTCATCTTTATTTTCTTTTGTACAATTAGATTTAGTATTATCTTTTTCTACTATCTTAGTCGGTTTATTCAATTCATCTAAAACTGATTGATACTTATTTATCAATTTTTCTATATGATTTAATGCTTTTATCTGTGATTGCAAATATGCTTTTACAACATTATTATTTTCTGCATTAGGTTGACTATTATCATAAAGTATTAACCTATACATATCTTCAAATATTTTATTTTCCATAGAAATCATTCGTTGTAATTGCATTACATCAATTTTAGAAATATCACTATCTATGGTATTTATATCTAACATTATTTTATTTCTCCTTTTGTAGATATAGAAGGTTATACCTTCTATATCTACATCTAATATTAAAATGGTATAAATTTTGCACAAGGTTCTTGTTTTATAAATTTAATATGTTCATATTTTAAATTTTCTATATATGCTTCTATTACTGTTGCTTCTTCTTCATTAAAACCTACTGCAATTATTCCCTCTGGTGTTTCTATGTCTTTTTGAACTAATACATCTCCACATAAAACTTCTTCATGCTGTTTATATCCAAATAATACTGAAGCTTTTTTATTGATAGCTTTATCTGTAAATAAAAATTCATCATCAAATACTAGACTTATATTTAAATTTAACTCATCTAGTTTTAATCCTTTTATGTCTATATAATCACAGTTTAAAATATCAGTATATTCATTTACAGACATTTTCTTATCAGTAATTATACGTTTTAATTCTCCATTAGATTTCAATAAAATATTTACTTGTTTCATATTTATCTTCCTTTCTAAGCGACTTTTTTTGTCGCTTTTCGCACGTTTTTATAACAATGAAAAAAGCTATTACAAGGACAGCTTTACGCTGCAACGTTTATCCTTGTAATAGCTTTTGTAATTGTTATAATTAAGCGAAAGAAAAGCAATATATTCTATATATCATTGTTCTATTTTTAAAATATTATTTTCATTTAATAAGTATTTTACAAATATAGTATATTCTATAAAAACTGATGAGTAACTAACTGGTAGTAAACAAAACTATCATTATAGCCTTATTTATCAAGATATATATTTACCAAGAGTTGTATTTGAATCCATGGAATTTGGGAAATTTAAATACCTTTTATACTAATTTAACTTTAACAAGAGTTGTATTTGAATAGAATACAACATTAAAAATGAGGGTTTTTTCTGGATTTAACTTTAACAAGAGTTGTATTTAAATTAACTCTCTAGCATTAGTATAACAATGAAAAAAGCCTTAGGAACTGACCCTTCCTAAGGCTTTTGTGCGTCATCATGAGTTTGACTTCGTCTATACTTAGTATAATATATTACATAGATTTTGCAATACAAAGCTTGTTATTGTGCAAATAAATATTTATGATAAACTACATCCTAAAAATCAAATAAAAACGGCAGCAAAATGGCAACAATAAAAAAGTACCTGCATAAAACAGGCACTTTTATAAATAAATATACGAATATTATTTTCTCACAAAAGTCATAATTATAGTATCTTCACTATAATTATGCTTCATTTTCTCATAGTCTTTAGCCTCAATAGGTGTTATAACTACAGTCTCTAAGCTAGGATTTAATTTATTTACCTTTTCTACTACGCCTAAATGTTCATCACCATGAAAACTTCCTTGTACATGGAGGACTTTTGTATCTTTATGTTCCTTTAAAAATTCAACAATACTTTCCGCCATGGTATCGTCTTTTAAGCATTGAGCTTTATAGAAAGCTTCTATTCTTTCTGGTGTCATCATCATATGACCTTGACCATCACCCATAGACATATAATTTTTGAATTTATCATAATATCTTTCATATTCTACTAAATGTTTTTTCGGCAAATAAATTTTATCTTTATCTTCAATTAAAGCTAAATCACCTACTTTTGTATATTGATTAGCTATTCTTCGTGGAATATTCGATGCTAAAACATACATATCTTTTTCTTTAGCAAATTCTACTAATGGTTTATAATCTGTTTGGTAATTTTCCCATGGACGAGAATTATTTATAAATTCTGTTTCTGTTATTTCATCATTCAAATATTTATCCATTACAGGCTGAACATCTCTTTCAAACATTTCCATAGATAATATCATATCTTTATTTTGTTTATACATCTCTTGGAAAAATGATAATTCTGCTTCATGAATAGATTTTTGGTCGTGATATTCATCAAAAAATACTACATCATAATTTTGAGAAATGCTCACCGCTTTATCTAAATCAAATTTTTCCCCTTGATAATAATACTCTACGTCAGATTTTCCATTTTGTGCTTGAGCCATACCTCCCAAACAACTAGTCAATACTAGCCCACTACAAGCAATTATCTGCCAAAACTTTTTCAAAACACCATCTCCTTTTAGTAAAAATTTATTTATTAATTAAAACAAAGTAGCAAGATTTTACCCTGCTACTTTATTTAATTTATCTTATTATCTTAGAAAGTCCATTCTGCACCCAAACGCCAAATCATACCATCTAAACCAATATCACTAATTTTTTTATCAAAAATATTATCTACACCTGCATAAACTCTATTTCCTTCACCAAATTTTTTATTGAGTACAAAATTAGTTGTATTAAAATTATAATCATTATCATCATAATGGTATTTATTAGTCCATTGTTGCCATAAAATCGCACTATATCCCCAATCATCATGATCATCATATAATAATTGCAATGTAGTCATATTTCTTGCTCTATTATCTAAACGATCACCACTCACTTTATCTGTTGCATCAAGCCAGTTACTTGTTGCTTTTATTGTCCATTTATCGTCTAAATTGCGACCAATTTCCATTTCCACACCATCAATTTCAGCTTCATCTACATTTATATATCTCTGATCATAATAACTACTACCTATTTGTTTTGTAGTGATTAAATTTTTAACATCATTATTGAAATATGTTAATTTACCAAAATTATTATCTTTTTCAGCTTCAAAACTGATATCCCATGAAGTAGATTTTTCTGGTTTTAAATCTGGATTGCCATAAACATTGACAGTTTGCCCACCCATTGCACGATGCATTGCCATATATAATTCACTAATAGTTGGAGCTTTGAAGCCTTTACCCCAATTAGCTTTAATGCGACTATTATCACTGATAAAATATGTCGCACCTATTTTTGGTGTAACTTCCCCACCAAAAGAACTATCATGGTCATAACGCATAGATGGAATTACTAATAATTTATCATTCACTTGCCATTCATCTTGGATATATCCTGCCCATGTATTTATTTCTTTATCTGAATAATATTTATTACTCACTATTCCATTTCCTGATTGACTTACTTGATGTACATTATCACCTCCATCACTCAAACGAGTACCTTCGACTTTATTTTGACGATATTCGCCACCAAATGTCAAAAGATGATTATCACTTAATTGCACAGTATTTTTACCTTCTATGCCCCAAAGCGTATAAGTGGATTTATCCCAATCATATTTTGGATACATTGAACCCAAAATATTTTCCATTGGTCCTGGAAAATTATTGCGATAATTATATAAATTATTTTCTTTATCCAATCTACTATAAAAAGTCCTAATCATATAATCACTATTATCAGTTTTGCCACTATAGCCTAAGCTATAATCATATCTTCTATAATCATACCATTCTTTTTTATCCTTACTAGTTTGAAAAACACCTGTTGATGTATATTTATCAGCATAATCTGCTTTTGTATGTTCATTATAATAGCCAAGCGTCAAATCAATTTCTTTATCATTGCCTAAATCCCATGTTCCAGCAAAATTAAAATCTTGAATAGGGCCATAATAATTACTGCCTTCGTCTCCGGCTTGCATATTCTTGCGTACATCACTAAAACGCATATCAAAAGTAGAACTGAAATTTCCCTGTTTACCAAAATCTATATGATAATAATTATTTATAGCTTCTGATCCTGTAGAAAGACCTACCATAACTGATGGCTCTTTTGATTTTTTAGTGATGATATTAATTACTCCACCTAAAGCATCTGAACCATATTGTGCTGAAGCACTGCCACGCACAATTTCAATACGTTCAATATTTGACAGACTCAAGCGACCTAAGGCATAAACGTTTTGTGTGGCACTTGTATCTTCTCCAGCAAATCTTTTACCATCTATTAAAATTAAAGTATGATTTGTACTCATTCCACGAATCATCACATTATGACCTGCCATACCTGCTGAAGTTACATCTACATTAGCTGCCAAACGAAGTGCAGAATAAACATCTGTTGCTCCTAATTGTTCAATATCTTCTTTAGTAATTACTTCTACAGTTTGCGGTACAGCTTTTACTTCCTCTTGAGTTCGTGTCGCTGTAACTACTACATCTGGTGTAACTATCACGTCATTATTTTGTATATCTTGTGCATATACTGGACTTGATAAACCTAATAACACTGATAAAGTCAATAAAGTTTGTTGTTTTTTTGTAGATAATCTCATTATATTAACTCCTTTGTATGTAATTGTTTATATTAACAATAATCATTATCATTAATATAAACAGATTAAACGTATTATTTGCTTTTCTTTAGCTATGAATATTTTTTATTTAAAAAGTAATCTCTGCTCCTACACGCCAAATTCTACCTTCTAAATAAATATCTCCTATTTTTTTATCTCCAATATTATCTACACCTGCATAAATTCGTCCATTTCGACCATCATCAAAAGCGAATTTTTTATTTACTACAAAATTTAAAGTATTATAATCATAATTTTCATTAGCATAATGATAATTACTTACCCAAGAATTCCAAAGTTTAGCACTATATCCATTAATATCATTATCATCATAATCCAATTCCAAAGTGGAAATATTATCAGCTGTCGCAGATACTTTTTCCCCATCACTATCTTTAGCATTAAGCCAATTACTAGTCGCTCTAATAGACCAATTATCATTGAATTGGCGACCTACTTCAAATTCTACGCCATCAGTTTTGGCATCTTGAGCATTGATAAATGTATTTTTTCCATTTACCTTATCATATGTTATTAAATTATCGTATTTACTATTAAAATAATTTAATTTCAACCAATTATTATCTTTTTCAGCTTCAAAACCTAATTCCCATGTAGTAGCTTCTTCTGGTCTCAAATCTGGATTTCCATATATCGTAGTAAAACCATGATCTTGCCCAGCATATAATTCCACTAAATTCGGAGCTCTCCATGATTTACCCCAATTCGCTTTTATACGACTATTATCACTTAGAAAATAAGTTGCCCCTAATTTTGGTGTTGTTTTTCCGCCAAATTGTTCATCATGGTCATATCTTACTGCTGGAATAAATAAAATTTTATCATTTATAAACCATTCATCTTGAATATATCCAGCATAAGCAGAATTGTCCTTGCTATTACCTTCACCTAAAGCTAAGATTGGACCTTCTACACCTATATTTTTATATTCAACACCATAAGTTAATAAATGCTCATCTCCTGCTTGTACTGTATTTTTAGCTTCAATACCTAAAGTATCAAATGTATTTTGCTTATAACCATTATTTTTACTGCCTTTATATTCTTCCTTATCATATCGATTATAATAAGCTCTAATCATATAATTACTATTATCGCCTTTTCCATTATAAGCTATACTATAATCTTGATTTGTCTTATCATAATTTGTAGAACTTTTGCCCATTCCCATAGAAGAATAATCTGTTATTTTCTTTGATTTTTCATCATAATAACCTATATAAAAATCTAAATTATTACTATCATCAAATGCATACGTTCCACTAAAATCATAATTTGTTCTAGGTCCAAAATAATTTGTCCCTGTGCCACCGACAAATTCACGTTTACGATATTTAGCAAAATTAGCATTCACTACCCCATTGAATTTACCTTGCTGACCTAAATCAAAACGATAATAATTATTCATGACATCAGTTCCTGTATTTGCTCCTACAGTTACAGATTGTTCTTTGGATTTTTTCGTAATAATATTGATTACTCCACTTTCAGCATCTGCACCATATTGAGCGGAGGCTGCACCTCTAACAATCTCAATGCGTTCTACACTAGATAAATTTATCTTATCTAAATCAAAAGCTCCTCTAGTCATTGATGAATATTCATTTGACATTCTTCTGCCATCTAATAATACTAATGCACCTGCATTTTTCCCACGGACCATCAATCTATGACCTGCACCAATTTGAGAAACATCAACATTTGTTGCCAATTTCAAAGCAGAATAAATATCTGTTGCTCCTAATTGTTCAATATCTTCACTGGTGATGACTTCTACTGCATTAGGTACAGCTTTCACTTCTTGCTGTGTTTTTGTAGCTGTTACCACTACATCTGGTGTTTGGATTACTTCGCTGGCTTGCGTGCAACTTGTCAATCCCATCAATATAGATAAAGTTAAAAGTGTAGATTTACGTTTTTTTGTTAGCATTACTCGTCTCCTTCATTATAAAATCAATTTCTATAAATGATAATCATTATCATTTATACTTTAAAAATTATGGCAGTTATCAAAATTAATCATAACTGCCTTATTTTATTTATATATTTAACCTTGTGCTGCTATTGGCTGAACTTCAAAAGATTTTTTGCCCATCAATAATTGTTGTGTAAGTTCTATTATTGTCTGTGTGATATTATTTTGCCAAAATTGACCAGCAACTGTCATTTTATAAGTATGGCCACATTTTTCAAATAAACCATATTCCACCCAAATATTGAGTACTTCTTCTAATTGTAAAAGTTCTTCACTATATACTTGAGCTAATTTTTGTATATTTACCATACAATTTTCAGTCTGTGCTTGAATATCCTTAAATAAAACTTTGCCTTCTGCTTCTTTGGTTAAAACCATCAATGGCCATTTTCCTTCATCAATAGCATTCATATAACGCTGTAAATCTCTATTTAAAAACATAGAAATATCTCCTACAAAACCGCCAGCCCCTGAACCAAATGGTATCACATCAGCTCCTGATTTTGCCAAAGTATTATACATACTGCGTTCACGATTTGTTTTTGCCCAATGACAGACACTCAATCGTTTATAAGCTAATTCATCTAAATATGAAATAGCTGCTTCTAAATATTTTGCCTGCTGTTTTGTCGTTGCCGCAGGTGGTATTTTGCCATTATCTATCGCTTTTTTTAATGCAGATTGTTCAAATACATTTAATTGATATAAATCCATACCATCAATTGGCAAACTATCTGCTATTTTTAAATCATTTACAAAGTTATCCACATCTTGAGCAGGTAACCCATAAATCAAATCTATGATTAATACTGCTTGATTATAACTTGCAGCTCGTTTGAGATTTTCAATAACAGTTTCTTTATCATCTTTGCGTCCCATACTTTGACGGATAGCCGTATCAAAAGATTGTACACCCACAGATATGCGATTTACACCATGTTTAAACCATACTTGCAATTTTTCATCAACTAAATCATGCACACGAGCTTCCATAGTTATCTCGCAATCATTAGCAAGTGGCAATACTTCATTCATAGTTTTTAATAATCTATCTGCATTATATGGCGATAATGTAGATGGTGTTCCGCCACCAAAAAATACAGCATTGATCACACTATCTTGTACATATTTATATTCTTTTGCCATCAATAATTGCTTGATTAATCTATCTACATACATGGTTTCGCGTTCTTCATTAGAATAATTCTGGAAAAAACCACAATATAGACAAATTTGACTACAAAAAGGAATGTGTATATATACTGCTTTCTTTTTACTTTTATCTCCTTTTCTTTGCATATATTCAAGCCAAATTTCTTGCTGTTTTACAGGTGGTACCATCTGTCCATTTGCCCCTGGATGAACTACTCTTTTTTTGCTAAAAGTCTCCGTCAAAGGCTGACAAGATTTTTCCCCTATCATCATCTTATATTGTTCAGTTGATAGACTATCTAATATTTCTCTTATTTTGCTCATAAATTCATTTCACCACTCATTTTTGCTTTAATCTCACTAAATACTTTCTTTGCATTAGCCAAATCTTGCTCATCAGGGTGTGTACTAGCTTTGCGATGACGTTCCAAACGCTTTTCATCTACTGCATGAAAATTTTCTTTAGAAACTTTCGTGCCAAACATTTTTTTCATCGCTTCTAATAATTTGGGATCAATCTTTCCTTGGCAGATAAATCTTCCCATAATCTCATTAGAACTATCTAACATATCTATACCATTTTGCAAACTAGTTTTTGCATGTTCTGAATCTGGTTCAGCTCCTAGCGTAGCATATACAGCCACTTTACTATTGCGAATGGATTTCAAAAATTTACTAGCTTTTGCATCAGCTGTTCCTTTGTCCACCCAAAAACCTACAACAACTAAATCATAACCTGTAATATCAGGATTATCTTCTACTTTATAAATATCACAATTCGGAGCTAAAACTTCGGCAATAGCTTCTCCTACCATTTTTGTATTACCTGTTAAACTAGAATAAACTACTATTGATTTCATTTTTTATCTCCTTCTTTTCTATAAAAAATATATCTTTACTCAAATTATAGTCTAAATTTATCTTAAACACACTAAAATTTAAAACTTTTATTTTATATCAATTAGATTATTCATTATAATTTTTTAATTGATATCTACTAATTACCAACAAGATTAATGTGATAATTATTAAATAAATCATATCTAACAAACTATACACACTAAATACTTCTGTACGCAATAAATTATTCGCTAAAGTCAATGGCAAAATCCCCACTACAATCTGCAACCAATCCGGCAAATTATACAACGGAAAAAATGTACCACAAAAGAAAGTCATTGGTGTAATTATAAAATTTATCACTGAAGATAACGCATCTGGATTTTTGATCCAAAGACCTATGGCAATCCCTAAAATACCAAAGCAAAAGGCAGATAATAAAATCCCTAAAAATCCCCAAAGGCTCAACATCGGCACATCAAAAAATACCATAGCTATGATATAGATAATACCTCCAGCTATAAAGCCACGAGTAACTCCAGCCAAAGTAATGCCTAATATAACTTGAAAAGCCGAAATCGGACTCAATAATAATGTCTGGAATGTTTTAAAATAAAATCTCCCCACACTCACTGATAATGATGTCTGTTGAAAAGCATTCATCATGACTGTTATCGATAACATTCCCTTTGCCAAAAAAGGTAAATAACCACCATGGATATTATTCATCACTGGCCCAATCCCCATGCCAAAGGCAAATAAATAGATTATCGGAAACATTACCGCTGAGAAAATATATCCTAATTTTCCCATCTTCTTTTGCAAAAGTGCCATTTCACGCATATATACTGCTAAAAAATTCAAAATTAATAAGCCTCCTTACCAATAAATCGTAAAAAAGCTTTTTCTAAAGTTATATCTTCATTTTCATCTTTTTGCATTATCTGCTTTATTTTTTCTACTTCATCTATCGCCAATAATTCTCCTTGTTTTAAAATAGCGATTTTATCACAAAGATATTCAGCTTCTTCCATATAATGAGTGGTGATAATTACACTTATCCCCATATTTTTTAGTTTTTTTATTTCTTGCCAAATATCATATCTCACATCAGGATCTAATCCCACACTTGGTTCATCTAATAATAAGATTTTAGGTTTCACTAATAAAGCTCTAGCAATCATTGCTTTTCTAGCCATACCGCCAGATAATTTCTCAATCTTTCTATCTTGCCAAGTATTCATCTCAAATTGAGATATTATTTTTTCCACTTCATATTTATAATTTTTCATCTTATACAAACGAGCATAATATAGCAAAGCTTCTTTAACGGAAAATTCTCTTTCCATATTATTATCCTGCATGACAAAACCTAGCTGAGACTTTATCTTTGCTCTTTCTTTATCAGCCTCAATCCCTAAAATCTCAAGCTTACCTGAATTTGCTCTACTTAAACCAGATATTATCTTCATCATACTTGTTTTACCAGCACCATTAGGGCCTAAAAGCCCCAATATCTCGCCTTCTTCAAGTGTGAAACTTATATCTTTTAAAATAATTTTATCCTTAATTTGTTTATTTATCTTATTTAAACTTAAAACCTGCACTAATTTTTCTCCCCTTGTTTTACATCATAAGGGAAACAAACTAAATGTTTTTGTCCATTTTGTTCTAAAGACATGACTGACGTTTCTACATCATATAAATCACAAAGTATTTTTTCTGTAAATACATCTTGCACCAAACCTTCAGCAAAAATCTTGCCTTTTTTCACCGCTACTAAGCGATGACTATATCTAGCAGCATGGTTTAAATCATGCAAGACCATAATCACTGTGATTCTTCTTGTTTCATATAATTTATATACTAAATTCATCAAATCCAATTGATGTTTTACATCTAAATACGTAGTCGGTTCATCTAATAATAAAATCTCTGGGTTTTGAGCTATTGCCATTGCTAGCCATGCTCTTTGACGTTCACCACCAGATAAAGTATCTAATCTTCGATATCGCATATGTGATGTATTTGTCTGCGTCAATGCTTCTTCGATTTTTTCTTCATCAATTTTATTCGGCGAAGAAAATAATCCTTGATGTGGCATTCTACCATAACAGACTAAATCATAAACAGTCATATCCATTGGAGCCGTTGAAGATTGTGGCAATATTGACATCTTGCGTGCTATATCACCAGGTTTCATTTTTTGAATGTCTTTTCCTTCTAATAAAACAGTCCCATGTGTAGGCTTTAATAATCTACCTAAAGATTTTAATAATGTGGATTTTCCTGAACCATTTGGGCCAATAATACTTATTATCTCTGATTTATCTACCTTGAAATTCAATTTATCAGCAATGATTTTTTGCCCATATTGCAATGTAAGTTTATCTGCTTGTAAAATCATCTTTTTTGCATTCCCCTTTTCAATAAATAAAGGAAAAATGGTGCACCAATAAATGACATAAATACACCTACAGGCACCTCTATAGGACTAAAAGCAGTCCTTGCCACTGTATCTGCTACAATCAGTAAAATTCCACCAAAAATAGCTGAACTTGGCAATAAATAGTTAAAATCAGAACCCACTACTAAACGCATCATATGTGGCACTATAAGACCAACAAATGTGAGCATACCTGCTACACTTACAGCAGAAGCAGCTAATAAAGCCGCCAATGTAACGAGGAAAAATCTTGTAGCTTCCACTCGTGTTCCCAAACTTTTTGCTACATCATCACCTAATTGCAAAGCGTTTAACAATTTACTACTGATACTCACACCTACTAAACCAATGATAGTATATGGCAAAATCATAGTTACATGCTTCCATGAAGCACCTGAAAAACCACCTGCCATCCAATTCACTGTACCTTGAATTTTATCGGAGAAAAATACCATCAAACATGTCATACCGCCAGCAAAAAATGCTGAAACTGCCACACCAGCTAAAATCAATTTAAGTGGCTGAATACCATCTTCCCATGCCAATGCAAATAAAATTAAAGTCGCTATCATCGCTCCTACAAAAGCTACGATTGGCACCATATTCGTATATTCAGGTAAAATAATCATGACTACCATAGCAGCAAGAGCAGCCCCTGCTGATACCCCAATAATACCTGGATCTGCCAATGGATTTTTCAATACACCTTGTAATATACAGCCTGCAATAGCCAAATTTATACCAGCAAACATCGCTGTAAGCACTCTAGGAATGCGAATGTGATATAAAATTCTATAGCTTTCTGTATTTTGAACACCTACAAACACATTATATAAATCGCTAAATGATGTATTTGCTGTACCTATAATCACGCTGATAAATAAAACTGCTACCAACAAAATCAGTCCCAAAAACATCACTAAATTGCGTTTTTTACTTCTAGGATCTTTTATCTTTTCACTTATACTAGCAATAGCCATTACCATACCTCATATTTTTTATTCTTGTAAATATAAATCATCTGCCAATATATTTATCGCTTTAGCTATATTAGTACCAGGATTTACAGCAAATAACTGATATGGTAATACATATACTCTATTATTTTTCACAGCAGATATATCTTGCCACAAAGGATTTTGCCCTAAATTTTCATCTATACTATTTTTTACTGCGTCCACATCACCATGAGTTACTACAAATATCGCCTCTGGATCTTGTGTAGCAATATATTCCATTCCTAATGGGATATAGCCACTATCTTTTGCTACAGAATCCACATTATCTGCTATATTATTACCACCTAAGCGTTTTAATAAATCTCCTGTAAATGATTTACTTGTTGCCATACTAAAGCTATCTGTCGTTCCCCAAATTATCAAACTTCTTGGAGCTGTTTTATTTTCTGCTCTAGCAATCGCTTTTTCATAATCAGCTTCTATTTCTTTGATTTTTGCTTGAGCAATTTCTTCTTCTCCTGTTAATTCTCCATAAAAACCTAAAGTGGATATCACATCTTCATATGTGTCTAAAGATTTAATCAACACAGGAATATTAGCTTTCTCTAAAGTAGGAATTAATTGCTGATGAAAAGGTACATTTACACCAATTACTAAATCAGGTTGTAATTTCAAAATAGTTTCTACACTAGGATTATGAATTACACCGATTTGCTCTATATTTTTTGTTCCTTCTTTAACTTCATCACTCAAAGCTTCTGAAGTAGGTTTTCCCACTATTGTATTAGTCTCTTTACCACCAGCATAATAATATAAATCTAAATGAGAAGCATTTAATAATACTACACGTTTAGGATGTGTTGGTATTGTTACCTCTCTACCTGTGCTATCTGTAACGACTCTTGTTGAGCTGATATTATTTGTATCTCCTTCATGTGAGCGAAAGCCTAAAAACAATCCGCCAATAGCTATCAAACAAATAATGCCAAAGATTACTTTTCTCAAATAGCCACTCATATTTTCACCTCTTTATTTTTCAATCAACTTTTTATACAAATTTTATTTACATCTTTGCCAATTTTACTTATACAACTACATTTAGGACATTTTATTTCTACATATTTAACATTTCCATAAAAAAGCAATCTATTACATCGCTTACATCTATGTTCTGGTAATTTAGTTAACGTTTTTTTTTCGTCTTTTTTTTCATCATCTATAATAATATTTTCGATTTCTTCTTGTTTTAATATAACTTCTTGCATCAAAAACAGCTCTTTTCTCAATATCAATTCAAATAAAAATTAACAGGAACATTCATACTAATACTTTCACCTAAACCATGACTAAATGGACATGCACTATATACTGCATTTAAAGCAGCCTTATCTAAATTCCCATTAACGCTAGAAACTACACCTGCACTGATTAAATTTCCATTTGCATCAATAGTTACATTAATAATTACTGTGCCTTGCTGATTTAATCTAACAGCTGCATACGGATAAGATTTATGATTTTCCACAGCTTGAGCAAATCTACTTGCTACACTATATCTATCTTCTGTAACATTTGCTCCGCCACTAGCTCTTCCATTATTGCCACCAGCCATGCCTTCTGCTGTGCCACCACTTCCACTGCCACTGTTTTTATTTTCGCTACCAGAAAAATTCTCACCATCTCCCTGACCAATACCGTCACTGATTACTTGCGTATCATCTTCTGATATTGTATTTGTTATATTATTGGAAGCTGGTAAAATTCCATCTTCTGCACTAATTTCATCTTTTTCAATCTGCTTATTTTCTACATTATTTATTTGTTTTATATCTTTATTTTGATTTACTTCATTATTTTTATTCCTGATATTTTGATTATCATTATCACTATTATGCTTAAAAATATTTTCTATATCTCTACTAAATGAATTGAATGATGATTTTTCTTGAACTTTTGCTATCTGTTCTGGTGTGTCCGCTAGATTGACTGTAATCAATTCTTCTTTTGGTCTTTGTATCTCCTGATGAAAGCCTGCTACCACAGCACCAATAGTTATGACTACTATAAAATGAAAAACAAATGATATTGAAAAAGATTTTTTCCAAATATGCTTTTTCATTGATTATTTCTCCTGAGTAGCTATGGATAATTTGGTTACACCTGCACTCTTGATTTCATCCATCACTTTGATTACTTTTCCATGTTCTACATTCTCATCAGCTCTTAAAATCACAGGAGTATCTGCTTTATCAGCTAATTGTTCCACTCGTGGTTTTATTTCTTCAATGCCCACCACAGTATCACCTATACTGATTGTGCCATCTTTCATTAGTGTAATAGCCACTGGCTTTGGTGCTTCTTGATGACTAGAAGATGCTACTGGCAAATTCACAGGCATAGATTTTTGATAAACCATTTGCAAAGTGCTAAATAAGAAAAACACCATCAAGAAAAATATAATATCTATCATCGGTATAATCATCAATCGTGGTGGTCTTGCCACGCGATTACTACGTATATTCATTATTATTTACCTCTTGCCTTACTAATCACTACAGTACAAACATTTTCTACATCAGTTAAAACACTATCTAAGCGATTACTAAAATAGCTATGCACAATCAAGGCTAGCACGGCTACACAAAGACCAGTAGCTGTCGCAATTAACGCCTCACCTACACCACCAGTGATTAATGCAGGATTATCACCAGCAACATCTAATACTTTAAAAGAACTAATCATCCCCACCACTGTACCTAATAAACCTAACAGTGGAGCCATTGTAACAATAGTATCTAAATAATTTAAATTTCGTTTTAACCCATTTGCTCTAACAGAAATATATTCCTCAAAACTTTCCTTCATTGACATTGGACACTCACGATATTTTAAACCTATCGCCAATACATCACTGACAAAGCAACGATTATTAGCACATACTTTTTCTGTTTCTTGCCAATTACGCTCTTTAGCTAAAGCTAAAATTTGTTGAGCCATATCTTTATTATCGCCACAAGTCCTCTTATAATAGATAAAACGCTCAATACCAATAGCAACAACTAAAATAGAACAAGCTAAAAGTGGATACATCACCCAACCACCATGATGAAATAATTCTAATGCACTAATAATAAAATCCAATTTAAACGCACCTTTCTCTAAATAATAATCTTCATTAAAAAGATAAAACTCCATAGAATAAATCCAAAATAAAATTTTCCTATGCTCTACATAAAAATAAATACACACAAAAATTTTATTTAAAAATATATTCTATGGAGTTCTAGACTCTCTTTTAAAAATTACATAAATAATTATATTGAAAACAATTCTCATTGTCAAATATTTTATGAACAATTTTTAAATCTATTCAATTTTATTTTTTAGTACATTCTAACCATTCTTGATAAATATACTCTTTCAATCTATCAAAAGTATCACTATCTTTTTTACCTACAGCTTTTCCTTCAAATTCTGTAGCACGAATACACAAATCACCAGAACTACTTACAATTACTTCATCAGCATTGATTAATTCATCTACTGTAAAAGGTCTTTCTTCTACTTCAATATTCAACGCTTTACATGCTTTTAATAAATGCGCTCTAGCAATACCAGGTAAAATATATTCATCAGCAGGATGAGTGATGAATTTCTTATCTTTGATTATATGCACATTACTATGAGCACATTCTGTAACTATATCCCCGCGATGAAATACAGTTTCATCACAATTATTTTCCTTAGCATGTTGATAAGCTACTACACTAGGAATTAAATTCAAAGTCTTAATATTACAATGCAAAAATCTTGTATCTTCCATAGAAGTCAATTTGTATTCTCTATCTTTATCAGTTATTTTTTCTGGGCAAATTGTTATCCATAAATTAGCTTTTTGCTCTTTATCATAATTATGACTTCTAAGCCCATTACCGCCACGAGTAGCTTGCCAATATACAAACAGTTCATCATCATCTAATTTTTGTACTAATTCATTCAATAAATCTTTTAAATACTCTTTAGTAAAACCTAAATTGATATTTAACAATCTAGCACTATTAAAAAATCTATCAACATGTTCATCAATAGCCATGGTTTTATAATTTCTAGCGCAAGTGGCATCATATACACCATCGCCAAACCAATGGGAACGATCTGACATAGGTATCATTATTTTATCAATTTCATCATATTTTCCATTATAATAACCTAAAGTTTTCATAAAAAATCTCCTTTAATTAGACAAAGACCCGAAGATTACTATTAAAATATATACACAAAATTAATAGAATTCTTCGGGTTTTTATTTCACTAAATTATGCTTCTTGCGCTTCTTGTTTGCAAATAACAACAATATCTTTTATTTCAGCACGGAAAAAATCTGCTACACGATATGTATTGCTTTCATAAAAAGAAATACAATCAGAACCAGGTAAAGATGTAGCATCATGATCTCTAAAAATTGTAGGTTCTCCTACATATTCTCTACCATCATTACAAATAACTCTTACAATGTGACCTTTGTATTGTTTAAAATCTTCATTAAACATGCACAATCGCTCCTTAAAACTTTGATTATTATAATTTTACCTTATACCATCTTTATTATCAACTATTAAACAATTATTTACAATATTTTATAATTTAGTATAATATTATATACGTTGTTTTTCCAACAAAGGAGTAGTTTTATGCAAAAATATTTAGATATACTCAAAAACTCAGCTTTATTTTCTGGCATTGATACAAAGGATTTAATCAATATGTTCAAATGCCTTTTGATGAACATAAAAACTTATGAAAAAAATTCTTATATACTCAAAGCCTCTGAACCACTCGTTGAAGTAGGTATAATTTTAAAAGGTAGAGTAAATATCATCAAAGAAGATTATTGGGGCAATCGAACAATTCTCACTACGCTTTCAACAGGCGATTTATTTGGCGAAAGTTTTGTTTGCACGAATATTAACAATAATTGTTTTAGCATTGTAACTGCTGAAAAAGCTGAAATTATGTTTTTAAACTATCAAAAAATAACTTCACCTTGTCAATTTGCATGCAATTTTCATTCAAAAATTATTCAAAATATGCTTTTACTCATAGCTAAAAAAAATATACAATTAACAACAAAGATAGACCATTTAAGCAAAAAAACAACTCGTGAAAAAATCTTATCCTATCTATCTAGCGAAGCTTTAAAAAATAATAATAATTCTTTTACCATTCCCTTCAATAGACAAGAACTTGCAGATTTTCTTTCTGTTGAAAGAAGTGCTATGTCTGCTGAATTATCACGCATGCAAAAAGATAAACTAATTACTTATCACAAAAATAATTTTACTTTATTATAATTTTTATTAAATGATTAAAATTTAGGAGTAATCACATGTTTAAATCTTTACGTTGGCTTATAAAATTTAGAAAAAATTTCCAAAATCTAAAAAAACATTATCAAATAATCATCTATGCTACTAAAAAAGACTTTGCTTATTATCAAAAAAAACAAAGTTTAAGCGATTATCAAATAGAAGAAGTGCTTTTTTATATAGCACGAATGCAAGATTATCATCAAAAAATCTCATCTATGTCACTTCTTCAAGCTGGCATCACTAAAAATAGAGATTTTCAAACTTATATCGGTTTATTAAAAAAAAATATGTTTAAATGCAATGAAATTTTAATGATAGGCGCTCGCCATGAATTATTGAGATTTCAACAAGATATAGATTTTCTAATCAATGATAAAAGCCATGATTTATTCAAGCACCTAAGCCCAGATATTCAAACAGCTTTTATTAATATTTATAAATTAACACATAACACCATAAAATCTATAGATGAAAACAATTTAAGAAATTTTGCTCAATATAAATATAAATTAGATATATTTCTAGAAAAACTTAATAAACGCCTATCTCCGCAAAAATATAATACACTTTTCAACGAAATCAACAGACTTCAACAAAAATCTTAACTAAAAAATTAAAAACTAAATATATAATCAACTAAATAATAAGTTTGTAAGAAGTAACTATATGTTACTTCTTTTTTTATGCAGATTTTATCGATTTTTTCTCTTGACTTCAATATAATTTAATGTATAATAATTGGTACTACCAATTATTTAAATAGATAGGGGTACACATTTGGAAGATAGAGGTTATATCTTAGTTTTAGAATATATCAAGGAATTAATCATTTCTGGTAATCTCAGTGTTGGTGATAAACTCCCTACTGAACGCAAATTATCTGAAACACTTTCTCTAAGTCGCAATACTATCCGTGATGCAATTCGCATTATGGGAAGCATGGGTTTTATTGAAAGCCGTCAAGGTTCTGGCAATTATTTATCTAATAAAATCAGTGGCAATATCTCCGCCACTATAAATTTCATGTTACTTTTAGAGCAATCTAATTTTACTGAAATCAATCAAATCAGACGTGCCATTGCCTTAGAATGTTTTCGCCATGTTTTTACAAAATGCACTGATAGAGAAATAAAATTGCTACAAAAAGTAGTAACAAAAATGGAGCAATGTCATCGTGAAAGCCACTATGACAAATTATTTCATGATATTATTTTACATATCTCTCAAAACAAATTAATGATTAGCATGATGAATGCACTTTCTAACGTATGTTGTACATTAATTGATAATATTTTTTCCAGCGCTACAGCTGAAACCAAAAATACAATTATCAATTCACACAAAGAAATTCTAAATTGCATCATCAATCGCAATGAATTAGCTGGTTATGCAGCTATTAATCACCATTACGATTTAGTTGATAAAGAAATATTAAAATGGAAGGCGGTTCTTTAAGTGAAATTACTTGAACAATTTGGTATTATCTTAACTTTAACTTTTATCGTTGAAACTTTTAAGGAACTCGTTCCATTACCTGTTCCCTCTAGTGTTTATGGCTTAGTTTTAATGCTTTTACTTTTAAAATTCAAAATTCTAAATATCTCTGCTATCAAAGATGCTAGTAAATTATTAATCGAAACTATGCCTATCATGTTCATTCCTGCTGCTGTTGGACTTTTAAATGCATGGAATGTAATTCGTGATTTATTAATTCCTTTGACCTTAGTAGTAAGCTTAACTACTGTTATTGTAATGGTTATTTCTGGTCATATAACACAATTTATTATTGTATCTAGTAAGAAGAAAAAAGGAGCTTGCTAATTAAATGTTACAGGATCTTATCTTTAATTCAGCTTTATTTGGTTTGATTATTAGCTTATTAGCCTATGAAATAGGTTTGCGCATAAAACGTAAATTAAAAATTGCCATTTTCAATCCTTTGTTAATAGCAATAGGTCTTATAATCATTTTTTTAGTAACCTTCGATATTGATTATGAAGAATATAATCGAGGCGCTAAATATTTAGGTTATTTATTAACACCAGCTACAATCTGTCTTGCTGTTCCTTTATATGAACAACTAGAAGAATTGAAAAAAAACGTAAAAGCTATCATGGCTGGTATCATTTCTGGTGTAATCACTAGTATGAGTTGTATTTTAGCTTTATCTATTTTATTTAGCTTTAGTCACACAGAATATGTAACACTTTTACCAAAATCTATCACAACTGCTATAGGTATTGGTATATCTGAAGAATTAGGTGGTATCGTTACTATCACTATTGCTGTTATCATCATCACTGGTGTATTCGGCAATATGACTGCTGAATATATCTGCAAAGTATTTAAAATTTATGAACCTGTAGCTAAAGGTGTAGCAATCGGTTCATCTGCTCATGCTATGGGAACTGCAAAAGCAATTGAAATGGGCCCTATTGAAGCTGCTATCAGTAGCTTAACTATTGCCGTAGCTGGTATTGTTACTGTAATTGCTGTTTCATTCTACGCAACTTTATTATAAATTTTAAAATTTATAATAAAACAAAAAATAACACCTTAAAATAATCTTTTAAGGTGTTATTTTTTCTATATGATGAATTGTCAATCCAAGTGCGACACTTCTTTTAAAAATAAATTAAATGGATTATCCCAATTTAAACATTTTCTTGGTCTACTATTTAATAATATTAATTTTTTTATTAAATCATCATTAGATATTTTTCCTAAATCTGTTTTCTTTGGATAATATTCTCTTAATAACCCATTTGAATTTTCGTTACTACCTCTTTGCCATGCTGCATAAGCATCTGCAAAATATACTTTTATATTTAATTTTTCTACTTCTTTGTAACATGCAAATTCTTTTCCTCTATCTGTTGTAAATGTTTTTAATGCCTTTTTGGGTAGTACTTTCACTAACTTTTTTATTGCTTTTAGCATAGATGGGGCTGTTCTATCTTTTATTTTTATTGCCACATAAAATCTTGTTTTTCTTTCTACAAATGTTGCTAAACAAGCCTTAGATTTTCCTCTACTAGATACTATGATATCTAACTCCCAATGTCCAAAAGTTTTTCTACTTTTTACATTTTTGGTCTAGTTGTAATAGTGAAATACCTTTTAATTTACCAATATAAATCCAGTTATAAATAGTTTTAAAGGAAAGTTTATCATTTAAAAGTGCATTAGAAATCTGTTCTGGAGACCAATTTTCATGTAATTTTTCAGAAATAAGATTAGAAAAAACATCATTATATTTACTAGAGTGAGAAGAATTTTTACGACGTTTAAGATAGTTATTGTAGGCAGATGTAGAGCAATAATTATTTTCAAATTTATTACGAGAAAGTTCTCGAGCAATAGTAGAATGATGACGATGTAAAAATTTAGCAATAAAACGAGTAGAGTAACCTAAGATAGAAAGAACCTCTATACGAATACGTTCAGATATGGTAAGATGATGATAGCTCATTATGAATTTTCCTTTCGTGTAGGTTTGGTGTGGTAACTTTATTTTACATGAAAATTCATAATGAGTTTTTTATTTTTTTAGGTGTCGCACTTCATTATACAATCCATCATTTAAATATTGTATACTTATATTTTTAGTTAATTTTTATATTTTGAATTTATTATATTTATATTTATTTCACCGATTACTTTTTGTTTATCAATAATTTTTACTTTTCCTTGAGAAATATTATATTGATGAATATCTTCATTTGGTAATCTTAATTCTAAATTCAAAGGTATAATATTCTTTTTATTTTTTTCAAGCTCATCTTCTGGATTTAATTTTGGCCAAATTCCTTTTTTAGTACCTTGAGATACTATTACATCTAACTTTTCAGTTGTATATGAAAGATTTCTTGCATTTTTATCTACTTTTATACGTAAATATACACTAACTATATTAGGTTCAATGTAATATTTTACTATTCCCATATTATTAATATCAATTGTACAATCTGTAATATAATTTTGTGTTAAATCTATTTTTTGATAAACTTTATCTGATTTATTTTCATCAGTGAATTTCTCTAGCATAAACATTGCTAATATAGTTAAAATCACTAAGACTATACTTATAATTTTTCGATTAAATTTGTTCATACTTATTTCGCCATTTCTCTTTAATCTTTTTTAATATACATTTACTGCCTAGTATAATTATAGCTATTACTCCGGGCATACAATTTAATTGACAATTCCCACAAAAACCAGTGCAATTATTTGCCATACCTAGTGAAGATATAGGTATACCTAAAGAAATAAAGAAAGTAATAATTTTATTTTTCATATTTATTTTTCTCTCTTTCCATAAGAAACAGCTTTTACAGGGCAATTATACACACATTCTTCACAAATAATACAATTATATACATTCGTTTGGGCTTTGTTTTGTACAATTTTTATTGATTCCATAGGACAAACTTTACTACATTTTTGACAACCAATACATTTTGTTTTATCAATATTAATCCTTGATACAAAATCAAATTTACAACCTAGAGCATGAATTAGATTTTGCACTGCTCCTACAGGACATAAAAAATTGCAATATCCTCTACCACCTTGGGTAAATAATCCCAAAATAATTACCCATACAAAAGTAGTAATTATCAAAGTTGATGTTAACGAGATAAAATAACCCCAAATAAAATAATTAGTGAATAAATCAAATAAATAAAAATTACAATAGTTACATGCTAATAATCCGCCAAAAAATGGCAAAATCATATAACCTGTAAGCATACCATAGCGAATAGGTGTTATATCTACATATTTACTCCAATTAATTTTGTATTTCGTAGGTATTAAACGACTTAAATATTCAGTACTTGCACCTGCTGGACAAAGTTTCCCACAAAAAATAGCACCTTTAAAGAAAGATATTATCCCCAAAACCACTAAAAAAGAGACAAAAGCAATATCCATAGCAAAGAATTTTCCATCTAATAAATGCTCAATTTGAATACGAAAACAACTACTATGAATAGATATCTCATTGATATCTCGACCAAAAAGATAAAATATAGCCTTAGTAAATAATGCTCCAGGTGCATAAAACAATATAAAACCTAGCATATATCCAATAATTCGTTTTATTTGAAAATACATACAAACTCTCTTTCTAGATAAATTAAGGATAGAGCAAAAATCACCCTATCCTTATTAATAATTAATTACTTATTTTTAATTAGAAATTATAACGTACACCTACACTATATGTGCGACCTGATGTAGCTTCACTAGAATAAAATTCTCTATCAAAAATATTATTGATAGCAAATTGTACACTTGTTGAATCAGAAAGCTGATAATTTATAGCAGTATTTACAATAAAATATGGATCTTCTGCACCATATTCACCAGTTACATCATCAGGTGCTTGTCTTGCACTAACGTATTGACAATCAAGAAGTGCGTTCCACTTATCTTGTTTGTAATTAAATCCTGCGTGCATCAAATGTTTTGGAATACCATAATCATTACTATTTACATCTTTTAAATTAGTACCTGCAACTTTACTTTGTTCTACTTTACCAGATTGCCAAGCATAGTTAAAATATGCAGACCAATTATCATCAAATTGATGATTTGCTTCAAATTCTATTCCACGACGTTTTTCTGTACCATAATTTTCATATTGTTTATATTCTGCTTTATTAGTACCAGGTTTATAATGTGTTGTATATAAAATTTTATCATCTGTTTTTACTTGATACAAGGACAAACCTATATTAGTTCTTTCTGATAATTGTTTTTTCATTCCGATTTCAAATGTATTTGATGTCTCTGGATCAAGATCTGGATTAGCTATAACACCGCCCATATCACCACCACCATCACGGTATACTTGATATAATGGTGGTGGATTAAAAGAATGGCCATATGATACATAATAATTAGTATCTTCATCAGCTTGATAATTTAAAGAAATTTTAGGACTAATTTCATCATATGTTGCTGAATCATAATTTAAACTTCGTGTTACCGCACCTGTTTTTTTATCGTAATAGATACTGTAACCATCTGTTTTTTCAAAATGATCCCATCTTACACCTAAATACATAGTTAATGGATCGCTTATTTGATATTCATCTTGAATAAATAAAGCTATATTTTTAGCTTTACCACCATGTTTTTCATATAAACCATTATTACCCCAATTGGTATTTACAGAACCATGGTCACGCCAATTATTTAAATAAATTCTATCTTGGTCAAAGCTTTCTTGTTTATAGCTACCACCAACTAAAATATTATGTTTACCGATATCTTCCCATACTTTTTGAAAATCAAAATTATATGTTTTTCCTGGATAATATGAGTCAGTACCTTCTCCATTCCAATTAATATTTTTAGCCCCACTTGCATTACTATATCCATTTTTTTTCATATCTAAATAACCAAAATTAGCACTAAATTTATTGGCCTCATCTACATAATTTAATACATGTAAATCAGATTCTTTTTTGCCGTCATAACCAAGATAACTAGAAATACTTGGCGATAAAATCAAACCATTGCCAATATCTACTTTTTCACCAAAAATAGGTTTTCCATTTACAGTTATTGTAGAAAATGGATTTTTATAGCTATATTCACTTTCTGTATGAATATAATTATATTTTAAAGATTTATCTTCATCAAAATCATATTTTATATGTGCAGAAATATTTTCGTTTTCCCATTGTTTTTCTCCACGACCACCTAACAAATACTTGCCCGTACTTAATTGTGGTGGGATATTATCTGGTTTTATATTTGCTGTACCTTTTTTGGCATTTCCTGTATAATAATAGCCTTTAAATCCATCAGATTTACGATTTTCATAGCCTAAACCTACAGATAATTTTTCATCTACTTGCATATTAGCATATACAGCTTTTTTCCATGTATTGTTACTACCATAATCTAAAACAGCATTGATTTTAGATTCACCTTTAGCCATAGTTTGATCTTTTGTAATAATATTTACTACAGCACCTACAGCTCTACCACCATATAATGATGAACCAGCACCTTTTACCACTTCGATACGTTCAATATTTTCAACTGGGAGCATTTCCCATTCCATATTGTTATTATAAGTGGTATTCATTGGCATTCCATCTAATAAAATTAAAATATTATCTGACTCAAAACCTCTAATTTGAATACCACCTTGAGCTACTTGGCTCATATATACACCTGGCAATTGTTGTAATGCCTCAGGTACAGATTTTACATTTCTTTCTTGAATATCTTGTGCTGTTACTACATCTACACTCGCTGGGGTTTCTTTTAATTCTTTTAATGTTTTAGTAGCAGTAACTACCATTTCTTGTAATTGAAAAGTAGGTACTTGTTCTGTTTCTTGAGCCATTGCAAAATTACTATTTAAAATTACACTACCACAAACTAAACTAGTTACTAATAATTTTTGTTTAATATTATACAAAATTTTTCCTCCTAAATATTATTTATGTGTACCAAAAACAACTTTAATATTATTTTTTTGCAGAAAGTCGACAATTTCTTGTATTTTAGGACAAAGAACTTTTTTATGCGTTTGTTCATCTATTATTTCTGTACAAATGCCTACATGGACAATATCTGTTTTTACAGACAATATTCTTTCTAATTTTTCTAATAAACCTTCTTGGTTATTTAATAAAACTTCATCACAACCATTACAAGTCCAAAAAGCAACTAATTTTGTATCATCATTGGTATATTGAGTAAAAAATCCCTTTTTGTTATAAAAAGCATCTAAACAACTAGCACCTGTGCATACATCATTGGCTTTTAAACATGTTAAAATAGCGATATTTTTCATATACATAACCTCTTTAAAATATTTAAATTGTTTATTTAAAATGTTTTGGTAAAAAACGTATATTTATATTGTCATTAGGTAAAGCCTCTATTTTGGTATCAACTTCATATAAATCTTTAATAAATTTTTCAGTTAATAAGTCTTTTGGTTTTCCTGCACCTACAATTTGTCCATCTTTTAAAGCTACTAAACGATCACAATACATAGCAGCAATATTTAAATCATGAATAGCTGCTATAACTGTTAAATTTAAACTCTTTACAATATCCATGATTTGTAATTGATATTTAATATCCAAATGATTTGTTGGCTCATCCAAAACTAAACACTCTGTTTCTTGAGTTAAAGCTCTAGCTAAAATTACACGTTGTTGCTCTCCTCCAGATAAAGTAGTAAAATTTCTTTCAACAAAATCTTTTAATCCTACTTTTTCTAAAGCATTTCTAGCTATTTTATAATCAATTTCATTATCTCTTTCTAAAATTTTTTTATGTGGAGAACGACCCATTAATACTACATCTAAAACTTTAAAATCAAAATTATAAAAATTATGTTGAGCTACTACAGCTAAATCTAATGCTGTCTGACGAAAAGACAATTCATCTATATTTTTTCCATTAAATAAAATTTTGCCTTCACTAGGTTTCAATATACGGTAAATACATTTTAAAAAAGTAGATTTTCCACTACCATTTGGACCTATTATTCCTAAAAACTCTTTATTTTTTACATCTATGTTTATACCCTTTAAAATTTCTTTATTCCCAATAAACTTTTTTACTTGTTCACTTATTATTTCCATTTAATTACCTCCAAAACCATATGTCTTCTTTATCATTAAATAAACAAAACAAGGAGCACCTATCAAAGAAATCAAAATTCCTATTGGTAATTCAGTTTTTGGAATAATAATTCTACATAATCCATCAGCTAAAACAAGAAATATTGCTCCTGCTAAAGCCGATATAGGTACTAATTTTTTATGATCAGTACCGACTAACATCCTTATTATATGAGGAATAATTAAACCTACAAATCCAATCATTCCAGCAGCATAAACTACAAATCCTACAATTAAAGAGCTAACCAATAAATATACCTGACGATATATATGCAAATCCCGTCCCAATGTTATAGCTACTTCATCACCTAAAAGCATTAAATTTAAAATGCGACTCTGTGTCCAAAAAAATAAGATAGATATCATTACTATTGGTGCAATTATAAAAATACTATCCCACTTAGCACCAGATAAACTACCCATTAACCAAAAAGCAATAGATTGCATTCCTTCTTTATTATTAGCAAAATACACAATAAAACTAGAAAAAGCACTACATACTGCACTTAATGCCATACCAGCTAATAATAATTTTATCGAATTAGCCTTTCCACCAAGATTAGCAATAAATACCACACCTAATGAAATAGTAAATGCTCCAATAAAAGCAGATATCCCTACAAAATTTTCACCCAAAGCAACACCAATACCTAGTAAAATAGCTGCTGTAGCTCCTAAAGAAGCTCCTGAAGAAATACCTAAAATATATGGATCAGCTAAAGGATTTTTTACAATAGCTTGCATAATAACACCACATACGGCTAAACCAGCTCCAACTATTGCAGCTAAAACTAGTCGTGGTAAACGCAATAACCAAATAATATCATGCACAGGTCCTTTTCCTATAGTTTCTATACTTGTACCACTTTGTAATTGTTCTATAATAGTGAAATATATTTTTTCTAATGGTAATTTTACTGTTCCTATACTTAAAGCCCAAAATAATATCATAATCAAAATAATTATCAACAACAAACAAATAAATAGATAATCTGTTTTTCGAAAAAATTCTTGCATTTTACTTCTCCTTATATAATTCTGGATATAAACCTTGTGCCATTATTCTTATACCATCATATGCTCTAATACCAGGACTATATATTGCATAAAGAGGTACAGGATATATTCTTTTATTTTTTACAGCTTTTAATCCTTGTAAAGCCTTATTTTGATAAATTCTATCTAAATACATACGTTCGTCACCATAGTGCTGTTCAGTAATAACGATAAAAATTACATCTGGATCTAAATCAATTAACTGTTCAAAACTAAAACGCTCTACATTAGGTTCCAATAATTCACCATTAACTCGTTGTAAAATATCACCAGCTAAAGTTTGTTCTCCATATACAGAAATATCTTTTCCTAAAAACTCAATAATAATTGCTCTAGGTTTTTTATTTATATTTTTAGTATGCTCTGTAACAAAAGATATTTCTTTTTTCATCTGTCCAACTAATTCATTAGCTCTATCTTTACGATCAAATATCTTACCCAAATCTAAAATATATTGATATTCTTCATCTAAACTATGTTTAGGTTTTATTAATATATTATCATTTATAGATTTTGTTGGAGCAGATGATTTAGCTATATATGTATTTACAGTTCTACTATTCCAATAATCTGTAGTTCCTGCCACTTTTGGTGCAAAAGTAGAATACCAACCTAAAATAAAATCTGGCTCTAACATTGTTATAGTTTCTATATCTAAATTTTGTAATCCAGTATAAGGGATTTTACTATATTCTTCTCGATATTCAGGTCGAAGATATTTCTTGTCAGGAATACCTGTTCCTGCCACAATTCTATCACCAACACCCAAAGCAATTAATGTTTCTACAGAGTTTTGCCAAAAAGCGACTACTTTTTGAGGTGGTTTTTTATATGTTAATTCAAATTCTTCATTTTTAGAGTTTATATTTTTTATTTTTATTGGATAATTATTTTCATTATATGATATATTTAACTGAGACTTTTTTTGTTCCCACAACTGTATAGTATCTGCATTTTCTTTTATAACAGGACTACAACCTGATAATATTATCAACAATACCATTAAATTTATAAATATAATATTTTTCATAAAAACCTCTATAGAAAAGTATAAAGTACACTAAATGTGTACTTTATACTCTTCTTATATTAAACTTAATTAAAATTTATATCTCATACCTACCATATAACAACGACCAGGTTGTGGTGCTGCGCCAATTCCATTATATGCACTATAAGCATTTTCATATGCTTCATTAGTTAAGTTAGTAATAGTTACATATGCTGTTGTATCATCATTAATTTCATAATTTAAGTTCCAATCAAGTACAAAGAAATGCTTATCTGTAAATGCTGTTGTATCCATACCAGTATAATAATTAGCTAATAAACCTGTATACCATTTACCATTTTCATAAGATAAGTTAGCAATATAATGATTCGCCGGACGTAAAGCATTTATCATTGTATTAACATTAGAATTATCATCTAAATTAATATCTGGGTCAAACTGCATACCGTCTTTTGCTTTCCACTCATCTTTCATATGACTATATGCTAAGCTCAAATTCCAATGATCATCAAATTGATGGTCCATTGTTAAATTAATAGACTTTTTAGTTTCTTGTGCATTAACATTTTTATTCACAAAATCTTTGTCAACGTCAGACCATACAGAATAATTAGTAATAGCATTATCCATATCAGTCCAATCATAATGAAGTGCTACACTCGTTTTATCATCAATATCTTTGCGTACACCAAACGTCCATACATCTCCTTCTTCATCTTTTAAAGGAGCTCCATTTGGTGTATCTTTTCCATAATCTGCTGATTTTATTGGTCTAT
The DNA here is from genome assembly GCF_010669225.1 of Megamonas funiformis. NCBI lineage: Bacteria > Bacillati > Bacillota > Negativicutes > Selenomonadales > Selenomonadaceae > Megamonas > Megamonas funiformis. The sequence continues at coordinate 1,640,925 of NZ_CP048627.1, forward strand.
ATACACTTGCCCATCCTAAATATGCACTAGTTGTATCATCAAAAGCATATTGTGTATTAATTGTTGGTGTAAAAATTATTGATGAAGTATTACCTTGAGATACTGTACCAGCATCATTTGTTTTATCAAAAGTACTATAATTAGAATAACGAATAGCTGGTGTTATATCCCATTTATCAGATAAATGTATTTTATCTTGCACAAATCCTAAAATGCTATCTCTTTCTACATGTGTAGTTTTCCACGTATTATCTTTTCTATTTAAACTTTTAGTATAAGTTTTAGCTTTGTCATAAGTTAAGCCAAATAATAAATCATTATTATCTATAGATTTACCATATTGAAGCTGTAATCCCTGATTTTTTTCATTATATAAAGTAGTAGGACCTGTTTTACTAAATTGATAATTATTTATAAAATCATCCCAAGCAGGAGAGCCTGGAAATGGCACAAAACTACCATCATCTGCTACCCAATCTGGATATCTATCAACACCCCAATAATGATGATCTTGATCATAAAAACGAATAAAGCTTTCCATACCATTTTCTTTATCAAATGTATATGTAATATCAATATCATTATTACGAAAAGCATTATATGAACCACTCAAAGCATCTAATACAAATAAATTTCTATAACCTGGATTCGTAGTATTACCAAATTTACCATCTTCGGTATCTTGAATAATTCTATTCCATTCTGTTTCATTCCAAAAACGATAATCCGGCGCAGTAATTGGATAGCCATCTTTGCCATTTCTATGATTATACCAAATACGTAGGTTTTCTGTATCACTAAAATCTTTATCTATGCGTATATTAGCGCCTTCTTCTTTAAATTCTGTACCCCTATAAGTATAATTTCCCCCAGTAAGACCATCTTTATATTTTGTATCGCCAGACATTTCACGATCCAATGATATAAAATATTTCCATGATTTATCATCACCAGCAGAACCAGAATAAGTTACATTATAATTATGTTTTTTCCATGAACCAGTAGAAAGATCAATAGTTCCTTGATTTTCATCTGCTCCTTTACGAGTAATAATATTAATTACTCCACCTGTAGCATCAGCTCCATAAACTGAAGCGCCAGGACCTTTAATTACTTCAATTTTTTCTACATTATTAATATTTACTACTTGATTTAAATCAACCATCGTTCTAGTCCCACTAGCATTAGAACTACCAAAACGAGTACTAGTAGCATTATCAACACGACGACCATCCACTAAAACAACTACACGAGAATCACCATTAATTGATAAACTATTATTATATGGTGCATAGCCATATTCTCCGCCCCTATATCCAGGGTTTTGAAAAGTCACACCAGGTATACGTTTAATAGCATCTGTCAAATCTTGATAATGACGTTTTTCAATTTCTTCACGAGTAATTACTTTTACATCTCCACCTGTACGATAATAAGACTGTTCTGTAATAGTATTACCAAATTGATCTTTTGTAGCATCCGCTTCTACTACTACAGCATCTAAAGTATATTCATTTAAATTTTCATCAAATGCCGCTTCGGAATATGTTGTCCAATTCATAATACCAAGAATTACAGCAGCTACTAGATATTGTTTTTTTAATCTCATTTTTAAACCTGACTTTCTTAATTAATATTTCAAAAATTTACTCCATTTATATAAGAAAAATTATAAATAGCATCTACATTCCAATCAGTCCAATTACCATCAAATTTACCTAAATTAAAAGTAATTCTTTTTTTACTATTTGGTGCTATCTTGCACATAGGCATTTTTTCTGGTTGTCCTATATATTGATAAGAAGTTCCATCATTATTCATAAATGTAATAATAGCTGTGAAATTATTTAATCTAGTAATTTTCAAATCATTTCGTAAATTCTCAAATTCTCCACTCATACATAAATTTTCTCCATCTTTCCATACTTTATAAGTTTTCCATTCTAAAATCATAGTATCTGATGAAGTTTCTGCTGCAAAACTAACTGTTGGAAAAATCATTATCAATAATAAAAAAATAATACATACTTGTCTTTTCAAAAATATCCTCCTCTCTATTTAATTAATTATTATGGTGCTTTATCAAATATTATCATCAAAAATATTCTAATATTTAATAACGAACCAAATAAAAAACCTTTCTGCTTAAAATACAGAAAGGTTTTATTTATAAGTAAAAAATACCTTTTTGCTGTATGCAAAAAGGTATAGTTATACATATTCTTCACCATACCGTCTCTCGCAGTAACTTTTATTGGCTACTAAAATTAGGCAGTTCTTCTGGCTCTGCTTCACCGCTCATCTTGCCTTCCCAGTTTCCCAGTGACATATTTAAGACTCGCTCCACATTACAGCTACGGGATAGCACAGGTTTCACACCTGTTTCTCTATTAAGTATTGCTACACCTAACTTTATCTATATTTATCTTTTCATAGATTGTATTTATCTATTACAATTTTGCATTATAAATGATAATATAGTTAATGTCAATAAAAATTTAATCCAATTTTAATTTTTATTATAATCCATCAATAAATTTTCCTGCCAATGATTAGGTAAATATCTAATATTAATACTACCATTATTTAACATTTCTACTTTTGTTTCTACTTCATATATATCTTTAATAAAATTTTCTGTTAACAATTTTTTAGGACTTCCTTCGCCTACAATTTTGCCATTTTTTAGTGCAATCAATCTATCACAATACATAGATGCTATATTCAAATCATGAATAGCTGCTATTACTGTTAAATTTAGACTTTTTACAATATCCATTATTTGTAATTGATATTTTATATCCAAATGATTTGTTGGCTCATCCAAAACTAAACACTCTGTTTCTTGAGTTAAAGCTCTAGCTAAAATTACACGTTGTTGCTCTCCTCCAGATAAAGTAGTAAAATTTCTTTCAACAAAATCTTTTAATCCTACTTTTTCTAAAGCATTTCTAGCTATTTTATAATCAATTTCATTATCTCTTTCTAAAATTTTTTTATGTGGAGAACGACCCATTAATACTACATCTAAAACTTTAAAGTCAAAATTATAAAAATTATGTTGAGCTACTACAGCTAAATCTAATGCTGTCTGACGAAAAGACAATTCATCTATATTTTTTCCATTAAATAAAATTTTGCCTTCACTAGGTTTCAATATACGGTAAATACATTTTAAAAAAGTAGATTTTCCACTACCATTTGGACCTATTATTCCTAAAAACTCTTTATTTTTTACATCTATGTTTATACCCTTTAAAATTTCTTTATTCCCAATAAACTTTTTTACTTGTTCACTTATTATTTCCATTTAATTACCTCCAAAACCATATGTCTTCTTTATCATTAAATAAACAAAACAAGGAGCTCCTATCAAAGAAATCAAAATACCTATAGGAATTTCTGTAGCTGGTAATAATGTTCTACATAAACTATCTGCTATTAATAAAAAAATCGCTCCAGTTATTGCACAAAAAGGCAATAAAATTCTATGTTCTGTGCCAATCAACATACGTACTATATGTGGCACTATTAATCCTACAAAGCCAATCATTCCTGCTGAAAAAACTACCATAGCTACTAATAAAGCACTACCTAATAAAAAAACATATCTATATTTTGCCAAATCTGTTCCTAAAGTAATTGCTGTTTCATCACCTAATAACATCAAATTTAAAATTTTACTTTGTGTATAAAAAAATACTATTAATATAATTACTACTGGAGCTACTACATATAAATTTTCCCAACGTGTACCTGCAAAGCTTCCCATCATCCAATAAATCACAGTTTTTATACCATCTTTATCGTCAGCAAAATACACTATAAAACTAGAAAAAGCGCTACAAACAGCGCTTAAAGATATTCCTGACAATAATAATTTCATGGAATTAGTCCGTCCACCTAAATTAGCTACAAATAAGACTAATGCTGAAATCATTAACGCACCCAAAAATGCCATAATTCCCACAAAATTACTTCCCCAATAAATACCTACATTGAAAAAAATAGCTATCGTAGCACCAAGGGAAGCACCTGATGATACACCTAAAATATACGGATCTGCTAATGGATTTTGTACAATAGCCTGCATAACTACACCGCTGATAGCTAAACCAGCCCCAGCTAATATTACCAATAATATTCGTGGTATTCTAATTAACCAAATAATATCATTTTCTATTCCATGTCCACTTTCAGTTAATGAAAAATTAGGATTAAAAATATACATCAGTGCTTTTTGAATATCTATCAAATTTAACTGTACAGTACCAATACTAATAGCCCATATACTAATTAATAATAATATTAACATTAATCCACAAAAAAATATTCCATTTCTTATTTTTAACATATTATTCGCCCTCCTTAAAATTAATTTCAGGATACGCTATAAGAGTAATTTCCTCTACACCCTTAATAAAATTTTGTGATGTAGAATTCAAATAATTACTATGAATTTTATATATTTGATTATTTTTTATAGCTGGTAAATCTTTGTATAAAGGATTTTTTAATATATCTTCAATAAAAATACTAGATTTTTCATTTACATTAAAATTCCAATCAGAAATCATGATAATATCAGGCTTTACCTTTAATAATAATTCTTTAGGAAAAATTCCTTCAAACATTATATCTTCATCAGCAAAACAATTTTTTACTCCAGCATAATAACAAATATCACTAAAAGTGCCTTTACTACCCAATAAACCAGTTGATGTTAATACTATTACTTTTTTTCTTTTATTTTCAGGAATGTTATTTTCAACATTTTTAGTAATTGTAGCTAATTTTATTTTAAGTTCTTTTACTAAGTTTTCTCCTTTCTCTTGTTCACCAACAACTTTACTGATTTTATTAATATAAGTAAATATTTCATCTACATTTACTGGTGTTTTACACACATATACTTTTAATCCCAAGCTTCTTAACGATTTTATAAATCCCATATTGTAATCTGGCACTATTATTAAATCCGGTTGATAAGCTAAAATCTGTTCAATATTCCCACTAGAAACTCGTCCTTTTAGGTTTTTTACCTCTTTACTAATAGAACTAATTTTGGGATCATCGGCTAATTTAGATAATGCTACAATTCTATCTTTTTCTACTATTTCCCATAATACTTCATCAATTGAAATATTCATACTCATTATTCTAACTGGCTTCTCTTCAAAATCTAATCGTGTACCAGTCGCATCTACTACACTATATAGTATAAAAGTCTCTTTTTTATCTTGTTCCTTTTGCCAAAAACAACCACTTATATTTAGTAATATGATAAAAATTCCTATTATAAGCCACAGTTTTCTCATAATCATTAACCTCAATACATTTTACAATTTCTTGATTGTGCCATTATTTTATTACGTAATAATATTAAATTATCGTAAGCAAGTTCATGAACCACATATTGTGGTTGTATATAATCTATTAAAAAACTTGGAGCTTTAGTTTGAAAAATTTCATGTTTATCAATTTTTGTAATATGTTCCCATAATCTATGTTTATCAAATTCACAAAATTTAAATTGCTGTTCAATAAATTTTTTTTGATATTGCCCTGATAATGAACAATTTAAATGTACTCCTTTTATCAAACTCGCAAAACTACCTAAATTATTTACAATATCCTTAATAAATATACTAGCTTCTAATTCTGATGTTAAATTTATATTTGTATTCATTAAATGTCCAGTATCTAACATAATGCCAACATTATTATGTTTTAATTTCTCAAAAAAATACACTACATTCTCCATACTATTTAAACGCAATCCTGGCCACCATAAATTTTCAAATAATATCAGTACATTATCTGGTATTATTTTTGCTACTTCATTAAAAACTTCACTAGTAGCTAATAAAACTTGTCTATCATTATAATAAAAATTATAAGTAAATATTTCTTGAACATTTGCTTCTGACACATGCCATACTAAATATTGAGGTTTTAAATTCAGAGCCAAAGTTATATTTTTTTTTATATATTCAATCCATTCATATATATTTTGAGCTTTATAATAATGTTTCTTTTCTTCATTACTTTCAAATATATAATCTAATCGTTGCTGATTATTCCACCAAAAATCTATCCAATAAGACCAATATTCAAGATGTACACCTATTGTTGATTCTTTATATTTTAATATCATATTATTATCATAAATTAATTGTTCTATGCCATCTAATTTCATAGATGCTACATATTCACCTAATGATTGTCCCATCAACTGGAGTTCTTTTTCATACCAATCTATAACTGGATAATTAAATAAATATTTTACCATAGGTTAAACCCTTTCCTCATATCCATTATTTAATTATCTTATTTTAAGAAGAAAACATATAGAAAATCTTTATTTTCTATATGTTTCTTCCTAATCTTTTATATTAAATTAAAATTCATATTCCATACCAACTGCAAAATTTCTACCTGGCATACCATACCAATCACCTGGTTTACTGCCCCACCAAATAGCATTAGTTTGTTCTGCATATTCTTGATTGAATAAATTATTTACCTTAGCAAAAACTTTTAGATTATCTTCTGGTTTATAATTTAATCCTAAATTGAATACCCAATAATTATCACTTGGCCACCCTTTTGATTCTACCTTATTGCCATCTCTACCAATAAAACCTTTTCCATCTAATCCAATATTCCATTTATCTTTTGTATAATCTACACCAACTGTTACCATATTTTTAGGTAAATATCCATAATCTGTAGTTCCTTTTTTATTTGTATATGATAACCTCGACCAACTCAATAATCCATGCCAAGAGTCATCAAAATATTTTTCATATTGAATATCAAAACCATGAGCTTTTTCACTGTCATTAACATAAGTATCTTCTTTCACATCAAAACCTATATTCCTGTCAGAATCACGTTTAAAATAATGTGCATTAATCATTGAACTATCATCAATTTTATGATTAATGCCCACTTCATAATTTTTGCCTTCTTCTGGTAACAATTTAGCATTACCATAGTTAGTATCATAAAGTTGATACATTGATGGCAATACAAAATAATCATTATATGCTATATATATATTAGTATCATCTGTAAAATTATATCCTAAATTAAAACTTTTAGCTGTATTTGATTCTAATTCTACTAGACCACCAGATGGATCATCATAGCGTATACCACTTGTTAATTTCCATTTATCATCAAACATCCATTCATCTTGTAAAAAATATGATGTATTTTTTAACGATTGATATGTTTCATAGGAACGATAATCTGGTGTCCATACTGTTGATGGATTTAAATTTTCGGATTTTATATGCTCAAGACCTACAGTAACCACATGAGTATCACCAAAAATTTTTGTTAAAGTATCATTTATCACTGTACTTTTATATCTATTATTCCAGAAATTACCCCAACTATCATCTCTTGAATTATGTAATAATCCAACATGTTCAAATTTGGCATTATTATAACTTAATACATTGCTCAAACTATCATCTATTTTTTGATTATATATTATTTGCAAATTTCTTGACTTAGCTTCACCTTTAATATCTTGATTATATAAATGATCTAAAAAAGAAAAATCATCATCACCATTTGTATAATTTAGTATAATATTAGCATTATCTGAAAGATCTTGCTTTAACATCACTCCTATATTTTCAGAATTATCATGCGCTTTCCATTCTATATCATTACCATCTTTGAATTTTCCTGAAATAGCTTTTTGTCCATAAATTCTATAACTTGTATCTCCTAATGAACCTTCAGTACTTATTTTATATTCTTCTTTACCAAAACGTCCTGTACTAGTAGTTATTTTGGTTTTAGGCTCAGTATCTTTCTTGGTAATAATATTTATTACTCCCCCTTTAGCATCGCTACCATATAATACAGACGCTGAGCCTTTTAAAACTTCTATACGCTCAATATTTTCCATATCACTAACTAAATGAAATGGATATGTTTGTCCTGTACCTGTCATTGATACACGAACACCATCAATCAATACTACAACTTGATCAGAACCATTTATTCTAACTTTTGACATACTATACCCAGGTAAATTATAATCTAAAAATTGTATACCTGTCACAGTACGCAGAGCCTCTTCTATAGTATTATAATGCATACGTTCTATATCTTCTTTTGTTATTACACTAATGTTAGCATTAGCATCCGTTAAATTTTCTTCTCTTTTTGTAGCTGTTATAACTACTTCATCTAAATTATAAGATTTTAACTGTTCAACTGTTTCTGTTGCTTCAGTTGCTCCTACATAATTATTGCCTAAATTTAAAGTTGCTAAACATATACACATAGCTAATTTTTTCTTTGATAAATTCATTTCACACTCTCCATATCTATAATTCATATAAGTTTTTATAAAAAAAAACGACTACAATATATGCAGTCGTTTTTTTCATAACTGCATGACAAAACAGTGCTAATTATAAACATATAAATAATATCTACGTTTATTTGCACTATTCAAATTTGTACATCGCAAATTATGAACATAAAAATGGCGCCCTGACTAAGATCTATGCAATATTATCCCTTTGCGAGAGGATACTGATAATACTGCTCCCAACACAGTTGCGGTACAGCTCTAGATTCTCACTAGATTCCCCATATAATTTCTCTATTTATTTAAATTAAATACAAAAAAGCCTTTTGTTATCAACAAAAGGCGTAATTATGTAAAAACTTCACCATACCGTCTCTCGCAGTAACTTTTATTGGCTACTAAAATTAGGCAGTTCTTCTGGCTCTGCTTCACCGCTCATCTTGCCTTCCCAGTTTCCCAGTGACATATTTAAGACTCGCTCCACATTACAGCTACGGGATAGCACAGGTTTCACACCTGTTTCTCTATTAAGTATTGCTACACCTAACTTTATCTATATTTATCTTTTCATAGATTGTATTTATCTATTACAATTTTGCATTATAAATGATAATATAGTTAATGTCAATAAAAATTTAATCTAATTTTAATCTTTTATCAAATACTATTGTTTTTTTTTATAAAAAATGCTATACTTCTATGCAACAAATGAATAATTCATAATTTAGGTGTACTTTGTACTTAATAGAGAAATCGGTATAAGCCGATGCGGTCCCGCCGCTGTAAGGACGAGCTATATTTCATTTATGTCACTGGGAAACTGGGAAGGCGAAATTATGCAATGACTCCAAGCCAGAAGAACTGCCTATATTATCTTTCCGATTCCTGCGAGTGACATGGATAGGAAAATATATAATATTGCTGAATTTAAATTTATTTTATATATTTATGCCTTCCTTTCTTTTCAGGTTAGGAAGGTATTTTTATTTTTAGGAGGTAATATTTTGTCTGATGTATTAATGTATTTTGAAAAAGGTGGATTAGTAATGTATCCACTACTTATTTGTTCACTAGTTATTATTTTTATTGCTATTGAACGATATCTGTTTTATAAATCTATTGATTCTGGTCATTTATTTACTAAACAATATTGCGATATTCTATCTGGAGAAACGCTAGAAAAAGCTTTTGAATTTGCTAAAACACATAAAGGAGCTTGTGCTAATATTCTAACTCAAGCAAGTCCTTTGCCTACAGTAGAACGTACTGAGGCTTTTATGGAAATGAAGGGTAATATTGTAATGTCTCGTTTACGTGAAAAATTAAGTTATTTAAGTGTAATTACCACATTAGCTCCACTTTTAGGACTTTTAGGAACTATTGTTGGTATGATTACCACATTTAGTATTTTTAATATTCAAGCTGGTCAACCAATGGCCATTACAGGTGGTATCGGTGAAGCTCTAATTGCCACAGCTTCTGGTCTTTGTGTGGCAATTTTATCTTTATGTGTTCATTCTTATCTCTCACATAAAATGAACAATATTATCACTAATATGGAACAATGTTTTTCTGCTTTATCTGAGGCTAAAGTCAGAGGTGCTAATAAATGAAATTAAGAAATTATCGTGAGACTAAACAACCTGATTTAAATATCATTCCAATGATTGATATTATGTTTTTTTTATTGGTATTTTTTATGCTTAGTACGATGTACATGGTAGAACAAAAAACTATTCCTGTAAATTTACCACAAGCTACTTCTGCTGCTATTGATAACAAAACTAATTTTACGGTAACCCTAAAGGATGATGGTAGTATTTATCTAGAAGACCAACAAACAGATATTCAAACATTATTAATGCAAGCAACTAAAGAGCAAAAAAATAATCCATCATTTGCTATTATTATTCGAGCAGATAAAGATATTAATTATGACAAAGTAGTTTCTTTTATTGATACATTAAAAAAAGCTGGTATCACTCGTTTTGGTTTAGCAACAAATGGAGCGGGTGGTAATTAATGGATGAACAAAAACGAAAGAAAATCAGTATAATTGGTTCATTTTTATTTCACATATTTATATTTCTTTTTATTTCTATCACTGGATTATTAAAATTCACTACTCTACCACAATATGATGAAATTGTGGAAATAACTTCTGTAAGCGGAAGTGGTGGAGGCAGTGCATCAGCGAATATCACAGACTCTACTTATACACCACCTTTAGAGCCTGCGCCAGTAGAGCAAGCTCCTATAACTCCAGATAGTATTTTACAACATTCTGACATAGCTACCACTAATGTAACTTACGAACAAATTCAAGAATTACAAGAAAAAGTGGAAAAACATGAAATAACTACAGAGGAAGCAGTAATTGCTCCACCAATAAATAATAACGTTGAACATTCTAATCATCATAACGGTAATAATGCTACTATAAATACTAATGATGATACAGGTTCTGGTAATGGAGCTGGTACAGACTCTGGTTCTAGTGAAGGAACAGGTGATGGTGAAAGTTCTGGATCAGGCAGTGGTTCTGGTGTAGGAGATAGCGATGGTAACGATGATAATGATGATAATGTTTATAGTAACCCTGCAATTCCTCCCAGAATAATAAAAAGTCCTACTCCAAAGTATCCTATTAAAGAACGCAATAATAAAATTGAAGGCGTATCCATAGTACGTTTTCTTATTGGTAAAGATGGCAGTATAGAATCTGCTGAAATAATTTCTTCTTCAGGAAGTTCTGCACTTGATGAAGCAGCTTTAAATACAGCATATAAATGGCAATTTTTACCAGCTAAAAATACTAACGGACAAGATGTTAGATGTTATGCTACTCAACAATTTACATTTCAATTAAAATAAAATATCTATATAAAAAAATAGACTAAATTCTGCACTATACAGAATTTAGTCTTAATTAATAAATAAATTAAAACTAAAAATTTAATAATTATATATATTTTTTATTTAATGCCGATTTTAATAAACTTTGAATAATTGAATTTGCCTGTTCTACAGAAGATTTCTTTCTCCCTAAAGAATAATTCATCAAAAATTGTTGATAATCCAAAGAAGTAATATCTTTTAATCTCTTTTGACCAAAATAATATTTACCAATATTTATATTATTAATAACTATAGGCAAATCTAATTTTCTTATCTGTAAATGATATTCTTTTAACCATTTATCTGCATATTCATTAAAAGTAATATTACTATTTACAATATTATTTGATTTATTTTTATTATAATCTTTTACCTTAAACATGAAATTATTCAAATTTGCCATAATATCACCATACCTTTAAATATTAAAGCTATTAGTTCGGAAAACTGAACTTTATAGATATTTTATCATAGATAAAATACTTTTTCAAATGAGAAATCCATTTTAATATACATAATATTTTATTTAAAACCTTGACTTGAAGTTCACTCCAAGTAGTATAACAATATATAGAAAAATATTTATTTGGAGGTAATAATATGTCTACATTAAAAGAATTTAGTAATTCTTTAATTTTTCCTTTAGGAGATAAATTACCAGAACAATTCAGTAAATTTTTTATTGGTCAAGTTCATTTGAATATGCTAACTACTACAGGTGTTTCTATTGGTAACGTTACTTTTGAACCTGCTTGTCGCAACAATTGGCATATTCATCATAAAGGCGGTCAAATGTTATTAGTAACAGCTGGCGAAGGATATTATCAAGAATGGGGAAAACCTGCTCAAAAATTAAAAGCTGGCGATGTTGTCAATATTCCTGCAGAAGTAAAACATTGGCATGGTGCTACAAAAGATAGTTTCTTTTCTCATTTAGCTATTGAAGTTCCTGCTGTTGGTGGCTCTAACGAATGGCTTGAACCTGTAACTGATGAAGAATATTTGCAATTAAAATAATAAAGATTCCAGATAAAATTAAATTTATAAACTAGAAACTGCATTTTTAAAATTAACCTAATATAATTTTAGAAGTGCAGTTTTTATTATCTACTCTAAAGAAATTTAAACTTTTAATATCTATGTATTTAATATATGTAATTAATTCTTTTTTCTTACTCTTTAGAAAAAACCTTAAGTATTGACACTATATATTATAATATAGAACTAGAGAATAACCTTTACAAAATATTGCTTATTCTCTAATCTAAATATAGTGGTGCATAATCAAAGTTTAATATTAAAGGAGTAGAAAATATGCAAACTAAATTAACTAATATTTTACAAACTCAATTTAATAAAACAATTGAAGATTGTACAAATGAAGAATTGTATACTGGATTATTAATGCTAGTAAAAAATTTAAGCAATGACAGAAAACCAACTTCAACCCCTCGTAAACTTTATTATATTTCTGCTGAATTTTTAATAGGTAAATTATTATCTAACAACCTAATAAATTTAGGTATTTATGATGAAATAAAAACATTACTTGCTGATAATGGCAAAAATTTAAGTGATATAGAAGAAATTGAACTCGAACCATCTTTAGGTAATGGTGGTCTTGGAAGACTTGCTGCTTGCTTCTTAGACTCTATTGCAACTTTAAATTTATCTGGAGATGGTGTAGGTTTAAATTACCATTTTGGTTTATTCAAACAAAAATTTGAAAATCATCTTCAAAAAGAAGAAAAAAATCCATGGATTACAGATAAATCTTGGTTAAATGATACTAATATTGGTTTTGATGTCGAATTTAATGGTTTTACTGTTCATTCCAAACTATATGATATTGATGTATTAGGCTATCAAAAAGGATTAAATAAATTACATCTTTTCGATATTGATACTATTGACGAAACTATCGTCAATGATGGTATTTCTTTTGACCAAAAAGACATTCGTAAAAATTTAACTTTATTCCTCTATCCTGATGATAGCACCAAAGAAGGTCAAATGCTTCGTATCTATCAACAGTATTTCATGGTAAGCAATGCTGCACAATTAATCTTGATGGAAGAAAAAGCTAAAGGACATGATTTACATGAACTTTATAAATATGTATGTATCCAAATCAATGATACACATCCATCTATGGTAATTCCTGAATTAATCAATCGCTTAGTTTTAGAAGGTATCGATTTACATGAAGCTATTGATATCGTATCCAAAACATGTGCATACACAAACCACACTATCTTGGCTGAAGCACTTGAAAAATGGCATCTTGAAGATTTAAAACAAGTAGTACCTCAACTCATTTCTACTATTCAAGAATTAAATGCTATTGCTAAATCTCGCAGTGATAACAAAGCTGTACAAATCATTGATGAGCATAACCTTGTGCATATGGCTCATATGGATATTCATTTTGGCTATAGTATCAATGGTGTTGCTTCCTTGCATACTGAAATTCTTAAAAATAGCGAATTAAAAGCTTTCTATGAATTATACCCAGAAAAATTCAACAACAAAACAAATGGGATCACTTTTCGCCGTTGGTTATTGCATTGCAACCATGAGTTAAGTCAATATATCACATCTTTAATTGGTGATGAATACAAAACTGATGCTACAAAATTAAAAGATTTATTGAAATTTGTTGATGATGAAACTGTTTTAAATAAACTCTTAACTATCAAACAAAATCGTAAACAGGATTTATGCAACTATTTAAATAAAACAATGCATTTGACTTTAAATCCAAATAGCATTTTTGATATTCAAATTAAACGTTTACATGAATATAAACGTCAACAAATGAATTTACTCTATATCATTCAACTTCTTCAAAAAATCCGCAGTGGTTATGTTCCTTCTACACCTATTACTTTCATTTTTGGCGCTAAAGCTGCACCAGCTTATATCATTGCTAAAGATATAATTCATGCTATCTTATGTCTTCAAGATATTATCGCTAAAGACCCTGTAGCTTCTAAATATATTCAAGTGGTAATGGTAGAAAACTACAATGTAACTAACGCTGAAAAACTCATTCCTGCTTGCGATTTCTCTGAACAGATTTCTCTTGCAAGTAAAGAAGCTAGTGGTACTGGTAATATGAAATTCATGCTCAATGGTGCTATTACAATCGGTACTGAAGATGGCGCTAATGTAGAAATTCATGAACTTGTTGGCGATGACAATATCTATATCTTCGGCGAAAGCAGTGATGATGTTATCGCTCATTACAACAACAATGATTATGATGCAGGAAAATACTATAATAATGATGAAATCATTAAAAATGCAGTAGACTTCTTAATTTCTGAAGAAATGACTTCTATTGGACAGACAGAAAATCTCCATCGTTTACATCACGAATTAATTTCTAAAGACTGGTTCATGAGTTTATTAGATTTAAAAGCTTATATTCAAACAAAAGACCAAGCATATAATGATTACGAAGACCGCTTAGCTTGGGCTAAAAAATCTTTAATCAATATTGCTAACGCTGGTTACTTCTCCAGTGACCGCACAATAGCTGAATATAATAATGATATTTGGCATTTAGACAAATAAGTCTAAACAAACTTAATAATTTAATTCTATAAAAAATACCTAATGAGCTATGTATAAAGCAAAATTTATCACATAAACTCATTAGGTATTTTTTTATTCTATATCTTTTTCACTGATTACCATGATTTTATTATCTTTTAATAATTTAGCAAACAATCCATTTCCTTCTACTAATGTATGGGAAAAAGTTCCATCATAAATTGTTTTACTGCCACATGTTGGACTATTCGCCTTCAATATAGCTAAATCTATATTTTTATCTTTTAATTTTTCCCATGCCATATCTACACCATGAAGAAAAATCTCTGTCATATCCTCATTATCCTGTGTTATGACTTTATTATCTTTTATTTCTACAGGCTTTCTAGGAATACTAAGTCCTGTCAATACTTCTGGGCAAATTTTATATACTTCTTTATCTTTTAGCAAATGCTCTATTTCTTCATTATAATTATTTTTGCCATTATATCTACAATTACCACCTAAAAGACAAGCACTTACTGCAATCTTTGAACTTAAATATATTTTTAATTTATTTACGATTTTTTCATCAGCTGCCAGCCAATTCACACTATCTAATTCATCTTTTGTCAGCCACTTTGCCTCATCATGTATTTCTTCATTGATTGCAAAATCATCTATACTGCAAATATAGCAATCCATAATCATATGAAAATTAGGATACGTATAATCTATCGTAGCAAAGTAGCTATCAATTTCAATATTAGCATTTAATTCTTCTTTTATTTCTCTAATTAATGCTGTTTTTTTATCTTCTCCTTCTTCTATCTTTCCACCAGGGAATTCCCAACCACCTTTAAACTCCCCATAACTTCTTTTAGTTGCCAAAATTTTATCTTTATCTTTAATTATAGCTGCTACAACTCTTATACTTTTCATATCTTCACCTTATATCTTAAATTTTAATTATATTTATATCACTCTTTCTATTATATTATAAAAATTATAGCAAAAAGGCAAAATATAATATTTTACCATTATATTTTGCCTTAATTTTATTAATATGTGCTTACAGTTGTTTTGCCTGCAATTACTTTTTGTTCTTTTTCAAATTTTAATAAGCTATATTGGTCAAAATTAGTAGCTATCATTATAGTGATTGGATTATATCCAGCTCTTTTGATTTTTTCAATATCAATTTCTACTAATTTATCGCCAACTTTTACTTCATCGCCAGCTTTGACTAAAACTTTGAAGCCATCGCCTTTCATATTAACTGTATCAATACCTATATGAATTAAAATTTCCATATCTGTATCAAGTTTAAGACCAAGAGCGTGTCCTGTTTCTTCCATTACCATCATAACAGAACCATTAGCTGGTGCTGTAATATATTTTTCAGTTGGAATAATTGCTACACCATCGCCCATAGCACGAGAAGCAAATGCTTCATCAGGTACATTTTCAATAGACACTAAATCACCAGTTGCAAAAGCTTTTAAGCTTGGAGATTTATCTGTGTTAGAAACTAATTCTTCTTTTTGAAGTACATCAGGACCTTGAAGTAAAGCTTCAAAACGTTCACGAACTTGTGGTACAGAAAGACCTACAATTACTTGAATAGCACAACCATTATGAACTAATCCATGAGCACCTGCTGCCATAAATACATTTGTATCTTTTACTAAACTATCATCTTTTACAGTTACACGAAGACGAGTAGCACAGTTTGTAACATCTACGATATTATTTTTACCACCTAAAGCTTCTAAAAATGCAGCAGCTTTTCTATCACGTTCATCGCCTGCTACTTTTTGTTTGTAATCAGCTTTTCTATAAAGTTTGATTTCTTCGTCATCCCCACGACCAGGAGTCTTCAAATTAAGTTTTACAATTAAAAATCTAAATACAACAAACCAAATACATGTGAAGATTAAACCAATGATTATTTGTGTGAGATATGTGTCCCAATGATTATTGAAAAGTGGTATCCAGTTTTGGAATAAATCTGTATCAAGTAAACCACCACCAAAATTACCAGTTACACCAAAGAAATACATAGTAGCTGCTAAAGTACCAGCTAAAATTGCATGAATTAAGAACAATACAGGAGCAACGAATAAGAATGTAAATTCAAGAGGTTCAGTAATACCACATAATACTGCTACAATTGCTGCTGGGAATAACAAAGAACCCACTCTTTTACGATTTTCTTTCTTAGCAGAGAAATAAATAGCAAGTGCGATACCAGGGCAACCAAACATTTTACTCATACCATGTAAAGCAAAACCACCTTGTGGGAATAATTCAATAAGAGGTTTTGTTGATTGAGCAAATTCTTGAATATGTTGAAGCCAATAAGCCTGTATACCACCATCTACAACTGCTGGACCATAAATAAATGGAATATAGATAAAATGATGAAGACCTGTTGGTATTAAAATACGTTCAAGGGATGTATATACCCAAACACCAAGTACACCTGCACCAGTCAAGAAACCTTGTAATGATGCGATTAATGATTGGAAATGTGGCCAAATCAAGCAGAATAAAAGTGCTATAGGTAACATTAGTACAAAACCTGCAATAACAACTAAAGAAGAACCTTTAAACAGACCAAGCCATTCTGGTACATCAACATCAAATAGTTTATTATGTAACCATACAGCTATTGAAGAAATTAAAATAGCACCAACCATACTTGTATCAAGTGTTTTAATATTAGCAATTGTTGTCAGACCACTACCTGGAACAGCTTCTTGTGCAAAATCTACGCCAAAACTTGCTCCCCATAAATTGAGCATTGCGGATATAAAATAATTAAAAATAAGATATATTAAAAATGCTTCCATTACAGCTCTAGCATTTTCTTTTTTAGCCAAACCAATAGGTAGACCAATTACAAATAATAAAGGTAATTGATTAAATACTGTCCAAGCACCTTGTTCGACAATATACCAAAAATCATACCAACCCGTACCTTTTTCGGCTATAGAACCTAATATCATTGGATTTTTACACAAAATTGACACTGCTACAAAGATACCAAAAACCCCAAACATTATGACCGGTGTGAACATCGCACCACCAAAACGTTGAATTTTTTGCATCACAACATCTTTATTAAATGCCATTTCTCTCGCCAACCTTTCTCATTCCCTTAAATATTACACTAATATTACTATTTATGTAAAACTTCTGAATACTTTATTCAAAAATCAAGGCACAAAGTAATATGCTCTGTGCCTTGATTTTTTAGTAATACAATTCTCTTAATATATACTTCTCTTTATTATTTTAATTCAGGCCAATAATCTTTATTTGCTTCAATTAAATCATCTAAAATAGCTTTTGCTACAGATGCACTTGGTACTGTTTTAGATAAAGTGAGTGCTTGCCATAATTTCTGATAGCTACCTGTAATCCATGCTTCTACAACAAGTTTTTCTACAGATACTTGCTGTTCCATCAAACCTTTTTGGAATTGAGGAATTTTACCGATGCAAACTTTTTCATAACCATTAGAACCAACGATACAAGGAATTTCTACCATAGCTGTTGGATCAAAGTTAGAAATAGCACCATCATTTGGTACGATTAAAAGCATACGAGCTTTTTTATTGAAAGCAATAGCTTCTGCAAGGTCTACGATATAGCTTGCATGATCATCACTTTGGAATTTACAATCAACAGCTGTACCTTTTTCTACAATTTCTTTAGCTGCTGCAAATACATTTTTTTCACGATGTTCCATAACTTCATTTGCACGAGTATGGTCTGGATGTTGATTGTCATGATTAAATACATAATCAGAGAATAAGTAATATTTTAAATATGTGTTTGGTAATGTATCTGGGTCAACAGCATAAACATCTTTAGCTTTGCCAAAAGTATCATTCCAACTAGCTTCATCATTATGAGCTTCTGGATTTACAATATAACCATATTTAGCAACATGTTCTTTGATACGTGGCATTAAATCATTACCATCTTTATCGCGGATATCACACCACCAACCAAAATGATTGAGTCCATAATAGCGAACAGTCATGTCTTTTCTGCCACCTGGAAGACCTAAAATTTCAGCCATTCTATCTTCAATACCTACTGGCATATCGCAGATGTTGATGATTTTAGAATTTGGACGAAGTCTTCTAGTTGCTTCAGCTACGATAGCTGCTGGGTTAGAGTAGTTGAGCATCCAAGCATTTGGAGAATATTTTTCCATATAATCTAAGATTTCAATAACTCCACCGATAGAACGCATACCATAAGCAATTCCACCAGGGCCACAAGTTTCTTGACCAAATACGCCATGTTTCATTGGAATTTTTTCATCTTTTTCACGCATTGCATATTTACCAACGCGAATATGAGCCATTACAAAATCTATATCAGTGAATGCTTCTTTTGGATCTGTTGTATAAGAAAATGCAATTTCAGGAGCACGTTCTTTTAATAAGATTTCACATGCTTTAGCAATTTTTTCCTGACGTTCTGCATCATTATCATAAAATTTAATCTGACGAAGTGGGAAACGGTCTGCATGATCTAAAAGCATCATTACAATACCTGGTGTAAAAGTACTTCCGCCACCTGCAATTACAATTGAAGATTTTTTCATAATTAAAACCCCTTTTCTTTAATCATAAATTTCATTTATGTATTAGTTTTTGTTTTTTATCAACCTCATGGCTATATAATAATCTAATACACTCATAAATTCAATAGTTTCAAGGGTTTTAGGATTTTGTTACCTTCACTTGCACTTTATCACAGCCCATGTGATATATCACATCACTATTAAAACACTATATATATTATAAATACTAATGCTTTTATTATTTCCCAAAATTGATATAAATATTTACCGAATTACTTTATCACATAAAAAAATCAGCCTCAAATATCTTTAACAATATTCTCAGCTGATAATATATTATATTTTTTCTATTCATCTACTGTCAACGTATTTTGACAAATGCGATGTAATAATTTAAATAATGTATATCTTTCTTCTGCCGTTAAGCCCTTCAATGCTTTAACACGATGTTTTGTTACTCGTTTTTCTAAAAAATCATAAAGCTCTATCGCATGCTCAGTAAGAAATATATATTTTTCTCTTTTTCCTTGAATGCGTTGACGCTTAACAAGATTTTTTTCTTCCATCTTTTTTATTGTTTTAGATATAGCTGCTGGTTCTACATTCAAACAATTGGCTAATTCTAACTGTGATATATTATCATGTTCTTTAACCATTTTCAAAATAGACCACTCAGAACTATATACATCTGCTGTATAAATCTCACTATTAAGCGTTTTTGAAAAAGCTCTCATCGTTTGATAAAGTTGATGAATTAATAAATCATCTAATCTATCATCTATTTGAGGATATTTTTCACTATCCACTTCTTTTATCCTATCCATATCATACTAATTCCTTTCTGCTAACTATATTCTTCGTTATAGCAGAAAATCTCTTATATGACAACTCATATTTTTATTTAAGCGAGTTCTTCCTGTTGATTTTGCTTTTTTACTTTCTTTTGTAAAACGAAATGATTAAACATGAAGAATGCTATAAATATTACCATAACACCGATTACATAATAATACATATTAACATAACCAATTGAACCAGCTACACTGCCTAATAAAATAATACCACTGCTTGTACCAATATCTAACATATTATAAAAAGTAGCACTAGCACCACTACGACGGTCTGGAGTAACAACATTAAGCATCCATGTCATAAGAGAAGGCAATAATAAACCGCCTCCAAAACCATAGAATACAGAAGCTACTAATAATACAGTTAAAGATTGTGCTGAAACTAATATTCCTAATCCAATCAAATATAAAATACCGCCTGGTAAAATTACCCAGAAGCCACCTTTACTATCAAAAATACGCCCGCCAAAAGGTCTAGAGATAAATACAAATATAGTACCAACTATAAAGAATAAACCTGCATTTTCAATACCTACTTCACTAGTCATCATTGCAATAAAAGTATTTACACTGCCATATGCTGCACCAAATAAAATTGTCAATATTGAAGGTATTCCTGTACCATATTCACACAACTTATGACGGATAGACATATGCTTTTTCTCAGTTGGTAAAGGAGCTTCTTTCGCATTACATAATTTTGCACTAACAGCAGACAAAAAGGTAACTATCATTGAAGTAAAAAATAATATATTTGCACTAAAATCAGTCAATAACATAACACCCAAAGCAGGAGCTACAGCCATAGCCACTGTACTGCCAAGACCAAAATAACCAATGCCTTCTCCACGTCTTTGAGCTGGAATTACATCAGCAACCAAAGCAGCTGCAAAAGTCGTACTAAGACCAAAACCTATACCATGTAAAATACGTGCTGCTATCAAAGAATAAACTGATGTAAACATATCATAGCTCAAAGTAGCTAAAAAAGAACAAAGCAAACCTAAATATAAACATTTCTTCTTACCAAATTTACGCACACCTGCATCTGTAAATAAACGAATAAATATTGCAGAAAAACCAAAAATTCCTGTTATAATTCCAATTTCTGCACCACTAGCTCCAATTGACGCAGCATATAGTGGTAAAGTAGGTAATAAAAAATGAAAACCTGCAAATAATAATCCATTAGCACCAACTAAAGTTATAAAATTTCTTGTCCATAATTTTATATTTGACATTTTACCCTTCCTTTCAATAATCCTCATGAATTAACTAGTTAACTAATAAGCTATATTTATAATTAACTAGTTAATTATAAGACAATATTTAATATAAACTTTATGATTTAACATGTCAATATATCTTGAAAATGTTTATTTTATAAAATATTTTAAAATCTTCTAAATACAATAAAAACAGTATTTTAAAAATATAAAATACTGTTTAAAGTTCATTACTCTATTTGTTCTGCACAATATTGGCTATAACTAACAAACCACATTTCTACTGCTAAGAAAAAACCTAACATAGACTTATATTCAAAATCTACAGTAGCTGGCAAATCTATAGGCGTAACATATATATTTTCTGTGCTGAGTGTTGCTAATGTATTACTTTTTAATTTTGTCAAAGAAATAATAGGAATTTTTTGTAAATATAATTTTTGTGCTACATCTACTACTTTTTTAGACTCACCACTTAAAGAAATAATAATAAATAAATCATTTTCTGTTATATTTTTTAAAATAATTCCTATTTCATCAGGACCTTTTATCTCATAAACTAAAACATTACAATTAACAAATAAACGTGATATTTCACTAGCAACATTTTTCTGTACATGACCTGAAGCATAGACAAATATTCTTTTAGCATTATGTAATAATTTATTTAATCTTGTGAAATCTTGTTTTGCTATTTCTTCCCCTACATTTTTGCATAAATTTACTGTTGCTTCAGCAATATCCATTGATGGCTTTTCTCTCGCTTGACTTATTTCCATTTTTAACATCATTTTCAAATCACTAAAACCATCAAGACCTAATTTCTTAGCAAAACGAAGCACTGTTGTTCGTGAAACATTACAATTATCAGCTATATCATAAATAGAAATGTAACAACATTCTTTTTTATGTGCATAAATATAACGCCATACGATTAAATCTGTCGGATTTAATTTATCTAATTTACTATTAACCAATTCTTCTAATGTCATTTGAATATCTCCTTAAAAAACATAATTTAATATATATTCTTCATAACAAATAGAAATCCTTGTTTTAACTAAAATTTTTATAATCTTTTTTGAAAGTTTCCTACTACATTTATGCTTTCATCTTCAATAATAAATACATTTTCATCATAATCACAAAGAATTTTACGCAAAATTAATGCTTCATCTTTGGACACTACTGTCAATAAAATATTAGTTTCTTCGCCACTGTATGCACCAATCCCCTTAATTTTAGTTACTCCTCGATGAACAGCTTTAAAAATCAAATCCTCAAGCTGTTCTTTTTTTGAGATAATCAACATCGTCATAGTAATATTCTGTAAATGTACTCTATCAATAACAACAGCCGTTACTACTGCAAAAAAAATCGAATATACACCAGCTGAAATATCATATATATACATACAAGTAGTAAATACAAATACATTTATAATATTAAATATTTTACCTACACTCATACTTTTATATTTTTGCATCAACAATAATCCTAATATTTCTTCACCACCACCACTGCCTTTTGATAATAAAGTAATGCCAGCACCTATACCACAAAGAACTCCGCCGGCAATACATGCAGTAATATTTTCAGGCAAAAAACTTTTTTTCTGGTACTGGCACAATACTCAACAATACACTATAACATATTACACAAAAAATAGTTTTGATGATAAAATCTCCACCAAAACGCTTTAAAGAAATATATAACAATGGTAAATTGAGCAAAAAATAAATAATCCCTGTATAATTACCTTCACCCAAATCAATTTCTATTATATTTTCTATCACATAAATCATTATCTGAGAAATTCCCAAAAAACCACCATTATATAAATCACAAGGCAATATAAATACATTAAATCCTATAGAATATAGCAATGAACCACTTATAATATATCCCAATGCTTTCATGTCAAATAATGACTTTAAACATAATTTTAATTGCATATTTTCACCTTTTTCTAAAACATCTATTTTTATAGACAAATAAAACCCAGAGCATTTTGCCCTAGGTTTTATCTATCACTTTTTTATTCAGGAAGTAGCCCTTTTTGTACTAAAAATTCATGTGCCACTTCATGAGCATCTCTACCTTCTACATCTACAGCATAATTCATGTTTCTCATTTCTTCATCAGATATTTGACCATCTAATTTAGCAAATACATCTTTTAATTCTGGGTGCTGCTCTAATAATTTGCCTCTAGTAAATGATACTGCATAAAATGGTGGGAAAAATCCCATATCATCAGGTAACCCCTGTAAATTCAATTTTTTTAGCAAAGCGTCCGTGGAAAAAGCATCTACTACATCGACTTCTCCATTTGCTACTGCTTGATAACGAATAGTAGCATCTAAAGCTTTTACATCTTTAAATTGTGTGCCAAATTTCGCTTCCAATCCTGGCAAGCAATCTTCACGATGCAAAAACTCAGCTGTACAACCAAGTGTTACATCACTAGAGATAGCTAACAAATCACTCATTTTCTCTAGATTGTGTTCTTTAGCAAAATCTGGACGAACACTTAACACATAAGTATTATTAAAACCTAATGGTTTAGACGTTACTACATTATATTTATTTAATAATGTCTCTGATACTTGATTATATACCACTTCTGAATCTGAATTCATTGGCAATTTACAAAAATTCATCAAAGCTGTACCTGAATACTCTACAAAAGTATCAATATCACCATTTGTCAAAGCACTAAAGCAAAAATCTGCACCATTTAAGTTAAAACGACGCTCTACTTTAAAATCAGTATAATGTTCAATTAAATCTTCATACATATATCCCAAAATAAATACTTCTGTAAAATTAGATGTACCTACTACAATTGTTTTCTGAGTAGCATCTTTTATATAAGCATAACCTTTAACACCAAGTGGCATTATCACCAATAAAGTACACAATCCTGCTACTACTACTTTTTGGAATGTATGTTTTTCTAATTTATCATTTTTTATTTGTCCTGCTGGTTTTAACCCTTCTGGCACTAATAGATTTTCAGCTTTAGCTAACATATAATCAATTAATAAAGCTAAAACTGATGCTGGAATAGCTCCTAATAAAACCATATCAATATTAAGACCAATAAGCCCCATATTAATAAACCAACCTAAGCCGCCAGCTCCGGCAAAAGCAGCAATAGTCATTGTTCCCACAGCTGCTACCGTACTAATTCGTATTCCTGCCATAATAAAAGGCATGGCAAGTGGCATTTCTACTTTAATTAATTTTTGCCAACTAGATAAACCTATTCCTTCTGCAGCTTCTCTAAGTTTAGGGTCAATACTGCTAATACCTGTATAAGTATTTTTTATAATTGGCAATAAAGCATAAATTATTACCATGATAATAGCAGGCTTTTCTCCAATGCCTACAAATGGTACAGAAAATGCTAACAGCGCAATACATGGTATACTTTGCATTAAATTGGCTATTCCAATAACTATATTTGACGCAGTTTTATTTCTAGTTATCAAAATACCTAATGGTACCCCGATAGCTATAGATAATAATACCGCCATTGTAGTCATGTTCATATGCTCCATAAAACGAAGCCATACATCTGGATATTTATCTAAAAATAAAGCTAGTAATGAACTATTCATGCTAAAATTCCGTCCTTTTGTCTTACACTATCTTGATATTGACGACTAAGCACTGATAATAGCCTACTTTTTGTTAAATAGCCTACTAATTCATTTTTTAAATCCAATACTGGAACAATGCCGAAATGATTATAATCTACTGTATTAGTAATTTCTTTCAACGAAGTATTTTCATATACTGCATGATAATCATCTGATATAAAATTCTTTAATGAACCACTATATGAATCAAAATTCTGTAAATCAGCTAGCCATACAATTCCCAAAAATTTATTATCTTCCGTAACTAGTACACTATCAACACGAGCATGATTCATTACTTGCAACGCTTGAATAATCGTTCTATCTACAGAAATTTTGCATGGATTTTTCAACATAATATCACTAGCTTTGATAAATTCTGGATTAGACCACAATCTATTTTTGCCCACAAAATTTTGTACATATTCATTGGCAGGATTTTTCAAAATATTTTCTGGAGTATCATATTGTACAATCCAACCTTTTTGAATAATACATATTTTATCAGCTAATTTTATAGCTTCGTCCATATCATGAGTTACAAAGACAATAGTCTTCTTGAATTGCTTTTGTAATTTTACTACTGCATCTTGTAAATCACTACGTGTTACAGGGTCTAAAGCACTAAATGGCTCGTCCATTAAAATAATATCTGGATTAGTAGCAAAAGCTCTAGCTACGCCTACACGCTGCTTTTGACCTCCAGACAATTGACACGGATATAAATATTTATAACTATTTGGGTCTAAATCCACCATTTCTAATAATTCATCAATGCGATTTTCTATATTATTGCTATCATAATTATTTATTCTTAACACAGTTGCAATATTATCATAAATCGTCATATGTGGAAATAATCCTGCATCTTGAACAACATACCCAATACGTCTACGAAGCTCTAAAGTATTTTGCTGACGTATTGAAACATTATCTATCTTTATTAAGCCTCTATCCACAGTCTCCAATTTATTTATAGTTTTCAATAAAGTTGTTTTTCCACAACCAGATGAACCTATTAACACCACAAATTCACCATCATTGATTGTGAGATTAATTTTGTGTAGTACAAGTTTTTCTTTATAAGCCTTGTCTACTTCTTCAAATGTAATCACAATAGTCCTCCTAATTGATAATTGAGATTACGTATATAATACCTTAAATAACATAAAAATAGCCTTAATACTTATCAACATAGTATTAAGACTATATAAAAATTCATCAAATAAAAAAATAGGTATGAAAAATCACACCTATTTTAATTTATTATTTATTTATTAAAAAAATTATCTTTTCCCATCAAAATTCTACTACTATTTAATACTACCGCTAAAGTAGCCGTATTATGAATAATAGCTGCTACAAGTGGATTAATTCTACCCAAAGCACCAAGAAGCATTGCCGCCGAATTAATAGTAATTGTAGCTGTAAAATTTTGACGAATTAATTTCATAGTATTTTGACCAAGTTCTAAAGCGTCCATTAATTTTATTGGATTATCCGAATTAATTGTGATATCCGAAGATTCTACAGCAATATCTGTTCGACGACCACCTAATGCTACCCCTACATCAGCAAAAGCTAATGCTGGCGCATCATTTATACCATCTCCTACCATTAATACATGTCCATTTTTCTGTAGTCTATTTACAATTTCAGCTTTATCTTCTGGTAAAATTTCTGCATAATAATTGTCAATTCCCATTTTATGTGCTACAGTATTAGCTACTTCTTCACTATCTCCTGTAAGCATTACAATTTCATCAATACCATGCCGACGCATCTGATTAAAAGTTTTTTTCATTTGTGGACGTATTGGATCATTAATAACAATTAAACCCATAAGCTTAGCATCACGTGCTACATATAAGATATTATGACCTGGCATAGTTTCTATATCAGAAAAATTATCTAGACCTGTTACTTCTCTATCCATCATAAAATGATGACTGCCTACAATAATATGTCCACCTTTAAATCCATCAAAATCATCCACATTTGCTTCCATACCATGAGCAACTACTGTATCTGAATCTATGTGGTCTGGTACTTTCCAACCTTGTTCCTCTACATAATTTTGAATAGCCACTGCCAATGGATGAACTGAATGAATTTCTGCTGATGCTGCTAATAATATCATTTCTTTTTCACAAACACCCTCAGCTGTATGTGTTTCTACTATTTTCGGCTCACCTACTGTAATTGTTCCTGTTTTATCCATAACTACAGTATCAATATCAGCTAAAGCTTCAATATAGTTACCACCTTTTATTAAAATTCCTTGTTTTGCAGCAGTAGCTACTGCTGCTGATATTGCTGTTGCCGTAGATAATTTTAAACCACAAGAAAAATCAATAAATAATAAATTAAGTACACGTTGCCAATCACGAGTTGCTCCATAAACAATAGCTGCCCCTATAAAAGAAATAGGAACTAACATATTCGCCATTCTATCAGCAAAATTTTGTACAGGAGCTCGGCGAGCTTGTGCATCTTCTACTAAATGCACAATTCTAGCAAGAGATGTATCATCTCCTACTTTCTGTACTAAAATAGTAAGTTGTCCACCCTGTACTACTGAACCTGCATATACTGGATCATCTTGTCCTTTTAAAGCAGGATTGGATTCACCTGTTATTGAAGCTTGGTCAATTGCCGCATTACCACTTAAAACCTTGCCATCAACGCAAATCTTTTCTCCAGTATGCACTGCAATAACATCATTTACCTTAATAGTTTCTATGGGTACTTTTACTTCATGTCCATCATCTTCTACACGCCATACATATTGTTGATCTAATTTCAACAAACTAGATATATGTTTTCTAGCTCGTTCTGCTGCATAAATAGTAAGCATTTCGGCTACATTAGAAAGTGTCATTAAACTTAAACTAGATTCTGGTTTACCTGCTAATACTGAAGCAATAACAGCTGTCGAAGTAAGTGTATCAGCATTTGGCTGACCATCTGTTATTAAACCTTTTAAACCATTTTTAATTACATTACGTGCAATTCCCAATACAAATAAACTACGCACAATATTTAAACTTGTATATACTTGCGGAGCAAATTTTTTCAATACTTGTAAACCCACAAAGCCTACTAAAGAAATAATTGCATCTCGTTTATAAGCTTGTAATTCATTATTGATATCTTTCTTCACTGGCAAAGTTTCTTTTGGTTTATTAACTACCGGTATATTTACTTTATAACCTAAAACCTGTATAATTGCTAATTTATTTATACTATCTTTATAAAATATACGTACTGCCTTTGAATAATATCTTACTAGAACAACATTTTTAATTGCATGTAAACGTAAAGTCAATTTATTTCTTTGATTTACAGTTAAATAAGATTGTAATGGAATTTGACAATATCTCATAGTTTGATTCGTCATTATTTACCAATTCCTCTCAAAATAGAAAATGCCCACCATAGCATTTGTGGTCCATTAGGACGTTGCCCCATAGTTAAAATCTTACGTATACCTCTTAAAGCAAAAAAACTTGATACTAGTACACGTAAATCTATGACATTATTTGTTTTTTTCTTAACCCATTCATTTATCTCTTTCACTACCATTAAAATAGTATCACTAGCCATAGTAGTTGCTTGATTACTCATTTGGGTTACTTTATGTTTAAAAGCAAATACCTTGTTTTTCAACTGTGCAAATATATCATCTATAATATTTTCTACACAACTATATATAATAAGTAAACTTCCCGTATTAATATTAGTAGTAACTTCTTTTATATATGGTAACTCTTTCAATTTTAAACTTAATACTTTAGCTAATTTTTCATTTTGTTTTAAAGCATCAATATAATAACGGCGACGCCCTTTTATAGCATGTGCCAAACGAAAACTTTGTGCTTTTATTTCTTCATTTATAGTATTCAATCCTTGATGTAGTTCTGAAAAACTAAAAATTTTATTATTTCCTCCATCTTTAGAAAAAAATTTTAATAATTGTTGTCCAATAGTTAATCCAATAGCCATACCAGATGCATATGACATAAAATCCACCCCACTTATCTATTTGCACGTTTTTTTATATATGCTTCAATCTCACAAAGTTCTTTATTAGTTTTTATTTTTGCTGGTTGATATTCAATAAGAACAGAACCTGTTATTGTATTTATAGTAACTTTGTCTAGTTCATTATATTTAGCCATAGTTTCTTCAACTTTTAACTTTAATTGTGCATTATTTATTAAAGCTTTACTATAAACACGAATACGTCCTGGTATATAAGAACCTACTGTTACTGATTTTAAAAACCAATCCATCTTAGATGTTGGTATACCCACTGCATTTAGAATATTCATTTGACTAAAACCCTTCCTCACATTATTTTTCATCACTTTTTTATATTGATACGCATGTGCTAAAGATAAAGCTGTCCAAGCTATTCCAAATACAGTATGTATTTTTTTACTTCCTGTTACCAAAGATAAAACAGTACCTGTCATTCCAACAGCTAAAGGAATTCCTAAACTCATCTTTTTCATAATACATTCTCCATATAATAATTATTTTTTATAAAAATACACATAGATTTTAAAAAAGGAGTGTTTTAATAAACACTCCTTTTTTATTGAAATTATTTAACTTCAGCAGCTTGCTGTGCAGCAATCATATCTTCTAAAGCTTCTTTTTGACGAACAAGTTCTTCCATAGACACTTGTTCTTGTCCTTCCGCAATAACAGGTTGTTGCTGAACACGATTTTGCATATATTTATAACCAAATGCACCTGCTACCACACCTACAGCTAAACCAATCCAAAAATCTGTTCTTGTAAACATAATCAAGACTCCTTTTAATATAATATATAATAGACCTTTTATTATAAAGCAAAATGCCTATAATCATTATCAATGCTGTTTATCTTTGACCTTAGAAATTAGCTTATTATCTGTTCCACAGCAATCACAATGGCAACCGCCAGAACAACCATTATTTGTACCACAAGAATCACATTTTCCTGAAGAAAAATTATGATATATGCGTTTCATACCAAAAACAAAAGCTATAAATATTATCAAAGCTATAATCCAAGTAGCGATATCACCTGTCGTCATTTAAAAGCCTCCGTTTATTTTTATACTAAATATCAAAATTTATCAAAAACCTAATAATGTGCCTACTTGATAAACTAATAAAGATACAACCCATGCTACAACAAAATTACCAATAGCAGATAAGAACATCCATTTCCAACCACCAGCTTCTTTCTTTATTGTACCAAGTGCTGTCATACATGGTGTATATAACTGGCTAAACACCATAAATGCTAACGCAGACATTGTCGTAAATGCCATCTGTAATCCAGTATTAGCTACCATACCTACAGCTTCAACAGTTTCAGTATCAGGGCTTAAATCAGGTAAACCATATAAAATACCCATTGTAGAAATAACAGCTTCTTTTGCCATAATACCAGTAATAACAGCAGAACCAGCTTCCCATGTATCAAAACCATGGAATACAAACAATGTGGACATAATACCACCAAGACTAGCTAATAAAGATTCAGACATATCTTCTACTTGACCTGCAAAATTATAACTGCTTAAGAACCATAAAATTACAGACATAGCAAAAATTATTGTACCTGCTTTTATGAGATAACCTTTACCTTTATCCCATGTTTCTAACAATACTGTTTTCATATCTGGAATACGATATGGTGGTAATTCTAAAACAAAGCTTGTATTATCCTTTTCAAATACAGTTCTACTCAATATACTAGAAGCTAAAATTGCACCAATTATACCGATAAGATACATAGCAAATACAACATCACCTGCATTTTCACCAAAGAAAATAGCTCCAAATAACGCCATTACTGGAAGTTTAGCACCACAAGTTAAAAACGGCGTTACTAAAATAGTTATCATACGGTCTTTTTCTGAATCTAACGCTCTAGCTCCCATAATACCTGGAACAGCACAACCGAAACCACAAATAATAGGCATCAATGCTTTACCACTAAGACCAGCACGACGCATAATTGGGTCCATGACAAAAGCCACACGAGCCATATATCCTGTACCGTCTAAGAAACTCAAGCAGAAAAATAACGTGAAAATAAGTGGCACAAAAGTAAGCACTCCACCTACACCAGCTATAATACCATCACATACTAAAGAATGTAACCAATCAGCTACACCTAATCCAGTCAACGCTTCATCTGCCCAACCATAAAAATCTTCATTTATAAGTACATCTAATTCATCAGCAATCGGTTGACCAATCCATGTAAAAGTAATCTGGAATACAAGATATAACATTAATACTAAAATAGGTAATGCCATAAAGCCATTAGCTAATACTTTATCAATCTTTTCAGTGAGATTATTACCTACATTTTCCTTAACGACAACTTGCTCTACAATTTTATCAATAAAAGCATAACGTGCTTCTATAATTGCTTCTTCTAATTTTTCTTTATCACTAATAGTAGCTTTTAACTTTTCAATATTAGCAATATGTTCTTCCACCTGTTGAGAATTTTTATAACTATCCATTACTGTAGAAGTGAAGATATCTAATAATTTATTAGTGGATTTTTTACTGCGACCTACAGTTTCTACTACAGGCATTCCTAATAATTTTTCTAACTTAGCTGTAGAAATTTTAATTCCTTTTTTATTCGCTTCGTCCATCATATTAAGGTCAACTAATACAGGAATACGACGCTCTAACAATTGTAAACATAAAAATAAATTACGTTCAATATTAGAAGAATCAATGACATCTACAATAATATCAGGTTTTTCTCCACTTAAATAGTTTTCTACGATAATTTCTTCTGGAGAACGTCCGTTTATGCTATATGTACCAGGTAAATCCATTACAGATATAGCTCTATCTTTATGTTTTGTATAACCTACTTTTTTATCTACTGTAACTCCTGGCCAGTTACCAATTTTTTGTCTAATACCAGTTAATTCATTGAATATTGTTGATTTCCCAGTATTGGGATTTCCTGTCAACGCTACGGATAATGTTGCCACTATTATCTCCCTCCCATTAATTATTAAGCAATTTGAGTAACTGCAATTTTTGCCGCATCAGATAAACGAATAGACATATTAAAAGAACGAATAGATATCGCAATCGGGTCTCCAAGTGGCGCTGAACGCAATACCTTTACTTTTGTACCTTTTACCATTCCCATACTCATAAGACGCTCTTTCAATTCTGAAGCCTCTATAGACTCAACTTTTACTACCATTCCTGGCTTTGCTTCCTTTAAAGTCATAATATTCCTCCTTCTATTTTAAAATCTTTCTTTATATTTGTTTTTGATTTTGATAATAATTATTACTTCTTTTAACAACCACATTATATAGCAAATGATAATCCATGTCAATAAAAATGATAAATATTATCTGTATAATTATATTTATTCTCAATAAAATAAAAAGCAAAAGTACCATCTACCCTTGCTTTTATCGTTAATATATTATCTTATTATATTTTTAATTACACCGCCACCGCCAACGATTTCATCTTCGTAAAATACTACAGATTGCCCTGGTGTAATCGCTCTTTGTGGTTCACTAAATAAAATCTTAGCCAAATTGCCATTGTCTAATGGTTCCACAGTACATTCACATTCTTTAGCACCATAACGAATTTTAGCAGTAGTAACGAATTTTTCAGTGAAATCATCTCTCGTGATAAAGTTTAAATCTTTAGCTACTAATCCTTTAGCAAAAACATCTTTATTTTCACCAACAATTACATGATTACGTTTCACATCTAAACCGACTACATATAATGGATGAGCAGCAGCTATACCTAATCCTTTTCTTTGCCCCACAGTATATAATGGTACACCTTCATGTCGACCCAATTTATTACCATTGACATCAACAATATCACCAGGTTTTAAAATATGTGGTGCTTTTGCTTTTAAATAAGCTTTATAGTCATCATTTGGAATAAAACAAATCTCCTGACTTTCAGGCTTATTAGCTACTGGTAAATTCATTTTTCCAGCTAATTCGCGAGTTTTTTCCTTGCTATAATTTCCAAGTGGCAACATAAAATGCTTTAATACATCTTGGGTCAAAGTATATAAAACATATGATTGGTCTTTTCTTACATCTAAACCTTTTTTTAATAAATATCTGCCTGTTTTTTCATCTTGTTCAATGCGTGCATAATGACCAGTAGCTACACAATCTGCACCTAATTCTAAGCAATCTTTCAATAAACTACCAAATTTTACAGTATTATTACATCTCACACAAGGATTAGGTGTTCTACCTTTTGCATATTCACTGATAAAATATTTTATTACATCATCTTTAAATTTCTTATGATAATTAACTACATAATGTGGAATATTCAACTCATCTGCTACTTTTTTAGCATCACTGACAGCAGTTGAACCGCCTGCTTCTCTACTTTCATCACTTAAAGTCATTGTTACGCCAATAACATCATAACCTTGTTCTATCAATAAAGCAGCTGTAAGCGAACTATCTACGCCACCACTCATAGCTACTGCTACCTTTTTTTTCATCTTCTTTTCCCCTCTAAAAATCTATCTACAAATAACAAATATATATTTCCTAGTAAACAACTAAGATATATTCATATACTAACAAACTAATGCTTTTTTGTCAAAATTAAGCTTTTATTTTTTCACAAAACTGCATATATCTACCAATTTTTTCTTCATATCCATTTGATGTTGGCATATAATATTTAGCATTTTTTATTTTGTCAGGCAAATACTGTTGTTTCACTATATGATATGGATAATCATGAGCATATTTATAATCTACACCATGACCGAGTTTTTTAGCACCTTTATAATGACAATCTCTTAAGTGTATTGGTACTTGCCCACAATCTTGACTTTTTACTTGTTCTATAGCTTTATCAATCGCCAAATAACTGGCATTACTTTTAGGCGCAGATGCTATATATGTTACTGCTTGTGCAAGTGGTATACGA
Source organism: Megamonas funiformis (assembly GCF_010669225.1). Taxonomy (NCBI): domain Bacteria; kingdom Bacillati; phylum Bacillota; class Negativicutes; order Selenomonadales; family Selenomonadaceae; genus Megamonas; species Megamonas funiformis. Next base: position 1,675,014 of record NZ_CP048627.1, read on the forward strand.
GCTTCAGGCATACCCAAAAATTGAACAGCTTGCACTGTAGCCATAGCCAAAACTAAAGCTTGTGGATCTGCATTTCCCACATCTTCAGAAGCACAGATAGCAATTCTTCGAGCAATAAAATTAATATCTTCACCTGCTACCAACATTCTTGCTAAATAGTGCAACGCCGCATCAGGGTCGCTTCCCCTCATACTCTTGATAAATGCCGATACTATATCATAGTGATTATCACCATTTTTATCATATGTTTGAATTTTTTCACTGATAATACTTTCAATAATTTCTTTATTGATATTATGATTTTGCTCTAACGCCACATCGCCAGCTTGCTCTAATATATTCAAAGCCACTCTAGCATCGCCACCAGCATATTGAGCTATTATCGATAATATTTCATCATCATACTTAAATTTATATTTACCCAAACCGCGAACTTTATCTTCTAAAGCTATTTTTAAGATATCAATTAAATTTTGTTCATCTAATAATTCTAATTTTACTACACGAACTCTAGATAATAACGCATGATTTACTTCAAAATACGGATTTTCTGTAGTAGCACCAATCAAGATAATTCTACCATCTTCAACATAAGGCAATAATACATCTTGTTGAGCCTTATTAAAACGATGTATTTCATCTAAAAATATAATTGTACGTTTACGATAATATCTTCTATTTTCATCAGCTTTTTCAATGATTTTACGCACATCAGAGATACCAGCAGACACCGCGTTTAATCGAGAAAATTCACTTTTTGTCATACCTGCAATCATTTTCGCAAGCGTTGTCTTTCCTGTACCTGGAGGCCCATATAAAATCATCGAAGGTATTTTATCTTCTTGTACCATTCTACGCAAAAATGATTTTTTACCCAGTATTTTTTCCTGTCCTATATATTCATCAAAATTACGCGGTCTCATTCTTTCAGCTAACGGACGATAATCTTCATCCATTTCTATGGTATTTTCGCTTATATTTTTATTATTTTCACTAGCCATTGCTGAAAATAAGTCTAAATCTTGCATATTATTCTCCTGTTGAACCAAAACCGCCACTTCTTATAGTATCAACATTTTTTTCATCATCTATAGTTAAAAATTTATAAAAAATGGCTTGAGCTATTCTCATACCTTTAGTAATTTCTACATCTTCATCACCAAAGTTTATCAGACCAATCATTATATGACCTTCATTATCTTCATTGTTATAATAATCTGCATCAATAACACCTTGAGAATTTACTAAATTCAAATTCTTTTTAAAAGCTAAACTAGAACGAATATGTATACCTAAATATTCATCATCTTGCATATAAGCTTTTAATCCTGTTGCAATTACTGCCATCTGCCCAGCTTTTATGATTTTATCTTCAGCAGCTTCGATATCATAACCTGCTGATTTACTTGTTTTTCGAGTTGGTAAATTTATATATTTATCTTTAAAATCACTCACTATTTCAAAACCACGATTACGCAAAAAAACAACTCCTTAAAAATTATATTCAATATTTTTCACAGCTCAATATTTTATTATATAACAAAAATGCACTGTGCAATCACACAGTGCATAATAAATTCATTTGGAGGCGGCACCCAGATTTGAACTGGGGAATAAAGGTTTTGCAGACCTCTGCCTTACCACTTGGCTATGCCGCCGTCTGGAGCGGAAAACGAGGCTCGAACTCGCGACCCTCACCTTGGCAAGGTGATGCTCTACCACTGAGCTACTTCCGCATTTGACGTTTTTTGTCTGCCGCTGTATCAGCGACATATATTATTATATGTATAACAGAGTATTTTGTCAACAACTTTTTTGAAAAAAATTTAAAAAATTTTTCAATGCCTCCAAAAGCCCAATAAATAAGCTATTTTCCCATTATATAGAAATGAAAAAATAGCTTATTATTCAAAATTTCTTAAAGAACTTCAGAAAAATATATCACTGTTACAGTATCATCTAAAGTAATTCGACGCTGATAAATATTTTCAAAATCTAAACGTAATTCTTCTAATGAATCAATTTCTGGATTTTGGTGACCTAAATCTTTTGAAGTTAATTCAGCGAATTTTTTTACGCGAACTTTATCAATGATTGCTGTATATAATCTTTTTTTCACTTCATATTTTTTACCAGTAGTAATCCACACTATAGAACTTTCTGGATATTGACTGCGAACATCTCCTAAGCGAACAGTACAATTTTTTTTGCGTGACATAATCAATTCTTCATGTTTTTTTGCCTGAAAGTTTAATGCCATCATCATAATCTACCTCCAATTTATAAAATATAATCTAATTCTTAAAGATATTTAAAGATATATATATTATATTTTACTAAAATTTGTAAAAATCCTTTTTTCTTCTAAAATTTATTATCTAACTTTATTGCGAATATGACTTTGTTAGGCTATTATATATTTTAACAATCAAGATTTTTATTAATCTATTTATTATATTTATATCACCTATCAAAATCTTAAAGAAAAGAGGGTAGCTATTGTTATTTTATAACAATTTTTATTATGCGTTCTCAAATCTTAAATTTATTAAAACAAAATGGCAACAAATTTTTATCTGGTGAATACTTAGCTGATACGCTAAAAGTATCTCGAACTGCTATCTGGAAACATATAAAAGCATTACGTGATAATGGCTATAATATTGAAAGTGTTCCTAGAAGTGGTTATCGTTTGATTGACTCTCCAGACTTATTATCAAGTGAAGAAATAAAATCTTCTCTCACTACTAAAATATTAGGTTCTGAAATTTTATATTTTGAAACTGTAGACTCCACAAATACTCAAGCTAAAAAAGTAGCACTTCAAGGTGTTAAAGATGGTACTATCATCATCAGTGAAGAACAAGGTGGTGGTAGAGGCAGATTATCTCGCTCTTTCTTTTCTCCTAAATATAAAGGGATTTGGTTTTCTGTCATTTTAAAACCAAAATTTTTACCTCAAGAAGCACCAAAATGTACATTGATGGCTGCTACTGCTATCACCAAAGCTATCGAAGATGTTACTGGTGTAAAAGTTGGTATTAAATGGCCTAATGATGTTTTATATGAAGGAAAAAAATTAGTAGGTATTTTGACAGAAATGAATGCTGAAATGGATTGCATAAATTACATCATTATTGGTATGGGAATTAATGTTAATATTGATAAAGAAGAAATGCCTGAAGAAATTCAAAATATCGCTACTTCTTTGAGTCAAATTACAGGTAAAAAAATTTCTCGTTTAAAACTTTTAAATAAAATCTTGTATTACTTAGAACATTTGTATATAATCTGTCAAGAGGAAGGTTTTGCACCTATTCTTGATGAATGGCGTAAATATTCCATTACTTTAAATCAACATATCCGTGTAATCGGCACAAATGAAGTCTTAGAAGGAATTGCCGTGGATATTGATGATGATGGTGCTCTTCTTGTAAATATTGATGGACAAATAAAACGTGTGTTAGCAGGCGATGTTTCTATTCGACCAGTACAAAACCGCTAAACTCACAGATGGAGGATAAAATGCTTTTAGTTTTTGACATTGGTAACAGTAATATCGTTATGGGTGCTTATGATGGTAAAAAACTTTATCGTCATTGGCGAATTTCCACCGACCGACAAAAAACTGGCGATGAGTATGGTATGCTCATAAACGAACTGTTCCGTTTCCAAGGTATGGATATGAACGATATTGATGATATTATTATCTCATCTGTTGTTCCACCTCTTGTTATTCCTATTAGTAAAATGTGTGAACGTTATTTTAAAATAAAACCATTACTTGTAGGTCCTGGTATAAAAACTGGCATTCGCTTAGTTTATGAAAATCCACGCCTTTTAGGTGCTGACCGTATTGTAAATGTTGTTGGTGCTTTTGAACAATATGGTGGTCCTTTGATTGTAATTGATATCGGTACTGCTACTACTTTTGATGTAGTAAATGATAAAGGTGATTTTTTAGGTGGTGTAATAGCTCCTGGTATCGGTATGTCAGCAGATGCTTTATTCCAAAAGGCTGCTAATTTGCCTCGTATAGAACTTGTTACTCCTAAAAATGTAATTTGCCATAATACTATTACAAATATGCAATCTGGTATTATCTATGGTGCTGTAGGGCAAATAGATGGTATTGTAAATCGTATAAAAAAAGAATATGGTAAAGATATGACTGTAATCGCAACTGGTGGACTTGCTCGCATGATTGCGGAAGAGTCTAGCACTATTGATAAAACAGATCATTTCTTAACTTTGACTGGTCTTCGCGTTCTCTATGAACGTAATGCTGCTTCAAGAAAGGGGTACTTAGAAAGGTTAAAAAATAAGCCTTCAAATAATTTATGAAAATAGGAAACTTAGAAATAACTACTCCCGTATTTTTAGCACCTATGGCTGGTGTAACTGATACTGCTTATTGTATTTTAGCTCAACGTATGGGCTGTGGTCTCGTTTATTCTGAAATGGTCAGCGACCAGGGTATTAATTTTCGCAATGAACGAACTTTAGAAATGTTAAAGACTGTTCCTGAACAAAGACCTTTAGCTATTCAATTATTCAGTGGTAATCCTGAACGTATGTATAAAGCAGCTAGTTTTGTGGCTTCTTTGAATTGTTGTGATATGATTGACATAAATATGGGGTGCCCTGCACCGAAGATTGTACGCAATAGCGAGGGTTCAGCTTTGATGAAAGATCCTGTTTTAGCATATGAAATAATGTGTGCTACTCGTGAAGCTGTAAAAGATATGCCTGTTACTGTGAAAATGCGTAAGGGCTGGGATAGTGAACACTGTAATGTCGTTGAAATGGCTGGGCTTGCTCAAAAGGCTGGGCTTGATGCTATTGCTGTTCATGGCAGAACTAGAGAAGAATTTTATCGTGGTCATGCTGATTGGGATATTATTCGCGAAGTTAAACAGGCTGTTGATATTCCTGTCATCGGTAATGGCGATGTTAGAACTTGCCAGGATTTAAAAAATATTTTTGAACATACTGGTTGTGATGCTGTCATGATTGGTCGTGGGGCTCAGGGTAATCCTTGGATTTTCCGCCGTTTTAAAGAATTTTTATTTACTGGTGTCGATCCTGGTGAACCTAGCATTGATGAAAGAAAACAGGTTATTTTAGAACATTTGGATATGCTTTTGAAATGGAAGGGCGATTATATTGGTCCTCGTGAAATGAGAAAGCATGCTACGTGGTATACTCATGGCTTGTATGGCAGTGCTAGTTTGAGACAAAAGTTTAATTCGGCTGTTTGTAGGGAAGATTTCGTTAAAATTTTAAATGATATGTGATTATATGATTTTATTTGGTTAAATTAGAGCGATGTTTTTACATCGCTTTTTATTTATTTTTTTCGTCTAGACTTTTGCTAAGCTTGCTATTATTACATCTATTTTATGTCGTCTTTTATTTTCTTTTCTAATTGATGATTTGATTTTGTAAAATCTTTGTAAATTCTTTTTTTGTTAATTGACTTTATTTTTTACAAACTATACAATTATAGTATGTTTTGGAAATCTCATATTAGGCATAACCTTTTATAGGCTATGTCTTTTTTATTGTCAATTTATTTTTTATTTTAGAAGGGGTTTTGTTTACTTTTATGAGAAATTATGTTGTAACTTTTGCTAAGTCGTTAGTTGTTGGTTCTACCATGCTAGTTCCTGGTGTTAGTGGCGGTTCTATGGCTATGATACTTGGGATTTATACTAAATTAATTTCTTCTGTAAGTTCATTCATGAAAAATAAATTTAGAAATTCTCTTTTTTTAACTATATTTTTAGCAGGTTCTTTAATAGGTATTGTTTCTTTTTCTAAACCTATTTTGCATTTAATTGAAACTTATCCTATGCCTATGCTTTATTTCTTTATGGGTGCTGTAGCAGGCAGTGTGCCTTTGATGTTTCGCGAGGCTAAATTAACTAAATTTTCCTGGACAGTCCCTATATATGTCGCTATTGGCTTTTTAATTGTTCTCTTTTTTGAAATGTCTCCTATCAGTAATGTAACTACAAATGATGCTACTAATTGGTACACTTATTTATTATTAGTTGTCGCTGGTTTTATAGCTGCTATTGCACTTGTTTTACCAGGAATAAGCGTTTCTTATATGCTTTTATTGATGGGATTATATGATGAAACTATGCGTGCGGCTTCTGAATTTTATTTACCATTTTTAATTCCATTAGGATTTGGTCTAGTTGTGGGTATTTTACTAACTACTAAATTATTAGAAAATCTTATGCAAAACTATCCTCAACCTACTTTTTTAATTATCCTTGGATTCATTTTAGGTTCTATCTTGGAACTTTATCCAGGTATTCCGCAAAATGAAGAAATTTTTATCTGTGCTTTAACTTTGATTTTAGGATTTGGTATTATTAAATATATTTCTTCTAAAGATGTTTAAACAAAAACTAGCAGGTATTTATTTTACTTGCTAGTTTTTTCTTTTTATCTAAAAATATATTCAGCTTTTAAACATATTTACAATAAATAATTTTCTTCATGTATATAAATACTTTCTATTTTGTCTATAATGTTTTATAATATAATTTATATTTTACTAAGGAGGCTATTTTTTTATGAAAGACGCTACTAAATGTTTACATTCTGGATACAGCCCTAAAAATACTGAACCTCGTGTCATGCCAATTGTGCAAAGCACTACATATGTTTATGACTCTACTGATGATGTTGCTGCTGTTTTTGATGAACCTACTAAATCTTTAATTTATTCTCGTTTTGCTAATCCTACAGTCATGGCTGTTGAAAATAAAATTGCTGACCTTGAAGGTGGCGTTGGTGCTATGTGTACTACTTCTGGTCAAGCTGCTAACTTACTTGCTATTTTAAATATCTGTAATGCTGGTGATAGCTTTATCTCCACTACTCAAATTTATGGTGGTACTGTAAATCTTTTCGCTTTCACTTTAAAAAAATTAGGTATTGAATGTATCTTTGTTGGTCATGATGCTACTGATGAAGAAATTCATGCTGCTTTTAAGCCTAATACTAAAGCTGTTTTTGGTGAAACTTTAGCTAATCCTGCATTAACTGTTTTTGATATCGAACGTTATGCAAATATCGCTCATGCTCATGGTGTTCCTTTGATTGTGGATAACACTTTTGCAACTCCTATCTTATGTAAACCATTTGAATTTGGTGCTGATATTGTTACTCATTCCACTAGTAAATATATGGACGGTCATGCACTTCAAATCGGTGGTGTAATCGTTGATAGCGGTAATTTCAATTGGGATAATGGTAATTTCCCTGAATTAGTAGAACCAGATCCATCTTATCACGGTCTTTCCTATACAAAAACTTATGGTAAACAAGCTTATATTTTAAAAGCTAGAATGCAGTTAATGCGTGATTTCGGTTGCTATCCAGCTGCACATTCTGCATTTTTATTAAACTTAGGTTTAGAAACTTTACCTGTACGTATGAAACAATACTGCGAAAATGCTCTTACTGTTGCTAAATATTTAGAAAGCAATGATAAAGTAGAAAGCGTTATGTACCCTGCTCTTGAAAGCAATGAATCTTATCCTCTTGCTAAAAAATATTTAAAAGGCTGCAGTGGTGTTATCACTTTTGTAATCAAAGGTGGCAAAGAAAACGCTGTTAAATTCATGGACTCCTTAAAATTAGCTTCTAATGAAGTTCATGTTGCCGATATTCGCACTTGTGTTCTTCACCCAGCAAGTGAAACACATCGTCAATTGACAGATGAACAACTCGAAGCAGCTGGTATTAATAGTGGTATGGTTCGTTTCTCTGTAGGTCTTGAAGATATCAATGATATTTTAGATGACTTAAAACAAGCTTTTGCTAATGTAAAATAATTTTTTAAAGGCATTTGTGTAAACAAGTGCCTTTTTTATTTTCCTAATCATTTTTTAGTTTAAAACCTGAAATCCTTATAAATAAAGGATTTATAGAAAATCACCAAAAATCCTTAATCGCTGGTAAAAACTTATATAAATATTGATATTTCAACCTTTATAAACTATAATTATTTATAAAAGTATTAATTTTACTGGCATTTAACTTTAACAAGAGTTGTATTTGAATAATATTCTCTTAGCACCACCTATAAAATCTGTTGGTATTTAACTTTAACAAGAGTTGTATTTGAATATATTATCCCGATATCGAATAGTTATTTTACTTAAAATTTAACTTTAACAAGAGTTGTATTTGAATTCTGGTGTTTTCTTTTTCCATGTTGTATCTGATTATTTAACTTTAACAAGAGTTGTATTTGAATTATGGCATACCTAGCCAAGAATTTACGAAGTTTTATTTAACTTTAACAAGAGTTGTATTTGAATATATGATTTTTAACTTTTTCTATTAAATCTTCACATTTAACTTTAACAAGAGTTGTATTTGAATCCGACACCAGCACCAATATAATATTCATTTTTAAAAATTTAACTTTAACAAGAGTTGTATTTGAATAAAGTGGAGTGTTATTCAGAAAGAAATGAAATACAATTTAACTTTAACAAGAGTTGTATTTGAATTGTAATTATACATTTTTAGATTGTATAGAAAAAGCAATTTAACTTTAACAAGAGTTGTATTTGAATATGTTATTAAAATCACAATTATTAATAATTACATTAATTTAACTTTAACAAGAGTTGTATTTGAATTCTGTTGTGTAAATAATAAAAGGATTTTGTATTGATTTAACTTTAACAAGAGTTGTATTTGAATTGACTAAGTAATACTACATCACCAACTTGACAGGCTATTTAACTTTAACAAGAGTTGTATTTGAATACGGTGTTTTACCTAGTGCAGGGCCATTAGGTATATATTTAACTTTAACAAGAGTTGTATTTGAATGTTATCAGATACGTATTTTCCGCACAATAGCCAGTATTTAACTTTAACAAGAGTTGTATTTGAATTGTGAACGGGCAAAACTTGTTTGTATAGCTCGTTTAATTTAACTTTAACAAGAGTTGTATTTGAATGAATAAAAACCACTTGTATTTATAGCTTTTAACATATTTAACTTTAACAAGAGTTGTATTTGAATTTATCCTGTTCCATTTAATCACTCCCTATTAACCAAATTTAACTTTAACAAGAGTTGTATTTGAATTTCCTAGTTTCATTAGCTACTTGCTCCTCCTCTTGCATTTAACTTTAACAAGTGTTGTACAAAAAAATAAAAGCTGTAACAAAGAGAATTTCTCAATGTTACAGCTTTTTTACTAATTTTATAATGTGGAAAAGAAAAAGTTTATTAAAATTGGTACGGCTACTGAACATAATACACCATTAATTACAGATATAATAATAAATTCTTCACTACTATATTTTATAAGCATAGGCAAAGTGGAATCTTCGCTTGTTGCACCTGCTGCTCCTATAGCTGCAAATGTATTTAAATATTTTACTAAAACTGGAATCATCATAAAAGCGATAAATTCTCTCATCAAGCTACTCAAAAAGGCTATTGTGCCTATCTGTGCATTTGCTAGTGATTCAAGCATTACCCCTGATAAACTATACCAGCCCATAGATGCACCAATAGATAAACTATATACCAAATTCATATCAAAAATATAACTGCAAATAAATCCGCCAAAAACAGACCCAATAATTACACCTATAGGAATCAATAATATTGTCAAATTATAATTTTTTATTTTCTCAATTATTGATTCATTCATGCCCACGCTTATACCCACAGAAAACATCAATAAATATAAGACATAATCTGCTAATTCACTACATAAATCATGCCACGTACTATCAAGTACAAATTGACCAAAAATAATTCCTAAAATTAATGCACATAATGCAATATAAACCATCTACAAACCTTCTTTTACTATTTAAATTTTTACAATAAATAATTTGCTAAAAATGTATACTATAATTACGGAAAATACTGTAGGAATTATAGCAAATACCAAACTTTGTAATCCCATGGTCAGCATCTTATGTGCAAAATCTTCCATACTACCTAAATTTATTCCCATGATAAAAATAATTAAAGCTACTGCTATTAACTGTACCTTATTATTTAAATTTACCACAGCTATTCGCCTATGTTCTTTCACTTTTAACAGGCTAAATCCTGCTATTACACCTAATACCATAATCAATGTTTCTACCAAAAAATTCACTCCTTAAATTCGTATATTTAATTATTTAATCTATATAAATTTAATCTTACATCTAAATATACTTCAAAAGTTCTTGGCCATGGGAAAAATACATCAACCTGCAAATTGCGAATAGTCAAGTCAAATACTCCCTCTGGTGTTTGCACTTTAAAAGGCATTTTAAAAACTTCACTATTATTTAATTGATTTGCTCTCTTTTGCATATCAGATTGTAGTAATTTATTCATCCAAATATAATTATGTTCCATATCCAAATCATTTACATTTTCATAACCATGATTTTTCAAGGTAATATTCATTACATCAATCACTTCTTTTAGATAATAATAATCTTCTAGAAATCTCTCATAATTTATATTTAAACGATTATACTCTACAGCAAGCATATCATTTGTTGTATTAAATGTTGGTCTTATCGCCTTATAAATAACAGCATTCGCCAGTGCCGTACCAATGGAATTACTAGCTGTATTCCAACCAGCATAAGAAGTTAATTCATTAATCGGCACAGCTTCTTTTAATAATGTAGGAAATAATACTTCGTTTGCTGAAAAATGCTTACTTAAATCAACTAAAGCGACTTTTTTACCTTGCTCTAAATATTTTTTTATCTTTAATGCAGATTGTCTCTGTATAGACATATTTTCATCATTACCAATAAAAACATATAAAATCAAGCCAGCTTCTTGTGGTGAATTTACTTTTTTAGCATTTGCCATCACTAATTTTTCTTCTACTGTAGAGCCTACTGAGCCTGCCATAAACGGCATAACTGTACGCATAGCTTTCTCATCATTATACTCTACATATACTTTAGGTTGATAATTTGTCTTTGTCTGCACAAAATTAGCTAATAGTGATAAAGCCACCTCATCTGCGCCTTTAGTTATCATCACAACATCATTACTAATACCTAAAGAATGCACATAATTTATAAGACTTTTCTTCTCCATATTTGGTATGCCAAAATCTTCACCATCATCTTGACCAATCACTAATTTTGTTATGATGCCTTTTTTAGCTAGATTTATTAATTCTTTATTTAAAGCTGTATTGCGTCTAAATAAATCTAAATAAATATCTAAGTCTTCTTGTTTTATATCTTCTTTTAAATCTGCCAATAATTTTATATCATCTTCATTTTCAAAAATACTTATCTCATCAATAAGACGAGATATTTTTATCATTTTTTTACTATCACTTTCTAAAGTTGGCGGTGGTGTTATCCTTGGCAAAACATTAAAAGCATAAATTGGTTTATCTTTCGCTTTTGTTTTCAAATCACGCATAAAATTTAATAAAATTTGCGACTCATCTTGTTTCGTCCCTGACTCACGTGAAGCTAATAAACCTCCATGCAATAATTGGTCAATAGACACAATTACCCCATCTGATTTATCAATATTATCCATCAACCATTTTTGTATTTTTTTTGTATCGCCTTCTTTAGTATAATAATCCATTATCTCTGACGGCGGTGTTATAATCTGTACGCCTGCCATCTTTCCTGCATCTACCACCATCTTTTGACATGGTGGTCTTGTATCTAACGGTATCAAAATCAATTTATATTTATAGTTTTGTTGCAATTCCACAGATACAGCAGGAGGTAGTTGAATAAAATTCATGTAATAAACAATCATTAAAGTTACTGCTATAATTGATAATAACCATTTTTGTTTTATATATGATTTAAATTTCATTTTTTACTTCTCCATAGATATTTATTACATTTTAAAAAATATATAAATTAGTGTCAAATGAATATCTTGTAAAATACTTTGCTATAAAAATAGTATTAGTATATAATATTGATATACTAAATATATCATGGCTTATTTTAAAATATTAAGGTGATTTTATGAATAACAAAGTAACTGTAGAAATTTTGGGAGTAAAATATCCTCTCCGCTATTCTAAAGATAGTGATATCAATGACATTCAAGAAGCTGCTAAAATAGTAGATGAAAATATTCGTCTTATGACTAAACAAAACCAATATTTGCCACCAGATAGAGTAGCAGTATTGACGGCACTTCAAATAGCTGAACAATTAATTCGTTTGAAAAAAGATTATAATGAATTTTGGGATATTCTTGATGAAAATCGCTCTAATAAACATAAATAAGCTAAAAAATAACATGAAGACATACACTAATGGTAGGCATTTTAATGGCACTACCATTTATTTTTTATACTCTGTGTATTATAATAAGCTAAGAAAATAACTGGAGGAAAATATTTTGATAGAATTATTAGCCCCTGCTGGAAGTATGGAAGCATTAAAAGCCGCTGTAGAAAGTGGTGCTGATGCTATTTATCTTTCAGGCAAAATGTTCGGTGCAAGAGCTTATGCCAATAATTTTGATGAACAAGGCTTAAAAGAAGCCATTGAATTTGCTCATTTACGCAATGTAAAAATCCATGTAACTGTAAATACTTTAGTAGACAATTCTGAAATACCTGCACTTGCAGATTATTTTCGTTTTCTTTATGAAATAGGTGCTGATGCTGTACTCGTTCAAGATTTAGGTGCTGCACGTTTGGCTCAACTTGTAGCTCCTGATTTACCATTACACGCTAGTACACAAATGACAGTGAATAATTTAGCTGGTGTTCTTGCTCTTCAAGAACTTGGTTTTTCACGTGTCGTTTTATCTCGTGAAGTAACATTAAAAGATATTATTCATATCTGCCGTAATAGCGATGTAGAAATTGAAGTTTTCGCTCATGGTGCCTTATGTGTATGCTATTCCGGTCAATGCTTAATGAGTAGTATGATTGGTGGCAGAAGTGGTAACCGTGGTCGCTGTGCTCAACCATGTCGTCTACCTTATACTTTAGTTGATAAAAATAATAACAATGTTTTAAAAGATGCTGGACAATATTTATTGAGTCCTCGCGACATGAATACACTTGAATTAATTCCTGAATTTATCGAAGCTGGTGTCGTTTCTTTAAAACTTGAAGGACGCATGAAAAAACCAGAATATGTAGCTGTCGTTGTTGACGCTTACCGCCAAAAAATCAACTCTTATTATAGCCATACAGAACTTCAAGAAGATATTCAAAAAAATCTTTCTCAAATATTCAATCGTGATTTTACTACTGCTTATTTAGAGAAAAAACAAGGTAAATTCATGATGAGCGATAAACGACCAAACAATCGTGGTCGCCTCGTAGGTAGAGTAATTCGTTATGATGATAATAAACGTCAAGCTATCATGAAACTCACTGATGATGTAAATATCGGTGATACTATTGATTTCTGGGTAAAAGTCGGCGGTCGTGTAAGTACTAATGTATCTAAAATCATCTATAAAAATAAAGAAATAACTTCTGCTAGTGCTGGCATGGAAGTCATCATTCCTGTACCAAATCGCGTACACCCACATGACCGTATATTTAAAGTTTTTGATGCTAATCTCATGCAAAAAGCTCGCAGTTATTATACTAGTGCTTCACCAATACGCAAAATAAATTTAAATATCGAAGCTATTGCTAAACTCAATGAGCCTTTTATATTAAAAGCTACTGATGAAGATGGTTATAGTGCTCAAATAACTAGTGATTTCCTTGTGGAAACAGCTCTAAAACGCGCTATGGATAAATCAACAGTGCAAAAACAGATGGAACGTTTAGGCAATACTATTTATCAATTAGAAAATTTATCTTGCACTATTGATGAAAATGTCATTGTGCCTATGAGCGTCATGAATGATACTCGTCGCTTATTAATTGAAAAATTAATGTCCATGCGCCTTGAAGCTTATCATCGTCCACAGATTGCTAAAATTGATAATACTATTTGGCAACAGGATTTAGCTTCCAAATCATTCAATCAAACAAATAAACCTCAACTTGTAGTCGCTGTTGATACTATTGCTAAAGTACAGACAGCTATTGATAATCAAGCAGATATTGTTTTATTCGGTGGCGAATCTTATAATCATCAATTCATCACTGCTGAAATGTATGCTGAAGCTACAAGACTTTGCCGTGAAGCTAATATTAAAATTGCTTTTGCTACACCTCGTATCATGCGCGATAATGAACAAACAGCTTTTACAAATTGGCTTACAAAAATAAAAGATATCGCTCCAGATATGATTTATGCACATACTTTAGCCGAAATGTACTTAATCAAACAATTTACAGATATCACTATCTGGGCAGATTTCTCCTTCAATGTCTATAATGATGTAACTTTAACTTTCCTAAATAATTATGACATTAAGGGAGCTACTGTTTCCCCTGAATTAAACTTTAAACAGATAAAAACATTAAATGAAGCTTCTACATTACCTCTTGAATGTATCGTTCATGGCAATATGGAACTTATGGTATCTGAATATTGTGTGCTTGGCAGTTTCTTAGGCAATTTAGATAAAGGTACTTGTACAAAACCTTGCGAAAAAAATAATTATTGGCTTTGCGACCGCAAAAATGAAAAATTCCCTATCGTAACAGACCAATATTGTCATATGCATTTATTAAATGCTAAAGAATTAAATATGCTAGCTCATGTTCCAGAATTTAGCAATCTTCATATTGACCGCATTCGCTTAGATGGCAGATATATGTCCAAAGAAAAATTAGCTAAATTCACTAAACTCTATAAAGAAATCATCATCGAAGGCAAAAATCATCTTGCTTTAATGCCTGAAAATATCACTAAATATGAACAAAATATTACTCGTGGTCATTACTTCCGTGGAGTAGAATAATTTAAGGAAGGTATCTTTTTAACAAATGAATCAATCCGTATTTAAAACTTTAGAATATGCCAAAATTATCACTATGCTACAAAATATGGCTACTTCTAGTATGGGAAAAGAACTTGCTGAAAAACTATTACCAAGTAGCGATATTGACGAAGTAATTGAAAATCTTTCACATACACAAGAAGCTAGTAACATTTTAATTAGCTCTGAACCACCTTTTGGCGGTATTCATGATATTCGTTCATTATTAAAGAAAACATCTTTAGGTCTAGTAATTGAAATAAATTCATTACTTGATATTTTAAATACCATGTACGCAATGCGTAATCTCAAAAAATTCTTCAAAGAATTAGAAATAGATAGCCCTCAATTCAAAGAATGGGCTAAATCTATTGAAATTTTGGGGCAACTCGAACGCGAAATAGATAATATTGTTGATGAACATGGTTCTATGCGTGATAGTGCTAGCGTTGAACTTATGCGTATTCGCCGTGAAATCAAATCTTCTCAGCGTCGCATCAAAACAAATCTTGACGGTATCTTAAAAAATCCTGATTATCAAAAATATTTTCAAGATAATATCGTTACTATCCGTGATGAACGCTATGTTATCCCTATCAAACAAGAATATCGTCAACAATTCCCAGGTGTCGTACATGACCAATCCTCTAGTGGTTCTACTTTGTTTATTGAACCTATGTCCATTGTTGACCTAAACAATGATATCAAACAATTAGTTATTGATGAAAAACGTGAAATTGAACGTATCTTAAAAGTAATTTCTGAAAAAATCGCTAGAAATGCTGATAGCTTACTTCATAACTGTGAAATCATGGCCCAATTGGATTTTGCTTTTGCTAAGGCAAAATTAGCTCGTAAAATGCACGCTACTATGCCAGAAATCAATGATGAAGGTATTGTCAATTTAGCTAAAGCTCGCCACCCATTACTCAATAAAGATAACGTCGTTCCTATTGATATCAGACTTGGCGAAGGATATCGCACTTTATTGATTACAGGGCCAAACACAGGCGGTAAAACAGTGAGCATGAAAACTTTAGGCTTATTAGTTTTAATGACTCAATCTGGTCTTTTTATCCCTGTTCAATCTGGTTCCAAAATTTCCATTTTCCAAAATGTCTATGCTGATATCGGTGATGAGCAAAGCATTGAACAGAGCCTCAGTACATTTTCCGCTCATATGCGCAATATCGTAAATATCTTGAATAATATTGAACATGATGACTTGCTCTTATTAGATGAAGTAGGTTCTGGTACTGACCCAGAAGAAGGTGCTGCCCTTGCCATGTCAATTTTAGAAAGATTGATGGACATTGGCGCTTGCACTGTAGCTACTACTCACTATAACGAGTTAAAGACTTTTGCTTATTCTAAAGAAGGCATTGAAAATGCTTGTGTGGAATTTGACATCAAATCCCTTCGCCCTACTTATCGTTTATTGATAGGTACACCAGGGGCTAGTAATGCTTTTGCGATAAGTAAAAGATTAGGTTTATCAGATACTTTGATTTTACGTGCACAACAACTCATCAAAGCAGACCATGCTCAATTTGAAAATGTATTAAATACACTAGAAAATGAAAAATTGATGTATGAACAAAAAAATGCTGATATTGCTGAACGTCAACAACGCATTGAAAAATTAGAAAAACAACTTGCCGATATGAAGCAAGAAATGGCTAAGAAAAAAGAGCAAACACTTCGTAAAACTAAAGAACAATGTGCTAGTTTACTTCGCCGTACTCGTCGTGAATCTGAAGAAATCATCAAGGAATTGAAAGCTCAATTCAACGACCAAGGAATGAAAAAACGTCAGGAAACAATAGATGCTGCTCGTCATAAATTACGTGGTCGTTTGGATAAAGTAAGTCAACAAAATGATGATCCAAATAAACCAGGTGAAGCTGTCGATATCAAAACTATTGCTGTTGGTGATATCGTATATGTAAATAAACTTCGCCAAAAAGGAACTATCACTGATATCAGTGGTAAAGAATTAACTGTTCAATTAGGCAGTTTAAAAATGAATGTTAAAGCTAAAGATTGCTCTTTCGTTTCTCATGCTGTTAAAGTAAAAGAAACTGCACCATCTAAAAAAGCTGGTGGCTTCAATATGCTAGCTAAAGTCAGCCAAATTAGTACAGAAGTAGATATCAGAGGCTTAATGGTTGATGAAGCTATTGAAGTTGTTAGCAAATATCTTGATGATGCTGTAATTTCTGGTTTATCAAGAGTATTAATCATTCATGGTAAAGGTACAGGAGCTCTGCGCAAAGGTATTCAAGAATATCTCAAAAATCATCGCAATGTTTTAAGCTATACTCTTGGTGATATGGACGAAGGCGGTAGTGGGGTAACCGCTGTAAAATTAAAATAACGCAAATAATTACTATATTCTTACCAAAACTAAACATAGTATTATAAA
This sequence comes from Megamonas funiformis, assembly GCF_010669225.1. Taxonomy (NCBI): domain Bacteria; kingdom Bacillati; phylum Bacillota; class Negativicutes; order Selenomonadales; family Selenomonadaceae; genus Megamonas; species Megamonas funiformis. The sequence goes on from NZ_CP048627.1 coordinate 1,692,347, forward strand.
TATTTGAGGTGTATTCTATGAATAAACAGCCTTTTAACGAAAAAAAATCAACCTCTAATCATACAACTGATAAAAAAAATAAGAAAAAATCTTTTGGCTTCAAAAAATTTTTCTTAGCGCTTTTAACGCTATTTATAGTTGTATTTTTAGGTGTTGGTTGTGGATTAGTTGCTATTGGCCTTGATGGTGATAAAGATGTTTCTGATATTCACCCACCTGCTTCTTCTCAAATTCTCGATATGAATGGCAATCTAATCACTAATATTCACGCTACTGAAAATCGTACATTAGTGACTTTAGATAAAATCCCTGCTAATCTGCAAAATGCCTTTATCGCTGTCGAAGATAATCGCTTTTATGAACATAACGGTATTGACCCTAGAGGTATTTTCCGTGCGATTTATTCTAATTTAACAAGCGGTGAAGTGGCTGAAGGTGGTAGTACTATCACTCAACAATTAGCCAAAAATGCCTTTTTATCACAAGACCGTACATTCAAACGAAAAATTCAAGAATTTTTCATTGCTCTTCGCTTAGAAAGACAATATACTAAAGAAGAAATTTTAGAAATGTATCTCAACCAAATTTATTTTGGTAGAGGTGCTTATGGTGTTCAAGCTGCTGCACAGACATATTTTGGCAAAGATGTAAGTCAATTAGATTTATCAGAATGTGCAATGCTCGCTGGCATACCTCGTAGTCCAAATTATTATTCACCACTTAATAATTTAGGTGCTGCTAATGAACGTAAAGCAGAAGTTTTAGACCAAATGGTAAAATATGGCTATATTGATTCTACTACAGCAGCTAAAACAAAAGCTGAAAGTTTACGACTTGTAAATCCTAAAGAACAAGAAAATGATAATACTGCTTCATATTTTATCGATTATGTAACTCAAGAAATGATTGATAAATTCGGTGCTGATGCAGTATATAAAGAAGGCTTAAAAATTTATGTTTCCATTGACATGAACATGCAAAAAGCTGCTGAACAATCTGTAAATAGTTTATTACCAACTTATTACAATGATGCTAATGGTCTTACTCAACCACAAGGAGCACTCGTAGCAATTGACCCTAAAACAGGATATATCAAAGCTATGGTTGGTGGTCGTGGTACTGACCAATTCAATCGTGCTGTACTTGCTGTACGTCAACCTGGTTCGGCATTTAAACCATTTACTTTTGCTACTGCTTTAGAAAATAAAATGACACCAGATACTACTATTGAGGATAAACCTTTCAAATTAGGTGATTGGCAACCTCAAAACTATGACCGTACATTTAGAGGTACAGTCTCCATGCGTCAAACAGCTATTAATTCTTTAAATATACCTACTATTCGTTTAGCAGAAAAATTATCTATCGATAAAGTTTTATTAACAGCTCAAAATTTAGGTATATCCACATTAGAATTAAATTCTAAAGATGCAAATGATAAAAACTTAGCTGCTTCCATCGGTGGTCTCACAAATGGGGTAACAGTTCTTGATATGGCTGGTGCTTATAGTGCTTTTGCAAATCATGGCGTTTATACAAAACCAACTGCTATAGTTAAAGTCGTTGACCGCAAAGGCAAAACTATTTATGAACATACACCAGAAACTAAACAAGTTTTATCTGAACGCACAGCTACTTTATTAACAGATATGCTTGAAGATGTTATCACTAAAGGCACAGGTAAAGCTGCTAATATCAACAGACCTGCTGCTGGTAAAACAGGAACTACCGATAATTATCAAGATGCTTGGTTTGCAGGTTATACACCTGATTTAGTAACAGTAGTATGGATGGGCTGTGATGATAATGATGTTATGCCTGGTATTACTGGTGGTACTACACCTGCGAAAATTTGGCAAAACTTCATGAAAACAGCACTTGCATCTATACCAGCTAAAAACTTTGATGGTTCAGATACTTCCATTGATAATCCAGTTCAAAATGTAGAAAGCAATGCTAAAACTACAGCTAAAGATGTTTCTCATGAAAAAGAAAAACCATCAAAAGAAGCACCTGATAAACAAAAACCTGTTCATAATGAACAATCAAACCCAAATGATGCTCAACAGCCAATTGATGAAAATGAACCAATTGAAGAAAATATCGAGCAACCATCTCTTCCAGCTCCAAGGCAAAATTTACCTGAACCAAGTATTCAACAAGGCAAAGGGTTAAATTAATAGATAATCATACAAAATTTAGGAGGACTTTTTGTGAGCGTATTTGATACACTTAAAGAACGTGGTTACTTAGCTCAAGTAACACACGAAGAAGAATTAAAAAAAGCTTTAGAAACTGAGCAAGTTACATTTTATATGGGATTTGACCCAACAGCAGACAGCCTTCATGTTGGTCATTTCTTAGCTTTAATGGCTATGTCTCATATGCAAAAAGCAGGTCATCGCCCTATCTGCTTAGTTGGTGGCGGTACTGGTACTGTAGGTGACCCTTCTGGTCGTACAGATATGCGTAAAATGTTAACTGATGAAGATATTGAACATAATTGCAATTGCTTCAAAAAACAAATGGAACGCTTTATCGATTTCTCTGATGGTAAAGCTTTAATGATCAACAATGGTGATTGGCTTCGCAAATTAAATTATATTGAATTACTTCGCGATGTTGGTCCACATTTCTCTGTTAATCGCATGCTTACTGCTGAATGTTATAAACAACGTTTAGAACGTGGCTTAACATTCCTTGAATTCAACTACATGATCATGCAGGCTTATGACTTCATGGAATTAAATCGCCGTTATGGTTGCGTACTTGAATTAGGTGGCGATGACCAATGGTCTAACATCATTGCTGGTGTTGAACTCATTCGTCGTAAAGAAGCAAAACCTTCTTATGGTATGACATTCAACCTTCTCACTAACAGTGAAGGTAAAAAAATGGGTAAAACAGCAAAAGGCGCACTTTGGCTCGACCCTGAAAAAACTTCTCCATACGACTTCTATCAATACTGGAGAAATGTTGCTGATAGCGACGTAGAAAAATGTCTTGCTCTTCTCACATTCTTACCAATGGACGAAGTTCGTCGCCTCGGTAGCTATAAAGACCAAAAAATCAACGAAGCAAAACAAGTTCTCGCTTATGAAGTTACAAAACTCGTTCATGGCGAAGAAGAAGCTAAAAAAGCTCAAGAAGCTGCTCAAGCACTTTTCAGTGGTAAAGGTAATATGGACAATGCTCCAACTATTACTATCACAGAAGCAGACTTTGGCAAAAAATTACTTGATATCTTAGTAGATAACAAAGTATTTGAATCTAAAGGTGCAGGTCGTCGTTTAATCGCTCAAAACGGTGTATCTATTGGCGATGACAAATGGACTGACGTAGAAAAAGTATTAACAGCAGAAGACCTTGCAAATGGCGACATGATCGTTCGCAAAGGTAAAAAGAAATTCTATCGTTTAATCAAAGCATAAAAATCATAAAATTATAAACAAAAAGCTAGAATATATTCCATAATAATATTGATATATTCTAGCTTTTTATCTTTATTAGTAGACTATAATTACTATATTTAATTTATTTCTCAATCAATAAAGAAATGAACCTTTTAAATGATTTGCAAATACTCGTTTTTTTATGGTATACTCTAAAAAGATATTTTCTTACAAAGTTTTATCTAAATCTTAAAATTTTCTTTACTTATCTAGTACATATTAGATAATTTATAGTTTAATTTATTAAGGAGTGCGTTTAAAAGATGTCAGGACATTCTAAATGGGCCAATATTAAACGAAAAAAAGGTGCAAATGATGCCATTCGTGCAAAAATGACTACAAAAATTGGTCGTGAAATCACTATTGCTGTTCGTATGGGTGGTGCTGACCCTACTGGTAATATGCGTCTTAAATTAGCTTTAAGCAAAGCTAAATCTAACAATATTCCTAAAGATAATATCAATCGTGCTATTCAAAAAGGCTTAGGTGCTTCTGATGGTAGCAATTACGAAGAATTAATTTATGAAGGTTACGGTCCAGCAGGTTCTGCTGTTATGCTCGAAGTTATGACAGATAACCGCAATCGTACAGCTGCTGATATTCGTCATTTATTCTCCAAATACGGCGGAAACCTCGGCGAAACTGGTTGCGTAGGCTGGATGTTCCACAAAAAAGCAATCTTTGTTGTAGACAAAGAAGCTTTCGATGATGAAGAAAGCCTCATGATGATTGCTCTTGATGCTGGTGCTGAAGACTTCAAAGCAGAAGATGATTCTTTTGAAATCACTGCTGCTCCTGAAGATTTCGATGCAATCTCTCAAGCATTAGAAGAAAACAACATTGAAACAGTTGAATCCGAAATCACTATGATTCCTGATACTACTGTTAAAGTTGAAGGCAAAGACGCTGAAAAAATGCAGACTCTTATCGATATGCTTGAAGAACATGATGATGTTCAAAACGTTTATTCCAACTACGAAATGGACGAAGAATAAAATAATCTTTAGACGCAGTGATAACTGCGTCTATTTTTATCTAAAGATATATAATCGAGGTATTTATCATGGAATTTTTACAAGCCTTAAAAAATCGTCGCAGTATCTATAATTTAGGAACTAATGTTAATTTATCTAATGAAGAAATAACTTCTATCATCTCCGATTGCCTAAAATATAGCCCATCTGCTTTTAACTATCCTACAACAAATGTTATCATCGCCTTTGGTGAAAAACATCAACAGATTTGGCAAATCACTACAGATATTTTAAAAGGAAAATTAGCTAAAAAAGAAGAGACTTTCGCTGTAGCTCAAAATAAAATCAATAAATTCAAAGCTGGTGTTGGCACTATCTTATTTTTTGAAGACACTGAAATCATCAATGAATTAAAAGAAACTTATGCTATGTATGCTGAAAATTTCTCCACATGGTCAAATCAAGCAAATGGTATGCTCCAAAATAATATCTGGACAGCATTAAGCCAAGCAAATATCGGAGCTAATCTTCAACATTATAATCCTTTAATTGATGATAAAATCAAAGAATTATTCTCTATTCCTGATACATGGAAATTAACAGCTCAAATGCCATTTGGTAGCATTGAAGCTCAGCCAAATGAAAAATATATTGAAGATATTTCCACTCGCTTAAAAATTTATTAAAATCAATATAAAATTATAGTCATGTTTGAATAATATATTTAAACATGACTTTTGTTATTTTTAAAAACTAGTTAATCATGATATAATGTGAACTGCACATTTTTGCTAAATTTGATATACTAAAAGGAGGATTTTATGCTTGCTTTAGGTATTGACCCTGGGACTGCTATCTGTGGCTATGGTCTTGTAGATATGCAAGGAAGCCGTCTAAAAGCCATTGAATATGGAGCTATTTTGACGAGTCCACAGATGCGACCACAAGATAGATTATTAAAAATTCATCGTGAACTTACAGATATTATTCAAAAATATAAACCTGATGTAATGGGCGTAGAACAATTATTTTTCAATCGCAATGTAACTACTGCCATTCCTGTCGGTCAAGCTCGTGGTATCGTCTTATTGACCGCAGCTGAAAATCAAATTGAATTAGTCGAACGCACACCGCTACAAATCAAGCAATCCGTAGTGGGCTTTGGCAGAGCGAGCAAAGAACAAGTCATCTATATGGTAACAAAATTACTCCATCTTCCTGAACCACCAAAACCTGATGATGTTGCCGATGCTCTAGCTGTAGCTATCTGTACTACTCATTGTATGAATAGCCTCACATGGCGAAATAAATTATAATTAAATTAATAATGATTAATAAATAAATTAACAAGGAAAGATTTTATGATAGGATATTTACAGGGAAAAGTCACTTTTATTGCCAGTGATTTTTGCTTTATTGATGTTCATGGTGTCGGCTATCGCGTATTTATCAGCACTAGCACACGTGCAAAATTAAAAATGAATGAAGAAATCAAACTCTTTACTTATTTAAGCGTGCGTGAAGATGCCATGTTATTATATGGTTTCATCAATCAATTAGAATATGATGTATTTTGCAAATTGATTTCCGTATCTAAGATTGGCCCTAAAGCTGGGCTTGGTCTGCTCTCTAGTCTTTCTAGTGAAAAACTCATCTGGGCTATCCAAAATAAACAAGTCAGCCTACTCACCAATGCCCCTGGAATTGGCAAGAAAACAGCTGAACGCATTGTTTTAGAATTAAAAGATAAATTAACTGAACTCAACTTAAGTATTTCTGATGAAGTCTTAGACCAACCAATCTTGATTGATACACCTAGCGAAGATGAAAAAATAGATATGTATGAAGAAGCAACACAAGCCCTTCTTTCTCTTGGCTATACAAAACCAGAAATCAATTCTGTACTCAAAAAAGCTGGCAATATGACCAATACAGAAGATATTATTAAATTCGCACTCAAAGAATTATCCTTAAGTTAAAACAAAATATAACATAATAGATTAAATAAAGGAGCTTTTATTATGAAATTTTCTCCGCAAAATGAACGTCAATTTGCCGTAGTCGGTCTTGGTAGATTTGGTAGAAATATCGCTAAATCTCTTCATGAAATGGGCTATGATGTTCTTGCTATTGATAAAGATATGGAAAAAGTCCAAGACTTTAGCCATGAAGTAACTCATGTAGTTCAAGCAGATACTACAGATGAAGAAGCACTTCGCTCTTTAGGCATTTTAAATTTCGATGTTGTAATCGTGGCTATCGGTGATGATACTGAAGCTAATATCATGACTACACTTCAATTAAAAGAAATCGGTGTTCCTTATATCGTTGCTATCGCTAAAAGTCCATTGCAAATCAAAGTATTAGAAAAAATCGGAGCTAACCGCATTGTTGCTCCAGAGCGAGATATGGCTCGTCGTGTTGCTTATAACCTTGCTTCTACAAATATCATGGATTATATTGAATTATCACCAAAATTCAGTATTGTGGAAATCGCTGTGCCAAAAGCTATCCGCAATAAAACACTCAGCGAATCAAATATCCGTGCTAAATATGGCTTAAACGTTGTTGCTATCAAACGTCATGATAATTTAATCATTTCTCCACTTCCTACAGAAGTATTACTTGAAAATGATATCGCTATCGTTGTTGGTAGCAATGAAAGTATCAATGGCTTGGAGGCTCTAGAAAAATAATGGAGCTAATCACAAGTCTAACTAATGCCAAAGTCAAAATGGCTTTAAGCCTCCAACAAAAAAAATATCGCGACAAATACCAATTATTTATATTAGAAGGTATTCGCAATGCTGAAATGGTTATTGCCAAAAATATTTCCGTGCAAATGTGTTTTTTCACACAAAAAGCCTTTACAAATGAACGCGGAAAATCCATTTTAGAACAATTAAATTGTCCTTGTTTTGAAGTTCCTGAACATATTTATCAAAAGATCAGTGATACTCAATCTCCACAGGGATTAATGTTGATTTTACCTATACAAAATCACAATTTAGATGATTTAGCTACAATAAATAAATCAGGACTTTATCTGATTTTAGATAGATTACAAGACCCTGGAAATATCGGCACCATCATTCGCACAGCTGATGCCATGGGTGTAAAAGCCATCATCTGCCTAAATGGAACAGCCGATATTTATTCCCCAAAAGTAGTACGTTCTGCAATGGGTTCTTTATTCAATCTCCCTATAATCACTAAAATTTCTGAACAAGATTTATTATCTTTTTGTCAAAATCATAATTTAACACTTTATGCTACAGCTTTAGATAATAGTGCCAAAGCTTCATGGGATATTTCCTATCCTCAAGATTGTGCTATTATTTTAGGCAATGAAGCCAATGGTGTTTCTGATAATTTATTAGACAAATGTAATGCTAAAATATACATTCCGATGAAAGGCGATGCTGAATCATTGAACGTGGCAAATGCTGGTTCGATGATTATGTACGAATATTGTCGCCAAAATATTTGACCACAGTAAAAATCAATGCTATAATCTAATAGCTAAAGACATGAGTATGAAAGATAATCGCGTATACTTTTTGTATATGAGGAAAGTCCGGGCTCCACAGGGCAATGTGCTGGATAACGTCCAGCGAGGGTGACCTCAGGGAAAGTGCTATAGAAACTTAAACCGCCTGTGTATACAGGTAAGGGTGGAAAGGTGCGGTAAGAGCGCACCAGCATGCAGGTGACTGTATGGCTAGGTAAACCCCACATGGAGCAAGACCGAATAGGGAAGGGATGAAGTGGCCCGCTGAGCCTTCCGGGTTGTGTCGCTAGAGCTTATAGGTAACTATAAGTCCAGATAAATGATTATCACCACGCAAGTGGAACAAAACTCGGCTTATTGATTACTCATATCTTTAGTGAAAACTGCCTTACTGGCAGTTTTTTTATTTTAACTATTTGATTTTTAAGCTAAATATATTAAAATATATTTAGAAATAAATATTTACATTAATAAAATTTATTTTAATCTAGGATAAAGAAGGAGTTTCTTGTGGATATTAATCAAATGCAAACTATTTTACAATCAAATTTGAAACCTAATCGTTATGCTCATTGTCTTGGGGTAATGGATACTGCCATCATCTTGGCAAAACGATTTGGCGTAGATGAAGAACAAGCTGCTATTGCTGGCTTATTGCACGATTGTGCACGTGAGTTTGCAACCGAAGATTTAATTGCTGAATGTGAAAAACGTCATCTCTATATTACAGATATTGACCGTCAATTACCTATTTTAATGCATGCCCCACTTGGTACTGCTATTGCTAAAGAAAAATATGATGTTCATGATACTGCTATTTTAAAAGCTATCGCTTCTCATACTGTTGGCGGAGCTAATATGTCTAAACTCGACAAAATAGTTTATCTTGCCGATATGATAGAACCTCATCGTAAATTTGAAGGCTTAGATAAACTTCGCAAACAAGCCATAACACAAGACCTTGATACTGTTATGATAAGTGCTTTTAACCAATCCATATTATTTATTATGCGTAAAGGACATACTATTCATCCATATACAGTAGCTGCGCGTAATGAAATTCTCCTCCAACGAGAATTATAATATGCCCCCAAAAAAGATTAAAACTTCAACAAAAACTACGAATAGAAAAACGAAAAAGCCACTTATTAAACGTATACGCCTTGGTCGTTTATTGCTTGTACTTATACTTTTATCTAGTATTGTATATGGCTCATATATTGTAATTTCTGAAATTTATTCTTGGGGTAGTTTTAAATATGCTCAATACCAAGAAGCACATCCTAGCAAACCACAAAAACCACCTATTCCACCGCAATTCACTGATAAACGTTTTGAAAATTACACTAATATTTTATTCATTGGTATAGATGATAAACCTGTTGAAGGTATTGCTGAATCTGGTCGTTATGCAGATGCTCTCATGCTTGTAAGCATGGATCATACTAATGGGGAAATACGTTTCTTATCTCTACCTAGAACAATCAAGACCTCTATAGATGGTCGCAAAGACCCAGAATATCTCAGCTTCACTTATTATTATGGTGGTGCACCTTTGACAGTTAATACTGTTTCCCAATTATTAAATATACCAATAACTCAATATGTAGCTTTAGACCGTAAAAGTATAGCTAAATTTGTAGATACTATTGGTGGAATTAATTTATATGTAGAAAATAATATGGATTATGAAGACCCTGTAAGTGGCACTTCCGTCCATCTCACTAAAGGATATCAACATTTAACTGGCGATATGTCTCAACAATATCTCATCTTCCGCAATGATGATTTAGGTGATATTGGTCGTATTCAACGTCAGCAAAAATTTGCCAAAGCTTTATTTGAAAAAATGATGTCCTTGGAAACAATTCCTACATTGCCAACAATTCTTGATATTTGGGAAAATAATATTGATACTAATATTAACATTTTAGATATTTCTAATCTGATAAATTTATTAGATACTCTTAGCACTACAGAAATAAAAATTAAAATGCTTCCAGGTAATCTCATTCCAACTGGCGATTGGGTACCAGATAATGCCCGCGTGGAACAAGAAATAAATGATATGTTCCCTCCAGTTCCAGAAGATGCCGCTGAGGAATAACCATAAATAAATTATTATAGAAAGGCAAGTGTTTATATGACCTTAACTTCTCAAAAAAAAAGCCAATTAATAGCAAAAGCTGCTAGCGATAAAAAAGCATTAGATATTATGATTATGAATATGCATGATTTAACTACTACTACTGATTATTTCATCGTATGTAGTGCTACTACAGCAACTCAAGTTCGTGCTATAGCTGACAATATTGAAGATGAAATGACTCAAGCTGGTGAAGAATTCTTGCATAAAGAAGGATATCAAAATGCTGAATGGATATTATTAGACTTTGGAAATTGCGTTGCTCATATCTTCACTGAAGAAGCTCGTCGTTTCTATGGTCTAGAAAGCTTATGGGGCGAAGCTCCTACTGTTGAATACGAAGATTAAACAACGAGGTTAAATAAATATATTGATAGAAAAACAACAAAAAAAATATCAACCAAGTACTGTAGTAACTATGAAAGTCGCACGTGTTGGTGAAATGGGCGCATTTTTAGATGCCCAAACAGGCAATACTAGTGATGATATTTTGTTGCATAAATTACAACAAACCTCTCCTGTAAAGCCTGGCGATAAAGTATCTGTGTTTTTATATAAAGACCCACATGGACGACTTACTGCCAGTATGAGAACTCCTAGAATGCGTGAAGGACAGATTGCTCGTTTAAAAGTAATCAATACTAGCCGTGATGGTGCATTTTTAGATGTCGGTGCTGAACGTGGTATCTTTATGCCATATGCTGGTATGCGAGGAAAATTACAAGTAGGCGAAGTCGTTTGGGCAAAATTATACACAGATAAATCTGGTCGATTAGCTATGACTATGAAAGTTGAAGATGAAATTCGTCGTGCTTCTCGCCCTGCTGACAATGTAAAAGTCGGCGATATGGTTTCTGGCTCTGTTTATAATTTTACAGAACAAGGTGCTTTTATCTTCACAGACGAACGTTTTATCGCTTTTTTAGATAAGCGTGAAATGACTACTAAACCACGTGTTGGACAGACTTTAACTACACGTATTACTTTTATTCGTGATGATGGCCGTATCAATGTTTCTATGCGACCAATCAAAGAAAAAGCTATTAATCTTGATGCTCAAATGCTTTATGATACACTTATGGCTCGAGGTGGCAAAATGCCTTATTGTGATGAAACCGCTTCTGAAGTTATTCGTGAACGCTTTGGTATCAGTAAATCTGCCTTTAAACGTGCATTAGGACATTTAATGAAGGAAGGCAAAGTAGAACAAAAAGATGGTTGGACTTGTTTAATATCACAAGAATAACCTACAAGCTATCTGACATATTTTGCCGGATAGCTTTTTTTGAGCAAGGAAAGGAGAGCATTTTGTGCTTACAATCAAAGAATTTCGCAAAGTATCCTCTATAGAAGAAGCTTATGAATTAAATCAAAAAAAGACTAATCGCATCATTGGCGGTATGTTATGGTTGAAAATGCAAACTGGTAATGTAAATATCGCTATCGATTTATCTGGTTTAAATTTAGATACTATCGAAGAAACTGATACAGAATTTAAAATCGGTGCTATGACAACATTACGCGATTTAGAACTTCATGCTGGTTTAAATCAATATACTAATAACAGCATGAAAGAAGCTATGCGTCATATTGTCGGTGTACAATTTAGAAATCTTGCTACTGTTGGTGGTAGTATATATGGTCGTTATGGATTTTCTGATGTATTGACTGTATTTATGGCTCTTGATGCTTATGTAGAACTTCATCATGCAGGTATCATTCCTATCAGTGAATTTGCTAAAATGCCTTATGATAATGATGTTTTAGTCAATATCATTGTGAAAAAAACTGCTTTAAATTGTGCATATTTATCACATAGACAGACAAAAACAGATTTTCCTGTATTGGCTGTTGCTGTATCTAAACTTCATGACAAATGGCAAGCTGTAATAGGTGCTACTCCTCATCGTGCAGTAATCATTGCTGATGAAGAAAATATCTTAGGTGAAAAAGTATCACCTGAAACTATTGAAGCATTTGCAAATTATGTAAAAGATAATGTAAAAACAGACTCTAATATTCGTGGTTCTGCACAATATCGCAAACATTTAGCATATGTTTTAGTCAAACGTGCTTTAGTATCTATAGGAGGAAATGCTTAATGATTTTAAATGTATGGCTCAATGGGAAAAAAATCAGTGAAGAAATTTCAGCTGATACATTATTGATAGATTTTGTCCGCAAACATGGCTGTAGTAGCGTAAAACGTGGTTGCGACACTTCAAACTGTGGGCTTTGTACTTTATTTGTTGAAGATAAACCTGTATTATCTTGCTCTATGCTCGCTGCTCGTGTTGATGGCAAGCATATAACTACACTTGAAGGACTCCAAGAAGAAGCTCGTGAATTTGGTGCTTTCATTGCCAATCAAGGTGCAGAACAATGCGGTTTTTGCAATCCAGGTTTCATCATGAATGCCATTGCTTTATTTAGAGAAAATCCTAATCCTTCCGATGAAGAAATTCTTGAATATTTAGCTGGTAATCTCTGCCGTTGTTCTGGTTATGAAGGTCAACTTCGTGGTATTCGTGCCTTTTTAGATTATAAAAATGGTAAAACGGAGGAACAAGCATGACTAATTTAGATAATTTAAAATATGTCAATCAACCTATCATGAAATCTGATGCTATGTCACTTGTTACAGGTAAACCTGTATATCTTGATGACGTTGCACCAAAAGATTGCTTGATTGTAAAAGTTTTACGCAGTCCTCATGCCAATGCTATCATTGAAAATATCAATACAACTATAGCTAGTAAAGTTCCTGGTATCGAAGCTATTTTCACTTATCAAGATGTATCTCAAAAACGCTTCACTATGGCAGGTCAGACTTATCCTGAACCTAGCCCTTATGACCGTTTGATTTTAGATAAACATGTTCGCTATGTTGGTGACCCTGTAGCTATCGTTGCTGGGGAAAATGAACAAGCTGTAGATAGAGCTTTAAAATTAATCAAAGTTCAATATCAAGTTTTAGAACCATTATTAGATTTCCGTAAATCTAAAGATAATAAAATTCTCGTTCATCCTGAAGATACATGGCGTTCTCTTGCTCCTGTCGGTGCAGATAATAAACGCAATCTCTGTGCTTGTGGCTCTGAAGGTGAAGGCGATGTTGATGAAGTATTAAAAAATTGCGATGTTGTAGTTGAAGGAACTTATCATACAAAAGCTTGTCAGCAAGCTATGATGGAACCATTCTGCACATACTGCTACATGGATACTTATAATCGCTTAAATATCATAAGTTCCACACAGATTGTATTCCATGTTCGCCGTATCGTAGCTCACGCTCTTGATATTTCTCAATCAAAAATTCGTGTAACAAAACCTCGTATTGGTGGCGGTTTTGGTGCAAAACAAACTGTAGTAGCTGAAGTTTTCCCTGCTTTTGTAACTTATAAAACAGGAAAACCTTCTAAAATGATTTTCACTCGTACAGAATGTCAAATAGCTTCTACACCTCGTCATGAAATGGAAGTTTCCGTGCGAATTGGTGCTACAAAAGAAGGTAAAATCCAAGCTATAGATGTATATACACTTTCTAATACAGGTGCTTATGGAGAACATGGTCCAACGACTGTTGGCTTATCTGGTCATAAATCCATTCCACTTTATCGTGGTTTAAAAGCATTTAAATTTGCTTATGATGTAGTATATACAAATGTAATGAGTGCTGGTGCTTATCGTGGCTACGGTGCAACTCAAGGTATTTTCGCTGTAGAAAGTGCTGTTAATGAACTTGCTAGCAAATTAAATATTGACCCTGTAAAACTTCGTGAAATGAACCTTGTCAAAGAAGGCGACGTTATGCCAGCTTATTATGGTGAAACTGCTACAAGTTGTACACTTGACCGCTGTGTAGCTCGCTGTAAAGAAATGATTGGCTGGGACGAAAAATATCCTGCTCGCGATATGGGCAATGGCAAAATCCGCAGTGTTGGTATGGCTATGGCAATGCAAGGCTCTGGTATCACATGCGTTGATGTGGGTTCTGCTACATTAAAATTAAATGATGAAGGAATTTACACTTTATCCATCAGTTCTGCTGATATGGGTACAGGCTGTGATACTATCTTAGCTCAAATAGCAGCGGAAGTATTGATGTGTCCATTAGAAAATATCTCTGTAATCGCAGCTGATACAGATGCAACACCTTATGATTCTGGTTCTTATGCATCTAGTACAACTTATGTAACTGGTAAAGCTGTAGAAAAAACTGCTCTTGGCTTAATCTCTAAAATCAAAGCATTTGGTGCTAATATGCTCAAATGTTCTATTGATGATGTTGATTTTGATGGTAAATCTGTAATCAATATGCATACAAATGAAAGCGTTTCTTTAAATGATATAGCTGTAAGTTCTATGTGCGGTGCAACTCAATCACTTCAACATACTGAATCAAATTCTATGCCATCATCTCCACCACCATTTATGGCTGGCATGGTAGAAATAGAACTTGATAAAGAAACAGGTCATGTAGAAATTCTTGATTATTGCGCTGTAGTTGACTGTGGTACTCCAATCAATCCAAATCTTGCACGTGTACAAACAGAAGGTGGTATCGTTCAAGGTATCGGCATGGCATTATATGAAGATGTAACTTATAACAAAAAAGGTGTTCTCGCTGAAAATTCCTTTATGCAATATAAAGTGCCATCTCGTCTTGATATGGGTAAACTTCGCGTGGAATTTGCTAACAGCTATGAACAATCTGGTCCATTTGGTGCAAAATCCATCGGTGAAATCGTTATCAATACACCTTCACCAGCATTAGCTCATGCGATTTACAATGCTACTGGCGTTTGGTTTAAAGAACTTCCTATCACTAGCGAAAAAATTGCTATGGCTTTATTAAATAAACAAAAATAAGTCATATATATAAATTTTTTGAGATTTAAATAGGTTAGATTATATCTAGCCTATTTTTTCTTATATATCCATTAGAAAAATCTTGCAACAATCGCAAAAAATAGGTAAAATATAGTTTATATATTTATAGACGGAAAATTTTTAGGAGGAAAAGTCGCATGCGATTACTCGAAGAGAGAATACAAACAGATGGTATCGTTAGAGAAGGAAATGTTTTAAAAGTTGATAGCTTTTTAAATCACCAAATGGATATCAAATTATTCCGTGAAATAGGTAAAGAATTTAAACGATTATTCGCTAATGAAGAAATTACAAAAATACTCACTATTGAAGCTTCTGGTATAGGTATTGCTTGCATTGTTGCTGAATTTTTTGATGTACCTGTAGTTTTCGCTAAAAAAAGTAAATCTAAAAATATTGCAGGTGCCGTATATACAAGTAAGGTAGAATCTTTCACTCATAATAAAGTTTATGATGTAATTGTTTCTAAAAAATTCTTAACTAAAGAAGATAAAGTATTATTAATTGATGACTTTTTAGCTAATGGAAATGCTTTAAAAGGTCTTATCGAAATCGTAAAATCCGCTGGTGCTGAACTTATTGGTGCTGGTATCGTCATTGAAAAAGGTTTCCAAAAAGGTGGCGCTGATTTACGCGCTCAAGGTGTTCATTTGGAATCTCTTGCTATTGTTGATTCTATGGACGATGTTACAGGTAAAATTAATTTTAGAGAACAATAATATATGTATTTATTATTAAAATAAAAGCATTTAATAATTAGATTTTTGCTCTAACTATTGAATGCTTTTATTTTATTATTAACGAAAATACTTTAAATCCCTTTATAGAGAAATTTTAGGCTAAAAATAAAAAACTTGCTTAAGTCAAAATGTCAAATTATAATATAATTAGTGATAAAAATTTTTAAAATAAAGGTGATTAATATGAGCAATATAGCTGACTTAATTGAAGATTATATCCTACGTCGTCTGGCGGCTGAGCATAATCGCAAAGTAGAATTAAAACGCTCAGATATTGCCGATGAAATATCTTGTGCTCCCTCACAGATAAGTTATGTACTAAGCACACGTTTTACTCAAGACAAAGGTTTCGTTGTCGAATCTCGTCGTGGTCTTGGTGGCTTTATTCGCATTGGTAGAGTTCCACTACAAGATTTAATTTACCAAGATATATTAGCTAAAATAGATGAAGATATCACTTTAGATGAAGTAAATAATATTATTCATTATTTATTTAAACGAGAATTAATCCAAAAACGTGAAGCAGCATTGCTTTTGCAAACGCTTTCCACTGTATTTGATAAATTAGACGCCAAAGAACGCGTATCTTTTATCAAATCATTAATTATGACTTTGGCTAATTTTAGCTAGATTATTTATAAATAATTTACAAAGGAGGCATTTTTTATGTTATGTGATGAATGCCATAAACATGAAGCTAGTATTTATGTGACTGAAATTACCAGTCAAGGACAAATAGAACATCATCTTTGTGAATTTTGTGCTACAAAATTAGGCCTATTAGCTGAAAAACAAAATGTATTCTCTATAAATGATTTTTTATCTGGAATTTTCAATCATGAACCTAAAACCACTAAACATAGTGATACAAATAATTTAAAAAAACCTCTCATCTGCCCAAGTTGTCATATGAGTTATCAAGATTTTACTAGAACTGGCAAAATAGGTTGCAGTGATTGCTATAAAACTTTTGCCCTCGCCCTAGAACCTTTACTTCGTCGAATTCATGGCTCTAGTACCCATATCGGCAAAATTCCTAATCGCGCTGGTGGCACATTGAGTTTAAAACAAGAAATTTTAAATTTACGCAAACAGATAACTAAATATGTAGAAGCTGAAGAATATGAACAAGCTGCTGTTTTGCGCGACCGCATTAAAGTTTTAGAAAATCAATTACATGCTAAACAAAATTTAGATAAAGGAGTTGACCAAAATGCCTAAATTTACCACTCCTCAATTATCTTGGCTTACTACTTTAGGTAAAGAAGCAGATATTGTTTTAGCTAGCAGAGTTCGCCTCGCTCGTAATTTAAAAAATTTACCATTTCCTAATCGCGCTAATATCAATGATTTAGCTCAAATCAAAGAATTAATCATTCGCTTAATTCCAGCCATAGAAAGTGCTACAGGTCTAAAATTTGACTATTTGGAAATCGATAAATTAACTCATCTTGAACAACAAGTTTTAGTAGAAAAACATCTCATCAGTAAAAAATTATTGACCAACCCAGAAAACAGATTATTGATTTTGAGCAATGATGCTTCTGTAGCTATCATGGTAAATGAAGATGACCATTTACGCATTCAATGTATGGCTTCAGGCTTAGATTTAAATACACCTTTAGCCAAAACTTTTGCTATTGATGATGCCATTGAAGCTTATTTAAATATTGCCTTTGATGAAAAAATGGGGTATTTAACAGCTTGCCCTACTAACTTAGGCACAGGTCTTCGTGCTTCTGTCTTACTGCATTTACCTGCACTTGTGATGACTCAACAATTATCAAAAATTGTCAACATTTCACCACAATTAGGCTTGGCTATTCGCAATTTCTTTGGCGAAGATAATGCAGGTAATATTTTCCAAATAGATAATCAATTAACTCTAGGCTTTAAAGAACAAGAATTAATCGATAATCTCAATAGTACCGTAACTGAAATTATCTCCCATGAACGCGAAGCAAGAAAAGCTCTTTTAAATTATTCTCCTGATAAACTCGCTAATCGTGTATGGCGCTCTTTCGGTATTTTAAAATACGCTCGTTTTATCTCCGAAAATGAAATGCTTGATTTAGTAAGTAAAGTGCGCTTAGGCGTTGACCTTGATATCATTGATGAAACAAAACCTGAGCTTTTAAATATCTTATTGATTGCCAGTCAAAAAAATTATATTCAAAACTTACAACAAAATGAAAATATGACACCTCAAGAAATTGATAAACAACGTGCTCATATCATCAGAAAAATATTGCAAGAATTAGCCCCAGATATATCTATGAGCTGATTTTAATTAAAGAAAGGATTTATTTATGCAAGGACGTTTTACTCAATCTGCTATAAAAGTCTTAAAATTAGCTCAATATGAAGCAAAACATTTAAAACATGCTCATGTAGGCACTGAATATATCTTACTTGGTCTATTACATGAAGGCACTAATGTAGCTGCTAAAGCTCTTTCTTCTATAGGTATAGATTTATATACAGTAAGGCAAAGAGTTCATGAATTAGTGGAAAAAGAAGATTTTGACGATCTTGAAACTGAAGAAATAGGCTATTCTCCTGAAGCTAAAACTATCATGGAATACGCTGTCGAACAAGCCCAAGCTTTAGGGCATGACTATATTGGCACTGAACACATTTTACTTGGTATCATCTACGATACTGAAAGTATAGCTTGTGAAATTCTCGTCTCTTTAGGCGCTGATTTAGATATTATCCATGATGCTATCTTGGATTTATTAAATGAAGATACTTTAAACGATATGCCTAAATTAAATGTCTTTAATGAAAATAAAGCTCCTAAAAAAGATAATAATGCTAAAGATAATAAGCAAAAAAATAATTCTGCTACACCTCTATTAGACAAATATGGTAGAGATTTGAATATATTGGCACAAGAAGAAAAAATCGATCCTGTAATTGGTCGCAATCATGAAATTGAACGCGTAATTCAAATTTTATCTCGCCGTACTAAAAACAATCCAATTCTCATTGGTGAGCCAGGTGTAGGAAAAACTGCTGTTACCGAAGGATTGGCTCAACGTTTAATCAATGGTAATATTCCTAAAGTCTTAGCTTCTAAACGCATTATTTCCTTAAATATGGCAAGCTTAGTTGCTGGCACTAAATATCGCGGTGATTTTGAAGACAGACTCAAAAAAATCATTGATGAAATCATTGAAAATAAAAATATTATTTTATTCATTGATGAAATGCATACTCTCGTAGGCGCAGGTGCTGCTGAAGGCTCTATAGACGCTGCTAATATTTTAAAACCGGCTCTATCTCGTGGAGAAATCCAAGTAATCGGTGCTACTACTTTAAAAGAGTACAAAAAATATATTGAAAAAGACTCTGCCCTTGAACGACGTTTTCAAACTATCATGGTGAATGAACCTAGCGCTGAAGATGCTATCAGCATTTTAAAAGGCATTCGCAATAAATATGAAAAATTTCACTGTGCTAAAATTACAGATGAAGCTATCAAAGCTGCTGTAAAAATATCTCAGCGCTATATCACAGATAGATTTTTACCAGATAAAGCCATTGATTTAATGGACGAAGCAGCTGCTAAAGTTCGCTTAAAAACAGTAAATATTCCTACAAATATTTCACAATTAGAACAAAAAATTCAAGATTTGAAAAAAGCTAAAGAAAAAGCTATTGATAATCAAGATTATGAATTAGCAGCTACTATCCGCGACCAAGAAATACAAATCAAAGAAGAATTAGCTACTGCCAAAACTGCATGGGAAAAACAAAATAATGCTCAAATAGCTGTAACTGAAGAAGATATCGCCGATGTCGCTACTCTTTGGACTGGTATCCCTGTAAAAAGATTAGTAGCTAAAGAAGCAGATAGACTTTTGCATATTGAAGATATACTTCATAAACGTGTAGTAGGTCAAAATGAAGGTGTAAACGCTGTAGCTAAAGCCATTCGCCGTGCTAGAGCAGGACTTAAAGACCCAAAACGTCCTATCGGTTCATTTTTATTTTTAGGCCCTACTGGTGTAGGTAAAACAGAATTAGCACGTTCATTGGCAGAAGCTATTTTCGGTGATGAATCCGCCATGATACGCTTTGATATGTCCGAATATATGGAAAAACACACAGTATCTCGCATGCTCGGTGCTCCTCCAGGTTATATCGGCTATGATGAAGGCGGTCTATTAACTGACGCTGTTCGTCGCAAACCATATGCTGTTATTTTATTAGACGAAATCGAAAAAGCCCACCCAGATATTTTCAATATTCTTCTGCAAGTCTTAGATGATGGTCGCCTAACTGACAGCCAAGGCAGAACTGTTGATTTCAAAAACACAGTCATCATCATGACATCAAATGCAGGTGCTTTTAAACTGCAACCACAAAAGACAAATACCATGGGCTTTGCTGTCAATGAAGATAAACAGATTAAACAAAATGCTAAAAAAATCGTCATGGACGAAGTAAAAAGACAATTCAAGCCAGAATTTCTCAATCGTATTGATGAAATAATCATCTTCGAACCACTAACTGATAAAGAATTGACTCAAATCGTTACTTTATTATTAAATGATGTTCAAAAGCGATTAGCTGAAATGGATATTGAATTAATCATCAAAGATGAAGTAAAATCTTATCTCTTAAAACATGGCACTGATACAATCTATGGTGCTAGACCGCTAAAACGTGCAGTTCAACGCTATCTTCAAGACCCACTTGCTGAACAATTATTGCAAAAAAGTATAAAATCCATGCAAAAAATAATTGTAGATTGTGTTGAGGATAAATTGACTTTTAAAGTTGATGATGTATTGCCTACAGAAAATATCGAAAATCTAACAGATAATTTTGAGGTTACAAATAAATAATGAATAAAGTACAAAAAAATTTTTTAGCTGAAAAATCTTTGATAAAACGCATAAAAAATTTTACTTTAAATTTTTTAATCGCCATTGTTTGGCTAGTAAAATCCATGGCAAAATATCTCAAAAAATATTTACACATTAAATCCAAATAATAAAAAAATTACAAGGAAACTTATTATGGCTAAACGCAAAACCTTATATGTATGTCAAGAATGTGGCTATAGTGTTCCTAAATGGCTTGGCAAATGCCCAGGTTGTGGTCAGTGGAATACTTTAGTTGAAGAATTAGAAGAAGTTACTCCTTCTAATAATCGTGGTTTTAGCCTTAGTACAAATAAAACAAATAGTTCACCTAAACCCATAAAAGAAATTGCTACAGAAGATTTACCTAGATTTAGTGCTGGCTCTGTAGAAATGAACCGCGTTTTAGGTGGAGGTATAATTCCAGGGTCACTTGTTCTCATGGTCGGTGACCCTGGTGTTGGTAAATCCAGTTTAAATTTGCGTATTTGTGCTAATGTAGCTACTACCCATAAAGTTTTATATGTAACAGGTGAAGAAAGTGCTCGTCAAATTCGCATGCGAGCTGATAGATTAAATGCACTTCAAGATAATCTCTTTGTTCTAAGCGAAACAGATTTAGAACGCATTGAACGTCATGTACTTGAAACAAAGCCAGATTTATTAATCATCGATTCCATTCAAACTATTTTTCGCCCTGATGTCCAAAGTGCACCAGGTAGCGTCAGCCAAGTACGTGAATGTTCTGTAAGCTTACTTCGCATTGCCAAACAAAATAATATCTCCATCTTCATCATTGGTCATGTAACTAAAGACGGTACACTTGCAGGCCCTCGTGTACTTGAACATATCGTTGATACTGTGCTTTATTTTGAAGGCGAACGCAATGCTGAATATCGCGTCTTACGTGCTGTAAAAAACCGCTTTGGTAATACTAATGAAATCGGTATTTTTGAAATGCGTGAAACTGGTCTTGTCGATGTTCCTGATGCTTCCAAAATGTTTTTATCTGAAGAAAATAGCAATGAATCTGGTACAGTAATCATACCTGCCCTTGAAGGAACTCGACCTCTTTTAGTAGAAATACAATCTCTAGTAGCTCCTACACCATACGTACCGCCACGCAGAACTTCTGACTCTATAGACATCAAAAAAATTCAATTGTTATTAGCAGTCTTAGAAAAACGCGTGCATTTAAATATGGGTACTTGTGATGTATATGTAAAAGTAGCAGGTGGCATAAAAATAGATGACCCAGCTGTCGATTTAGCTCTTTGCTGTGCTATGGCTTCAAGTTTTCGCAACCAAAGTATCAAACCTCAAACTATTATCTTTGGTGAGGTCGGACTTTCTGGCGAAGTACGCTCTGTCAGTCAGCCGGATATAAGAGTTCGCGAGGCTATTCGCATGGGCTTTACAAATATCATCTTACCTGCCAAAAACTTAGAACGCCTTGAACATTTTGCTTCAAATGTACAAATCCATGGTGTTCGTTATTTAAGTGAAGCCTTAAAAATTGCACTTAACTAGAGGTTTTATCATGAATATAATAATTCGTCCTATAAAAGAAAATGAAATTCCTTTATTAACCGATTTTTTATATGAAGCAATTTTTCTTTCAGATACTGACCAAATTCCACCCAGAACAATAATTCAAGAACCTAGTTTATGGCGTTATATAAATAATTTTGGTAAAGAAAAAGATGATTATTGTTTTATTGCCCAAGTTGATAATTATATAGTAGGTGCTGTATGGATACGCTGTATTCAAGGATTTGGTCATCTGAATGACAATATTCCTGAACTAGCTATGTCCATATACCCTCAATATCGAAATAAAGGTATTGGTACTTCTTTATTAAAAAACTTTTTAACTTTTTTACGGCAAAAAAATTATACTCAAATATCACTATCCGTGCAAAAGAATAATTATGCTGTAAATATGTACAAAAAATTAGGTTTTAAAATCGTTTCTCAAAATCAATCCGAATATATTATGAGTTTAAGATTAAAAAATTATAATTTGATTATAATTTTGCAATCTTAATGGACTTTTGTTCATTATTTTAGTAGAATAAATTTATAACACATTCGCAAAGGGGGTTTAATTTCAACAGTGTTATTAAATAGAGTTTTAAAATTTTTTATAACAGTCTTTGCTGTTATTATCGGGGCAACCTTACTAGAGTTTGCTAGTCCTGTTTTAGCCTATATTATTAGTGCTGAATTTTTACAAATTAACCTCGATATTTTAGATATGACTATGATGAATGCTCTATCTATTCTCATCGGTGGTATTATTGGTGGTTCTATTGGATTTATTTCTTCTTCTTATTGTATAAACAAATTACGTATCTTCTCTATATGGGTAGAACGTCAGCTCAGTAAAATGCCAACACATGATGTTGTTGCTGGTGTTTTAGGTTTAGCTATCGGTCTTATTCTTGCTAATCTTTTAGGTGTCGCATTCTCTAGAATTCCTTTAATCGGTCCTTACATTCCAATCATTTTCAGTATTGTCTTTGGTTATTTAGGTTTATATATTACCATAAAGAAACGAAAAGATATTATTGCATTATTACCTTCTCGCATTAAAGAAGATGCTAACAAAAATGATAATAATTCATCTGTGGATAAAATAAAGACAGAATTAAACACTCCATCATATAAATTACTCGATACAAGTGTTATTATTGATGGTAGAATTGCTGATATCTGCAAAACAGGTTTTATTGAAGGTACTTTATTAATCCCTGTTTTCGTATTGGAAGAATTACAATTCATCGCTGACTCTTCAGATTTACTCAAAAGAACACGCGGTAGACGCGGTCTGGATATCTTAAAACGCATTCAAACAGAATTTGATATGCTTGTAAAAATCGACCATCACGATTATGATGATGTTACAGGTGTTGATTCCAAATTAATCCGTTTAGGACAAGAAATCGGTGCTAAAATCATCACTAACGATTTTAATTTAAACAAAGTCGCTGATTTACAAGGCGTTCAAGTTCTCAATATTAACGAATTAGCTAATGCTATAAAACCAGTAGTTATTCCTGGTGAAACTATGGTAGTAACTGTAGTAAAAGATGGTAAAGAACAAGGGCAAGGTGTTGCTTATTTAGACGACGGTACAATGATTGTTGTTGAAGGTGGTCATAAACATCTCAATGAAACATTAGAAGTTGTTGTTACTTCTGTATTACAGACAGCAGCAGGACGCATGATTTTTGCCAAACCAAAATAAAAACTATGAAAAGACTATGGGGTTTATACTTCGTAGTCTTTTTTTAAGGAGGTATTCTTATGGTTTCTGTTATTTTTCCCGCAGCCGGTCAAGGAAAACGCATGGGACTTGGCTTCAACAAAATTTTCACTGAGCTTTCAGGTAAACCAATCTTAATTCAAACTCTACTCACTTTTTCTCGTTGTGATTGTGTTGATGAATTAATCATTGCTGTCGATATCAATGAGATGGAAATTATTCGCAAAGTCTTAAGTAAAATTCCTAAACTAAAACCTTACAAAATCGTAGCAGGTGGTTCTGAACGTCAATATTCTGTTTATAATGGCTTAATGGCAGTAGATCCTGCTTCTGATATCGTACTTGTTCATGATGCTGCTCGTCCTTTAATTTCTGAAACAGTAATCCAAAATGTAATCAATGAAGTCATGATATCTGGTTCAGCTGTTTGTGCCGTTCCTGTAAAAGATACTACAGCTGAAATCAATGAAATGGGCTTTATCGAACGAGTACCAGATAGAAACAAATTATGGGCAATTCAAACACCACAAGGTTTTAAAAAAGAAATTTTAATTGAAGCTCATAAAAAAGCTCAAGAAGATAATTTCTTAGGTACTGATGAAGCTAGCCTTGTTCGTCGCACTAGCCATGCAGTAAAACTCGTTATGGGAGATTATAATAATATCAAAGTTACAACTCCTACAGATTTAGTCATCGCAGAAATGTTATTCGGACAAAAAGTAAAAAATCACGCTAAAATAAAAATCTCTTCATTATTTAATGAAGTCTTCACTAAGGTCTCAAAATAAAAATAATAAATAGAATAGAAAAGAGGTTTAATTATGTCTAGAGTTGGTATAGGCTATGATGTGCATAAATTAGTAACTGACCGCAAGCTTATTTTAGGAGGCGTTGATATTCCTCACGAAAAAGGTCTACTTGGTCATTCTGATGCTGATGTATTACTTCATGCAATCTCTGATGCTCTACTTGGTGCTGCTGCTCTTGGTGATATCGGCAAACATTTTCCTGACACAGATGAAAGATTTAAAGGTATCTCTAGCTTAATATTGTTAAAACATGTAGGAGAACTTTTACAAGCTAAAAACTATAAAATCAACAATATCGATGCTACTATTGTTGCTCAACGACCAAAATTATTGCCATTCATTCCTACTATGCAAAAAAATGTGGCTGAAATTTTGAATTTGCCTATTGAAGATGTCAATATCAAAGCTACTACAGAAGAACGTTTGGGCTTTACAGGTAGTGAAGAAGGAATTTCCTCTTATGCTATGTGTAGTATTGATAAATTAAATTTATAAAAAATTAATTTATCCTTATTTCCCTGCTCAAGTGCTTGCCTTTGTATGGTATAATAGAATTTGCTAAATAAATTTCATAATTATCAATTCATATATTTGGAGGTATCACTAATGTCTGAACAAATCAGAGTTAGATTTGCACCAAGTCCTACTGGTCCATTCCATATTGGTGGGGCAAGAAGTGCATTATTCAACTGGTTATTAGCGAAAAAATACACTGATGGAAAATTTGTTTTACGTATTGAAGATACAGATAGAGTTCGCTCTACAAAAGAATCTGAGGAAAATATCAAAGCTGCTTTAAAATGGCTCGGTCTTGATTGGAATGAAGGTATTGATGTAGGTGGCGAATATGGTCCTTATCGTCAAACTGAACGTTTAGATATTTATAAAAAATTCACTGATAAATTATTAGCTGAAGGTAAAGCTTATTACTGCTATTGCACAGAAGAAGAAATCGAAGCTGAACGTCAAGCTCTTCGTGCACAAAATAAAATGCCTCTTTATGGTGGTCATTGCCGTAACCTCACACCTGAACAAATCGCAAAATACGAAGCTGAAGGTAGAAAACCTGTTATCCGCTTTCGCACTCCTTGCGACCAATCCGTAAACTTTGATGATATGGTTCGTGGAAAAATGAGCTTTGACTCCAACGGTATTGGTGATTTCGTTATCGTTAAAGCTGATGGTATCCCTGTATATAACTACGCAGTAGTAATCGATGATGCTCTAATGCATATCACTCATGTAATCCGTGCAGAAGAACATTTATCCAACACTCCTCGTCAAGTAGTTTTATATGAAGCACTTGGCTTCCCTGTACCAAAATTTGGTCATATTTCTCTTATCTTAGGTAAAGACCATACAAAAATGAGTAAACGTCATGGTGCAACTTCTGTTGAACAATATAAAAACCTTGGATATTTACCAGAAGCAATCGTTAACTTCTTAGCACTTTTAGGCTGGGCTCCTCAAAGTGAACAAGAAATCTTCTCCATTGATGAATTAATCAAAGAATTCTCTATGGACCATGTAGCTAAAAATCCAGCTGTATTTGATATCGACAAATTAAACTGGATCAACGCTCAATACATGAAAAAAATCCCTGCTTCTCAAATCACACAGATGGCTATTCCTCATCTCATCGAAAAAGGCTATATCTCTGATACTCCAGATGAACAAGAAATGGCTAGATTAAATCGCTTCACAGAAGTTATTCGCGATCATTTGAGTTTTGCTGCTCAATATGTAGATTTCGCTGACCTCTATTATAAAGATGATTTCACAGTAGAAGATGATGAATGTAAAGCTGTTCTTGAAGAAGAAACTGCAACTGAAGTTATCACTATGTTTAAAAATAAATTAGCTGAGCTTACAGAATTCACAGCTGAAAATATCCAACCAATTTTCAAACAAATCATGAAAGACTTCAAAGCTAATAAAGGTATAAAATTAGGCGGAAAATCCGTTTATATGCCTATTCGTATTGCTTTAACTGGTCAAATGCATGGCCCTGACCTTGCTGGTCTTGTAGAAGTTTTAGGCTATGAACGTGCAGCAAAACGCATTGAACGCACTTTAGCTTAAATCTAATTAAAATTTATAAAGAAATAATCCATATAACCCAGCTATTTTTTGGCTGGGTTATACGTTATAACGGTGAGCATTATGAACTTATTATCAACTTTAAAAAAAGATATTCGTGTTGTATTTGAGCGTGACCCTGCTGCCAAAAGTATATTTGAAGTTCTCTTATGTTATCCTGGTTTGCATGCTATTTGGCTTTACCGCTTAAGTCATTATTTCTACAAAAAAAATTGGGTAGTCATTCCTCGTTTAATCTCTCATTTAGGTAGATTTTTGACAGGAATTGAAATCCACCCTGGTGCGCAAATAGGCCCTGGTTTATTCATTGACCATGGTTCCAGTATCGTCATTGGCGAAACAACTATTATCGGTAAAAATGTTACCTTATACCAAGGAGTTACTTTGGGTGGTACAGGTAAAGAAAAAGGGAAACGCCACCCTACTATTGGTAATAATGTCGTAGTGGCTTGTGGTGCTAAAGTTTTAGGCTCATTCACTGTAGGCGACCATGCCAAAATTGGTGCTGGCTCTGTCGTAGTAAAACCAGTACCAGCATATGCTACTGTTGTAGGTATTCCGGGTAGAGTCATTTTAATCAAAGGTGAAAAAACACAAGTTGAAGAAAAACCAATTTCTCCAAAAATGCGTGAATTAGCCGAAGAGCTCGACGTCGATTTATCTCATGATAAGTTACCAGACCCTGAATTAGATATGATTAAAACACTTTCTCATCGTATTTCTGATTTACAATTACAATTAGAAAAACTAAAAAAAGAATTGGAGGATTCCAAGAATAATCATGCTTAAAGTTTATAATACTCTAACAAAACAAAAAGAAGAATTCAAACCACTAAAAGAGGGACAAGTAAGCATTTATGTTTGCGGTGTTACACCATACAATCACCCTCATATTGGTAATGCTCGCCCATTCGTTACTTGGGACGTAATCAAACGCTATTTCACTCATCTTGGCTATAAAGTAAAACATATCCAAAACTTTACTGATGTAGATGATAAAATCATCCGCACTGCTAACCAAGAAGGTGTAAATTGGAGCGATATCTCCACAAGATATATCAATTCTTATTTTGAAGTAATGGATAAACTTCATGTAAAACATGCTGATATTTATCCTAAAGTATCTCAAACTATTCCAGAAATCATTGACATGATATCTGTACTCATTGATAAAGGCTATGCTTATGAATTAAATGGCGATGTTTATTTCAGCGTAGAAAAATTCAAAGGTTATGGTAAATTAAGTGGCCGTAAACTTGAAGATATGATGGCTGGTGCTCGCATTGAAGTCAATGAAAGCAAACACAATCCTATGGATTTTGCTCTTTGGAAAGCAGCAAAACCAGGTGAACCATTCTGGGAAAGCCCATGGGGCAATGGTCGTCCTGGCTGGCATATTGAATGTTCTACTATGTCTTTAAAATATCTTGGTAAAACATTTGATTTCCATGGTGGCGGTAGCGATTTAATCTTCCCTCATCATGAAAATGAAATTGCTCAATCTCAAGCTTATTGTGGTGATGACCATAGTTTTGCTCGCTATTGGCTTCATAATGGATTTATCACAATCAATCAAGAAAAAATGAGTAAATCTCTCGGCAATTTCTTCACTGTTAAAGAAATCCTTGATAAATACCCAGCAGAAGTACTTCGCTTCTTCATCGTATCTACTCATTATCGTAGCCCACTTGATTTCAGTGATGCTCGTCTTGATGAAGCTACAACTAGCTTAAACCGTTTGAAAAATGCTCTTGATAATCTCAAAGAATTAGCTAAAAACACAACTGATGCTACATCTGGTGAAGAACTTATCGCCAAAGCAAAACAGTGCAAACAAAATTTCTTTGAAGCTATGGACGATGATTTCAACACAGCTCTTGCTATCGCAAATATGTTTGACCTTTCTAAAGAAATCAATATCTACTACAATGAAGTAACTTCCGGTAAAGTAGCTTGCAGTAAAGTAGCTGTTGATACTGCTCTTGATGTATTCAGTGAAATGGCTGATATCATTGGTATTTTAGAAGAAGATGATAACTCCGCTGACGATGGACTTGTGGATAATCTCATGAATTTAATCATTGATATTCGTCAAAATGCTCGTAAAAATAAAGATTGGGCAACTGCTGATAAAATCCGTGACGAACTTAAAAATATCGGTATTACTTTAGAAGATTCTCCTACTGGTGTTCGCTGGAAAAAATAATGAAATTCAAACAATATCAATATTTAAAACAACATCTTTTTGAATTTACAGCACCTGATGAATTAAAAAATCGTTATGAAGATATACCTACGCGCAATCTATCTCCGCTTGTTTTAGCCTATGTAGGTGATGCTTATTATCATCTTTATATACGCACAAGATTGCTTAATTTTGAACAATCTCGCGTACATCTTTTGAATGATTTCAGTATGAAATTAGTTTCAGCTACGCTTCAAGCACAAGCTTATAAAGCTATCAAAGACGATTTAACGGAAGATGAAGCATATGTCTTCAAGCGTGGAAAAAATGCTAAATCGCACGCTCCACGTGTGGCTTCAGTCCATGATTATCATATAAGCACAGGATTTGAAGCAGTTTTAGGTTATCTATATCTCAATAAAGATTTCACTCGCTTAGATGAACTTTGTGAAAAATCTTTTATTGCTGTAGCTCAAAATTTATCCCAACAGGAATAATAAATAAAAATAAAGGTATCTTTCTTAATTGAAAGTACCTTTATTTTTTATAAATAGATATCATATCTTTATCATTGAAAAATTTTATTTTTTTAGTATAATATAGTTTATATGTGCCCATAGTCTAATGGATAGAACGTTGACCTCCGGAGTCAAAAATACAGGTTCGATTCCTGTTGGGCACACCAATTTTAAGTATCAGCACAGAAAAATCTGTGCTTTTTATTTTAATCTCATTAAATTAAGGAAGTGTTTCTGTTGGATATAAAATGCCCAGTCTGTCGTAGAAAACTTGGTCATGTAGCAAGACCAGAAGCCAAAGGTCGCTTTTTTTGCACTGCTTGTGATTTATGGGTTGCCTTCACTAAAAAAGATGCCAAAATTTCCTATCGCTTGCAACGACCTGGAAGATAAATTCCTCAAAATTAATCTTGAAAAGCACTTCAATTATTAGTATAATGAAGTTTGGCTATGAGGCATATACATATATTTATCTAACTCATAGTTTATTGTATCCGCCTTTTGGCGGTGTTTTATTTTATATTGGAGATGATTTTATGATTAGTACCTCTATCCATCGTGTTAATTTTTATGATACTGATGCTATGGCTGTCGTACATCATTCTAACTACATACGTTGGTTTGAAATTGGCCGTGTTAATTTCTTACGTGAAATCGGTATCACACTTGGCGAAATGATGGAAGATGGCTATGTTTTTCCTATCACCGAAGTGAAATGTAAATATATAGCTTCAGGTAAATTTGATGATGTTTTACGCATAGAAACTACACCTGTAGCTTTAACCAAAGTAAAAATGGAATTCAGCTATAAAATCTATCGCGATTGTGATAATACTTTATTAGTTGAAGGTTTCACTCAAAATGTATTCACAAGCAAAGCTACTGGTCATATAACTCGTTTGCCTGAAAAATACTATACAAAAATGCAAAATGCTTTAAAATAATAACAATAAGGAGCAACAGTAATGGATAGCAATTCACCTATAGGTGTTTTTGATTCTGGTCTTGGAGGTCTCACAGTATTAAAAGAACTAAGACGCCTTTTACCTCATGAAAATTTTATATTTGTCGGAGATTCAGCTCGTGCCCCATATGGTTCACGCACTCCTGAAGAAATCATTTCATTTCTACAACAATTTATGGATTATTTCCAATCTCGTGGCGTAAAAATGGCAGTTTGTGCTTGCAATACTATGACATCTTATGGTTATCCAGTAATTAAAGATAAAACTTCTTTTGCTTTAGTTCCTATGAACCCAGCTATCATTCCTGCTGTTAAAGCTTCTGCAAATAAACATATTGGTGTTATTGCTACAGAAGCTACCATCAAAAAAGGCATGCATAAACAAGCAGCTTCTAACCTTGATCCACAGATAAAGGTTTTTGGTGTAGGTTGCCCAAAATTTGTACCATTGATTGAAACAGGTCATATTCATGATGATGCTATTGATGAAGCTGTACAAGAATATGCAGACAAGTTTAAAACTAGCGATATTCACTCTTTGATTTTAGGTTGTACACATTATCCTATCATCAGTGAAGTTTTAACAAAACATTTTGGCAAAGATGTTGCTTTAATCAATCCAGCCTTAGAAACAGCTAAAGATGCTGCTACTATACTTACAAAAAATAATTTACTCAATACACAAGAACAATCTGGTTCTCTTGAATTACGCTTTTCTGCCAAACAGAATAATTCTGAAAAAATGGCTGAAATTATTTTAGGTAGTGATATTCCACCTATTACAGATGTAGATTTAACTACATTTGCAAAATAACACAATTGGGGGCATTGATGTGGATTTTATTATCACAATTATTCTATGGATTTTAATTATTTTATTCTTACTCAATGAAGTAATCATTCGTGTTGTTGGTGATGCTATTGTCAACATGAAAGCTAGCGAACATACACCATTTACTGTTGATGAAATCACTCAAGACAGTATTTCACTTAGCACTACTATCAATGTTGCCAATGAAGGTAAACAATGTGCTACAATCATGGACTGTTACGTTCGTCAACTTTTACCATATGAACAATTCGATGGTGTGAAAGTTGAAGCAAAAGCTGAATTAAAAGGCGTTCCTCGTGAAGATGATTATTTTGAAGCTGTATTAATTCAGAAAAAAGAAAGCATTGACATTGTTATTCGCGTTAAATTAATTGACCGCAAAAACAATGATATCAAACAAACACTTACTCATATGGTTGATTTACCACTTGATATCGTTTATCAGCATGCTGCACGTTACCCATGGAAAATCTCCAAAGAAACAATCGTGCTTACATCTGAAGAAATCGCTAAATTAGCAGATATCAAGCTTGCAGATTAATTTATAAGAACTTGTTAATATTTTAAATTTATAACTGTAAAAAAGGAAGGTAAATCATGTCTGAAGTTAAAATTATACCCATTCCGACTCGTATTCTAACAAAAAAAGATGATATTGTAGATACTATCGAAAAATATACAAAAGATAAAATTGGTCCTGATGATGTCATCACTGTAGCTGAAAGCGTTGTGGCTATCACTCAAGGATTATACATTCGTCCTGAAGACCTCAAAATTTCTCATATGGCTCAATTTTGTTGCCGTTTCATTCCAGATTATGGTAGTCTTGCAACTCCTCACGGTATGGAATCATTAATGATTAAAGAAGGTCATTTCCGTGTAGCTGCTGGCTTATTCATCGGCTTCTTAGCAAAATTAGTAGGTAAATCCGGTGTATTCTATCAAATCGCTGGCCGTCAAACAGCTCTTATTGATGATGTAACTGGCACAATGCCACCATTTGATAAATCTATCGTTTATGGCCCTGAAAACACAAAAGAAGTAGTTAATAATTTAAAATCTCGCCTTAACTGCTTTGGTGCTGTAATCGCCGATGTTAACGACTTAAAACGTTCTCGTATCGTAGATGTAACAGATGGCTGTAATGGTCAAATGGTTGCTAAATTACTTATCGATAATCCATTTGGTAACGCATCTCAAAAAACACCAATTGCTATAATTAAAAACTTTAAACAATACCAAGAACAAAATTCTTAATTCAATTATATATAGGCAAAATAAAAAAGATGTTTTCAAAAGAAAACATCTTTTTTATTTATTGTCTATCAAAGTTTTTATAGTAATCTCTGAAAATTTTTCTTCAATTATATTTTGAAAATTAGTATAAAATTTTCTTATCGAACAATTATCAACAGCATCTCTACTGCAATAATTATCTTCTTCTAAACAACGATTTACATACATCGTTGGTTCCATTACTTTAACTATTTCTAATAAAGATATCTCTTCTGGCTTTTTAGCCAATAAAAAACCACCATATACACCCGAACGACGTTCTATCAACTCAGCAGCTACTAAACTGCGTGTTATTTTCAATACATATTTTTGAGGAATTTTCATCGTCATAGAGATATCTTTTGAAGATACTACTTCGCCATCTCTATTAGCTAATGCTAAAATAATTCTAATAGCATAGTCTGTTGTAATATTCAACTGCATCGCTTTCTATTTCTCCTTATATAACTCTATATAACTACTTCAAGTTAGTTTATCAGTAAAATATTTTATCTAAAAATTTAACTATAAATCAATATCTAAAAAGCTGTTTTTATTATATTTTAATTATATTTCAAGTCATTAAAAAAACTAATATAAAAAGACCCCACAAGAAGTGGAGCCTTTTCATATTTAAAATTAAAAGTAAAATTATTTAGCAGCAAAGAATTTTTTTGCAACTTCAGCATCGAGGTTGTAAAGTAAAACATCTTCATCAGTTGGGTTAGCAACACCAAGTTCTTTAAGAGTTTTAACAGTACGTTTTTTGAAGAATTCTTCAGCAACAGCTGGGAAGAGAGCATAAGATAATACATCTTCTTCGCTAGCGTTAGGGAAGCCTTTATCTGCAAGTTCTGCTTTGAATTTATCCATACCTGGTTCGAGAAGGTCTGCTGGACGGCAAGTAACCAAGTCTTCTTCTTTAATGCCGCATTTTTCAAGAACTTCTGGGTTAACAGGCTGTGGAGTACGACCAAATTCACCACGAGCAAGTTTTTTGAATTCATCTGGAACCATTTTATAACGTTCGCCAGTCATAACGTTGAATGTAGCCATAGTACCTACAATCTGGCTAGAAGGAGTAACGAGTGGTGGGTAACCAAGGTCAGC
Organism: Megamonas funiformis; assembly: GCF_010669225.1. Lineage (NCBI taxonomy): Bacteria > Bacillati > Bacillota > Negativicutes > Selenomonadales > Selenomonadaceae > Megamonas > Megamonas funiformis. The sequence continues at coordinate 1,725,998 of NZ_CP048627.1, forward strand.
ACGAACGCGTGGCATTTCATCAAGAAGATCTTGATATTTATCAGCCATACCCATTTCTTTTAACTGATTAACAAGGTTGGATAACATACCACCTGGAATCTGGAAGTCAAGAACGTTAGGATTAACATCGAAGTAACCTTTTAAACCAAATTCGTCAATGATTTCTTTTTTAACACCGAGGAAGTGTTTAGCGATTGGAGTCATAGCCTGACGGTCAAGACCTGTATCATATTCAGTACCTTCAAGTGCAGCAACCATAGTTTCTGTACAAGGCTGAGAAGTATCCATAGCGAATGGAGAAAGTGCACAGTCAATTACATCTACACCAGCTTCGATAGCTTTCATGTAAGCCATGGAACCAAAACCGCTAGTATAGTGAGTGTGTAACTGAATAGGAAGTTTTGTGGATGCTTTTAATTCTTTAACGAGTTCATAAGCATCATATGGTTTTAATAAACCAGACATATCTTTAATGCAGATGGAATCAACGCCCATAGCATCAAGTTCTTTAGCTAATTTACCAAATTCAGCAATAGTGTGAGGACCGCCAACTGTGTAAACTAAGCAACCTTGAACTTCTACAGAATGTTCAACTTCAGCTTTAGCTTCTTTAGCAGCTTCTACAGCTGTTTTGAGGTTACGAGTATCATTGAGAGCATCAAAGATACGGAATACACCAATACCATGTTGAGCAGCTTTTTTAACGAAAGCACGAACAACATCATCTGGATATTGGTAGTAACCTAAAAGGTTCTGACCACGAAGCAACATCTGAATAGGAGTTTTAAGATGAGCTTTTAATGTGTCAAGACGTTCCCATGGATCTTCATCAAGGAAACGAAGGCAGCTATCAAATGTAGCTCCGCCCCAAGCTTCTAAAGATTTGTAGCCAATAGCATCGAGAGCTTCGAGCTGTGGAAGCATCTGGGAAAGACGCATACGTGTAGCAAGCAAGGACTGATGGCCATCGCGTAATACTGTTTCAGTAATTTTTACTTTTGCCATAATAAAATAAACACTCCTTCATATATATGCAATTGACAATTCACATATCTATGTGATTTTAAGACATAATGACACTACCTATATTAATTTATAACATAGGATTTAAATATCTATCTTAGAGGTTGTTGCCCCAACCTTTTATATTCATACGCTCTTAAATTAAGAGCATTATGTTATACCAAAGTCATACAACACATATAATATTAATTATATCTATTATATCATATTTTAAGTTTTTATAAAGTATTCTCACAAATAAATCTTTCATACTTATTACTTATGAAATACCCAAAAATTAACCTATGTACAATATAAAAAATAGAACATAACATTCTATTTACAGTATAGGTATTAATAAAACTATTGTCAATGACTTTATGTGATTTTTTTAACATATTTAATGTTATCATAAATTTTATTTATGATAATGAGATTTTATACAGCTTCTAATAAATAATTAATTACTTTTTTGCTTTTCTACTATATCTTTTAGCCACTTGGGCATATCTAATCCATAAATGCATACAAAACAATAAACGGTAATATATGTGTCAATCAAACTGTCATGAGCTTTTCCTAAATTTGGACATCTATAATACTGCGCGCAAGATTTCAAGCTAGGCATATTATTATCATTGCTATAAACTCGTGAAAAAGATTTTTGTAAATCATAAATAATGGTATTTTTACCTACAAAAATTTTATCTTTTTTCATAAAGCGCAAATCATTTTCAATGCCATAGCCAATGACCATATCTGCATGTTTAAATAAATTTTTTATTGTTGCTTGATGAGCATTTATCGTAAAACAATCTTTTACCATTTCTGGTGTTATATGGTGTATAGCTTCTGTATCTTTCCACGATTTACATTTTCGTGGCTTTATATATTCATTGAATACCACACCTTTATATAAATCCACAATACTAAATTGCAAAATTTCATCATATCTAGTATTGCCACCAGTCATTTCTAAATCAAAAAATAATATAGAGGGATTTGTTTCTACTGATGCAATATATTCTTGTTTAAAAAACAAATTTTACACATCCTAAATCTCTGAAAATTATACTTTTACTATTCCTTCTTTTTATATAAGATTATTGCCAAAATTAAACCTATAGTCAAAATAACAGTTTCAAATACTACTATACCGTTCCAACCATAATTACTTAAAAAAGTACCACCAATTGTACCAAATGTACTAGCACCAATATAGTAAAATAGCATATACATCGCAGAAACTTGTGCTTTATCATTTTGACAACTCTGCGGTGCCCACGCACAAGCATTTGAATGCACACCAAAAAAGCCATAAGTAAATATAGCAAGACCTATTATCTTCACGATTAAAGGCATAAATAAAGTCAATAAAATACCAACTAATTGAATAATAACAGAAATCACGATTATTATTCCATGACCATAATGGTCAGATAATGTTCCCATAACGGCTGAACTTACTGAACCTACTAAATAAAGCACAAAGATAAAGCCAATTATAGTTTGGCTCAAATTATAAGGTTCTGCCATCAATACATAAGAAATAAAATTATACGTACATACAAAACAGCCCATTACACAAAAAGCTATTAAATATATCATAATTATTTTCTTATTTTGCAATAAACTCAAAAAATCTTTCCATTGTATTTTAATTTTACCATGTTCGATTTTTTTATTTAGAGATGGTGGCAAGAAAATCCACATCATGATTGCACTCAATAAATATAATATACCAGCAATCATCAAGCCCATTCTCCATGAAGCTACATCTGTTAAGGTACTGATTAAAATACGACCAACTAGACCGCCAAGAGGCGTTGCTGCTACATAAACACCAATAGCAGCACCGATTATTTTAGGATTGAATTCCTCATTTATATAAGCTACAGCTAAAGAAGGAAAACCTGCCAATAAAATTCCCTGTACAAAACGCAAAGCCAAAATCAATGCAAATTCTTCTGTAATTGACATCAACAATATCAATATAGAAGAAATCCCCAAAGCGATTACCATGACTTTTTTACGTTCCAAATGTTTGGAAATACTAGCTATCAACAACATTGAAAAAGCCATACCGATTGTGCCAAAAGACATGGATAAACTTGCTTGTGTCGGAGTCAAGTTAAAATCTTGTGCCAAAATAGGTATAACTGGTTGCAAACAATACTCTGCCCCAAATGCTGCCAAACTACCAAAAAACATCATGATTAATGCACAGGTATATTCTCTAGTACCTTTATCTATTAATCTTGCCATCTTCAAGACCTCTTTTATTTATTTTTCATCAAATTAATTCACGGACAGACTTTATCAATCATAATATTCAACACTTCAATATCTGTTGATTTCATTCCTTCTCGACCAATATATCCTACCGCTCTAATAGTTTTTTCTAAATCATCTTTTACAATACCTTCATCAGCATGGAATACATCATCATGCATACTCATTGTATGAGCTAAAAGTGCTGCATCTAATGCTGAGGAAATTTTCGCTGCGCAAGAAGGTTTTGCCCCATCACAGATAATACCACTTGTATTAGCTAAAGTATTAATGATAGTATTAGCAATCTGATTAAAATTACCACCTAACATATAAGTAATAGCCGCACCACAAGCATAACCTGCACTTACTGCACCACAAAAAGCAGATAATTTTCCTATATATTTCTTTTGATGAATAGCTAATAAATTACTTACAAGCAATGCTCTATACAATTTTTCTTGAGAAATCTTATATTCATCTGCATACACTACTAAAGGAATTGTTACAGTCATTCCCTGATTGCCACTTCCTGAATTAATTACTACAGGCAATGAACAACCACTCATACGAGCATCAGAACCAGCTGCTGCCATAGCTCTAGCTCGAACAGGTAAACAATCGCCATATAAAGCTAATAAATTAAGCCCTACATTAGCACCAAAATTATTTTTTATACCTTCTCTCGCAATAGCCATATTACAATTTATCTGTCTTGATAATATATCTTTTACATCTTCTAAATTTACAGTATCAGCAAATTCAATAATATCTTTTACATTTAATAAATTTCTATCCGCTTCGATTTTATCAGCTTGATTATCTATTTTATTCACTTTATCATATAATACTTCATCATCTTTTACTATTCTTATGATATTAGTATGATAATCAGATACAATGACTTGAGCTTTATGTTCATCTGCTACCACTGTTATATCTATATATAGATTGTCTGTATTTTCCACTAAATCACAACTACAGATTTTAGCTTTTAATAACTCTCTTAATTTTACTCTATCTTCATCAGTTACAGATTCTAAAACTTCTAATTGCATATCAGCATTACCACCGATAATACCGAGTAGCGCTGCAGTATCAATGCCCTTTAAATCGCCAGAATTTGGAACTGTTACACCTTTTACATTTTTAATGATATTACCACTGCATTTTACTATTACTTTTTGCGGAAATGTTCCCAAAATTTCACGAGCTTTAGCACCAGCATAAGCTATAGCAATAGGTTCAGTACATCCCAAAGCTGGCACTAATTCCTCTTTTAAAATATTTATATAATTATCGTATATTTTCTGCTCCATCGTATTACGCCAACCTTTCTATTAAAAAATTAATTATATCCTCTATAAAAAAAATATCGCAAAATAAGCAAAAAGGCAATATATTACAAGAAATTTATAATATATCACCTCTTTGACAAATTCACATACTAATTTTTATTTATTTCATTATATATATTTTCATCTAAATTACCTAATCTTTTATCAATAATCAAAGCATTCGTTACTGAGCCAGATACATTCAACATAGTTCTAGCCATATCAATCAATGGGTCTATAGCCAAAATTGGGCCAATCAAACTAAAAGAAGACGCCATGCCTACACCAGATAAACCTACAGATGCTGCCATTGTCGCAGTTCCCGGAATACCTGCTATACCAAGTGAACCTAACGTTACTACAATTATTGTCATGACGATCATGCTAAAATCCATAGCTGTTCCTGTCAAATGGCATACATAGACAATTAATAGTGAAGGAAAAATTCCTGCACAACCTTGCATACCTGCCGTTGTACCAAAACCAGCTACAAAACTTGCTGTTGCTTGATTTACACCTAATTTTTGCGTCAAAGTTTCAATCGTAACAGGCAAGCACCCTACACTAGAACGAGAAGTAAAGGCTAAAATAAGCAGGGCTAATGATTTTTTCATGTACACAATAGGATTTATGCCATTTACACTCAATGCTATCAACTGAATAATAAACTGTGCAATAATCGCTAAATACAATACAAAAATAAAATGTACTACACTTAAAATACTATCTAAACCTTTTTGCGCAATAGTATTAGCTAGTAATGCAATTACTGCCCATGGCATATAATCTAAAATCAAAAGCGCCATATTCATCAAAGCTTTATGCAAACCATTGACTAATTTGCGCATAAATTCCTCAACTTTTGGCTCATCCGCTTTTATCCACCAAATAGCTCTACCTAAAAATGTTCCAAAAATAACCATGCCAATGATATTATTTTTTACCATAGCATCAACTAAATTTCCTGGTATCAGCCCTCTAAGTGTAGTTGCCACAGAAACAATCTCTTTCGCTTTTGCCTCTGTTGCTACATTTGTCAAAGCATCGCCACCAACATTGAAGAAAATACCAAAAGCTATACCAACTATAGAAGCTACAGCTACCATAGACATTGTAACTAAAATAGTTTTCTTCACTAAACGGCTCATTTTTTGCTCAGATTTCATATTCACAATGACATGAGCGATAGAAACTATTACAAGTGGTACTACTATCATTTTGATTAAATCAATATAACCATTGCCAAATAATTGTAACCAATTCGTTGTTTCTTTAATAAAAGTAATCTTCATTGGGTCATTAGGAAAACCTGCCATATACTGCATGAGTATACCTAAAATACAGCCAAGACCCATACCGATTAATACCACTAAGGAAAAATCCATTTTACGTTTGCGATAGAGATAATGAATAATGCCAAAGAAAATACATAATAAAATCAAAAATCCTACCGTATATATATCACTTATCATCAAAAATGATTGCCAAAAATCGCCATTCATAATCATACCACCTTTCATACTATTTCTATATGATTTATTATCATAACATATAATATAGAAAATTGACAATAACTTTAAATATTCATTTTTTTATTTCTTTACGATATAATATAGATTATCTAATTTTATATAAAAGGGTGATATGATGTTATATTTTGACAGCGATTATTTAGAAGGAGCACATTCCTCTATTTTAGAAAAACTTGTAACTACTAACTTTGAACAAACTCCTGGTTATGGCAATGATACATATTGCGAATCTGCTCGCGAAAAAATCCGTCAAGCTTGTAACTGTCCTGAAGCACAAGTTCATTTTCTCGTTGGCGGTACACAGACAAATGCTACTGTAATCGATGGTCTATTAAAATCATATGAAGGTGTCATCGGCGTAGATAGCGCTCATATCGAACTTCATGAAGCTGGTGCTATTGAATTTGGTGGACATAAAGTCATCACTTTGCCACAAGAAGAAGGTAAACTCAAAGCTAGTGAAGTAGAAAAATATCTCACTAAATTTTATGGTGATGAAAGTTTTGAACATATGACTATTCCTGGAGCTGTATATATCTCCCACCCTACTGAATGGGGTACTTTATATACTAAACAAGAATTAGCTGATTTATCTGCTATCTGCCACAAATACAATCTACCGTTATTTTTAGATGGCGCTAGACTTGGCTATGGTCTTGCTTCTTTAAATACTGATGTTACTATGCAAGATATCGCTAAATATTGTGATGTATTTTATATTGGTGGTACAAAAGTTGGTGCATTATTCGGTGAAGCAGTAGTAATCACAAAACCAAATTTAATACCTCATTTCTTCACTATCATCAAACAACATGGGGCATTACTTGCTAAAGGTAGACTACTCGGTATTCAATTTGATACATTATTTACTGATAATCTCTATCTTAAAATCGCTAAAAATGCCATTGAAAAAGCTGAACAATTAAAAGCTATCTTCAAAGAAAAAAATTATAAATTCTTCTTAGAAACAGATACTAATCAGCAATTCATCATTTTAGAAGATACTAAATTAAAAGAACTCCGCCAAAAAATCAGCTGTAGTTTCTGGGAAAAATATGACGATACACATACAGTAGTGCGTTTTGCCACTAGCTGGGCAACACCACAATCATCTATTGATACATTAAAAGAAATTTTATAAAAATCTTCAAAAAAAAGTAGTTTGATATTATATTTATCAAACTACTCTTTTTTATTTTACATAACTTTCATTAAAAATTATCTGTGGATTAGAAGTATTTGCATCAAGTGTTATTTCTACATTCAAAGGCAAAAATCCATTTATCGCTCCATGACCTACTGGCATATCATAGACTACAGGAATATTGGCTTTATCTGTATATTGCTTGATTACCTGCATCACAGAATAATCAAACTGTGTCGGCTCTGTTGGTTCACATCTTCGCATATTACCAATGATTAATCCCTTCACTTGCTTTAACACTCCACTTTGCCATAATTGCTGAAAACATCTATCTATTACATAAGAGTCCTCACCGACTTCTTCAATGAATAAAATACAATTTTCACCATTCGGCTGATATTCACTGCCAGATAAAGAAGCTAATACAGATAAATTACCGCCAATGATTTTACCTTTAGCATAACCTTCTTTTAATACTTTTAATTTATGATTGCTTGGCAAAACAAATTCATTATTCATACCCAAACTTTCATTTGCCAAACCCAATTTTAATTGATTATCTGTATAATTATAGCCATTGTCGTTGATATCTATAACCATAGCCCCATGTACTGGCACTAAATCCGCTTTTTTTATCAATGCCATATGCAATGCCGTTATATCACTATAGCCAATCACCATTTTAGGGTGCTGTTTTATCATTTCATAATTCAATAAATCAAGTATTCTACCGCTACCATAACCACCACGAAGACAAAGTATCGCATCAACTTCATCATCAGCAAAAAAATTATTTAAATCTTCAGCTCTCATTTGGTCGCTACCAGCTAAATATCCTGATTGCTGATACAAATTCGGTGATAATTTCACCTTATAACCCCAATTTTGCAATTTATTGGTAGCGTCATCTATATTCATATCTTCAATACCTGAAGCAGGTGCTACTATACCTATACAATCGCCTTGTTTTAGAGCATTACCCTTCAAACTTTCAGCAAAAACAAATTCACTATGCAAACATAAACTAATAATAAAACATATACTCAAAAAATATTTAAAATAATTTTTCATCACTTCACCTCCAACCGACTATCAATCTTGCTCAACAATATGTTTACGCACCTTCATTGGTGTATCGCCAAAATGCTTTTTAAACAAAGTCCTAAATAATTTATAATTATTAAAACCATGTCTTGATAAAATCATAGACAAACTATCTTTTGTATTGATTAAATCTCGATAAACATAAGCTAATTTCACTTGATTTTGATACTCGATAAAAGTAACACCCATATGCTTTTTAAAAAATCTACAAAAATAATTCGTCTGAAAATGTACTAATTTTGCTATATCTTCTAAAGCTATATTTTGCTTATAATTCTCTTGCAAATATTTTAAAATTATATTCAATCTAGCTAAATCTTTTTTCCGTTGACCTACATTGACATTCATCATTTTCACACTAAAATGAGTCTTCAATTCAAACAATAATGAAAACAATAAACTATTAAACTTCAATAAAAATCCATCTTCCTTTGCGTCATAAACCCTTTTCATTTCCAATAATATAGATTTTACCTTATTTAAACATTCCTGTTTTCTTGGTGTATTTTTACTATCATTGAGTACAAATATAATCTCTTGTATATCTGGTACAAACTGCTCTAAAAAATCTATAGGAATTTGCAACAAAATAATCGTATTTGTTTCCATCAATTTCATAGAGTGAATAGCATTTGCATTTACTAAAACACAATCACCATCATGAAGCAAAAACGATTTATTTTCTATAGTCGCCAATCTTTCGCCCTTGATTAGATAAATAAACTCTATGGATTGATGCCAATGATTAGGTATATAATTACATTTTTCCACCAAAGTACAAAAACGCACCTTCGTTATCTCCGAAAAATCTATATGCTCATAGGCAATATTCTTATTCATATTCTCCATGATTACCTCTTATTATTTTATTTAGTACACTTATTTTAACATAAAAAGAGTTATCTACTAAATCTATAAAAAAACGACTATCTCATTTTTTGAGATAGTCTTTCTTAAATTATTTTTCAGCTAAAATCTCTTTTAATAGATTTTCAGCACTTTCTTCGTCAGGATTATTTGTGCCTAACTCACCACGAAAAACTTTAGCTAGTATTGCTTTTTTCAGTAATTCTATTTTTTCTAATTGCTGTTCTAAGTTTTTTATTTTATTATATTTAGCCAATAAATTATCCAAAATATTAACAATTTCCTGTTGTTCTTCAAGAGTAGGTAATAAAATATTTAAATCTAAAATATCTTTTCTTGAAATTCCTGGTATTAATCCATTTCCTTCAAATTTTAATCGTTCACATTCTCTCAATAAAAAATAATATAGATAATGCGTATTTAATTCATTTAAAGCTCTTAATGCCATTATTTGTCTACTAATATTTATTTTTTCTTCTTTTTGTAAATAAAGCTTTCCTATTGTTCCCTTTACACTGAGTAATATATCGTTTTTTTCTGATACTACTACTGGATTTTCTATCCATCGTTCAATAAAAAATTTATTATCTTTTATATTACTTGCACCTAAAATATATGGTATTCCTATAGATTTATCATTACATAAACTTACACTAACATCTCTACCTGAAATTAATTTTATGACATTCTTTAATTTAACTTTATTAAAAAAATTTTTTTCATTAATATTATTTTCTTTTCTCCATTTTACTGTTAATTCACCAGTAAAAGCTTTATGCAGTATTGCCATTTTATTTTGTTCAAATTGAGCTAAAGTATTTTCTATTAATTCCTTTGCTCTATCCAATTTAGCAAATAAAGACTCTATTCTATTTACAATTCTTTGTTGTTCATTTAATGGAGCAACAGGAAATAAACATGATTCTAACTTACTTTTATTAACTATAGCTATCGTTGTTGCTGATGCTTTAGATATTAATTCTCTAACAAAACTATTTGTATTAAAAAAATAATAACTATATAAAGGATTTATTTTTGAAATTACTGTATTTATTTGTTGATTAGTTGTTCCTTCAACTAAAAAATATCCACATTTTCCTATTGTTCCTATACAACAAATTCCAGTTGATTTTTCAGGAATTATTACAGATATAGATTTTCCTTTTTCTGATAGATATTCTGTTGCATATTGCATATTTCTACCTGCATCTAAATCAGCTGGTTTAAAAAAAGGAAACTTACCCCCATAATATTCTTTATTTTTTTTACTTGGTGTTTTCCCTGTTACAACAATTGCTATGTTATGTATATATGTCCAACACCAATTACTAGGTATTTTATATAGTTGTTCTTCTTTTGGTACTAAGGCATTTCGCAATTTTTCTTCTATGGTTAACTCTATTTGTTTTTTCTTTGCCATTTTAAGCCTCACCATTTTCTAAGGATTTTAATTCATTTACAACTTCACTAAGTAAGGCTTGTGCTTCGGATAAGTCTGCAATCATTTCTTCTGTGCAATCAATAGGATTTGGCAAGTCTTCATAATCTAAGATACTATCATCTTTTATCAAGCCTAAATCAAGGCTATTGCCTTTTTCGGCAATTTGTTCTCTTGTAAATACAGAAAATCTTTCATCTTGTATTTTATGTCTATCTTCTGCTGTATAAGCCTTGATAAAATCGGCAAAATCACTTTTTTTGAGTGGATTTGTTTTACCAAAAGAAGGCATATTCGTTCTTAAATCATAGAACCACACTTCTTTTGTATTATCTTTATCTGTTTTGCCACGTGTGAAAAATAATACATTCGTTTTTACACCTTGAGCGTAGAAAATCCCTGTAGGTAATCGCAAAATTGTATGCAGATTGCATTTATCCATTAAATCAGCACGGATTTTTTCGCCATCACCGTCAGCAAATAATACATTATCTGGAAGTACAACACCTGCTCTAGCTTTGCCATTGGCTTTTAAACTACGATAAATATGTTGCAAGAAATTCAACTGTTTATTGCTCGTAGGATAAGTGAAGTCATCACGTGTTGCACGTTCACCACCTTTTTTCGTACCAAAAGGAGGATTGGCAAGCACTACATCAAAATCTTTTAATGCTTTTCCTTGATTGGATAATGTATCAGCAAGCATGATATCGCCATCAATATCGTGAAGCATTGCATTCATCAAAGCCAATCTATGTGTATCATGTACTAATTCGCAACCTGTAAAAGCTTCTTTATATTGAAAATCACTTTGTTCTTCATCTAAATCATCATAATCATCAGTTTGAGATTTTACATAATTATTTGCAGAAATCATAAAGCCAAAAGTTCCGCAAGCTGGATCATTACAACGTTCGCCTGCCTGTGGTGCTACAAGCTCTACAATCACATCAATGAGTACACGAGGGGTAAAATATTGCCCTGCTCCAGATTTTTTCTCATTGGCATTTTTTTCGAGCAAACCTTCATAAAGATTGCCCAAGCCTTCTTCTTTAGCACTGTACCAATCAAGTTCATCTATAGTTTTAATTATTTTTTCTAAATTCTTTGGTTCTTCAATGTTGGTCGCTGAACCTTGATAAATCTCTCTAATTCTGCCTGTAGTATTAGTGCCTAATTTATCTAATAATTCTTTATAGAAATTTTTTAATTCAATACCGCTTTTATTTACTAAATTATCCCAGCGATATGCTTCAGGAATATTTTTTTCTACACCTGTTTCTTTTGCCATTTTCAAAAATAAAATATAGGTGAGTTCTGTTACATATTGATGATAAGTTATACCGTCATCTCTTAGTACATTACATAAATTCCAAAGTTTTCCTACTATCTCTTGTGTATTCAAGCTATTTTTCCTCCATCTTCATATAAATATTGGTTTAATTCTACTATAATTTCTGCTAAATGTCCGCCAAATTTTTTATCAATAGTTTTAAAACCACCTTTTTTTACAAATCTTGTATCTGTATCAAAGGTTTCTTTATTGATTACAGACTCATGCAATAAATATTTCTCTATGCTTTTCAAGAAAGTTTCTTCACTTACAGAAAAATAATGATTTGCTTTCAATTTTTCCATAGCCTTTTTTATACGTTCTTCATGACTAACTCTAGCACTGCCAAGCATACATTGACGAATTATACTGATGATATCTGCTGTTATCTCTTGATTAGTCATTTGGTTTAAAGCTGTATTTAAATGTGTTTGACTAAAACCATTACTATCTAGTTTTAAGCATAATCTTTTTAAATCTTCACGTTTTAAATCGCTAGGTTTTGTACAGATTAATTTCAAAGCCATTATTTCATTCATATTATCTTTTAAATATTGAGTGAAGCTCTCTATATAATCTTGTGGTTTTTGCGTATTTCCATAATCTCTAGTATGAGATACTACTTCATCTTCACCCTCATAAATAATGCGAGTTTTGCCATGACAAGCATCTTTTTCTTGTAAAAAAGTAAAATAGCTTTCATGCTCTTGTATATAAGAGCTAATTTTTTCTACTGGCAAAGCTCTCAATTCGTCAATAAAATCAGTTGTTGATTTACCTGTCATTGTTTTGAAATCTTTTTTCTTTTTATCGCTCATAGATTGCTGTTTACGATTTAATTTACCGACTAATTGCTCTAATTGATTTTGTTTATATTTCAGTTCATCTGCTGTATATATGCCATTATCTTCTTTTATTTTATTGATGATATCTCCTATGCTGATATTAGGATTTACCACAACAGGTTTCATAGTATTTACACTGTCTAAAGCTTCATATACACCTACAGGATCATAAATCTCAAAACAAGTCTTATCAATTTGCGGACATAGACGAGTTGCCCTGCCTAACATCTGTTCAAATAAAATACGAGATTTTACTCTACGTAAAAATACTAAAGTATCTATCTTCGGCACATCAACACCTGTAGTCAATAAATCTACAGTAACAACAATAGAAGGATCTTTTTCATTTTTAAAACGACGTATATATTCTGAAATACGGTCTTTATTGCCTTGACCTGCACTAGCAGTGATTTTGATAATTGTATCACTAGGAATATTATAATCAGAGCAAATTTCTTTTAAGATTTTTACGATTAAATCTGCATGATTATCATCAACAGCGAAAATTAATACTTTTCCTTGCTTATCTTCATCTTTTTGATTATTTTTTCGACTGATACTTTCTATGATTTCGATTAAGACTTTGCGGTTAAAATCTTCGGTGATTACTTCACGATTAAATTTATCCACTTCGATATGAACTTCATCTTCTAAGCAAGCTACATTTGTTACCTCTTTTGTAGCTGTATCATAAAATAACATATTATCGCCTTTATGATAGACTATACCTTCATTGTATAATCTTGTACGAATATTATGCGGTACATCATGGTCTACCAAAAATCTATCATTAACAGCTTCACGATAAGAATAAGTAAATACTGGTTCGCCGAAAATTTCTGTAGTATGCAGTGCTGGTGTAGCTGTAAGCCCTATTTTTACGGCATCAAAATATTCAATGACATAGCGATATTTACTGATATAATCCTGCTGATTATTATACAAAAGTTCTTCTTCGCTCATTTGTCTATCCAATATATAACCTCTGTGAGCTTCATCTACAATGATCAAATCAAAATCGCTAACAGACGGCATTTTATTATATTTTTCACCATCTTCATCATTTTGATACAACAATCTTTTAACCATACTTTGTACAGTTGCTATCTGTATTTTAGTTTCTCTATCTATCTGTTTATTATTTAACCCTTTTATATTATAGATTTCATCTAAAGTCATCAATTCTTCAAGCTTTACTTCACGAAAAGTTTCATAAGCTTGCTCACCTAGACTCGTTCTATCCACTAAAAATAATATGCGGTGAAATCTCTTTGTCTTTAAAAATAGATATATCATGCCTAAAATAGTGCGAGTCTTTCCTGTACCTGTAGCCATAGCTAATAAAATATTTTTCTTGCCTGCTACTATAGCATCAACAGTTGCTTTTATCGCATTTACTTGGTAATATCTCAAATTCAAACCTTGCTTATCTACTAAAAAGCCTTGATTATAATTTGTTAATTCACTATTTACTTTTTCTATGTCTAATTGCAATAATTCTTTAAGTCCTTCTGGAGATTTAAAACCTCTCAAAGCTACAGGATAATTTAAACTACTGCGTAAATCTCTAAACCAAATACCCGAAGCTGTTTCTATCTGTTTTAAATACGGTCTACCATTTGTCGCAAATACAAAAGGAACTTTATACTCACCATATTGACCAATTAAATATTTTTCATCAATTATAATTTGACTAGCATATTCTTTTGCTTGATAATCCATTACAGATAAAATATCTTTATCTATACTTTTAGCTTCCACTACTGCTACAAGTTTTAAACCAATAAATAACGCATAATCTACATGACCTGTAGTTTTTTTATCTGTCATTGTAGGCCATTCTGCTATTGCCATATTTACATTTTTCTGTGGTCTTGAGCCTTTGCTATAGCGAATATTTCTTGTATCTACTTGCCAACCAGCTTCTCTTAGTTGTGCATCAATGATATATCTTGTCTGTTCTTCTGTTAATTTTAATCTATCTGTTGCCGATTTTATTAAATTCAAACGTTTATCTCTTTTAATAACTTTTGCTTTAGAAGCTGTTTGCAATGCAGATTGTGTTAATTGCTGTAATTCGTTTTCTTCAATATTCGTATAATAAATATCTTCTTTTTTAGGCAAAATAAATGGTCTGTGTTCATATCTATAATCTCCATAAGTTTGCATAAACCACTCACTAAGCACATAGGCAAATTCTAATAAAAGACCACAAGGCTTTTCATAATTTTCATGAACAGCTTTATTTCTTGCTTTACGCAAAGCATGTAAAATATTTTTAAGTTGTTCATCAATATAACCTTCACGAATTAAAATATTTATACGATTTACCGCTTTATCTTCTGTCGGTTTTTTTATATTATCATATTCAAAAATTAAATTTACAACAGTTTCCCCTATCATGCCTAATTTAATTAAACAAGAATTAGGGTCTGTATATAAATATTTTTCTGCTAAATTGCCTAAATTTGCTAATACTGGAAATTTTTCTTTTAAAAAATCAAAATTACTCATAATCTATCACCATAAATTATTTTTTATACTTATAATCTTTATTATAATATTAAATTCTATCTTTTTGCGCAAATAATACGCCTATTTTTACATATTAAAAAATTTTTTGAAAATAGCTATATTTGACAACAATTTTAAGATATAAACTTTCTTCAAATTCATTGACTCTTGATTATAAAGCGTTATAATAATAACCGAAATAAATTTTCACGAAAAAAATTATACAACATTTTATATATATTTTTTAAAATCAGGAGGAATTTCATTATGAAAACTGTTCTTATTATTCGTGCTTTATTAGTAGCTATTGCAAGTTTCATTCTTTCCCTTTATATAAATAATCCAACAATTACTGCTTTAACTTTAGGCATTATTTATTTAGGCTTCTTAGCAAATCTCATCACTTATAGACTTATTACTAAAAAAGATAACGAAGCAGAAGCATCTTATCACAGCGCACATAGTTTACAATAATATTAATAATATATTGTAGGCTATTATTATACCTCTGACATAAATACACTTATGTCTTCAAATCAAAACCTATATATTAATTAAATCTTAATCTAATGTATAATTTTTGTGGAGCTTATTATGGATTGAAAAATCTTTAATAAGCTCTTTTTTTTATGGTTACATTTCATTAATTTATTCCTTTAAAGTCAATATATTGTTAGTCAAATATTAACATAGTATAATCTTAAAATATGAAATTTATTTTAGGAGCGTTATTTTATGAAATTGAAGCAATGGATTCAAATTTTTCCCATTTTGTCGGGCATAATGTGGGGTTCTGCGGGGATTTTTGTCCGAAAACTTAGCGAATTAGGTCTAAATAGTGTTTCTATTGTCGAAACTCGCATCATTGTTGCTATTATCATTATTATTGCTGGTTTACTATGTTTAGACAAAAAATTACTCAAAATCAAATTAAAGGATTTATGGATTTTTATTTGTGCTGGTATTTTTAGTATGTTAGGTCTAAATCTTTGTTATAACTTCGCCATAAATGAATTGACCTTATCCTTATCTGCTGTTTTATTGAGCCTTGCCCCTATATTTGTATTGATTTTGGCTAGTATTTTATTCAAAGAAAAACTCACTTTGCAAAAAACCGTTTGTGCTATTTTGGCTTTAATTGGTTGTATATTATCTAGTGGTGTCTTAGAAGAAGTCGGTGCTATGAAATGGACTACCATCGGTATTATCATTGGCACTTTAGGTGCATTTTTCTACGGTACATATAGTATATTCTCCAAAATCGCTATGCTCAAAGGCTATCATTCTTTTACAGTTACAATTTATAGCTTAATGGCTGTTGGCATAGCTTTATTGCCTTTTACTGATTGGTTAAAAGTTTGGGAAATCATTCAAATTGACCCAGCGCCTATGAGTGGATTTTTATTATTACATTCTTTACTTACTTCTGTATTACCATATATTTGCTTTACTGTAGCCTTAAATTATGTCGAAGCTGGCAAGGTTGCAATTTTAGCCTCTGGTGAACCTATAGCTGCTATGCTCTTTGGTATTTTCTTTTATCAAGAAATACCTACTGTCTTATCTTTAATCGGTCTATTCACTGTTTTATTTGCCCTAGGATTATTGACCATTCCTTTTACAAAACTAAAAAAAATCTTTAATTAAACAAAACTAATCTACAGATATATTTTTCTTATGAAATCTATATCTGTTTTTTTATTTGACAAATATCTCATCTTTCTTTAAAATGTTAACTAAAATTATAGAAAGGTTGACAATATGAGATATAAAACTTCTACACTTTGTGAAATCGCTATTTTAGTTGCCATGATTTCTATATTAGGCTCAATCAAAATTCCTAATATAATTCCTGGCATTGAATTCCAATTATCAGCTCCACTAGCTGTAGCTATTTGTAGTGTCTTTGGTTTTAAAAAATATATCATCAGTGGCATTTTATCTAGTGTAATCTGTTTAGCTTTAGGTACACAAAATATATTAAATGTAGCTATTGCCATGCAATTTCGTCTAATCGTTGGTCTACTTTTATATTTAGCTCAAAATCATCTCTATATGATAATTTTCGCTGGCCCTATCGCTTCACTCATCGCTAGATTTAGTCTATTTTTCTTTCTAGGCAATCTAGGAGCTTTAACATTTTCCATGATTTTATTTACCATTCCTGGACTTATCTTCACTGCTATAGCTTCCCCTATTTTGGTAAATATCTTAAAGAAAATAATTCATAAAAGGAGATAATATTTATGCTCTATAGTATTCGTATGCGTTCAGCTCAAGGTGGAGCCCATGAACATGGTGGTCATCATATTTCCGGTGCCGAACGTTTGATTACAACACAAGATTTAACTACAATCACAGAAAAATTAATTCAACGAGCTTTAACTCATGAAAAAGGCAGAGCAGATTTTATCCGCCTTACTATTGAAGAAGTTAAACCTAAAGACATCATAACTATTCCCATGCTTAAGATGGAAACGTATACAGCTATTGATGTAAGTGATGGACATAAAAATGCTTGTGAATTTTTAGCCAATGCAGGTATTTCTAAAATAGCCATAGATAATGCTATATCATCTTTATTATCACTACAAGAAAATATGCGTGGTGCTATTTTAATTGATGCCACTACTGGAAAACGCTTGGATAATACAGGCATGAGAGGAATTCGCGTCAGTCGCATGGATTTTAAAGATACATTACAAGCAAAAAAACATTTTGATGAATTAGGCTATACAGACAATCATGTACAAGAAGCTCTTGTCTTAGCTAGTAAAGTTTTATCTGCTCCAAATGTCGTAGGAGAATTATGTTGGTCTGATGACCCTAATTATATTATCGGTTATGTATCTGCCAATAATATTTATCACCGCATTACTAAAATGAAACCACTACATAGCAATCAAGGTGGTCGAGTATTTTTTGTAAAAACGCCTGTAGATATCACAGTTTTGCAAAATTATCTTGAAAGACAACCCGTACTTGTAGATATTAATTTATAAATTGAAATGGAGTTTATCATGCAAGATAATTTAAATAAATATTTAACTGAAATAGAAATTTTACATCAACAACAATTATATCGGAAACCTATAACTTATATTCCCATTTCTGCCACTAAAGTTCTAAAAGATAATGAAGAATTTTTGATGATGGCTTCTAATAATTATTTAGGGCTTACTCATCACCCACAAGTGAAAAAAGCTGCTATCAAGGCTATCGAAAAATACGGCACAGGCTCTGGTGGCTCACGTTTGATATCTGGCTCTCATATTTTATTTGCCAAATTAGAACAAGCACTTGCTGAATTTAAATCTATAGAAAAAGCATTGGTCTTTAATACTGGCTATATGGCTAATGTTGGCACTATCAGTGCATTGACTAATAATAATGATTACATCATCAGCGACGAATTAAATCACGCAAGTATAATTGATGGCTGTCGACTCAGCAAAGCTAAAACTTTAATTTATCGTCATAAAAATATGACAGATTTAGAAAATATATTAAAAAATTTGCCATATTCTCATACGAAATTAATCGTTACTGATAGCGTATTTAGCATGGATGGCGATATCGCACCTTTAGATGAAATAGTCTATTTAGCACATAAATACAATGCTTTAACTATGGTTGATGATGCTCATGCTACAGGAGTCTTGGGCAAAGGTCATGGCAGTGTAGAACATTTTCACCTACAAGGAAAAATTGATATTCAGTTAGGCACTTTAAGCAAAGCCCTCGCTTCTGAAGGTGGCTTTGTCGCTGGCAAAAAAATTCTTATTGAATATCTCATCAATAAGGCTCGCAGTTACATTTTTTCTACAGCATTGACACCAGCAGATATAGCAAGTAGCCTTGAAGCCTTATCCTTAATTGCTAACGATAATAGCTTAGTTGATAAATTATACGATAATATTTCCTATGTACAAGATTTATTCCAACAAAATAATATAGATATAAACTTAACGACTCCTATCGTGCCTATCATTGTGCATAGCAATGAAAAAGCTCTGCAAATAGCTCAAAAACTCTATGAAAAACATATTATTTTATCTGCTATCCGCCCACCGACAGTCCCACAAAATCAAAGTCGATTGCGTCTTGCTATATCAGCTAGTCATACACAAGAAGATTTGCACTTTGTCATCACCGAATTAATTAAATTACTTTAATATAAAAAGACCTTGATAATACATAAATTATATTATCAAGGTCTTTATTTTTATGCATCTCGTTTATTTAATCTTTTTCCTTCTTCAAGTAAAGGTTTTAAAAAATGCCCTGTGTATGAAGCTTTTACTTTCGTTATATCTTCTGGTGTTCCTTTGGCTACAATAGTACCACCGCGATTGCCACCTTCAGGACCTAAATCAATCAAATAATCTGCTGTCTTAATCACATCAAGATTATGTTCAATGACAACTACAGTATCTCCACCATCAACTAATCGCTGTAATACATCTAAAAGTTGATGAATATCTGCTGTATGCAGTCCTGTTGTCGGTTCATCTAAAATATAAAGAGTTTTGCCTGTACTTCTTCTAGCTAATTCAGAAGCTAATTTTACACGCTGTGCTTCACCGCCAGATAATGTTGTCGCTGGCTGTCCCAATTGAATATAACCAAGTCCTACATCTTGTAATACTTTCATATAGCGATAAATTTTAGGTATATTTTCAAAAAATACACAGCCTTCATCAACTGTCATATTGAGTACATCAGATATAGTTTTTCCTTTATATTTTACTTCTAAAGTTTCACGATTATATCTCGCTCCCTTACAAACTTCACATGGAACATATACATCTGGTAAAAAGTGCATTTCGATTTTTATAATGCCATCACCATGACAAGCTTCACAACGTCCACCTTTAACGTTAAAACTAAAACGACCAGGTTTATATCCTCTTATCTTCGCTTCATTAGTTTGACTGAATAATTCACGAATACTATCAAATACACCTGTATATGTCGCAGGATTAGAGCGAGGTGTTCTACCTATTGGCGATTGGTCAATATTGATGATTTTGTCTATATTTTCAATGCCTTTTATCTCTTTATGTTTACCTGGTTTTCCTTTTATTGTATATAATTTACTTGCTAAACCTTTATATAATATTTCATTTACCAAAGTAGATTTTCCAGAACCAGAAACTCCTGTTACTACAGTAAATACACCTAATGGAAATTTTACATTTATATTTTTTAAATTATTTTCTTTAGCACCGACAACTTCGATAAAATTGCCATTGCCTTTTCTTCTATCTTTTGGTACTGGTATATATTTTCTACGACTTAAATATTGCCCTGTTATTGAATTTAAATTTTGCTTGATTTCTTCAACAGTTCCTTGAGCTACTACTTCACCGCCACCAGCTCCTGCTTTTGGCCCTATGTCAATAATACAATCTGCTGCATACATAGTATCTTCATCATGTTCTACCACAATCAATGTATTTCCTAAATCGCGAAGATGTTTTAATGTAGCTAACAATCTATTATTATCTCTTTGATGAAGTCCTATACTAGGTTCATCTAAAATATATAATACACCGACTAAACCTGAACCAATCTGTGTAGCTAAGCGAATACGCTGAGCTTCCCCACCAGATAAAGTGCCTGCTGCTCTAGATAATGTCAAATATTCTAACCCTACATCTAGTAAAAAGCCCAATCTAGCATGAAGTTCTTTCATAATCTGTTTAGCAATGATTTCTTCACGCTCAGTGAATTTAAGATTTTTAAAAAATTCACTAGCTTCAGCGATAGTCATATCTGTTACTTGTTTTATATTTTTATCGCCAATAGTGATAGACAATACTTCTGGTTTTAACCTTGCCCCTTTACATTTTGGACATGGTGTAGTGCTCATATATGCTTCATATGATTCTCGCATTATATCTGAATTAGTCTCTTTATAACGACGCTCAAGCATAGGCATTACACCTTCAAATGGTGAAAAATACTCTTTATATTCATCATACATATTCACATATGAATAATTAAATCTTTCCTCACCTGAACCATTTATCAAATACTCTTGAATATTTTTATCGATTTCATTCCATGGAGTATTTAAAGTATAACCATATTTTTTTAATACAGCTTCAATCTGTACCATAGCATAAGAAGCTGGATTTTTAGATAATGGTGCAAATAAACCTTCTGCTGGGCTTAAATTTTTATTAGGCATTACTAAATCAATATCAAATTGTTGATGACTGCCAAGTCCACTACATTCAGGGCAAGCCCCATATGGACTATTAAATGAAAACATACGCGGAGCAATCTCTGGCAGACTGATACCACAATCTATACAAGCAAAATTTTGACTAAACATCAATAATTCACCATCAACCACTTGTACATAGACAATTCCTTCACCTATATCTAAAGCAGTTTCAAGTGAATCTGCTAAACGTTGTTCAATGCCTTCACGCACAATGAGGCGGTCGATTACCACTTCAATCGTATGTTTTTTATTTTTTTCTAGATTAATTTCTTCATTAATATCTATAACTTCGCCATCAATACGTACACGCACATAACCTTCTTTGCGAATTTGTTCCAATACTTTTTTATGTTCGCCTTTTTTTCCACGAATGATTTGTGCCATGATCAATAATTTACTGCGTTCTGGCAAACTCATGATATTATCCACCATTTGGTCTACTGTCTGCTGAGTGATCGGTTTACCACATTTTGGACAATGAGGTTTTCCCACTCTAGCGAATAATAAACGCAAATAATCATAAATCTCGGTAACTGTTCCCACTGTAGAACGAGGATTATGACTTGTTGTCTTTTGATCAATAGATATAGCAGGAGATAGTCCTTCTATATAATCAACATCTGGTTTATCCATCTGCCCCAAAAATTGTCTAGCATATGCAGATAAAGACTCTACATAACGACGTTGACCTTCGGCATATATCGTATCAAAAGCTAATGAAGATTTTCCACTGCCACTCAATCCTGTTACTACTACTAATTTATCACGAGGAATTTTTACATCTATATTTTTTAAATTATGAGCTCTCGCTCCTTTTACTGTTATAAAATCAGACAAAATATATCCTCCTTATTTATATTATTATCAAATTTAAAATCATTTATAAATCCTAGTTTTATACTATTAATTATATCATATTAATAATAATTATTAAATAAGAATTTATTTTTTATATTTATAGACTTTTATTGATTAACAACATCTTTATAAAATAAAAAAAGTGCAGAAAATAAATTTCTGCACTTTTAATTGCTTTAATCTATATTTTAAATTACTTATTAATAAGCATAGCCCTGAGCAAGCATAGCATCTGCTACTTTTAAGAAACCAGCAATGTTTGCACCTACTACAAGGTTACCTTCAAAGCCATATTCTTTTGCAGTTGTTGCTGCATTTTTGTAGATATTTACCATGATTGAATGTAATTTTGCATCTACTTCTTCAAATGTCCAGCTTAAACGTTCGCTGTTCTGGCTCATTTCAAGACCGGAAGTAGCAACACCACCAGCATTTGCAGCTTTTGCAGGAGCAAAGAGAACTTTATTGTCTAAGAAATAGTTGATTGCATCAATAGTAGAAGGCATATTTGCACCCTCACCAACAACTTTACAGCCGTTAGCTACGAGAGCTTTTGCGGATTCAAGATCAATTTCATTTTGAGTTGCACAAGGAAGAGCAATATCGCATTTAACAGTCCAAATACCTTTGCAACCTTCATGATATTGTGCACCTTCAACACGTTCAGCGTATTCTTTAATACGTTTACGTTCAACTTCTTTAATCTGTTTTACAACATCAAGTTTGATACCATCGTTATCTACTACATAACCATTGGAATCGCTCATAGCAATAACTTTTGCACCTAATTCCATAGCTTTTTCAGCAGCATAAATAGCAACGTTACCAGAACCAGATACTACAACATCTTTACCAGCAAAAGATGTATTACTATCTTTTAACATTTCTTCAACGAAATAGCATAAACCATAACCAGTTGCTTCAGTTCTTACTAAAGAACCACCGAAGGATAAACCTTTACCAGTTAATACACCAGTGAATTCGTTGCGAAGACGTTTGTATTGACCAAATAAGTAACCAACTTCACGAGCACCAACACCGATATCACCAGCAGGAACGTCAGTATCTGCACCGATATGTTTTGCAAGTTCAGTCATGAAGCTTTGGCAGAAACGCATGATTTCCATATCAGATTTACCTTTTGGATCGAAATCACTACCGCCTTTACCGCCACCCATAGGAAGAGTAGTCAAAGAATTTTTCAATACTTGTTCAAAACCTAAGAATTTAATTACAGAAGCGCATACGGAAGGATGTAAACGAAGACCACCTTTGTATGGTCCAATAGCAGAGTTAAATTGTACTCTATAGCCACGATTTACTTGTACGTTACCATTATCATCAACCCATGTTACACGGAAAGTAATCATACGTTCAGGCTCAACCATGCGTTCAATAATATTAGCTTTTTCATAAGCAGGATTTTTTTCAATTGCAGGTGTAATAGATTCTAAAACTTCATAAACTGCTTGTTGGAATTCTGCTTCGTTTGGATTTTTAGCTACTACTTTGTCGTAAACTTTCTGTAAATATGCGTTTTTTAAACTCATGATTAAACCACAACTCCTTGATAGAAATATCTTTATTCACAAATCATAAAAAAATAAAATAGGTATATAAATTTTACTTATATACCTTTTCTGTATTTAACGTAAATCATTATAGCACGTCATTTTTATCTTGCATAGATATTTTTTACAAATTTACAATTAAATACTGTATACAGTATTTCCAAACTCCATTATAGCAGGTATTTATCACGTATTTTGGCTCTTGTGTACAGTATGATATAATAGATAATAATTTAATTATTATACAGAAAAGATGTGTTATCATGAATAAATTACAAAATTATCTAAATGATTATGTACAAAAATTAGATGGAGATTGGTCTTATTTAATCTGCAATCTGAAAAATTCCCAAGAAACAATTTGCTTAAATGGAAATCACCTTCATAAATCAGCTAGTATGATTAAAGTTCTTATTTTAGCTACATTATGCGCTAGTGATTTAGATTTTAATGAAAAAATCTCTATTGATTATGTACCATATGTTGAAGGTGGTGGCGCATTACAAGAAATGGATAGCGATACAAAAGTCAGTATCAAAGCTCTTGCTAGTCTAATGATTGTCCTTAGTGATAATTTAGCCACAAATATTCTCATAAAAAAATTAGGTATGTATAATATTCAAGCTTATGCTGATAAATTAAATTTAAAACAGACAAAAATTCAACGTTATATGATGGATTTTGAAGCAAGTAAGCAAGGTAGAGAAAATTATTTAACTGTAAATGATTACCATAAATTACTTTGTCATATCTATGATAATCGTCATTTAGCAAGATTTAATATCGCATGGCAAATCTTAGCTCGCCAACAATTTAGAGACCGCATTCCTTATTATTGGGATGAAGATATCATATTCCATCATAAAACAGGTATGCTTGATTTTGTCGAACATGATGGTGGTATTTTAGAAGCAGATTTTGGCACTTATAGTATTATTATTTTTGCTTCTAATTTAAAATCAAATGCTATCGGTGGTCGTGAAATAGGAAAATTAGGGCAATATATTTATAATTATCTAGCACAAAAATAAATTTGATTATTTAATCATTAAAGGACTGATTATATGTTTAAAATTATTTCACCTAAATTAATTTTAATTTCCATATTCATAGTATATAGTTTCCTCATCAGTGGTTGTAGTGATGAAGCTATGACTGATGATACTG
Source organism: Megamonas funiformis (assembly GCF_010669225.1). Classification (NCBI taxonomy): domain Bacteria; kingdom Bacillati; phylum Bacillota; class Negativicutes; order Selenomonadales; family Selenomonadaceae; genus Megamonas; species Megamonas funiformis. The sequence goes on from NZ_CP048627.1 coordinate 1,751,216, forward strand.
TTCGCTATGCTTTAGAAAGCGAACCATCTACTTTAGACCCTGCTAAAAGTACAGCTCTCGCTGAATCAAATGTAGAACTTGCTTTATTTGAAGGTTTGACTCGTTTAGATGAACATGAACAACCTCAACCAGCAGCAGCTAAAAGTTGGGATATTTCTCCAGACGGCACAGAATACACATTCCATTTGCGTGATAATCTTCTCTGGAATGATGGTACACCTCTTACTGCTCATGATTTTGAATATGCATGGAAACGTGTACTTGACCCTCAAACAGCTTCTGAAAATGCTTATATGATGTATCCATTAAATAATGGTGAAGCCTTTTTCAAACAAGAAGTATCTGCTGACCAAGTAGGGGTAAAAGCTTTAGATGATAAAACTCTATATGTAAAATTAAAAGCACCTATCACATATTTTTTAAATTTAACTGCCTTTCATGCTTATTATCCTGTACCACGTCATGTTGTTGAAAAAGACCCTGAAATCTGGGCAGCTAATGATAAAATTGTTTCTAATGGCCCTTTCGTTTTAACTCATTGGATACATTCTAATCAATTACAATTTGTCAAAAATGATAAATATTGGGATAAAGATAAAGTTAAACTTGAAAATATGCAATGGCCTATCAGTGAATCTCAATCCACCCGCGTTTCTATGGTAGAAAGTGGTCAAGCTAATATCACTGTAGAACCGCCAATCTCTGAACAAGAACGCTTGACTAAAGAAGGCTTATTCAAGATGAGTCCTTATTTAGGCTCTTATTATTATAGTTTCAATACACAAAAAGCTCCATTTGATAATCCTCTAGTGCGTAAAGCTTTTTCTATGGCTGTGGATAGAGAAAAACTTGTCAACAATGTAATTAAAGGTGGCAAAGAACCAGCTTATGCTTGGGTTCCTCCTGGGCTTACTAATCCTGTAACTAAACAAGATTTTCGCCGTGAAGGTGGTAATCTCGTAGAATACAATCCACAAAAAGCAAGAGAATTACTCAGTGAAGCTGGATATCCAAATGGCGAAGGTCTTTCTCCTATAACTATTTTATATAATACAAATGAAATGCATAAAGCTGTAGCCGAAGTAATCCAAGCTATGTGGAAAGAAAATCTAAATGTTAATGTAGAACTTTTAAATCAAGAATCAAAAGTGTATTTAGATGCTAGAAATACAGGAAATTTCCAAGTAGCCCGTGCTTCATGGATTGGAGATTATGCCGATCCTATGACTTTTATGGACGTATATCTTGATGAAAATAACGATGGTCAATATCACAATCCACTTTATAATGATTTAGTTCATAAAGCTCAAAATACAAACAATCAAGAAATTCGTATGCAAGCAATGCATGAAGCTGAAAAAATCTTGATGGACGATGCTGTTGTCTTACCGATTTATTACACTACTCAACCTTATATAGCTCAACCTTATGTAAAAAATTATCGCTGGTCAATATTAGGCACTATCGATTTTAAAGAAGCATATATCGAAAATTCCCCTGAAAAAGCTTCCGAAAAATAAATCTTATAAGTAAAACCATTATATATTTAAATATAATGGTTTTTTCTTTTATATTTTCAATAAAGTCAAAACATTTAATTGACTCATACTTATTCAAATGCTATTCTAATAATTAGATTTATTAATAATATTTATGAATAAAGGAGGCTTCCTTTATGATGAAGACTCGCCACAAAGGCAAAATTCTTGGCATTGGTAGTTGTATTGGCATCATAGCGCCAGCTACTGCTTGTGCAGATTTTGATTATACTCCTGGCATTGAACTTTTACATCAATGGGGTTATAAAACAAAAATCTCCAAAACTTTAAAAACAAATGAAGGTTATCTCGCAGGTTCTGATAAATTGCGAGCAAGTGAACTCAATAAATTTTTTGCTGATGATGAAGTTGATGCTATCTTATGTTTTGGTGGTGGTTATGGTTGTACACGTATTCTTGATTTATTAGATTATGATTTAATCCGCAAACACCCAAAATTATTAATAGGTTTTAGCGATGTTACAGCTCTTCATACTGCCATTGGACAAAATAGCCGACTTGTTACTATTCATGGACCTATGCTCAAAACTTTATCACGAAAACCTACGCAATATACGATTTCTTCTTTTTGTCGTGGTCTTCGCATGTCTGTTCCACTCGGTGCTTTTCCGCTACCTAAAAAACACGATTTAGAATCATTTTATCCAGGTAGAGCATTTGGTAAATTAATCGGTGGCAATCTAAGCGTTATCACTTCTCTTTGCGGTACTCCTTATGAATTAAAAGGGGAAAATAGTATTTTATTCTTAGAAGATATCGGTGAAGATGCTTATGCTATCGACCGCATGCTTCGTCAACTTTGGCAAAACGGTTTACTAAAAGACATCAAAGGTTTAATCTTCGGCAATTTTTCTCATTGCCAACCAAATAAACAAGAACCTTATGAATTTACTGTTAAAGAAGTCTTAGAGCAGTATGCTAATTTAGCCAAAGTTCCTACAATTTATAATTTCCCAGCAGGGCATGAACGCACAAATGCATTTTTGCCATTAGGTGTAAATGCTACTATTAATATTACTGACGATAATATTAATTTTTTCATCAGTGAAGCTCACTGCAAATTACGTTAATTCTATTAATTTCATCAATTAATTTTATTTTTAGAAAGATTTTATTTATGTACAAACAAGATTTAAAACAATTAGTCTGTCAAGAAATTGATAAACTCGAACCCGTCTTATCCAAACTTGCTGATTATCTTCATCAACATCCTGAAATCAGCATGCAAGAAATAAAAGCGGTAAATTATCTCAAAAAACTTTTAGAAGAATTTCAATTTATATTCACGCCTATTCTCAAAGACACATTTTCTACTGCTTTTATTGCTACTAAAGGAAATGGAGATAAAAAAATCGGCTTTTTAGCTGAATATGATGCCCTTCCTGATATTGGTCATGGCTGTGGTCATAATCTCATTTCTTTGATGAGTCTAGGGGCTGGATTAGCTTTCAATACTGTAACAGATAAAATTGCCCAAACAGTAATCTTTGGCTGTCCTGCTGAAGAAACTATTGGCGCTAAATTAAACATTGCTGATAATGGTTATTTTGATGATTTACAAGCATGCTTAATCATTCACCCTGATGATAAAACAACTATCGGTGGCACCTCTTTTGCCACTCACCCTTTAGAAATAACATTTCTAGGCAAAGAAGCTCATGTCGCTGACCCTGTATATCACGGTATTAATGCTTTAGATGCACTTGTAGATTTTTATCAAGAATTTAAAAAACTTAAACAAAGCTTCACTAAACCTAATATCATTGGCACAATTATCACAGATGGTGGCATAGCTCCTAATATCATTCCAGCTAAAGCTACACTAAGAGCTACTATTCGCAGTCTTGATACAGATTATTTAGAAGAAGTCATGCTTCCACAAATCAAAAAATTAGCACAAAAAATAGCGCTAAAACATCAAACACAGTTAAAAATGCATCACTATGAGCCACTTTATAAAAACTTGCGCAGTGATAAACTATTAAATCAATATTATCAAGAAAATTTCTCTCTACTTGGTGAAAAATACACTCTACTTCCTGATGATTTTGCTGATGGCTCTACTGATGTAGGCAATGTTAGTCATGTTACTAGAACTTGTCAACCTACTATTTGCATTGGCAATAATTTATTTGTTCACACTTTAGAATTTACTAATGCCAGTGGTTCTGAATATGCGAAAAAACAAGCATTAATCGGTGCTAAAGCTATGGCAATGACTGCGATTGATGTGCTATTTGAAAAATAATCATATTTCGAGGTCTTATTCATTATGAAAATCATAAAAATTCAAATTGGCAAAGTCAAAATTCCCTTAAAAAAACCTTTTATAACAGCCCTGCGCCGTGTTGACTTTGCCGAAGATATCATCATAAAAATAATCACTGATACAGGAAATATAGGTTTTGGCAATGCTCCGCCAACTGCTGTCATCACAGGAGATAGTCAAGCGTCTGTAGTCTCTGCCATTCATGATATCATTGCACCTAAATTAATTGGCTTAGATATTTGCGAATTAGAAACCATCTGCAATCAAATTGATAAAGCAATGCTTCATAATTCTTCTGCTAAAGCTGCTATAGATATCGCTATTTACGATTTATTCGCTCAAATGTGCAATTTGCCATTATATAAATTATTAGGTGGCTATCGCACAGATATAAAATCTGATTTAACAATTAGCCTACGCGAACCTGAAATCATGGCTCAAGATGCTCTTGAAGCTGTAAGTAATGGTTATACTGATTTAAAAATCAAAGTTGGCAACGACTCAACTTTAGATTTTAAACGCATTATTGCCATTAGAAATGCTGTAGGCAATGAAATAAACATTCGCCTAGATGCCAATCAAGGTTGGAAATCTAAAGAAGCTGTTCGTTTAATTCGCCAATTTGAAGATAAAAATTTAAATATTGAACTCATTGAACAACCTGTAATCGCTCATGATACTGTAGGTCTAAAATTCGTAACAGATAATGTAGATACTCCTATCATGGCTGATGAATCAGCTTTTGGCACATATGAAGTATTTGAACTTCTCGCTAAAAGAGCTTGCGATTTAATCAATATCAAGCTCATGAAAGCTGGCGGTATTCACAATGCTTTAAAAATCGCTGATATGGCAAAAATTTGTGGCGTTGAATGTATGATGGGTTGTATGCTCGAGTCCAAAGTAGGCATTACAGCATCTGCTAGTCTAGCTGGTAGTAAATCCATCATCACTAAAGCAGATTTAGATGCAGCTGATTTACTTGCCACAGACCCTATAGTTGGTGGTATATCCTATAAACAAAATCATATCATTTTAAATGAAAACAATGGTCTTGGTATAACAAATATCAAAGACTGGGAATTTATCACTGAAATAAAATAAAGGCTAGAAAATTCTAGCCTTTTTTTGTATCTTTATAAAAAATCTCAATTAATAATTAAATTTTATTTTAATCTTTGCTATAATAAAATTGTTATGCATATAATAATTATCATTTAAGAGGTGTTTATATATGGCTAAAGAAAAAAAAGATAAAAAAGCATTAAAAAATGCTAAAAAAGATATTTGGAATAATTATTCCGCTTCTGAAAAAAAAGCATTAGAGAAACTTTGCTTAAACTATCGTCATTTTTTAAGTAAATGCAAAACAGAACGTGAATGTGTAAAAGAAATTATTTTCCAAGCTCAAAGAGCTGGTTATAGAGATTTAAAAGATATCATCACTAATAAAGAAACACTTCAAGCTGGTGATAAAGTTTATTCCGTATGTATGAATAAATCTGTTGTATTATTCAATATCGGTTCTGAACCTATGGAAAATGGCATGAATATTCTAGGTGCTCATATCGATAGTCCTCGCCTTGATATCAAACAAAATCCACTTTATGAAGATGGTGGACTTGCTTATATGGATACACATTATTATGGTGGTATCAAAAAATATCAATGGGTTACTGTTCCACTTGCTATCCATGGCGTTGTAGCCAAAAAAGATGGAACTGTTCTTGATATCAATATCGGTGAAGATGATAATGACCCTGTATTTTGCGTAACAGATTTATTAATTCATTTAGCACAAGAACAAATGCAAAAAAATGCAGCTAAAGTCATTGAAGGTGAAAACCTCGATATCTTAGTTGGCTCTATTCCTCTTGATGGCGCTGAAAAAGATGCTGTAAAAGCAAATGTTTTAAAAATCGTTGGCAAAAAATACGATATCGAAGAAGAAGATTTCCTCTCTGCTGAACTTGAAGTAGTACCTGCTGGTCGTGCTAGAGAAGCTGGTTTTGACCGTAGTATGCTCATCTCTTATGGTCAAGATGATAGAGTTTGCGCTTATACTTCTTTAGTAGCTATGCTTGAAACTAAAAATATGACTCGCACAGCTTGTTGTCTTCTTGTAGATAAAGAAGAAATCGGTTCTGTAGGTGCTACTGGTATGCAATCTCGCTTCTTTGAAAATGCAGTAGCTGAAGTTTTAAATTTACTTGGTCAATATAACGATTTAACATTAAGACGTTGTCTTGCTAATTGCAAAATGTTATCTTCTGATGTAACTTCTGCATATGATGCTTTGTATAAAGGTTCTTTTGATATGAAAAATATCGCTTACCTTGGTCATGGTATGGCATTTAATAAATTCACAGGAGCTCGTGGAAAATCTGGCTCTAATGATGCTAATGCTGAATATCTCGGCAATATCCGTGCTATCATGGAAAAAAATAATGTAGCTATTCAATTTTCTGAGCTTGGTCGTGTAGACTTAGGCGGTGGCGGAACAATCGCTTATATCATGGCTCTATATGGTATGCAAGTAATAGATAGTGGTGTTGCTGTATTGAATATGCATTCCCCATGGGAAATCACTAGCAAAATTGATGTTTATGAAACTAAAAAAGGATATAGCGCTTTCTTAAAAGACGCTTAAAATAAAAATGCCTTCTAAAGCTAAAAACTTTAAGAAGGCATTTTTTATTATTTTTATACAACAGCTACTAAGGCATAAAACAACATAATATAATTTATACTCAAAGCATAAGGCAAAATTTTCTTGATAACTAAATTAGTATCCACATCTACATATTGCATCAAAGCTATATTTTGCACATCTAAAGGGTCCATCATTTTTCTCAAATTATTCAACGATAATAGTGCCATACCTAATACCATAGGATTCATAGATGTTGAAGATATTATCACAGCACTTAGACCTGCCCCCATACCTTGCAAGTTGAAAGGTCCTTTGTATAAAACAAGTGGTGATAATATCGTGAAAAATAATAGACATTGCGTTGGCGATTTTGGCATTAAATGCAATAATAACGGTGCCATTAAATCTACAACTTCTGGAGTCTTCACAGCATGCATAAAAATCCCCACACTTGATAATAAAATAATAACCCTCGTAGATTTATAAATACTAACCTTCAATAATTCCAACATATCCATAAATGGCTGTTTGGAGCCCATAGCTAAAAAACCATAAGATAAGGCTAAAATTAAACCTGTTTCAATATTTAATTTAAAGCCAAAAACAGCTATAAACGGTATGAAAATAGTACATAATCCCTGCCAATTTACTTTTATATTTTTCTGCTCATAATCTATGCTTTCAATATCTTTAACATATTTACTGTTCAAGAAAATATAAAAAACTAAAGCTATAACGCCAACAACTGCCATGATATAATAAAAATCTTTTACTTTATCAATATTCCATGATAATAAATTAGCGTACAAAATATGATATCCAGAATTTAAGCAACTACCTATCGCATTAGATAATAATAACAACACGACTGAACCTTGCTTATTAAATCCTATTTTTAACAAAATAGGCATAAATATAATCGCAATCAAAATTATCGAACTAAAATTTGTTATTATACTAGAAACTATTATTGTCAAAATAGCTACTACCCATAAGATACCTTTTAAATTATTTTGCAAATACTTTAAACATAAATGATTTATACTCTCATCTAATTTAAATTCTACAATAAATATTGCTAGCATCACACTTAAAATATAAATAAACATCGGCTCAGCTAAAGTCGTAGCTCCTTTTGCAATAACATAATCAGCAATGCTATATTCACTGCCTGTTATGGGAGTGCCAGCTAATATCGCTGTAACTATACCAAAAGCTGGCAAAGCACGTACAAATTCTACTTTTTTTGTTATTATTAAACCTACTGTCAACAAAAATATTAAAAAAACTAAAATGGCTAATAATCCATAATCTTCCATGACACTATCACCCACTTTATATTTTATTTTTATTCATTAGCTTTATTTAGTTCATTTACTTTGGCAATAGTTTCTGGTGATACTACAATCTTGCAAACACCAGCTTCCACTTCCATCAAATCGCCAGCTTGATACAATAAACCTATTGAACCATCATGACAAATAAAATAATTATGACTTACATATGGTATTCTTTTTGATAAATTAACACCATTATCTAAACCATCAACTGCATAAGCTTGGCTGTTATTCAAAGCATCTTGCAATTGTTCTAAATTGATATTTAGATATCTACTCATAGGTACACGTTCACCAGTATGTTTATCATATGTGATAGTATAACCTTCTAATTCCATACTATTAGAGAATTTCTTTTTCTTATTCACATAAAACATCAAAGAAATAATATTATCATCTTCATATTTTTCATAATAAGTCATATCAACTTTGCTATATACATGTTTTTCTATCTTTTCTTTTAAATCTTCAAGCTGTGCTTCAATATCTTCATTTATTTTGTCTTCAATCTTTTTATCCTCTATATCTACTACTGGATAAGCTAAACTATATGTTTGTTTTTTATCTCCCATATATTCACTAGACACTTGAGCTGTAGATATCGAGGGCAAGAAACTAAGTAACGTAAAAATTATACATATTTTGATTATATTATTCATAAAAAAACCTCCATTAACTATTAATATCCACAAATTATTATTAATTATATCATAAATATTTAAGACTATCACAAAATAAAAACAGAGTATAACTTTTCTTTCGATAAGCTATACTCTGTTTTATTTATCTATCCTTAATAACCATTTACTACCACATCAACTTTTCCTGTATCTGGATTAATGATTAAACCATGTACGGGGATTTCATTAGGAATTAATGGATTTTCATGTATACTTGCTACGCTTTTTTCCACATTATCCTTAGGATTGTGAAATGTATCAATCCATTGGGATAATTCATCTTTTATTTTATCAATAGCTTTTCCATCAATACCACGTTTTATCATAGTATCAATCAATTCTTTTGAAGTAGCTGTTGCCATACCACAACCATAATGACCAATAACCATAATTTCCTTGATATCAAATTGATAAATGCAAACTAACAAACTGCGAATTACATCATCAAATTTACTAGTTATTGTATTGCCTGCCGTTTTTATCATTTTGACTTCACCGCGACGAATACCAAGTGCTGGCTCTAACAATTCAACCAAACGTGTATCCATACAACTAACAATAGCTAGATGTTTTTGTGGATATTTACTCCAAGTATTCACTTCTTGTGTATGTTCAAGATAAGCTTGATTTGCCTGTAAAACTTCATCTAAAAGCGTCATATATCTTCTTATCCAAGCTCCTTTTTTATTTATTTAATTTATAGACTATCCAATAGTAATAGTATAAGAAGCATCAAATTGCTTACTTGGTGCTAAATGCAATATACCTTTTTTATTGGAAAAATCTGTTTTTTGAGTGCTATCAGCTAAACCATACCATGGTTCAATGCATAAAAATGGTGCTTTCACTGGTTTTGTCCAAATGCCGAGATATGGAAAACCTTTGAAATTAACTTTTACAAAATGATTATTTGCTGTATTAGTTAATTTCACTTCTTCAGAAAATAATTTTTTAAATACTAGAGCATCTTCAATAAATAAATCATGGTTTAAGCGCAATACTTTACCATAAACAAGTTTTACTGGAGCTACTCCGCCATCAAATACTCCTGCAGAATTTACATGATAAGAAGTCAATGGATTAGCTTCTGTCTGTTCAAACTCGAGTTCATGTTCATCAAAAGAGCCTTCAACGCCAATTGGACAATTAAATGCAGGGTGAGCACCAATGGAAAAATACATATCTTCTTTTGTATCAAGATTTTCTACTTTCCATGAAACTTTTACTTCTGCAAAATTAATAGTATAGGTAACTGTCAATTTAAACTTAAATGGATACATTCTCAATGTATCTTCATCATAAGTCAATGTGTATTCCAAAGAATTTTCTGTTTGTCCGCTAAACTCAAATTCTTTATCACGAGCAAAACCATGACCTGGCATACGATAAACAGTTCCATCATATTCATATTGACCATTTTTTAATTTACCAACAATAGGAAATAAGATTGGCGCATGTCTTTGCCAGTAATTAGGGTCAGCCTGCCAAATATATTCAATACCTGTATCTTTAGCTACAAGGCTATGAATTTCAGCACCATGAGTATCTACAGTGAGGCGTAAAATATCATTTTCTAACGTTTTTAACATGAAAAAAACACCTTCTTATGTTTTATTTTTTATAACAAATCTCCCATGCGTTCTTGAGGTACTGTTAAATCTAAATGATTATCTAATGCTTCTAATACTTTTCCTTCAACAGTAAAGCGAACTGCTTTTATATCTTTGAATTCTGTTAAAGAATTTACAATAGAGCCAATCAACATCAATTCCCCAGTAGAACCACCTGTGAAATTTGTTTTAAATGCTTTATTAAAATCAACAGTGGCAATATTATTATTTACTTTAACCGATAAAACTTGTGTATCTTTTGGCATGATATAGATACCTTCTTTATCAGAAATAGGTCCATCTATTAATGCTTGTACAACAGCTTTATATTTATCTTCACGATTTAAATTTATCTGTCTTTGTGTTGGAATTAATTTTTCACCATTAGCATCAGGGAAATAAATTGTAACACCAGATACTTTCTTTTCGTTTGTTTGTTCCATATCACTTGCACTAGTGCTAGAAGAACTTACTTCTTTATTTACATTTTCCTGTACAGAGCTAGAAGAACTTTTTTCTAAATTCGTACCTTGTTCTGTACAACCAGAAGTAATTGTTAAAATAGATATTGCTAAAACTGCTAATAAACCTTTTATAGATTTTATTTTTACTCTCATTATTTTTTCGCCTCTCAAATTATATTAATTAATTGCTAAAATATTCGTTAATACCTTCTGCTATAGCTTTTGCCATTGTTGTTTGCCATTCATCATCACTTAATAAAGCTTCTTCGTCATAATTAGTAATAAAAGCTGTTTCAATGAGTACAGCTGGCATATAAGAATGTTTTACTACATAAAAATTACAAGTGGAAATGCCTCTATCACGCAAGCCATTAGCTTCAATCATTTTTTCTTGAATACTTTGTGCTAATCTTTGTCCTTGATAGCTAGAACCATAATAAAATGTCTGTGTACCATTTGCAGCAGGATTTACAAAAGCATTGCAATGAATACTAACAAATATATCTGAATTTGCATTATTTCCTACATCAACACGTGCTTGTAATTCATTTCTTGCAGAAGCATTTGGACCATAAACATCGACATCACTATCTCTAGTCATAACCACTTTAGCTCCTGATTGATTTAAAATAGAAGCTACTTTTTGAGATATAGCAAAAGTTCCCTCTTTTTCTGTATATCCATTAGGTCCTACAGCTCCAGAATCAGAACCTCCATGACCTGGATCAATAGTAATTATTTTATTTTTTACATTACTCAAAGCTACATCACTAGCTACAGGAGTATTTACTACACTATTAAAAATGTCGATTGCTATACCTTTTTTACCTAAACTATATATTTTATAATTATTATTTACTTCTTCTTGTAAATATATTTTTCCTTGAACTGTATCCTTTTTTTCTTGTAAAAATACTTTTTTAGCGATATTTCCATCTAATTTTTCTTGTCTTGATATATTACTTATTTGAGCATCTTCTATATTAAAAATCAATTGATATTTATTATTAGGATTTTCCTGAATAGAAAAGTTTTTTACTTCTCTATTAGTATTTATTTCTATATGAAGATACGTATCTCCTTGCTCTGAAGTCATAAGATTATGAGAAATTTTTTCTACATTTACACTACTTTTAGCCAAAGAAATATTTGGTATGACCATGAGCAACAAAACAACTGAACATAAAATTACCTTTTTTAATAAATTATACACTCTTACTACCTCTTTAATTTATTTATTATCATTTTTTAAGGACTTTAATAAATCTTCTATTTCTGCTACAGCTTTTTTTGTAGCTACTTCATCATATTTAATATCTATAGATAAATAATCTCCCTCCTTTAAATTCTCATCTAATAAATTCTTAGGGAAAACAACTTTTTGTTCATCTTCCCCTACTAATAATACAACTTTATCTTCTTCAAATCTATCAATAACAGCACTTATCATATCTTTGCCTCGATTTTATTTATATTTTATTTTTCTGTAGTAATTTTATAATCTTTACTACCATCACTTGTTATAGTAATAGAACCATTTTTATCTGTTTCATATACTTTCATACCCAATTTTTTATAACGTTCCATAGTTTGTTTATGCGGATGTCCATATTCATTACCAGCACCTAAAGAAATCAATACAGTTTTAGCATCTACTTGTTTTAGAAAAGCTTCACTTGAAGATGTTCTACTGCCATGATGAGGAGATTTTAATACTAATGAAGCGAGCTCACTACCATATGTTTTCACCATATTTTCTTCAGCTTCTTTTTCAGCATCTCCTGTGAACATCATTGTAAAATCATTGTATTTTAATTGACCAACTAAAGAATTATTATTTAAATCATCTCCAGATTTTAACATCTGTTTTGTAGGGCTAAAAACTTTGAATTTTACACCACTGCCAAAATCTAATTCATCATTTGCTGATAATTGTTGATATTTTATTTTTTTCTCTTTTATATTTTTTAAATAAGTCTTATAAGTTTGTGTTGTTGTAGGGTCTCCATTATCATAAACTTCTTTGACTTCAAAATTCTTAAATACTGCATAAGCTCCACCCAAATGGTCTGCATGCGGATGAGTTATGATTAATTTATCAATAGTTGTAATATTTCTTTCCTTCAATAATTTAACTAAATTATCACGTTCATCAATATCGCCTGTATCAATCATGATAGTTTGTTCTTTTGTCTGTATAAGCGTTGCATCACCTTGACCGATATCTAACATCTCTATTTTTAAAGCTTCGTCTTTATTTGCTGACTGTGTAGCATTATCTTTTCCACAACCCCATAAAAATAAACTGCACAAAATCATCAATAAGGCAACAATCTTTTTCATTCTATCAACCTTTCACCAATTTAATTTGATATTAAGTTATATAGCAAAAGTGCTCCTTAAAATCATCAGGAGCACTCCGCATACATCAACTATTATATAAAATTTTTTATGTATAGACAATTCGTTTTACTTTTTTAATCAATTTATTTTAGAACTTAACTAGCCCTAAACTAATCATTAATGCCTTGTTTACTTCCTGCATAAAATTTTTATCCAGCGTGGTAACTTTCTTACTCAATCGAGATTTATCAATAGTACGTAATTGTTCTAACAATACCATAGAATCTCGTTCTAAGTTGCAGTATTTTGCAGGCAAATCAACATGTGTAGGCATATGTGTCTTACCTAATTTGGCAGTAATTGCAGCTACTATAATAGTTGGACTATATTTATTACCAATATCATTTTGTACAATGAGTACTGGTCGTAGTCCACCTTGCTCTGAGCCAATTACTGGGCTTAAATTAGCATAATATATATCGCCACGCTTTACAATCTCATTTCTTCTCAGCGGATACACCATTACAAGAAATTTATTAAATAATAAATTTCGCTCTTGCCTCAGGCTTTCAACTCCTTTTCTAAATAAAATATGACTAACGCGACTTTGTAGCCATTTATATTTAATATGTTTCCTCCAACATATTAAGAAATTGCTAATATCATTGATTTTTATAAAAATTACTTCTAGTATAACAAACTGTCTTGACTTAAGCTTCTTGCTTATTTAAAAATCCTATATTTTCCTATCAACTAAGCTCATTATAACATATTTTTAATAAGCATACATCTTTTTTACTATTTGTTTGCAAAATAGTTTTACAAAATCAAGCTAAATTTTTGTTATAAGGGCAATAAATTTTACTATATGTCCAAAATAGTGAACTATTGCCCTTTATTACAAATATTATCTCAATTAGTACCTTATTTATTGTCTATTTGTTTACGAGCTTTAGACAGATTTAATAAAATATCTCCTGCTATTAAACCAGCCTGTCCATTTTCTCCAGCTAAATCACCAGCAAGTCCATGTAAATAAACGCCTACCGGCGCTGACATTTTTCCAGCTAATTTTTCAGCTACAATACCTGCTATTGTACCAGCTAAAACATCACCACTGCCGGCTGTTGCCATACCTGCATTGCCAACTGTAGTTACAAATATATTTCCGTCTGGATAAACAACAAGTGTTTTTTCACTTTTCAACACAAATATTGCATTAAAATATTCTGCTGCTTTTCTAGCTATTTCCCAAAGATTATCTTTTAAATCTGAAATAGTGATATGCAATAGGTTTGCCATTTCACCCAAATGAGGTGTGAGTATTGGCACTTGCTTTATTTTCTTTAATTCATCAGGTGCTTGGCTAAAAGCAAAAATAGCATCAGCATCTAATACTAAAGGTTTATCTAAATCAATAGCTAATTTTCTTACCATTTGACATGTTTCATCATTTCTACCAAGTCCAGGTCCCATTAAAACTACATCAAAATCTTTAGCTATATCTTTTATATTTTCCATAGCACTATCGCCTAACACGCCAGGCAATATTTCTGGCAATGGTTTTACCATGACTTCTGTATTTTTCATGGATAAAATATCATATAAACTTTCAGCAGAAATAAGTGTAGATATGCCAGCACCTATTTTTAATACAGCTTGGCTAGATAAACAAGCAGCGCCTGTATAACCTGTTGAACCTGCCAAAGTTAAAACTTTTCCACAAGAACCTTTATATACATCATCTGCTCTTGAAGCTAAATGTGCTTTTACAAAAGCTTCATCTATAGCTTCTTGTTTTATATCTTCTTTAGTCAATAAATCATTTGGTATGCCAATGGTTTTTACGATTATATTACCCGTATGTTTGCAACCAGGATACATAATCAAACCAATTTTTGGTAAACCAAAAGTAATTGTAGTAGTGGCAAAAATAGCATCACTTTCCACTACTCCTGTATTAGCATTAACACCACTTGGCATATCTATTGATAAAACAGGTCTATTCGAAGTATTTACTATTTGGATACATTTTTTAATGTTTTCTCGTAATTGTCCATGAATACCTGTACCTAGCAAAGCATCAATAATACAATCAGAAAAAGTTATTGATATTTGCAAACGATTCCAATCACGTTCAGAAACAATATGGTATATTTCAGCTTTCATATTCACTAAAACATTGTAATTAATTTTAGCAGATGGTGTAAAATGTTCTGTATTTCCTAAAATAAAAATCTTAACTTTTGCACCATTATTCATTAAATGTCTAGCTGCTACAAAGCCATCTCCGCCATTATTACCACAACCAGCTAAAATACAATAGCTCTGTCTAGCTATAGCTATATCTTTGCATAAATTCATAGCTTCTTTTGCTATTTCATGCCCTGCATTTTCCATTAAAGCTATTTCTAGTATACCAAACTGATTAATCGCTTCATTATCAATTTGTCTCATTTGTTCAGCAGATGCAATTTTCATATTATCATTATCCCTCCAAAATAGCTTGAGCTACTGCATATTCTTTGCAATGACTCAAGGAGATAAAAATATTATATATCTTTCTTTTTGTAGCTATATATGCAAAATATCCATAAAGTTTTACATGTGGTGCTCCATCATCATCTGGTAATATCTCAATATCAGTCCACAATCCTCCACCAGATATACCTGTACCTAACGCTTTTACTACAGCTTCTTTAGCTGCAAATCTAGCTGCATAAGAAAAAACTGCCATTTGTTTTCTGGAATTACAATATTCCTGTTCTTTTTTTGTAAAAATGCGCTCGACAAATTTTTCATTGGTTAAGGATTTTTCTATTCTTGATATTTCTATGATATCAACACCTGTACCCTTTATCATTCATACTTCACCCTTTATTTTATTTTAATGCCTCTTGTAATGTAAGTGCATTTTGTTTCATAGCCTCGATATAAGCATCAAGATCATTTTCTCCTGTTACTACAGGATCTAAGGTATAAACTTTAGCTCCTGTTTCATTGGCAATCGTTTTGGCTGCTGTTGATGAATATTGTGGTTCTGCAAATAAAGCCTTTGCCTGTAAATCATTTACTTGTGCAATAATTTCATCTAATTCACTAGGTGTTGGCGCTGTTCCTGGTTCACGTTCAATTACACCAACAATATTTAAATTAAATTCTTTAGCAAAATAAGGAAATGCTTCATGGAATGTAACAATATCTTTATGTGGTAAATTATCAATCTGATTGTGCATATCTTGTTTTAAATCTTCCAATTTAGCAATATATTCTTTGGCATTTTTCTGATAAGCATCTGCATGTTCAGGATCCAATTTACTCAATTCATCAGCAATTGTCTGTACTTGTGTCATGCAATTAGATACACTAACCCACACATGTGGATTTTCTCCATGTTCATCTGCTAATAATTCGATGCCTTTAGCAGCTTCAACAACTTTTAAATTCTTCTGATTATCAATTACATCTTGTAAAAAAGATTCCATACCAGCTCCATTAGCTATGAAAACATCTGCATTCTCTAACTTTTTCATATCAGCTGGCGTCATTTGATAATCATGTAAACAACCTGTTTGTGGTTTAGTCATATTTTCTACAACTACCCCATCAATTCCTTTTGTAACATTCAAAGTTTCTATATAAATTGGATAAAAAGATGTAACAATTTTTATTTTATCCTCTGAATTTGCTTTATCCTCTTGACTTGTACTTGTCTTTTCACTACCACAAGCTGTAAACACCATCATTGTCATCAAACTCAAAACCACTAATAATAATTTTTTCAAAATAAAAACTCCTTTAAGATTTTATTTTTCCTCAATCATCACCAATATATATACAAAATTATATAAAATGTGGCGATACTACCAAGGATAAAATCCTCGATATACTCGCCACTAAATTAATTTATATCAAAGTTTAATAGTTGCTGCAGCAGATAATGTTTCGCGAGCTTGTTTCATGATATCTTCAATGATTGTAGCTACAGGTTCTACTTTTTGTAAAACAGTCAAAGATTGACCAGCCTGCATCATACCATTTACTACATCACCTTCAACAGCTGCTAATTTATTTGTACCTGTTGCCATGCGAATAAGTTCTTCTTTAGAAGTTTTACCTTCATTTTCTTTTTGTACAAATTCTGTAGAGAATTTATTTTTAATACCACGTACAGCACCACCAAGAGTAAGACCTGTAACAATAGTATCTGTATCTACAGCTTCAATTAATTTTTGTTTCATATTTTCATGAACAGAACATTCTTCTGCTACTAAGAAACGAGTACCCATCTGTACACCGCCAGCACCCATGAGCATAGCTGCTGCTAAACCACGACCATCGCCGAAGCCACCAGCCATAACAACTGGAATATCTTTTATCTCTGGAATTACTTGTGTCATAAGAGCCATTGTAGTCAATACGCCAATATGACCGCCAGCTTCCATACCTTCTGCTACCATAGCATCAGCACCAGCAGCTGCTACACGTTTTGCAAGTTTTACATTTGGAATTACAGGAATTACTTTTATGCCTGCTTCTTTTAATTTTGCAAAATATGGAACTGGATTTCCTGCACCCAAAGTAACAAAAGCAGGTTTTTCTTCGCAGATAACATCTACGATTTCATCTTTATTTGGTGCCATGAGCATTACATTTACACCAAATGGTTTATCTGTTAATTGTTTTGCTTTGCGGATTTCTTCGCGAACATATTCTGTAGTTCTACCACCACAAGAAATAATACCTGCACCGCCAGCATTAGAAACAGCTGCTGCAAGTTTTGCATCAGAAATCCAAGCCATACCGCCTTGAATAATTGGATATTTTATACCTAAAACTTCAGTAATAGACTTTGCCATTATAATCCTCCTAAATGAAAAATCTTTTTGCTCAATTTTAATTCAAATCTTATTTTAGTATATCATAAAATCCATACTAAATCATTAGGGATTAATTATAAATAATAATTTTTGCTTGCGTGATAATTTTTTTATTTGAGTTTCACGCTTCATAGCTTCGCTTTTTGTGGCAAAAACTTCATAATAAACTAATTTAACCGGCAAACGCCCACGTGTATAGCGAGCACCTTTGCCGGCATTGTGTTTTTCTAGACGCTTTTTTAAATCATTTGTCCAACCTGTATATAAAGTACCATCACTGCATTGTACCATATACGTATAACAATTCATTATTCAGCATCTTTGATTTCTATTTTATTAATAACTACATCTTCGATAGGTTTATCCATAAAATCAGTCTGTACATGACCAATAGCTTCCACTACGTCCATGCCTTTTACTACTTTACCAAAAACAGCATGATGACCATCAAGCCATGGAGTTTTATCTAAAGTGATGAAGAACTGAGAACCACCTGTATTAGGGCCAGCATTTGCCATGGATAATACGCCAGGGCCATCATGTCTTAAATCTTTGTGGAATTCATCTTTAATTGTGTAACCAGGACCACCTGTACCATTGCCATTAGGGTCTCCACCTTGAATCATGAAACCATCAATTACACGATGGAAAATTAAACCATCATAAAAATTATGTTCTGCTAAGTCGATAAAATTACCTGTTGTGATTGGTGCTTTATCTTCGAATAATTCAATTTCAAAAGTACCCATATTTGTTTCAAATACTGCAATACGATTTTTACTCATTGATTGAACTTCCTTTCCTATTTGTTCATTAGAATTTATTTGTTGCTCTGCAATACCATTACTTGTAAATAAAGATAAGGTAAATACAGATGCTAATAAACATAAAAATATAAATTTTTTCATCTCATCTATTCTCCATCATACTTATTTTATTTAGTGATAAAATGACTCTCTCCAGTAACTTTAGGGCACCAAATAGAGTTCATTTTCTCTTTATTAGGAAAATCTTCTGGTATTATCCAATCTTTTTTACCTACATTATGCATAGTAATTAAATTTTTAACTTCCGTAACTTTGCAAAACTCAGTTACACCTAAATCTAAAAATTCTTCTAATCTACTATCTACAGGGAAAAATGCTATATCCATTTTCAAACCAGATAAACGCATCATTTGTTTTACAAATCCATTTTTAGCAAATGCATTATTTTCTTTTGTATCGCCTTTCCAATGCCACCAATTAAAATCACCTGCATGGAAAATCTTCCAATCATTTTTTTCTACAAAAAAAGAAATTCCTTCATCAGTAGAACTAAATGAGCGTACATGTATATTTTTATCATCATAAGTCATGTATTCATCTAAAATAATAGTCTTTTCTTTAGGCAATACATCAGTTACTACATCATAGCTGATAAAATATTTCGTTACCTTATCTTTAAACTCACTTATTTTAGGATTAAAATGGTCATAATGAACATGAGATACAAAAAAATAAACTTCTTTTTTATCTTGAATAATTTTGTCCACTATATTTTTTTCATCTTGATAATAATCAAAAATTATCGCGCAATCGCCTATTTCTAAAATAAAACCGCTATTTAATAAATAAGTTACTTTTACTTTGTCATACATCAGACTCACCTCAAAAAGGCATAATATACATTCATTTTCACAAATTTTAGCAATAGTGTCAAGACCTGTTTATTTTTGTCAACAAAATAATATTTTTCTAGCATGATTTTCTATTTTTAGTTATAATATCTATTGATAACTTGTAAACATGAAAAATATAAGGGGTTGAACATAATGTTTAGATTTTTAACTGCTGGAGAATCTCATGGACAATGCTTAACAGCATTAGTTGAAGGAATTCCCGCTGGTCTTAAAATAAATCTTGATGAAATAAATAGACAAATGGCACGCCGTCAAAAAGGCTATGGTCGTGGTGGTCGTATGTCTATAGAAACGGATAAAGTAGATATCTTATCTGGTGTACGTTTTGGCGAAACAATGGGCGACCCTATTACTTTGCGTGTAGTGAATAAAGACTGGGAAAACTGGACTGACCGCATGTCTGTGATGGGTACACCTACATGGACTAAAGTTACAGCTGCTCGCCCAGGTCATGCAGATTATGTTGGTATCAAAAAATATAATCGTGAAGATATCCGCGACATTTTAGAACGCTCTAGTGCTAGGGAAACAGCTGCACGCGTAGCTGCTGGAGCTGTTGCTCGTCAATTTTTAGAAGCTTGTGGTATAAAAATCGTATCTCATGTAATCAATATCGGTGGTGTAAAAGCTAATACAGATAATATTGATTATGCTAATTTACAACCTAATGATAGCGACTTAAACTGCAACGATGCTCAAGCAGAAGATAAAATGCGCGAAGCAATTCGCGATGCTGGTCAAGCAGGCGATACTTTAGGCGGAACTTTTGAAGTTGTAGTCCAAAATATGCCAATCGGTGTAGGCAGTCATATTCAATGGGATAAACGCCTCGACATGCAACTTGCTGGAGCCATGATGTCCATTCAAGCTATCAAAGGCGTTGAAATCGGCGATGGTTTTGATTATGCAAATCATCCAGGCAGTCAATTACATGATGAAATGTTCTATAATGAAGATAAAACAGTTTATCGCAAAACAAATCATGCAGGTGGTATCGAAGGTGGTATGAGTAATGGCGAGCCTATTATTGTTCGCGCTTGTATGAAACCTATTCCTACACTTATGACACCACTTCATTCCATTGATATTGAAAGTAAACAAGAAGTTTTAGCTTGTAAAGAACGCAGTGATGTTTGTGCTGTTCAAGCAGCTTCTGTAGTTGGCGAAGCTATGGTTGCACTTGCTATCACTAAAGCTATGATTGACAAATTCGGCAGTGATTGCATGGTTGATGTCCTTCAAAATTTACAAGCTTATAACGAAAGAATAAAAGGATAGGATTAAAATGAAATCTAATATTGTACTTATAGGATTTATGGGCAGTGGAAAATCTATTACAGGTAAATTATTAGCTTATCGTTTAGGTTATAGTTTTGTAGATACAGATACAGCTATCGAACAAGAATACAAAACAAAAATAAAAGATATGTTTGCTAAAGAAGGCGAAGCAATATTTCGCCAACGTGAAACAGCTACTATCCAAAAATTAGCACAAAAAAGTCATCAAGTAATTTCTACAGGCGGTGGCGTTGCTACTAAAGAAACTGATATGCAAGAGCTTCGCAAAAATGGTATCGTTATAGCGCTGACAGCTATGCCACATACTATTTTAAAACGCACTGGAAATGATAAACGTCCTCTACTTGCCAAAAAAAGCAATGAAGAACGTTTAAAAACTATTATTGAACTTATGGCTAAACGTGCTCCATTTTACAAAAAAGCTGATTTAATCATAAAAACAGATGATACAACACCACTGCAAAATGTCGAAATCATTATGAAATACTTAAAGGGTGTGAAATAATGCGCATTGTTCCCGTAAATCTCAATGAAAAATCTTATAATATCTATATTGGTCATAATCTAGAAACAACTATCATTGATTTTTTTAAAGCACAAAAATATTCTCAGAAAGCTTTAATCATCACTGATACAAATATTGCTCCACTATATGCAGACAGTGTCAAAGACTTACTCACTAAAGCTGGTTTTAATGCCAAAATTGCTATCATTCCAGCTGGTGAACAATCTAAATCTTTATCCGTTGCAGAAACACTGTATACACAAGCAATTGAACAAGGTCTTGACCGCAAATCTCCTATCATTGCTCTAGGTGGTGGTGTCGTTGGTGATTTAGCTGGTTTCATTGCCGCTACCTTCATGCGTGGCGTTCCTTTCATTCAAATGCCAACTAGCCTACTTGCACAAGTTGACTCTAGTGTTGGTGGCAAAGTCGCTGTAAATCATGCTCTAGGCAAAAATCTCATTGGTGCTTTTTATCAGCCACAAGCCGTTTTCATGGATTTAGAAATGATGAAAACTTTACCTACTAGAGAGATTTCCACAGGCTTAGGCGAAGTCATTAAATATGGCTTTATCTATGACCATGATTTTTATACTTATTTAACTGAGCACCAACAAGAAATTCTTCAATTGAAGCCAGAAGCCCTAATTCATATCATTGCACGCTCTTGTGAAATAAAAGCAGATGTAGTATCTAAAGATGAATGTGAAGCTGGTCTTCGTGCCATCTTAAACTTTGGTCATACTTTAGGTCATGCTATTGAAAAAGAAACTAATTATGCCGTTTATAATCATGGAGAAGCAGTAGCTATCGGCATGGTTGGCGCTAGTAAATTAAGTTTTAAATTAGGCTTAATATCTCAAGATGTAGTTGATAAAATGTGTCAATTACTTGCAAATATGAACTTGCCACTTAAAGCTAAAAATTGTGATGCTCAAAAAATTTATCAAGATATTTTCCATGACAAAAAAACTGTTAACGGTAAAATTAATTGGGTTTTATTAGAAGATATCGGCAAAGTATGTATAAAAAAAGATGTTCCTGAAAAATTAGTCAAGGAAACTATTTTAGAAATACTGTAAAAACTTTATAAATAATGCTTTAACAAAACGAGTATTTTTTTCAAATTTGAATGAAATACTCGTTTTAATTTTAAATTCTAATTTAAATTTTTAAAAAATTGTAAAAACACTTGACAAAGTTACACAAAAGTATTATAAATTTATTTGTACAATAAATAATATTAATATTTTAATAAATGAATGCAAGTTATTTTTTTAACAAAGTATTAAATTTTATTTAGTTTATTAAGCATAGTTCCGGAGCTATCTTAAAATTTTATAATTTCCTAAAGAAGGTGTATCCTTATATGATTACTTTTTTTATTAGTTTAATCGCTCTTATTGTAGGTTTCATGATTTATGGTCGTTTTGTAGAAAAAGTTTTTGCTCCTTCACTAAAACCTACTCCTGCCATAACTCATAACGATGGTGTAGATTACATACCACTTCCAACATGGAAAGTTTTTATGATTCAATTATTAAACATTGCAGGTCTTGGTCCAATTTTTGGTGCCATTGCAGGTGCTCTCTGGGGTCCAGTTGTTTATTTTTGGATTGTAATTGGGACTATTTTCTCTGGTGCCGTTCATGATTATCTCTCTGGTATGATTTCCCTTCGTCATAATGGTGAAAGTATTTCAGAAATCGTAGGTATCTATCTTGGCGATACTATGAAAACTGTAATGCGTATTTTCTCCGTTATCCTTTTAGTCTTAGTAGGTACTGTATTTATGACAGGCCCTGCATTACTTCTTGCCAAACTCACTCCTGATTCTTTAGATGTTACTTTCTGGTTAGTAGTTGTACTCATTTATTATTTCTTAGCTACTTTATTACCTATCGATAAAATCATTGGTAAAATTTATCCACTTTTTGGTGCTTGCCTAATCATCATGGCAGTTGGTGTTTCTAGTGGTATTATCCTCGGTGGCTGGCAAATGCCAGAAATGACACTTCAAAATCTTCATCCAAAAGATTTACCTATTTGGCCATTAATGTTTATCACTGTTGCTTGCGGTGCTACATCTGGTTTCCATGCTACACAATCTCCACTCATGGCTCGTTGCATGAAAGAAGAAAAAAATGGTCGCGTTGTTTTCTATGGTGCTATGGTAGCTGAAGGTATTATCGCTCTTATCTGGGCATCTGCTGGTATCGCTTTCTATGAAACAACTGGTGGATTAGCTGCTGCTATCGCTAGTGCAGGTCCTGGTGGCGTTGTTTATGATGTATCCTTTGGTACATTAGGTACTGTTGGTGGTATTTTAGCTATGATTGGTGTTATCGCTTGTCCTATCACTTCTGGTGATACTGCATTTAGAAGCGCTCGTTATACACTTTCTGATTGGTTCAAAATCGATCAAGTTTCTTATACAAAACGTTTAGCTTTAGCTATTCCACTTCTTGGTATCGGTGGCATCTTATCTCAAATGAATTTTGATATCATTTGGCGTTATTTCTCTTGGGCAAACCAAACATTAGCTATGATTGCTCTTTGGACTGGTGCAATGTATCTTTGGAAACAAAATAAAGGTGGTTGGCAACATTATATCGCTGTAATTCCTGCCATTTTTATGACTATGGTTACTTTCACTTATATTCTCCAAGCTCCTGAAGGTTTTGGTTTACCAACTAGCATTACTTATCCTGCTGGTGTCATCATCACTATCTTTTGGGCTATAGTTTATTTCAAATCTACTATTTTCAAAAAATAAAATTGAAATATAAAAAACCTCCACTATTGTTTTTCAATAGTGGAGGTTTTATTTTTAGCTTAAAGTTTTATTTTTCGTCCAACTTTATATTCATGACGCAAATAATTTTGGCAATCGATCAATTCATCGCCTTCTTTTATTTCAGGCTTTTTATATGTTCCATCGCTACATAAAATTCTAGCTTTAAGATTATCTTTCCACATTATGCGTAAAGTATCATAAATGCTATTTTTTATTTTTTGGTCATAAATTGGTGCTGCTATTTCTACACGATTTTCTGTATTTCTAGTCATCCAGTCAGCAGAAGCTATATACATTTTCATATTTTCGCCTGTACCGAAGCAGAAAATACGAGAATGCTCTAAAAATCTACCTACTACACTTATAACTTCAATATTATCTGTTTTGCCCTCTATTCCTGGTAAAATACAGCAAATACCACGAATAATCATTTTTATCTTAACGCCAGATTGAGAAGCTTCTTTTAATGCATCTATTAACTGTCTATCTGTTAAAGAGTTCATTTTCAAGAAAATGCTTGTTTCTTCTCCAGCTTTAGCTTTTTCAATTTCTTCTTTAATTAAATCTAATAAAGTATTTTTTAGACTAACAGGTGCTACTAATAGATTTTTATATTCTCCATAGAGATTATCAATACCCATATTTTGGAAAAATTCTACAGCATCTTTACCTATATCTTCATTGCTAGTTATCAAGGAAATATCTGTATATAAAGAAGATGTAGAAGCATTATAGTTACCTGTACCTATTTGTGTAAAGTATTTTATGCCTGTTTTATCTTGTTTCATAACTAAGCAAATTTTGGAATGAACTTTATAGCCTTCCATACCATAAATAACTTTACAGCCAGCATCTTGTAAAAATTCTGCCCAGTTTATATTATTCTCTTCATCAAAACGAGCTCTAAGTTCCATCAAGACAGTTACATCTTTACCCATTTTAGCTGCCATTGATAAATAATTCATCAATTGGGCTCTATGACTTCCTACACGGTATAAAGTAATCTTTATAGCAAATACTTTTTCGTCCGTTACAGCTTCTTTAATGAATTTTAAGAAAATATCAAAGCTTTGATATGGATATTGTAACATTACATCATTATTTGCCACATAATCCATCACACTAGCATTTTCAGGAACACAGCAAATATGAGATGGTTCAAATGGTGGATACATCAAGCTATTTTTCTGTTCTTCATTAAATTTACTACCTAAGCTGAAAATATAAGATTTATTGATAGGAGATTTATAGATAAAAATTTGTTTTGATGTTATTTTAAATTGTTCTGTGGCATATTTCATCATTGTTGAATCTATATTGCCTTCTATTTCTAAACGAACAGGTGCAAGTCTTTGTCTTTTCAATAAGACTTCACGTGCATGTTCTAAGAAATCTTCCCCTAAATCTAATCGCTCATCATCTAAGCTAATATCTGCACTTCTAGTAACAGATAAAATTGCTGTATTTTCTACTTCATAGCCATCAAAAATTTTATCAGCATATGTAGCTATGATATCTTCTGTCATCACATAGCGAATTTTAGATTTATTTGGTATATATACGATTTTAGGTAAATTGCTAGGTACTGGAATAATTCCAAAAACCTTTTTCTTTTTGCGTGTTAAAATTATACCTACATATAACGCTTTATTTAATAAATGAGGAAATGGATGTCTTACATTTATAATTTGTGGAGATAAGAATGGGCTAATTTGATTGTCAAAATATGCTTTAACATAAGATTTATCTTTTTGATTTAAAGATTTTACTTTTTTACGTTCGATGCCATATGTTTTAAACTGTTTTTCCACAGTCGCAAAAATTTTATCAGCTTTTTGATTTAATTGTTTTGTAGCTACAAAGATTTTATCTAATTGCTGATTTGGTGTCATAAAGCTTTTATTATCAAAACCATTTGTATCCACAGAAGCCATTTCATATAGACTACCTACGCGTACTCGATAAAACTCATCTAAGTTACTAGCATAAATTGCTATAAATTTTAGTCTTTCATATAGAGGCACATTTTCATCTATAGCTTCTTCTAATACTCTATCATCAAAACGAAGCCATGATAATTCTCTATTTTGTGTATATGATGTATCTATCTTTTTATGCATTCTGTTCTCCCTCTTTAGTTAATACTTGCTTATATAAATATCCTTCACGTACACCTGCACGACTTACATAAATGCTTTGTACGTTAAAATATTTAACAATAGTATTTAAGATTATCATACCTGGCATAATTGTACGCACACGTTCAGGTACGACTTTTAATAATGTTTCTAAAGTTTCACGAGGTACTAATTTTTTATTTTCACGGTTTTCTAGTTTTTTAACCATCCAATTTAAATTTTCAGCAATGACAAAACGATTATTTTTACTTAAATCATAAAAATAACTATTTAATCTATCTACATTACGAATAGTTCCACCTACACCGCAAACATATGGACAATCACCCCATTGGTCTACATCGTAACGAACTATCATTTCTCTTACGCATTCTTCAATTTTTTTGCGTTCTTTTTTTGTTGGGAATAAATGTTTTACAAATTTTGTATACATGCTTAAAGAACCGATTGGTAAGCTTATAGAATTTTGTATTTGCATATTATTATACATAACTAATTCTGTACTACCGCCACCAATATCTACTAATAAACCACTTTTTAAATCAATAGTTCTAGCTGCACCAACAAAATCATATTCAGCTTCTTGAGCACCACTTAATAAATTAATAGCTAATCCTGTTCTATCTTCAATTTCACTAACTGCTGCTTGACTATTAGAAATATTTCTTAAAGATGCAGTAGCAAAAACATGTAAATTATTTACACCTAAATCTTTAGCTAATAAATTAAAACTATCCAAGATATAGCAAGCTCTATTGATACCGTCTGCTACCATCATACCATCTTGAATAAATGATGCTAATTCTGCCATTTCTTTTTTATTTAAAAGTACTCTTGGTTTACCACCTTCTACTTTATAAATAACAAGACGCATTGTATTTGAGCCAATATCTACAATACCATACATCTAAATCCCTCCTACTCTGTTTTAAGTATAATATTTTTTTATGCTAAATTCTATATATCCCCTCGTTTTTCCTTCACTATTTTACAAAAATATTACAAAATACAATCTTTTTACTAAAATAGACAAAAATAATAGCATTCTTCGTTTCACAACTTAGAATGCTGTATTTATAAATTTTATTTATTATCTACTTCAATAATAGATTAATTTTGCCTTTAATAATATTATAGTATAAAAATAAGAAAATTAAATATGAGAAATGTTAAATATTTGTAAAATTTTCTAAGCTTCTACTTCTATATTCTGCTTAAATAATTTAATTTGCTCATTTCTTATCCAATCACCAATCGCTTTGCCTTTCAAATTTGATGGACAATTCTTCATAGATACACTATGAATTTTTTGGAGATAACTATGATAATCTGCTAAATAATAGGGTAATGATTTACTATCTGCCAAAATCACACAATTAAAGCCAGCAAAGCCTAAAGGATTTTTCTCTACAATCAATAAAAAATCGACAATTTTTCCTACTTTTCCTAGTCTAGCTGCTCGCATATGTTCTTTGATGACAAATAATCCACCTTGCAGCCACTTTTTAGGAAGCGTCATGCGTTTATTCCATGCTTTTAATACGGCTAAACCTTTTTCTTCATGTCCATAATGATGAGGTAACATTTCTTTTGGCGTTACACCTTTGCCCAAATCATGCACAAGACCTGCAAAACGCACTGCGACATCATCAGTCATACCAGCAACTAAATCCACAATCTCCATAGTATGCTCAAACGCATCACCTTCTGGATGAAATGCTACAGGTTGAGTTTTCCCTATCAAGGCATAGATTTCTGGAAATAAGATTTCTAATAAATCCGCTTTCACTAAACTGCGGAAAAATACTGAAGGTTTCTTTGTTTTTAATGCACGTTGCAATTCATTAAAAATGCGTTCTTGTGGCTCTGATTTTATTTCCTCTTTACATGCTCGCATCAAATTTACAGTATCTTCATTGATTTTAAAATTCAATTCACAAGCCTGACGCGCAGCTCGAAGCGCTCTTACAGGGTCCTCTTTAAAATGATGTGATACTGCTTTGATATATCTTTTTTCAATATCCTCTCGTCCTTTATATGGGTCAATTATTTTTCCATCACGTACGCGGTAAGCTATGCTATTCATAGTCGTATCTCTACGATATAAATCTTCTTCAATCGTTACTTTTTCATCATAATCTACAATAAAGCCTGTATAACCTATACCTGTTTTTCTTTCCTTACGAGCAAAAGCTACTTCACATTCTTTGTCTTCAATTTTTACTAAATACACAGGAAAAGATTTTCCTACTTTTTTTGCCTTTGGAAAATTTTGTTTAAAATCTTCTTCTTTTACATGACAAATGACAAAATCTTTATCTTTAGGAATAACACCTCGTATTTTATCACGTACCCAACCACCTACAATATATAAAGTGCCACCTAAATCATCTATCTTCTGTGAAAATTCCATTTCATTCATAATTTTAAATCACCTACTTATAAAAAAACCCAGTTAGATATAATATCTACTGGGTTTTATTTTAATTTATTCTATTACCATAGCACCTTTATTATCAATATCTAATACTAAGTATTTAGAGCTAATATTATGTTTTGCAAAAGCCTCAACCATTGCTTTACCGATTTCTTCACCATTTTCTATCGTATAAGCAATAAGTGTTGGACCTGCTCCACTTATAGTTGTACCAAGTGCACCTTTAGAATTTGCTGCTGCAAATACATCATACATACCAGGAATTAAATCTGCTCTATATGGTTGATGTAATTTATCTGCAAAAGCACCTTTTAAAGCTTCTATTTTTCCTTGACAAATAGCTGCAATAATCATAGCTGTATGACCAATGTTAAAAATAGCATCTTTTAATGGCACTTCTTGTTTTAAAGCTGCTCTAGCTTTTTTAGTTGGTAAATAAAAGTCAGGTATAGCCACTACCATTTTTAAATCAAAATTTGGCATAAAAGATACATATTCTAATTTATAATCAGTTTTTGTGCTGACTGTTATTCCACCAAATAAAGCAGGTGCTACATTATCAGGGTGTCCTTCAATCTCAGTAGCTAACTCAAATATATCCTGTATAGAAAATCTATTATTCAAAAATACATTAGCTGCAAATAATCCCGCTACTATAGCAGTTGCACTACTGCCAAGACCACGTGATAGAGGCACATTATTTGTCATTTTTATATGTGCCCCTTGATATTTTTTCTCCAAGTGAGCTTTAACTAATAACTTTTCTATAGAGCACCATACCATATTTCTTTCATCACATGGTATATTTGTTGCTCCATCTCCATAAATTTCTATACATAAATTTTTTTCTTCTAAGAGTTTTAATTCCAATTCATTATAAATACTACAGGCAATACCCATAACATCAAAACCAGGGCCACAATTTGCTGTAGTTCCTGGAACTCTTACCTTGACAAAATCACTCATAATTAAGCCTCCTGAGACATTACTACTCGGATAATATTAGAAATTTCATGTACTACATCTAAATTATTTAAACGAACTTTGAGGTCTTCAATTTGATTATTATTTACATTATGAGTAATTGCTACTATTTCAGAAAATTCCCCTACTCTGCGTTTTTGAATTACAGAATATAAACTTACATTGCTTTCACCAAAAGCTGTAGCAATCGCACCTAATACACCAGGTTTATCTTCAACTAATAAGCGAATATAATATCCTGATAAAACTTTATCTGGTGGGCATAATTTCTTTTCTTCATAACAAGTACAACGTATTTTACCAAAACGGTCTTTACCCATATCACGTGCTACATCAATAATATCTGCTAAAACGGCTGAAGCAGTTGGTCTTTCACCTGCTCCTTTACCATAAAACATAGTATCGCCAACAGCGTTACCATGAATAAATATAGCATTAAACACATTGCGAACAGAAGCCAATGGATGATCCTTATCAATAAATGTCGGATGAACGCGAACATCTATACCATCTTCTGTATGTTTAGCTATAGCCAATAATTTTATAATATAGCCTAATTCTTTAGCGTAAGTTATATCTTCTGGTGTAATATTAGTAATACCTTCTACTTTTACATCTTCTAAACTTACGCGTGTATTAAATGCAATAGAAGATAAAATTGCTGCTTTTCTAGCGGCATCTAAACCAGCGACATCTGCTGTAGGATCTGCTTCTGCATAGCCTTTAGCTTGAGCTCTTGCTAATGCAGTATCATAATCCATACCTTGCTCTGTCATCTTAGTTAACATGTAATTAGTTGTACCATTTACAATACCAATTAATTCTGTGATTTTATTCGCAGTTAAACATTGTTTTAATGGAGTGATAATCGGTATGCCACCTGCTACACTTGCTTCAAACATAAAATCTACATCATGTTTTTCCGCCGCATCAAACATATCTTTACCAAACTGTGCTAAAACATCTTTATTTGCTGTAACTACATGTTTGCCATTTTCCATAGCTTTTAACATATATTCACGTGCTGGATGTATACCACCTAATAATTCTACAACAATATCAATACTTTCATCATTTAAGATATCATCAATATTATCTGTAAAAACAACATCTCCATTAAAATCACGTTTTTTGTTTAAATTGCGAACTAAAACTTTGCTCACTTCGATATCATTGCCAATTTTTGCTCTGATATCATGATAATTTTCTTGTAAAACTTTTAAAACACCTGTACCTACTGTGCCACAACCTAATAAACCTAATTTTATCTTCTTTGCCATAAATATCCCTCTCTCAAGACTAGACTTTTAAACTTGACCAATAACCTCTAAACGTCTTACGCCGTTCACAAGACGCAATTTATCGAGCAATGCTTCAAGGTCAATATTCATATTTTTAGTTTCAATAGAAATTGTTGCTACTGCTACTCCTTGAAGAGGAATACCTTGGTTAATAGTCAATACGTTTCCTTTATCTTCAGAAATCATATTTAACACATTAGAAAGTACTCCCTGTTTATTATCAAGAACAAAAGAAACAGAAACAATTTTATTGATACTTGCTTCATAAAATGGTAAAACAAAGTCTTTATATTTATAATAAGCACTACGGCTTAAACCCATTTTAGAAACGGCATCATTTATAGTCATATTATCATGACGACGTAACATTTCTTTTACCTTGATTGTTTTTTTGATTGCAGAAGGTAAAATATCTTCTTTTACTAAATAGTATCCTGAATCTTTTTTTGTCATTATTAAATCCTCCGTACTTTTACAATGGATAATATTCTTTTTATAGCAGACATTATATCATTTTATCGCCATAATAGCAAAGGGTATTATTAAGTTTTAGATAAATTATCTATGACCTGCTTTTATTTTATTTTCATTTCCATTTAAAAGACGTACTATATTTGTTTTGTGGCGGTAAATAACAAATATAGCTGCTACTATACCGAAAATGACAAACTCCATAGGCATATCAAAAGCATAGGCTAAGATTGGTACAAACGCTGCTGCAACGATTGAAGCAAGTGATACATATTTACTAATCATTACAATTATAAGCCAAATAAAAAAGACACAGACAGATACTTTTGGCATCAACATAATCAATACACCAAGTCCTGTTGCTACGCCTTTTCCACCTTTTAATTTTAAAAATATGGAGGCAGAATGACCTACTATTGCTAATATACCACCTAAAATCATAGCCATAGCACTACCAACTAAAGTCATGCCTAGATACACGCCTAATAAGCCTTTTATTAAATCAGCTAAAAATATGACAAATCCAGGAAATTTTCCTAAAGTACGCCAAGCATTAGTAGCACCAATATTTTTACTACCATGTTCACGTAAATCTACATGCCAAATTCCTTTTCCTAAAACCAAGCCACTTGGAATAGAACCAATGACATAACTACAGATTATTACTATAAGAAAATTAAATTCCATTATTCATCATCTTCCTCTTTTCTTCCACGAACTACTAATTTAAGAGGAGTTCCTTCAAAACCAAAACTTTCTCTTAGTTTGTTTTCTAAGAAACGCAAATAGGAAAAATGCATCAATTCTGGGTCATTAACAAATACCAAGAATTTTGGTGGTTTAATATCGGCTTGAGTCATAAAGTAAATTTTTAATTGTTTACCTTTATGAGATGGTGGTGGATTGATAGAAACAGCGTCCATTACTAATTGATTTAATACGCTTGTCTGTACACGCATAGCTTGTTGTTCAGCTACATATTTTACAAGGTCAACTACACGATGTACACGCTGTTTTGTAAGTGCAGAAGTGTATAAAACTGGTGCATATTGTAAAAATCCAAGTTCATCACGAATATCTTCAGTAAAACGCAAAGAAGTTTTATCATCTTTTTCAATTAAATCCCATTTATTAACAACAATGATACAACCTTTACCAGATTCATGAGCATAACCTGCAATTTTTTTGTCTTGTTCTGTTACACCTTCTGGTGCAGAAATTACCATTAAAACTACATCTGCTCTATCTACAGCACGAAGAGAACGCATTACGCTATAACGCTCAATAGGCATATCAATTTTACCTTTACGTCTCATACCAGCAGTATCAATCAAAGTAAAATGTGTATTGCCATCATCAAATTTTGTATCAATGGCATCACGAGTAGTTCCTGCTACATCACTTACGATTACACGTTCTTGACCTAATAGAGCATTTACTAAAGAAGATTTACCTACATTTGGTCTACCGATAACGGCAATGCGAATTTCATCATGTTCGATATCATCTTCTAAATCTTTAGGGAAATTAGCTACTATTTCATCTAATAAATCGCCTACATTCAAAGCATTTGCAGCAGAAATACCGATTGGTTCGCCAAGTCCTAAATTATAAAATTCATATACATCTAAATGCTGTTTTGGACTGTCAATTTTATTTACAGCGACAATAACAGGTTTTCTTGTATTTCTTAAGATATGACCTATTTCTTCATCATCATGAGTCATTCCTGTACGACCATCAACCATAAATACAATTACATCAGCTTCTTCAATTGCTAAACGTGCTTGTTGACGCATGGAAGCTAAAATTTTACCTTCCCCGTCATTTTCAAGTTCAATCCCGCCAGTATCAATCATTGTGAATTGATGATTTAACCATTCAGCGTCCATATAAATTCTATCTCTAGTAACACCTGGAAAATCTTCAACAATGGATACTCTCTTTTTACCTATTTGATTAAAAAACGTAGATTTACCTACATTAGGGCGTCCTACAATAGCTACTATTGGTTTACTCAAATTCTTCACCTCATCAATAATATTATTTTGCAAAACTCATTTATTATATACCGTCATCATTATTTTGTATAGCTAGCATTTGATTGCCATGTATAAATAGCTTTGCTTCGTTCACATTTTATGTTATGCCAATCAGCCAACAAATTCTTTAACATGATGGCATCGCTGGCAACTTTGACTTCTTCATCAGGAAAAGCTTTTTTAATATCCTCTAAAGTATAATCATCTAAGAAAATATCTTCACCTTCACGAAGTGCACAGCTTGGAATAATAATACCATCTCTATTAGCTTTATTCTGCTTTAGATTTTTTATGATATCCTGACCTGTCAATAATCCTGTAACAGTTACTTCATGACCAAAAAATTCATTTTCTAAAGCTAATACATTAGCATTTAAATTATCTATATTCAATTCATCAACTAAATTTTTAATCACTTTTCCTGCTGATTTTCCACAGATAATATCTAAATTTAAAGGTTTTTGATAATTATTTGGATTAATCTTTGTCTCTTTCCATTGTTCAATGAAATTACGTGTAAGACCTATACCATTATCAAGCTGTGGAAAACCATCATATTCTTCAGCTTTTGGCAATGGTTCACCAGCCAACAGATAAAATTCATCACTTAAATAAATAAAATTCTTACCTGTTTGTTTGCGCATTTTTTCTTGCCAATAGCGTACTTGCTCGATGACTTTTGTAGCACCTTGTGCATCAAATGTTTTAAGTGGATAACAATTTTCTCTAAATTTAGTAAGACCTACTGGCACAATACCTAAAGTTTTTGCATATGGCTGCATACTGATGATATCTTGAATTGTTCTATCTAATTCCGCGCCATCATTTAATCCTGGGCATAATACCACTTGTGTATGATATTCCACATCAGCCTCATTTAATTTAGCCAATTGTTCCATGATTAATTCACCACGTTTTGTTCTGAGCATTTCTCCACGAAGTTTTGGATTAGTTGTATGCACAGAAATATATAATGGTGATAAATGTAATCTGTGTATTCTCTCTAAATCACGAGGTCCCATATTCGTCATAGTAACAAAATTCCCATAAAGGAAAGATAAACGATAATCGTCATCTTTTATATACAAGGAATCACGCATGTTAGGAGCTACTTGATCCACAAAACAAAAATAACAATTATTAGCACATTGGCGAATTTTACCAAATACAGCTGATTCAAATTCTGCCCCAAGCTCTTCATCTATATCTTTTTCAAAAGCAATTATTTCTTGCTCTCCATTTTCATGTTCTATTAACATTTCAATTTCTTCATCTGCTAAAGCAAAACTTAAATCAATAATATCTGTCAATTCTTGTTCATTTATAGATATTATTTTATCACCAAGTACTAATTCTAATTCTTCAGCTAAACTTCCTTGATGTATAGCTGATATGATACCGCCTTTAGCCAATCAAATCACCTCTTTTATCTTATTTTTATGTTAATTATACAATTTATCAAGTCAGAAAAAAAGAGTGATGATTTCCACCACTCTTTTTGCATTAAATATTAAATAATTATTCGTTTACTTCGTCGCCGATTGTAACAGCTGTGTTATCTTGTTTTGCTAAGAAATCTTGATATTCAGCTTTTTCAGCGTCTTGTTGCACTTTTGTAATGCTAAGAGCAACTTTTTTATTATCCATATCTACATGAATAACTTTTACAGTAACTTCATCGCCAACACTTACAGCTTCAGAAGCTTTTGTAATGTGTTTTGGAGAAAGTTCACGCATACGAATTAAACCATCAAAACCAGGTTCAATTTCCATAAATGCACCAAAATCTGTTAATTTTACGATTTTGCCTTTTACATAAGAACCTACTGGATATTTTTCTGCTTTATCGAACCAAGGATCACGAACAGTATCTTTAATGCTTAAAGAAATACGTTTTGTTTCTGGGTCAAAAGCTTTTACTAAAACTTCTACTTCTTGACCAACGGATAATACGTCTGCTGGATTTTTGATATGATCCCAAGAAAGATCAGAGATATGTGCAAGTCCATCAACACCACCGATATCAATAAATGCACCATAATCTACTAAACGTTTTACAACACCTGCACGTTTTTCACCTTCAACAATGCTTGCTAAAGCTTCTTCACGTTTTTGTTCACGTTGTGCTTCAAGAACGCTACGACGAGAAAGAACGAGGCGTTGTTTTTTAGGGTCTGCTTCCATAATTTCAACTTCAACTTTTTGACCTACAAATTCATTTAAATCTTTGACAAAATGAAGTGCAATCTGAGAAGCAGGAATAAATCCACGAAGACCAAAAGCAGTAGTGAGTAAACCACCTTTTACAACCTGAAGAATTTCTACTTCAATGATTTGTTTTTCTTCTTTAACTTTTTCTACTTTTTCCCATGCAACTAAACGGTCTGCACGAGTTTTGGAAAGAATTAATCCATTTTCTCCGCCTAAAGCAACTACATATACATTAATTTTGTCGCCAACTTTAACTACATCTGTAGCAGCTTCTGGTTCTGGATAAGCTAATTCTTTTTTTGCGATAGGAATTTCTGTTTTATAACCGATATCAACATACGCTTCATCACGGTTAACTAAAACCACAGTACCTTCTATAACTTCATGTGGATTAAATTCCTTCATAGATTCTTCTGCTAATAAGCTTGCCATGTCTTGCACTTTTCATATACCTCCTTGATAATCCAGTCAGGTGTAGATGCACCTGCTGTAATACCAATTTTTTTAATATTATTGAACCAATCATCATGTAATTCATCAACCGTTTCTATATGATGTGTTACACAATGCTCGGTGCATAATTGCGCTAATCGAGTTGTATTAGCACTATTGCGACCACCAACAACAATCATCATATCTACTTCTTTAGATAATTTTATCGCAGCAGACTGACGTTTATCTGTGGCTGTGCAAATTGTTCTTAAAATCCTGATATCATAAGATTTAGTTAATAAAATATTAACAATCTCACTAAAGGCTTTTGCTGAAAATGTTGTTTGCGCTACAATACCCAATTTAGATACAAAAGCTATATTTTCAGCTTCTTCTTGTGAACCAATAACTAATGAATTTTTACCAGCCCACTCTTTAATACTTTTTACCTCAGGATGATTTTTTTCGCCTATAATAATAACTTTGAAGCCTTCATCAGCTAGCGTTTTGGCTGACATTTGAGCTTTCTTAACATGTGGACAAGTAGCATCTGCAAGCTCTAGCCCTTTTGCTTTTATCGCATCATATATGCTTGGACCTACACCATGAGAGCGAATTATTATTTTCCCATTCTCCATTTCATCAACTGATTCTACTATTCCGATACCTTCATCAGCTAATGATTTTACCATTTGCGGATTATGAATTATTGGTCCTAAAGTGCAAACTTTTTTTGATAAATCAATATTATCTTTAGCAGTTTTTATTGCTCTTTTTACACCATAACAAAATCCATAATCGTCAGCTAAAATTACTTCCAAAATTTATCACCATCAAAAATTATATTACTAAGCTTACCATATAGTATACCATACTATGCTATCTTTATTCTACTTTATTTTTAGCATTGACGCAATTTCTTGCATTATTTTTTCAGTAAATTCTTGTAAATTTTCTTTATCCACTTTTTCTGCTTCAAAAGTCATAGGTTTTCCATAAATTAAAGTTATTTTTCTAAACGGTCTTAATTTAAATGTTCCTTGTATTGCTACAGGAATAACTGTTGCTTTTGATTTTGCGGCAATAAGTGCTACCCCTGGTGCACCCTTGTGTAATTTTCCATCTTTACTTCTAGTACCTTCAGGAAACATACATATACACTCTTTTGCTTCTAACATCTGCAATGCTGTTTTTATTGCAGCTCTATCTGAAGCACCTCTTTTTACAGGAAAAGTATGCACATTTTCTAAAATATTTTTCAATATCGGCACTTTAAACAACTCTTCTTTAGCCATATAAGCCAAATGACGAGGTATGAATGTTCCTACCAGTGGAGGATCCCAGTTGCTTAAATGATTAGCAGCTAAAATTACAGCTCCTTCTTTAGGTATATTTTCTTTTCCTTTGACTGTTGTAGGAAAAATAACAGAATAAATAAATGTAAATATTATTCTAAGTAATCCATATAACATAATTAAAAATCCTCAAATTATAAATTCACAAAAATAGCCTTAAGCATTAGCTAATCTTATAATTTCTTGTAAAACTTCATCAATAGTCATTTTTGTTGTATCTAATAAAATAGCATCGTCTGCTTTTTTCAATGGAGAAACTTCTCTTTGCATATCAGCTTCATCTCTAGCTATAATATCTTTTTTTATTTCTTCTACATCTACATCATAGCCTTTTTCTCTCATTTCTTTGGCTCTGCGATTTGCTCTTTCATCAGCAGAAGCTGTTAAATAAATTTTTAAATCAGCATTAGGAAGTACACATGTTCCAATATCTCTACCATCCATCAATACAGAGCCATCTTGTGCCATTTTACGTTGAAGTTCTACCATTTTTTGACGAACTTCACTAATTGCTGCTACCTGTGATACTAAAGCTGTTACTTCTGGTGTTCTAATCGCTGTACTTACATCTTGTTCATTTACAAAAATGAGCATATTTCCATTATCATCATACGCCAATCGTACATTAATATCTTCAATTACAGATAAAACTTGTGCTGTATTTACAGGCACTTGATATTTTTGCAATACAAGCCAAGCTACACCTCTATACATCGCACCAGTATCAATATAAATATAATTTAATTTTTTAGCTGCCATTTTCGCTATGGTAGATTTACCTGCTCCCGCTGGACCATCAATAGCAATTACAGATTTCTTCATCATTCTCACCTATATAAAATTTGTAAATTATTCAAAACGAGTTAATATCTCATAAAAAGTTGGATAGGAAATATTTACACATTCACTATTTTCAATTTCAATACCTACACCACTAGCTCCTAATATTGCAAGTGCCATGGCAATTCTATGATCATTATGAGAATTACATACAGCTTTTTGTAAATTATTTCTTTGACTGCCAGTGATTATTAAGCCATCTTGAGTTCCTTTTATGCATGGACAAACTTTGTTAAATTCATCTGTGATAACTTGCAATCTATCTGTTTCTTTTACACGTAATTCACCAGCACCTGTAATAATAGTTTCACCTTCTGCAAACATACTAGCTACAGTGATAATAGGAATTTCATCAATAAGTCTAGGCATGATATCTGCACCAAAGCTTGTACCATGTAATTTAGCATAACGCACACGAATATCAGCAATAGGTTCTACTTCATCGCGAACATTTAAAAGTTCAATATTAGCTCCCATAGCTTTTAATACATCAATAATTCCTGTACGTGTTTCATTTATACCTACATCTTTTAAAATAATATCGCTATCTTCGATAATTGAACCAGCTACAAGCCAAAAAGCAGCTGAAGAAATATCACCTGGTACATGAATTTCTTTTGGAGCTGTCATTTTTTCCACTTTACTAATTGTTATACTTGTGCCAGATTTTTCTAATTTTACGCCAAAACCTTCAAGCATACGTTCTGTATGATCTCTAGAAGTATATGGCTCAGTTACTGTAGTTTTGCCTTCAGCATTCATGCCAGCGAGTAAAATAGCAGATTTCACCTGCGCACTAGCCATTGGCATTTGATAATCAATACCTTGTAAACTTTCTTTTGCAGGAATTACAGTTATAGGCAATAATTTATTTTCTTTTCTTCCTACAATATTAGCCCCCATTTGGCTCAATGGGTTAATTACCCTTCCCATAGGACGACGACTAAGTGAAGCATCACCTGTAAAAGTAGTTAAAAATTTTTGACCTGCCAATATTCCCATCATTAAACGAAGTGTTGTGCCTGAATTTCCAGCATCAATTATACTTTGCGGTTCTTGAAGTCCATGAAAACCATTACCTTTTACAATCAAAGTATTTTCATCTAATTCTTTAACTTTTACACCTAAAGCTCTCATACAATTAACAGTAGACATACAATCTGCTGCATGTAAAAAATTAGTGATTTTTACTTCACTATCACAAAGACCAGCAAACATTACACTGCGATGTGATACTGATTTATCTCCAGGTATTAAAATTTCTCCTTTTAATCCTGTTTTTATCGGTTGAATTTCTTTTAAAGCCCCCATAACTTCAAACCTTTCTTTAACAAATTTAATTATTTTAAGCATAATTATAACACTATAGCACGATAATTGTAAAAATTTTTATATTTACATCTTTATTACTAAAATTTATTACTTAGATAAAATATTTATCATAAAAATTTTAAAATCTATAGTTAAATTTATGCTTTTAATCATTAAATTTTTCTCATACATTTTTTATATAATCTAAATAATCAATGCCTGCATAAATTACTTTATTATCTCTTATAACAAAACCAACTTCTGTACCCCAATCGCCTTCACCTTCGACAGCATAAGCTATTTCATCATCATCATTTATCATATCCACATATAAAGCCTCAAACCAACAATAATTCAAGATTTCACGAACATCATTTATCTTTGGTAATGTAAATTCATCTTTTACATTTTCCCAAAGTTGTGTGCAAATTTCATCTATCATACCATCTGTGAGATTATTCAAAGACTCTACACATTTTTCAGCACATTCTTTTAACTTATCGTCATTTATATAAATACTTAATTTATGCTTATATTCATCATCTTGAAAAAATTTACTTTGAAAACTGCCTTCACCATTTTCATTCGACCAATAAATCATAAAATAATTTCTTCTCAAATTTTTAAATTAATAAATTTACTACTTTATTAACTTCATTCTAGCATATTTAAAATACCTTAACATAAATAACTACTAAAATTCATTCAATATTAATTACAATTTTACAATTTACAAACAGCCTTAATAATCATGCTTTTAGTTAAATAGAAAAAGTTAATAAATAAAAAACACTTGACAAATTTAACAGAATAGTTTAATGTATACATATCGTAAAGTTGTAAACATGAAATCAAATATAATAAATCCTATGAACAGACAAGTAACTTATAGCAAAAAGCTACAGAGAGCTGATGGTTGGTGCAAATCAGTGTGATGTTATAGTGAACATCATCTGGGAGGATTTTGACTGAAAAGTAATTATACTTAGTAAGTCAAAACGGCTTTTCCTCGTTATTGGAAAATACATTTGTATATTCTAGTTATCGATTAATTATTATAAATGTATTCTGAGTGTTGCTATTATTAGCAAAATTTGGGTGGTACCACGGATTTAAAAAGTTCGTCCCTTAGAAATATATTTCATATATATTTTTAAGAGATGAACTTTTTTATTATATTAATGCATGTTTGCATAAATTTATAAAGTATTTTTTAATACAAAAGATACAAAAGGAGATTTTTTATTATGGCAAAAATTTATTATCAAGAAGATTGTAATCTTAACTTATTAAAAGGTAAAAAAATTGCTGTCATCGGCTATGGTAGTCAGGGTCATGCACATGCGTTAAATTTAAAAGAATCTGGTTTAGATGTTGTTGTAGGTCTTTACAAAGGAAGTAAATCCTGGGCTAAAGCAGAAGCTCAAGGTTTTGATGTTTTCACAGCTGCTGAAGCTGCTGCTCAAGCAGATGTTATCATGGTTCTTATCAATGATGAAAAACAAGCAAAAATGTATAAAGAATCTATCGAACCTAATTTAACAGCTGGTAAAATGCTCATGTTCGCTCATGGTTTTGCTATTCATTTCAATCAAATCGTTCCACCAAAAGATGTTGATGTTACTATGATTGCACCAAAAGCTCCTGGTCATACAGTTAGAAGCGAATATTTAAGAGGTCGTGGAACTCCATGTCTTGTTGCTGTATATCAAGATGCTACAGGCAACGCTTTAGATTTAGCTCTTGCTTATGCAAATGGTCTTGGTTGCTCTAGAGCAGGTGTTCTTGAAACAACTTTCAAAACTGAAACAGAAACTGACCTCTTTGGTGAACAAGCTGTTCTTTGCGGTGGTGTTTGCGCTTTAATGCAAGCTGGTTTTGAAACATTAGTTGAAGCAGGTTATGACCCACGTAATGCATATTTTGAATGTATTCATGAAATGAAACTTATCGTTGACCTTATCTATGAAAGCGGTTTTGCTGGTATGCGTTATTCTATCTCCAATACTGCTGAATATGGTGATTATATCACTGGTCCAAAAATCATTACAGAAGATACTAAAAAAGCTATGAAGAAAATTCTTTCCGATATTCAAGATGGTACTTTTGCTAAAGATTGGCTCATGGATAACCAAACTGGTTGTGCTCATTTCCTTGCTATGCGTAAACGTGCAGCTGAACATGAATGCGAAAAAGTTGGTGCTGAACTTCGTAAACTTTATAGCTGGAATGATTCCGATAAACTTATCAACAATTAATAGCGGCGATATATAAAGCAAAAAGAGATGCTGCAAAGCATCTCTTTTTTTATCAAAATATTTGATTACATATATAAAGGAGGAAAAATTCATGCGAATAAACGGCGCTCAAGCAATTATTGAATGTTTGAAAAAAGAAAATGTAAATCTTGTTTTTGGTTACCCTGGCGGTGCTGTTTTGACATTATATGATGCTTTATATCAAAATAAATTTCCTCATATTCTAACCAAACATGAACAAGGTGCTATTCATGCTGCTGACGGTTATGCTCGTTCTAGTGGAAAAGTTGGAGTATGTTTTGCTACATCTGGTCCAGGTGCTGCCAATTTAATCACAGGTATTGCGACAGCTAATATAGACTCTATTCCTATCGTTTGTATTACAGGACAGGTTGCTACTCATCTAATCGGTAAAGATTCTTTCCAAGAAGCCGATGTATGTGGTATTACAGCACCTGTAACTAAACATAATTACTTAATAAAAAAAGTTAGCGATTTACCACGAGTATTTAAAGAAGCATTCCATATTTCTTCTACTGGTAGACCTGGCCCTGTTGTCATTGATATTGCTAAAGATGTATTTGAAGCTGAAATAGATTTTGAATATCCTACAGAAGTTAATCTTCGTGGATATAAATTACAAAAAGATGGCAATACAGACGATATTGATACTTTAATCGAAGCTGTAAAAACTGCTGAAAAACCTATTTTATTTGTCGGCGGTGGCGTTATTTCTTCAAATACTTCTGCGTATATCAAACAATTAACTGAAATAACTGGCATTCCTGTTGTTGAAAGCCTTATGGGTAGAGGTTCTATTCCATGCGACCAATTAGAATCCTTAGGCATGGTAGGTATGCATGGTACTTATACAGCAAATATGGCAGTAATGGAATGTGATTTATTAATTGCTTTAGGCGCTCGTTTTGATGACCGTGTTACTGGTAAAGTTTCTGAATTTGCCCCTAATGCCAAAATCGCTCATTTTGATATTGATAGTGCGGAAATAAATAAAAATGTACATGTAGATTATCCTGTTGTCGGTGATTTACGTTGGTCTTTACCTTTGTTCACAGCTAAACTTTCTATCATTGGTGCACAATTAAAAGATCAATATAAACCTTGGCGTGATTACATCTTTGAAATGAAACATTTCAATCCTTTATTATATCGTGATGATGAAAATTTAATCATGCCTGAAAATATTATCACTAATATCAGTAAAATTTGTGATGAAAACACTATTGTAGTAACAGATGTTGGTCAACATCAAATGTGGGCAGCACAATATTACAATTTACAAAAATCTCGCAAATTTATCACTTCTGGTGGACTTGGTACTATGGGATTTGGTCTTCCTGCTGCAATTGGCGCTAAACTTGCAAATCCTGATAAAAAAGTAGTTTTATTTACTGGTGATGGTAGTATTATGATGAATTGTCAAGAATTTGCTACTGTTGCTGATTATAATTTAGATATAAAAGTAGTAGTACTCAATAACCATATGCTTGGCATGGTTGCTCAATGGCAACGTATGTTCTACAATCATCATTATTCCCATTCCGTATTAAGAGGTAAAACTGATTTAGTAAAATTAGCTCAAGCTATGGGTGTAAATGGTTATCGCATTGATAATAAAACTACATTCAATGAACAATTAGCTAATTACATCAATAGTGATGGCGCTTGTCTCATTGATATATTAATTCCTGATGAAGAAAATGTATTCCCTATGGTTCCCGCTGGTGGACGACTTGATCAAATGGTATTGGAGGCAGAACAATGAAATATCAATTAACACTATTAGCTGAAGATACTCCTGGAGTATTGAGCCATATTGTTTCCCTTATCAGCAGACGTTCATTTAATATCAATACCTTATCTGTAGGCTATACAGAAGAAGAACATGTTACTAGAATGAGCTTTGTCTTGACTGCTGATAGTGAAAATGAAGTAGAACAAGTTATGAAGCAAATCAATAAACTCATTAATGTAATCAAAATCGTTAATTTGACTCATATTGATTCAATCAATCGTGAACTTGTGATGATAAAAGTAAAAGCTGACCCTATAACTAGAAATGATATTGTAAATATAGTAAATATCTTCCGTGCAAAAATAGTTGATATCAATCGCGAAACACTCGTTATTGAATTAACTGGCGACCATACAAAAATTGATGCCCTTTGTGAAATGCTTGCAGATTATGAAGTAATCGAAGTAGCTAGAACTGGTACACTTACTATGTCCCGTGGTACTATTCCTGTAAAAAATATGTAATATATAAAATAAAGACATTCTTTTTTATAAATTTTAATTTAAAATTTGATATAGAAGAGAATGTCTTTTTATTTTTATTAAATTTAAAGAGGTGATTTCTGTGATATTAAATATTTTAGTAGATAATAATACTTTTATTGATAAATATTTTTTAGGTGAACCTGCACTTAGTTATTTCATTGAGTTAAATAATAAAAAAATTCTTTTTAATACAGGATATTCAGACATTTTTTTAACTAACGCAAGTAAAATGAATATTTCTTTAGCTAACTTAGATTATATTGTTTTATCTCATGGCCATAGCGACCATACTGGTGGGCTAAAAAGTCTTTTACATAAATATAATCTAGAAAAGACAAAATTAATAGCTTATCCTCAAATTCTTTATCCTAAATGAAAAAATAATATAGATATTAGAATGTTTATGTCTTTTGATGAATTATCATATAAATTAGAGCCTATACTTACAAAAGAGCCATATTGGACTGATGACAATCTTGTATTTTTAAGTGAAATTCCCACTAAATTTCCATTTGAGCGCATAAAAGTGGGAGAAGTTTTTAAAGATAATCAATGGCAAGATGATTTAAATTTTGATGATAGTGCTATGGTTTATAAAGGCAAAGACGGATTAGTTATCATAACTGCTTGTTCTCATAGTGGAATTTGTAATATTATCGAATATAGTAAATCTTTATTTCCTAATACAAAAATTCACAGTATTATTGGTGGTTTTCATCTATTAAAAGTCGATGATAAATTAAGAAAAACTATTG
Organism: Megamonas funiformis; assembly: GCF_010669225.1. Classification (NCBI taxonomy): domain Bacteria; kingdom Bacillati; phylum Bacillota; class Negativicutes; order Selenomonadales; family Selenomonadaceae; genus Megamonas; species Megamonas funiformis. The sequence goes on from NZ_CP048627.1 coordinate 1,796,129, forward strand.
ATTATTTAAAAGAACAAGATATCGATATTATTTATCCTGCCCATTGTACTTGCCTTCAAGCAAAAATTCAAATGGCTAAGTATATGAACATTCAAGAAGTTGGCGTTAATTTAAAATTAGAGTTCAAATAAAAAGAGTACAGATAAATTTTGTACTCTTTATTTCTGTTTATATTTATATTTCTATTTTTATATTTATTTTTTCTTTTTAAGCATATAACCTATAGCTAAAATAATAATCCATAAAGGTAAAATATACAAAGCATTTCTAGTATCAGGGATTTGATACATCATAAATGCAATAAAAATCAAAAATACAATACATAAATAATTGATGATTGGATAACCAATAGATTTAAAATGTAAATCTTTATCTTGCCCTAAACGAGCTTTAGCTTTTCTAAATTTCAAATGTGTAACAATGATGATAAACCAACTAACAAGTACTGCTGCTACTGCAATAGAAACTAGATACATAAATACTTTTCCAGGGAAAAGATAATTTAAAACTACTGCGATTAATGTAATTCCTGAAGAAATAAAAATACCAACCATTGGCACGCCATTTCTAGTTAAAGCAGTTAAAATCTTAGGAGCATTTCCTTGACTAGCTAAACCATATAACATGCGTGAATTACTATAAATAGCACTATTATAAACAGATATAGCCGCTGTTAATACTACTATATTTAATAAATTTGCTGCAGCAGGTATACCAATATTAGAGAAAATCTGTACAAATGGACTTGCTTCTAATCCCACTTCATTCCATGGATATAAAATCATTAAAACGACTAAAGTACCAATATAAAAAATAAGAATTCGCCAAATAACTTGGTTTATAGCTTTAGGGATAGATTTTTGTGGTTCATCTGCTTCACCTGCAGTAATACCGATTAATTCTATACCGCCAAAAGAGAACATAACTACTACTAAAGAAAGAGCAAGACCCCACCAGCCATTTGGCAAGTAACCGCCATGACTCCAAAGATTGCTGAGATTTTCAGGAAATGTTCCCATATCTGTACAAATAATATATATACCAAAAATAATCATACAGCAAATAGCCACTACTTTAATAATAGCTGTACAAAATTCAAATTCACCATATAATTTTACATTAATTAAATTAATCACTGTAATGATAATTAAACAAATAAGAGCAGAAAGCCATTGTGGTACATCTGGCAACCAATAATTTATATAAATACCTACAGCTGTTAATTCTACCATACTAACGATGACATAATTCATCCAATAATTCCAACCAGATAAAAAGCCTACGAATTCATGCCAATAAGTATTTGCATATGAGCTAAATGAGCCGGAAACTGGATTATCTACAGCCATTTCCCCTAACATACGCATAATAAAAAATATTACACAGCCACCAATTAAATAAGATAGTGAAATAGCTGGCCCAGCCAATTGAATTGTTGAAGCCGAACCATAAAATAGACCTGTACCAATAGCGCCACCTAAAGCAATCATCTGTAAATGACGATTTTTCAAACCACGCTTTAGACTTTGCTGTGAATTTGTTTTCATTTTAATTCCCTCCATCAATCAAATAAGGTAATTAATTAAAAACCCTGTAGGTTTTCTATTCCTACAGGGTTTAATTATTAATAGTACAAATAGATGTTACTATTATACACTATTTTATTTGTAATTTAAAAGACCTTTTTCACCAGCAACAACATTTTGTTCAATTTTAAAAACTTCAACTTTATTATTGCCAGTAAAAGCAATAGGAGATACGAGTGATTTACCTGCTTCTTGTACAACTTCTAAATCCACAACTACTAAAACATCACCTTGTTTTACTTCATCACCAACTTTTATATTAGAAGAAAAACCTTCGCCTTCCATTTCAACTGTATCAATTCCAATATGAATTAATACTTCTGTGCCGTCTTCTTTAGCTTCTAAACCAAAAGCATGACCAGTAGGGAAAGCAGCTGTTACTTTAGCATCAAAAGGTGCAACAACTGTACCATCTGTTAATTCAATACCGCAACCATCACCCATCATTTTTTGAGCAAATGCAGGGTCTGGAATATCGCTCATAGCCACCACTTTACCTGTCATCGGTGAAACAAAATTTTTTTCATTAGACTGAAATAGTTTTGAAAATAATCCCATTTATTTATCCTCCAAAATCTTAAACATACTACTTACGTTTTTTATTTATTATATACTAAGCTAGTATTACATTGCAATAAATATTCTAAATCATCATTAATTTTTGCAATTTAATTTCAAAATTGAACTGCACCCCAAAAGTTAGACACAAAACAACTTTTGGAGGTGCAGTTTTTTTATGACTAAATACTCAAATGAATTTAAAGTTAAAGCAATTAAAATGGTTTTAAAAGGAAATTCTATTTCTCATGTAGCTAAAATTCTAAACAAGCCAGATATAGCTCCTCTTTGCAGATGGATATCTCATTATGAACATGGTGGTATTCCACAACTTCTTCATAAAAATCTTAAATATACTCCTATCTTTAAGCAAAAAGTTATTGAATATAAATGGCTACATCATTTATCATTAAATCAAACAGCAGCCAAATTTTCCATTCCTAATACTGGTACAATTTCTACATAGGAAAAGTTGTATCATTCTTATGGCTTTTCTGGCTTACTTGCTAAGAAACGAGGTAGACCATCTATGAAAAAATCTAAATCTAAATACAAAGTTAACAAACCTAAAAAAGAACTTTCTTATGTTGAAAAATTGGAACAAGAAGTTTATCAATTAAGGATGGAAAATGACCTATTAAAAAAGTGGCATGCCTTAATGAAGCAATGGGAAAAGGAAGGAAGACACTAGTTTTAGTAATTGCTAAATTAAGGAAAAAATATACTCTAAAAGCCCTATTAAACTATACAAAATTAGCTAAAAGCACATATTATGATGCATTAAAAAAATTATCTAGAGAAGATAAATATAAAGGATTAAAAACATTAATTCATAATATTTGTAATAAAAATCATGGAAGATATGGATATAGAAGAGTAACTATGCAGCTGCATAAACAGGGAATAAAAATCAATCATAAAGTAGTTATGAGATTGATGAAAGAAGAAAATTTAACATGCAAAGTAAGAGCAAAAAAATATAAATCGTATAGAGGGCAAGAAGGAAAAATAGCTAAAAATATATTAAATAGAAATTTCAAAGCAGAAAAACCAAACGAAAAATGGGCAACAGATGTAACAGAATTTGCATTATGTAATGAAAAAATATACTTATCACCAATAATAGATTTATATAACGGAGAAATAATAAGTTATAAAATATCGAAAAGACCAATACTAAAGCAAGTATTAGATATGGTAGAAGATGCAACAAGAAAGATAAAAGAAACAAAAGGGATAATTCTACACTCAGACCAAGGATGGCAGTATCAAAATAAGAGGTATCAGAAGTTATTAAAAGAAAAAGGCATTATCCAAAGCATGAGCCGAAAAGGCAATTGCTTAGATAATGCCGTAATAGAAAATTTCTTTGGTTTACTAAAAACTAAAAAGCGAATTATTCTATTTAAAAAAATTCAAATTCGTTGAAGATTTTATAAAAGAGTTAAAATCTTATATAAAATATTATAATACAAAACGGATAAAGATAAAACTAAAAGGACTTAGTCCTGTAGAATACAGAACTAAGTCTCAATTAGTAGCTTAATTAATATGTCCAATATTTTGGGTGCATATCAGTCTTTTTTATATCATTAATATATATTTATTAAATTTAATCTGTCAATTTAAGTAATCTTTTACCATCTGCAATCGCCACAGCGGTTATGATGATGTCTGCCACCATCACGATAGCCATCACCATTACCATCACGGTAACCGCGACCATAGCCACAACCATATCCATAGCCTTCGCCATCACAAAGAGCTTGTCTTTCTTCAATAGAAGCTAAAATTTTATCTGCTTGTTCTTGAGTAAGTCTGCCATCTGCTACACGTGCTGCTAATTGATCTTTTCTAAGTTCTAAAATTTCTGCTTTAAACTCATCTAATTTGCCAGCTTCTTTAGCGATAGTGCCAAAAGATTTACCTGTATCGTGTCTTTCATCAATAACACTTTCTACGCTACGACCAGTGAGTCCAGCAACTATTTCTGCTGGATTATTATAAGCAGATGTCGCAAAAGCTGTAGTTGCAACGCTCAATGCTAATAATCCTGTAACGATAATTTTCTTTAAGTTTTTCATATTTATTCCTCCCTACTTATCTCTTATCTTTGATTATATTGTAGCAAGACTTTTTGTCAAAATTATGTCTTTTTTGTTTTATTTTAATGGTATTTTAAAAATAAATTTTGCCCCACCATCAAAATTATTTTTAGTAATTAATTCTATATTATGTCTTTCCGCTATCTGTTTTGCTATAGCTAAACCTAAGCCTGTACCTACTTTATTATGCTCACCATGAGTTTTGTAAAATCTATCAAAAATATGTGGCAAATCTTTTTCATTTATACCTATGCCATAATCACGAATAATAATTGTGTCATTTTTAGCCAAAACATCTACCTTATTATTTTCAAAAGAAAATTTGATGGCATTATCTAATATAATCAAAAACATTTGACGGAGTCTTCCATAATCACCAGAAATTTTTAAATTAGGATTTTCTAAATCAATATTTATATTAATATTTTTATTTTTAGCAATCTGCCTTGCACTTCTAACTACATCAGAAATTACATCATTTAAATTTAACTCCTGCTTTTCAATCGCAAAATCTGGATTTTGTAATCTAGATAAATCAAGTAAATCCCCCACTAATCTTTGCAAAAATTTAGCTTCATTTAACATCTGTAAATGATACTCATCAATTTGCTTAGAGTCTGTAATAATCTTATCACAAAGTGCTTCTAAAGAGCCTCTAATAACAGTTACTGGTGTTCTAAGTTCATGTGATATATTAGACACAAAATCCTTTCGCATTTGTTCTAATTTTAAACTTTCTTTACTAGCTTCATCTAAACGTCCAGCTAATAAATCCATTACATTTGCCAATTCACCAACTTCATCTTTCTGTTTTATATTACATTTAGCTTGATAATTGCCTTCGGCTAATTGCATTGCCACAGATTTCATCTTTGTCAAAGGTTTAGTGAAAAAATATGAAAATAATATTGCTAAAGCTAAAACAATAATAAGTGCTAAAATTATACTTATGCCTAAAATCATAAGCCCTTGATAAATCCCATCAGTGGTACCTTCTACAGGTGAATGCAACAATACAGCTCCCCATACTTTTCCATTTTCATCTTTTATCGGCACACCTACAGTTAACGTCAATTGTGATAAAACATCACTAAAGCCTTCACTAAATACTGTTTTATCTTGAAAAACTTCTCTGATAACCTCACTGGCATTTGGTGGCAACTCAGAAAAAGTATAATTTGCATGCATCATTTTATGATGTTGCATATTCCTTGGTGTGATGACATTCATATTCTCGTCTACAATCCAAACATTATAGCCCATAATTTCACTACTAAAATACAAATGCGCGCCATATCCCATGCCATTATATCGTCTACCACTTGATAATGATTGTGCTAACGATTGCGCATAATTTTGTAATTGCGTCTTATGCAAATCCACAGTATATTGCTTGAATAATACTAAAAACACACCACTAATTATAATGGAAAAAATTATCAAAGCTAGCGCAAAACTTAAGCTTAATTTTAGAGCTATTTTATTGTTTAACATCATCACTTACCTCAAATTTATAGCCAACTCCCCAGATAGTTTTTATTTCCCACTTACCATGAGGATATTTTTCCAATTTAGCACGCAATCTCTTTATATGGCTATCTACCGTTCTACTATCGCCAATATAATCATATCCCCATAATTTATTCAATAACATATCACGAGAAAAAACTCTATCTTTTTTAGTAGCTAAAGTCCATAAAATTTCAATTTCTTTTTTTGTAAGTGATAATACTTTATTATTTATACTCACTGTATAATCAACTAAATTTATCTGTAAATTATCATAACTAAAAACTTGTAAATTTTCTGTTTTAGGCTGAATACGTCTTAAAATAGCCTTTATTCTAGCCATTATCTCTCCTGGTGAAAAAGGTTTTACTATATAATCATCAGCGCCGATTTCCAGTCCCATAATCTTTTCAAAATCTTCACCACGAGCAGTAATCATTATAATTGGCACATTAGATGTTTTGCGAATTACTCGACATACTTCAAAACCATCTATTTTAGGCATCATGACATCTAATAAAATAATATCTGGTCTTTCCCTTTGAAATACATCTAAAGCCTCTTGTCCATCTACAGCAATAACAGTTTGATATCCTTCCTTTTTAGCATAAGCTTCTAAAATAGAAATAATTTGTTTATTATCATCTACAATTAAAACCTTCATAAAAAAACTCCCTTTATATCTATATTTTTTATTCTAAAAGTTTATAAAAAAAGTGCATAAGATAAAGTAAAAACTTTTTCTTACACACTTTTAGCTTACCCTATTTTTATATTACAAACAAGGTGAATATATTTAGATTTTTTCAGTAGTGGAAATAGCAGGTTCTTTAGCTACAGCATCTGCTTGTTTTTCTTCTACTACTTCAGCATTTTTCACTTCTTCTGTAGTGGAAGTTTCTTTTTCTTCGCTATTTGCTTCTTTGATTTCACAAACGCCTTCTAAGCTACCAGTTTCCATGATAATTTTTAAATCTTTTTCTTCTAAAGTTTCTTTTTCAATCAAAGCTTTAGCGATTAAATGAAGTTTGTCTATATTTTCGATTAATAATTTACGACATTCATCATAAGCTTCTTCAATATAACGACGAACTTCTTTATCAATAGCACAAGCTACATCTTCACTGTAATTGCGTTGATTATTGAAATCACGACCTAAGAATACTTGATGATCTTGTCCATCACCAAAAGCAATTGGACCTAATACATCACTCATACCATATTGAGTAATCATGCTACGAACTAAACCAGAAGCTTGTTGAATATCATTAGAAGCACCTGTACTGATTTCTTTAAGTACAACTTCTTCAGCAACACGACCACCGAGCATAGTTTTCAATCTATCAAGTAACTCTCCACGTGTAGCATAAGAGCGATCTTCTTTTGGTAACATTAAAGTATAACCGCCAGCTCTACCACGAGGAATAATTGTTACTTTATGCACAGGATCAGCATTTGGTAATAATAAACCAATTAACGCATGACCACCTTCATGATATGCAGTTAGACGTTTTTCACGATCACTGATTACTTTAGATTTTCTTTCAGGACCTGCAATTACACGTTCTATTGACTCTTCTAAAGAATTCATAGAAATAGTCTTTTTATTTCTACGTGCAGATAAAAGTGCAGCTTCATTTACGAGATTGCTTAAATCAGCACCTGTAAAACCTGGTGTACGGCGAGCTAATACATCAAGATTAACATCACTATCTACAGGTTTACCTTTTGTATGCACTTTTAAAATAGCTTCACGGCCACGAACGTCTGGTCTATCAACAACGATTTGTCTATCAAAACGTCCTGGACGTAAAAGAGCTGGGTCTAAGATATCTGGTCTATTTGTAGCTGCGATGATGATAATACCTTCATTAGCTGCAAATCCATCCATTTCAACGAGTAATTGGTTAAGTGTTTGTTCACGCTCATCATGACCGCCACCTAAACCTGCTCCACGCTGACGACCAACAGCATCAATTTCATCGATAAATACGATACATGGTGCATTTTTCTTAGCTTGTTCAAATAAATCACGAACACGAGATGCACCAACACCAACGAACATTTCCACAAAATCAGAACCACTGATAGTGAAGAATGGAACGCCAGCTTCACCAGCTACAGCTTTAGCAAGTAAAGTTTTACCTGTACCTGGAGGGCCAAATAATAACACACCTTTTGGAATTCTTGCACCAAGGTCATTAAATTTCTTTGGATGTTTTAAGAACTCTACAACTTCAGCAAGTTCTTGTTTTGCTTCATCAGCACCAGCAACATCACTGAAAGTAACTTTTACTTTACCATCACCCATCATTTTGGCACGGCTTTTACCAAAGCTCATTACACGGCTACCGCCACCTTGTGACTGTTGCATGATGAAAAACCATACACCAATGAGTAAAAGCATAGGAAGTAAAGAAGAAAATAATGTTGTCCACCATGGTGTTTCAGGCGGATTTTCTGCTTTTATATCTACGCCATTATCGCGAAGAGTTTTTACAAGTTCTTCATCGCTATTTGGATATCCTGGAGTAATAGTTGTAAATTCTGTACCATCTTTCAATGTACCTTTAATATTGCTATTTTGCATAACAACTTTAGCTACATTTTTGTCATCGACTTGTTTTACAAATTCAGTGTAATTTATTTCTTGTTTATTGCTTGTATCTACTGAAAAATGGTCGATTACAGTTATTGCTACAAGAATGATTAACAAGTAAAAACCCACATTCCTCAAAAATTTATTCAATCTTACGCCTCCTCATAGCATTGTCTTCAAATCATAATGATTAATTATATCATATAAACAAGTTAATTAATAGTTATTCTATGTTAATTATCATTATTTTGTATATACTTCTGGTTTTAAAATACCAATATATGGTAAATTACGATATTTGCTATCATAATCTAAACCATAACCAACTAAAAATTCGTTAGGCACTTCAAATCCTACATAATCAACTTTTACATCAACTTCTCTGCGTTCAGGTTTATTTAATAATGCACATAATTTTACGCTAGCTGGATGACGAGATTCCATATTTTTCAATAAATAAGATAAAGTAAGACCAGAATCTACGATATCTTCAATGATGATAACATGTTTGCCTTCAATGCTAAAATCTAAATCTTTTAAGATTTTAACTGCACCGCTACTAGTAGAACCTTTACCATAGCTAGATGCTGCCATAAAATCAAAAGATACAGGAACATTGATTTCGCGCACTAAATCAGCGTAGAAAATAATAGCACCTTTTAAAATACCAATAGCATAAATTTCTTTACCAGCATAATCACGATTGATTTCATCTGCAATTCTCTTTACACCTTCACGTAATTGCTCTTCTGTATAAAGTACACTCTGGATATCATCTTTCATTGTTTTCATAATTTAAAACCCACCTAATTATTATTTTTTTAATTTTAAATATAGTATATGTTTACTATTTTTATTTACTAAATAATTATTATCTTGTTGTATACCAGCTATCCAAATAATTCCCTTTTCATCACAAATCAAAGGAATTTTATCTCTATCTTCTGCCGGTATCTTTCTATCAATTAGAATGTCTTTTACTTTTTTACTACCTGTCATGCCTTTAGGAGTTATTCTATCCCCATTTTGTCTTTTGCGAATAAATAAATCTCCATTAATCTTATCCATATCAATAAAACAATGTTCTCGACCAGATAATTTCATGACCTCATCTTGCCCGCAGATTTTATCTATAATCAATGATTGTTCATAAGGCAATTTTATTTCTTTTTTCGTCAAAAGTAAACCTAAATCTATTTTTATGGATATATTTTGCTCTTTTTCCTCAGAATTTTCAATTGGCAAAATTTCTTTTTCACTAAAAGTTAATCTATCATAATTTATCTTTACTTGCAAATTCTTCGGTAATTGCAAAATTAAACCAGTATGTCCATTGTATAAAAACTTATCAATTTTATCAATATGAACAAAACTAATATTTTCTAAATTCCTTTTAAATTCTTTTATAATATACCTATATAAAGCATTTCTTATTGCCTTATGTTCTTGTTTTAATACTTTGATATCTATTTTTATATATTTTCTACCTTGATTATCTATATCTACTATGACTTTATCTCGATAAAAATTTTTTACATAGTAATTTATAAAATCATTTTCTTGAGCAATAATCTTGGCACTATTGCAAATAGCTGTTACTACTTTTGGATTATATGCTTTTAATCTAGGGATTAAATCTAAACGTATGCGATTGCGTTCATAATCTAAACAATTATTCGTTTCATCTAAACAAGGATTGATATTTTCAGCTAAACAATATGCTTCAATTTCTTCACGATATAAACATAAAAATGGTCGTATAATATCTTCATTTTTAGCTTTCATACCGCTAAGACCTGCTGTTCCTGCACCTCTTAAAAGATGCTGTAATACAGTTTCTGCTTGGTCATTTAAATGATGTGCTGTTACTATTTTTGTGGCATTTTGTGCTTTCGCTATTTTGCGTAAAAATTGATAGCGCAATTTTCTAGCCAAAGTTTCTACAGATAATTTTTCTGTTTTAAGATGTTCTAATACATTTAAATGTTCCATAAAAAAAGAAATATTTTTTTGCTCGCAATAATTTTTTACATACCATGCATCATTTAATGAACTTTCCTTACGAATACCATGTTCAGCATGAGCTACAATAATCTCTAATTTATATTTAACACTAAGTTTTTGGAAGATATCCACAAGTGCCATGGAATCTGGCCCACCAGAACAAGCAATCAATAATTTATCATGAGCCTTAAATAAATCATATTCTCTAGCAAAATTTTCTACGCACTCAATTATTTCCATTATATTTATTACATCTACATTACTATTTACGCTCATAAAAAATTACCTCAAGATTAAATTCATATTCATATAATTTTCCAGCTATTAACAAAAAGCACTCTTTAAAAAATTAAAGAGTGCTTCTTAGTTTTATTCATATTTACGAGAACCGCCACCACGGCCACCACGTTTAGAATCTGTCTTACGACGTAAATCAGTAAGTTTTTCATCACTATCTTTTAAAAACTTGGATAATTTATCTTCAAAAGAAGCGCCGCTATTATTGTGTTTACGGAAGTCATTATTAAATTGCTTACGAGGAGCAGGACGATAATTACTACTCTGTGCAGGACGAGTATTTTGTTCTTCGACTTTTTTCTCCTGTAATTGTTTAATAGATAAACCTATTTTTCCATGGTCATCAACACTTAGTACTTTAACTTTGACTTTGTCTTTTTCTTTCAAAAAATCATTTACATCTTTAACGTAAACATCTGCAACTTCAGAGATATGTACTAAACCAACTTTTCCACCAGGTAATTCAACAAAAGCGCCAAATTTAGTAATACCTGTTACAACACCTTCTAGGATATTGCCAACTTCGATTGACATACTACTTTTATGTCCTCCTTAAGATAATTAGCTTTAAGCTTTTATTATTATAACCTTGCTAAACAAATAGTGTCAATAAAATGTTATTCTTTTTCTTCAGAAATATATGGCACTTCGCCTGGTTTTGTCATACCTAGCTCTTCACGAGCTACTTTTTCCACATATTCGAACTTATTTAAATTATCTTTTTCTCTACTTAATTCTTCATTTATTTGCTTTGCTTTATTTAATCGCTCTTCGGCTATAATAGTCTGTTCTTCTACTTGGCTTAAATATACTTCTTGTTTAATAATTATAAATCCCAGATAACCAATCATTATCACAAAAGCGAATATTATAAACCGCTCCATTATTTTTCTGAACATATTTTCACCTATTAATTTATATTTCCCTAATACTAATCTAAACCTAACATATTTGCAATAACATCTGCTATATTATCGGAAGCATATGGTTTCTTTAACACCTTAGCATTATTTCTAAGTTTTGGCAAAATAGTTGCATCAGATAATACTTCACGTACTACCGCATCTAAGGTATCTTGATGTTTCACCCAAATGGCAGCTCCATTATCAGAAACAAATTTTGCATTATCCACCTCTGGTCCTGGTATTGGGTCGTGTAAAATCATTGGTAATTCTCTAGTCAATGCTTCACTTATTGTAAGCGCACCAGGTTTACTGATTAAAAATGTAGCTACAGACATAAATTCTTGAATATTATGCGAATATCCCCATACGAAAATTTTGTGTTTAGAATGCTGTGCATATTCATTCATCTCTGACCAAAGCGCTACATTTGCTCCTGTAATTACGAGAATTTGAATATCTTTTTTCAAGCGTTCTAATTGGCAAAGTGCATTTTTTACGCCACCTAAACCAAGACCGCCACCCATAATCAAAGCTACAGGTTTATCTTTTTCCAATTTGAATTTTGCCAATAAATCATCTCGATTATAATCTACACGGAAATTATATCCCACAGGTATACCTGTAACAAAAATGCGTTCTTCTAATAAACCTTGATTTACCATTTCTTTTTTCAATAAATCATTAGCAGTAAAATAAATATCAATATTTTTATATAACCAAAATTGATGTACACAGAAATCTGTCATCACTGTGATTAAAGGAATATTTATTTCTCCTGTTTGCTTCAGATAAGATGCAGCTGCACATGGAAAAGGATGTGTACAAATAACCATATCAGCTTCATATTTTTTTATAAGCTCACGCATATCTTTTTTCATAGCATGAGCAAAAACAGATTGTATAGTACTTCCTTTTGTAGAATCTGATGTAAATTTATAGAAAAATTCATACACACTTGGTGTATGGTCGAGCATCTTTAAATATATATCTTTAACTAGACTATTGAAATAGGCTGTTTCTGTTGACATAAAATCAATAACATTTATTTTATTGACAGGATATTTTCTCTTTATCGCCTCTGCAACAGCATTGGCAGCCTTATTATGACCAGACCCCATTGATGCTGTAACCACTAGAATATTTTTACCTGACATATATTTTCCCCCAGATTATCAACTTAATTCAATCATATTTTAATTTCGAATTTGTTAAATATGTATTAAAGTCTTCTTATTACTTGCAATAATTTACATTTTATCATATTCATTTTATACTGTAAAACAAATAGCTATTAATTATATGTAAAAAATAAATTAAATACTATCTATAAAAATCAAGTATAGGAGGTAATATTTATTTATGAATAAACGTTGGGAAATTCTACCCATTGATGAAAAAAAACAAATCTTATTAGAAAAGAATTTGCATATATCTTCTAGTCTAGCTGAAATTTTAACTAGAAAAAATCTTGATGAAAACTCAGCTAAATTATTTCTCAATCCCACAAAAATTCCTTATCATGACCCTTTTTTGCTAAAAGATATGGAAAAAGCTTGCCAAAGACTTTTATTAGCTTTAAAAAATAAAGAAAAAATCTGCATTTATGGCGATTATGATGTAGATGGTGTCAGCTCCACTGCCCTTTTAATGACAGTTTTTACTAAATTAGGCTTTAATATAGACTATTATTTACCTGACCGCCATAGTGAAGGCTATGGTCTTCATATCGAGTCCTTACAAAAATTAATACCTAAATACGATTTATTAATCACTGTTGACTGCGGTATTACAGCTCTTGATGAAGTTGATTATGCCAAAGATAAAATCGATATGATTATCACAGACCACCATTTACCTCGTGAAATTCTTCCTGATGCCTTTGCTATTATCAATCCTACACAAACACAATGTAATTATCCTAACAAAAATCTTTGCGGTGTAGGTGTAGCCTTCAAACTTTGTCAAGGACTATATCAAAGCTTAAATAAAGATATTCATGAATTAGAAAATTATTTGGATATTGTAGCTTTAGGTACTATAGCTGATATTGTACCTCTTGTTGATGAAAATCGTCGCATTGTCAAAAAAGGATTAGCTCATATTCAAAACTTAGGTATAAAAACTTTAATTGAAATCTGCAATTATGATGAAAATAATATAAATACTGGTCATATTGGTTTTGGTGTAGCTCCTCGCTTAAATGCTGCGGGAAGATTAACTCATGCTAGTATTGCTGTTGAATTATTATTAGCCACTGATAAACAAACAGCTCATCAAAAAGCATTATATCTAGATGAAGAAAATAAACAACGTCAAGAAATTGTAGAAGATATTTTTCACGAAGCTGTCAAAAAAATTGAAGAAAATAATCTTCAAGAAAATAAAATCATCATTGTTGTTGGCGAAAATTGGCATGAAGGTGTTATCGGTATAGCAGCATCTCGCCTACAAGAAAAATATTATCGACCTATAATAATCATAGCGACTAAAGATAATATTGGTAAAGCCTCTTGTCGTAGCATAGATGGACTTCATATGAAAAATGCCCTCACTTATTGTGAGCAAGATTTAATGGTTTATGGAGGTCATTCCAAAGCAGCAGGTTTTACGATTGATTTAGCTAAATTAGATGATTTTATTTCACATATGCAAACATATGCTGATAAACATTTAACAGATGAAGATTTAATACCAATTTATCAAGTAGAAACAGTTTTAACACCTCAAGATATAACCATGGATTTTATCGAGGAATTATCCTTACTTGAACCTTTTGGCATGGGAAATCCTAAACCACAATTTGTCTGTCAAAATCTCTTAGTCACTAAAAGCATGAAAATGGGCAAAGAAAATAATCATTTACGCTTTAATTTTGCTTATAATAATACACAATATACTGCTATTGGTTGGCATATGGCAGATGTTGCCGATGATATAAATAATAAATATGTAGATATTTTATTCCAACCTGAATTAAACCACTGGAATGACCATACTTATCTACAGTTTAAATTGAGTGATTTACGTCAAAGCAAACGAAAAATTTCTTATCTAGAAGAGTTTCCTGCTTATGACACAATCGGCAAAATATATCTTTGTCTGCGCAATCAAGAAAAAAAATATGGTCAAAGTATATTTTCCCTTAAAGATTGTCAAGCTTTATTAAAACAAATTTACAATCTAAATTTATCTGATTACAGTATGAAACAATGCTTGATTATTTTAAGTGAAATTAACATTTTAACGATAAATCAAGATAAAATTAAATTATTATCTTTACCTAATCAAAAAATAGATATAAAAAATTCCCCAACTTTTGCTAAGCGATTTAATCTACAAAAGCTTTAAAAACCTTGATAAATTGACTTGAAATAATTTATTATATATAATTATAGAAGTTTTTTATTAGTAAATAATCAAAAATTTCAACTTAAAATATTGGAGGTAGATTAGTTTGAAGTATATGAGCGGAAAAGAACTCCGTAGAAGATACCTTGACTTTTTTGTCAAAAATGGACATTTAGAACTTCCTAGTGCATCTTTAATTCCAAAAGATGACCCTAGCTTATTGATGATTGGTGCTGGTATGGCTCCTTTCAAAGCTTATTTCACAGGTAAAATGACACCACCTTGCACTCGTATCACTACAAGTCAACGTTGTGTTCGTACTGGTGATATTGAAAACGTAGGTCGCACAGCTCGCCATCATACTTATTTTGAAATGCTTGGCAACTTCTCCTTTGGCGATTATTTCAAATATGATGCTATTAAATGGGCTTGGGAATTTTTAACTGGAGAATTAGAACTTCCAAAAGATAAACTTTGGGCTACAATCTATCCTGATGATGAAGAAGCATATAAAATTTGGACAACAGAAACTGACATCAATCCAGAACATATCGTTAAATTAGAAGATAACTTCTGGGAAATTGGTAGCGGTCCTTGCGGTCCTGACTCTGAAATTTTCATTGACCTCGGTGAAGAACGTGGTTGTGGTAGCCCTACATGTGGCGTTGGTTGCGATTGTGACCGTTATCTTGAAATTTGGAACCTTGTATTTACTCAATTTGACCGTACTGAAGATGGAAAATACAATCCACTTGTACATAAAAACATTGATACAGGTTGTGGTCTTGAACGTCTTGCTTCAGTATTACAAAATAAACCATCTAACTTTGAAACAGATTTAATGTTCCCTATCATTGAATATGCTAGCAAAGTTGCTAATAAAGAATATGGCAAAGATAAAGAAACAGATATTTCTTTAAAAGTTATTGCTGACCATGCTAGAAGTATTTCCTTCATGGTTATGGACGGTATCTTACCTTCTAATGAAGGTCGTGGCTATGTACTTCGTCGTTTATTACGTCGTGCTGTACGTCATGCTCGTATGCTTGGCATCGAAGATAAATTCTTAGCTGGCGCTGTTGATGTAGTTGCTGAAATCTACAGTGGTGTTTATGATGAACTCACAAATAGAAAAGATTACATCAAAAAAGTAATCAGCTTAGAAGAAGATCGTTTTGCAACTACATTAACTCAAGGTATGGATTTATTAAATGCTGAAGTTGAAAAACTAAAAGCTGAAAATAAAACTGTTCTTGATGGTGAAGTTGGTTTCAAACTCTATGATACTTATGGTTTCCCTTGGGAATTAACAGATGAAATTCTCCATGAAAATCATATGACTTTAGATAAAGAAGCTTTTGATAAAGCTATGGACGAACAACGCACTCGTGCACGTAATGCTCGTGGCGAAAACAAACGCATGGATATTCCTGATTTACGTGATAGCAATATCGGTGAATTAAAAGTTGATGAAACTGCTCGTCAAGCTAAAATCGTTTGCATTTGGAAAGATGCTAAAACTACAAATAGCCTTGAAGACGGCGATGAAGCTGGTCTTATCTTAGACGTTACACCATTTTATGCTGAAGGTGGCGGACAAGAAGGCGATATTGGTAGCTTAAAAACAGATATGGGTAATGCACAAGTTATTGATACTAAAAAATTACCTGATGGTTCTGTTTATAATATTGTTCATGTAACTGAAGGTAGTCTTCATGTTGGAGATACTGTAGAAATAACTGTAGATATGGAAAATAAACTTGCTTCTGCACGTAACCATACAGCAACACATCTTTTACAAGCTGCTTTAAAACGTGTTGTTGGCGACCATATCAATCAAGCTGGTTCTGCTGTAAATGCTCATCATTTACGTTTTGACTTCTCTAGCTTTGAACCAATCTCTGCTGAACAATTACAACAAGTAGAAGAAATGGTAAATGCTGAAATTTTAACAGGTAAAGATGTAGAAATTTCTCATATGAACCAAGAAGATGCTAAAAAAGCTGGTGCTATGGCATTATTCGGTGAAAAATATGGCGATATCGTTCGTGTAGTTACTGTACCTGGATTTAGTATGGAACTTTGCGGTGGTAGCCATGTTAAAAATATCGGTCAAATCGGCATGTTCAAAATCATCGGTGAATCTGGTGTAGCTGCTGGCGTTAGACGTATTGAAGCTATCACTGGTAAAGCTGCTATTGATTATATGAATGCTAAAGCTAAACTTTTACAAACAGCTATAACAACTTTAAAAACTAACGAAAGCAATCTTTGCGATAAAATTGCAAACCTTCTTCAAGAAAATAAAGAAATGAAAGCTGAAATTGCTAAAGTTCAAGCTGAACGTGCTAAAGCTGATTCCAATAAATTATTAATGGCATTAAAAGAATATAATGGTGTTAATGTAATTGTTGGTAAAATCCAAGCTGCTAACATGGATGAACTTCGCAACAATGCAGACCTTCTTTGCAACAAATTCGATAAAGCTGGTGTAGTTGTTCTCGGTGCTATACTCAATGATAAAGTTAACTTCGTTGTAAAAGTAAATAAAGACGGTGTAGCTCGTGGCTTACACGCTGGTAAAATCGTAAAAGAAGTAGCTATGGTGACTGGCGGTAACGGTGGCGGTCGTCCTGATATGGCTCAAGCTGGTGGTAAACAACCAGAAAAATTAAATGATGCTTTTGCTAAAGGTCATGAAGTAATTCAATCTCAAATTAAATAATTATATTTAAACTAGCAAGGGGGCTAATTATCTAGCCTCCTTTTGTTTTCTTAAAGTAATATTGACTGTCTTTAAAACTATTTTTTTGTTATAATTAGTACATAGATTATAGATTAATCTACTATATGACAATATATAGATATTATTGAGGTGATTATTATGTCCAACATTAAAGATGAAACTATGATGTTTAATTTTGGTGCAGATGATGATAAAGCAGCAAAAGCACTTTGTTTATCTTGCCGTGCTATGCTCGAAAAAGGTTACAGTCCAATCAATCAATTAGTTGGTTATCTTTTATCTGATGACCCAGCTTATATCACAAGTAACAAAAATGCTAGAAATGAAATTCGTAGATTAGGACGAGATGAATTACTAGAAGAACTTGTACGTTTCTATTTAGAAAACAATGAGAATATAAAAAAAGGTGAATAAATATTTATGAGAATAATGTCCCTTGATATCGGTGATAGAACTGTTGGCATTGCAGTAAGTGATGAACTTTTATTTACAGCACAAGGTGTAGAAACAATTCGCCGTAAATCTTATAAACACGATTTAGCTCGTATTCGCGAATTAAGCAAACAATACGAAACTAAAAAATTTGTCGTTGGCTTACCTAAAAATATGAATGGTACAGTTGGCGAACGATGCGATATTGTAAAACATTTTACAGATAAAATCCTAGAAGATATTCCTGATGCTGAAATTATCTTTTGGGATGAACGTTTATCTACTGTTGCTGCTGACCGTTATTTATTAGAAGCTGATGTCAGTCGTGCAAAACGCAAAAAAGTTATTGATAAAATGGCTGCTGTATTTATTTTACAGGGCTATCTTGATAGTTTAAAATAACTTAAATTTTATGATTTCATTTGGAGACTTTTTATTTATATGACTAGAATTGATAGACGAAATGCAGACCAATTGCGTCGTTTTAAAATAACAAAATACTTTCAAAAATATCCAGCTGGCTCTGTTTTAATTGAAACAGGCAATACTAAAGTAATTTGTGCTGCTACTATTCAAGATGGCGTTCCTTCATTTTTACGTGGTAGCGGTACAGGCTGGTTAAATGCTGAATATTCCTTACTTCCATCAGCAACATTGACCCGTTCTCCTAGAGAAGCTTCTCGTGGTAGACAAAATGGCAGAACACAGGAAATCCAACGTCTTATAGGACGCTGTCTTCGCAGTGTTATAGATTTTAAAGCTTTAGGTGAAAGAACAGTCATTATTGACTGTGATGTAATTCAAGCCGATGGTGGTACGCGAACAGCTTCAATCACTGGAGCTTTTGTTGCATTAGCTGAAGCTTTAGCCACTATCTACGACCCTAAAAAACCATTTCCATTAAAAGATTTCATGGCTGCCATAAGCGTAGGTATCTCTAAAGATAATGAACCTATATTAGATTTATGCTATGAAGAAGATTCTACTGCTATAGCTGATATGAATATCGTCATGACAGGCGAAGGGCATTTTGTAGAAATTCAAGGTACTGGTGAAAAACAACCTTTTACACATGAACAATTCAGTAAAATGCTCGCCTATGCTCAAAAAGGTATTGATGAATTAATCTCTTATCAAAAAGATATTTTAGGTAATGACTTAGTTTGGAAAATAGGAAGGATTCCATGATGAAAAAAATTATTGTAGCTACAAAAAATCAAGGCAAAATAAAAGAAATGATAAATGCATTTAAAAATTTACCTGTAGAACTTCATTCTTTAAGTGAATTTGGCCCTTTACCTGATGCTGTTGAAGATGGTACTACTTTTGAAGAAAATGCTATCAAAAAAGCAAAATTTTACGCTCAAAAAACAGGCTATGCTTGCTTAGCAGATGATTCAGGTTTAACCATTGATATTTTAGATGGAGCTCCTGGTATTTATTCAGCTAGATTTGCTGGTTACCATGCAGACGATTTAGCTAATAATAAAAAAATGATTGAAGAGCTACAGAAAAAAAATGTAGAGCAATCAACTGCTCAATATGTTTGTTCTTTGGTCTTTGTAGATACTGATGGCAAAACATTAACTTGTACTCAAAAATGTGAAGGTATCATTCGCATTTTTGCTCAAGGAAATAATGGCTTTGGTTATGATCCATATTTTTTTGTTCCTGATTTGCAAAAAACTATGGCTGAATTAACAATTGAAGAAAAAAATAATATTAGTCATCGTGGTAAAGCACTACGTGAAATGGAAATCCAACTAGGTGAATATTTAAAATGAAAATAGGAATTATGAGTGATAGTCATCATGATCTATCTGCTATTGATGATGCAATTTGTCTAGCTGACGATGTAGATTGTTGGCTTCATGCAGGCGATAGTATTGATGATGCTGGCTATTTAGCTGATGTATCTAAAAAACCTGTATATGCTGTTCCTGGTAATATAGATTGGTTTTCCACTAAGCCAAAAGAAATATTAGTAGAAATTGCTGGCAAAAAAATATTTTTGACCCATGGTCATAAATATAATGTAAAATGGACAACTAAATATCTATATGAACAAGCCTCTAAATTAGGTGCAGATATAATAGTTTATGGTCATAGTCATGTAGGTAACGAAGAGCATGTAAATGATAAAATAATCATTAATCCAGGAAGTGTTTCTGAACCTCGAGATGGTCTAGACCCTTCTTTCATGATAATTGATATAAATAATGAAAAAATAAATCTTCAACGCATATTTTTAAAATAAAAGTTTTTTATATTTAAGATAAATATTTATAATGATTTTATATATTTATTTAATAAAATTATGTACTAAAATAAATAACTTTTTATATTTTTTAGTCTATAAATATATTTTATTTATAAAAGTGAACAGCCTTCAACTTTAATAATATTAAGGCTTCCAGCCATTTTAGGTGTTGAAAGACATTCAAAAATATGCTAAAATTTTCATTACATGAGGATATTTTTATCCAATTTGTTCGTGATAAATCCCCCACTACTTTTAACCAGTGGTGAGAGTTAATTTATTAGAGATGGGACAGATCTCAAAATAGATAAATTCTTATTTATTTAAAAATTTTCTACTTAAAAAATATATACTTATTAAGTAAAAATATGTCCTTAACCGTTAGTCATTAATGGGGATTGCCTAAATTTAGGAAGTTTAATAAAACAATGACTAAATATTTTAATCCATTGGAGGGGTTATGGTGCGTACAATCCAAGCAGAACAAATCACTCAAGAAGTAGCGCAGATGTGTAAAGAAGCTGCCTACTATTTACCAGGAGATGTGTTTGCCGCATTAGAAAGAGGTAGACTTAGTGAAAAATCTCCAGTAGGAAGAGAAGTACTCGACCAAATTATCACAAATGCAAAAATTGCAAAAGAAGAAGACAGACCTATTTGCCAAGATACTGGTATGACTATTGTTTTTGTTGAATTAGGTCAAGATGTTCACATTGAAGGCGGCAACTTAAACGACGCTATCAATGCTGGTGTAGCTAAAGGTTATACTGAAGGCTATTTACGTAAATCCGTTGTAGCTGAACCACTTTTCGATCGTAAAAATACTCAAGATAATACACCAGCTGTTATCTACACAGAAATCGTTCCTGGCGATAAATTAACTATCCAAGTTGAACCAAAAGGTTTCGGTAGCGAAAATAAATCTGGCTTAAAAATGCTTGTACCAGCTGATGGTGTAAAAGGCGTTAAAAAAGCAGTTATGGATATTATCCTTCATGCTAGCTGCAATCCTTGCCCACCAATGGTTGTTGGTATTGGTATTGGCGGTACTATGGACCGTGCTGCTGTTATGTCTAAAAAAGCATTACTTCGTCCAACTAATGTTCGTAATGCTCATCCTGAATATGCAAAACTTGAAGAAGAGCTTTTAGAATTAATCAACCAGACAGGTATTGGTCCACAGCTCGGTGGTACAACAAGTGCTCTTGCTGTTAATATCGAATGGGGTCCTACTCATATCGCTGGCCTTCCTGTGGCTGTAACAATTTGTTGCCATGCATGCCGTCATTCTAAACGCGTATTATAATTTATTCGGGAGGTACATTTAAATGGCTGATAAAATTCGCATTACAACACCTTTGACTGAAGAACAGTCTCGTAAATTAAAAGTAGGCGATAGCGTTCTTATTTCTGGCGTTATCTATAGCGCACGTGATGCTGCTCATAAAGTTATGACAGAAACACTTGCTCGTGGTGAAAAACTTCCAATTGATTGGAGCAATCAAATTGTTTATTATCTTGGACCAACTCCAGCTAAACCTGGTAATCCAATTGGTTCTTGCGGTCCTACAACTTCTGGTCGTATGGACGCTTATACTCCTACAATGCTCGAACAGGGTATTAAAGGTATGATTGGTAAAGGTTCTCGTGATAAAGCTGTTATCGAATCCATGAAGAAAAATGGTGTTACTTATTTTGCCGCTGTTGGTGGTGCTGCTGCACTTATTTCCAAATGTGTAAAAAAATATGAAGTAATCGCTTATCCAGAACTTGGTCCTGAAGCACTTGCAGCTCTTACTGTTGAAGATTTCCCTGCAATCGTAGTTATTGACTCTGAAGGTAATAATTTCTATGAAATGGGTCAGGCTCCATATCGCACTTTAGATATGGATAAACTTTAATAATTAACAAAATCCTGAGCTCCTTTATTATCTTCTAGGAGGAGCTCAGTTTATTTTGCGAACCGTGGGACACACGGGGATAGCCATCTATCATTTATATTACATATAATTAATATATGGAAGCTTTTTTAAGCATGTCATAAGGTGTGTAAATTTTCCCTATGAAAATTAAAAAGTACAGGAGGTTCAAGGATGATTCACACA
The DNA here is from genome assembly GCF_010669225.1 of Megamonas funiformis. Lineage (NCBI taxonomy): Bacteria > Bacillati > Bacillota > Negativicutes > Selenomonadales > Selenomonadaceae > Megamonas > Megamonas funiformis. The sequence goes on from NZ_CP048627.1 coordinate 1,818,583, forward strand.
ACATTTTATATTCGCAGATTACATTCCCTCTGCGGTATTGTTCCTGTAGGTTTATTCTTACTCGAACATATCTTTACAAACTCTATGGTATTAGGTGGACCAGCTCCATTCAATGCAGCAGTTGAGCATCTTGCATCTATTCCACATGAAATTATGCTTCCTTTGGAAATTTGCTTCATTTTAGTTCCATTCCTTTTCCATGGTCTTTATGGTTTGTACATTTTAATGCAAGCTAAAAATAACGTAAAAAGCTATGGTTATGCTCGCAACTGGAATTTCTATTTCCAAAGAATAACTGCTGTTATTATCTTCCTTTTCTTAATCTGGCATGTTGTTTATCTCCGCATTATGGTAAAAGGTGGCGGTACTCCTATTTCCTTCGAATTATTACAAGCTTATTTCCAAAATCCGCTTGTATGGGGTGCTTATACAATCGCTATGATTGCATCTATTTTCCACTTCTTTAACGGTCTTACTACATTCACTATGACATGGGGTATTGCAAAAGGTCCTCGTATCCAGACTTTCTTCTCTCGTGTATTCATGGCAATCTTTGTAGTATTATCCCTTTTAACAATTGCTTTCATGAGCATGTACTGGTTTTAATCTATAAATTCTGATATAAGGAGAGACTCACGTGAAATCTACAAAAAAAATCATCGTTGTCGGTGGCGGTTTATCCGGTCTTATGGCTACGATTAAAATTTGTGAATCTGGCGGTATTGTAGACTTATTCTCTTATTGCCCAGTAAAACGTTCCCACTCCCTCTGTGCACAGGGTGGTATTAATGCTTGTATGGATTCCAAAGGTGAACATGATACTGTTTGGGATCATATCGATGATACAATTTATGGTGGCGACTTCCTTGCTGACCAATTAGCAGTTAAAGGTATGTGCGAAAACGCTCCAAAACTTATTAAAATGTTCGACCGCATGGGTGTTCCTTTCACTCGTACACCAGAAGGTAACCTTGACCTTCGTAACTTCGGTGGTGCAAAACATAAACGTACTTGCTTCGCTGGTGCTACTACTGGTCAACAGCTTTTATATGCTCTTGATGAACAAGTTCGTAAACTTGAAGTAAAAGGCAAAGTTAAAAAATACGAATTCTGGGAATTCGTTCACATCATTAAAAACAACGAAGGCATCTGCCGTGGTATCACTGCTCAAAACATGAATTCCATGGAAATTGAAGCTTTCCCAGCTGATGCAGTTATCTTAGCAACAGGTGGTCCTGGTGTTATTTTCGGTAAATGTACAGCTTCTACAATCTGTAACGGTTCTGCTGTTTCCGATGTATACCAAGAAGGTGCTTACCTCGGTAACGTTGAATTCATTCAGATTCACCCAACAGCTATTCCAGGTGAAGATAAAAACCGTCTTATGTCTGAAGCAGCTCGTGGTGAAGGTGGTCGTGTTTGGACTTACAAAGATGGCAAACCTTGGTACTTCCTCGAAGAAAAATATCCAGCTTATGGTAACCTCGTTCCTCGTGATATCGCAGCTCGTGAAATTTATCAAGTTTGCGTACACATGGGTCTTGGTATCAATGGCGAAAATCGTGTATACCTCGATCTTTCCCACATTGATGCAGATTACTTAAACCGTAAACTCGCTGGTATCATGGAAATCTATGAAGAATTCGTTGGTGACGACCCTCGTAAAGTTCCTATGCAGATCTTCCCTTCCGTTCACTATTCCATGGGTGGTATTTGGGTAGACCGTAAACACAGAACAAATATTCCTGGTTTATTCGCTTCCGGCGAATGTGACTATCAGTACCATGGTGCTAACCGTCTTGGTGCTAACTCCCTTCTTTCCGCTGCTCACTCTGGTACTGTTTCTGGTCCAGAAGCTATTCGTTGGGCTAACGGTGATTCCGCTTGGACAATTGAAGGTAAAACTATTGCTGAAGATAATGGAGCTGCTCTTACTGATGCAGAACTTGCTGCAGCAAAACAACAGACTGTTGATGAATTTGAAAAAATCATGAATATGAAAGGCGACGTTAACGCTCATAAACTCCATATGGAATTAGGCGAGCTCATGCTTCGTTACTGCACAATTGAACGTATTAACAAAGACCTTGAATATTGCTATGAAGAAGTTAAGAAAATCCTCAAAAAATGGGATCATATCGGTCTTACTGATACTAGTCGCTGGGCCAACCAAGAAGCTATGTTCGTACGTCAGCTTCGCAACATGATCATCTACGCTCTTGCTATCTGTAAAGCAGCTCGTATGCGTGATGAAAGCCGTGGTGCTCACTTCAAACCAGAATTCCCTAACCGTGATGACGAGCATTTCTTAAAAACTACACTTGTTAGAATGAACCCTGAAACTTGTGAACCAGAAATCAGCTATATCGATTTTGATCACTCCTTAGTTAAACCTCGTCCACGTCGTTATGATGTTACTAAAGGAGGCAAAAAATAATGGCAGATACTAAAAAAACTGTTCATTTGATTATTGAACGTCAAGATAGCCCTACTGGCAAACCTTACACAGAAGAATTTGAAATTCCTTATCGTCCTGCACTTAACGTAGTTGCAGCTTTAATGGAAATTCAGAAAAACCCTGTAACTAAAGATGGCAAAAAAACTACTCCTGTAGTTTGGGAATGCAACTGCTTAGAAAAAGTATGTGGTGCTTGTATGATGGTTATTAACGGTCGTGCACGTCAAGCTTGTGCTTCTCTTATCGACAAACTTCCTCAACCAATCCGCATTGCTCCAGCTCGTACTTTCCCTGTAATCCGTGACCTCTTAATCGACCGTAGCGTTATGTTTGAAAGCCTCAAACGTATCCAAGGTTGGATTAATGTTGATGGTAGCTGGGAAAATCGTGAAGCTCCAATTCAAAACCCATATACTGCTGCTACAGCATATGAAATTTCCCACTGCATGACTTGTGGTTGCTGCTTAGAAGCTTGCCCTAACGTTGGTCCACAGTCTGACTTCATCGGACCTGCTCCAACAGTTCAAGCTTATCTCTTCAATTTACATCCATATGGTAAATTTGACAAAGAAAAACGTCTTAATGCTCTTATGGAAAAAGGCGGTATCACTAGCTGCGGTAACAGCCAAAACTGCGTAGAAGCTTGTCCAAAACACATCAAATTAACTACTTATCTTGCTCAGTTAAACCGTGATGTAAATAAACAAGCTCTTAAAAATATCTTTGATAAATAATAAAAGATATATCAATCAAATAACAAAAGGAGTTAGTTTAAAACTAACTCCTTTTTATTATCAAAAAAACAGCACCTTAAAAGGTGCTGTTTTCTATTTCATATCTTATTGTCTAAAGTAATGATAATTGTCTTTTATCTCAACTAATTCATCTAATTTTACATTTAAAGCTTTTGCAATAGACGCTATTACTAAAAAAGTTGGTTGGCGTTTATCATTTTCTATAAAGCTAACCATAGCTGTACTAATACCTGCTCTCATAGCTAATTGTTTCTGAGTCATCTTTTTTTCATGTCTTTTTTCGCAAATATTATATTTAATTGTCATAATACAAAGCTTCCTTTCAATATTGGATAATGGGGTGAATAATCCCAATTGCAAATAAAAAGTAGCTTTGTTTGTAATCAAAAACATACATCTCATTATCTAAATACTAAATAATATTTTATTATTTATTTTTATTTATGGTTTTAGTATAGCACAAATCAATAAACTATGGTTATTTAACTTATAATTTATAAAAATTTTAACGCAATGTTAAATTCATAGCACAACGATTAGCTTCATATTTAATTTTTTCTTCATCAATAGTAGTAAAAGCTCTATTTTCTAATAAAACTTTACCATCTACTAATACTGTATCAACCATTGAGCCATTCATGCTATACGCTAATAAAGATACTAAATCATGACGTGGATAACATTGTGGAGCAGACATATCAAATAAAACGATATCGGCTTTATATCCTTCTTTGATTAAGCCTACCTTATTTAATCCTACAGCTTTAGCACCGTATTCTGTTCCCATTTTTACACCTTCAAGAGCTGGCACAGCTAATGGGTCTAAAGTATTTACTTTATGCAGTAAAGTTGCTAAATTAATTTCTTCTAACATATCAAGATTATTATTACTAGAAGCTCCATCTGTACCTAAGCCTACGCAAACTCCTGCTTTTAATAATTGTGGAACTGGAGCAACACCGCTGGCAAGTTTCATATTGCTTCCTGGATTATGCGCTACACGTACATTGTATTTCTTCATAATTTGAATATCTTCATCTGTTAAATGAACACAATGAGCAGCTAATACGCCACGGTCTAAAATGCCTACTTCTTCCATTAAAGCTATAGGTGTTTTGCCATATTCTTTTAAACAATTTTCTACTTCACCTTTAGTTTCTGCTAAATGAATATGAATTTCTCCATTATATTCTTCACTAGCTTTCACTACTTTTTGTAGAAAATCTGGAGGACAAGTATATGGTGCATGAGGACCAAACATAGCTGTTATTTTACCATCATTAGCATTGTTAAAATCTCTAAATAAGATTTTATTTTCTTCTAATGCTTGATTGCCATTTGGTGCTACACCAATAATACCGCGGGAAAGCACTGCTCTAATATCTGTATCAATACAAGCCTGTGCCACTTGGTCCATATCGCCATACATATCAGCAAAAGTAGTTGTACCGCTTTTTATCATTTCAGCGATACCAAGCATAGCGCCCCAATAAATATCTTCTTTTTTCATTTTAGCTTCAATTGGCCATATTTTATTTTCTAGCCAATCCATAAGCTTCATATCATCAGCATAGCTACGCAATAAAGTCATGGATACATGTGTATGCGCATTAACAAAACCAGCTGTTGCTAATTTATCTGTACCATCAATCACTTTTTCTGCTTTAAATATTTCTGGTATATTTTCTATAGCTAAAATTTCGCTATCTTTAATTGCAATATCTGCAATTTTTACTTTACCATCAGCTAATAAAACGTTAGCATTTTTTATTAAAATATTCATATTTAAACCTCTTAATTATGCTTTTGCTAAATATGCTTTTTGCTCTTCTGTCAATTCATCAAGTTCTACACCAAGAGCTTTTAATTTAATTTGAGCAATTTTTGTATTGATTTCTTCTGGCATTAAATATACTTTATTTTCCATTTCTTGATGATGATTCAAAATATGAAGTGCAGAGAAGAATTGTACACCAAAGGATAAATCCATGATTTCTGCTGGATGTCCATCACCTGCTGCAAGGTTAACTAAACGGCCTTCAGCTAAAAGATATAATTTACGTCCATCTTTTTGTACATATTCTTCAATATTTTTACGAACAGAACGATGAGATACAGAATTTTTGAGTAAATCCACTTTGTTGATTTCCACATCGAAATGTCCAGAATTTGCCATCATTGCGCCATCTTTCATGAGTGCAAAATGTTTTTCATTGATGACATTATCACAGCCTGTGAGAGTCAAGAAGATATCACCAATTTTAGCAGCTTCTCCCATAGGCATTACTCTAAAGCCATCAAATACTGCTTCAATAGCTTTAATTGGGTCAACTTCAGTGATAACTACATTCGCACCAAGACCTTTAGCACGCATAGCTCCACCTTTACCACACCAGCCATAGCCAGCAATTACTACTGTTTTGCCTGCAATTACTAAATTTGTGGTACGCATGATACCATCCCAAGTAGATTGACCTGTACCATAGCGATTATCAAATAAATATTTACAATATGCATCATTTGCTGCAATCATAGGGAATTTTAATTTTCCTTGTTCAGCTAAAGCTTTTAAGCGAATAACACCTGTTGTAGTTTCTTCACTACCGCCAATAATTCTATCAATTAATTCAGGACGTTCATTATGAATACGTGCTACTAAATCGCCACCATCATCAATAATCATATCTGGATTGCAATCTAATGCTTTATCAATGAACATATCATATTCTTCATTTGTGCAATTATACCAAGAATATACTGTTACGCCGTCTTCAACAAGTGCAGCTACGACATCATCTTGTGTAGAAAGTGGGTTACTGCCTGTAGCGATAACTTCTGCTCCTGCATTTTTAAATACTAAAGCTAAATATGCAGTTTTAGCTTCTAAGTGCATAGTAATAACTACTTTTTTACCTGCAAAAGGTTTTGTTTTACTATACTCTTCATCTATAGAACGAAGTACAGGCATAAAGTTTTTTACCCATGCAATTTTATCATGACCTGATGGTGCAAGTTTAATATCTCTAATCATTGATTCCATTAAGAATTCCTCCTAAATTATTTAAAGTTTCTAATTTACTAAAATCAGTACGCTCTATCTGTAAAGGCGTAACTGATATATAACCATTTTTTACAACTTCAATATCTGTAAATTCATCATTGCCTATATCTTTAGCTCGCCCTTGCATTTTATACGCTATAGAGCCATCATCTAAAATCACAGCATCAAATTCATTTTCATAAATACGACGCCCATGTTTAGTAAATACAAATTTTATTTTATTATCTTTCAAGCTTTTAGGGAAGTTTATATTATACATAAATAATTTATCAGTATTATAAAAAAAACTAATCCTATCTGCCATTACTTTTGCAATCGTTGAAAATGATACATTTGATTTACTAGATACAGAAACGGCTATAGAAGATATTTTATGATTATATCCTTCTAAAGCCGCTCCTACTGTTCCCGAATAAAGCACATCTGTTCCTAAATTAGCTCCATTATTTATACCAGAAATTATCAAGTCTGGTTTTTCTTTTAATAAAAATTCCAAAGCTAATTTAGTACAATCTGCTGGTGTTCCTTCCACAGCATAAGCCGTTACGTTTTCCATCTTCATATCCACAGTTTCTACACGCAAAGGAACACCCATAGTCAAAGCCTGCGACATTCCGCTTTGCTCTGTCATCGGTGCTACAATAAAAACTTCATGTTTTAAAGATAATTCTTTAGCTATAGCTTTTAAGCCTTCGGCTTTTATGCCATCATCGTTAACTAATAAAATCTTCATAAAAACCTCATCAATATTATAATTGGTTCATCATTTTATGAGTTTGTGGTATTACTCTAACATTTTTCAATACTTGCATTGCTCTAGTTTGCCATTTGAGCATTTTTTCTGGAGGAGCTTCATGCAATCCTCCTAATGGTGTAATTGGCTGTAAAACTAATAAAATATTTTCATCAATATTTTTTATGATGGATAATGCTTTTTCAAAATCTTCAACTGTAGACTCATTGGAAACTACAATTTTTACATAAACATCTTTTTTACTAGCCAATTTCAAAAATTCTTCATGCTCTTGCCAATAAGCTTTACCAATATCGCTTGGCAATTTCATATCCATACTGATTATATCTATTTCATCAATAACTTGAGCTAATTGTTTAACCAAAGTACCATTTGTTTCCAAAAATAATGGTATAGATAATGGCTTTAGATTTTTAGCTAATTCTAAAATAATCTGTGGATATAATAATGGCTCTCCACCTGTAATACTAATAGAATGATGTGGCTGTTGTAAACGATAATTGATATAAGGCATGATGTCATTTAAATCTAAAGGATTTTTTAATTCTAAATCGCCTTCATATCCTTCACATTTTTCTAAAACACATGGAACTAAATTACTATGTGCCAATTTATCCGTATCACAATAAGGACAATCCATATTGCAACCAATAAGACGAATAAATAATTGCCTGCAACCTACATATTTTCCTTCACCTTGAATAGAAGAAAAAATTTCTGATACTCCTGCTTGCAAATTAAGCATCCTTTCTATATATAACTGCTGCTTTTGGTGATTCCCATACTTTTATATAATTTAATTTACAATTAGTTTTAAATAAATCATTTGCTTCAATTGTTTCATAAATATATTTAGCTAAATGTTCTGCTGTAGGATTTAATTCTTTAAATTGAGGTAATTCATTTAAGTATTGATGATCCATAGCATCTAATACTTCCATTAACATAGATTTTAATACTTTAAAATCTGCAACCATACCAATATTATCTAATTTATCTCCACTGACAGACATCTCTACAGTCCAGCTATGACCGTGTAATCTGTTGCATTTTCCAGGATAATCTACTAAGCGATGAGCTGCTTCAAAAGCTCCATTTACTACTAATTCAAACAAAAAAATTTCCTCCTTAATAATTAATAAAATTAATATAAAAATTATACCATATATTTATCTACTATAAAAATTTTATAATAATTTATTTATATAGCTAAAAAAGAACTATTAGTTTAATCTAATAGTTCTTTTCTTAAATTAACGAGTCAATTCATCATAACTAACTGCACGAGTATGTTTTGTATGTGACCATTCATGTTTATTTCTATCTAAAAATCCTAAAAATACAATTGGGATCCAACTATAAATAAACACTGGATATAAAATTAAGTAAAACCATGCTTTCCATTTAACATGTATCTTTGCCAAAATAATAATAGGTAAAATATATTGCCCCATAGTAATTACAGTTAGCAAACTAGATGGTAAAAATTGATATATATTTGTAAATAATGGATAACCTAATCCCATCTGTACATATGATAAGATGACAAAGAATGTGGAAATCAATAAGAAATGAGGCTGTAATAAATGTAGACAACCATCTAAAATACGAATATCACGACGACGAATACCTTCTTTTAACATCTTCGGAATAAAGCGATGTGCCACGTCAAATTGACCTTGTGCCCAACGTTTACGCTGGTTCCAAGATTGTTTAAAAGTAAGTGGTTTTTCATCATAAACAATCGCATCATGAGCCCATGTTGTTTTTATACCTTCTGCTAAAGATTTCATAGTAAATTCCATATCTTCAACAAGACAAGTAGCACCCCAACCATGTTTTTTCAAAACATCTGTTGTAATACACATACCTGTACCACCAAGTACAGAAGATAAACCAATATTTGTTTTTGCTAAATGCCAAATATGGTCAATAACCCAAAAGGCAATCGCAAAAGTTCCGGAAACCCATGTATCATAAGGATTTTTCGCATCAAGATAACCTTGTACTAATTTATCCCCTTTACATAAGCGATTATTCATTTCTAATAAGAAGCGTTTATCTACTAAATTATCTGCATCAAAGATTGCTACTGCATCATATTTGCGTTTCATTTCAAATAATCTAGCAAACATCCATTCCATTGCAAATCCTTTACCACGTTCTTTATCATTAAAACGTTCATGAACAATAGCTCCGCAATCGCGTGCAATCTGAGCTGTATTATCTGTACAGTTATCAGCAATTACAAAAATATCATATAGTTCTTTTGGATAATCTAACATTTTTAAGTTATCCACTAATTGACCGATTACTGCAGATTCATTATGTGCTGCCACAATTACTGCAAAAGTTTTTTGTGGTGTTAAAATTTTCTTTTCCTTTTTGCGCCACAGACCATTTACACCTATTAAAAAATAATAAACTGTAAATAAGAAAATTATTATCTGAATTGGCACCATAATCCAATCGAGAATATACATTTAAATCCCCTTTTAGCTATTTATTTTAGTTACGACCTAAAGAAAATATAGTATTTAAAATACCTAACAATGCATAAGATATAAAGATATCAAACAAAATTGCATATCCTATAGCATCGCGACCAAAATACAATACACAAATAGCAAAAATAGCTATTATACCTAATGCTACTTTGCTAATTTTTTCGCCTTTGCCCTTAAAATCTGGATATTTAAAAGTACTAACCAATAAATATCCTACAAACATAATTAAAATAGGTAAAAAATATCCCAATGTATCAATTTGCATAGCTGGTGTAATACCTAAATGAGTGGATAATAAAATCCATGTGGCGATTAAACAACCGCCAGCTGGAATAGGTACTCCCATAAAATAGCCATGTATTACGGAAGCATTTACATTAAAACGAGCTAATCGCCACATGCCACACACAGCGTAAAAAATCACAGCTATCCAACCAAAATAACTAAATTCATGCATAACAAAGCTATATGCTAAAAATCCTGGTGCTGCACCAAAGGAAACACAGTCGCATAAAGAGTCCATCTCTTTACCCATTTCACTACTAACACCAAAAAAACGAGCTGTTCTACCATCTAAACCATCAGCTACTAATGCCAATAAGATGAATACAGCACCCCAGAATATATTTCCATTAAATGTGGAAATAATTGAACACATACCAAAAACTAAATTACTAGAAGTAAACAGATTTGGTATGATTACTCTATAATTCATTACTCTTTAATCCTCCCAATAATTGTTTCTCCACCGACAACTTTGTCGCCTTTTTTTACTAATAATTCTACATTTTTTGGTACAACAACTTCTGTGCAAGAACCAAAGCGAATCATACCGTATAATTCACCTTTAGAAAGTCCATCATTTAAAGTAACCCAAGAAACAATTCTGCGAGCTAAAATACCTGCAATTTGCGTTACTGTTATGCGCAAATCCTCATTTTCAATACCTATCATATGACGTTCATTTTCAAAACCTACATCTTTTTTATATGCAGGGTCAAATCTTCCACAACTATATTGCTGACATTTTATTTCGCCTGCAATTGGGCTGCGATTTACATGTACATTAAATACTGATAAGAATATTACTACTTTTCGACCTGGAGCTTTTATAAACTCATCATTATCTACATCTGATACTTCCATCACTGTCCCATCTGCCGGAGATACTAAAATATCTTTTCCTTGTGGAATATTACGACGTGGATTGCGGAAAAAATACGTGAAAAATAACGTTAATATCGCAGGAAAAACAGCAACTACAGGATGCACAAAATAACCCAAAAGAAAGGTAATTACTACACCAATACCAATGAACGGAAACCCTTCTTTAACAATGGGCAATCTTAACACTCCAACCCCTCCTATGAAAAATTACTAAAAACCCTTAAAAACATTATATGCTATCCTAAAATATTTGTCTATCTAGACTATTTATTTTTATATATTTATTTAATTAATTATTTATTATTTTTTAGAAGCTTTTACCGCCATTACAAATCGTGGCAAAGCCATCAATCTGCCTATGCGTTTTGGCTGTAGCATACCCCTAAATAACCATTCTAATTTGGCTTTTTGCATCCAAAGTGGTGCTCTTTTCATAACACCTGCCATAACATCAAATGTACCACCTACGCCTATGCATAGTGGACAATTCAATTCCTGCATATGCGCCTTTAGCCATTTTTCTTGTTTTGGCACGCCCAAAGCTGCCAATAATAAATCTGGCTTAGCTTCTTTTATCTGAGCAATTATTTCAGCCTCATCTTCAGCTGTAAAAAATCCATCTCGTGTTCCTACTATTTGAATACCTAGATAATCTTTTTCTGCTTTTGCTTTTGCTTTTTCTGCTACACCTGGAGCAGAACCAAAGAAAAATATACGTCTTTTTTTCGCAGGAGCATTAGCAAATAAAGCTTGTACTAAATCAAAACCTGCTACCCTCTCTGGCATTTGCACTCCTAAATAATTAGAAGCCCAAACTGTACCTGCACCATCGGGAACTACTAAATCAGCAGTGTTTAAAATTTCTTTCAATTCAGTATCATGTGTTGCTCGCATAATCATCTCTGCATTAGCAGTTGCTATCAAATGCGGTTTTTCACTGTCCATAAAAGCTTCAGCTATTTTCACAGCTTCACCCATGGTCAAAGCTGCGACTCTCACTCCTAATATATCTGCTTTACGAAACTCCAAGAGAAACTCTCCTTTTTTATAACTTTTTATGATAAAGTCCATAATTCACAAATATATATTTTAGCATAAAGAATTATATACATCAATGAAATATCTATCAATTATACTTGCAAAACCTATCCTATTTATATTATACTACAAATTTGCTATACTCTTTACAAATTATTATTTTTTTGGTATGTTTAGTGCCATAGAATATTTTTTGGTAATTTAATATTAATTTTATTTTAATAAGGTAGGAAAAAATGCAATTTATTGACAGAACAAAAATTATTGTAAAAGCAGGCGATGGTGGACACGGAAAATCTGCTTTTCGCCGTGAAAAATTCATACCTAAAGGTGGACCAAGTGGCGGTGATGGCGGTCGTGGTGCTGACGTCATTTTAAAAGTTGACCGCAATATGAATACACTTTTAGATTTCCGTTATCATCGCAAATTCGTTGGTAAAAACGGTGGCAATGGTGATATAAAAAATCAATATGGTAAAAATGCACCTCAATGCATTATCAAAGTGCCAGCTGGTACTTTAGTCAAAGATGCTGAAACAGGTGAAGTTTTAGCTGACCTCGTAAATGAAGGTGATGAAGCAATCGTTGCTAAAGGCGGTCGCGGTGGTCGTGGAAATGCTAAATTCGCCACTAGTGCTAATCGTGCTCCTACATTTGCTGAACTCGGTGAACCTGGTGAAGGTAGAACACTTCTTTTAGAATTAAAATTATTAGCTGATGTTGGCTTAGTAGGCTATCCAAGTGTTGGTAAATCTAGTATCATCGCAAGTGTATCAGCAGCTCGCCCTGAAATTGCTGATTATCACTTCACTACTATAACTCCAGTTTTAGGTGTAGTAAGTCTTGGAGATGCTCAAAACTTTGTCATGGCTGATATTCCAGGTCTTATCGAAGGAGCTTCTGAAGGCGTTGGTCTTGGTCATGATTTCTTACGTCATATTGAACGCACAAAAGTTATCATTCACGTTTTAGATGCTTCTGGCATTGAAGGACGCGACCCTGTAGAAGACTTCTACAAAATAAATAAAGAATTATCTTTATACAGCCCAAAACTTGCTAAACGCAGTCAAGTAATCGCAGCTAATAAACTTGATTTACCACAAGCTAGTGAAAACTTAGCTCGAATTCAAGAAATGGCTGAAAAAGAAGGCTTAAAAGTTTTCCCTGTATCTGCAGCAACTAAAGAAGGTCTTCAAGATTTAATGCGTTATGTATATCAAATGCTTCAAGATTATGTTGAAGAAGTAGATGAAGAAGATAATGCAGAAAAAATTTACAATGCTCAAGAAGATGACGCTGATGATATCACTATCAAACGTGATATGACAGGTCAAGGCTTTATCGTTTCTGGTAAATCTTTAGAAAAACTCGTTGCCATGACTAACTTTGGCAATGATGAAGCAATTCGTCGTTTCCAATATATTTGGAGATTAAAAGGTATCGATGAAAAACTTCGCGCTAAAGGTATTAAAGAAGGCGATACTGTATATATCGGTGAAATGGAATTTGAATATAGACAATAATATATAGCTATTGTTTTAATTTAAATTTCTAAGTTAGCAAATCACATAAAGAATTTTTATTTTAGTGGGTATTTTAATTAGGTAAAAACTTAATTATACCCACTAAAAAATTATTTAATTTTAAAACTTATTTATAGGAGGATTTTTCATTGATAAAAAACACACTCACAGGTAAACAAAAAAGATTTTTACGCTCTTTAGGTATGACATTAGAGCCAATCGTTCCAATCGGCAAAGAAGGCATCACTCCTGCTGTTGTAAACAGTGCTGATGAAGCTATTGAAAAACGTGAACTCATCAAGGTTCGTGTTCTTCAAAACTGCCCAGAAGATATTGAAGTTGCTATCACTACTTTAGCAGAACGCACTAATTGTGATTTAGTTCAAGTCATTGGTCGTAACGGTCTTTTATGGCGTCGCAATTTCAAAAAACCAAAAATCGAACTTCCTAAATAATATAATTTAACAAATAAAAATATAAATAATGAAATGAGTAAAGATTATGTTACCTCGTCAAGAATTAACTAAAGCCAAACGTATTGTAATCAAAGTCGGCACTAGTACTTTAAATTATGATACAGGAAAATTAAATATCTCAAGAATAGAACATCTAGTACGTGAACTTTCCGATTTAGCTAATCAAGGAAAAGAAATAATTCTCGTTTCTTCAGGAGCTGTAGGTGCAGGTCTTGAACGTATGAAGAAAAATACTCGACCAGCAAGTATTCCCGAAAAACAAGCAATGGCTGCTGTAGGTCAAGGAATATTGATGCATATATATGAAAAATTATTTGCAGAATATGACCAAATAGTAGCTCAAGTTTTATTGACTAAAGAAAATTCTCGTCAATATTCTCAATATATAAATTCACGCAACGCTTTGATGGCTTTATTATCCATGGGGGTAATTCCTATCATCAATGAAAATGATGCTGTTGCCGTTGATGAATTAAAAATTGGCGATAATGACACTTTATCTGCAACTGTTGCAACTTTAGTAGATGCTGACGCTTTAATAATTTTATCCGATATTGATGGATTATATACTGCTAATCCAAGCAAAGATAAAAACGCAAAACTTCTCCATGAAGTACCACATATCACTCCTGAAATTGAAAATATGGCTGGTGGTGCTGGTACATCTATGGGAACAGGCGGAATGAGTACTAAAATCAAAGCAGCTAAAATAGCTATTAATTCCGGCTGTACAATGGTCATCGCCTCAGGTTCAGAACATGATGTTTTACGTCGTTTATTAAAAGGTGAAGAGCTAGGCACTATCTTCCCTGCTAAAGAAACTCATCTTAAACAACGCAAATCTTGGCTTGCTTTTGGCAAACAAATAGCTGGCGATATCATTGTCGACAAAGGCTGTGAAAAAGCTGTGCTTTCTGGTTCTAGTTTACTAGCTGTAGGCATTTTAGCTATAGCAGGTGAATTTAAACAGGGAAATACTGTACGTATTTTATCTCAATCTGGTCGTGAAATTGCTCGTGGCAGTGTAAATTATAGTTCTCAAACATTACAAAAATTAAAAGGTTTACACTCCGACGAATTTAAAAATATTTTATTGGACAATTCACCAATATTTGATGAAGCTGTTCATCGTGATAATATGGTTATTATGGTCTAATTAAAAAAGGTGATTATATGAGTTCAAATGTACAAATAGATATAAAAGAAATCATTACTAATCAAGCAATGATGGCCAAAAAAGCCTCTCAAAAATTGGCTACATTATCTTCATTAGAAAAAAATAAAGCTTTACTTACTATGGCACATGCTTTAGAAGTAAAAACTCCAATTATTTTAGAAGAAAATAATATTGATATGGAAAATGGTCGCCAAAAAGGCTTATCTGCTTCTTTGCTAGATAGATTGCTTTTGACTACAGAACGAATTGCTCAAATGGCTGATGGTCTTCGTCAAATTGCTAATTTAAACGACCCTGTTGGTAATGGCATCATGTCTTGCCGTCGTCCTAATGGCTTAGATATTCGCTGTATTCGTGTACCACTTGGTCTTGTTGGCATAGTTTATGAAGCTCGTCCAAATGTTACAGCTGATGCCATAGGTCTTTGCTTAAAATCTGGTAATGCTGTGATTTTACGTGGCGGTTCAGAAGCTATTCATTCAAATAAAATCTTAGCTTCCATCTTAGCTGAAGCTGCTTATAGCGCAGGTATTCCTCATGGAGCTATTCAATTTGTCAGCATAACAGAACATGAGGCTGTAGATGTGATGATGCGTTTAAATAAGTATGTTGATGTAATCATTCCACGCGGTGGCGCTGGTTTAATAAAACGTGTAGTTGAAAATAGTTCTGTTCCTGTAATTGAAACTGGCGTAGGTATTTGTCATGTATTTGTTGATGAATTTGCTGATTTAGAATTAGCTACAAAAATCATTCTCAATGCTAAGACTTCTCGTCCTGCAGTCTGCAACGCTATAGAAACAGTTTTAATTGACCAAAAAATTGCCAACGAATATCTTCCTATGATTTGTCAAAAATTATCAGAGGCTAAAGTTGAAATTCGTGGCTGTGAAAAATGTTTGGCTATTTGCCCTGAATTAAAAACTGCTACCAAAGAAGATTGGTCTACTGAATATGGAGATTTAATTATTTCTATAAAAATAGTTGAAAATATTGATGAGGCTATTTCTCATATCAATACTTATGGCAGTGGTCATTCTGAAGCCATCATCACAACTAATTATAATAACGCTTTGAAATTCCAAAAATTAGTAGATGCTTCTGCTGTATATGTAAATGCTTCTACACGTTTCACTGATGGAAATGAATTTGGTTTTGGTGCAGAAATCGGCATTAGTACACAAAAACTCCATGCACGTGGGCCAATGGGACTAGAAGCTTTAACTACCATGAAATATTTAATTTATGGTGAAGGTCAAATTCGTTAATGTTTAAATATTTATCTAATTGTCTAAAATTATTAAAACAATATTATTCCACTCCAAAAGGTCATCATGATATTTTAGATTATAGTCGTGCTTTTTTCTTATTTATATTTTTATCTATAATTTTTTCCCTTATTTTAATATATATTTTCTATTAAAACTATTAAAGTTTGGAGATATTTATCATGAAAAAAATAGGTATTATGGGTGGTACATTCGACCCAATTCACGTCGGACATTTAATGATAGCGGAAGCTGTTTGGGATGAATTTAAACTAGATAAAGTTATCTTCATTCCTTCAGCTAATCCCCCTCATAAACACAGTGTAATGACCTCGGCTAAACATCGTTTTAATATGACATTACTTGCAACTTGCTCCAATCCTCATTTTGAAGTATCTTCTATTGAGATGGAACGTTCTGGTCCATCATATACCATAGATACGATAAAAGCACTTAAAACTATCTATGGTGAAGATACTGATTTTTATTTTATTATCGGTGCTGATTGTATCAATGATTTACCTACATGGCATAAAATTGATGAACTGCTTGCAAGTTGCAAATTCATTGCTACAAAACGACCAAGCTATACTTTAGATTTAACTACCATTCAACAACATTTTAAAAATTTCAATATAACACTTCTAGAGACACCTGAACTTGAAATATCTTCTACAGATATTAGACAACGTATAAAAAAAGGATATTCTATACAATATATAACTACAGAACAAGTTCAGCAATATATTCGTAAAGAAGAACTTTATTTATAAACAAGCTTATTGTATAATGTTTATAATTAAATTACACTTAGAGAAGGAGAACCATGATGTTAGGTGATTTATTACGTGAAACACGTGAACAAAAGAAATTATCATTAGAAGATGTAGAACAAGGTACTAATATACGTAAATTATATATAAAATCCATTGAAGATGGTGATTATGATAAACTTCCTGGCGAAGTATTTTTAAAAGGTTTTATCAAAACATATGGTAAATTTTTAGGTTTAAACAGCCTAGAACTTATTGAGCAATACAAAAAAGAAAAAAATGCGTCTGCCTCTGAAAAAGAAGTAGAACCAACTAATCAAGTTCAAAAACAACCTGTTTCTCCTGCTCAACCTCCAAAAGTTGAAGAAAAAATAACTGAAAAAACTGCTGAACCAACTAAAGAAAAAAACATTCCTAAAATAGACTCTTTTGCTAGCAATCAAGCATATTTGCAACCAACTAAATCCAATAGCAAAAAAAATATTTTTCTCGTTATTATCATCTTAATTGTTATAATCGGCGGTGCAGTATTCTTTTTATCTAGCCAAGATACTTCTGATACTAAAGCTCCTGTACATACTACACAGCAGGAATCTACACAACAACCAGAGCAACAAGCTCAACAACCTGCTTCAGCTCCAGTTGTAAATGGAGCTGAAGTAACAGCTGTATTTAATGAAGATTGTTGGACTGAAGTAAAAGTTGATGGTAACGTTGTTCTTTCTGAAACTGTAAAAAAAGGTAGCAATTTAAATTGGAAAGGTAATAATCAAATAGATATTACTGTAGGTAATGCTGGTGCTATTGATATTACATTCAACAATCAACCAGTTGGCAAATTAGGTGATATCGGTGCTGTTGTAACTAAGTCCTTCGTTGCTCCAAATGCACAAAATGCTCAAAATCAGCAACCAGCTACAGCTCAACCACAAAATCCAGCTCCTGCTAATAATGCACAAAACGCACCTGCTGCCAATGCTCAAAATGCTACTCAGCAACAAGCAAAATAATTAAAAAATTACAGACTTACTTAGAGGTGATATTATGAAATGCCCATTCTGTGCAGCTCCCGACAGCCGTGTAGTAGATTCCCGTACTACTGATGATGGTAATTCTATAAGACGACGCCGCGAATGTACAGTTTGCGGGAAAAGATTTACCACTTATGAAACTGTGGAAAAAGTACCTTTAATGGTCATAAAAAATGATGGTAGTCGTGCTGTATTCGCTAAAGAAAAAATTCTCCAAGGTATTATTCGCTCTTGTTATAAACGAGATATACCTACTGAAAAAATCATCAAATTAGCTGATGATATTGAACGCGAAATCTGCAATACGATGAAACATGAAATTCCCAGCAAGATTATTGGTGAAATCGTCATGAAACATCTCAAGACTTTCGATAAAGTTGCCTATATTCGTTTTGCTTCTGTTTATCGTAAATTCTCAGATATCGATAATTTCAAGCAAGAATTAGAAAATCTTAATTCTATGAATAAAGATAAACTAAAATAAATTTATTCAAGCTCACTTTTGTGAGCTTTTTTCTTATTTATTATCATAAATTTAACTATAAAATAAAGGAGAATACGCCCACTTTGAATTGGAAATTAAAACAACAATTACAAGAAATGCTCAAACAAGAACAAGGATATAAAATCTTTCCTGGTGGCTTTCGCAAACGATTTGCCCTAGCTTATCCAAATTCTTATTTTGTTGGTATGTCTAATCTAGGTTTTCATATAATTTATGACCAAATAAACAACCGCAATGACAGTGCTTGTGAACGTTTCTTTTTGCCTGATAAAAATTTAATAGATGATTATACACGCACTCATACTCCGCTTATGAGTATGGAAACACAAACACCACTCCATGATTTTGCTTTAATTGGCTTTGCTATTTCTTTTGAAATGGACTATTTCAATATTTTACAAATGCTCTCTTTAGGTAAAGTAAAATTATTAGCTAACGAACGCACAGAAAAAGACCCAATTGTCATCGCTGGTGGTCCTTGTGCTACATTTAATCCTGAACCACTCTCATTATTTATTGATGCTTTCATCATTGGCGAAGGAGAAGAAACTATCAATAATTTCTTAGATGTATATAATGATCCATCTAATGAAAATTTATCCCGCAAAGAATTATTATTTAAACTTGCTCAAGTGCCAGGTGTCTATGTACCTTGTTTTTATGACCATATATATGATGAAAATAATAAACTTTCCGCCATCAAAACAAATGATACGGTTCCTCAAAAAGTCTCTCGTCAATGGATAAGAGATTTAGATGCTTATGATGGTAAAACTGTCATCACCACAGAAAATACGGAATTCAACTTATTTCTAATCGAAACATCTCGTGGCTGTGGTCGTCATTGTCGTTTTTGCATGGCAGGATATTGCTTTAGAAAACCTCGCCATCGCAGTTTAGATAAATTATTATCATATTTACCACAGGCAAAAAATCTGAATAAAAAAGTAGGTCTAATGGGTCCTGCAATATCTGATTATCCGCAAATCAATGAACTTTGCTCACATATTCGCAACCAAAATATGCCTATGTCTGTCGCTTCTTTTCGTGCTGACTCTGTAACACAAGAATTAGTAAATGCCCTTGCTCAAAGTGGACAAAGAACATTGACTCTAGCACCTGAAGCAGGCAGTGAAAAAATCCGCCATATCATCAACAAAGGCATCGAAGAAGAACATCTCTTTAAATCCATCTCTATGGGTATAAATGCTGGTGTTAAAAATTACCGTTTATATATCATGGTAGGTCTTCCTAATGAAGATGAAAATGATATCAAAGCCATTGTCGATATGACCATTTGCTTAAAACAATATATGGAAAAACTTGGTTCTAAGGGCACTTTAACCTTGAGTATCAATCCATTTATCGCTAAACCATGCACACCATTTCAATGGAGTGCTATGGCAGATTTAAAACAAACGGAAAAATATTTTAAATATATAAAATCAGAACTAAAAAAATATAAAAATATCGAAGTTCAATTTGAATCTACCAGAGAATCATTTATCCAAGGCATATTAGCTAGAGGAGATAGAAAAATTTCTCAAGTAATTTATGAAGCTCATTTAAATGGCGGTAGCAAAGCATTTAAACGTGCCTTAAAAACTTTCAAAATCAATGCTGATGATTATTTATATCGCAATTTTGATAAAGAAGAATTACTTCCTTGGGATAGCTTAGATATGGGATTTACTAAAGATTATTTATGGAAAGAATTGCAAACAGCACTTCAAGAAAAACACACTATACAATGCTTTGATGGTTGCAAGCGCTGTGGTGTCTGCAAATAATCCATATCTATTATCTTTTATCCTTTATATGTATATTTAGGAGTTGATATTTTTGTTCAAATTAATTCACGCTCAAAATAATTTATGGTATGGACAATTTTCCATTTTCCCTCAAGATAAAGTAATTCATGCCATATCTACTAGATTTAATGGTCATAGTAAAACACCATTTGATGGCTTAAATTTAGCTCTTCATGTAAATGATAATCCAGATGATGTCATCGCCAATCGCCAATTATTTTGTGAAGGTTTAAATTTAGATAGTCATAAAATGACTACTTGTAAGCAAGTTCATGGCAATAAAGTAGCTTGTATTACTGAAGAAAATATCGGCAGTGGTGCTATTTCTTTTGCAAATTCCATCGACGATACAGATGCTCTAATCACCAATCTAAAAAATGTACCACTCACTTTGTTTTTTGCAGATTGCACACCTATTATGATTTATGACCCTAAAAACAATGCTATTGGCGTAGCTCATGGTGGTTGGCGTGGCACTGTAGGCGAAATTGCCAAACATACAGTAGCAGAAATGACTAAACATTATCACACAAATCCTAGTGATTGCCTAGCTTCCATAGGTCCATCTATTGGAGCATGTTGTTATGAAATAGGTGATGAGGTAGTTGCAAAATTTAATGAAGTCTTCCAAAATGATAGCGATAAAATCTTGCATTTTAATCAAGATAGTAAAAAATATCATTTAGACCTTTGGCAAGCAAATGCTATTATCTTACAAAAAGCAGGAGTTTTAGCTGATAATATTGATATGGCTAATACTTGCACTGCTTGTAACAAAGATGTATTTTTCTCTTATCGCGCAGATAATGGCAAAACAGGTAGAATAGCTTCCATTATTTCACTTAGATAAATAATTTTACCTAAACTATGGATAATTTTCATAAATTATTATATTATTAAATAGATTATAAGATTTTCAGGGGATGAATTTCTATGATTAAAGAAAATTTAAAAACTGTTCAAGAACATATTAAAGAAAGTATAACAAAAAGACATAATGCTGCTAGTGAAGATGTTTTATTAGTAGCAGTAACTAAAAATCATGATGTAGCTTCTATGCAAGAAGCTATTGATGCTGGTGCTAATGTAATCGGTGAAAATCGAGTACAAGAAGCCTTGCAAAAACATGAAACTTTAAATCGTGATGTAACATGGCATTTAATTGGTCATTTACAAACTAATAAAGCTAAATATGCTGTAAAACTATTTGATATGATTGAATCAGTAGATAGTATCAAATTAGCTGAAGCTCTAAATAAAGAAGCACAAAAAATCGACAAAGTTCAACAAGTATTAGTACAAGTTAATTTAGTCAAAGAAGCTTCAAAAACTGGGGTTTATTTAGAGGAATTAGACGAGCTTTTAGCGAAAATTGATATATTAAGCAATTTAAAACTTATGGGGCTAATGTTTATTGCACCAAAAGTAGATAATTTAGAAGATGTTCGTCCTATGTTTGCTCAAATGTTTAAACTCTTTAAACAAGTCCAAGCTAAAACATTTGCTACATCAGAAATAAAATATCTATCTATGGGCATGACACATGATTACCAAATAGCTATTGAAGAAGGTGCTAATGTCGTTCGTGTTGGCACAGGTATCTTCGGCCCACGTCAATATTAAGGAGAAATATATATTATGAAAATTGTCGACAAAATCCGCAATAAGATGGGACAAAATCCTGAATCTGAAGAGTATATTGAAGAAGTAGATAACACTGATGATAGTGATTTACAAGCAACAACTTATCAAAATCCTGATAATGTTGTAGATTTTAAAAATAAAGCTAAAAACAACCAATTAAAAGTAATGGTAATTGAACCAGTTTCATTTGACGATGCTCAGCAAGTAGCTGACCATATTCGCAACCACAAACCAGTTGTAGTAAACTTTGAAAACACTAGTAGCGATATTGCTAAACGCATTATTGATTTTATCAGTGGTACTACTTACGCTTTATCCGGCGATATCAAAAAAGTTGGTAAAAATGTATTTATGTGTGCCCCAAATAATGTTAGTGTTAACTTTACTGAAGAATTGAAAAAACCATCTTCTTCAACAACTATGCCTTGGGAAGAATAAACAAAAAGGATTGATTTTTTTATAATGGCAGACCGTGAAAAGATTATTCGCTTTTATAAAGGAACTGAAGGCGAAGAAATTGTTATAAAATTAATAGACGCAGTAGAAGCTGTAAACAAAACAAGAAAATTCCGTGCTACAGATTTTCTTGACCCTTATGGCTGTGAAATAGCTGAAACTGTAGTCGCTCACTATGATGGTATATCTGTTGATTTCTTTGGCGGATATATCGGTGCAGAAAGACAATGTGCTAACTTTGTACATGAAGATTTTATGGGAAAACCTTCTTATAATATCTCTGTTGTCAAAGCTACATGGAACGATAAATTCTATCGTCTTTCTCATCGTGATGTTTTAGGTGCTCTCATGGGACTTGGCATCAAACGTGAGCAAATTGGTGATTTATTAATAACTTTAGGTATGGTAAAAATTATTTGCACTACTAAAATGGCTGATTTCATCTTACAAAATTTAACACAAATCGGTTCAGCTAAAGTTAGTTGTGAATTAGATAACCTTGAAACTATCGCTCCTCGTGAAGAACGTTGCAAAGAAATAACTTCCACTGTGGCCTCTTTACGTATTGATTCTATCGCAGCTTCTGGATTTGGAGCTTCTCGCAGTAAAATGTCTTCTATGATTGATGCGGAAAAACTCAAATTAAATTGGCAAACTGTGAAAAGTGCCTCCCAAATGGTAAAACAAGGTGATATCATTTCCATTCGCGGACGTGGTCGCCTAGAAGTAGCTGAAGTTCGTGGAACTACAAAAAAAGGACGTACTGTTGTTTTATTAAAACGTTATCTTTAAAAATGGGAGACTTATTTGTGTTTTTTTTATCCTCTTTTGTTATTTTAATCATCGTCTTAGACCAATTAATTAAATATTTAGTTGTAAACAATATGTTTTTAGGTGAGTCCATTCCTGTTATTCCTCATTTATTGCATCTCACTTATATTTTAAATTCAGGTGCAGCCTTTGGTATTTTAGAAAATCAGCGTTTCTTTTTTATCCTTATCGCTGTAATTTTGATATTCGCTATCGTTTATTTTTATTCTAAAATCATAAAACTAAATAAATTATTTCAGTTAGGTATAGCTATGCTTTTCAGTGGTGCTATCGGCAATATGATTGACCGCATATTCATCGGCAAAGTAATCGATTATATCGATTTTCGCATTTGGCCTATTTTCAATCTTGCTGATATTGCTATTGTTTGTGGCTGTATCATCATCATTTACGAACTATTATTTATTACAGATAAAGGAACAAACTCATGATAAAAACATATACAATCTCTGATGAAATAGGCACTAGATTAGACGTTTTTCTTGCCGGTCAAGAAGATAATCCATCTCGTGCTAGTATTCAAAAAATGATTACTGATGGTGCTATAACTGTCAACAATGAAGTAAAACGTGCTAATTATAAATTAAAAGCTAATGACCAAATCACTATGGTGTTTGAACCACCTACAGAAATAGAAGTAAAACCAGAAAACATTCCACTTGATATTCTCTATGAAGATAACGATATTATCGTCATCAATAAAGCTCGTGGTATGGTAGTTCATCCTGCCGCTGGAGTTTATAGTGGAACTTTAGTAAATGCTTTACTTTATCATTGTCATGATGAATTATCCGGTATCAATGGCAAAATTCGCCCTGGTATTGTTCATCGCCTAGATAAAGATACTTCCGGCGTCATGGTCGTTGCCAAAAATGATTTTGCTCATAATGACTTAGCCTTACAGATAGGCAGTAAAACAGCTATTAAAGAATATGTAGCTTTAGTTCATGGTAATATCACAGAAGAAAAAGGTATTATCAATGGTAATATCGGTCGCCACCCTATTGACCGTAAAAAAATGGCAGTTGTAACAAATGGTGGAAAACCAGCAACTACTGTTTTTCATGTACTAGAACGCTATAAAAATTGTACTTTCATACAATGTCGATTATTGACAGGTAGAACACATCAAATTCGTGTTCACATGGCATATATCGGACACCCACTTATCGGTGACTCTAAATATTGCAATAGTAAAAATAAATTCAATATCGAAGGACAAGCACTTCATTCTTTAAATTTAAAAATCATTCACCCACGCACAAAAGAAGAAATGACTTTTACTGCACCAATTCCTGAAGATATGGAAAACTTATTAAAATATTTTCGTCAAACCATTTAAACTTTTATCTAAATCATCAATATCATGAAGTTTATTTAAGGATGTGATTAATAATGGCTAAACTAATTGAAAAAACTGTTGTCATGGACGGTAAAGCCATCGAACGTGCTTTGACTCGTATAGCACATGAAATAATCGAAAAAAATAAAGGCACTAAAGATGTCATCATCGTTGGCATTAGAAAACGTGGTGTGCCTTTAGCTGAAAGATTATCTTCTATTATCGAAAATATCGAAGGTGTTCATATTCCTATCGGTGTTTTAGATATCACTTTATATCGTGATGACTTAGCTCATATGTCTTATCAGCCACTAATTCAAGAAACTCATATTGATGAAGATATCACTAATAAAACTCTTGTTTTAGTAGATGATGTTTTATACACAGGTAGAACTATCCGTGCTGCCTTAGATGCTCTAATTGATTTAGGCAGACCTAAAAAAATTCAATTAGCTGTTTTAATCGACAGAGGACATCGTGAATTACCTATTCGCGCTGACTATGTAGGTAAAAATGTTCCTACTGCTACAAAAGAAGCTATTGCAGTAAAATTAACTGATACTGACGATTGCGATAAAGTTTTCATTGGCGAATACATTTAAAAAAAGCTGTAATTTTTAAGCATAAAAACTTAAAAATTACAGCTTTTTAATTAATACATATCTCTTAAATATTTACCTACAGAACCAAAATCACTCATACTACCTTTTATGTCTATGTTACCATGACCGTCTACATATTTTTCTAGTTTTCTCTTTACTCTTTGTAGCGCATTATCAATTGATTTTACATGTCTATGTAATTCTACAGCAATTTCTTGATAAGATTTACCATCAAGATATGCAATTAAGACTTTCCATTCTAAATCACTTAATAATTTTTCCATCTTATCTTCAATATCTAAGAATTCTTCACGATGAATCATCATCTCTTCAGGGTCAATAACAACAGAGCCAGAAATTATATCTAGCAAGGTACGGTCTGATTCTTCATCATAAATTGGTTTATTTAGCGATACATATGAATTTAATGGTATATGTTTTTGTCTTGTAGCTGTCTTTACTGCCGTTATAATTTGTCGTGTAATACACATTTCGGCAAATGCTCTAAATGAAGATAATTTATCACTGCGAAAATCTCGGACGCCTTTATATAGTCCTATCATTCCTTCTTGAATGATATCTTCTCTATCAGCACCAATTAAAAAATACGCTCTTGCCTTTACTCTAACTAAATTGCGATATTTTTTTATGATATAATCTAGTGCGACATCATCATGCTTTTCTTTTATCTGCATTACAATTTCTTCATCAGTCATTTTATCTAGACATTTAATTTTTTCTTCTAATTCTTTACTATTATTTATCTCCATCGCACTATCTCCTCTGTGAAAATAACAACGATTTCCAAAATTTGCAAGTTATATCCAGAATTATACCATTGAGGTTGTGTTTCAGTCAAGCCAATATTATAGATAATCAGAATATTTATACAGTTTGATTTTAATATTATGCAAAATTAAAATTTAGTAAAATTAGATGAAAAGCTTTATGTTCTCTGCTATAATGAACTTAACCATTCATAATATGCTATTTTTTATTTTTATATAAATCCTAATACAATAGTTATCTTATATCGTATGATTAGTATTCATATGTAAAAGCATATTAATAAACAAAATTACTTATAGAAGGGATTTTTTATGTTAGTCTTAGCTTCATCTTCACCGCGTCGTAAAGAGTTATTATCACAAATCGGTTGCAAATTCGTTTGTCGTCCTAGCAGTTGTGAAGAACTCACTTTTCGCGATGAACCCAATCCACAAAAATTAGTCATGCAAAATGCTATTTTAAAAGCAAAAGCCAGCGTTGATAACCATCATAAAGATGAAATAATTTTAGGTTCCGACACTGTAGTTGCCTTAGACAACAAAATTTATGGTAAACCTAAAGATGATAATGATGCTTTTTGTATGCTCAAAAATCTTTCAGGAAAAACACATCAAGTTTGCACTGGTATTGCATTGATAAAAAATGGAAAAATATTTTCTGATGTTTGTACTACTGATGTTACCATGAAAAATTTATCTGATGAGGAAATTTTAAATTATATTAAAACAAAAGAACCACAAGATAAAGCAGGAGCTTATGCTATTCAAGGATTAGCTTCTATTTTTATTGAAAAAATCAATGGCTGTTATTTCAATGTAGTAGGTTTGCCTTTAAATTGTTTATATAATTTATGTAAAAAAGCTGATGTTGATTTATGAGCACAAGTATCAAAGATTTACCTGATGAAGAACGACCCCGCGAAAAACTTTTAACTCTTGGAGCTAAAGCTTTAAGCAATGTTGAATTATTAGCTATATTATTACATTCTGGTACACGAAAAAAATCTGTATTTGAATTATCTCAAGAAATTCTAGCTAAATACAAAGAAGATGGCTTGGCTTCTCTTGTGAATTCTTCACCAAAAGAATTGATTTCCATAAAAGGTTTAGGGCTTGCTAAAGTTACTACGCTGTTAGCTGCTATTGAATTAGGTTTGCGTCTAGCTAAAAAACCTTCTGCACAAAAATTGGCGATAAAAAGACCTTTAGATGTAGTAAATTATGTAATGCCTAGACTTCGCTATGAGAAAAAAGAACACTTTGCCATTTTACTTTTAGATACTAAAAATCAAATCATTGCTTTTCCAGATATTTCTATAGGAAGCTTAAATGCTTCTATAGTTCACCCTCGTGAAGTTTTTCGCTGTGCTATCAATCATTTTGCTTCATCTATGATACTTGTACACAATCACCCTAGTGGCGATCCTAGCCCAAGTATGGAAGATATTCATATAACAAAAAAGCTAATAGCAGGCAGTAAAATACTTGATATAGAAATTTTAGATCATATTATTGTTGGAGATAATAAATTTACTAGCTTAAAACAACAAGGTATGATAAAATAAGTAGTCAGATTGTTATAAAATTGAAGGGAGAATGTTTTAACATGAAGTGGAATTTATTTGGTGGTTTTTCCCAAGATATCGGTATCGATTTAGGAACAGCCAATACCCTTGTGCATTTAAAAGGAAAAGGTATTGTGCTTAGAGAACCATCTGTTGTTGCTATTAGAAAGGATACAGGAGCAGTTCTTGCTGTTGGTTCTGATGCCAAAGGCATGATTGGTCGTACTCCAGGCAATATCGTAGCTATTCGCCCAATGAAAGATGGCGTAATTGCTGATTTTGAAGTTACTCAAGCAATGTTAAAATACTTTATCAATAAAGCTAGAAATGGTTCTTCCTTTAGCAAACCACGTGTTGTTGTAGGTGTACCATCTGGTGTAACTGAAGTAGAAAAACGTGCTGTTATAGATGCTGCTATTCAAGCAGGTGCTAGAGAAGCATATTTAATTGAAGAACCTATGGCTGCTGCTATTGGTGCTGGTCTACCTGTTGAAGAAGCTACTGGAAGTATGGTAGTTGATATCGGTGGTGGTACTACAGAAATCGCTGTTATATCTCTTGGTGGTATTGTTACAAGCTGTTCTCTTCGTGTTGCTGGTGACGCTTTAGACACTGCTATCATTCAATATATAAAACGTAAATACAGCCTCATGATTGGTGAACGTACTGCTGAAGAAATCAAAATGTCTATCGGTAATGCTATGGTTAGTGATGACATGGAAAAAGATTTTGAAATCCGTGGTCGTGACCTCGTTAGTGGCTTGCCAAAAACATTAAAAATTCATGCTGAAGAAATCACTGAAGCTTTGAAAGAACCAGTTAAGAAAATTGTTGATGTTGTAAAAGTAACACTTGAAAGAACACCACCTGAACTTGCTGCTGATATCTTAGACCGTGGTATCATGCTAACTGGTGGCGGTGCTTTATTACACAATTTAGATAAATTACTTTCTCAAGAAACAGGTATGCCTGTAATCATTGCTGAAGACCCATTATCTTGTGTTGGTGAAGGTACTGGTAAATCTTTAGAAAATATCAATCTCTTAAACAATGTAATTATTAGTGATAAGAAGTTGAATAAATAATGAAATCACCCTCTAAACGTTCATTAATCGTCTTATTTATCATTATAAGCATAATTTGTATTCTCTTTTTTGCTGCTATTGGTAGATTTAATGCACCACTTGCTAATTCTATTGTTGTAAATGTTTTAGCACCATTTCAATCTGTTACTAGCGCAGTTTCAAGTAAATGTAATGATTTCCGTAACTATGTTTATGATGTATTTTATGTTTACGACCAAAATAGAGAATTAAAAGCTCAAAACGATGATTTAAAACTCAAGGTTGCTCGTACAGCTGAGCTTGAAGCAGAAAATGCTAATCTGCGTCAATTATTAAATTATAAAAAAGCTAATTTGCAATTTGATTTATTACCTGCCAACGTTATTGGTCGTGATAGTGCTACTTGGAGCAGTCATATCATTATCAATCGTGGTACAGATGATGGTGTACAAAAAAATATGACTGTCATTACTCCTGATGGTCTTGTAGGTAATATTCATGAAGCTTATGCTTCTTATTCTGAAGTTGAACTTATCACTGACCCTCGCTCTGCTGTTGGTTCTATTGTTCAACGTGCTGATTCTCGAGTAGCTGGTATAGTCAAGGGTTCTGCTGATTCCAATTCAGCAATCAATATGACTAATATCCCTCAAAATGCTAATATCGTAGAAGGCGATACTATCATCACTTCTGGTTTTGGTGGTATCTATCCAAAAGGAATTCCTATCGGCTCTGTAGCTGCTATAAAAAATGATTCTGGTGGATTATTACAATATGCAACTTTATATCCTTGTGTAGATTTTCAAAAACTTGAAAATGTTGCTGTTATCATTAACCATCGTGAAGTAGCTCAACCTGCTGCAACTCCAGCTCCTACAGCACCAGCTCAAGCAAATGCTCAAACTCCAGCTCAACCTACTACAGGTGATACAAAATGAAAACAGTAATACCATGTTTTTTATTAATATTCATTGCCTATATTCTACAATCATCTGTTTTTAACATTATTGCTTATGATGGAATTTCTGTAGATTTAATCTTATTATTAGTTATTTTCTTTAGCATTATTTATGATAAATATGCTATTTTATATGGATTTTGTGCAGGATTATTTCAAGATTTAGCTTCTGGTACATTCCTTGGTATCCATACTTTAAGTCTTGTTATCATCTGTATCTTAATCCATAAGATATCTCAACTAATCTACAAAGAAAATATATTTTTACCTATTGTAGCTAGTGTATTTTCTACTTTTTTAAATTATTTTATCATTGCTTTATTCATCTTTTTATTAGGTTATAGTTATAATATCTGGCTTGTCATAAACAATATGATTATCGCTCTTATCTATAATCTAGTATTTGCTTATCCTGTATATTTTATCGTTGTTAAAATCGACGCTAAACTTCAATATTGGATAAAAAGATCTGAACAATTCTAACCTTAGGTTAGAAATTAATTTTAGAGTGATGAATAGCTCACAATCATAAATAATTTATAAAAAATCTAAAAGAGTATGATATAATTATATTAACTTTTAGGTAAGCATATTTTTATATCTATACGATATTAAATGACTTTAAGACACCTAAGGGTGTCTTAATTTATTATAGGAGTAAATTAAAGTTGAAATTTCTTGATAAACGTTTAAAAATTTTAGCTGCTATTGTAACACTTATAGTTGTTGCACTCATTAGTCGATTAGTTTATTTACAAATCTATCAAGGCGAATATTTTTCTAAATTAGCAGATGGTAACCGCATTCGTCTTGTTTCCACGTCTGCACCTCGAGGCATTATCTATGACCGCAATGGTGTACAATTAGTAAATAATCGACCTGCTTTTACTGTAGAATTATTGCCATCTTTAGAGCCTGTATCTCCTGAAGTAGTGGCTCGCTTGGCTACTTTATTAAATATCAGTGTTGATGAAATAAATGAAAAAATTTCTCATCACTCTGGTTTTGACCCTGTTACCTTAAAAATAGATGTGCCACCTGAAATAGTAACTATCATTGAAGAACAACAAGATTTATACCCAGGTGTATTTATCGATACAAAACCAGTACGTAACTATATCTATAAATATGAAGGAGCTCATGCTCTTGGTTATGTAAGTGAAATCAGCGATAGTGAACTTGAAGACAAGAAAAAAGCTGGTGATGATTCCTATAAATTAGGTGATATCATTGGTAAATTCGGTCTTGAAAAATACTATGATAAATACCTTCGTGGTATTCCTGGTGGTGAACAAGTCGAAGTTGACGTTACCGGTCGTCCTGTTCAACGTCTAGGCATGAAAAATCCTGTAAGTGGTGCAAGTCTTACTTTGACTATTGACCACAATCTTCAAGAAGCTACAGAAAAAGCCATGGACGAAGTAATGTCTGGCATCAATGCGCAGGCTGCTGCCGCTGTAGTTTTAAATCCTCAAACTGGCGAAGTATTAGCTATGGTTAGTCGTCCAACTTATGACCCAAATTTATTTGCTCTTGGTATTTCCACTAAAGACTGGAATGCTATAAATAATAATCCACATTATCCTCTTGATAATAAAGCTGTAACTGGTGAATATCCTCCTGGTTCTACTTTCAAAATCATCACAGGTACTGCTGCTTTAATGGAAAAAGTAGTAACTCCTGATGAATTAATTTTTGACTCTGGTCAGCACTGGATAATTCCAAAAACAAATGCTGATGGTGAAGCTTTAGGTTATATCAATTTTGAACAAGCCTTAGCTCATTCTGATAACGTTTATTTCTACGAAATGGGTAACCGTTTAGGCATTGATAGATTAGCAAAATGGGCTCGTATCTTTGGTATTGGTGAAAAAACAGGCATAGACTTACCATATGAAGCAGTAGGTAATGTTGCTTGCCCTGAATACAAACGTAAGGTATTTGATGAAGATTGGTATCTTGCTGAAACATTTGACGCTTCTATAGGTCAAGGGTTCACACTTGCTACACCATTACAAATGGCTTTAGTTATGAGTGAAGCTGCTAATGGTGGTAAAAAATATCGCCCATATTTAGTAAAAGATATCATAGCTCTAGATGGTACGGTAATCAAACATTTTGATCCAGTAGTTGAACGTGATTTAAATATTGATCCATCTGTTATCAGTCTTGTTCAAGAAGGTCTACAT
Organism: Megamonas funiformis; assembly: GCF_010669225.1. NCBI lineage: Bacteria > Bacillati > Bacillota > Negativicutes > Selenomonadales > Selenomonadaceae > Megamonas > Megamonas funiformis. Next base: position 1,850,326 of record NZ_CP048627.1, read on the forward strand.
GAAGTTAGTACTGTCGGTACAGCAGCTGCCATGTTTAAAGACTTCCCTGTACCAATTGCTGGTAAAACAGGTACTGCCGAAAACTCTCATGGTCGTGATCATGGTTGGTTTGTAGCCTACGGTCCATTTGATAATCCTAATATTGCTGTAGCTGTTATCGTAGAAAATGCAGGTTATGGTGCTACTTCTGCCGTACCTATTGGATATAAAATTCTAAGTGCTGCTTTTGGTTTAGATAAGCCAAAAACTCCAGAAAATCAACCAGCTCCTGCACAATAATAATAATAAAATGAAGTGATTATATGAATGAATTAATAACGTTTAAAGGTTCTAATGATGGCTTAATTTTAGTCATAACAAAAAAAGCTAATTTCAATCAAATTAAAGAAGCATTAAGTAAAAAATTAGCTTCTTGTTCCAATTTTTTTGAAGCTAATACTACTATATTGCTCAAAGATGATAAATTCTCTCAAGAAGAGCAAAATATATTAGCTGATATCTTAAAACAATATCAATTAAATTTAAAAATTGTAACTGTTGACAAGACAGCTACAAACCAACATTGTTCAGCACAAAATCCGCCATTAATCATCAAACGCACTGTACGTGGAGGCGAAGAAATTTTTTCTAAAGGCTCTATCGTCATTGAAGGAAATGTCAATCCTGGTGCTAAAATCATAGCTGGTGGAAATATTGATATTCATGGTCATTGTCGTGGCATTGTCTATGCTGGAGCCTATGGCGATATTAATTCTTATATAATTGCTGATAAATTATCGCCACTGCAAATACGTATAGCACATTTAATTGCTAGAGCACCAGATAATAGTGAAAATATTACTGATAATAAAAAATCATCAACTCCTGAAAAAGCTATTATCTGTGATAATACCATTATCCTAGAGCCATTCAATCGAGAAAATTAATTTGCACAAAGTAAAAGTATATAATTGTAAAGAGAGGTGCTTTTCTGTTTGTCTTGTAGTGCAAAAAGGCAACAGTAATCTTATATGACCCAAACTAATACAAATTGTAAAATCATTGTTATTACTTCTGGTAAAGGTGGTGTAGGCAAAACTACTACTACAGCCAATATAGGTGCTGGTCTTGCCATGAAAGGATATAAAGTCGCACTTATTGATACAGATACAGGGCTTCGCAATCTTGACTTATTATTAGGTTTAGAAAATCGCATTATGTATGATTTAGTAGATGTAACATCTGGTAAAATTCCTTACAAAAAAGCCCTTGTTCGCCATAAAAAATATGAGACATTATTCTTATTGCCTACATCTCAGACAAAAGATAAACTCGCCGTATCTCCTGAACAAGTTGTCGCTTTATGTTCAGAAATGAGTGCAGATTTTGATTTCATCTTGATTGACTGCCCTGCTGGTATTGAACAAGGTTTCAAAACAGCTGTAGCCGCTGCTGATATCGCTTTAGTTGTTACTATGCCTGAAATCTCTGCTGTTCGTGATGCCGATAAAATTATTGGTGAATTGAACCGCGCTGATAAAGAAAATATCTTATTAATCGTCAACAGAATTCGTCCTGATATGGTAGCTAAAGGTGAAATGCTAGACCTTGATGATATCAACGATATCTTAGCTATAAAATGTATCGGTCAAATTCCAGATGATGAAATGGTCGTATCTTCTACTAACCGTGGTGAACCTGTAATTGCTAATACAAAATCTCAAGCTGGTATAGCTTATCAAAATATCACTAGACGTCTTTGTGGTGAAGATGTTCCATTTATGACTTTCCGTACTAAAGAGTCTTTCTTTGATAGATTAAAAAAATTATTTTAATTAAGGAGAGCATAATATTATGTTTGAGGTTGTAATGAAATTATTAAATAGAAATCAAAAAACATCTAAAGAAATTGCTAAAGATAGATTAAAAGTCGTATTAATTCATGACCGTGCTAATATTTCTCCTGAAGTTATGCAAGCTTTAAAAAACGATATAATTGAGGTAATTTCTCATTACATGGATATAAATAAAAATGAAATGGAAATTTCTTTGGAAAATGATGATAATTCTGTTGCATTATTAGCTAATATCCCTGTAAATCGCATTAAAAATCAAGCTAAAAGATAGATAAATTATAGGCAAGCATTTATTTTTAATAAGTGCTTGTCCTTTTATTTTTTACTCAATATTTATCATCTATTTATTAGATTAGTATTTATTGCTTTGCTTTACACTTCATCTAAAAAAATGGTACAATATAACATAATGATTATCAAATTATCCCATATTAATGAGGTTTATATTAATGAACAAATTCCATAAAAGACTTTGTGTCTTAATTTTTTTCGTATCTGTGATTTCTGCTGGAGTCATTTATTTCACAGTGGATATTAATACTTTATCTAGTTTGACACAGTTCAATCCTCTAGCAATAATCGCAGCTTTGATTTCCATTAGCTTTGGTTTATTTTTAGATGGTTTAAGACTTGTCCAGTTAGTTAATATCTCCAACGAAAAAATCTCATTTTCACAAGCATTACATGTAGTATTTGGCAATTATTTCTTAGCACTGCTAACACCTGGTTTCAGCGGTGGTGCAATTGCTCAAGTACTCTTTTTACGTCATGCTGAAATACCTGTCGGAAAAGCCACTATAATTGTCATTGTCCGCACAATTTTATCCATCATGTTTTTAATCATGTGCATGCCGTTTATCTTCATGCATGATGCAGGTATAATCCCATGGATTTCTGATGAAACTTTAATGATTATCTCTAGTTTGGCTTTTTTAGTTATTTTGATGTTGATTTGGTGTTTCAAGCATAATTACTTAGATTATCTAGTAATTAAATTTGTTCGTCGACTTTCTTACAAAAAAGCAAAAGCATTTCTTTCTTTTTATCGAGATAATAAATTAGCTATAAAACTTTTATTAGCTTCTCCTTTAAAAATGCTTAAAGTCTATATTACGTCGGGCTTAAGTTTACTTTTTATCTATGCTATCGTACCAATTTTAATGTTTAGTTTAACTGATGATTTTGATGGTGTCTTAGCCATGGGACGTATGATAATTTTAAACATCTTACTTTACTTTTCTCCAACGCCAGGAGGTTCTGGTATCGCCGAAGGTGGTTTTATATTATTGTTTAACTCTATGTTACCAGAAGGTACTGTCGGTATTGTAGCTGTTACATGGCGCTTAATCGCTGAATATATACCTTTCCTCATTGGTTTTTACTATACAATTAAAGTCTTTGGTCGAGATTTTTTAAATAAACCACTTATAAAATAATCTTTTAAAATTTTATCTATGGAGGCAAATTTTATTTAATGGAAGACTTTAATGAACGCATAGTTTCTGGTGGCGAGATGGATATTGATAATTGGCAGTATTCTCTACGCCCTAAGAAATTACAAGAATATATAGGACAAGATAAAGTCAAAGATAATTTATCTATTTTCATTCAAGCAGCTTTAAATCGCAATGAAGCTCTTGACCATGTACTTTTATACGGACCTCCTGGACTCGGTAAAACTACACTTGCCAATATTATCGCTAATGAAATGGGAGTAAACTTCCGTGTAACTTCTGGGCCAGCTATTGAGCGCTCTGGCGATTTAGCAGCACTACTTACGAACCTCACCGAAAAAGACGTATTATTTATTGATGAAATTCACCGTCTTTCTCATAGCGTAGAAGAAGTTTTATATTCCGCTATGGAAGATTTTGCCTTGGATATCATCATCGGTAAAGGGCCAAGCGCTCGCTCTATTCGTCTTGATATTGCGCCATTTACACTCATTGGAGCGACTACTAAAGCTGGTGCCTTAGCCTCTCCACTACGTGATCGCTTTGGTGTTATTTCTCGCCTAGAATATTACACACCTGAATCATTAGTTTTTATTATCAAGCGCTCCGCTGAAATCTTAAATATACCTATCGAAGATAGAGGAGCTTTGGAAATCGCACGTCGCTCTCGTGGAACACCTCGAGTAGCTAATCGCCTTTTAAAACGAGTTCGTGATTTCGCTCAAATAAAAGGCGACGGTATTATCACTGATGAAATCGCAGATACGGCTCTAGCTATGCTTGAAATTGACAAGATGGGGCTTGACCATATTGATCGCAATATTTTACTCACTATGATTAATAAATTTGGCGGTGGCCCTGTCGGTCTTGAAACATTAGCTGCAGCAGTAAGCGAAGAAACAGATACTATCGGTGATGTTTATGAGCCTTATTTACTTCAATTAGGCTTTATCAATCGCACTCCTAGAGGGCGAGTTGTTACCAAGCTTGGTTATGAACATCTTGGTTTGACAAAAACGGAATAATTTATATTTATTTAGGGAGTTTATAAATGAATATATTACTTCATATGTGTTGTGGTCCATGCGCTTGTTATCCAGTGCCAAAACTTCGTTCAGAAGGTCATGATATTACAGGATATTTTTTCAATCCTAATATTCACCCTTATAAAGAATTTAAGCACCGTTTAACAACTGCACAAGAATATGCACAAAAAGTTGATTTAAAACTTATCGTAGATACAAATTATCAATTACGAGATTTTTTACAACGTGCTTTAACTATCGAAAAAAATACAGATGGTCTTAATTTAGATAATCGACGCTGCCGTATGTGTTATGCTTGGCGACTTCATCAAACAGCAATTTATGCTAAAGAAAATAATTTTGATGCATTCTCATCAACTTTATTTGTCAGTCCTTATCAAAACCATGAAATGATGAAAGATGTCGCTCAAAAAATTTCTCAAGCGGTAGGTATTCCTTTCTTCTATGAAGATTTTCGACCAGGATTTGCTGAAGGAACACAAACAAGCATTGATTTAGAATTATATCGTCAGCCTTATTGTGGTTGTATCTTCAGTGAAGAAGAACGTTATTCCAATTCTTTCAAGAAAAAACGCAAAAAAAAATTAAAAGCTCTCTTTAATGAGCAAAATAATAAATGATGTGATGGGGTTTTTATGATATCTATTACTACTGCAACAGCTGATGATTTAATAACTCTTGCAGATATTGAGCAAATATGTTTTTCATCCCAAGAAAGTGCTAGTTTAAATACTTTAAAATCTAGATTTGATGTATTTCCTAATCATTTCTTAGTAGCCAAAATTCATAAACATGATGATAATGAAATTATAGGTTTTGTCAATGGTATGGTAACTGATGAAGAAACTATTACTGATGAAATGTATACAAATGCTAAACTTCATCAACCTCAAGGAAAGTATCAAACAATCTTTGGTATTGATGTATTGCCATCTTATCAACATTTAGGCATTGCAACTAAATTAATGAAAAATCTTATTGAAAAGGCTCAAAAAGAAAAACGCACTGGAATTATTTTATGCTGTAAACATCAACTTATTCCATTTTATGAACAATTTGGATTTCAAAATTTAGGTATTTCTAAATCTACACATGGTGGCGTTGTCTGGTATGACATGCTCCTAAATATATAAAAAATCCTCTATAGTTAGTGATGAATAATTCATTTAACTATAGAGGATTTTTTTATACTGCTTTATTTACTTTTAACATTTTCTCCTTTGGTGATTTTTTTATTCCCGCAAAAAAGAAACCTATACTCAATACAGTGAATAAAATGCCACCTAAAACTACATTATTTATACCAAATTCATCAATGAAAATACCACATACAAAAGCTGCTATACAAGTACCTACATTTGTAGCTACTAAAAATAAAGCATTAGCAAAATCAGGCACATTAGATGCCACTCTTGTTATCCAATACTGATTAATATTAGCAGCACAACCCACGAGTATTCCCCAGATTAAAACTATACCCATGATTACAAAACCCATATTGCCTAAAAATAGCATTACTAAAAATAATACTGTTAACAAAAATGGATATATCCCTACAAATGAAAGTGGTCTTTGGCTTAATAATCTACCAGCAATAACATTGCCTAAAATATTCGCTAAACCGAAAATCAAAAGTGTAATGCTCACAAATTCTGTGGATAATAGCGATACTCTTTCTAAATAATCGGCTAAATAACTATATACACCAAAATTTGCACCATTTAATAAAATTACAGCTATCAAAGCCCACCATAAATTAATATCTTTTAAAATTTTGAGCTGAGAGCCATAAGACATTTTTTCTTTGACTGGCATAGATGGTACATATATTATTGTCAATGCTAAAGCGATTAAATTCACCAAAGCAAAAGCAAGCATAGCTATTTCTAAAGAAAATAAATTTGCAATATAACTCATAACTGGTACACCAAGCACCATACCAGCTGAAACACCAACCATTACTTTTGCTACTGCCTTAGGTGCTTCTTTTTCTGATACAGATGAAGAAGCTATAGCAAAAGATAATGAAACATATACAGGGTGTAAAAATGCAGGCACTACTCTTGCCACTAATACAAGCCAAAAACTTCCTGCAAAAGCAGATATCACATTACAAACAAAAAAAGTTCCCAAAGATATTATCATAATCGTTTTGCGATTATATTTAGATAATAATAAAGGTAATATCGGACCAGACACAGCTACTGCTAAAGCAAATAAGCTAACTAATAAACCAGCCACAGATATTTCTATATTATAAGTACTTGCAACTATTGGCAATATACCAATGACACCCATCTCCGTATTTAAGATACTAAATACGCCTATAGTCAAAATAAATACGATTAAATTATTCTTAGTCATAATTTCGCTCCTAAATACATCTTGAAAATATCAATAAACTATTTTATTTATTCAAAGCTTTATTTAAAACTTTTACATATTCATTGACTACATCTTTTGCATATTGTGTATCAGGTGCAATCACTTCAAAAGCATGATACGCTCCTGGATAAACATGTAATTCTGCTGGCACACCTGCTTGAGCTAATCTTGCCATATAATTTATAGTATCATCTCTAAATGGGTCTAAATTACCTACACAAGAATATGCTGGTGGCAAACCTGTCAAATCTTTTGCTCTAGCTGGAGCCATATAATAAGACACTTCATCTGTTCCTGCTAAATCACCAATATAAGCATGCCATGCGTATTTATTAGCTACATTATTCCAAACTCGCAAATCTATATTTTCTTGACTTGCTGGCGTCTGAAATCTATCGTCAATCATTGGATAAAGAGGCATTTGAAAAGCTAATTTATATTCGCCTTTATCTCTAGCCATTAAAGCAGTAGCTGCACATAATCCGCCACCTGCACTAGCACCAGCTACAGCAATTCTCTCCTTATCTACACCTAATTTATCTGCATTTTTAAATAAATAACCTAAAGCTGTATAACAGTCATTTAAACTAGCTGGATATTTATTTTCAGGCGCTAATCTATAATCTACAGCTACAACTACTGCACCTACTTCTTTAGCAAAGCGAATACTTTGCATCTCATCTTGTTCAGGCACACCAAATAAATATCCACCACCATGTATCCACAAAATACCAGCTAAATTATCTTGTTTATTCACTGGCTTATAAATGCGCAAACGTAAATCCTTATCACTATCAGGATTTTCTACATATACATCATATACATTTACATTTTCATCTTTCGGCAAATCCTTAGAACCAACTAAATTATTGAATAAATCCTTATATCCTTGCACACCAGTTTTAGCAAAATCCATCTCTCTACTTTGTTTTAATGCTGGTAATAATTCTTTATCTGTTCTTGCTTCTGTATCTGATATATCTTTTGCCAATGCACTAACAGACATCATCAAAATTAAATAACATCATAATATTATTTTCATACATAATTTCATCTTTTATCGCTCCCTTTTATTTATATTATTTTTGATTAAAAATTACTTCCAATTTCACTTACCAATAAAAAAGAGAAGTAACTCTACTTCTCTTTCTCACTAACAAATACTACGTTAAATACTTAATTACTTTAAAATTCTTTTAAGTAAATTTTTTATTTCTTATAAATTATCTTTAAAGAACTCTGTTAATTTTGCAAATGGAATTACATCTGTTCTATCATATAAATCCACATGACCTGCATTCGGCACAATATATAATTCTTTTGGCTCTGCTGCTAATTTATAAGCATCTTCACTAAATTCTTTAGAATGAGCATCTTCGCCAGCGATAAATAACAATGTTCTTGGAGAAATTGTTTCGATATCATTAAATGGATAGAAATTCATGAATTTCACATTACTTGTAAGTGTTGGGTGTGTTGTTGTATTTGCACTATATCCTCTTGTAGTACGATAAAAAATCATAAAATTCTTTTTCAATATCAGAAGGATTTTCACTCAATTTATCAGCTGTACCACTTGTATATTTGCGTTCTTGTCCTAAAAATTCACTATAACGCTGATTAGACGCTTCTTTGATGATTTCTTTTCTCTGGTCTACGCTTTGGCTATGACCTAAAGCACTTCTAGTAGCTGTACCCATATCATACATACTAACTGTAGCTATAGCTTTTAAACGAGAATCAATTTTTGCTTCGCTGATAGCAAAACTACCACTACCACAAATGCCAATAACACCAATTCTATCTTTATCCACAAAATCACGTGTACCTAAATAATCAACTGCTGCACTGAAGTCTTCTGCATAAATATCAGGAGATACGCTATTTCTTGGTAGACCTTCACATTCTCCCCAGAAAGATAAATCCATAGCTAAAGTTACAAAACCTTGTTCTGCCATTTTTGTAGCATATAAATTTGCCGATTGTTCTTTTACAGCTCCCATAGGGTGCCCTACAATAATAGCTGGAGCTTTTTCATTTTGCGCTAAATTTTTAGGTACGAACAAATTGCCCACAACTGTCATATTATATTGATTTTTAAATTCAACTTTTTGCATATTTACTTTATCACTTTGATAAAAATTATCTGCACCTCTTGACATATCTGGTTTATAATTCTTATCGAAGGCACTTTTTGGTGCTTGCAAATTATCACTTGCTGATACCATATTCATATTTATGCACCCCATTGTCCCTAATGCCAAACACATGGTAATTGCTCTAACTATTTTTAAATTTTTCTTAAAGTTCATCACTAACCCACCTTTATATTTACTCTCTTTTTTAGATTAATAAATAATTTTTTCTTTGCTTTCATTATAATTTACCATTTCTACTATATCAAATACTTATATTTAATAATAAACTATACTTTTTAAGCATAATAAAATATAATATAATTCATCTATATTTTTTAATACTAAAATCTGGAGGTTTTTATGGATATACGTGTTTTAAAATATTTCGTAACAGTAGTTGAAGAAGAAAATATTTTAAAAGCTTCTCAAGTTTTGCATATAACACAGCCCACTTTATCTCGTCAATTAATGGATTTAGAAAAAGAACTAAATTGTAAATTATTTATCCGCTCCAATCGCAAAATTACTTTGACTTCCGAAGGTCTATTTTTATATAACAAAGCCAAAGAAATAATTTTATTACAAGCAAAAACGATTAATGCTCTAAAAAATTCTCATGAAATCATCAGTGGCGATATATATATCGGCTGTGCAGAAACAAATGCCTTTAAATTTCTAGCCAAAACTATGACTAAAATAAAAAAAACACATAAAGATATACATTATCATATCTTTAGTGGAAATGCTGATACTGTAATCGAACAACTAGATAAAGGTATATTAGATTTTGGCTTATTGATTGATGCCCATGATAAACAAAAATATAATTTTATCACCTTACCTGTAAAAGACATTTGGGGACTATTACTGTTAAAAAATTCTCCTCTTGCCGATAAAGAATATATAACATCTTCTGATATTTTGAATATCCCCTTAATATGTTCAAGTCAAACAATGGTCAGCAATAAAATAGCAGGCTGGCTCAATCAAAATTTCACTCAATTAAATATAGTTGCTAACTATAACTTAATCTATAACGCCTCTATCATGGTTCAAGAAAATCTAGGCTCAGCCCTTTGTCTTGCTAATCTAGTGAACACAAACGGCACTAATTTATGCTTCAAACCACTATATCCACCACTTGAAGCACAAATAGATTTAGTCTGGAAAAAACATCAAATACTCACTAAACCAGCTCAATTATTTTTACAAAATCTTCAAGAATATCTACTTCACAATAAATAATACGTTACTTTTTCCGCATTTTAAAATTTTAATGATAATGTCAGTTATTGAAAATCTTTAATAACACCAAACATTTCCCGCATTTTAGCATCTTTTTACGGTAGCTATCAGCAAAGTAAAAAGTGCGTGAGCGGGTGATTTCTTTGGTTCGTTTCTTTATCACTAAAGAAATAAACAAACCCCCTATTTTATACATACTTTTCTTTCATGAGCAAGAAAAGTAACAAAAGAACTCTACCTCCCGATACCAATTTTTCTTTGTCAATTATAAAACCATGACTATAACGCTCTAAACTCGCTTCGCTCAAACAGTAGAGCTAAATTCATAGTCATGGTTTTATTCTTGCCAATAGCCTACGGCTACCGCAAAATTCGCTAACGTGAGGGACATTTGGTTATTATTACGTTATTTTTCCGCATTATAAAATTTAGCGGTAATCATAAGATTATTGAAAAATATTATTATTGAATACGTCTTTTGCTTAACTGTCTGAGCGTAGCGAGTTTTAAGTATTATATACAATGATAATTTTTTTCAAAGCTAAAATTTTATCTGCAGTGGCTTTCTTTTGGTTCATTTTCTTTACCACTAAAGAAAATGAACACTCTTTTATGTATTTTGAAATACAACTTTAGATATAGTATAATAAAAGACAAAAAGACTATTCCCTGATGATTAGGAGTAGTCTTTCTTTATATATTTATTACATAAAATAAAAAAATAAACTAGAAAGGTATTATTATTATGTACCCACAAAGTGAAAATGAATTAGAAAAAGAGCTTATCCAACAATTATCTAGCCAATATAAAAAAGTTAAAAGCAGTAATGCTGATGACTTATTTATTAATTTTCGCAAACAAATAAATAAACTTAATCAAGAAACACTCAATGGCAAAGATTTATCAGATAAAGAATTTGATCGTTTATTGACTAAAATTGGTGGTAAAAGTATCCATCAATCAGCTAAATTTTTACATGATAAATTCACTATAGAACGTGATGATAGTAGTCAAATTTATTTTAAATTATTAGATACAGAAAATTTTAGCAATAATACTTTCCAAATTACTCATCAAATAAAAGTGCATAATGCAACTACAAAAAATGATGCTCGCTATGATGTAACACTTCTTATCAATGGTTTGCCACTTGTACAAATTGAACTAAAAAAACGTGGTCAAGATATCAAAAAAGCCTTTAATCAAATTAATCGCTACAAAATACATTCTTATTGCAATCTCTTTCGCTTCATTCAGATTTTTGTCATCTCCAATGGTGTCGATACTAAATATTATGCCAACAGCGATTACAATCCTCTATATAGTCTTACTTTCTTTTGGACTGATGAACACAATAAACGCATAACTAAATTAGCTGATTTTGCACAAAGCTTTTTAAATCCTAATCATCTATTAGACATGATTTATAATTATATGATTATCAATGATACAGATAAAAACTTAATGATTATGCGACCATATCAAGTATATGCTACACAAAAATTAATTCAACAAGCACTCAATACTAATGAAGGTGGCTATATCTGGCATACTACAGGCTCAGGAAAAACACTCACTTCTTTTAAATGTGGGCAATTATTAGCTAAACAACCATCTATCAAAAAAATATTATTCGTAGTCGACCGCTCTGACCTTGACCGCCAGACTACACAGGAATTCAATAAATTTGAAGCTAACTCTATAGACGCTACTGATAATACAGCCATACTAGCTAAACAAATAAAAGATGAACATACAAATTTCATCGTTACTACTATTCAAAAATTAGCCAAAGCCACTACTACGCCAAGATATAACGATTATTTCGCCAAATACGCTCAAGAAAAAGTAATCATCATCTTTGATGAATGTCATCGCTCTACATTTGGCAAACAGCTAACTAATATCAAAAAAGCATTTACTAAAGCTCAAATCTTCGGTTTTACTGGTACACCACGTTTTATAGAAAATAAATCACAAGACAACCGCACCACAGCAGATATCTTCGGCAAATGTCTACACACTTATTTAATCAAAGATGCTATCTTCGACCATAATGTGTTGGGCTTCAATGTAGAATATATCAAAACATTTGAAGGAAAATATGATCCATTTGATGATACAAAAGTAGAAAATATCGACAAAGAAGAAGTTTTCTCTGAACCAAAAAGACTACAACTCATTGCCCAACATATCATAGATAATCACGATAGAAAAACAAATAACCGCAGATATAACGCTTTATTCGCTGTAGCTAATATAAAAACATTGATAGCTTATTACAATATTTTTAAAGAATTAAATACAGATTTAAGAATATCTGCTATCTTCACTTACGAAGAAAATGAAGACCTAGAATTTAAACAAGAACATTCTAAAGATAGCCTTGAAAAAATCATCACTGACTATAATAAAATGTATAATACAAATTACCATGTAACTACATTCCCTGCTTTTGCTAGTGATTTAATGAAAAAAATCAAAACAGCTCAAATAGATATTGTAATTGTAGTCGGTATGATGTTAACTGGTTTTGATGCCAAAGTATTGAATACTTTATATGTAGATAAAAATTTAGAATATCACAATCTACTACAAGCTTATTCTCGTACCAATCGCGTAGAACATACTACAAAACCATTTGGCAATATCGTTTGCTATCGCAATTTAAAGACAAAAACTGATGACGCTATCCGCTTATTCTCTCAAACTAGCAATATTGATGATGTTTTAGTAAAAGACTTTGATTATTATTTAAATCAATTCCGTGAAAAAATAAAAACATTATTATCCGTTGCTTCAAAACCTGAATATGTAGATGATTTAATCACCGAAAAAGAACAAAAAGAATTCGTTTTAGCCTTCCGTGATTTAATCAAAACAAAAAATGTTTTAAATAACTTCACTGAATTTGACTTTGATAAACAAATTCAAGATATCAACATACAAGATTTTGAAGACTACAAATCAAAATATTTCTTAATCCATGAAAATCTAAAATACTCTTATGATAAAACAAAGACTTCTATTTTAGATGACATAGATTTCTGTATTGAACTTGTAGCCACAGACAATATTAATCTTGATTATATTATGAACCTTATCCATAATATAGAACGACATGACAAAACCAAACAACAGACAGAAGTACAACAAATAAAAACAGAATTAAATCGCAGTGGCAATCAAAAATTACGTTATAAAATAGATTTAATTGAAAAATTCTTAGATGAAGTCATTCCAAATTTAAATCCAGACAGTTCTATTGATGATGCCTTCAAAAATTTTGAAGATGAACAACAACAACAAGAAATCAAAAACTTCGCTACAGAATACGACCTAGAACCAGCTTTCATAGCTGAACAAATTCAAGAATACAATTATAGCGGACTCACCAATAGAATGGATATAGCTAGTAAAATTAATAAAGGATATTCACAGAAAAAAACTATAACTAATAAAGCTATAGACTTCATCAAAGAACACGTAGCAAAATATTTTTAATCTATAATTTTATTTTCAAAACTAAAATTTTATCTGCAATGGCTTTCTTTGGTTCGTTTCTCTATCATTAAAGAAATGAACAAACACCCTATTTTATATTTACTTTTCTTTCATGAGCAAGAAAAGTAACAAAAGAACTCTACCTCCCGATACCAATTTTTCTTTGTCAATTATAAAATCATTACTATAACGCTCTAAACTCGCTTCGCTCAAACAGTAGAGCTAAATTCATAGTCATGATTTTATCCTTGCCAATAGCCTACGGCTACCGCAAAATTTGCTAACGTGAGGAATATTTGGTTATTATTATGTTACTTCTTCCGCATTTTAAAATTTTAATGGTAACGCTAGTTATTGAAAAAAATTATCGCTGAATACGGTTTTAGTCTGAATGTTTGAGCGTAGCGAGTTTCTAAGCGTTGTATGAAGCGATAATTGTTTTCAAAATTAAAAATTTTATCTGCGGTGGTTTTCTTTGGTTCGTTTCTTTGCCATCAAAGAAATGAACAAATATATTTATTTATCATTTTTCGTATTTTAAAAATTTAATAAAGGCATAAAAAAAGACAAGCCTTTCACTTGCCTTTATGATACAATATCCTGCGGAGAATAAATTGATGTGTCGGCTCTCTCTCTTTTGAGGGAGGTGGTAAATATGACCGATTATGAAGTATTATCTTTGATAATCTCTTTCTTAACTCTTGTATTTACTATACTTTCTTATCTCAATTAAAATTGAAATAAAAAAGAAGCCGTCTTAACGGACAGCCTCTTCTCCATTTTTGCAGAATTCTCAGAAGAGGGCTGACGTAGCGAACATCAGTTTATTCTCTTCTTTTGCCTATATTATACTATAGCACAAAAACAAAATCAAATTTCATATATTAACCTCTTTTGTATTTTAAAATTTATTTATGATATCTTTTTTATCTATTTCTTTACCACCAAAAAAATGAACAATTATAATTTGCTAACGTGAGGGATATTCGGTTATTATTACGTTACTTCTTCCGCATTATAAAATTTAGCGGTAATCGTAAGATTATTGAAAAATATTATCATTGAATACGTTTTTTGCTTAACTGTCTGAGCGTAGCGAGTTTTAAGCTTTGTATGAAATGATAATTTTTTTCAAAGCTAAAATTTTATCTGCGGTGGCTTTCTTTGGTTCGTTTCTTTGCCACCAAAGAAATGAACAAATAAATATAATACATTACTTTTTTGTATTTTTAAATTAAAATTTTATCTATAATAATTTTCTTTAGTTCGTTTCTTTACTATAAAAGAAATGAACATCATTTTATTTTTAGGAGGATTTTTATGTCAACTTCTGATATTCAAAAAGTACAACAAGCACAACTTCATTCTACACTTTGGGACATGGCAAATAATTTGCGTGGTAGTATGGAAGCTTACGAATTCAAATCTTATATTTTAGGATTGATCTTTTATCGCTATCTATCTGAAAAAGTAGAAAAAAATGCTCATTTATTATTAAAAGATGATAATATCTCTTTTGAAGATTTCTATGCTGATAATGATGAAGATGTAAGAAACGATTTTAGTTCTGATATTGTTGAATCTCTTGGTTACTTTATCGCACCACAATATTTATTTTCTCACTTCACTAAAGTCTTAAAAGAAACAAATAGCTTCGATATTGAAGAACTCGACAAAGCTATTTCTGCCATTTCTGAATCATCACTCGGTACACAAAGCCAGCATGATTTTGAAGGTTTATTTGATGATATGGATTTAAAATCCACCAAACTTGGCAAAGATGTCAAAGAACGTAGCCAAGTAATCGGCAAAGTATTAGCTAGTATAGACAATCTTGATTTAGATTTTGATAATGCTGAAATTGATGTACTCGGTGATGCATACGAATATTTAATAGGCATGTTCGCCCAGACAGCAGGCAAAAAAGCTGGCGAATTCTATACACCACAACAAGTATCCAAAATCTTAGCTCGCCTTGTAACTTTAAATAAAGATAAATCATTCTCCGTATACGATCCATGTTGCGGTAGTGGTTCGCTTCTTCTTCGTGTCGGCAAAGAAACTAAAGTTACTTATTACTACGGACAAGAAAAAACTGCAACTACCTATAACCTTGCTCGCATGAATATGCTTTTACACAATATTCAATATCAACATTTTGAAATAGCAAATGGCGATACACTTGAAGAACCTGCTTTCATGGATAAAAAATTCAGTGCAGTCGTAGCCAATCCGCCATATTCTGCCAAATGGTCTGCTGATAAAAAATTCTTAGAAGACGAACGCTTCAGCCCTTACGGCAAACTTGCACCTTCTAGCAAAGCAGATTTTGCCTTCGTCTGCCATATGTTAAACTCCTTAGATGAAGACGGCACTATGGCTGTAGTATTGCCACATGGTGTATTATTCCGTGGCTCTGCTGAAGAACAAATCCGCAAAGTAATTATCCGTGATTACAACTATCTTGATACAGTCATCGGCTTACCTGCAAACTTATTCTATGGCACAAGTATTCCGACTTGTATCTTAGTCTTCAAGAAAAATCGTCCAAACAAAGATATATTATTTATTGATGCTTCCAAAGAATTCGACAAAGGCAAAAATCAAAACCTCATCACAGATGAACATATCCATAAAATCATCGAAACATATAAAAACCGCCAAGATGTAGAAAAATATGCTCATGTTGCCACTATCGAAGAAATCGAAGAAAACGACTATAACCTCAATATTCCTCGTTATGTAGATACATTTGAAGAAGAAGAACCAGTAGACCTACAAGCAGAATTTGCCACATTGACCAAACTCCAAAACGAAAGCCAAAATATTGATGAAGAATTAGATAAATACTTCCATGAATTGGGGTTAAAATAATGAATGTACCAAAATTAAGATTTAAAGAATTCACTGATAAATGGCAAAAAGTTCCATTAAATTTATTTACTAATATATATGGTGGATATGCTTTTAAAAGTGAAAACTTGTTAAATTATAAAGCTAAATATCAAGTTATAAAAATGGGAAATGTAAATAACAATACTTTAAATTTAGAAAAAAATCCTAGATATTTAAATACTATTTCTCAAAAAGAATTACCATATTTATTAGAAAAAAATGATATTATATTAACTTTAACTGGAACGTTTGGAAAAAAAGATTTTGGATATTCTTATCAAATAAAAAATGAAACTAATTTACTTTTAAATCAAAGATTAGCTGTTTTTAAAATAACCAATTCAAATTACTCTGCTAATTTTTTGAAATATATATTATTAAATAATACATTTTTAAACAAATTTTTTAGATTTTCAGTTGGTGGCACTGGTAATCAAGCTAACGTTAGTATTCAAGATATAAAATCTTTTAAAATACCTTTTCCTAAATTAGAAGAACAAAATAAAATTGCTAATTTCCTTACTACAGTAGATAAAAAAATAACAAACCTAGAAAATACTATCATTAGCCTAGAAAATCAGAAAAAAGGATTGCTACAACAAATCTTTAGCCAAAAACTACGCTTTAAAGATAAAAACGGCAATAATTATCCTAATTGGGAAAAGAAAAAATTAGGCGATATTGCTACTTTAAAAAATGGTATTTCTAAAAGTAATGAAGCGTTTGGACACGGAAAAAAATTCATTAATTTACAAGACATTTTTAATAAGTCTTATATTTTTAATGATAATTATTCATTAGTTGATGTAACAGAAAAAGAACTTTCAGAAAATAATTTGTTAAAAGGTGATGTTCTTTTTGTTCGTTCTTCTGTAAAACGTGAAGGCGTAGGTTTACCTTGTGTAATCATGGAAAATCTGATTGATACCGTTTATTCTGGATTTATTATCAGGTGTAGATTTAATATAAATGAAAATATTTATCTTCACTATAAAAAATATTGTTTTCTAGAATTTAGTTTTAGAAAAGCTTTATTGAAAAAAAGTTCTTCTAGTGCTAATACTAATATAAATCAAGATAATTTATCCAAACTATATGTTAATTTACCTTGTTTAGAAGAACAAACAAAAATAGCCGATTTCCTTTCAGCATTTGACCGCAAACTCGAAAACCAAAAAGCACAACTAGAACACTGGAAACAAATAAAAAAAGGACTATTACAACAAATGTTCGTATAGTCCGCTTACTTTTCTTTCATGAGCAAGAAAAGTAACAAAAGAACTCTACCTCCCGATACCAATTTTTCTTTGTCAATTATAAAACCATGACTATAACGCTCTAAACTCGCTTCGCTCAAACAGTAGAGCTAAATTCATAGTCATGGTTTTATCCTTGCCAATAGCCTACGGCTACCGCAAAATTTGCTAACGTGAGGAATATTTGGTTATTATTTTATTTATCGTTTTTTCGCATTTTAAAATTTTAATGGTAACGCTAGTTATTGAAAATCTTTAATAATACCAAACTTTTTCCCACATTTTAGCATCTTTTTACGGTAGCTATCAGCAAAGTAAAAAGTGCGTGAGCGGGTGATTTCTTTGGTTCGTTTCTTTATCATTAAAGAAATGAACAACTATATTATTATTATTGCATTTTCTCTTTTTCCCTTTCATAATTATAATTAATAAGACTTCTACGAGGTAATAATTATGGACGGACAAAATATTTTTTATCATTATACATCAATCAATTCACTTTATAATATCATCATGAGTCGTGAGCTTTGGCTGACCAATCTAAAATCTTCTAATGATAAATCAGAGAGATATTATACTGTAAATCATATGCTCAAAGATATGGACGAAATTATAAATAATTCTACTGATGATAATTTCAAGCAATATCTATCATTATTGAAAAAAAGTTTTGAAACCCATATGCCTGACTTAAAAAATTATCTCAAAAAAAGTGATGGTTATTCGCTAAGTTTAACCGATAAAAAAGATAATCTCTCACATTGGGAAAGATATGCTTCTAGTTATAGTGGTGTTTGTATCGGTATCAACATGGATAAACTCAATGTAAATTTCAAAGATTATTCCCATTTTTCCATAACAGAACTAGAAAAAATTCTCTATAGTGATGCTGAAATCTTAGATAAATTATCCCATATCTGTGCTTGTTTTTACGATTTATTTGAAGAACAAATCCGCAATTATAATGACCCTTTTCAAAAATATATCGAACAATATGGCTTTATCGTTTTAGTCATTGCCTATAATAAAGTCATGAACTTTGCTAAAAATAATTATTTTGCTGATGAACATGAATTTCGTCTGCTTTTTTATCCTAAAACTCTATCTATGAAAAAAGATTTTTTGAGCATGAGCCGTAATATTATCTTACCTGCTACGCTCAAACCTTTGCATGACAAATTCCATTCACTATTGCGAATGTCTTCCATTGAACAGACGCATTTTTCTTTATTTAAAAACGAAATCCGCAGTTATCATAAATTATGTTTAGCTGATATTTGGGATAGTGAACTAATTCCTGAAATCACTCTCGGTGCTATGTGTAGACAAAATAAACAAGAATTAAGCCATTTTCTCAAGGCTAATGGCTTGAAAAAAACAAAGATAACTATTTCTAAAATTCCTATTAGATGATTTAACTAATTAATTTTTATAGAAGGTGTTAATATGATTTCTATTGATTTAGGTGATATTACTATTCTTGATTGTGATGCAATCGTCAATGCTGCGAATAAAACGCTTCTCGGCGGTGGTGGAGTCGACGGTGCTATTCATCGCCGTGCAGGTCGTGAGCTTTTAGCAGAATGTCGCACTCTCGGTGGCTGTGAAACTGGCGAAGCTAAAATCACTAAGGGCTATAATTTAAAAGCAAAATATGTAATTCATACAGTAGGGCCAATTTGTTCTACTCAAAAAAATCAAGCTTCGCTACTTGCCAATTGCTATAAAAATTCTTTAGATTTAGCTTTGAAACACGATATTCACAGTATCGCTTTTCCTGCTATCTCCACTGGTGTATATCATTATCCACTAGAAGAAGCGACAAAAATTGCTATCTCTACAGTCAAAACATGGCTAGATATGCATAAAGATTATAAACTTGATATTATTTTCTCTTGTTTTGATGAAAAAACTTATAATATGTATCAACGATATCTTGAAGCTTAAAACTACATTTTCATATCATATTTTATTAAAATTTTGCTAGGAATTAGTATTTTGCTAATTTCTTTTTTATTTTTCACCTAAATTTTATTGCTAGTCTTAAAATCTAGTGATAAACTATTCTTTGTATTTTTTATTAGCTTTATCATATTTATGAAGTTTATAAAAAATTTATCACTTATATTTTATTTATAAAGGAGGTATTTTATCATCTAAGAAAAATTATAGCTATTACATATTTTTTAATCGTTTTTCACTTAACAATTTAATATTTAACTAAAGGAGAATTACTGTTGATTGCATTAAAAGAAGCTTATAACGCTGGTTTATTCAAATCTGAACATTTAGGAAAAAATATCTCCGCAGGTATCGTAGTCGGTATCGTGGCTATGCCTCTTGCTATGGCATTTGCTATCGCTAGTGGCGTATCTCCTGCACAAGGTATTTATACTGCTATTATTTCCGCATTTTTCGTTTCTATCTTTGGTGGCTCTCGTGTACAGATTGCAGGCCCTACAGGTGCATTTATCGTTTTACTCAGTGGCATTTTGATACAATATGGTCTAGCAGGCCTACAAATCGCCACTATCATGGCTGGTATTATTTTAGTTTTAATGTCTATCGCCAAACTCGGTGATGTCATTCGCTTTATTCCTGCTCCTGTTATCGTTGGCTTCACTGCTGGTATCGGTGTTACTATTTGGGTTGGTCAATGGCAATCCTTCTTTGGTTTCCCGCCAATTGCTCACGCTGAAATGTTCCATGAAAAACTTTATTTGATGATTTTATCTTTACCACAAAGTCATATGCCTACACTCATGATTAGTTTAATCAGCCTTGCTATTATCCTAATCATGCCAAAAATTCCACTTGCTAAAAAACTCCCAGCACCACTTTGGGCAATGGTTGTCGCTACTTGTATCCAATCTTATTATCAATTCCCTGGGGTTGCTACTATCGGCACTGCTTTTGGTGGTATTCCTCAAGGCTTACCAAGTCTTACACTTCCTGAAATATCTATTTCTGATGTATTTGCTTTGATTGGCCCAGCTTTTACTATTGCCATGCTCGGTGCTATTGAATCATTATTATCTGCCGTTGTTGCTGATGGTATGACAGGTCATCAACACAATTCTAACCAAGAATTATTCGGTCAAGGTCTTGCTAATATCGTTTGTCCTCTCTTTGGTGGTATCGCTGCTACTGGTGCTATCGCTCGTACTGCTACAAATATTCGTCAAGGTGGTACAAATCCACTTGCAGGCTTAGTTCACTGCGTATTTTTAGTATTAGTATTATTCTTCTTAGCTCCACTTGCTGCTAATATTCCACTTGCCTCTATGGCTGCGATTTTATTCGTCGTATCCTACAATATGAGTGATGTACCGAATTTTATTCGCCTTATCCGTGTTGCCCCTCGTGCAGACTCCCTTATTTTGCTCATCACATTCTTTTTGACTATCTTCACTGATTTAGTAGTTGCTGTAAACGTTGGTGTCGTACTTGCTATTTTACAGTTCATGCGTAAAATGGTATTTTCTGTTGATGTTCACGCTATCCACCATACAGAAATTGAACCACAGTTCCAAAAAGAATTAGAACATCACCCTGAAATGCTCGTTTATACTATCGAAGGGCCACTCTTTTTCGGTGCTGTAAGTGCCTTTGAACGTTCCCTTGCCCATATCGATAAAGATCCAAAATCTTTAATTTTACGCTTTGAAAGCGTGCCATTCGTAGATTTAAGTGGTCTTAAAATGCTCAATGAAATCGTTAAACATCTTCAAAAACGTGGCATTGAAGTATATCTTTGCGAAGCTAATCCACAAGTTCGCCGTCATATGTATCGTGCTGGATTATTCCGTACATTAGGTAGAAAACACCTCTGGCGTAAATTCTCTACAGCTCTTGAAAAATGTGAAGCTGATTTAGCCGAAAAAAATAAACACAAAGAAAAATAATATTATAAAAAGCTCTATAGATTTTTATTCTATAGAGCTTTTTTATCTTTAATTAAATTAACAATATCATCTAACTGTGCTTTTATCCTTGCAAAATCTTGATTTAAATTTAAAGTTTGTACATAAAATTCATTTCCAGCCATCATATATTTGTGTCTTATTTCCCCATCTTTGACAGTTTGAGCATACAATAATAATCCTTTTACATTACCTGTATTTATCTTATCTTTATTTTTTACATACGTAAAAATTTGATACAAATTATCTGAATGATGTTTTAAATGGCTATTTTGATATCTACTATGTTTTACTAAACTATATTGATAAAATTTAGTGTCAATAATCAATATTTTATTTGCATATGTCAACGTAATATCTGTTCTCATCCTAGGCAAAAAAGCTAATGCTTCATCATCACTATTCATACTATTTACGTTCCATCTAATAACCGCTGATTTTGCCTTCAATTCTGGATAATGCTTTTTATAATAATTAAGCACAAATTTTTCATATAAATTAGCCATATTTATATCATCAATAAAATTCCATAAATAATTATCGCCTTGTTTATCGCTTAATATATGTCTATCATATATCAAATAACAAATATTCATCAATAACTCATAAGACATATTATTTCTATGATAATAATTTTTTAATTGTTTCCATTTTATATTTACTAAATCTATATATTCTACCTTAGAAAAATACCGTAAATATTTTTTTATGATAATCTTATATTCTTCTTTGATTTTCGTATCTTTTAATAAAAGTATCATTGTTGCTTTTATAATTCTATTAAAAATATTATCATAACTAAGTTCATCAAATTGACAATAAATTTGTTTTTTCCCTGTATTTAATAGATTTAATGTTTTCTGTAATACAATTTTTCCTCGTACTACAAGCAATAAATCTTCTTTTTCTTGATAATCAGTATATAATCCCTTTTTTAATTGATAATTAACGCCTTTTATTAAAATGCTTGTCAACAAATCTTCTATATCCTCAAAATTCTCTACGGCTAAACAAGCATATTGTTTTTTATTCAAATCACAATAGACATAAGCAAGCATATAATATATGTTTTTAATCAAAATGTTATTTTGTTTCATTATCAAAAATACCTTCAAATTCATCTTGCCAATAACTTACTTTATCTAAATCATCAAAATAATATTCTCTCAATATAGGTAAAATTTCATAATATGCTATCTCTTTTAATAAATCTCTTGTACAAATATCTTTATTCAAATTACATAAATAACTGTGCCCTATACAAAAATCTTCACCTAAAGATATATCATCACTAATTTCATGATTCAATTTTATCAATAGATTTACTAATTTATTAAAATAATCATTTTCTAATTTCTTTTGATATTCTTTAAAGCTACCATCTTCAAATGCTGGCTTAATCTTAAAAAAGCTAAATCTTCTACGCAAAGCATAATCAACAACGGCTAGACTTTTATCTGCAGTATTCATCATGCCTATAATATATAAATTATTCGGTACAGCAAAATTTTTTCCATTATACGATAAAATTATTTCTTCATCTCGATAATTTGCTTCAATAAGCATCAATAATTCACCGAAAATCTTACTGATATTACCGCGATTAATTTCATCAATAATAAAGAAATAATCATTTTCTCTATCACTTTGAGCTATTTGACAAAAATTATAAAAAATACCTGTTTTCAATACAAAACCATTTTCACTTGGTCGATAACCCATTACAAAATCTTCATAAGCATAACTTTGATGAAATTGTACCATACGTATATATTTATCGTCTTTTTTTCCTAATAATGAATATACTAATCTTTTAGCCATAAAAGTTTTACCAACACCTGGTGCACCAGCTAAAATAATGTTTTTCTTTCGTTTTAATACATTCAATAAATTATTATAAAAATCTTCTTCAATAAATACTTCTTGTAAAAAATTTTCTTTAGTATATATTTTTACTTCATTATTTTCTTCATAATCTTCCTCATTTTCAATATCTATATCATATCTATTTGCCCAATAAGGATATGTTAAAAATTTATCATAATCTTGTTCTATATCATTAAAAGTAAAATCCAATAAAGCACCATAGACCCAATCATCATCTTTGCGTTCAACTTTATTTATTGTACCTCTATATTGTAAAAAAAACCATTTTTTAGGTTTTTCCCATGGTTTATCCCATTTTACTGATACTCGCCTTCCATCTTGTTTATTCTCTATTATCGTTCCTTTTGCTTTTAATTTCATTACAGCTACAGATTTATTATTTACATCAAATGGTAAATCTCTTTTTTGTGTATATGCAGATTTTATAACAATTTTATCGCCTACCTGCATACTCTTTACTTTATCTAAATATTTATTTTCATATCCATTCTCCCAATATCCATTTTTCACAAATTCATCAAAATAATCCACCCCTTCCATATTAGCTCCAACATACCAACATTTATCAACCTTAATCATTTCCTGCTTCTTTTCCTCATTAAAATTTTCTATAAAATAAGCTATATCCATAGTTAGTAAATTTAAATTTTCATCTTGATAACAATCTTTATTTAATCTATTTTTTGATAAATTAATTAATTCTTCATCTTCTTTTATTACAGACTTTATTTCATCATATAAGTTTATAGCTTCTTTAATATCACCTTTTTTTACTTTTTTGCTATATTTTAATTTTTCGGCACACAATTTAAATATAGAATACCTATATATATAATATTTATCAGGATATCTAAGAAACAAATATAAACTTATTATATTGAATGTCTGATAATGCGATTTATTTTTATTATGTTCATCTCTTAAAAATAAATTATCTGCTTTCGTTTTAAAATGATTCATTCTTTTATTTAAAGAAATATTTTCATCATATAAATATTCAAACATTGATTTTACTGTATCTTTATCCTTTTTTACAAACTCTAACAATACACTCTTTGGATAAAAATTATTACTACAAATTAAATTATTAGCTACTTTAGCAAAAGGCGTTTGAACATAATCTACTAAAGCTTTATTTAACATATTATAAAAGTCTACAGCTTCAATATCCCAATTTTTTTGAAATTTTGCTACTATATACCATTTATAAATCTCATCTTGATTTATTCTATCAAAATCTTCTTTATATTCTTCTATATAATATTTTAAAATCTCTCTATCCATAAAATACTATTTTTATACTCCTACTTTTTATTTCACAAACTTAAATTAATTAATAAAAAAGGTACTGCTGATATTTAAAACTCTATCAACAATACCTTTTATTTATTTTTATTTTTTATATTCTTCGGCTAACTTTTTAAATAAAGACAAAGATTTTTCAATTGTTTCTGTCTTTATGCAATAAGAAGCTCTGAAATGTCCTGGGCAACCAAAGTCACTACCTGGAACTAATAATAAATCATATTTTTGAGCGCGTTTACAGAAAGCATAATCATCTGGTTCTAAAGATTGAGGGAAAAGATAAAATGCTCCCTGTGGTTTTACGCATTTAAAACCAGCTTCGATAAGTCCATTGTAGAGTAATTTACCATTTTTTTCATAAGTGGACATATCGGACTCTTTACCTGCACAACGAGCAATTACTAATTGGAATAAAGATGGAGCATTTACGTGAGTCAATACTCTAGCAGCTCCAGCAATAGCGCCATAAACTTTGCCAAAGTCAGCTACTTCATCTGGTACTACGATATAACCGATACGTTCACCAGGAAGTGAGAAAGATTTACTATAAGAATAGCAAACAATAGTATTATCATAGTATTTTGGCAAATATGGTACATCTACACCATAAGCAATTTCACGATAAGGTTCATCAGAAATTAAGAAAATTGGGTGATTATATTCTTTTGATTTTGCATTCAAAACTTCTGCCAATTTTTTGATAGTTTCTTCACTATATACAACACCGCTAGGATTATTAGGTGAATTTACAATAATTGCTTTTGTTTTTGCAGTTATCATTTCTTCAAACTTATCAAATTGAATTTGAAAATCATCTATTTTGGCAGGAACTACTTTTAAACTAGCTCCTGTGGATTCTACAAAGCATTTATATTCAGGAAAATATGGAGCAAATGTGATGAATTCATCGCCTGCTTCACTTAACGCTTTAAAAGTAATTGTAATCGCACCAGCAGCACCGCCAGTAATAAATAAATTTTTACCAGCGAAATTAGTACCAAAACGGCGATTAATATCTTTAGCTAAAACTTCTCTAACTTCTGGATTACCCGGAGCTACAGTATAACCATGTACAGCACATGGATCCATTTCATTTAAAATATCAATGATAGCCTGTTTTACAAAATCAGGAGCAGGAACATTTGGATTACCTATGCTAAAATCATAGATATTTTCTTCTCCTACTTCTAACGCACGTTTGCGACCATATTCAAAAATAGTACGAATAGTAGATTTCTTTGTACCTAATTCATACATTTTTTCTGAAACCATTAAATCACCTTCCAAAAATTATTCATCTTCAGCTTCATCAAAGTATCGCATACTTGTTTTTTTCCATTCCTTCACAGAATAAAGCATAGTATATTGCTGAAGATTATTTTCTTTGGCCAATTTTTCTGCAATGACTTCACACTCTTGACGTGTATGAGCATGTATCATTGTATAAATATTATATGGCCAATCTGGGGTAGTATTTCTATCATAACAATGAGAAATAGATGGACATTGAGCTAATTTTTGTGCTATCTCATCTAATTTATCCACTGGCACTACCCATGCACAAAGAGCATTTGCACAAAATCCTGCTTCTACATGACGAAGTACAGCACCCATTTTACGAATTTTACCCTCTTCTTTATAAATTCGCAAACGATTTAATAATTCCTGCTCAGATATATTAAGTTTTTTTGCAAATTCTTTATAAGGTTCTTTTACAAGTGGAAATTCATCTTGCATAATTCTAATAATTTGTTTATCTAATAAATCCATTAGTCTGCCTTTCTTCAACAAAATCAAGTATTACAGCGTTTTTTCTATATATTTTTACTTTATACAAAAAAATTTTTATAAATTCAAATACAGTAAAAAATTTTTCTAAGTCATTAAATATATTTGTAACTTTGTTATTCTATCTATAAGCATAAATATACTAAAAATAAATCATTTTAATTTAAATTGTACATTTATCTTATATTTTTTATTAGATACTAAATTCATCAATTTTTCTACGCCTTCTTGAGCTTTGATTTCATCTAATATCTGTTTTCTCTTTTCCTCGCTATGTGTAAGCAATGTAAACCATAAATTATACTCGCCTTCACGCTCATAATTATGCGTAGCCCCTGGATAGCGATTTATAAATTCAGCCACTTGTTGCATATAGCCTTCTTTTACTTTTAAAGCCACAAGAGTTCCTTTATACTCTAATTTTCCCGAATCAAAAAATGGCCCTATACGGCGAATATAACCATGTTCTTTTAAATAACGTAAACGCTCTATTACATGGTCTTCAGTTGTCTCTAAAATCTTAGCCAATTCCAAAAATGGACGCTCACTGATTGGCAAGTTTCTTTGAATAATATTTAATAATGATTTATCAAAATTTGTAAGCATAATAATAATCCTCGTTTATCAAAATATCTGGTTTTTATTGTAACAAACTATAGATTATACAGTCAAGTAAATATGAATATCATTCATTTTTAAAATCTAAATTAAACAAAAAGTGCCTCTAACATATGTTAAAGGCACTTAATTATTAATCAACTAACATTTCATAAATTACATTTAAAAGCTCTGCTCTTCCCTGTTTTTTCGGTGAAGAATAAGGTAAAATATCTATTTCTTTCACACCTAAGGATTTGCGAATTTGAGCTATTTGTTTATTCACTGCTCCACGGCTTATTTTATCAGCTTTAGTCGCGATAATAAGCACAGGAATATTATTTTTTATGAGCCAATCAAACATTTCTTTATCTGATTTCATAGGCTCATGACGAATATCTATAAGTTGGCAAACAAATTGAAGATGCTCTGAATGTAAAAAGTATTCTTCGATAAATTTTGCCCATTGCTTGCGATTAGTTTGAGCTGTTTTTGCATAGCCATATCCTGGTAAATCGACTAAATGAAATAATTTATCCTTACCAGTTTCATTAAATCTAGCAGTTAATTCATAAAAATTAATTGTCTGCGTTTTCCCTGGCTGACCGCTGACACGTGCTAAATTATGCACACGTGTCAAAGAATTAATCAAAGAAGATTTACCCACATTAGAACGACCAATAAAAGCTATTTCTTTTAAACGTTCTTCTGGATATTGCGCTTTTTTTACAGCTGACGCAATATATTTAGCTCGGATAATATTTATTTTATCTTGAGCTTTTATTTTATTTGCATTATTTTCTTGTATATCTGTCTGTGTCATTTAATCCACCAACGCTACTTTTAAAACTTCATCTATAGTTTCTACAGGAATAAATTTCATCTTAGCTTTTACTTCTGGTGCAATTTCGTCTAAATCTCTTTCATTAGCTTTTGGCATGATTACAGTATAGATACCTTCACGATAAGCCGCCAAAGATTTTTCCTTCAATCCACCAATAGGTAATACTTTGCCACGAAGAGTGATTTCTCCTGTCATAGCCACATCAGCTCTTACTTTCTTACCTGTAAGTGCTGATACTATAGCTGTAGTCATAGTGATACCAGCAGATGGGCCATCTTTTGGTACTGCACCTTCTGGAAAATGTACATGAATGTCATTTTCTTCATAGAACTTTTCATCTATTTTTAATTTCTCAGAACGAGCGCGAATACATGTGAGTGCTGCTCTACCAGACTCTTTCATTACATCACCGAGTTGACCTGTGAGTAATAAATTTCCTTTTCCTTTTAAAACAGCTACTTCAACTGGCAAGATAACACCGCCGACTTCAGTCCATGCAAGACCAGTGCAAAGACCTACTTGGTTTTCTTTTTCAGCTTTAGTTTCTGTGTATTTTGCTTTACCTAAAAAATCAGTTATATTCTTCTTAGTGATGCGTACAGATTTTTTCTTTTCTGTAACTATTTTATAAGCAGCTTTGCGACAAGCTTTAGATAATTGACGTTCTAATTCACGTACACCAGCTTCACGAGTATAATCTTCGATGATTTTGCTGATTACTTCATCAGACATATTCACTTGAGATTTTTTAAGACCATTTGCTTTTTTTACTTTATCAAGTAAATGTTCTTTTGCTATATGCATTTTTTCTACTTCAGTATAGCTTGGAAGCATGATGATTTCCATACGGTCGCGAAGCGGACGAGGAATATTACCTAAATCATTTGCTGTGATTATCCACATTACTTTAGATAAATCAAATGCAAGCCCGATATAGTGGTCAGAGAATGTGCTGTTTTGTTCTGGGTCTAATACTTCTAAAAGAGCAGACACAGGGTCGCCACGATAATCTGACGCCATTTTATCCACTTCATCTAATAAGAATAATGGGTCTTTGCTACCTGCATTCTTTATACCTTCAATGATACGACCAGGCATAGCACCTACATAAGTACGACGATGACCTCTGATTTCAGCTTCATCACGTACACCACCTAAAGATGCTCTGACAAATTTACGTTTCAAAGCTTGTGCTATAGATGTTGCAATAGAAGTTTTACCAACACCAGGAGGGCCTACTAAACATACGATAGGCGCTTTTATATCTGGTGATAAAGCTTTTATAGATAAATATTCAATAATACGTTCTTTTACTTTTGTAAGTCCATAATGATGTTTATCTAAAGTTTTTTGTGCTTCTTTTACATCTATAGTTTCTTGATTTTCTATATCCCATGGTAAATCAAGTACCCATTCAATATAATTTTGAATTACTCCCATTTCTGGAGAAGCTGGATTTGTACGTTCTAAACGTTTTAATTCTTTTTCCAATGCTTCTGTTACATACTCTGGATAAGTATGTTCTTTCATTTTTTGGCGATATTCTTCAATAGCTTCTGCTATTTCATCATCTTCGCCCAATTCTTTATTGATAGCTTTTATCTGTTCACGCAAATAATATTCTTTTTGAATTTTATTCATTTGCTTGTTCACATCAAAAACTATTTTATTTTCAAGCTCCATAATTTCTACTTCTTGTAATAACAATTTATATAGAGCTTCTAATCTGCTTTTTAAATCAACAATACCCAAAATTTCTTGTTTATCTTGATATTTGCAATTTAAATGATTAGTAACTACATTGCATAAAATTCCGCCATCGTCCATAGCTACATTAACTGCAATCATGACTTCAGGTGGTATTTTATGACTTAGTTTTACCCAATCTTCAAATTTAGAAATACATGCTCTTATAAGTGCCTGAATTTCTTTAGTATCTGTTTTATCTTCTTCAATTTCTTCGACATCTACTTCAATGAATAGACCATCATCGCGAAAATCTAAAATACGAGCGCGATACAATCCTTCTATTTGCGCACGCATAATCCCATTATTGAGTTTAGTTACATGCTGTACTTGACATACTGTACCAATCTCATATACATCTTCACGTTTTGGGTCTTCTACTTCGACATCTTTTTGAACACTAAGCATAATCTGTCTGCCATGTGCCAAACATTCTTCTAGAGCCGCAACAGATTTATCACGACCTATATCAATATGTGCTCCATTATTTGGAAATAACACCATTCCTCTTAATGGTAAAAAGCTCAATGTACTTTTTTTCCCCACGAAAGAAATCCTCCTATGAGTATAAAATATTTATTATAAAAAAGAGTTGCTGCGGTTTTATTTAGCCTGGCAACAACTCTTTATTAATGGCATATTAATATCCTGTTACTTTGCTAAAAATAAGTTATTTTTTTACAGCTTTTTTATCAGCATAAGTGATTACAGGAGTTTTTTTCTTTTCAATAATCTCTTTAGTTATTTCACAAGAAACAGCACCCATTTTGGAAGGTATCTCAAACATTACATCACGCATAATACGTTCAATAATTGAGCGAAGTCCCCTAGCACCTGTCTTACGCTCCAAAGCTTCTTTGGCTATCAAATGTAAAGCTTCTTCATCGAAATGAAGTTTTACACCGTCCATTTCCAAAAGTTTGCCATATTGTTTTACTAAAGCATTCTTTGGTTTTACCAAAATATCCACTAGTGCATCTTCTGTCAAAGATTCTAAAGTAACTACTACAGGAACACGCCCTATAAATTCTGGAATTAAACCACATTTTAATAAATCTTCAGGTAAAACATTTTTCAAAATTTCACCTGTAGTTTGTTTGCGTTTACTTTTTATATCTGCACCAAAACCAAGACTTTTTTTGCCTAAACGTGCATCTATTATTTTTTCAATACCATCAAAAGCACCACCACAAATAAATAATATATTTGTAGTATCGATTTGTAACATACCTTCTTGATGAGGATGCTTTCTTCCACCTTGTGGTGGAACGCTAGCAATTGTACCTTCTAGGATTTTTAAAAGTGCCTGTTGCACTCCCTCACCAGAAACATCTCTTGTTATTGAAGGGTTCTCGGATTTACGAGCAATTTTATCAATTTCATCTATATAGATGATACCTTTTTGAGCTTGTTCAATATCATTATCAGCAGCTTGAATTAGTTTTAGTAGAATATTTTCTACGTCTTCACCAACATAGCCTGCTTCTGTAAGTGATGTTGCATCGGCTATAGCAAAAGGAACATTCAATATTTTAGCCAAGGTCTGTGCAAGTAAAGTCTTTCCACTACCAGTTGGTCCTAACATCAAAATATTAGATTTTTGTAATTCAACATCATCCTGCTTTGTAACTCTGTTTATACGTTTATAATGGTTATATACAGCTACAGAAAGAGATTTTTTTGCCTCATCTTGTCCTATTACATATTGATTTAATACATCATATATTTCTCTAGGTTTTGGCAACTCTCTAAGTTCAACAGGCTCATTATCATTAACTTCTTCTTCTACAATCTCATCGCAAAGCTTAACACATTCATCGCAGATATAGACTCCTGGTCCAGCCACGAGTTTTCGTACTTGTTCCTGAGTTTTTCCACAGAATGAACATTTCATTTTGCCTTTATTACCCTCACCGAAATTCAACAACATTCACCTCTTATCTACAGCTAATCATGATTGACTATTTATCACTTTTTTTCTTCTTGTGGACGAATAATAACTTCATCTATTAAACCATATTTCTTAGCTTCTAACGCTGACATAAAATTGTCACGTTCTGTATCTTCTGTAAGTTTTTTTACAGACTGACCAGTATGACGACTTAAGATTTCATTTAAAGTTTCACGAATACGCAAAATTTCACGAGCCTGAATTTGAATATCTGTTGATTGTCCCTGAGCTCCGCCAAGTGGTTGATGTATCATAATGCGAGAATATGGAAGTGCATATCTTTTGCCTTTTGCACCAGCAGCTAAAAGCACAGAGCCCATGCTAGCAGCTTGTCCAATACATATAGTTGATACATCTGGCTTAATATATTGCATAGTATCATAAATAGCTAGCCCGGCAGTAACAACACCGCCGGGACTATTAATATAAAGGTGAATATCTTTATCCGGGTCTTCAGATTCTAAGAATAGAAGTTGGGCTATTACCACGTTAGCTACATTATCATCAATAGGACCACCTAAAAAAATTATACGGTCTTTTAAAAGACGAGAATAAATATCATAGGCACGTTCTCCACGTCCTGACTGTTCAACTACCATAGGTACATAGTTCATATCATTCACCCCGGTCAAAAATATTACATTTAATTTTTTAATTAAGCTTCTACAGCACTGTCAATGATGAAGTTAGCAGCTTTTTTGTGAAGTACAGTAGCTACTAAGTTACCAATGCTGTGGTTCTTTTTAATGATTTTGCTTACTTCTTGTGGAGTTGTACCATAAGTTGCAGCAAGTAAAGCGATTTCAGCGTTGATATCAGCGTTTTCAACTTTGATATCTTCAGCTTTTGCAACAGCATCTAACATGAGGTCAGTTTTTACTGCGATTGCAGCACTTTCTTTGTACTGTTCACGAAGTTTTGCCATATCCATGTTAGCATATTTTAAGTAAGCATCAAGGTTCATACCTTGGTTTTCAAGATTTACGGAAAGTTCCTGAATCATGTTGCTTACACGGTTTTCAACCATAACTTCTGGAATATCTACAGTGATATTGTCAGTAGCCTGTTTTAAGATTTCGTTACGGCGTTTAGTATCTGCTTCACGCTGTGCATTTTTTTCAATGTTTTCACGAAGTTTTGCTTTCATGTCTTCGATGGATTCATAAGAAGTAGATGCTTTTACGAATTCATCAGTGAGTTCAGGCATTTCTTTATGTTTAATGCTGTTAATTTTGCAATGGAATACAGCAGCTTTACCAGCTAAATCTTTAGCATGATATTCTTCTGGGAATGTTACGTTAACGTCTTTTTCTTCGCCAACTTTAAGACCAACGAGTTGATCTTCAAAAGTATCGATGAAAGAATGAGAACCGATTTGAAGTGGGTAATCTTTACCTTCGCCGCCAGCAAATGCTACACCGTCAACTTCACCTTTGAAATCTAAAGTGATGAAATCATCGTTTGCAACAGTTGCACCTTCTTCAGCGTCAACCATTTTTGCATGGTGATTTAAGATATTTTTTACTTGTTCTTCAACTTGTTCGTCTTTTACTTCAACAGCGTCTTTAGCAACTTTTAATCCTTTGTATTCGCCAAGAGTAACTTCTGGAACAGGAGTAATAGTAGCTTTGAATACTACGTCTTTACCTTCTTCTAAAGTTACGATGTCAACCTGTGGACGGTCTACTGGATCTAAGTTTTCTTGTTTTAAAGCTTCATCAAAAGCTTTCTGTGCAACACGATCAAAAGCTTCATCTAAGATAGCTTCTTTACCGATGTTCATTTCAAGAATACGGCGAGGAGCTTTACCTTTTCTGAAACCAGGAATGTTTACACGATTTGCAAGGGATTTGCAAGCAGCTTTAATACCTTTATCAAGTTCTTCAGCTGGTACTTCAATTGTAAGTACTACCTTATGATTTTCAATCTTTTCTGTAGTAACGTTCATTGTAAAAAAAAACCTCCTGTTTAACTAGTAAACCAAAATTCTTATTGTATATGTTACTGTCATTCACCTTAATAGTCACAGTACACCTACTATACTAAATGAATGATATCACAATACTTTCATAAAAACAAGTCTAAGTACAAAAATACCCCAGTCTTATTGACTGGGGACCAATTTCTTATGGAGCGGAAAACGAGGCTCGAACTCGCGACCCTCACCTTGGCAAGGTGATGCTCTACCACTGAGCTACTTCCGCACTTGTCTTAACAACATGAACTATTATAAATGATAAAAAACAAAAAGTCAACACTTTTCATACTTTTAATTTATAAATTCAAACCAAATAATGCTTATAATGGATAATAATATCGTTAATGGAAAACCTATCTTTAAATATTGATTAGAAGTTACTTTTATCCCCTGCTTTTTGGCAATTTCAATAACAATCAAATTCGCAATAGAGCCAAAAACTGTCAAATTACCTGCAATTGTGGATAATAAAGCTAAAGCCTGCCATAAGATTTGTTCATCTACAGGAATGTAATATCTTAAAAGTAATACTGCTGGTACATTACTTACTATATTAGAAAGCACTATTGCCAT
Organism: Megamonas funiformis; assembly: GCF_010669225.1. NCBI lineage: Bacteria > Bacillati > Bacillota > Negativicutes > Selenomonadales > Selenomonadaceae > Megamonas > Megamonas funiformis. The sequence continues at coordinate 1,884,677 of NZ_CP048627.1, forward strand.
CACTGAAAACAGTGGTATTTCTTTCATATATTCTGGTGGTAAAAAACTATTTATTAAATCAAGTAAACCACTTTTTTCTACGCCAGCAATGATGATAAACAAGCCAATGAACATAATTAATAAGTTAAAATCTATATCTTCATAAACACGTTCTGGTTTTATACGAGCATTAATCAATAAAAATGCTGCCCCAAAACTTGCTGTCAATGATAAATCGAAACCAACTAAATAAAAAACAATGACAAGTGCTAATACAATTATTGTTTTACTCAATAAATATTTATGAATGATGCTATTGTTATCACTCTTATATTCAAAGCTCACTGACAAATCATTTTTATATTTAAATGATATTGCTAAATAAAGCATGATTAAGCCTAAAAAAGATATTGGAGCTGCTGATAAGAAATATTCTCCAGCAGGAACTTGAGATAAACTACCTATTAATACATTTTGGGGATTACCAATAAATGTACAAGCACTACCAATATTTGAAGCCATTGCAACCGCGAGCAAATAAGGAATAGGATTTACCTTTACTTTCAAACATATCATGATAACTACAGGTGTAAATAATAAACAAACTATATCATTAATTACAATAGAAGATAAAATTCCTGACATAAAAATTACTGCTAATAATAAAGTTTTTCCTGTATGAATATGAGTGAATACTACTTTGCCTATATATGTAAAAAATCCTGCTAATTTTAAATTGCTCACAACTACCATCAATGAAAATAATACCACAATAGTTTTAGCATCAATTGCTTGGACGGCTTCTTCAAGGGACAAAATACCAAAAGCTGTCATTAACGACGCACCAATAATAGACATACCTGCTCTATCTACCCTAAATACTGGGCTTTTGCCTAAGGTAAATACAATCAAAGTAGCTAATAATATAAGTCCTGCCACTAATTCTTGAGCATCATGCATATTACTCAATCCACCTATGGTGAATATTACCAATACCATGACCAAAATAAATCCTACAATAAATTCTTGCATAAATGGTTTCATTTTATCACCTACTTAAATTAATAATTAACAATTTATTTTAACAAAAATAATAAGCTGTATCTTATTTTATTTATCATTATAACAAAAAAACCCAGTATTGCTACTGGGATATTTATTAAATGGAGCGGAAAACGAGGCTCGAACTCGCGACCCTCACCTTGGCAAGGTGATGCTCTACCACTGAGCTACTTCCGCATGATATGGAGCGGGAAACGAGGCTCGAACTCGCGACCCTCACCTTGGCAAGGTGATGCTCTACCACTGAGCTACTCCCGCATTGTCTTGTTGCTTTAGTAAATGTATAAGCAACGTTAATTATTATATATTAACTTATATTAGATTGTCAACACTTTTTTTGAAAAATTTTTGTAAGTTTTTTATAATATTTGTAAAAATTATTGGTAAAATAGCATTTATCAGTTATAAGTGGTATAATATAGTATATTTTTAAATAAGGAAGTGTTGATATTTGGATATTCCCGAGACGGATTTATTTATTGGATTAATTTTTATATTAATTTTAATAAATGCTTTATTTATTCTCACTGAAGTGGCTATTGCTGATTCTCATAAAAATCAATTAGAAAAAATGCTTGATGAAGGTAAAAAGAAAGCTTCTGAAGCCTTAAAAGTAATTGATAAACCTACTACTTATTTAATTGCTGTGCAAATAGGTAATGTTTCTTGCAATATTTTAATAGGTTTATTGACTGGCATTTCACTTGCACCATTTTTCATTCATGCTTTACAAGCGATTTTTCCTGATTGCGATAATTATATAGAGCCTATTTCTCTAATCATCAGTACTTTTATCATCATATTATTATGTTCTATTTTAAGTACAACCCTACCTCGCAATATAGCCCTTACAAAACCTGAGTATTATTTACTAACTCTACTTACACCATTAAAAATATGGAAAAAACTTTTATCTCCATTCATTAGTCTATTTACTTCTATAGCTAATACTTTATTATTGATTTTTGGCATCAATCCTCAAAACAATGATAGTGTTACTGAAGATGAAGTAAAAGACTTAATCGAAAAAGGTACAGAAGATGGTACTTTTGAAAAAGCTGAACAAGATATTGTTGACCGTATTTTCCATATGAGTGACCAAACAGCTTATTCTCTAATGACACCACGTACACAAATGATGTGGATTGACCTTGAAGATAGCTTAGAGGTAAATTTAAAATTTATTCAAGAACATAATCAAAATGTTTTTCTTGTAGGTAAAGATAATCTTGATGAATTTGTAGGGATTGTTTATGCTAAAGATATTTTAAATGAATTATTAGCTAATAAACCTCTTGATTTAGAAAAACTCATGCATAAGCCAATGTTTGTGCCTCGTGCAATGGAAAGCTTTCGTGTTCTTGAAAAATTCCGTGAAAGTGAAATAAATGAAGCTGTAGTACTTGACGAATACGGCGGTGTTGTAGGTTTTATCACTATCTTTGACATCATCAATGAAGTCTTAGGTGATATAACTGGTAAACCTGTTGCTAATTCTCCTCAAATCATTCAACGAGATGAACATTCTTGGTATATTGATGGACTTTTTGATATTGACGATTTCAAAGAAAAATTCGATATCGAAGTATTGCCAAATGAAGACAGTGGACATTTCCAAACTATGGGTGGCTTTATTACTTCCTATTTTGGTTACATTCCTAAAGTCGGTGAAAAAATCATCTGGCATAAATTCCGTTTTGAAATCATCAGTATGGATAAAGCCCGCATTGACCGCATCTTAGTTACACAGATAAATAAAAAATAATAAAAAGGCGTTAACCTAAAATTTAGAGTTAACGCCTTTTTTATTTATGATGGTTTTATATTATGCTTTTTTACTTCTCCAGAGCCATAAAATACCATGTCCTAGTAATTTTAATCCTGATGCTTTGAAATCTTTCTGTTTTGTCAATAATTCTTTATATAAGCCATCTTGTTCGTCAATCCATGCCATTTCTTCATACTCACTGAAATTATAAATACCAATGAATTTTTCATTTTCTGTTTCACGAACTAAAGCAACTGTGGATTTATTCCATGTATTTAAAGTATAGATATTGGCATCAGTGGAGAATACATCATATTGTAAACGTATTTTTTCCATTTTGCTAATACCTTGATATACTTTCGCCTGAATAGCATTATCTATTTTACGACGACCAGCTTTACGCCAATTAAATGCTCCACGATGAATATAACGAGAATCAGCTTGTTTATATTTATCGTTTTTATATTCCCAATCATTATATTGAGCTATTTCATCACCGCTATAAATAACAGGTATGCCAGATAAGCTCAATAAGAAGCCATGCAACATTAAGTCTAAATCAATAGCTGACTGAATACCATCTTTATCTTTTTGTTTATCATAGTATTCTATACCACATAAAGAAGCTGTAGTACCACAAAGACGAGCATCACCTAATGATTCATCATCATTATATAATTCGCCACAGCTGAAAGAATTTGGATATTTTCCAGTGAAGAAGTCATTTAAATATTTTTTATGCGCAACTTCTTCTATTCCCTGATATCTCAAGAAACCATAATCTAAGCCCCAACCGATATCATCATGACAACGTAAATAATTCTGGAAAATATATTGTTTTGGTAAAGAAGCTAAAATATCAAGTTGATGTTTTAATAAGCTTACATCTCTAGTAGCTACTGTATGCCATGTTGTTGCCATAGTAGTTACATTATAGAGCATATGACATTCTGGTTTTTCAATTGTACCAAAGTATGGAACTACTTTTTCAGGTGCCATTACTACTTCACCCAATAACAATACAGATGGGCAAACAATTTCTGTAATCATACGCATCATACGTACTAAAGTATGAACCTGCGGTAAATTACGGCAATTTGTACCTAATTGTTTCCAAATATATGGCACAGCATCTAAGCGAATGATATCTACACCTTGATTTGCTAAATATAACATATTGTATACCATTTCATTGAAAACTATAGGATTGCGATAATCTAAATCCCATTGATATGGATAGAAAGTAGTCATTACAAATTTATGAATATCTTCTAAATAAGTGAAATTGCCTGGTGCTGTTGTAGGGAATACCTGTGGGCATTTTTCTTCAAATAATCTTGGCATATCATAATTATCAAAGAAGAAATATCTATCTTGATATTCTTGTTCACCAGCTCTTGCTTTTTTTGCCCATTCATGTTGATTAGAAGTATGGTTCATTACAAAGTCTAAGCAAATACTTATTTTATTGCGATGACATTTTTTAGCTAATTTACGCAAATCTTCCATAGTTCCTAATTCTTCTTGAACATTGCGGAAATCTGCTACAGCATAACCGCCATCACCTTCATCTTTTGGAGATGTCAACAAAGGCATTAAATGGATATAATTTACATTGCTTTCTTGTAAATAAGGTATTCTTTTTTCAAAGCCTTTTAAAGTGCCAGAGAAATTATTTACATACATCATCATGCCGATGAAGTCATTGCCTTTATACCAATTAGTATTTTTTTCACGTGCAATATCTAATTCCTTTAAATAAGCTTCCCTTTGCTCATAAAAGTCTTTTAAGTTTTTAATTAAATCATCAAAATAATTTAAAGGATTTGGTTGTTGCTGATACAATTCACAATAAAGCCATTTTAATTCATCATAATGTTTATGTAATCTAGCTTCAAACATATCTTCTTTTTTCACTACTGATACTTTTACAGCTTTTTTTACATCTTTATTTACAGCATTCTTTTTATTTTTCTTGCTCTTCATATATAAATCCCTCCATTGACATTTAAAAGAAAAATATCATATTTATTATTTAGATATTTATAATTTTTATTCCTGCTAAAAAAAGAAGATATCCACAATAATTTATTATCTATTGTAGATATCTTCATTCTTTTAAACTTATTCAAAAGCAGGAACTACTGCACCTTTATATTTTTCTTCAATGAATTTTTTAACTGCTTCAGATTTTAAAGCTTTCATTAATTTTTGGATAGCAGGTTTTTCCTGATCTCCTTCTCTAACAGCTACAATATTTACATATGGAGATGTACTATCTTCGATAATCAAAGCATCGCTAGCTGGTACAAAGCCTGCTTGCATTGCATAGTTTGTATTAATTACCGCAGCATCTACATCATCTAAAACACGTGGAAGCTGAGCTGCTTCAACTTCTTGGAATTGAATATTTTTGGGATTAGCTACAACATCTTGTACAGTTGCTTTGATATCGTTATTATCTTTTAAAGTAATAATACCAGCTTTTGCCATTAAAATTAAAGCACGACCACCATTTGTAGGGTCATTAGGAATAGCTACTAAAGCGCCATCTTTTAATTCATCAAGAGCTTTTACTTTTTTAGAATAAATTCCCATAGGTTCGATATGAACACCGCCAGCACTTACAAGCTTTACACTATGTTCTGCTGCGAATTCATCTAAATAAGGCTGATGTTGGAAAAAGTTTGCATCTAATTCACCATCATTTAAAGCTAAGTTTGGTTGTACATAATCATTGAATTCAATAATCTGTAAGTCAACACCTTCTTTTGCTAACTCTGGTTTAATCTGTTCTAAGATTTCTGCATGAGGAACAGCTGTTGCTCCTACTTTTAGCACAGTTTTTTCACTAGATGCAGTATCTGTACTAGAACCACAACCAGCTAAAGCCACTACTGCAAAAAGTGCAGTAGCAATTACTGCTAGCAATTTTTTCATCAAAATTCCTCCTTAATACATAAATAAAATTATTTTTTATTCAATTTTTTAGCTAACATATTACCTAAAAATTGAATTACTTGAACTAATACTATAAGTACAATAACTGTAGCCAACATTACTTCTGGATTAAAACGCTGATAACCATAGCGAATAGCCAAATCACCTAAGCCACCGCCACCTACAGCACCAGCCATAGCAGATTCACCAATCAACACAATAATAACTGTTGTCAACTGTGCCACAATACTTGGCATAGCTTCTGGAAGTAATACACGTCTAATAATCTGATAAGGAGTAGCTCCCATAGATAAAGCAGCCTCTATCAAGCCATAAGGCACCTCACGAAGTGAAGTTTCCACTAGGCGAGCAATAAGAGGTATAGAAGCTATAATAAGCGGTACAATAGCCGCTGTAGTACCTATAGAAGAGCCTACTATCAATCTTGTAAAAGGAATAATTGCCACCATTAAAATAATAAATGGAATAGAACGTACACAGTTTACAATAGCTGATAATGTTTTATTAGCTATACCTAATTCTAAAACTTGATTTTTACCAGTAGCCAATAATAATACACCAAGAGGAATACCAATAGCAGAAGCAACAATCATAGATACAGCTACCATATATACAGTTTCACCTAATGCCTTAGGCAGTAGCATGAGTGCGTCGCTGAACATATCCTATCACCTCCACTTTTAAATCTTGTTCCATTAGAGATTTTATCGCATCTTTAATCTGATCTTCTTTTCCATCTAAGCCGATTATCATTCTACCAAATTGTACCATTTGAATTTGAGATAAATCTCCAAATAAAATACTTATATCCAATTCAGGGAATTTACGAATAAGACCTGCAATTACTGGATTGTCTGCAGACTCGCCAATAAAAGTCAAACGAAGTAACATAGTTGCATCTTTTATATATTCTTTATGCACTTTGCCATTGCGATAAGCAGCTGGAAGTTCATTGCTACTAAGTACGCTCATAAATTCCTTAGTAATAGGTTCTTTAGGATTAGTAAATATTTCTAATACTGTACCATTTTCTGCAATTACACCATGGTCTAATACAGCAACTTTATCGCAAAGGTCTTTGATAACTTGCATTTCATGAGTAATTACTACTACTGTTAATTGTAATTTCTTATTTATATCTCTAATTAATTCTAAAATAGCTTTTGTTGTCTGAGGGTCAAGAGCTGATGTCGCTTCATCACATAATAATACTTTTGTATCATTAGCTAAAGCTCTAGCTATACCTACACGCTGCTTTTGACCACCTGATAATTGAGATGGATATTGATGAGCTTTATTTTCAAGACCAACCAATTTTAATAATGGTTCTACTTTAGCCTTGATTTCTTCTTTAGATTTTCCTGCTAATTTTAAAGGAAAAGCAATATTATCGTATACTGTAGAAGTAGACAATAAATTAAAATGTTGGAAAATCATGCCGATATCTTTTCTCGCTTCACGAAGCTGAGATTCTGTCATTGTTGTCAAATCTTTACCATTGACGATGACGTTACCAGAAGTCGGTCTTTCTAGCATATTTATGCAACGAACTAATGTAGATTTACCAGCACCACTTAGACCGATAATCCCATAAATTTCTCCACGCTTAATTTCTAAATTAATATCTTTTAACGCATGAACTGAACCATTTGGGGTATCGTAAGTCTTTACAATATTTTTTAACTTTATCATATCAATTATACACTCCAAATAATACCTTAATCTTATTAACAATGACACTATCATAAAAATTAAACCTTGTCAAACTATTATGCTATTTCTTGACATAAATTATAATAAACCGTAAAATTAAATAAGTACTTATAAATCAATAATTATATAATCAAGGGAGACTGCTATGGGAATTTTTTCAAGATTTTTACCAAAACGTAAACCGGTTGAAATAAAAAACAATGTTCCTAAGGAAAAAGAAGAAATCCGTAAAACATTTGGTGTTTATTGTCACAGCCATCATAATACATCTGGAAGTAAACTTTGTCCAAAATGTACAGCTTTACTCACTACTGTAATGACGAAAATCAGTAGATGTCCATATGGTATTACTAAACCAATTTGCGAACGTTGTGACCGTCCTTGTTTTGGCACTAAACAAACAAAAGAATTTCGCTCTATCATGCAAAGCACTCAGAAAAAAATGTTTTTACGCCATCCAATATTAGCGTTTAAACATAAAATGAAAAGCTGGGGCGTAGATTACGCAAAACATGAACAAGAGAAAAAACAAGCTGCAAAAGCTAAAGCTCGTTCCAAAAAATAATATTTTCTAAATTAATAAAAGCTGACCTAATAATGGTCAGCTTTTTATTTTACCAATTTATCTTATTGTTTTTTAAACATAGATTTTGGTTGTTTACAAATTGGGCAAACAAAATCTTCTGGTTCTTTAGTTAAATCACCTTCATAAATATATCCACAAATTTGGCAAGCCCATGTTTCTTTATCTGTTATTTTTTCTGGAGCCTGATAAGTAGGTGCATTTTTAGGAGCTTTACCTTTGATTACTTCATGATAATATTTATAAGTCATTGGATTGTAATCAGAAGTTACTTTCGCATCTTGTACACGCGCTAAAATCACATAATGAGTTTCCATTTCTGTCATTGTAATAACTTCTGCTGTTATATGCGCACAACTATTTTCATTTACTACAGGAAGTCCGTCCATATATTCCCAAGCAAAAATATCGCCATCAAATTTATCTGTATCTCTACCAGAAGAAAAACCTAATTTAGCAATTACATTCTGTGTTGTTTTTTCAGATAAAATAGATACAGAAAATCTACCTGTGCGTTTTATACAATCATAAGTATAGTTGTTTTTATTCATGCTAATAGCAATCACTGGATTATCGCTAGTGATTTGAATAACTGTATTTACAATACAACCTGTCGGTCTTTCTCCATCTAATGTGCCAATAGCATACATTCCGTAACTTAATTTCCATAATGCTGACATTTCCATAATTTCTTCTCCTCAACTCAATTCTAATAAATAATTATTATTAATTAATATCTTATTTAAATTTTAATACAATAATCCTCCAAAAGCAATACTTATTTACAATAAATAAAAAAAATAATAGAATATATCTATTATTTTCATATTTCAGGAGGTTCTTATGTCTTGCCAATTAAAAGGTACACTATTTATAGTTACAGGTACTATACTTTGGGGGGCTTCTGGTGTATTATCCCAACATTTATTTGTTGATAAAATCATCTCTGCCGAGTGGCTTGTTACTGTTCGTCTAATTTTATCTGGTATTATTTTATTATGTATTGATGCCATCTTAAATAAAGGCGATATTTTTTCTATTTGGCGCACTAAAGATAAATTTCCATTAATTTGTTTTGGTATCTTTGGTATGCTAGGTGTTCAATATACATATTTTGGTACAATCATTCACAGTAATGCTGCTACAGCTACTATACTGCAATATTTAATGCCTATTGTAATCGTATTTTACTTATTGTTCACCACTCATCGCTTACCTTCTTTTAAAGAATTATTTTCTATCTTTCTTGCTATGGTCGGAACTTTCTTTTTAGTTACTAAAGGAAATTTTTCCACTCTAGCTATATCTTTAGAGGCTCTTATCTGGGGACTTGTTTGTGCTTGCTTTGCTGCCTTTTATACATTGCAACCTCGAACTATTATCAAAAAATGGCGTTCCACACTAATCATTGGCTGGGGTATGCTAATCGGTGGTATCTTGATGTCCTTTTATCAAAAACCATGGGAATTCAATGGCATATGGGATTTAGATACAGCTCTTACTTTATCTGCTATCATTATTTTTGGTACAGCAATAGCATTTTGTGCTTATCTTGAAAGTACAAAATATCTCTCTCCTACAAAAATTAGCGTTTTTGCTTCTTTAGAACCTTTTTCTTCAATTATTTTATCAATTATCTTCTTAAATATTTCCTTTGGTTTATTTGAATTAATTGGTGCTATCATCATTATTTTAGCTGTAACTATATTATCCAAATAAAAAGCGAGAACTTTTCGTCCTCGCTTTTATTTATCTTATTATTTTGTAGTGATATCTTTACCAAACCATTTTTCGGAAATTTTAGCGATTGTACCATCAGCTTTCATTTCATTCATTACTTTTTGAACTTCATCACGAAGAGCTTGGTTGTCTTTTGCAAATGCAATACCAAAATCAGTAGGTTCACCTACAACAATATCAGTTTCTTTGAAAGAATCAGCATGTTTTTGCATGTAATAAGTACCGATGAGTTCATCAGTTACTACTGCATCAATTCTACCATTTTCTAAATCCATGAAAGCATCAATGTAATCACCATATTTTTTTACTTCAGCAAATTGTGCAGCATAATCTTGGTTATTATCTAAGAAATCTTCTGCTGTACTACCGCTTTGAGTACCGATTACTTTACCTTTTAACTGGTCAAGAGATTTTATATCAGAATTAACTGGAACGAAGATAACTTGACGATTTTTCATGTAAGGATCACTAAATAACATATTTTCTTTACGTTTTTCAGTAATATCTAAACCGTTCCAAAGAATATCTACACGACCGCTTTTAAGTTCAGCTTCTTTACTAGACCAATCAATTGCTTTGAATTCTACTGGACGATTAAGTCTTTTTGTTGCTTCTTTTGCTAAATCTACGTCAAAACCAACAATTTCATTATTTTCATCTTTAAAGCCCATTGGTGGATAACTATCATCTAAACCAATAACGATAGGTTTATCACTGCCACCAGTAGCAGAAGATGTTTCTTTTTCCTCACTTCCACAGCCAGCTACTAACATTGCGCCTAAAAGCATAGACATACATAGCAATAATACCTTTTTCATAAATATTTCCTCCTAATACGAATATATATTATCTATAATTGCATTGTAATACTTTAATTAGCTAAAGCATTAACTTGTTATATTGTAACAAAAATAAATTAAAAAAGCTATAGTTTTTTAGAAAAAATTTTAAAGAATTTTTGTTTTTTCAAAAACCATATGCTACAATAAAAAAACAATTTAAGAAAATTTAATTAAAGGACGTGTTTATATGAGTAATGAATATATTATTCTTTTAGTACTTTTAGCCTTAAGTTATATTGGACATAATATGTCCGTTTTTTATGCTGTTGGTGTAATTTTAATTTTAAAAGTTTTCCAGTTAGATGCTCTAATGCAATTCGTAGAAACAAATGGTTTAAATTATGGAATCATATTACTTACAATTGCCATTTTAATACCTCTAGCTACTGGTAAGATAACAATTCAAATGATGATACATAGTTTTACCTCTCCTGTCGGTATATTGGCCCTATTAGCCGGTGTATTTGCTGCTATTGCTGGTGGCTCTGGTGTCTCTTTATTAAAGGACTCTCCAGATATTGTATCATCTCTTATCATTGGTACAATGATTGGTGTATTTTTCTTTAAAGGAGTTGCTGTTGGACCTTTAATCGCTGCTGGTATGACTTATATGGTTTTAAGTTTATTAAAAGTTTTTCATTAATATTGCAATATATAAAAGATAAAGGCGATACAAATAAATGTATCGCCTTTATTATTATTAAAAAGCCATATAGATTAATATTCTACCTATCCAAACTGCTAAAAGCCCACCAAATGTATTTAATCCTACATTTAATACTACAGAAATGAAATCTCCCGTACGCCACAATATTAGAGTTTCATTTGTAAATGATGAAAAAGTAGTAAGTCCACCTAAAAACCCTACTGTCAAAAATAAAGAAAGATAGGGCGATGTTCCTTGTATTTTTTCTGTTAATAATGTAGCTATCATGCCAATTAAGAAGCAACCTATTAAATTTACAGCTAAGGTACCATAAGGAAAATATCCTAATTTATTTATATATGTAGTGATTAAATATCGCATAGCACCACCCAAAGCACAACCTAACATAACAACTAATAAATTACTCATAAAAATCTCCTCACTATTTTATTATCTTTTTATAAAATAAAAAACTCCTGTTATATATATTTAAAATAAAAATATAATATAACAGGAGTCATTACTGTATCTATACAGATTTATCGGTGAACTCCATCACCATCTATTTATTTATAAAATAAAAAAACTCCTTGAAATCAAGGAGATTAATTACTAATGGTGGGCGGTAACAGGATCGAACTGCTGACATCTTGCTTGTAAGGCAAGCGCTCTCCCAGCTGAGCTAACCGCCCGAGAGATTGGTGACGCGTATGGGATTCGAACCCATGAAGCCGCCGTGAAAGGGCGGTGTCTTAACCACTTGACCAACGCGCCAAAGAGATGGTGGCTCACCCGAGATTCGAACTCGGGACACCCTGATTAAAAGTCAGGTGCTCTGCCAACTGAGCTAGTGAACCGATATATGGCAGGGGTAGCTGGATTCGAACCAACGCATGTGGGAGTCAAAGTCCCATGCCTTACCGCTTGGCGATACCCCTATCATAACTGGCAACTTCCTATCCTCCCAGCACGTCTCCATGCAAGTACTTTTGGCCTCTAAATGCTTAACTACTGTGTTCGGTATGGGTACAGGTGGAACCATTTAGGCATCGTCACCAGATATTCTCTTTTTTCTTTTTTGAAAGATATTAATCTTTCAAAACCACTCAGAAGATTACTTTGCTCCAAGTCATTTCTTTTTTAAGTTAAGCTCTCGACATATTAGTACCAGTACGCTACATTCATTACTGAACTTCTACTCCTGGCCTATCAACCTCGTCATCTTCAAGGTGTCTTTCAAGCTTTCGCTTTGGGAGACCTCATCTTAAGGCAAGTTTCACGCTTAGATGCTTTCAGCGTTTATCTTTTCCAGACGTAGCTACCCAACTGTACCCCTGGCGGGATAATTGGTACACCATTGGTCCGTCCACTCCGGTCCTCTCGTACTAGGAGCAGCCCCCTTCAAGTCTCTTACGCCCGCGATGGATATGGACCGAACTGTCTCACGACGTTCTGAACCCAGCTCACGTACCACTTTAATGGGCGAACAGCCCAACCCTTGGGACCTGCTCCAGCCCCAGGATGTGATGAGCCGACATCGAGGTGCCAAACCTCCCCGTCGATATGGACTCTTGGGAGAGATTAGCCTGTTATCCCCAGGGTAGCTTTTATCCGTTGAGCGATGGCCCTTCCACTCGGAACCACCGGATCACTAAGCCCTACTTTCGTACCTGCTCGTCGTGTCTGACTCGCAGTCAAGCTCCCTTCTGCCTTTACACTCTTTGCGCGGTTTCCGTTCGCGCTGAGGGAACCTTTGGGCGCCTCCGTTACATTTTGGGAGGCGACCGCCCCAGTCAAACTGCCCGCCTGATACTGTCCTGAGAGTCGTTACTTCTTCAGTTAGAGGTCCAATAAATAAAGGGTGGTATCCCAAGGTTGACTCCATATCAGCTAACGCCAATACTTCTCCGTCTCCCACCTATCCTGTACGTTATTTACCGAACATCAATGTCAGGTTGCAGTAAAGCTCCATGGGGTCTTTCTGTCCAGTCGCGGGTAACCTGCATCTTCACAGGTACTTCAATTTCACCGGGTCCCTCGTTGAGACAGTGCCCAAGTCGTTACACCTTTCGTGCGGGTCGGAACTTACCCGACAAGGAATTTCGCTACCTTAGGACCGTTATAGTTACGGCCGCCGTTTACTGGGGCTTCAATTCAAGCCTTCGAGTTTCCTCTAAGCCCTCCTCTTAACCTTCCAGCACCGGGCAGGTGTCAGCACCTATACGTCAGATTTCTCTTTTGCAGGCACCTGTGTTTGTGCTAAACAGTCGCTTGGGCCTCTCTTGTGCCACCGGCTGACGCTCCAGAAGTAAATCCCTTCACATCCTCCGGCTATCCTTATCCCTAAGTTACGGATACAATTTGCCGAGTTCCTTAACGAGGGTTGTCCCGCGCACCTTAGGATTCTCTCCCCGCCTACCTGTGTCGGTTTCGGTACGGGCGCCTCATCTCTCACTAGAAGCTTTTCTCGACAGCATGGCTCACTTGAATTTGACTTTACCGAAGTATCGTCTATCTATCAGTTCTCGGTCTTATACAGTACGGATTTACCTATACTGCAACCTACCACCTTCGACACGCACATCCATTCGCGTGCTCAAGCTACCTTCTGTGTCACTCCATTGCTCAAACGATTTGAAGCGGTACAGGAATATTAACCTGTTGTCCATCGCCTATGCTTTTTGCCTCGGCTTAGGTCCCGACTTACCCTGAGTCGACGAGCGTTGCTCAGGAAACCTTAGGCTTTCGGTGGAACAGATTCTCACTGTTCTTTTCGCTACTCATACCGGCATTCTCTCTTGTATATCCTCCAGCGCTCCTTCCGGTACACCTTCAGTCGGATATACAACGCTCCCCTACCCAGAATTATATAATCCTGCCGCGACTTCGGTTCTGTACTTGAGCCCCGGACATCTTCGGCGCAAGGCCTCTCGACCAGTGAGCTATTACGCACTCTTTTAATGGTGGCTGCTTCTAAGCCAACATCCTGGTTGTTTATGAAGTCTTACATCCTTTTCCACTTAGTACAGCATTGGGGACCTTAGTCGGCGGTCTGGGCTGTTTCCCTCTTGACTACGGGTCTTATCACTCGCAGTCTGACTCCCAGGGTCTTAATTATAGCCATTCGAAGTTTGACTAGGGTCGGTAGGCTTTACGCCCCCTTGCCAGATCAGTGCTCTACCGTCTATAATCTTCCCTGAGGCTAGCCCTAAAGCTATTTCGGGGAGTACCAGCTATCTCCGCGTTCGATTGGCATTTCACCCCTATCCACGGTTCATCCCAAAGTTTTTCAACACTCACGGGTTCGGTCCTCCACGCATTTTTACCTGCGCTTCAACCTGACCATGGATAGATCACTGCGGTTTCGGGTCTACACCATGTTACTAGTCGCCCTATTAAGACTCGCTTTCGCTTCGGCTCCGTGTCTCCCACTTAACCTCGCAACATAATGTAACTCGCCGGTTCATTCTTCAATAGGCACGCCGTCGCACTCTTAAGGTGCTTCGACTGCTTGTAGACATACGGTTTCAGGTTCTATTTCACTCCCCTCCCGGGGTTCTTTTCACCTTTCCCTCACGGTACTATGCGCTATCGGTCGCCAAGTAGTATTTTGCCTTGGAGGGTGGTCCCCCCTGCTTCCTGCAAGGTTTCACGTGTCTCGCAGTACTCTGGATACCAGCCCGATTGACTTCTTTTCGCCTACAGGTGTTTTACCTTCTGTGCATGGCCTTTCCAAACCATTCGACTAAGAAGTTTCCTCTTTTTGCCGGTCCTCAACCCCACAAAACCGAAGTTTCATGGTTTGGGCTCTTCCCCTTTCGCTCGCCGCTACTTAGGGAATCTCAATTGATTACTTTTCCTCTGGGTACTTAGATGTTTCAGTTCCCCAGGTCTGCCTCTTTCGTACCATCACATGACTGATGGTGGGTTGCCCCATTCGGATATGCATGGATCACTGGATGCTTGCTCCTACCCATGCCTTTTCGCAGCTTACCGCGTCCTTCATCGGCTCTTGGCGCCAAGGCATCCGCCGTATGCCCTTGTTCACTTAACTTACTTAAGGTCATTTGCGTTTGTCTTCGCTAATGTAATTTGTTTAAATCCTAAAATGCTTGGTTCAATCCACTTTAAACTCATAAGAGAAGCTAATTCTTTTAATGAGGTTAGAACTTTTGTTCTAACTATAGTATCTGTAAATGATAAATCATTAACAGCCTACTTATATGGTGAATTTGTTTTTTTTGCATTTCTTCTTCTGTGCAGTTTTCAAAGATCAATATCTGAGAGAAATATTCTCTCAAAACCAAACAATGCTCGAATGTGCTCGACACATGCCGTTACCTCGGTAACGCATGCTCCTTAGAAAGGAGGTGATCCAGCCGCACCTTCCGATACGGCTACCTTGTTACGACTTCACCCCAATCATCGCCCCCACCTTAGACGGTCGGTACCATAGGCCCTTAGCCGGCTTCGGGTGTGAATGACTTTCGTGGTGTGACGGGCGGTGTGTACAAGGCCCGGGAACGTATTCACCGCAGTATGCTGACCTGCGATTACTAGCGATTCCGACTTCATGTAGGCGAGTTTCAGCCTACAATCCGAACTGAGAGATGCTTTTAGGGATCCGCTCCACCTCGCGATTTCGCTTCCCTCTGTTCATCCCATTGTAGTACGTGTGTAGCCCAAGACGTAAGGGGCATGATGACTTGACGTCATCCCCGCCTTCCTCCGCGTTGTCCGCGGCAGTCTACTATGAGTTCCCATCCGAAATGCTGGCAACATAGTATAGGGGTTGCGCTCGTTGCGGGACTTAACCCAACATCTCACGACACGAGCTGACGACAGCCATGCACCACCTGTTTTCTTGTTCTCCGAAGAGAAGGAACTTATCTCTAAGTCTTTCAATCAATGTCAAGTCTTGGTAAGGTTCTTCGCGTTGCGTCGAATTAAACCACATACTCCACCGCTTGTGCGGGCCCCCGTCAATTCCTTTGAGTTTCAACCTTGCGGCCGTACTCCCCAGGCGGGATACTTATTGCGTTAACTCCGGCACGGAAGGAGTCGATACCTCCCACACCTAGTATCCATCGTTTACGGCTAGGACTACCGGGGTATCTAATCCCGTTCGCTACCCTAGCTTTCGAGCCTCAGCGTCAGTTACAGTCCAGAAAGCCGCCTTCGCCACTGGTGTTCTTCCCAATATCTACGCATTTCACCGCTACACTGGGAATTCCGCTTTCCTCTCCTGCACTCAAGAAAACCAGTTCGGACCCCATCACGGGGTTGAGCCCCGCACTTTTAAGATCCGCTTAGTTTCCCGCCTGCGCTCCCTTTACGCCCAATAATTCCGGACAACGCTTGCCGCCTACGTATTACCGCGGCTGCTGGCACGTAGTTAGCCGTGGCTTCCTCGTTAGGTACCGTCAAATAAAAACCTTATTATGATTCTTACCCTTCGTCCCTAACAACAGAACTTTACGATCCTAAGACCTTCATCGTTCACGCGGCGTTGCTCCGTCAGGCTTTCGCCCATTGCGGAAGATTCCCCACTGCTGCCTCCCGTAGGAGTCTGGGCCGTGTCTCAGTCCCAATGTGGCCGTTCATCCTCTCAGACCGGCTACTGATCGTCGCCTTGGTGGGCCTTTACCCTCACCAACTAGCTAATCAGACGCAAGCTCATCTTCAAGCGGAAGCTTATGTCAGAGGCCTCCTTTAGTAAGTGTCTCATGCGATACTCTTACATTCATTCGGTATTAGCACCCCTTTCGAAGTGTTGTCCCCATCTTGAAGGTAGATTGCTTACGCGTTACTCACCCGTTCGCCACTTGGTGTTTACCGAAATAAACACCCCGTTCGACTTGCATGTGTTAAGCACGCCGCCAGCGTTCGTCCTGAGCCAGGATCAAACTCTCCAAAAAAAATTATTTTTCGAAGAACCGATTGGCTCTTTAATTATCTGTTTAAAAAGAATTTATTAGGTAATCTGCTATACAGCAGATACCGCACATTCGTTTATGTTAGAAAACATATTGTGCATTGTTTAGTTTTCAAAGAACATTTCTGTTTTTCCAACTCTCTCGAGCTGACTTTTAAAATTATATCTTATGTTTTTTGTTTTGTCAACAACTTTTTCAAACTTTTTTATTTTGTTTGTTTTGCTGTTTTCAAAACTCTTTATTTTGTTTGTTGCTCATCAGCAACGTTGATTATTATATATCATATACATAAAACTTGTCAATAACTTTTTTCAAACTTTTTTATAAAAATATAAAAAAAGTTTGAAAACCCATATATATCAATATATTAAGGGTTAAAAACAATAAAAGAATAGCCACTTTTATAAGTTACTATCCTTTTATTTTTCTTCATTATTTTTACTTATATATACCTATATATTTCAATAAAGATAAAATCAAACCATCTTTTAAATCTACAGCTTGGTGTGGACATAATTCTTGACAACAATAACATCTTATACACTTTTGATAATCAATATTTACTTTTTTATCTATTATAGTTATTGCTTTTGGTGGACAATGATGACTACATCTACCACAAGCTACACAATTTTTATTTATTACAGGTTTAGATGTTAACTGATTTTGCCCCAATTTTAAAATAAATTTTGGTACATATGTATCTTGCATAGATTTATATGTATGTGGCTTTGCGAAATGAAATTGCTCATCTTTTCCATCACCAACAACTTTTATATCTTTTAAACGAATAATTCTTTTTTCTTCAATACCAGCTGCAGCAATTGGCATTGCTTCTGCGTCAAGACCCATCTTATCTGCCATAATTAAATCAGCAGCAAAACCGTCACTACTTGCGATAATGATTTTAGCATCTACAACATCACCACTCATAGGACCTTGACCTTCCATAGCTGTTATACCATCAATAATATTCAATGTCGGTTTTATTGTTTGATATAAATCTACCATCACATGGGCAAAATCTATATGTTTTTGCATTCTTAAGTGAAATCTAGCTTTATCTGTACCTACTATACAGCCAAAAAGATTTTTAACAGCTCCTGTAACTCCCATAAAAACATGAGTTTTCATCTTTGCTACTGAAATGATTTTGTCAAAATCAGATAAACAATCTACCAACTCAAATTGTTTGATAAATCTACCTTCCATATAATTGTAAGCTTTACTTTGTTTAAAATATACAAATGGAACGTTTTCCTCTTCACAAATTGTTAATATACCTGTTCTTTTTGCTGTAGATTTTAAATTGCTAATTCCTGGTGAATCGCCAACAGCTGGTAAAGCTCCCATATTTTTTACTGCTTTTATAACAGCTCTTACTACTTCTGGATGAGTTGTTACTGCTTTTTCAGGTGTTACATTCGTCAACATATTAGGTTTTATTAAAACTTTGTCACCTTTTTTTATAAAATTTTGCCAACCTCCAATTAAATTTACTGCGTCATTTACAGCCTTATCTACAGTTTCGATATTATAATTATCAGCTTTCACTACTGATACTTTCATTACTTATAATTCCTTTCATTAATAAAAATGCCAAAACTCAATAAATAAGTCTTGGCATTTTCATATTATTTACCAGCAATAAAACTATCTGGTTTTTCTTGTGATAAACCATAATGATATAAAATAGCTTCAATAATTCGTTTAGAAGCTTTACCATCACCATATGGATTACATGTATTTGCCATACGTTGATATTCATCATGATCAGTCAATAAATATTTTGTTTCTTCATATACTTTTTGACGTTCTGTACCAATTAATTTTACAGTACCTGCTTTAACTGCTTCAGGTCGTTCTGTTGTATCACGAAGAACTAATACAGGTTTTCCTAAAGATGGAGCTTCTTCTTGAATTCCGCCTGAATCAGTCAATACCAAAAATGCTCTATGCATTAAATTAGCAAATGGTTCATAATCTAATGGATCAATTAAATGTACAGCTTTGATATTGCCCAATTCTTCATTAACCACTTCACGAACTTTTGGATTTTTATGCACTGGGAATACAATTTCTACATCATCAAATTCATTGACTATATCTTTTAAAGCTTTATATACATGACGCATTGGTTCGCCTAAATTTTCACGACGATGAGTTGTTACCAAAATGATACGTTTATTTTCATAATCTATATTTGCTAATTTTTCATCATCAAATTTAAAATCATCTGTTACTGTCTTATGCAATGCGTCAATAACTGTATTTCCTGTTACGAAAATTTTATCTTCTTTTGTTCCTTCAGCTTTCAAATTACCACTAGCTGTATCAGTAGGAGCAAAATGAAGATCTGCTATTGCACCTGTTAATTTGCGGTTCATTTCTTCTGGGAATGGTGAGTATTTATTATATGTGCGCAAACCAGCTTCTACATGACCTACTGCTGTTTCATGATAATAAGCTGCTAATGCACCTGCAAAAGTAGTAGTTGTATCACCATGAACTAATACTATATCAGGTTTTTCTTTAGATAATACTTCATTTAAGCCATTCATAGCTTTAGTTGTAATATCAAACAAAGTTTGACCTTGTGCCATGATATTTAAATCGTAATCTGGCTTAATATTAAATAAATTCAAAACTTGGTCCAACATATCACGATGTTGAGCTGTTACTGCAACTATTGGTGTGATTAAATCAGGATATTTTTTCAATTCCAACACCACAGGTGCCATTTTAATTGCTTCTGGTCGTGTACCAAAAACTGTCATTACTTTAATTTTCTTCATATTTATACCTCATATATACAAAAAAGGCAGGTTTTCCCTGCCTTTTCTTTAATAACTAATGTGTTCCTGCATTATTTTTCATACTGAAAATACCTATTTTTTTAGCACCAAATAGGATTATTACAGCTACAAATACAACAATCATAACAGCTACACTAGTACTTACTTCAGTTAAGGCAATCGCCGCTAAACCTAAGAATGCACTGAAAACATACATTAAGAGTACAGCCTGTCTTTGGGAAAAGCCCATTGCCAATAAACGATGATGTAAATGTCCTTTATCTGGCTTAAATATAGGAACTCCTCCACGGTAACGACGTACAATCGCAAAAGTAGTATCTAATATTGGTAGTCCTAAAGCTAATATCGGTACAATAAGCGCTATAGTAGCAGCACTCTTTACAGCACCTATAACAGAGATAGCTGCAAACATATATCCTAAGAACATACTGCCTGTATCTCCCATGAAAATTCTTGCTGGATTAAAATTATAATGCAAAAATCCTAAAGATGAACCTGCTAAGGCTGCTGTTAAAAATACTACTGGTAAATCACCACTTTGCAAAGCTACTAAAAGTATAGTAACAGTCGCAATTGTTGATACCCCAGCTGCTAAACCATCTAAACCATCAATCAAATTAACTGTATTAGTAATTCCAACTATCCAAAAAATAGTAACTGGAATTGCTAAATATTCCAAAAAGATAAAATCACCAAATGGGTCTGTAATAAAATCAATTCTAATATCAAATGCCACTAAAATACATGCAGCCAAAATCTGTCCTAATAACTTCACTTTTGCAGGAAGACTGATGAAATCGTCTATTATACCTACAATTACAATGAAAGTTCCACCTAATAATAAACCTACAATTTCTTTGCTAAAATCAAGCATACTACAAACTGCTATCATGAAAGCCAAATAAATCGCAAGTCCTCCTAAACGAGGAATAGGTTTTTTATGAACTTTTCTTGGGTCTGGCTTATCCATGGCACCTGTTTTAACTGCAAATTTTATAACTAACGGTGTTAGGGCATATACAGCTATTAATGCTGTAATAAATGCTAAAAAATAACTAGGCATTACATTCGCACTCCTTTTCCATTAACACAGATTATAACTCACTAATAATTTGATTGTCAATAAATAATCAAGCCTATTTTGCTTATTTATCATTGTATTTCACTAGGAGCTACCTCAATAATGGAACCATCTGTTTCTAAATATACAACTTTTGCAATCATAGCATTTTTTAACATTCTACGACAAAGTAAGCAAGGTTTACCAGATGCTAATGTACCATCAGCATTATAACCTACTATATAAATAGTTGCTCCCTTCATCTTTACAGGGTCAGCTGCAATAACTGCATTTTGTTCAGCATGAACTGCTACACAAAGCTCATAACGCTGTCCTTTCGGAACATTATATTTTTCACGTTCACAATTACCAGTATCTATACAGTTTACTTCGCCTCTTGGTGCACCATTATAACCAGTGGAAATAATGATTTTATCTTTTACAATAATTGCACCATATTTGCGTCTTAAACATGTGGAACGTTTGCCCACTGCTGTGGCAATATCTAAAAAATATGTGGTCCAATCAGGACGAACTTGTTTTGTCATTTATAAAAACCTCTTAAATAGTACCAAAAATTCTATCGCCAGCATCACCAATACCTGGAACAATATATCCATGTTCGTTCAAATGATCATCTACACAAGCTGTGTAAACTGGGATGTCTGGATGTCTTTCATTAAATGCCTTTATACCTTCTGGAGCAGATAATAAACACATGAAAATCATGGATTTTGCTCCACGTTTTTTTAGCATTTCTACAGCTTCTATTGCTGAACCACCAGTAGCAAGCATAGGATCTACTACTAATAATAAACGTTCATCAATATCTTTTGGCATTTTACAAAAATATTCAACTGGCTCTAATGTTTTTTCATCACGATATAGACCAATATGACCAATTTTCGCAGCTGGTATTAAATTAATAATACCATTAACCATGCCAAGACCTGCACGTAAAATAGGAACTACTGCCACTTTTTTTCCTGCTAATGTTTTTGCTACACATTTTGCCACAGGAGTTTCTATTTCTATATCTTTTGTTGGGAAATCTCTTGTTACTTCATAAGCCATTAACATAGAAATTTCATCTAATAATTGACGAAAATCTTTTGCACCTGTTTCTTTTTTACGCATTAAAGTCAACTTATGTTGAATTAATGGATGTTTTATAATATTTACTTTTAAATCTGACATAATATCCTCTTATTTTTCTTATTCTTCATATAATGGGAATTTCTTACAAATAGCTTGAACTTTTGCTTTTGTTGTTTCAATAACAGCACTATCTTCGCGATTTTCGATAACATCAGCAATGATATCTGCTACTTCACGAATATCTTCTTCTTTTAATCCTCTAGTTGTAAGTGCTGGTGTTCCTAGACGAATACCACTTGTTACAAATGGACTCAATGGTTCAAATGGAATTGTATTTCTATTTGCTGTGATACCTATTTCATCTAATAAGAATTGAGCTTCTTTTCCTGTGATATTTTTAGAGCGCAAATCTACAAGCATTAAATGATTATCTGTACCACCTGATACAATTCTAAATCCTTTTTTCACAAGTTCATCTGCTAAGGCTTTTGCATTATCTAAAACTTGTTGCTGATAAACTTTAAATTCATCACTTAAAGCTTCTTTAAATGCTACTGCTTTTGCTGCTATTACATGCATCAATGGGCCACCTTGAATACCAGGGAAAATAGCTTTATTAAATTGTTTGCCAAATTCTGCATCACGACAGAGGATTAAACCACCACGAGGTCCTCTAAGTGTTTTATGTGTAGTTGTTGTTACTACATCTGCATATGGCACTGGGCTTGGGTGAAGTCCTGCTGCTACTAAACCTGCGATATGTGCCATATCAATCATGAGATATGCACCTACAGATTTTGCAATCTGTGCCATGCGTTCAAAATCGATAACTCTAGAATAAGCACTAGCTCCACCAACGATTAATTTTGGTTGATGTTCTTTTGCTAATCTTTCTAATTCATCATAATCGATGCGTTCAGTTTCTTTATCTACACCATAAGGAATAATTTTAAAATATTTACCAGAAATATTTACAGGGCTACCATGTGTTAAATGACCACCATCTGTAAGGTTCATACCTAAAATAGTATCTCCTGGCTGTAGCAAAGCAAAATATACTGCTGTATTTGCTTGTGCTCCGGAATGTGGTTGTACATTTGCATATTCTGCACCAAATAATTTTTTAGCACGGTCAATTGCTAATTGTTCTACAACATCAACATATTCACAACCGCCATAATAACGCTTACCTGGATAACCTTCTGCATATTTATTTGTAAGTACACTACCTTGTGCTTGCATAACAGCTTTACTTACAATATTTTCTGAAGCAATCATTTCCAATTTATCACGTTGACGAGAAAGTTCTTTGTTGATGGCTTCTTGTATTTCTGTATCAACAACATCTAAATTTTTCAATAAATCCATATAATTATTCCTCCACCTAAAGGGTTATTAATTATTTATAATAATTAATTTTAGAGATTGATTTTATTATTTTGCTTCTAAAGCCATGATTTTATTTACACGACGTTCATGACGACCGCCAGCAAATTCAGTTTTCATCCATGTACGCACGATTTCATCTGCAATTTCAAAACCAGTTGTACGTCCACCCATTGCTAAAACATTAGCATTATTATGTTCACGAGACATTTTTGCTGTATATGTTTCATGGCAAAGAGCAGCTCTAATACCTTTGATTTTGTTTGCAGCAATAGAAATACCAATACCTGTACCACAAAGTACAATACCTCTATCAGCTTCGCCATTAGCTACTGGTGTACAAACTTTTTCAGCGATATCTGGATAATCTACAGATTCTGTGCCAAAAGTTCCTACATCTTCTACTTCTACTTCAGCAAATTCTTCTTTTAATACTCTTTTTACTTCTTCTTTTAAATCCACAGCACCGTGGTCACTACCAATAATTAATTTCATCTTAATCGACTGTATCCAGTCTTTCCCTCCTTATAGCTTTAATAGCTAAAGCTCAATTATTTCATACTATGATTATTTTATCATAATACAAAAGTTAATCAAAGGATTAAATAAAAATACTATTAAAGCCACTAGCCTTATGGAACCTATTCATAATAGCAAGCCCTATGCCTTTATCTGTTGTACCTTGTGCTAAAATTATATCCACATCTTTATCATCAAAATAGCGCAAACCTTCATATATTTCACTAGCTATTTGCGCTAAATTTTCTTGGCTACCATAGGAAAAAGTATTTTGATGATTTAATTCATTAGCCACTTCATCGCTTACAAGTAAGCCAACTTTTTTTCCTTCATTTTCATACTTATGCAAAATCTCTTTTATTGATGATGACATCTTCTCGTTATCACCTTCAATTAAAATCATATCCACTTTAGGTGCATAATGTTTATATTTCATGCCTGGAGCTTTTGGTACTACATTAGCTCCAACAATAGCTTTATCAATTTTCACTACAGGGAAAATTTCTTCTAACATTTCTTTAGTAATAGCTCCTGGTCGTAAAATGATAGGAACATCTTCTGTACAATCTACAATTGTAGACTCTACACCAAATTGGCAAGCTCCCCCATCTAAAACCATATCTATTCTACTTTGTAAATCCTTATAAACAGCTTGTGCTGTTGTTGGACTTGGTCTACCTGAAATATTGGCACTTGGTGCCGCTATTGGTGTATCAGCATATTTAATCAAAGCTCTGGCTATGTCATTATCTGGCATACGTACTGCTATAGTATCAAGACCACCAGTTACTGCTTTTGGTACGATATTGCTTTTCGGTAAAATAATCGTGATAGGGCCTGGGCAAAAAGCAGTCATTATCTTTTTTGCCATTGGTGTTACTTCACTCACAATGCGACCTAACATTTTTTGGTCATTGATATGCAAAATTAAAGGATTATCTGATGGTCTTCCTTTAGCCAAATATATATTTTTTGCTGCTACTTCATTTAAACCATCTCCGCCTAATCCATATACTGTTTCTGTTGGAAAGGCTACTAAACCACCATCTTTTATACATTGCCCAGCTCTTTTTAAAGCTTCATCATCTATTGAATTTATTTTTATTAATTCTGTTTCCATGCCAATACCACCCTGTCAATACCTGCATAATCCTTGATGATTTCTATATTTTGCCAACCATTATCTATTGCCATCTGTTTCACAGGTTCAGCTTGATAAATGCCTATTTCCACAGCCATAAAACCACCATTTTTTAAATATTTCATGCCTTGAGTAAATAATCTTTGATAAAAGCTCAACCCATCTTTATTATCTGTAAGTGCCAATAATGGTTCATAATCTTTAACATCAATTTCTAAAGTTGCTATATCCTTTTGCGGAATATATGGCGGATTAGATACAATCACGTCAAAAACTTTATCTTTTACTGGCTCAAATAAATCGCCTACAAAAAATTCACATCTATCATCTACTTGCAAATTCTGAGCATTTTCTTTAGCTACAGCTACAGCATTTGCAGAAATATCCACTGTAAAGCCTTTTGCTTTAGGCAAATTTTTGAGCAAAGATAAAATAATTGCTCCACTACCTGTGCCAATATCTACAATATCATAACTTTGTTTATCACCAAAATTTTCATTTACTTTAGCTATAGTATTTTCTACTAAAATTTCAGTATCAGGTCTAGGTATCAAAGTGTCTTTTGTAACTTTAAAATCAAGTCCCATAAATTCTCTTTGACCTAAAATATACGCTACAGGTATATGGCGAGCTCTTTTGGCTACATATTCACGAAATTTTGCCAATTCTTTTGCTTCCATAGGCTCATCAAAATGCACATACAAATAAATTCGCTTCTGTCCCAAAACATGAGACAGAAGCACTTCAGCATCAAGACGAGCAGACTCTATACCCTTTGATTTAAAATAATTAATTGTCCAATTTAACAAAGAACTTATAGTCCATACATCTCTTGATTTTTCCATATTATTTTACCTGTTTTAATCTTTCAGTTTGATCAGCAGTTATAAGTGCATTGATGATTTCATCAATTTCACCATTTAAAACAAAATCTAATTTATGAAGTGTAAGCCCAATACGGTGGTCTGTTACACGACCTTGAGGAAAGTTATATGTGCGGATACGTTCACTTCTATCGCCTGAACCTACTTGAGATTTTCTATCTGCTGCAATTTCATTATTTTGTGCTTGTTGAGCTTGTTCTTGTACTTTTGCACGAAGTACTCTCATCGCTTTTTCTTTATTTTTAAGCTGAGATTTTTCATCTTGACATTGTACTACGATACCTGTTGGAATATGAGTAATACGTACGGCTGTTTCTGTTCTGTTTACATACTGACCGCCAGCACCACTAGCACAGTAAGTATCAATACGCAATTCATTTGCTTTAATATCTACTTCTACATCTTCAACTTCTGGTAAAACTGCTACTGTAACGGCTGAAGTATGCACACGTCCAGAAGATTCAGTCTGTGGTACACGCTGTACACGATGAGTACCACTTTCATATTTTAATTTACTGTAAGCACCATAACCATTGATACAGAAAGATACTTCTTTAAATCCGCCAAGTTCTGTAGGATTTGCATCAAGCATTTCAACTTTCCAGCCCTGCATTTCTGCATAACGAGAATACATTCTGAATAAATCACCAGCAAAAAGAGCAGCCTCTTCGCCACCTACACCACCACGAATTTCCATGATAACGTTTTTACTATCATTTGGATCTTTTGGCAATAATAAAATAGGAAACTCGCCTTCTAATACTTCTTTACGTGCAGATAATTCTTTTACTTCATCTTCAAGCATATGTCTCATATCATCATCTATATCTTCATCAAACATAGCTTTATCTTCATCTATTGTTTTGCATATTTTTTTGTATTCACGGAATTTATCCACAAGTTCAGTAAGTGCAGCATGTTCTTGATTATATTTTTGCCATTTTGGCATATCTGCAATAATATCTGGGTCACTAATCAAAGATTCCAATTCTAAATACTTATCTTCAACTGCTTGTAACTTATCTAACAATGCCTTTCCACCTCATTAATTTTATTCAACTAAAAGATTAGCGGTAGGCTAATAAAAACCTTCCGCTAATTTTAATTTACACATTTATTTATTTCTATAATAAAATACTATATCAAATACTAGCATTTACTTTCAAATCATTTAAATCTTGTTTATCTATAGTATCATCATTTTTAGTTTCTACTTTTGCTGTTTCTTCTACTTCAATAGCAGCCTTTAGAGATTTTACAGCAACTTCTATCATTGAATCGTCAGGTTCTCTAGTTGTTAGATACTGTAACCACAAACCTGGCAAAGAAATAGCATGTACTATTTTATTTTTAGAACGACCAGCAAAACGAATTAATTCATAAGATATACCCGCTACTACTGGTAATAATAAAACCCTAGAAATAATACGTTCCCAAAGGCTTGGCCAACCTAAGAAAGAAAACATAAAAATGCTGACAATCATAACAATTAATAAAAATGATGTTCCACAACGTGGATGTAATCGAGAAAATTTCTGTACATTTTCTGGTATCAATTCAACGCCAGCTTCATAAGCATGAATTGTTTTATGTTCAGCGCCATGATATTGAAATACTCTTTGAATATCTTTAGCTCTCGATATGCCATATATATATAAGAAGAAAACAATCATGCGGACTAATCCTTCCCATAAATTCATAACCACATGACTATCTGTAGTAATCAAATTAACAGAAGCTGTAGGAATTACTACAAATAATAAAATAGCTGCACATAAAGATATAACCATAGTAATTGCAATATCTTTATTTGTAAGCTTATCTGCTTCTTCCTCTCCTGCCATCTGTGCTGAATAAGTTAAGGATTTAAGCCCCATAACTAATGACTCACCTAAGGATAATATGCCACGGAAAAATGGCTTTTTAAATATAGGATATTTTTCTGCTAGAGAATTTATTGGTTTTACATCAACTGTAATTACGCCAGAAGGTTCTCTTACTGCTGTTGCCACTTTTTTAGGGCCACGCATCATTACACCTTCAATTACAGCTTGTCCACCTACCATTAATTTTTCTGACACTTAAAATCCACCTACCTTATTTAATTATAAATCTATAATTAGTATTTATTTTTAAATATAAATGAAGCAGAGCATTTCTGCTCTGCTTAGCATTCGTATTTTTATTTTTTGCCATAACGTTTGTTGAATTTTTCAATACGTCCACCAGCTGCCATGTCGCGTTGACGACCAGTGAAGAATGGATGACATTTGGAGCAAACGTCTACACGTAATTCACCTTTAACAGAGCCAGTTTTAAAAGTATTGCCACAACCACAGATAACTGTAGTTTCTTTATAATCAGGATGGATTCCTTGTTTCATTCTGTCGCACCTCACTCTCTGACATTTACTGATTGATTATATCACAGACTTGACATACTTGCAAGCTTTAGTTATACGAACTACATTAGTTTACAATATTTTTTATCAACAATCAATAGTAATTGCAAATATCGTTGTAAATACTTATAATAAAATAAGTTAATTATAAAATCTGATATAATGTTTTTATTTGATAATAGAGAAGGGATAAGTTTTTTATGAAGAAAAATAATAATGATTTGCAACATGTATGTAGTTTTTGTAAACGCAATATAACTATACGTTCCCAATATGATATGCCTATTTATGACCCTCAAACAGGTTTTGCTATCTGTAAAAATTGTATCAAAGATATTTATGGATATATTGTTGAACATGATAAACGTGATGAAAAATCTCAAAATCGCAAATTCGTAAATAGTCTTGATGATATCTTAGCTAAAAATAAACCTCATGTCATCAAAGAATTCTTAGATCAATATATCATCAACCAAGACCGCGCTAAAAAAATATTATCTGTTGCTGTATATAACCACTATAAACGCATGAAATATGGTTATACTCATGATAAACGCGATATGAATATCGAAAAATCTAATGTAATTATGCTTGGTCCTTCTGGTTGTGGTAAAACAGCTATGCTTCAACATTTATCTAAACTCTTAGATATTCCATTTGCTGTAACTGATGCTTCTAGCCTCACAGAAGCAGGTTTTGTTGGTTCTGACGTTGAAGTTGCTGTAAGAAATCTTTACTATGCTGCCGACAAAAATATTGAAAAAGCTGAGCATGGTATAATCTATCTTGATGAATTTGACAAAATTGCTCGTAAATCTGGTGCTAATAACTCTATCACAGCAGACCCTGGTCATGAAGGTGTACAACAAGGTCTTTTAAAAATGATGGAAGGTGGCGTTGTTGAATTCACAGCTCAAGGACAACGTAAACATCCAGAAGCACCTACTATTAAAGTAGATACTACTAATATATTATTCATTGTTGGCGGTGCATTCGTTGGCATTGAAGAAATCATCGCCAAACGTTTAAAAACAGATAACAGTGGTATTGGTTTTGGAGCAAATGTTAAAACTAAAAATGATAAACCAGTATTTAATGATTTAATCCATAAAGTTCGCCCAGAAGATTTGATAAAATTCGGTATCATTCCAGAAATTATCGGTCGTTTACCTGTTATCTGCACACTTGAAGAACTCACTGAAGATGATTTATTAAAAATCTTAACTGAACCAAAAAATGCACCTGTGCGCCAATATCAAGAATTATTAGCTATGGATAAAGTAAAATTAGAATTTGAACATGATGCACTCTTAGCTGTAGCTAAAAAAGCTATCGAACGCAAAACTGGTGCTAGAAGTCTTCGTGGTATCTTAGAAGATGTTATGCTTGATATAATGTATGAAATTCCTCAATCTGATGAACCAAGAAAAGTTATCATCACCAAAGATTGTATTGAAAACCACACTCAACCTAAAATAGAGCCAATATCTACAAACGATACACAAACAAAATCCGAATAAATTTATATAGTCAGTACCACACGTAAAACGTGTGGCTTGCACAAGCCTATAAGGCTTTTAACAATAGCCAGCGCCTAAATGACGCTGGCTTTCTCTTCGTTCAAGCCATTGTGCACTGATTACTTAACAATCCCTAAAGGGATCATTTAATTCTTTTGTGCTTATTTTATCCATCATTTTATCATACGTATCTTGTTCTCTTATATATTTCGCTATTGTTGCTTCATTTAGTCCTACTGTCGATACATAATATCCTGTTGACCAAAAATTATTGTTTCCAAATTTATATTTTAAATTTCCATGTCTTGCAAATATCATCATTGCACTTTTTCCTTTTAAATACCCCATAAAATTTGATATACTCATTTTTGGTGGTATCTTAACCAAAATATGAATATGATCCGGCATAGCTTTCCCTTCTATTATCTCTATGCCTTTCCACTTACATAAATCTTTTATTATTTGTACAATATCTCTACGCAATTTATTATATATAATTTTTCTTCTATATTTTGGGGTAAATACTATATGATACTTGCACATCCATCTTGTATGTGCTAAACTTCTTTCCATAGAAATTCTCCTCTCTTTAATAATGACTTGAACACTTATTATTTTAATAGAGGAGAATTTCTATTTCTATAAGAAACTTATTAACCACTCGTAAAACGAGTGGTTTTTTGTTTCGCACGCTCTGCGTACTCAACTAACTAAAGTACAAAATAAAACCTCGTTAAAAGCTTTCTGATAACTTTTAACGAGGTTTTTCATTTTATCTTACTTATTTATTATCTATTATTTTTTTAAAACGGAACCATCATAATATAATGTAGCAAAATAATCTTCAATTGTTTCTGCACGACGAATTAATTCTACAGAACCATCTTCATGTAATAATAATTCCGCACTACGCAATTTACCATTATAATTGAAGCCCATTGCATGACCATGTGCACCTGTATCAAACATAACAATGCGATCACCAATATCAATCTTAGGTAATTTACGATCAATAGCAAATTTATCATTGTTTTCACATAAAGAACCAGTTACATCATATACATGATCACAAGGTTCATTTTCTTTACCAACAACAACAATATGATGATAAGAACCATAAAGAGCTGGACGCATTAAATTTGCCATGCAAGAATCTAAGCCAATATAATTTTTATAAGTGTTTTTCTGATGCAATACAGTAGATACGAGATAACCATAAGGACCTGTTATTGCACGACCTGATTCATAAGCAATAGCAGTAGTAGTAAGACCTGCTGGCACTAAAATTTCATCGTATAATTTATGCACGCCTTCGCCTAATGCTTCTAAATCTACAGCATTATCTTCAGGGCGATAAGGAATACCAATACCGCCACCTAAATTGATGAATTCAAATTTGATACCTAATTTAGTTGCGATTTCAGCAGCTAAATCAAAAACAATTTTAGCATTTAATAATAAACCTTCAAGTCTAGTTTCATTGGAAATTACCATTGTATGGAGACCAAAACGTTTAACACCTTTATCCATAGCTATTTTATAAGCTTCAAGCATCTGTTCTTTAGTCAAACCATATTTAGCTTCTTCTGGTTTACCAATAATATCATTACCTTCAATTAAGTTACCAGGATTATATCTAAAAGACATAACTTGTGGCATACCAGCATTTTTCTCTAAATATTCAATATGTGTAATATCATCTAAATTGATAATAGCACCTAATTCAATAGCTTTTTGAAACTCATCTGCTGGAGTATCATTAGAAGTAAGCATTATTTTTTCACCATGAATACCTGACGCATCTGCAAGTAATAATTCTGGTAAAGAAGAACAGTCTGCACCTGCTCCTTCTTCTTGCATAATCTGTAAAATACGAGGATTTGGTGTTGCTTTTACTGCAAAATATTCTCTAAATTCAGGAGCCCAATCAAAAGCCTTCTTAAAACGGCGAAGATTTGCTCGAATTGCTTTTTCGTCATAAATATGGAAAGGTGTAGGATATTCTTTTATAATTTCTTCTAATCTTTCTTGAGAAATAGGAAATTTTTTAATTGCCATTTATTTGCCTCCTGATTTTATATTTATTACATAATCTTTATATCTGTGTTTTAAAATTGTTACATGTTAACAGATAATAAGCTGATTATAACATTTATTGAGAACTTTAGTCAATTTATAATTAGAATAAATCCACTAACTTAAAACATAATGAATAAAAAAATATACATGTATACATGATGGATATATATAAAAAAAATTTACAATTTGTAGTATAATCATAAGAGTTCCCAGTTAACAGTGTTATTAATCAAATAAATTTTGTCTTTTATATTTAGGAGGAATTTACATATGAGTTTTAGTATGGTTGCATCTCATAGTACAGGAAAAGTTTTGAAAGATGTCATTTTTGGTGCAAGTGCTGCTTGCAATGAAGCTATTCAAAAATATGGAGCAAACAAAGTAACTAATGGTACAATTGGTGCTATTATGGACGACGAAGGCAAACTTATTTGCATTCCTACAGTAGAAAAAGTTCTTCGCTCCTTACCTACAAATGAACTTGCTGCTTATGCTCCTATCATTGGTCTTCCTGCATATCTTGAAGCTGTAAAAAATCTTACATTTGCTGATAATAAACCAGACGGATACCTTGAAGCTGTTGCTACTGCTGGTGGTACTGGTGCTATACATAATACCATTTGGAATTATTCTGAAATTGGCGATAGCGTTTTAACTTCTGATTGGTATTGGGGTACTTATAACGTTTTATGTCAAGAAGCTGGCCGTAAATTAGAAACATATGAACTTTTCGATGAAAATATGAACTATAATATCGAAAGTTTCACAGATAAAGTAAATACTCTTTTAGCGGACCAAGACTCCTTACTTATCATCATCAATACTCCTGCACATAATCCAACAGGATATAGCTTATCTGAAGAAGATTGGGATAAAGTTCTTGATGTTTGTAAAGAACATGCTAAAGGTGGCAATAAAAAAATCACTTTACTTGTAGATATCGCTTACATCGACTATGCCGGTGAAAAAAATGAATGTCGCAAATTCATGAGAAAATTCTCCAATCTTCCTGAAAATATCTTCACTATTTTCGCTTTCAGTATGTCTAAAGGTTATACACTTTATGGTCAACGTACTGGTGCTATGGTTGGTCTTTCTTCTAGCAAAGAACTTACTACTGAATTTTTAAATGTCTGCAAATATACAAGCCGTGCTACATGGTCTAATATCAACCGTGGCGCTATGGCTACACTTGCTGCTATCGATCAAGATAAAACTTTACTTGCTCAATTTGAAGCAGAACGCGATGCTATTTATCAAACTATTAAACAACGTGGTGCAATTTTCATGGAAGAAGCAAAAGCTTGCGGTCTTAAAGCATTACCTTATAAAGCAGGTTTCTTCTTATCCATTCCATCTAGCGATCCTGCTGCTGTTTGCGATAAATTACATGACGATTTAATCTTCGCTGTACCATTAAAACGCGGTGTAAGAATTGCAGTTTGCTCTATTTCTGCTGAAAAAATGCATGGTATTGCTCAAAAAACATTAAATGCTTTAAACTTTGTTGAAGGTAAATAATAAAATTTTCACTTCTAATTAAATATAAAAATATAAACAAAAAAGGTAAGTTGCTTTATTAATTATATTAAGTAACTTACCTTTTTTATTGCATATATATTTTTATTTTATTATTAGCTATTTTTTCTGTGAAGGATTAATATGTTCTCTACCATATCTATTCCAACTAATATTATTTTCTTGTCTACCAATCATAGGAACGTCTTGTGTACCACCTATTTGTTCTACATCAAGAAAAAATTCTGTACCGCTTACAATTACATGATATCTTTTTTGTTTCATTATCAATTACTCCTTTATCTCTATCAGCCACCGAACATAGCAAGCATAGTACCTGCAGCTACTGCTGTACCAATTACCCCTGCAACATTTGGACCCATAGCATGCATTAATAAATAGTTACTAGGATTTGCTTTTTGACCTTCAATTTGAGATACACGAGCTGCCATTGGCACAGCGGATACACCTGCTGAACCAATAAGTGGATTAATTTTGCCACCACTCAATTTACACATTACTTTACCAAGTAATACACCAGCTGCTGTACCACCAGCAAATGCAACTAAACCTAAGAAAATAATTTCTACAGTCTGTAAGCGCAAGAATTTATCAGCAGACATTGTAAGACCTGTACCTAATGCTAAGAAAATAGTAACTATATTACAAAGTGCATTTTGTGATGTATCAGATAATCTATCTGTAACACCAGATTCACGGAATAAATTACCAAGCATCAACATACCAATTAAAGAAGCAATAGGTGGTAATAATAAGCTTATAATGATTGTAGCCATAATAGGGAATACAATACGTTCAAATCTAGTAACTTCTCTTAACTGACCCATTTTTATAGCACGTTCTTCTTTAGTTGTAAATAAACGCATAATAGGTGGTTGAATAAGTGGTACTAAGGACATATATGAATATGCTGCTACTGCTATAGCACCTAATAAATCTGGAGCCAATTTTGTTGCTAAGTAAATAGCTGTAGGGCCATCAGCGCCACCAATAATACCAATGGAAGCTGCTTCTTGAACATTAAAGCCAAGTAACATTGCTCCACCTAAAGCCACAAATACACCAAATTGTGCAGCAGCTCCTAACATCAATGTATTAGGATTAGCAATAAGTGGTCCAAAATCAGTCATTGCACCTACACCTAAAAAGATAAGTGGTGGGAAAATTTCCATCTGAATACCTTGACCAATAGCCCACATAACACCTTCGTGGAAACCATTATTTGGAAAATTTGCTAATACACAGCCAAATGCAATTGGTGTTAAAAGCAAAGGTTCATAACCTTTACCAATTGCTAAATATAATAAAATAAGTCCAACTACTATCATAGTAATATTTCCCATGTTCAAGGCTACATATCCACTATCTGTCCAAACAGATTGAATTGCCACTAAAAAAGCATCCATATTATAATGCCTCCCATTCTTTTATATACTTTCTTTATAGCTCTATGATTATATTGCATAATACTATAATTTTCTTATTGATTTTATTTCAAAATCTTTACATCCATAAGCCATTAAAGAAGTAACTATTATTGCTGCTAAAGTTTTATCTGCCATATCATCTTTAGGGACTTGAACCTGCTCAACTGGCTTTACCTCTTCTTTTTTAGGTTCAGCTTTTCTTATTCTTGTAGGGTCAATAACATGTATTAGCCTAATAAATAAGCCTAGAATGTACAATACTACAAATACTATTGTCATATTAATAACCATAATTAATACAGGATTTGGTGCGTCCATATTTATTCCACCCTTCTGAAATTATATATATTACTAATTCTTTATAAAAATTTTAAATCCTTCTAAGGCGAAAAAAATTTTTAAAAATTTTTAATTTATTGAAAAACAATTACATTATTTTTGGTTTTCTATTACATATTGTTATATATAAAAAAAAGAGATACCCTTCGATATCTCTTATATACGCTCACGAATTTTATGCAAAGTCGCTTGCAAGTTCTTTGCTAAAAGTGATTCTAAATCTTTTAACTCTGAACAATCATATTCATACGTTACCTCTGGTATACGATGCAAACGTGCTTCACCAAAAAATTCATCTCTAAAAACATTGTAATAAATAATAAAATTACTTTCTTTACTAAAGTCACAATAATCAATGATAATATATGAACCATTTATTATCTTCACAGGCTCTTTAGGATTGATAAATAATTTAAAACCATCTATTTCTTTTGGTAAATTATCAATATATTCCCAATCCATAATAGCTTTATCTTCAATAATAGAACTTATATGCTCTCTCTTAAAATGAGAAATATCTCCTAATAGATTATCAAATCGCTCTTTTAGAATTCTTTCCAGTTTATCAAGACTTTCAGAAATATACTCTATAGCACAAAATTCCGTAAGCCCAATAGTTACCAACAGTTTATATTCTTTTGTTTCTTCATGATAATAAATCGTTGTTTTTCGTTTTAAATCATCATTTTCATAACTATAAATTAAAAACGTGTCAGCCACTTCTTGCATCAATATTTTTAATTTAAAATTATTTTTCTTAGGTGGTAAAGATTGCAAATAAGTCCAGACCGAAACTTCAGCCTGGACTTTTTCTAATTGTTCTTTTTTCATTAAAAATTATTTACCAGTACGACCACGTTTTGTCATAGGTACATTGTCATGGCAAAGTGGGCATTCTTCTGGTTTATAAGTTGTAACATCAAGATGTAAAAGTGCATGAGCAGGAACATCTTCAAATGTAGCTTTACCACCGCTTCTATCTACAAGAAGACCTACACCTACTGGAATAGCACCTTCAGCTTTTACTACATCAATAACTTCTCTTACAGAACCACCAGTTGTAACGATATCTTCAACAATAGCAACTCTTTCACCTGGTTTTAAGCTAAAACCACGACGAAAAGTCATTTTACCATCAACACGTTCTGTGAAAATAGCTCTTGTACCAAGTGCTTTACCAACTTCATGAGCAAGTAAAATACCACCAGTCATAGGGCCTACTACAGTATCAATATTTTTATCAGCAAAATATTCAGCAAGTGCTTTGCAAAGCTGTTCTGTGTATTTTGGTTGCTGTAATACATTGAATTTTTCTACATACATTGGGCTATGAAGTCCAGAAGTTAAAAGGAAATGACCTTCCATAATAGCATTAGTTTTTATTAATAATTCTTTTACTTCTTGTTCAGTCATGATTAAGCATTCTCCATTTCTTTTAATATATTTTCAACAGCTTCCACTGGATTTTGAGCTACTCTTATTGGTCTGCCTACAACAAGATGAGTAGCACCATCTGCTAAAGCTCTAGCTGGAGTTGCAATTCTGCTTTGGTCATCAATAGAAGCACCAGCAGGACGCACACCTGGTGTTATGATAAGGAAATCTTCGCCACAAGCTTCACGAATGAATTTTGCTTCTTGTGGTGATGCTACTACACCATCAAGTCCAGCTTCTTTAGTGAGTTTTGCTAAGCGAATTACCTGATCTTTTATAGAAGCAGTTTGACCAAGACCTTCCCAATCAGCTTCATTGATACTTGTTAAAATTGTTACAGCAATAATTTTTGGTGCTTCAATACCCATTTTTTTTGCTTCAGCACGCACTGTATCTGCTGCTGTTTTCATCATAGTGTATCCACCTGAAGCATGTACATTCATAATGTCTACACCTTGATATAAAAGTGAACATAATCCTTGTGCTACTGTGTTTGGAATATCATGCAATTTTAAATCTAAAAAGATTTTTTTATTGCGTTTTTTCAATTCTTCAATAATAGATGAACCTACTCTATAGAATAATTCCATTCCTACTTTATAGAAAACAACACTATCGCCTAATTTATCAACTAAAGCAAGCGCATCTTCTTTTGTATGGAAATCAAGAGCAACGATTAATTTATCTTTTACCATAAAAATACCTCGTTATCATTTAATTGAATTTACTACAATTATCCAACAATATAAACTCGACATTGCAATGTGTATTTTTACAAATATACGCCGATAAGAAATCCTATCGGCGTATAAATTTTACGTTAAATTATGCTAGTTCATCGCCACGACCAATATAATCTTGAAGTGCTAAAGAATATACTAAACGACGTTCACGAATGAAGCTCAATACACGCAATACTTCCCAAGCAGTATCTAAAGATGTAAGACATGCAATACCATGTTCTACAGTAGCACGGCGAATTCTGAAACCATCTTTAGCGAATTTCTGACCTGGAGTTTGTGTAGTAATAACCATATTAATACCGCCAGCTTTAATCATTTTAATGATATCGC
Organism: Megamonas funiformis; assembly: GCF_010669225.1. NCBI lineage: Bacteria > Bacillati > Bacillota > Negativicutes > Selenomonadales > Selenomonadaceae > Megamonas > Megamonas funiformis. The sequence goes on from NZ_CP048627.1 coordinate 1,922,623, forward strand.
TGCTACGATCACTGCCTACATTTTGTCCACGTTCATGAACTTTATATACGATAGAAGATTCTACGCCTACTTCTTTTAATGCTTTAGCTGTACCTTCTGTAGCTGCAATTTTAAAACCAAGTTCAGCAAAAGCTCTACCTAATTGTTTCATTTCTTCTTTGTCTTTATTAGCTACAGTGAAGAGAATTGTTCCTTCATGAGGAATATTCATACCTGCACCTGTGATAGCTTTATATAAAGCACGTGCATAATGGTAGTCAATACCCATTACTTCACCTGTGGATTTCATTTCAGGTCCAAGGGAAATATCTACATCTTGCATCTTAGCAAAGGAGAATACAGGAGCTTTTAAAGCTACATATGGTTTTGGTTCTACAAGACCAGATTTTAAACCAAGATCTGTAAGTTTTTCACCTAATGCTGCACGAGTAGCAAGCTCTACCATATTGATATCTGTAACTTTGCTTAAGAATGGTACAGTACGGCTAGAACGAGGATTTACTTCGATTACATATACATTATCATTTACTACAACGTATTGGATATTTAATAAACCTTTAACATTGAGATTTAAGCCAAGACGTTTTGTATAGTCAATGATAGTGAAGATTACTTTAGAAGATAAAGTCTGTGGAGGATATACCGCAATACTATCTCCAGAGTGAACACCAGCACGTTCGATATGTTCCATGATACCTGGAATTACTACTGTTTCACCATCAGCAATAGCATCAACTTCTACTTCTGTACCTTGCATATAATGGTCGATGAGTACAGGATGATCTGGTGTAACTTTTACAGCACGGTTCATATAATCGCGTAATTCATCTTCATTATATACGATTTCCATTGCACGACCACCAAGTACGTAAGATGGACGAACCATGGAAGGATATCCGATTTTTTCAGCTGCTTTTACTGCATCTTCAACATTTGTTACGCTAGCACCTTGAGGTCTTGCGATATTAGTCTGTTCTAATACTTCATCAAAACGTTCACGGTCTTCAGCACGGTCGATATCATCAACAGATGTACCGAATACTTTTACACCAGCAGCTTTTAAAGATGCTGCAAGGTTGATTGCAGTCTGACCACCGAACTGAACGATAACACCTTCTGGCTGTTCTTTATCAATGATATTTAAAACATCTTCTGTTGTAAGTGGTTCAAAATAGAGTCTATCGGAAATATCAAAGTCTGTACTTACTGTTTCTGGGTTATTGTTAATGATGATTGCTTCAATACCCATTTTGCGAAGTGCCCATACAGAATGAACGGAACAATAGTCGAATTCTACACCCTGACCAATGCGGATTGGACCAGAACCTAAAACGATTACTTTACGTTTATTTGTAGTCTGTACTTCATCTTCTTGAGCATGGAATGTAGAGTAATAATATGGTGTAGCAGCTTCAAATTCAGCAGCACAAGTATCAACCATTTTATAACAAGGTAAAAGATTAATATCTTTTCTCATGTTGCGAACTTCATTCATTTCTTTGCCTACAATTTCAGCAATAGAACGGTCTGCTAAACCATAGCGTTTTGCACGACGTAAGTTTTCTTCTGTTAAGCCATCTTTTGCAAGTGCAATTTCTGTATCTGTGATATTTTTAATTCTACGTAAGAACCATTTATCAATTTTTGTGATTGCATTGATTTCATCAATATCACAAATGCCGCGACGTAATACTTCAGCGATAACGAATAAACGTTCATCATTGATACGAGATAAATGATTTTTAAGTTCTTCATCGCTCCAAGTATCAATTTTATCAATGTGTAAGCGATTTACACCGATTTCAAGAGAACGTACTGCTTTTAATAATGCACCTTCAAAGCAACGGTCGATAGACATAACTTCACCTGTTGCTTTCATCTGTGTACCAAGTGTGCGGTCAGCATATACGAATTTATCGAATGGCCAACGAGGGAATTTAACTACGCAATAGTCTAAGGAAGGTTCAAAGCAAGCTTTTGTTTTCTTTGTTACTGCATTTGTGATTTCATCTAAAGTATAACCGATAGCAATTTTAGCGGAAACTTTAGCGATTGGATAACCAGTAGCTTTAGAAGCGAGCGCACTAGAACGGCTAACACGTGGGTTAACTTCGATTACATAATATTGATTGGATTTTGTATCTAATGCGAATTGTGCATTACATCCACCTTCGATACCGAGTTCACGAATAATACGTAAAGATGCACTACGAAGCATTTGATATTCATGGTCAGTAAGTGTCTGAGATGGTGCAACTACGATACTATCACCTGTATGCACACCAACTGGGTCAAGGTTTTCCATGTTGCAGACTACAATACAGTTATCGTTGGAGTCACGCATAACTTCGTATTCTACTTCTTTCCAACCAGCAACACTACGTTCGATAAGTACTTGACCTATCATACTGTATTTTAAACCGCGAATAACGATTTCAATTAATTCTTCTTCATTTTCTGCAATACCGCCGCCAGTACCACCAAGAGTATATGCTGGACGTACGATGATAGGATAACCAATCTGATTTGCAAAATCTACAGCAGAAGCTACATCATCAACGATTGTACTTTCTGGAATTGGTTCACCTAATTTTTGCATAGTTTCTTTGAAAAGCTCACGGTCTTCAGCGCGTTCAATAGCTTCCAAAGAAGTACCTAATAATTCAACATTATATTTTTCTAAAAGACCTGCTTCAGATAATTTTACAGCAAGGTTAAGACCAGCCTGACCACCTAATGTTGCAAGTAAACCATCTGGACGTTCTTTTGCTAAAATTTCATCTAAAAATTCAACTGTAAGAGGTTCTATATATACACGGTCAGCGATATCTTTATCTGTCATAATTGTAGCAGGGTTACTGTTTACAAGTACAACTTCAAGTCCTTCTTCTTTTAATGCACGGCAAGCCTGTGTACCTGCATAGTCAAATTCAGCAGCCTGACCAATGATAATAGGACCAGAACCGATAACCATTACTTTTTTTAGATTTTGTTTTTTTGGCACTTAATTATTCCCCTTTCTGAAGCATTGCCCAAAATTGGTCAAATAAATATCTATTATCATCTGGACCTGGTGAAGCCTCTGGATGATATTGTACAGAGAAAATAGGTAATTGTGTATGACGAATACCTTCTACTGTACCATCGTTTACAGCTCTATGAGTTACTTCAAGTGGCAATCCTTTTAAAGATTCTTCATCTACAGCATAACCGTGGTTTTGAGATGTAATATGAACTCTACCAGTGAGTAAGTTTTTAACTGGTTGATTGGAACCACGATGACCGAATTTTAATTTATAAGTGTCTGCACCAAAAGCTAAGGATAATAACTGATGACCAAGACAAATACCAAATGTAGGTTTTTTACCTGCAATTTCACGTACTACTTCAATGATTTCTGGTAAATCTTTTGGATCCCCAGGGCCATTGGATAAGAAGATACCATCTGGATTTAAAGCCATGATTTCATCAGCTTTAGTATCAGCTGGAACGATTGTTAAATCACAACCAATACCATGAAGAGAATCTAAAATATGTTGTTTTATACCAAAGTCCATAACTACAACATGTGGACCGCCTGGATTTTCCATTTTATAAATTTTTGGTGTAGTAACAATTTTTACTACTTCTTTTGGAATTTCATTTTTCATTAAAGCGTCAATTTCTTCTTGAGTTGCAGTTTCAGGTACAAGAACACCTTTCATAGCACCTAAAGAACGAATATGACGAGTAACAGCACGAGTGTCTACATTATATAAACAAGGAATATCTTGTGCTTTTAAGAATTCAGCTAATTCTTCTTCTTTTTGCCAGTTGCTACCAATATCACAAAGTTCGCCAATGATAAAACCATTGAAGAAACATTTACGAGATTGATTGAATTTTTTTGCTGCACCATAGTTACCGATTAATGGGTAAGTGAGTGTAACGATTTGACTGCAATAAGATGGGTCAGTTAAAATTTCCTGATAACCTGTCATACCAGTATTGAATACAACTTCACCTAAAACAGGTCTTTCATCAAGCATATCGCCATAAAAAACTGCTCCGTCTTCTAATACTAATTTGCCTTTCAAAAGAGCACCTCCAAATTATTAAGCTATAATTTCACCATTATCCATTACAATATTGCCTTCAACAATGGTCATAACGGCTTTACCTTTTAATGTACGACCTACAAATGGACTATGAGAACCTTTTGTGTAGAATTTTTCTTTTTCTACTGTCCATTCAAGTTCTGGGTCAAAAATAGTTATATCTGCCATAGCATTTTCTTCTAAGATACCACGTTTACCATCGAAGAATAATTTACCTGGCATATAACTCATTTTAGCTACAAGCTCATTTAAAGAAATTAAATCTTTATGATATAAATCTGTTAATAATACACCAAGCGCAGTTTCAAGACCTGGGAATCCACTTGGAGCAAATTTATATTCACGGTCTTTTTCTTCTTGAGCATGTGGTGAATGGTCTGTTGCAATGATATCAATAGTACCATCTTTTAATCCTTCAAGAGCTGCATTTACATCAGCTTGTCCACGAAGCGGTGGATTTACTTTTGTTGAAGAATCTGTTGGATCTACCATTTCATCAGTCATAGTCAAATGATGAGGTGTTACTTCTGCTGTAACTCTCACACCACGTTTTTTAGCTTGACGAACCATATCAATTGCATTTTTAGAACTAATATGAGAGATATGCACCCATGCATCAGCATATTCAGCTAACAAAATTTCACGCATTACTGCGATATCTTCTGCTACTGTTGGTCTACCTTTCATACCAAGCATAGCAGAACGATGACCTTCATTCATTACACCTTCTGCTACAAGACTTGTTTCTTCTGCATGAGACATAATTGCTTTATCAAAAGTTCTTAAATAATCAAATGCATTAAGCATTAATTTGCAATTATTATCAAAGTGACCATCATCAGAAAAAGCTACAGCACCAGCTTGTGCCATATCGCCGACTTCTGCTAATTCTTTTCCTTCTTGCCCTTTAGTGAGTGCACCAATAACTTCAATATGCACTATACCTTCATCTTGAGCACGTTGTTTTAATCCATTTACTAAGATTGCATTATCTACTACAGGTTTTGTATTTGGCATTGTTGCAACTGTTGTAAATCCGCCAGCAGCAGCAGCTTTAGAGCCAGAAGCAAAATCTTCTTTAGCTTCTTGACCAGGTTCACGAAGATGAGTGTGCATATCAATAAAGCCTGGAGCTACTACTTTGCCTTTAGCATCTATTACTTTTGCATCACTAGCTTCTAAATTTTCACCAATAGCTACGATTTTACCATTTTCTACAAGGACATCACTGACAGCATCAAAATCTTTGCCAGGATTTATAACTCGTCCACCTTTAATCAGTAATTTCATTGTCTTTTCCTCCTGTTAAAGTTAGAGTTAATAAAGCCATACGAACAGCAACACCATTTTGTACTTGGTCTTGAATTGCAGAATTTAAACCATAAGCAATTTCTGGAGAAATTTCCACACCTTTATTCATTGGACCTGGATGAAGAATTAATACATCTTTTTTAGCTAAAGCTAAACGTTCTTTATTCAAGCCAAAGATACGTGCATATTCACGAAGAGATGGGAATAAACCTGATTTCATACGTTCAAGTTGAATACGTAAAACATTGATTACATCAGCATCTTTAATTGCATCTTCCACACGGTCATGTACAAAAATGCCAGGTTCTTCAGCTAAATATCTTGGTAATAATGTTTTTGGACCTGCAAGATGAACTTCTATGCCCATTTTTCTCATACCCCAAATATCGCTACGAGCTACACGGCTATGAAGTATATCCCCAATAATAGCAACTTTTAAACCTTTTAAAGTTCCTTTATGTTGTCTAATTGTGAATAAATTCAACAATCCTTGAGATGGATGTGCATGTGCTCCGTCCCCTGCATTTATGATAACTGGGCTTACAACTTTAGTTGCATATTCAGCTGCACCTTCGGCACTATGACGCATGATAATAGCATCAACGCCCATATCTTCAAGTGTAAGTAGTGTATCGCGAAGACTTTCACCTTTAACAATACTACTTGTACTAGATGTAATATTTACTACATCTGCACTTAGATATTTGCCTGCTAATTCAAACGAAGTACGTGTTCTTGTACTTGGTTCATAAAATAAAGTAACAACTGATTTTCCTCTTAATGTTGGTAATTTTTTAATATCACGATGAATGATATTTTTCATCTCTTTTGCTGTGTCCAACACTAATTCGATTTCTTCCGGAGAAAAATATTCTAATCCAAGAATATTTTTACCACGTAATGAAACGCTGTTTCTACTCAACATAGTCACTCCTTCGCACTTTAAATGAAACCCAAAATCAAAAAAAGCCTTCCTATGCGAAGGCATAAGAAAGCTACTGATAGCGCAATATAAAGATATATAGTGCTCCCTTTCAACCTCGCTGGATTTTTTTAAAGGGCTATATTTTTATTACTCAAATACTATCATAAACTAGTAATCCTGTCAAATAAAAATGCCTGCATATCTTCTATAAATATTATACCAAAAATTATCTATATTATTCCAAATTATTTTAAAAAATATTATAAATGTTTATTCGAAAATTACCATCGTTATTGTTACTTATAATCCGTTGATTTATATACATAATATTTATACGATTTATTTAAAATCATAAATTCTAAAGGAGTTCTTATGATAAGAAAAAAATTAGGGCAACGTATAAAAGAAAAACGTTTGCAATTAGGCTTAAGCCAAGAAAAATTTGCTCTTTCTATTAATATGGACAGAACATATTTTGCTAGTATTGAAAAAAGGATTAATATTTTGTTTAAATTAATAAATGATGACTGTTTTAATTTAATGAAAACAATTCCTGATAATTGCATTGACTTAATTTTAACTGATCCACCTTATAATATAGCTCAATATTCAACAGGAAATATTTTTTTGCCTAAACGAAAACCCATCAATAATGATATTGCAAATTGGGATAAAAATTCAATAAATCCACATAATTTAGTATATGATTTTAAACGTATTTTAAAACCAACTGGAAATATTTTTATCTTTACTGGTTATAATAAATTAGGACAGTGGCATGAAGCTTTCGATAAAGAATTTGATACTTTTCAAATTTTTATCTGGCATAAAACTAATCCACCGCCTAAAATATATAAAAATGGATTTCTAAATAGTTGTGAACTCATTGTTTGTCTATGGAATAAAGGTCATACTTGGAATTTTTCTACACAAAAAGAAATGCATAATTTTTTTGAAGTTCCTATCCTGAGAGATTAAAATCTCCATATCATCCAACACAAAAACCAATAAAACTTTTAAAACATCTTATATCTATTGCCAGTAATCCTAAAGATTTAATTTTCGATCCATTCATGGGAGTTGGTTCAACTGGTATTGCTTCTTTAAAATTAAACAGACGTTTTGCTGGATGCGAAATAAATAAGACATATTTTAAAGCTTGCTTTGATAGATTAAACTCTGTTTATCATTAATCAATAATATTTGTTATTATTAAATGTTCAACATCTCTTGTATTTCTACCACGTACATTATATGTGTAAGTATTATCAAAAGATATTATATTAAAATTATTTTCATACAGATTTCGAATGAAATCTGTATTTTTTATTACTAGTATAAACTTAGCTTTTATTTTTTTTAACTCATTTGCTAATCGTATTTGATCATCTTTTGTAAACTGTCTATTTTCATAATCTGAAAAATCTGTATCATATGGTGGATCTAAAAAGATAAAATCATTTTCAGTTACCTGTACTTGTTTAAAGAAATCTGCAAAATCTAAACAATATATTTTAGTATTTTGAAAAACATGTTTAATTTCTTCATTAAACATATTTTCGATTTTATTTCTTAATATTTTTTTATTATAAGATATTCCTCCATATGGTATATTAAATTCACCATTATTATTATATCTAAACATAGAGCCATAGCAATATTCTCTTATAAAGTAAAAATTAGCTACTTGATATGCTCTAGATAATGATGTATTTCTTTTTAAGTTAATATCGTTATACACCTTTCTAAAATACATATAATAACCACTCATAAAACCAGTTATTAAATTCTCCCTCAAATCCTCTTCTAATAATGGTTTCTTTTCATTTAACTTTACAACTCTTAATATTTTATTTGTTTCTGTTTCTATTATCTGTCTAAAAAATTCATTTTTGTCTATAAGCAATGTATTATAAAATTCTAAATCAAAATTTTGCATTAATTTTTTAGAGAAAATTTTTAAATCATATACAATATTTTCTTTTTTATAATTTTTATCTCTAGTTTTTATATATATTTCTAATATATCATTATAAAATTTATTACAAAATGATAATAAATCCATAAAACTTTTATCATAATTAATTAATAATTTATACAACTGATTATCCTGATTTTTAATTAATTCATAATAATTAATTAAAGACTTTGATATATCATTTACCAAAGCTTTCTGTGGTGATAAATGAAAAAATAATGCACCACCACCAAAAAAAGCTCAATATATCTATCATATTTTGGAATTAAATATTCAAAATTTTTAATTTCTCCAGATTTTCCACCTGGCCACTTTATTATAGGTTTCACAATATCTCCTTCATATTATAATTCTATTTTTTTAGCATCTTATTCTATCATATTATTTTTTATATGTGAAGAAAGCTATATATCATGATTTATTCATAATATATAGCCTTCTTTATTTATATAACTTATTATAATGTTTTTTATTTTCTAGTACACGTTTTACATATTCTCTTGTCTCAGGAAAAGGTATTTTGGTATAATCTTTAAAATTTATATCCCAATGATATTTTTCCATCCATTCATATACATTTCCTCTACCTGCATTATAAGCTGCAAGAGCTAATACTTCATTTCCTTCAAATTCTGTCTGCAATTCAGATAGGTACCATGTACCATATTTTATATTCATATTCACATTATACAATTTATCTACAGAAAAACTATCATCTTCTATTTGCGTAGCAATCCAGCTACCAGTTTCTGGCATGATTTGCATAAGTCCTCTAGCCCCATGGACAGAAGTAGCATCTTGACGAAATTTACTCTCTGCTAAAATAACACTTGCCACTAAATTTCTATCTACTTCATATCTATCTGCATAAAAATTTATTGTATCTTGATAATCATATGGATATAAATATTTTCGTTGAAAATCCTCATTTTGCCAAACAAAATAACTTAAACTAGCTAATACTAAAATCATTAGCAATAATTTTTTCCAAAAACTCATTTTACGTTTTGTCTTAATATTTACTTGATGGTGTATCCTCTCACTCCTGAACCTCCCACAACTAAAGTCGCGGGGTTCTCGGTCAAGTATTCTAACGAATACAGTATCTCCGAGCTATCCCCATAGTTCCTACGGTTCTTGTATATATTATTTATGCTATGTTTAATATTCTTAATCCTTCATTTCTAATATTTATAGCTGCATTTACATCTCTATCATGATGTGTTTTACATTTAGGACAGTTCCAATCTCTAATATTTAAGTTTTTTACTTCAGTATTTTTATATCCACAAATATGACATAATTGGCTCGAAGGATAAAATTTATCTATTTTGACAATAATTTTACCAAACCATTTGGCTTTATATATTAGTTGTCTCATAAACTCTGACCAGCTAACATCAGCTATATTTCTTGCTAATTTATGATTTTTCATCATGTTTTCAACCTGCAAATCTTCAAGACAGATCACATCGTAATTTCTGATAAGTTGACATGTTACTTGATGTAGTAAATTATATCTTTGATTAGCAATTCTATCATGCAATTTAGCCACTTTTACTCTAGCCTTTTCCCAATTTGAGCTTCCTTTTGTTTTTCGAGAAAGCTCTCTTTGAAGCTTAGCTAATCTAGTCAGTGATTTTTGCAAGTATTTAGGATTGCTATATTTTACTGCATCTGAGGTTATGACAAAATTCTTTATCCCTAAATCTAAGCCAACATATTTATTCGTTTTGATAGATTCAGGTTGAGGCACATCTGTACAACATAGTGCAACGTAATATTTTCCACTAGGAGTCTGCGATACTGTCGCACTTAAAATCCTACCTTCTATTTGGCGATATTTATCTCTTGTTTTAATCTTGCCTATTTTAGGTAGTTTTATTTTATTTCCTAAAAATACAATGTTGTTATTTGTCATATTTGTTTTATACGATTTATACCGATTCTTTTTAGATTTGAATTTAGGAAAGCCTACTTTTTGTCTATTAAAAAAGTTTTTATATGCTGTATCTAAATTTTTTAAAGCATTTTGTAAAGAGGATTTATCTGGTTCTTTAAGCCACTTTTTTTCTTTTTTTAATTGAGTAAGCTCTTTTGAACATTCATTATAACCTATGGTCTTCTTATTTTGCTCATATGCTTTAATTCTTCTATCTAAAAAGTAATTATATATAAAACGTACACAGCCAAAAGTTTTTTGAAGTAAACACTCTTGTGTTTTGTTGGGGTATATCCTAAATTTATAAGCTTTTTCCATAATAAACACTTACTCTTTCTAATGAATAAACATATCTTTTGCCATATATTACTTCCATACTATCATCTAATATAATCATGACATATCTATAGTAATATAACAAGTGTTTATATATTAACTACTTATTTTAAATAACATATACAAAAACTGTAGGTTCTACTTTAGTCGTATTATGAGGTCTCGTTCATATAGAAACGCTACTTTCTATACAGTTCTCTTATGAACTTCCGTTACTTTCATAACGGCACAGACTATATCTTATCCCTCAGCTTTATCTGTTAGAGTCTGTCCACTTCCTCAGTCAATCGCTTACTGAGTACTTCCCTCAAGAGGAATAGTCGTTGAACGTTCTCCTATTTGGAGCTTCGCTGCTGATTATCCATTTTTCAGCACTTAGGATTTAACCTTATGCTATATATCTGATTTTTTCTGCTTTCGCCACATTCACGCTTAACCTTATTTCATGTTTACGTTGTAGTTCAGATATCTTTAGGGTTTTCCAGCAATTCAAACAGTATTGGATAGCTCTTTGTCTATCTCTACGTACATATTTCTATATACGCTGACTATTTTGTTTGCCTAACTCATGATTAAAATCACAAGTGTGCGGTTCACAATAATCAAACTAGACATGAATTATCAACCCTTTATAATAATCTCTCATTCCATATTTTTTCTACTAATTGTAACGTAACTTCTGGAGCATTACTACTATCAATTACCACATCTGCACGTTTTGCTTTTTCTTCTAAAGACATCTGTGCATCTATTCTACTTATTGCTTCTTCTTTAGTTAAGCCATCACGATTTTGAATGCGCTCTATTTGCAACTGTCTGCTGATTTTTACAACCCAAACTTCATCTGCAAATTTATCCCAATTAGCTTCATATAAAAGAGGTATATCTAAGATTACTACTTCTATACCATTTTGTCTACACTCATCTATTTGTTTTACGATTTCATCTCTAATCAACGGGTGCATTGTTGTATTCATCCATGTTTTTTCTTTTTCATCAGTAAATACAATCTGCCCAATGAGTCTACGATTTAAACTATTATCTGCATTTAAAACTTTATCGCCAAAATGATTTACATACGCTTGCCAAATTGATTTTTTAGGCTCAGATAGTTGTCGAGCTATAGCATCACCATCAATGATAAAAGCTCCTTTTTGTTTTAAATAAGCACTAACCGTACTTTTTCCACAAGCTATACCACCAGTAAGACCTATAATCTTCATAAAAATCCTCCTTTCTAGCTTTTATTTAAAATTTATTTATCATCATTTAATTTTTGACAATTAGGGCAAAAATAAGTACCTCTGCCATTTAATACGATTTTAGTTATTAAATTATGGCAAAATCTACATTTTTTGCCTTTGCGATTATATACATATAATTTATCTTGATGACTTCCTTTTTCACCTAAACCATTGCGATAATCGCGAAAACTTGTGCCGCCATCTCTTATACCTTCACTTATAACCAAATTAATAGCTTGATGAAGTTTTTCTATTTCTTCATCACTTAAAGAATTTGCTTTACGTTCTGGATGAATTTTACTGATGGCTAGTGCTTCATCTACATATATATTGCCCAAACCTGCCACATTTTTTTGATTTAATAAAAATGGTTTTATTTTTGTTTTACTCTTATCTAGACAATCTTTTAAATACTCTATGGTAAATTCTGAAGATAATGGTTCTGCACCTAAAGTATATAGCCCTTTTAAGCGAGAAATTTCATCTGTAGTTATTAAATCCAAAGTTCCTAATCTGCGGATATCTGCATATATCAATTTAGTTTTATCTTCTAAATGATATATTACACAACTATATTTATCTATATCCTCATTTTCCTGTTTATATAATAGCTTTCCTGTCATTCGCAAATGAATGATATTTAATCTGCCATCATCTAAGGACATGATGATATATTTTCCTCTGCGTTTTAAAGATTTGATAATTCTATCTTGCAAAAGCTTTTTATATTCATCACTACTAGGAGATTTTATTATATCACCTTTTATGATTTCTACATCTACGATTTTTTTATTTTCGATAAAATCTTTAATCCCTACGACAATATTTTCTACTTCTGGCATTTCAGGCACAAAACCACCACCTTTTTTATAATTAATTTACTTTTTATTTTGCTTCTGCCCAGTTTTTACCATAATTAATATCAATGATAAGTGGCACTTTTAAACTAGCTGTATTTTGCATAGCTGTTGTCAAAATTTCTGATACTTTTTCTATTTCTTCTTTTACAACTTCTAACACTAATTCATCGTGTACTTGCAATAAAATTCTACTTTTCAAATTAGCTTCTTTTATCGCTTCACTAGCTCTGTTCATCGCAATTTTTATGATGTCAGCTGCTGTTCCTTGGATTGGTGTATTCATAGCCATGCGTTCTGCTAATGCACGCTGATTAAAATTACTGCTCTTAATCGCTGGCAAATAACGGCGACGACCAAATAAAGTCGTAACAAAACCATCTTGATATGCTTTTTCTACAATTTCATGCATGAAATTCTTCACGCCACTACATTCTTGTAAATAATTATCTATATATTCCCTAGCTTCTTTTGGCGAAATATGCAGATTTTTTGCCAAACCAAACGCACTTATACCATAGATAATACCGAAATTTACAGCCTTTGCCTTACCTCTAAGTTCTGAAGTAACTTCATCTATAGGCACTTTAAATACTTGAGCTGCTGTCGCTGTATGAATATCTTGATTATGACAAAAAGCATCTATAAAATGTTTATCCTCTGACATATGAGCCATTATTCTAAGCTCAATCTGAGAATAGTCAGCAGATAAGATATAATCATAACCTTCGCCGGGCTCAAATAGACTGCGAATTTTTTTACCTTCCGCTGTGCGTACAGGAATATTTTGCAAATTCGGCTCAGAACTGCTGAGTCTTCCTGTTTCTGTTACAGTCTGATTGAAACTTGTATGAATTCTCTTAGTCTGTGGATTGATTAATGCTTTCAAGCCATCTAAATACGTAGTTTTTAATTTATTTAACATACGATAATCTAAAATCTTAGCGATAATAGGGTGAGCATATATTAAATTTTCTAGTACTTCCGCATTTGTAGAATATCCTGTCTTTGTCTTTTTCAAAGCTGGCAAGCCCAATTTATTGAATAAAATATCGCCTAATTGTTTTGGTGAATTAATATTAAATATTTCTCCAGCCAATTCATAAATATCTTGCTCTAAAGCTGTGATTTGTTTATACATCTGTTCATTCATATCATCGAGTTTTTGCTCATTAATATAAATACCTACAGTTTCCATATCACAAAGCATTTTAGCAAGTGGTAATTCTATCTGTTCATAAAGATTTACCATTTTTTCATCAACTAATTTATCCGCCAAAACATTACTCAAATCAGCTAAATGTCTTGCACCGCAAATTAATTTTTCTTCTTCATTGAGATTTTCCCATGGAATTTCTTCTTCAATATCTGCCATTTGCCACAATACATTCATTTCATAGCTTCGTTTAGCAGGTTCTAAAAGATATGCCATAAGCAAAGTATCATAAATCTTACCTTTTAAATCTAAATTCAAATGATAAAGCATTTTTACATCATAAACAAATTTAGTGATTGTTTCATCTTGCAATACTTCACTGAGTTTATCTATATCTTCTTTTGCTCTTATGATACCAAGACTATCTTTGCAACAAATAGCCATCATATCAATGGATATATCCGGCACTTTCCCTTCAAATAAAACCATAAAGGAAACAGATTTTTCTGCTTTTATCTTTGATATTAAAGCATCAATTTTATCTTGCGTAAATTCCTCATAAACTGGCATAGTAGCTTCAAAATTCAAAGCTAATTCAGCATCATCATTTTGACTTGCAACTTCTAATTTATCAGCTAAGACTTTTTTCATACGAGTCAAAACTGTTTTCAACTCATATTTTTGACAAAAATCATTTAGTTTTTGCAAATTAGGAGTCAATTCAAACTCTTGTGGTTTAAAATCCACATCTACTTCACAGCATATAGTAGCCAATTTATAAGATAATCTAGCTAATTCTTGATTTTCCTGTAATTTTTCTTTTAATTTTTTACCTGAAACATTATCTATATTATTCAAGAGATTTTCTAAATCTTGATATTGTGATAATAATTTCAAAGCTGTTTTCTCGCCAATTCCTGGTACACCCGGAATATTATCTGAGCTATCACCCATCAAAGCTTTTATATCAATTAATTTTATCGGTTCAAGACCTGCATATTTTTCTTTAAATGCTTCTTCATCAAAAATCTGCATATCCATGATACCGCGTTTAGTGAGCATAACTTTTAAATTAGGGCGAATTAATTGCAAAGCATCTTTATCACCTGTTACAATCAAGGCTTCATAATCTTGACTAGCTGCTTTTGTTGCCAAAGTACCGATGATATCATCTGCTTCATAATTATCTTTTTCAATAAAAGCAATACCCAAAGCTTCCAAAAATTCACGTAGTAACGGTATCTGTGATTTTAATTCATCTGGAGTTTTTTCTCTTTGTCCCTTATACTCTGCATACATTTGTGTACGAAAAGTTTGACGACTTTTATCAAAAGCCACAACTATATTATCTGGCTTATATTCTGTTAAGATTTTTCCCAACATATTAGAAAAACCCATGATAGCATTTGTATATATACCACTTGAAGAAGTAAGTAGTGGCAAAGCAAAAAATGCTCTATACATTAAACTACTACCATCTATAATAATAAATCTTTTCTTATTATCTTCTCTTCGCTCCACAATGACCTCCATTATTTTTTAACATCTGTATTTGCTTTTTCCTGTTTGTTTTTCTTATCTGCTACAGCTTTTTTATCGGATTGTGTATTATTATCTTGTTCAAGATTTTTATTGTCGTTTTCCATTAAATTAATTTTTTCATCTGTTTGTTTTTTAGGAACAACAATTTCTTTATTTGTAGTATTAGCAGGGATATCTACTACATTTTTATCAGCAGTAATTTTATTTAAAGTTATTTCTGTAACATTTTTATTTAAGCTATAATCATAATCAAAAATATTTGCTATATCTGTCAAACGCATATAAGCTACATTACTATAAAGACTGGTATCAGCTTCACCTTTTTGTGTTTTTACTAAATTATTATCCATAGTTATTGGCGTATTTAATGTAGTAGCTAAAGCTTTTACTGGTACATAAATTAAATTTTTATAATTAACTGCTTTATAATTAAGTTTTTTACCATTAAACATAATATTTACAGGTGCTGCTACATAATTTGGTTGACCATTAGATAATTCTATAGATTTAGCCACAGCTTCATCAGTTATGAAATCAGCTATACCATAACCTTTTAGACCTTGTTTTACAAAATCCACTGTTAAATTTTGCATATCATATCCATCTGGATAAATATAATAAGCTACTCTACCATCAAAAGTTTTATCAATAACTAGACGGTTGTACATAATTTGAACTTCTGTACCAACTTCAACTTTATCAAATACTTTTTCTACATCGGCTTCAACCATACGTACACAGCCATTAGAAACATAATGACCTACAGAGTCTGGTCTATTTGTCCCATGTATACCATAATTGCCACCAATGCCAATCCAACGATAACCAAGTGGATTATCTTCACCGGAAGGAATAACTACGCTTACATCAGCAGGGTCTGTCCATGTAGGATTTACAATTTTTTCTACAACTTTATAAAAACCAACTGGAGTTTTAGTTTCTATTTTACCTACGCCAACAGGATACATCTCTATACATTTATCATTATCATATAAACGCAATGAACGTGCTGGTATATTTATCAAAATCCAACGTTTTACAGTATTTACATTATTATTTACCTGTATATCCGTTGCCTCATCAGCTCCACCAATCTTATCTTGCGCTGTATTTTCAGCTTGTGCATATGCTACTGTATTAAATACAAACATCACGCCTAAAAGCAAAAATACGATAAATTTTTTCATTATGAATCACTATTCCTTTGCTCCAAAAAATTATATTATATCGTTTACATAATATCACATTTTATTCGTAGTATCTATTATCTAGCTAAAAATACTACCATCTTTATTTACTTATACTCATTAGAAATTTTTATATAGACAAGCCTTCTTTATAGTTTTATAATTGATAGTGCTATTCAGCAGAGTAGATATTTGTGCGTTAAGTGTCAAATAGACGGGGAGTTGCTATTTGAACGAAAAGTTTTTCTTGCGGTACAAATATCGCATCCCGCTGCTACATGAAGGAATATTCCTCCTATGTGGCAACGCAATATCAAGGAGGTTTAATCTCATGTACAACAACTCATCATTATCATCTATCGTTTATGGTGGTATTTTCATGGCTTTAACAATTTTATTTACTTATGTTTTTGCCATTCAAACCACTTTCATTCGCGTAGATTTTGCTTTTATTCCGATTTGTTTATATGCCATGCGTTTTGGCACAACAAAAACTATTATTATGTCAGCTCTTGCAGATATTATCGGTAGCAATCTTTTTATGCCAGGTTTATATTTTCCTGGATTTACTATAAGTGCTATTGCCTCTAGTTTTATTTATGGCAAATTTCTTTATAAAAAAACTATTACTTTAAAAAAATTATTGCTTATGAATTTAACTATTTTCTTATTTGTTGATTGTATTCTCAACAATATCTGGCTTACTTTAATGTATAAAGATGCTGCTACTTCTTTTTATATCATGCGTATCGTAAAATCAGTTCTTCTATTACCGATAAAAGCTGCCATTTTATATAATATTTACAAGCCTTTACGCTACTTTATCCTCAAATATAATAATTAAAATTTAATATATTTTATATTGGAGATTTTATCATGGGTGATTTATTTTTATTATTTCTAATCGTTGTAGTTTTTCTTTATACATTCTGGGACGATGTATTCACTGACACTAATCAATTTTAATGTAAAAATACTCTAGAGCTTATATTGCTCTAGAGTATTTTTTTTATAAATAAAATTGATTGTCTTTACATTCATTACACAATGGAGTCAAATGAACACGTAAATTTTCCAATACTCTATTATCCACAAAACGACAATTTATCGGACAAACTTTTACACAACGTAAGCAAGAAATACATTTTTCACTATTGCATTTATAAGTCTTACTATCAATAGCACCTGTAGGACATTCACTTGCACATTTACCACAAGCTACACAATTTTCTTTTATAAAATCTGGCGCCATTGGTGCTAATTTTACTTCTTTATAAGGTCTATTTCCCGGTATTTCATCTACTAATAAAACATCTTCTTGGAGTTTATTTTTTAACTTTTGCATAAAACTTATCAATTCAGCTTTATCTTTTCTATCTGGTCTACCCTTGCCAAAGTCATGAATTATTGAATGCTCTGTTACAACTGCTGAACCTGCTAAAATTCTAAAACCTTGCTCTTTAGCCATATCAAATAATTCTATTAAAGTATCTTCTTGTGCTCTATTTCCATAGGTTACAACTACTATCGCTAATGCATTATTACCTTTAATTTTGCTAAAACGTTCTTTAAAAGTAATAGGCACTCTACCTGCATATGAAGGAACACCTAAAAATACTAAATCATTTTCAGCTAAAGATACATCATCTAGATTTGTATCTCTTGATGTTAAATTTATATTTTTATAATTAGGGCTTATTTGCTCACTCAAAAACTGTAATACGAATTTTGTTGTATCTGTTGGACTAAAAAACAGATTATAAACTTTATCAATATCCATAATAATCTCTCCATTTATAAATATAAAGATTATATACAAATACAAAAAGAACCCATTAGCTTAACTAATGGGCCCTTTCTTTGTAATTTATCGATTAAAATTAACCGATAACAACCATAGTCTGACCAGGTTTTACGCTATCGCCAGCGTTAACTGCGAAAGATTTAACTGTACCAGCAGCTGGAGCTGTGATTTCGTTCTGCATTTTCATAGCTTCAAGAATTAAAAGAACATCGCCAGCATTAACAGCTTGACCTACGGAAGCTACTAATTTTACAATTTTACCAGGCATTGGAGCAGTAACAGTGTTGTCACCAGCAGCAGGTGCAGCAGCAGCGGCAGCTGGAGCAGCTTTTGGTGCAGGTGCAGCAGCTGGAGCAGCTTTTGGTGCAGCAGCAACTGGAGCAGCAGCTTTTACTTCTTCAATTTCAACTTCATAAGCGTTACCATTTACAGTGATGTTAAATTTTTTCACGACGTATTCCTCCAAGAATTATCTTTTTTATTTGATTGATGATTTATTAAACAGCATCGCGTCTGCCAGCCATAACCCATGCATCGCTACGTTTAATACGAACAGCCATAACTTTATGACCAACCATCATTTCTACAGCAGCAGTAATAGCAGCTACTATTTCTTCACTGATAGGAGCATTATTATTTGCCATCTTAAAACTCTCTCCTCTTATTATAATGGAACATTACCATGTTTTTTTGCAGGACGTGCTTCACGTTTGCTTGCAAGCATGTTCAATGCAGTGATAATACGAGGGCGGGATTCTTTAGGTTCAATTACCATATCAATGTAACCACGTTCAGCAGCTTTGTATGGTGTAGCGAATTCAGCTACATATTCAGCTGTTTTTGCTGCAACATCAGGGTCTTTTCTGAAGATGATGTTTGCTGCACCAGCAGGACCCATAACAGCAATTTCTGCTGTAGGCCAAGCCATAACTTGGTCAGCACCGAGTTCACGAGAGCACATAGCAAGGTAAGAACCACCATATGCTTTACGAGTGATAAGTGTAATTTTTGGTACTGTTGCTTCGCAATAAGCATAAAGCATTTTTGCACCATGACGAATGATACCGCCATATTCCTGATCTGTACCTGGTAAGAAGCCAGGAACGTCAACGAGGTTAACGATAGGAATATTAAATGCGTCACAGAAACGAATGAAACGTGCTGATTTATCAGAAGCATTAATATCAAGGCAACCTGCCATTACAGCTGGTTGGTTTGCAATGATACCAACGGAACGTCCATCAAAATGAGCAAAACATGTAATGATGTTTGTAGCATAATGCTGATGAACTTCATAGAATTCACCATCATCTACTAAGGAACGAATAACATCTTTCATGTCATAAGGCATGTTAGCGTTATCTGGAATTACAGTGTTTAATTCTTCATCCATACGGGATGGATCATCATTTGTAGGTCTTTCTGGAGCATCATCCATGTTGTTGCTTGGTAAGAAGCTTAATAAGTAACGAATTTGTTCGATACAATCATCTTCATTTTCAGCAGCAAAATGAGCAACACCAGAAGTAGTGTTATGAGTCATAGCACCACCGAGCTGTTCAGCTGTTACTTCTTCAGCAGTAACAGATTTGATAACAGCAGGACCAGTGATAAACATCTGGCTAGTATTTTTTACCATGTAGATAAAGTCAGTAAGAGCTGGAGAATATACTGCACCACCTGCGCATGGTCCCATGATTACAGAAATCTGTGGAACAACACCGGAAGCGTCTGTATTTCTCTGGAAAATTCCGCCGTAACCAGAAAGAGCGTCAACAGCTTCTTGAATACGAGCCCCACCAGAGTCATTGATACCAACGCATGGAGCACCCATTTTCAAGGACATTTCTTGTACTTTCCAGATTTTTTTAGCATGCATTTCACCAAGAGAACCACCTTCAACAGTGAAGTCTTGAGCGTAAGCATATACTAAACGTCCATCAACTGTACCATAACCTGTAATTACACCTTCAGCAGGTAAATCTTTCTTTTCCTGACCAAAGTTAGTGCAACGATGTTTTACAAACTGATCTAATTCTACAAATGTACCTTCATCAAAAAGTTTTTCAATACGTTCACGAGCAGTCATTTTACCTTTAGCATGTTGTTTTGCAACACGTTTAGGACCGCCTGCTTGTAAAATATGTTCCTTTTTGGCATTCATGAGGTCAATTCGTTCTTGAACTGTAGCCAAAGTTATACCTCCTTAATAAAATCTATATCTATTAAAAAATTTAATATAGATTATTTTGTTTCATCTAAACGCTGAGCAAGTTCAACTAAGATACCGCTAGCTTTTGGATGAACGAATGCAATGCTGGAATTGCCAGCGCCGTAACGAGGTTGTTCATCAATCATACGAACGCCTTTTTCTTTCATTTCAGCGATAGCTTCTTCAATGTTATCAACGTTTAATGCAATGTGCTGAATACCAGAACGGCCACCATTTTTTGCAAGATATTTTGCAATTGGGCCATCTTCAGTAGTGGATTCTAAAAGTTCAATTTCGCAATCGCCACATGGAACGAAGCTTACTTTTACTTTTTGTTCTTCTACAATTTCATCTTCTTTAGTGATTTTAATACCTAAAGTTTCTTCATAGAATTTCTTTGCTTCTTGAAGATTTGGTACAGCAATACCGATATGGTCAACTCTGTTGATTTTCATTGATAAAACCCTCCTGATATAAATATTATATCTAAATTATTTTTTTAACATATTATCCATAATAGTATTAACTACTGTATATGGGTCATTCTGACGAGTTTCAATATCTTTTACATAAGCATCTAATTCGCCAGTTTCTACAATATGTTTTGTTATATAAGAACCAATAGATGCACTCAAGCGGTCCAATAACTCATTTTTAGCACGTTTATGACGTCTAATAGCTAATGTTCCACTTTCTACTAAATAATTTTGATGTTCAGTAATTGTATCTACTAATTCATTAATACCTTCGCCTCTACTAGCCATGACTTTTTTAACTGGAGGACGCCAATCTGGTGTTTCTCCATCAAGGTCTAGCATCATATTAAGCTCTGTATATAATTTATCTGCACCATCAAGATCTGCTTTATTGATAGTGAAGATATCACCAATTTCCAATATTCCTGCTTTTATAGCTTGGATATCATCACCAAGGCCTGGTACCATTACAACCATAGTAGTATCAGCCGCTTTAACGATATCAACCTCAGATTGTCCTACCCCTACAGTTTCTACAATAATTACATCTTTACCAAAAGCATCCATAGCTTTTATTGCATCAGCTGTTTTATGAGATAAGCCGCCTAAGCTACCTCTTGTCCCCATACTACGGATAAAGACACCTTCATCGAGGGTTAAGCTGTTCATTCTTATACGGTCACCTAAGATAGCTCCGCCTGTGAATGGACTAGTTGGGTCAATAGCTATAATACCAACTGTTTTTCCCTGATTACGATAAGCTCTTGCGAGTCTATCGGTAAGAGTGGATTTACCTGCACCTGGTGGGCCAGTAATACCAAGGACAAAGGCATGCCCAGTATGTGGATACAGTTTTTTCATGATTTCTACTGCAGCATCTGTTTCATTTTCAATTGCTGTGATTGCACGAGTTAATGCTAAACGATTTCCATTTAACAATTCTTGAGCTATATCCATATAAGCACCACCTTTGATGTCAGCTCCTGTCCCTTATGCACAGAAGCCACAAATACATTTATATTAAAAATCATCTTGTCTCCTTATAGAGACTAAGAAAGACAAGATGATTTTCTTTATATTATTTAATTAATAACGTTAACTGTTAAAAATTAAGCTTCTTTTACGTGAGCTTTGATGAATTCAATAACGTCAGTTGTTGGTGTACCAGGAGTAAATACTTCTGCAATACCTGCTTCTTTAAGAGCTGGGATATCGCCTTCTGGAATAACGCCACCGCCGATGATTAATACATCGTTCATGCCTTTTTCTCTAACAAGTTTTACAACTTTAGGGAAAAGATGTGGATGAGCACCAGAAAGGATACTCATAGCAACTACATTAACGTCTTCCTGTAAAGCTGCTTCTGCAATCTGTTCAGGAGTCTGACGAAGACCTGTATAAATTACTTCAAAGCCTGCATCGCGAAGAGCACGTGCTACAACTTTTGCTCCGCGGTCATGACCATCTAAACCTGGTTTTGCTACTAATACTCTAATCATTATATTTACCTCCAAATATCTTCACTTATTAAAGATTTACATGTGCTTCATATTCGCCGAATACTTTACGCATTACGCCACAGATTTCTCCGAGAGTTGCATAAGTTTTAACGGCAGCGAGGATATGAGGCATAAGATTTTCGTTTTCATCTTTACAAGCAGCTTCTAAGTCAGCAAGAGCAGCTTCTACAGCAGCGTTGTCACGTTTAGCTTTCATAGCTTCAACTTTAGCTTTCTGTTTTTCACCAACGGAAGCGTCAACTTTGAGAAGACCTTCAACTGGTTTTTCTTCGATCTGGAATTTGTTTACGCCGACAATTGTTCTAGCACCGGATTCAACATCCATTTGCCATTTGTAAGCACTATCCTGAATTTCTTTCTGGATATAACCTTTTTCAATTGCAGATACTGCGCCGCCAATTTCGTCGATTTTTTTGATGTAATCCCAAGCTTCTTTTTCGATTCTGTTAGTCATAGCTTCAACATAGTAAGAACCAGCAAGTGGATCTACAACATCAGCTAAACCACTTTCATATGCAACAATCTGTTGAGTACGTAAAGCGATCATTACGGATTCTTCTGTAGGAAGAGCAAGTGCTTCATCACGGGAGTTTGTATGAAGGGACTGAGTACCACCCATAACAGCAGCTGCAGTCTGTAAAGCAACACGGATAATGTTGTTGTTAGGCTGTTGAGCTGTAAGCATGGAACCAGCTGTTTGTGTATGAACACGAAGCATCATGGATTTAGCTTTTTTAGCGCCAAATCTTTCTTTCATAACTTTAGCCCAGATACGACGGGAAGCACGGAATTTTGCAACTTCTTCAAGTACGTTGTTATGAGCATTCCAGAAGAAGGATAGACGACCTGCGAAAGCATCAACGTCAAGACCAGCTTTGATAGCTGCTTCAACGTAAGCGATACCATCAGCAATAGTAAATGCGATTTCCTGAGAAGCAGTAGAACCAGCTTCACGAATATGGTAACCAGAAATGGAGATTGTGTTCCATTTTGGTACATATTTAGAGCAATATTCAAAGATGTTAGTGATAAGACGCATAGATGGACGTGGTGGGAAGATATATGTTCCACGAGCAGCATATTCTTTAAGAATATCGTTCTGGATTGTACCTTTTAATTGATCAGCAGGTACACCCTGTTTTTCAGCAACTGCAATGTACATAGCTAAAAGTACGGATGCAGGAGCATTGATAGTCATAGAAGTGGAAACTTTACCAAGATCGATCTGATCGAAGAGGATTTCCATATCTGCTAAGGAGTCGATAGCAACACCAACTTTACCAACTTCACCTTCGGAGATGTCATCAGTAGAGTCATAACCAATCTGAGTTGGAAGGTCAAATGCACAAGAAAGACCTGTAGCACCGGATTCAATTAAATAACGATAACGTTTGTTGGATTCTTCAGCAGTGGAGAAACCTGCATACATACGCATTGTCCAGAAACGACCACGATACATAGTAGGCTGAACACCACGAGTATAAGGATACATACCAGGGAAACCAATTTCTTCTGTGTAGTCAGTACCTTCAATGTCAAGTGGAGTATATAAACGTTGTTCTGGAAGATGTCCACGTTCTGGGAATCTTGCAACTGTTTTTTCTACACTAGCGTTATATTCAGCTAAGCCAGCTTGGATTTTTTCTTTTTCATTGCTCATAATTTTAAATTCCTCCCTAAAAAGGTTATTATTTCATTGAACCTGTTTCCATGAATTTTTCATGCCAGGACAAAGCTTCTTTAATAATATGTGGAGTTTGTGCATGTTTTGTTGCAGCTTCTGCTCTTTCCAAATAATCCATTAACATAGGTTTATAATCTGGATGAGCACATTTGTTAATAACTTCACGAGCTCTTTCGCGTGGAGCAAGACCTCTTAAGTCAGCTAAACCTTGTTCTGTAACGATGATATCTACATCATGTTCTGTATGGTCAACATGAGAGCACATAGGAACGATAGAAGAGATAAGACCGTTTTTAGCAGTAGATGCTGTAAAGAAGCAAGTGAGGTAAGCATTTCTAGCGAAGTCACCAGAACCACCAATACCATTCATCATTTTTGTACCCATGATATGAGTGGAGTTTATATTACCATAAATATCGCATTCAATAGCAGTATTCATAGCAATAACACCAATTCTT
Source organism: Megamonas funiformis (assembly GCF_010669225.1). NCBI lineage: Bacteria > Bacillati > Bacillota > Negativicutes > Selenomonadales > Selenomonadaceae > Megamonas > Megamonas funiformis. Next base: position 1,947,352 of record NZ_CP048627.1, read on the forward strand.
CTTACAACTTCTGGGCTATTGGAAATTTCCTGTGGACGAAGTAAAAGATGTTTTCTATATTCTTTGATATTTTCATAGAAACGTTTTAATCCGTCTGGAGATGGAGATAATGCTGTACCAGATGCAAAGTTTAATTTACCAGCATCAATTAAGTCAAACATACCATCTTGGATAACTTCTGTATATACAGATAAGTCTTTTAAATCAGAATCAACGAACCCGCTGATTACTGCATTTGCTACATTACCTACACCAGATTGTAATGGTAAGAGATTTTTAGGCATATGACCTTTTTTAACTTCATCTTGAAGAAGTTCAATGATATATTCAGACATTTTGTGATCAGCTTCACTAATTTCACCAAATGGACGAGTTTTATCTGTAATATCACAAGGAACAATGCATTTAATTTTATCTGGAGTGCAAGGTATGTAAGGTGTACCAATACGGTCGTTAGCCTTAACAATAGGAATTGGAAGACGATGTGGTGGATCAAGAGGCACATAAACGTCATGCATACCTTCGAGTTCTAATGGTTGGCTAGTATTAACTTCTACTATAACCATATCTGCTTGTTGAACGAAAGAAGCTGTATTACCCATAGATGTTGTTGGGATAATGTTACCTTCTTCTGTAATAGCACAAGCTTCTACGATAGCAACATCTAGTTTACCATAGAAACCATAACGTAATAACTGAGCGGATTCACTAAGATGTAAATCGCTATAAGAGATTTCACCAGAGTTTATTAAATTTCTTAATAATTTGTTAGTTTGATATGGCATACGTTTATCGATACCATTAACTTCACAAAGTGCACCATCAAGTTCTGGTCCTACAGAAGCACCTGTATATAAATTAATTTTAAATGGGTGTTCTTTCATGCGTTCAGCAAGAGCCAAAGGCACAGCTTTAGGATAACCAGATGGTGTAAATCCACTAGTTCCCACATTCATGCCTGGTTTAATTAACTCAGCAGCTTCTTGTGCACTGACAATTTTCGCATGCAAAGCTTTATTACGCACACGATCTAAAATGTCAATCATTAAAAATTCTCCTCCTTACCAAAATATATTGTTGCATTATTATGTCGTGTTCCATTATATCATTGTCTAATACGATAATCAAAGATTATTGTATCATTTATGAAATAAATTTTTTTATTTATAATTCTTCAATAAAAAATAAATAAAAATTATAAAAAATCAACACTCCATCTTTTAATAAATAATAACGCATATCACTAACAAAAGCATACCACTACTAGGGAAAAGCGTCAAGTTTTACTATAGGAAAAGAAAGCTATTTTCCTGTAATATAATACGACAATCTACTAAGTCCCACAGATAAATCTTCATTAACAATTTTCACATCTTCAGGGACTCTCATTTTTACAGGAGCAAAGTTCCATATTCCTTTTATATTTGCTTTAACTAATTTATCAGCGACCTGTTGTGCAAATTGAGCAGGTACTGCAATAACCCCAATATCTATCTTCAGATTTTTAGCACAACTTTGCAATTCATCAATACTTTTTACTTTTACATGATTTACTGTCTTACCAATAATATTGGGGTCATTATCAAATAATGCTACTAGATTAAAACCTAAAGCAATAAAATTTTGATAATTAGCCAAAGCCACACCTAAATGACCAATCCCTACGATTGCAATATTCCAATGATTATCAAGCCCTAAAATCTTGCCTACATTAAATTTAAGTTCATTGACATAATAGCCAACTCCCTTTTTACCAAACTGACCAAATAAAGCTAAATCTTTTCTAATTTGCTCCGGTGTTAATTCTAATCGACGGCCTAATTCATCTGATGAGATGATATCCATGCCATCATCTTGAGCCAATCTCAAAGTTCTATAATATAGTGGTAATCTATCAATAGTTGCTTTAGAAATAGTTTGTTCTTTCACTGCATTCACTCCTTTAAGGCTTGAGTTTAAATAATATTATTAATTTAATTTTTATATCCAGAAACTACAATTCCTGAAAATAGCCATACAAGCATAGATAATTCTGTATTAAACATTACATAATCTGTAAAACCATTTAATGCCAATGCAGATAAACCTAAACCTATGCCTAAAAACATAGCTTTAACCAATATATCTAATTTCATAACTTGTGCTTTAAAGGCTTTGTAAATTACACCAAAGAAACAAACCATATAACTTGCAAAACCAAATAAACCAATTTCAGCCATAAAATTCAAATACATATTATGTGCATGTACAATTTTTATAAAATTCCCCTGCATATAATAATCATAATTAGGATAAACCATAAAATATGAACCCCAACCTATGCCCAATAATGGGTGGTCTAAAATCATCGCTATAGTACTTTCCCAAAAAGCAAGACGCATTTCTGAAGATGTATCCATTTTCGTAAAAATAGATGTCATTCTATCCACTAAAGTTGCATCTGAAAGCAATAAGATGACAGCTAATCCTATCAATGCTAATAATACTTTTCGATTATATAAAATACTGTAGACAAAGATTACTAAGGCAATACTTAGACAAGCCCCTCTAGCATATGTCAAGGTCAAACAAAAGGCTGTTAAACAGAATAAAACTGCGATTACAATGCGAACGATTTTATGTTTTATCAATAAAAACATTCCAGCCATCAAGCCTAACATCAAATCAAAGTAGCCACCTAATAAATTAGGATTTTGCCATGTGGAAAATACTCTCGTTTTTAATCCAGGAAACATTGCTCCATCAGTCCATACTATTTGCTCAGAAGTTAGTCCTATACCTAAAAATGCTTGCATAAAACCATATATTACAACAATAAATAAAGATAAGCTTATACAGCTTAAAAATACTTTTAATTGTCCTATATTTTTTAAATCTATACTTTGCACAACTAAGTAATATGTAAGTACATATCGACCAACTAAATTATAGCAATTGTAAAAACTAAATGCTGAATCTGGTGATACTAAAACGGATAAAAAAGATATAATCACAAAAATCATAATTGGAAAGTCAAGTATTGTACGTTTCCATTCAAAAAATCCCTTAAATGATTTATAGGCAAAAACACCCCAGCCAGCTACTAACAATAGACTTGATACAACATAGGAAAAAGGTAACATTGTTGCCATAGCTATAACAATGTAAAACATCAATCGTTTACAATCATTATTCAATCTATTTTTTTTAAATATATCCACCTATACACCTACTACTCTAAAAGCTAAAAATACCTTTACTAAAATCATGCTTCATTGACTAAAATATTTCTCAGTTCGCCTGTCAAATATAAAGAACCTGTTATACATAAAACTTTATCTTTACCTGCCCACTGACGAGCTAAAGTTAAAGCTTCTTGCATATTATTAAAAGTCTCTACACGATGATTTGATATCTTACTTGCAATATATTCAGGAGAAGCTTTTCTTTCTGAATTTGGAGTAGTTATAACGATTTCATCATCATCACGCAATAAATCAATAAGCATAGTATCTATGTCTTTATCTTTTAATATACCTAAAAGAATAACTCTTTTTTCATTTGGATAATATTTATCTAAATTTTGACGAAGTATCATCATACCTGCTGGATTATGAGCACCATCTACTATGCAAATCTGTCCATCAAAATTAAATACTTCAAAACGTGCTGGCCATTTTGCTAATGCTAAACCATCAATGATATTTTCTCTAGTAATACGTTCATCATTATTACCTAAGATACTAGCTGTCATAATAGCCAAAGAACTATTTTCTATTTGATGGTCGCCTAATAATTTCAATTTATAATTGAAATTAACTCCTAATAATTCAGAACTAAATTTTAATTCTTGATACTGCCCATCAAAATTCACAAACATAGCTGAAAAATCATTATTTGCTATGAAAATATCAGCATTTTTTTCTTCAGCTGTTTGATTAATTATATCTAATGGTATATCTTTTGCTGCTGTAACCACAGGTACGCCATCTTTTATAATACCTGCTTTATGCTCTGCTATACCTTCTAAAGTTCCTCCACATAAATGAGCATGTTCAAATGCCACATTTGTGATGACGCTAACTTCTGGTTTTACCACATTAGTAGAATCTAATAATCCACCTAATCCTACTTCGATGACAGCATATTCTACTTTATTAATCGCAAAATACAAAAATGCCGCTGCTGTAATAACTTCAAACTGTGTAGGTGACTCTTCGCCATCTTCAACCATTTTATCCACAAAAGTTTTAACAGCACTAATACAATCAGCAAAATCTTCTTCGCTTATAGGATTTCCGTCTATTTGAATACGTTCTGTATATGATACTAAATGAGGTGAAATATACAAACCTGTTTTAATATTAGATGTTGTTAAAATACTAGATAACATAGAACTTGTTGAACCTTTTCCATTAGTTCCTGTTATGTGTATAGTTTTATATCTTGTTTGTGGATTGTCTAAATAAGTTACCAATTGTTTAATGCGACCTAGACCAAGCTTAGTACCAAAGGTACTAAGCTCATCTAGATATTCTAGCGATTCTAGATAATTCATTTTATTACGCCTTTCATAAAAAAATCTAAAATTAAAGAGTTGCTAAATATGCCAAACGTTGTTTTACTGCTTCACGTTTTTCTTCATAACCTTTTAATTTTTCTTTTTCTTTCTCTACAATATCAGCAGGTGCTTTGGCAATAAAGCCTGCGTTAGAAAGTTTTTTATCAAGACGTGATACTTCTTTATCTAATGTAGCTAATTCTTTATTTAAACGAGCAGTTTCTTTTTCTACATCAATTAAGCCTGCTAAAGGTAAATAAATTTCTACACCATTTACTACTGCTGTCATTGCATTTTCTGGTTTTGCATCATCTTTTGCTAAAATAGTTACATTTTTAGCAGAAGCTAACGTTTCTAAATATCCACTGTTTTTAGCAAATACATCTGTTAAGCTTTCATCACTTAAATGAAGAATTACTTCTGTTTTTTTACTTGGTGCTGCATTTACTTCAGCTCTCATATTACGGATAGCTTTGATTGTTTCCATGATAGTAGTCATTTCTACTTCGCTTGCATCATCAAGTTTTGCTTCTTCACCTGTTGGCCAATCAGCCACCATGATGCTCTTACCTTCATGTGGAATGTGTTGCCAAATTTCTTCTGTAATAAATGGCATAAATGGATGTAATAAGCGAAGTGTATGTTCAAGTACATAACCTAAAACATATTGAGCTACTTTACGTGGACGAACATTTTCTTTATCGTAAAGACGAGCTTTGCTAAGTTCAATATACCAATCACAGAATTCATTCCAAATGAAGTCATATAAAGAACGACCAGCTTCACCTAATTCAAATTTTTCTAGGTTTTCAGTAATGCTGATAGCAGTTTTAGCATAACGGCTTAAAATCCATTTATCAGCTAAAGTATAGTCGCTAGCTTCTGGAACAAAAGTTTTGTCAAAACCTTCAAGATTCATAAGCATGAAACGAGAAGCATTCCATAATTTATTAGCGAAATTACGAGCAGATTCTACACGTTCCCAATAAAAACGCATATCATTACCAGGTGTATTACCTGTGATGAGCATAAAGCGAAGTGTATCTGCACCATATTTTTCAATTACTTCAACAGGGTCAATACCATTACCTAAAGATTTACTCATTTTACGACCTTGACTATCACGTACAAGACCATGAATAAATACATGTTTAAATGGAATATCTTTACCAAATTCTAAGCCCATCATTACCATACGAGCTACCCAGAAGAAAATAATGTCATATCCTGTAACAAGTACACTTGTTGGATAGAATTGTTTTAATTCTGCTGTTTGTTCTGGCCAACCCATAGTTTCAAATGGCCAAAGACCAGAGCTAAACCATGTATCAAGTACATCTTCATCTTGATGAACATGTTTGCTACCACAATGAGGACAAACTGTTACATCTTCATTTTCTACGATAGTTGCACCACAATCATCACAATACCACGCTGGAATACGATGACCCCACCAGAGCTGACGAGAGATACACCAATCGCGTATATTATCTAACCAATTGCAATAGATTTTAGAAAATCTTTCTGGAACAAATTTAATTTTGCCAGATTTTACAGCTTCAGCTGCAGGTTTTGCCAAAGATTCCATTTTTACAAACCACTGTTTAGATACAAGTGGTTCTACAGTTGTAGAGCAACGAGAGCAATGACCTACTGCATGTTCATGTTCTTCAATGCTGATTAAATAGCCTTGTTGTTTTAAATCTTCGATTAATTGTTTACGGCATTCATAACGATCAAGACCAGCATATTTACCAGTATTTTCTGCCATTGTACCATCATTGTTAATTACTACAATCTGTTCTAAATTATGGCGAGCACCCATATCAAAGTCATTAGGGTCATGAGCTGGTGTTACTTTTACTGCACCAGTACCAAATTGTGGATCTACATAACTATCAGCAAAAAGTGGTATACGACGACCAACGATTGGTAAAATCAAAGTTTTACCTACTAAATCGCTATAGCGTTCATCATCAGGGTGAACAGCTACGCCAGTATCACCAAACATAGTTTCAGGACGAGTTGTAGCGATTTCTACAAATCTATCTTCGCCTTCAACTTGATATTTTAAATGATATAAATGACCTTGTTCATTTTGATGTTCTACTTCAATATCGCTAAGTGCTGTATTGCAGTGTGGGCACCAGTTAGTTATGCGTTTACCTTGATAAATTAAACCTTTTTTATATAATTGTACAAATACTTCACGAACGGCATGAGAGCAACCTTCGTCCATAGTGAAACGTTCTCTATCCCAATCACAAGAAGAACCAAGTGTACGAATTTGATATTTTATGCGATTACCATATTTTTCTTTCCATGCCCAAGCATGTTCTAAAAATTTTTCTCTACCAATATCATAACGAGATACACCTTGTTCACGAAGTTGTGCATCTACTTTTGCTTGAGTTGCTATACCTGCATGGTCAGTACCAGGCATCCATAAAGTGTTGTATCCTTGCATTCTTCTAAAACGAATTAAAATATCTTGCAAAGTATTATCCATAGCATGTCCCATATGAAGCTGACCTGTTACATTTGGTGGTGGCATTACAATGCTAAATGGTTTTTTAGTTTCATCTACTTCTGCATGGAATAATTTATTTTCTTCCCAATATTGATACCATTTTTTTTCAAAAGATTGCGGGTCATAAACCTTTGGAATATTTGTTTCTTCCATCAAAAAATACCTCCTATTTTTCACACAAAAACTAAAGTTATTCAATTAAATCAGGCAAAAATCACACAAAAAAATCTCTTTCATTCCTCATAAAAGGACGAAAGAGATATCTTCGCGGTACCACCTAATTTTTCTTATCTAAATTTATAAATCAACTACATAAAATTCAGATAAAACTTCATTACATAACGCTGTATCTGCGCTCATACTTAATATTATTTCGGTATGAGGACTCCAAAGCTACTTTCTAGATACTGGGTTGGAAAATTTTTCAGCTATAAATTTTCTCTCTGCACAACTCAATTATATCTATACTCTCTTTTTCATTGTCTTTTACAAAACATTAAATTGTATAAGATATATTAGCATAATTTCAGAGCGAAGACAACTCTTAACTTCTTAATATATTTGTGTTATAAATATTATTATTGATGCTCACCAAAACGATTATTTACAAGTTCACTCAAAGCTTTAATAGCTTCTTGTTCATCATCACCTTCAGCAGTTATAAGCACTTGTGTACCACAAGATAATCCTAAATTGATTATAGGAATGATATTTTTCCCATCAGCAGTGATACCTTTTGCTGTATATGTGATTTTAGACGTATATCTGCGTCCCATTTGAGCAAGCATTGCTGCTGGTCGTGCATGAACTCCTGATTTATTAATAATCGTAACTAAAGCCTCCATTAGTTTTCCTCTTTTCTTTTGAATTATTTTTTCATTATTCTAAGTATTAGTATAAATTAATCAATTAATTAGTTATATTTATTATATAAATATTTTCTAACTTATGCAATATATTTTCTTTATAGTCTAAGCGAGGTGCTTTTATTATGAAATATGATTTAACAACAGGGTCTGTTTCGATGACTATGTTAAAATTTTCACTGCCTATGATTTTAGGCAATCTTATGCAACAGTTATATAATATCTCCGATACCTTAATTGTTGGTCATTTTATTGGCACAGATGCCTTAGCTGCTGTTGGTGCAAGCTATGCCTTAATCATTTTTTTGACCTCAGTATTATTAGGTCTTTGTATGGGTAGCGGAGCTTTATTTTCGATATTTTATGGTGAAAAAGATTATTTCAAATTAAAATCTAGTATTTTTATCTCTTTCATCTTAATATTAATACTTACAATAATAATAAATATTTTTATTTTTATTTACATTGATGAAATCATTTATTTTATGCAAGTTCCTAGCGAAATTTTCGATTTGACTTATACATATCTTTATATTATTTTCATCGGATTTAGTTTTTCTTTTGTTTATAATTATTTCACTTGTCTACTTCGTGCTATTGGCAATTCAAAAACACCACTTATCTTTTTAGCCAGTTCTGCCCTTTTCAATATTATTCTTTCTATTATTTTAGTTGTTAATTTTCAAATGGGTGTGGCAGGCTCTGCACTCGGTACAGTAATAGCTCAAGGTTTTTGTGCCTTAGGTCTAACAATCTACACTATAAAAAAATGCCCTGAATTAATTCCGCAAAAAGAACATTGCAAATTTGATTTAGCCATGATAAAAGATATTTCTAATTCTTCATTATTAACATCTACACAACAATCTGTAATGAATTTTGGAATTTTACTCGTGCAAAATCTTGTAAATAGCTTTGGTGCAACAGTAATGGCAGCCTTTACCGTTGCTGTAAAAATAGACTCACTAGCTTATATGCCTGCACAAGATTTTGGCAATGCTTTCTCTACTTTCATTGGGCAAAACTACGGTGCTAAAAAAACAGATAGAATTCAACAAGGCATTAAATCTGCTATAAAAATCTCATTTCTATTTTGTTTAATTATATCTGTTGGCGTCTTTATCTTTGCTCGCCCTCTAATGACTATTTTCATTGATAGTTCTGAAACGGAAATTATCAATATCGGTGTGGATTATCTCCGCATAGAAGGTAGTTTCTATTTTGGCATTGGCATTTTATTTTTATTATATGGATTTTATCGTGCTATTAACTTCCCTAGCATGTCTGTAATTTTAACCATTATTTCATTAGGCACACGTGTAGGACTTGCCTATTACCTTGCTAGCATACCTTCTATCGGAGTAATTGGTATTTGGTGGTCTATCCCTATCGGCTGGGCATTAGCAGATATTTTTGGCATTGTCTATTATAAACGAAAAATTAAACAACTCCATTTTTAACTTCTGCTAATTCTATGACTTCTTCTACCTTTGATTTAGCATTCATTGAAAATACTTCTATGACATGTTTTACTAAATTCACTGCTATATCTTTATCAACCGTATCAAAATAAAAGTCGATTTCATACAGATTTTTCTTTTCATTTCTTCTATAGCCCCAATCATTTAAAAAGCCCACTACATTAATTTCTAAAGCTTTTTGTACCATTTCATAAAGGAAATATATCGGCGCTTCATTTTCTTCTTTCCATAAATTCTGTTCATTATCTTCTATAGTGATTTTCATTAATAAAGTCTTTTTCGTGAATTCTCGCCATGAGATATAACCTAATTTTTCATATCGTCCTACGAAGATATCTAAGTATAATTTATAATCATCAATTGAACAATTTTCATATTTTTTGATATCTCCCTTATCGCCAACTAAACCATAATGTTTAACGATTTTATCATCTTCAAACCAACATTCCACATAAGAAAATTGTTCATCTCTTTTATATAATGTCAAAGCTAAATTTTCTACTTCTTTGTCATTTTTTAAATGTTCATTATGATTTTCTTGAATTTTTTTATTACTATCTTTAGCCAAAACTAAAGATAATTTTTTCTTTTTATTATAATAAGTTAATTTTATTTGATAATCTCTATCTATCTCTATTTCCTGCAATTTATATTCAACATCATATTTATCATAAGTCAATAAATTATCTTTTATGTCGGTATACTCTTTAATTAACCAATCTATATTTATCTTTGACAACATCGCTCTATTCATGGTAAAAACAATTTTTACTGTTATATCATCTAACTTTACCATACAAGTACAATAAGGATTATTTTCTTGCCATTTATTGCCCTTTAAAAATTCTTTTACCTTCTGCAAAGACTCCTCATGACAAATTACTCCATCTACAGCTTGCATTTTCTCTTTTAAATGCTGTTTATACATTTGTCGATTTTTGAAAAATGCATCATCTTCTGGTTTTATATAATGACATAACATTTCTTCTAAGCTACAATTTGCCTTTATTTCCTCTTGTAAAACTTTAAATTCATAATCATCTGGCACAAGAGATAAGCCCTTTTCTATGGAAGCCATTGCTTTTTCTTTTTCGCCAAAATGATATTGTAATTTTGCTAAATTCAACCAACCCCATGGATAATCAGCTTCTTCTTGTACACCCTTTTGTGCATAGCTATATGCTTTTTCCAAATCACTGCAATAAGTCAAAGCCACTGAATAACGATAATACCATGCGCCTGAGCCTTTAGCATTTTTTTCTGAATAAGGCATCCAATTTATCACTTTGTAATAATATTCATATATATCAATATTATTGCCTGCATATGCATACCATAAAGCAATATTTAAATCTTCCTTTGCTTCTTCCAAAGTAAACAATTTTTGCTCTATACCTTTTTTAACAAAATCTTCTAAATAATAAAAAATCTTGTAAAAGTATCCATCAGCCCAAGACTCTAATATATCAATATCCTCTTTAGTCAATAATGATTTTTTCCCCATGTTTACACCTTCTTTATCGGCTACTATATTTATATTTTACCACAAAAAAAGAGTTATAACGAAATAAAAAATCGTTATAACTCTGTTTACTCTATTTTAACGAATGAAATTTGTCATTATTTTTGCTTCTGTTTCTGGTATTTGTACACCATTATTTTTACCTGCTTCAATGCATTTTAAAAGCCATGCCATATTATTACCTAAAACACGCATAATTTGCATACCTTCTGCATCTTTTTTCACTTCATCTGGTGTATTGCCATGTACTACATTCCAATAATTTGCAGAAACTACTGGCATTTGATGATAAGTAAAATATTTAGCAAGTACATCTAAAGTTGCAGTTGTACCAGCGCGTCTAGCGGAAGCGACAGCTGCTGCTGGTTTGTGTAATAAATCTTTACCTGCTAAGCTAGATAATCTATCCATAAAAGAAATGATTTCCCCAGATGGAGATGCCCAATATACAGGAGAACCTACTACTAAACCATCTGCAGTTTTTACTTTTTCTGCAACACTTTTAATAATTTCTGTTTCTGGTACTGCATGAATTATTTCTGCTTGGATACCTTGTTTTTCTAAAGTTTGTGCTATTTCACTAAGAGCTGTATATGTACAACCTTTTTCGCGTCTACTGCCATTTAATAATAAAACTTTCATTGAAATTCAACCTTTCTTACTAGAAATAAATCCTATCTAAATTATATGCTTATAATCAAAAATAATCAATAATACCTCAAAAATGCAATTTCATTTATTAAATTAATATAACTTTATAATTTTAAAAAAACAAAAAAGGCTTTACAGAAAATCTGTAAAGCCTATAATTTCAAATGGTGCGGAAGACAGGACTTGAACCTGCACGCCGAAAGACACTAGATCCTAAGTCTAGCGCGTCTGCCAATTCCGCCACTTCCGCATCTGGCACTCGCGTTGAATGCGAGATTTATTATATCACTATAAAATATTTTTTGTCAACACTTTTTTATAAATTTTTATGATTTAAATATTTTTTCTTCTAAACCTATTTTTCTTAATAAACTATCCATATTATCCACACCTACAGTTCTGCCTGCAACTAAAGGAATTTTTGCACAAACTTTTGCATCATCTAAAGCATCATGATGTTTAAATTGTATCTGAAAAAATTCTCCCAATGTATTCAATTTATGATTTGGTAACTGTGGCCATACTTTTCTAGCAATTTGAACAGTACATGCTGTTTTAAACTGTGGTTTAGCTAAATTATATTTCCAAATACAACTGCGCAATACGCCCATATCAAAAAAAGCATTATGTGCTATAACTATTCGATTATCTAAATACATACGTAAATCTTTCCATATATCTGCAAAAGTAGGTGCATTTTCTACCATTTGCGGAGTAATTCCATGTATTTTTATATTACCTTCTTCAAAAAACATTTCTGGCGGTCTTATAAGTGAATTATAACTATCCACCATTCTACCGTTTTCAATAACAACTACAGCTACACTACAAGCACTATCACGATTTTTATTAGCTGTCTCAAAATCTATACTTGTAAAATTCATTAAACTCATTTTATACCTCTAAAAAAATTCTATTCAAATATAAAAGCATTATAGCAAAAAATTTTTCTAAAAAAAATAGATTGATTTTCGGTCAACATATCTTTGCCCTAAAATCAATCTATTTAAATTTATCATTTATTGCGTTTTTCTATCAAATATTCATCAATAGCTTTAGCAGCTTTTTTACCTGCACCCATAGCCAAAATAACAGTTGCAGCTCCTGTTACAATATCGCCACCAGCAAAAACACCTTCTTTAGTAGTTTTTCCTGTTTCTTCATCAGCTACGATATTACCTCTCTTATTTGTCTGCATATCTGGAGTAGTTGATTGTATCAATGGATTTGGCCCTTGACCAATAGCGATAACCACAGTATCCACATTAATATCAAATTCTGAATTAAGTATTTCCACAGGGCGTCTACGACCTGAAGCATCAGGTTCGCCTAATTCCATTTTTATACAACGAATAGCTTTTACATATCCTTTTTCATCACCTAAGATAGCTACTGGGTTATTCAATAATTTAAATTCTATACCTTCTTGTTTGGCATGTTCTACTTCTTCACATCTTGCCGGTAATTCTTTTTCACTTCTGCGATAAACAATATATACTTTTTCTGCTCCCAAACGCAAAGCAGTTCGAGCAGAATCCATAGCTACATTACCGCCACCTACTACAGCCACTTTTTTCCCTACATTAATAGGCGTAGCATATTCTGGAAAACGATATGCTTTCATTAAATTACATCTTGTTAAAAATTCATTTGAAGAATATACCCCATTTAAATTTTCACCAGGAATATTCATAAAATGAGGTAACCCTGCTCCTGTAGCAATAAATACAGCATCAAAATTAAATTCTTGCATAAGCTCATAAACTTACGCAAATTATCAATTTCTGGTTTTACAACCTTATCTTTTGGTAAACGAAATTCAGGAATACCATAAGATAATACTCCACCTGCTGTATGTAAAGCTTCAAAAATTGTTACTTGATAGCCTTTTTTCGCTAAATCACCTGCACAAGCTAATCCTGCTGGTCCCGAACCAATAATAGCGACTTTTTGAGCATCATCTTTTACTGTTTTTTCTATTTTTTCTTCACAATTTTGCATGCAATAATCCGCTACAAATCTTTCCAAACGACCAATACCCACAGGTTCGCCTTTTATTCCCATTACACAATATTTTTCACATTGATTTTCTTGAGGACAAACGCGTCCACAAATAGCAGGCAAACTACTAGCTTCTTTGATTTTTGCATTTGCTCCTTCAAAATCGCCTTCCTTTATTTTAGCAATAAAAGCTGGTATATCGATATCTACAGGACAACCTTTTCTACAATGTGGCACTTTACAATGAAGACAACGATTAACCTCTGCTAAGGCTAATTCTTCTGTATATCCTAAAGCCACTTCATCAAAATTATTTCTGCGAACATTAGCGTCTTGTTCTGGCATTTCATGTTTTTGCATTACTAAAGGCATATTATTTTTCCTCCATTTCTTCAACCTTTTTAGCTAAACGACAAATATGGTCTTTTTCAATTTCTTCTTTAGGTCTATACATGCGTTGTCTTTCCATCAAATTCACAAAATCTACTAAATGACCATCAAATTCTGGCCCATCTACACAAGCAAATTTTGTTTCATCACCAACTTGTACACGGCAACCACCACACATTCCTGTACCATCTACCATAATAGGATTTAGGCTAACAATCGTTTTAATATTATATGGTCTAGTTGTATCAGCTACAGTTTTCATCATAATAACAGGTCCAATAGCTACTACTTCAGCAATATCAATTCCTTTATCAATTAATTGCTGTAGTGCTGTCGTTACAAATCCTTTTATACCATAAGAGCCATCATCTGTAGTAACAATAACTTCATCAGATATTTTTTCCATTTCATCTTTCAAAATCAAAATATCTTTATTTTTTGCCCCCATAATTGTTATCACATGATTGCCCACTTGTTTCATCTTTCTAGCAATAGGATAAATTGGAGCAACACCTATTCCACCACCTATGCAAACTACAGTTCCCATATCAGGTCTAATATCTGTTTTTTTACCCAAAGGGCCAACTAAGTCTAAAATACTATCGCCTGCATTTAATGATGCTAATACAGTGGTTGACGCACCTATTACCATAAAAATAATATCTATAGTTCCTTTTTCTCTATCAAAATCAGCAATAGTTAATGGCACTCGCTCTCCATATTCATTAACTCTTAACACCACGAATTGACCTGGCTCTGCTTTTCTCGCTATCAAAGGAGCTTCTAAAGTAAATTGTAAAATATTTTCATGTAAAACTTTCTTATTTAAAATCTTAAACATAACACTTTCCTCATTTCCCAAATTCAATATCATAATAAAAATTTATCATACTATAAAAAATTTTAAGTTTTTACTTAATTTTCAGTTTTTTATATGACTATTATAGAATTCAATTGTAAATAAAAAAAGCTGTGAAAAAAATTTATTTCACAGCTTTTAGATTTATTATTTAGCGAAAACACCTTCTAAGTATGGCATTATTTTTGCTTTTATTGGCATTAAATAAACATTATGATTATGTTTGCGAGCAAAATCTATCACTTTACGAGCAAATTCTATATTCCATTCTAATGTTGGTTCAAAGTCCTTTGGAAAAATAACATTGTTTTTATTTCTCCAATAACTTACAGAGCGTTCGGATAAAACTGGAGAAACTCCCCAATAAATATCTAAACCATCTAAAAGGTCTGCATACATTTCTAAATAACGCATATCAAAAAATGGTTGTGTAAAAAATCCTTTTGCTCCAGCTAATTGCTTACGGCGAATGCGATATTCTTCTTCTTTCATACTACTGCGATATTGGTCAATTCCTGCATATACTGTAATTTCCGGCATTTCTTCACTAAATTTTTTAATAATATCTGTACTTATTGTTGGATATACTTGATAAAGCATACTTTGTGGTGGGTCACCTTCTATAACAAGAACTTTTTTTATATTATATTCTCTCAATTTATCTTTTATCGGTAACTCTTTTGTAAAATCAAAATCCATCGCTCTTAGATGTGGTACTACATCATCGAAATAAGCTTTTGCAATATTTGCTCCGTCCCAACTTCTAGTATCACAACTCAACAAATCTGGAATATTAATGAAATCAACATCGCTTAATTTTTCTTTTATTGTTTTTACTTCTTCTTTTAATACTTCAATATCTCTTGGTACTAATTCAACTGAAATTCTTGTCATAAAATCACTTCCTAGATTAACATCATTACATTATAGTTTATTATTATAACACAAATTTATTCATTTCAACGATAAAATCATACATTTTATAATAAAAAATCGTCAGCTTTTTACACTGACGATTTTAATTCATATTTTCAATTATCCTGCATACACTAAACTCAATTATTGTTATTTTTATTATATAAAGTATTGATATAATCAATGAAAATCTTTATATATTTATATTTTGGATTTGTTTTTTTATACAATAGATGGCATTTTAAAGTAAAATCTGGTTCTATATCATAATAACCATCAAAAAAGCCCATAGCATTTAACAAGCGTTTTGGCAATACAGCCCCCACCTGATTTTGTTGACAATAATGCATAATCGCATATGGAGTAGCAAACCAAGCTTCCACTTGAGGATGACAACCTAATTTACTAAAATAGTTCTTTATAGTAGAATTCATTAAATAATATGGAGAATACTGTACCATTGGATATTGAGCGATTTCTTCTACATTGATGATATTACCTAAATGCTCAATATTTGGCGCATAATAAACCATTTCTTCATCACAGAAAAATATATTTTCATATTCATCATCTTGTAAATCCTTTAAGGAAAATGATGATACTATATCTAATTTATCTGCTTCTAACTGATTTATCAATTCTTTTGCTTCTAAATTATAAACATTAATCTTTATATTAGTGTTGTATTTTTTAAAATAAATTAAGTGCTGATTGATAAATACATCGCCTAAAGACATCAACGCACCTACAGATAAAGAAACTTCTTCTCCTGCTAATTTTTTCATTTCACTTAAAGATTGTTTTAATTCCGATACGATTTTTTCCGCTTTAGCTAAGAAGATTTGACCTTCTTTAGTAAGTTCTATTGTATTTTCTCCGTGAACAACTAATTGAGTACCAACTATTTCTTCCAATTTTTTCATTTGAAAACTAAATGCCGAACGAGTAACATTTGCTTCTCTAGCTGCCGTTGCTATATCTTTTACTTTGCTATAAATAATAAAATTTTCTAATTGTTGAATGCTTGGTAATTCTATCATGCAAATCCCTTTCTATTATTAATGGCGTAATAACTTAATCTTTTATTAGTATATCACAATCAGAGTACACTCACTACTGCAAAATATTTTTTCTCATTCTTGATAAAAAATAATCTATTACTTATCTTACAATTTTCGTGAAAAACCAATACATATATTATATATCAAAATATTTTAGAACTCAAAAAGTTTTCTTGTGCTTTAAGGTTTCGAGTATATCTATTGCTTCTTTTATCATCTCTTTTGTGATATTATATGGAGCAAAACTTAAATATTTATCTTGTAAAATTAAATCAATTATTTGCTTTACATCTTTTATCCCTAAATCCATTAAAGAAGTAGGTAAATCTAGTTTCTGATTAAAATCATATACTTTCTCTGCCTGTATTAATTGCTTATCCACAAGTAATAATAATAATACACCTAAGCTGACAATCTCACCATGCATATGACCTTTACAATCTGGTATTTTCACACTAGCTAAATAAAGTGAATGAGCTAAACTACTATTGTAATTTAAATTTACTAAAACAGAAACTAATCCTGTATTTACAATAATCGTCAATACAGTTTGGATAAATTCATCAGATACAATATTTTTTTGAGCATCATCTAATGCCTTTACTCCATATTGCAATAATCTTTCTGAACAATCTTTTGCTATTTGTACCCCTAAATTATTTGTGTGATTTAAAATTCTACCTCTCGTATTAAAACAAACTTCATATTGTTTAGATAAAGCATCACCAATGCCAGCACGCAGATATTTTATAGGTGCATTACTTATGATTTTTGTATCTATAAAACAATGAATAGCTGGTTTTTGTGCATCATAAAATTCTACTTTATCTTTGCCATATAAAATACATAAAGCTGTAACAGGAGCACAATTTGATGCTATTGTCGGAAATGTAAATACAGGCTTTTTCAGCATATCTGCTAAAGCTTTACATGTATCCATACTTTTACCACCGCCAACAGCAAATATCATATCTGCCATTTGCACTGTTTTCATATTTTTTAATCGCTCAATATTTTCTCGTGTAGCATTACCTCCATACCAAATAAAATCCAATAATTTTATATCTGTCCCTTTCATCGCAATAAGCAATTTATCTTTTACTTTACTTAAACTAATTTCACCGCCAATTACAATTGCCGTTTTGCCATAATTACTGCAGATTTGAGGTACTCTCTTATATACATCTTCACCAATACTATAACTTGGTAAATATACTTGCTGACTCATTTTACTCCCTCTAATCTTAAATATTTTTTATAAAAAAAGTCTTTCTGCTTAAACAGAAAGACTTTTTAGTTTACTTATTAAATTCTATTTTTATGAATTATTTTCCTTCTAAAATGCTACCTAAAGAATTTAAAAAATCGCCTTCAAAAGTTTCAAAACTACCTTCATCACATTTTTGAGCTAAACTTGGATTTATTGGAAGTGTAGCTGTATGTTTTATACCATATTTATTAGCTTCTTCTTCTACTTTTGATTTACCAAAAATATAATGTTTTTCATTGCAATTAGGGCAAACAAAATAAGACATATTTTCTACAATACCAATAATTGGCACGCTGAGTAATCCAGCCATATTCACAGCTTTTTCTACAATCATAGATACGAGTTCTTGTGGTGTTGTAACTACGATAATACCATCAACTGGTAAAGATTGATATACAGTAAGTGGTACATCACCTGTTCCTGGAGGCATATCCACAAACATATAATCCACTTCACCCCAGTTTACATCGCTCCAAAATTGTTTTACTACTCCACCAATAATAGGGCCACGCCAAACAACAGGATCTGTTTCATTATCTAAAATCAAATTTGTAGACATAATTTTTATACCAGTTTTTGTCTGTGCTGGTGTCATGCCTTCTTGTGTTCCTGTTACTTTTTCTTTAAGATTAAACACTTTTGGTATAGATGGACCTGTGATATCAGCATCTAAAATTGCTGTTTTATAGCCACGACGTTGCATTGTTACTGCCATCATAGAAGTAACTAAGGATTTACCAACGCCACCTTTACCACTCATTACAGCAATTACTTTTTTAATATTTGAACTTGGATTGTTTGGTGCTAATAAACTTTGAGGAGCTGTACGTTCTCCACAAGTCGTACCGCAACTTGCACAATCATGATTACAATTTTCGCTCATTATAAATAGCCACCTTCTACATAAGATATTAATCTATATTATATCATATCTTTTTTGAGTTTAAAGCTATTATATCTTTCTATATTTTTTATTTACTTTTCTATAAATTTTGGGCTAAATTTTTTCTTCAAATAATAATTTAATATCAATATCTAAGGCTTTGCTTATTTGCATTAATGTAGATATCGGTACTCCTTTACTATAAATTCCTCTTTCAATTCTTGATAAATATGATGTGCTTATTGAAGCTCTAAATGCTAATTCTTCTTGTGTATATCTTTTTAATTTGCGAAAATAAGCTATCCTTGCCCCAATCAATCTATATTGTGCTGAAAAATCTACCATAAAATCACCTTCTGCTATATTCTTTAAATTTATTCTAGCGAAAAATTTATCAATTTAGTTGTACTAGCAGGACAATAAAATGGATTATTTAGTTATTTTTTCAGCTTAATTATCCCAATTTATAAAATAAAAAATATCATTTATTTATATTTGATGAATTGTCAATCCAAGTGCGACACTTCTTTTAAAAATAAATTAAATGGATTATCCCAATTTAAGCATTTTCTTGGTCTCCTATTTAATAATATTAATTTTTCTATTAAATCATCATTAGATATTTGTCCTAAATCTGTTTTCTTTGGATAATATTCTCTTAACAACCCATTTGAATTTTCGTTGCTACCTCTTTGCCATGCTGCATATGCATCTGCAAAATATACTTTTATATCTAATTTTTCTACTTCTTTATAACATGCAAATTCTTTTCCTCTATCTGTCGTAAACGATTTTAACGCCTTTTTTGGTAATACTTTCACTAATTTTTTTATTACTTCTAGCATTGATGAAGCTGTTCTATCTTTTATTTTTATTGCCACATAAAATCTTGTTTTTCTTTCTACAAATGTTGCTAAACAATCTTTAGATTTTCCTCTACTAGATACCATAGTATCTAACTCCCAATGACCAAAAATTTTTCTACATTTTACCTCTTTTGGTCTAGTTGAAATACTACTTCCTATTAAGAATTTACCACGAGTTTCCTTTTTTCTACGTTTTCCTTTATGCCGTAAATTCTTGAGCGAAATACCTTTTAGTTTACCAGTATAAATCCAATTATAAATAGTTTTAAAGGAAAGTTTACCGTTTAAAAGTGCATTAGAAATCTGTTCTGGAGACCAGTTTTCATTTAATTTTTCAGAAATAAGATTAGAAAGAAATTCATTATATTTACCACAATAAGAAGAATTTTTACGACGTTTAAGATAGTTATTGTGAGCAAATGTAGAGCAATAATTGTTTTCAAATTTATTGCGAGAAAGTTCTCGAGCAATAGTAGAATGATGACGATGTAAAAATTTAGCAATAAAACGGGTAGAATAACCTAAAATAGAAAGAACCTCTATACGAATACGTTCAGATATGGTAAGATGATGATAGCTCATTATGAATTTTCCTTTCGTGTAGGTTTTGTGTGGTAACTTTATTTTACACGAAAATTCATAATGAGTTTTTTATTTTTTTAGGTGTCGCACTTCATTATACAATCCATCATTTACAAATAAAAAGCAATATCTATATATACAATAACCCAACTATCTGTTAAATCTGCTATAGTCAAAATTGCTTGTCCTTGATTAATATATTCATTATTTTCAAGATTTTTATTTAATATGACTCCTGTAATTGGACTATATACTTTTGTATCTGCTAAAATACTCTCATTGGCATTAGCTTGTGCAATTAATTTTTCAACCTGTTGCTGTTGTGCTTCTATCTGTTTTTGTCTTGTTCCTGCTAAAACTAAATCATAATTTTCTTTAGCAATATATAGTTCCTTTTCTGCTACATCGACAGCTTTTTGCATATCATCTAAAGTTTGCTTACTTATTCCACCTACATCATATAATTCTTTATTTCTTTTTAAATCAGTTTGAGCTTTATCAAAAATGACTTGTGCCTTTTGCAAACTATTTTCTGCCATAGCAATTTCTTGTTTCCTTGCGCCATCTTTTAAATCTTGCAGTTTTGCTTGTGCTTCTTTCACAGCTTGCCAATCACCAATATTTTGAGCCTGCAAATCTTCTCGTTCTATCTCACAAACAAAATCTCCTAAATTTAAATTATCTCCTTCTTCTAATTTAAGATTTCTTATATATCCTGTTAATCTAGGTGTAACATCATATTTTGTTACTTCTATCGTACCTGTTGCTGTCAATTTATCCACTTTATCATAACAAAAATAGTACCATCCTATACTCACTAACATAATTAACAATATCACAACTAAAGCAATTTTCTTCTTTGGCATATTATATCACCGCCCTTATATTAATTATGTCATAGGCAAATTTTCTGTTCAATCGACAATTATTTCTTTACTGTCGATTTTTCAATACAAATATATTATTTATCACCGGTTTTACAATCTCCAAATAATCTTCTATAGATAATCTATCTTTATATTTATACATATATAATAAAGCATTAAGATGTCCATTTATAAAAAACTCGACAGCCAATTCCGCTTTTAAATCATTTTTATCTAATCGAAAAAATTTATATATATTTTAAAGTATATTTATCTTCTTGATTTAAGAAAAAACAATTTAATATATTTTGTATAAAAAAATCTTCTTGTTCTTGCTCTAATAAATCGTATATATCTTTAAAATATGTATAAAATACACTTCTATGATATCCTGCTTTATCCATTAATTCTTTTATTATAATTTTATTAATACTTTTTTCTCGATATATTTCCCAAAAAGCAATTATAATATTTTCCTTTGTAAACAATAAATTCACCTCAAAAAATAAGATTGATTAGCTAAATTAACTAATCAATCTCACTAAAATTATCAATAATAATATCCTATATCACCAACAACAATAGTCTTAATAACATCTCTATTATCAAAGAAAAAATATAGTGGCATATTCGGATGATCTTCACTGTCGGCTAAATAGCACCAAGTAGTCCCTTGTGTTTCTCTATAATTTCTATCAGGATCACCATAAGCATATAATACATCATTTTTGTTCATGCCCACTCTTATCCCCAAATTAGTAGTGATATTATCTTCATTGCAGATTATCGCTCTAATTCTGCCATTTTCATTATATCCGCCATTTATATAATAAACCATCAATTCACCATTATAAGTTACTTCATTTATATTAAAACCATTGCAATTTCGCACTGCCAAATTTGCTGTTGGTCTACCATATACATAAAAACAAGAATCTATCTGTTGATCAGGAGTAAGTCCTCCTATATTTAAATATGTATAAGGTATTCTAGCCTCTACATTTAATATATTACTAAAAATAATCCCCAAACAAATAACAATAGAACTCAATAAAAATCTCAAAATACTAACCTCTTTTATTTTCATTATACTTATTATATATTTCAATTATTAATTTATATTTTCTATCAAATCACCTAAACGCAATCTGCTTCTAATATTTAATAAAGTTTCATCTAATTGGCGAATTTTTTCAATACAAGCTTTTTCTTTTGCTGTTGTCTCTATAATTTTACTAATTCCGCCATTTTTTATCACAATGCGTTTATCAGCATTTAAAGCCAATAATGGATCATGCGTAGACATAATGACGATTTTTTCACTTTTTGCTAAGCATTTTATAGCTTTTTGTCTATCTATCCCTGCATTCTCAATTTCATCAATCAATACAATCGGTGAACTACTTATACATGCCACATCTGCTATCATCAAAGCTCTCGATTGACCACCTGATAATTGAGTTACTTTTGTATCTAAAGTAAATTTTTCCCCAGCTAATTCATTTGCCATAGAAAAACATTTTGTAATTATAGCCTTTTCATTTTCGATTTCTTTGCCTAAACGAACTTTAGCATGCATAGTTAAAAAATCTTCTACAGTAATATCCATGATAAAATTCATATTTTGTGATAATTGAGCTACTAATTTTCCTTCTAAATTAAATCTAGCTTCATCATCTAAAATTCTATCATCAATTAAAATCTGTCGTTTTGTCGGTGTATCTTCTTGTGCTAAACATTCGATATCTGCAAGTAATCTACTTTTTCCCGAACCTGTTGGCCCTACAATACTTATTACTTGCCCTGAAAAAATCTCTACTTGGATGTTTTCAGCTTCGCCCAATTTATTTTTGCCACCATTGATGGTTAATTTATGTACTTTTACTTCATCTTTATTTTCTAAATTCTGCATAGCTGAAAGATATTTTTTTAGTTCATCAGCAATATTGCCATCACGAATACCAACTTGCCATAAATCTTCCTCATCTATATCTTCAAAAGCCTTAGCAAAAGTCAAATTATCTGGCAAATTCCATAGACCTGTATTATCCAAATAATCTTTGATTTGAGGATATGCTTTTTTTATTTCTCCAATTGTATGAGTTTCTACAAATTCTTTAAAATCCATAATTTCCACCTAATCAATTAAATTCCATTTTCTTAGTCATACCTAATTGATATTTTTCACCAATGCGCATTTCATCTGTACAATATGAACATACAGCCGCTGGTGAAGTAAAACGCAATTTTTTTCCTTCTAATGTATCTATATCTTCAATTTTATTTATATATTTTTTCAACATAAATGCACCTTGACCAGTTATGCCATTGATAAAAATAACTTGTGCCTTAGGATTTGCTTGATAGACATTATACATAAATACTTCGCGTTCAGCTTGAGAAATAATATCTCCTTTAGTGATGACTATTACATCTGCAAATTTCACCATTGGCCCAATTTTTCTTGGTGTATTAATCCCTGATAAGCAATCTATTACACCAATGGCCAATACATCTTGAATATATGGTGAACAGCGATTGCAAAGACCTGCACTTTCGGTAATCAAATAATCTAAATTTTGACTTTTTCCCCAAGCTACAGCTTCTTCAATATTGCTGATAAAAAAATGGTCTGGACAAAATTTTCCTGATAAACCAATCTGTATCGGTATATTCGCTTTTTCATATGGTTCTTTATCAAAAGTCGTCAAGCAATCGAATTTAATAACGCCTGCTTTTTGTTTTTCTTTATGTAACACTTCTATTAATCGCAAAATTACAGAAGTTTTGCCCACAGATGGTGGCCCTGCTAAAGTTATTAATTTCACCAAAATCATCTCCATCATAAATTGCTAAATTTTATTATATAGCAATAAACTAAAAAAAAATAGGTTAAGCACTTTAGACTTTATTTTCATAAATCCATGCTCAACCTATTTTTACTTATTTTATAAAATTCTATTTTCTATTTAAAATAATATTATATATTAACCAATTTCGCCTTCAAGCTCTGTACCGCGTACTCTTACTGGTCGATTATGTTCATCAACCATGACTACATCAGGTACTAAATTTTGAGCTTCTTCTTTTGTCATCATAGCATAAGCAATAATAATAACTGTATCACCAACTTGTGCTTTACGTGCTGCTGCTCCATTTAAACAAATTACACCGCTACCACGTTTACCTGCAATTGTATAAGTTTCTAATCTAGCACCATTGTTATTATTTACTACTTGTACTCTTTCTCCTGGTAAAATACCTGCAAGCTCTAATAATTCCTCATCAATAGTGATGCTTCCCATATATTCTAAATTTGCTTGAGTTACTGTAGCACGATGAATTTTTCCATGAAACATATTATATAACATTATTATTTATCCTCCAAAATGACATTATCTATTAAACGAGTTGTACCAAATTTTACAGCTAAAGCTAATAATACTCTGCCTTCAATTTTATTTTCTACTGGTTTTAATCCTGGCAATTTATACATTTCTACATAATCAATTTGACTTGTTTTTTCAGTCTGTATAGTATCTTTTACTAAATTTAATATAGCTTCCACATCTCTTTGACCATTAGTAAATGCTTCTTTTGCTAAATTTAAACTCTTAGATAAAATCAACGCAGATTTTCTTTCTTCTGGAGATAAATAAGTATTTCTTGAACTTTTAGCAAGTCCATCAGCTTCACGAACGATAGGCATAATGCGAAGTTCTACATTGAAAAATAAATCATCAACCATACGGCGTAAAACTTCTGTTTGCTGAGCATCTTTTAAGCCAAAATATGCTCTATCTGCTCGAGATAAATTGAATAATTTACTAACTACTGTAGTAACTCCACGGAAATGAATAGGTCTTGTTCTACCACATAAAACTTTTGTGATATCACCTGTAACTTCTACCCATGTCATATCTTCATTAGGATATAAATCTTTATTTTTTGGTGCAAATACTACATCTGCTCCTGCATTTTGTGCCACTATGCAGTCATTTTCCAAAGTACGAGGATAGGCTTCATAATCTTCATTTGGCCCAAACTGAGTAGGATTTACAAACACACTGACGATTGTAATATCATTTTCTTTTGCTGAAGCATTAATAAGTGAAGCATGACCTTCATGCAATGCTCCCATAGTTGGTACCAAACCAATAGATTTGTTTTCCTTCTTAAAATTAGCGACTAATTCACGTAATTTAGCCACATCTTGACATAAAATCATTTTTTTCTTCTCCTTTAATGTTCTTATAACAAACAAAAAGAGACTATAATGAACTTACATAAAAGCACAAAAAAAGTACATCTCGACACGAAATGCACTTTCCCTATTGATTAAATATAATTGATTTGATTTCATAACAAAAAAATCCATCAACTATATTTTGTATTTAAAATTCTGCAAGTTCGTCTCGGTCATAGTGATCCAAGCGTCTTTTTTCTTTTTAAATTTTACCTTATTAAATTATTTTATTTAAAATTAAACAACTAAGATACAGTTCAAATTATTAATATATATTGATACTGTTCACTATTGTTTGTTACGAACCACATAATACCACAGAAAAAATTCAACTGCAAGTATTTAAATAAAAAAAGCTACTCATCATAATAATTATTATAAAGTAGCTTTTTGTTATAGTTTTAATTATATTATCTGTCAAAATGGAGCTGATAACAGGATTTGAACCTGCGACCCATGTATTACGAATACATTGCTCTACCAACTGAGCTATATCAGCATTAATTTTCTTTTATGATAAAATATTTTAAATTTATTGTCAATATTTGCTTCATATAATTATACAAAATATCAAATCTAGCTTATAATATAATCAAATATAAAGTATTCACATTAGAAATACTACCATTAGTTTGGATTTGGAGGCTTTTTTATGGAATTAAATCAACTAGAATATTTTGTTGCTCTAGCCCATATAAAAAACTTTACTAAAGCAGCAAAATCTCTGAATGTATCTCAGCCAGCACTTAGTCGTTCAATCAGTCGCTTAGAAAAAGATTTAAATATACCTCTTTTCATCAGAGATAGCCGTAAAGTAAATTTAACTCAATATGGTCAAACCTTTTTAACTTATGCTGAACGTATCTTGCAAGAATTAGAAACTGCCCGCCAAGATATAACTAATATGGCTGAACCAGATAGCGGAGTTGTAAATTTATCTTTTATGCACTCTTTAGGTGTATATCTTGTGCCAGAATTATTAAAAGAGTTTCGTAAAATCTATCCTAAAATACAATTTCGCCTTAGTCAAAATCATTCTTTCTTATTATCAAAACAATTATTCAAAGGAGAGTCCGATTTATGCCTTTGCAGTTCTCCGATAAATTCTGAAGGCATCGCTTGGGTTCCATTATTGACAGAAGAATTATTTATCATCGTTCCTTCAACTCACCCACTTGCTCATCGCAGTTCTATAAATATCACAGAAGTTGCTAGTGAACCATTTATTACTTTAAAACCAATGTATGGTTTACGCACTAAAACTGAACATATCTTTGAAGTAGCTTCTATTCGCCCTAAAATACGTTTTGAAGGTGATGAAATTGTTACTGTAGCTAGTTTAGTAGCAGCTAATTTAGGTGTTTCACTCGTGCCTAAAATTCCTGGAATGGAACATCTCGATATAAAATTCATTTCTGTAGATAATCCAAAATGCACTCGTGATATCGGTCTTGCATGGTATGCTAATAAACCTCTTTCCCTTGCTGCCCATCGTTTTCAAAATTTCATAATCGATAAATTTAACCATGAATAATCATAAATATATTTAAATATCCTTGCAGTTTTAGATTTTGAATGATATGCTAAGTTATTGTAAGTGTAAAATTACTTACAATATTAATATATAAAATGGAGGAGCACCTAATTGAAAGCAGTTATTTTTGATATGGACGGAGTCATAATCGATAGTGAATCCATTCATGCTGATATGAAAATACGCACTTTAACACATTTTGGTATCCCTTGTAGTATGGAAGATTGTGTAGCCTATGTTGGTCGTTCTGCCAAAGCATTTTTTACAGATTTTGCCAAATTTGCTACAACTCCCGTTTCTATTCAAGAAATGGTCGATTATAAACATCGCATTTATTTAGAATATATTCAAGAAAGTAATTCCATCTATCCTATTGATGGCGTTTTAGATTTACTTTATCAATTACACAGCGAAGGTATTCCTGTAGCTTTAGCTTCTTCTGCTGATAGAAAAGTTATCAATGCTGTTTTAATAAAATTCGGCTTAATGGATTGTTTTGAATATATTTTAAGTGGTGCAGAACTTCCTGCTAGCAAGCCAAACCCTGCAATTTATCAGTTAACAGCTAAAGCTTTAGGCTTTGCGCCAGCTGATTGCGTAGTAATTGAAGATGCTACTGCTGGTATTATGGCGGCTAAGGATGCTGGAGCTTATTGTATCGCATATGATAATCCAAATTCTGGCCCACAAGATTTATCTCGTGCTGATAAAATCGTTTCTTCATTATCTGATATAGTTGTTTCTGATATTCTTCAAAATTAATTTTGTTGAGGTTTTATTATGGAAAAATTTAAATTTTACTGTCCTACAGAAATTATTTTTGGCAAAGATAGTGAATTATCCACTGCTTCATTAATCAAAAAATACAATGGTCATAATGTATTAATAGTATATGGCGGTGGCTCAGTAAAACGTTCTGGACTACTTGATAAAATTTGTCAACAATTATCCAATGATAATTTATCTTATATGACCTTAGGTGGCGTTCAGCCAAATCCTATTGTTTGCTTTGTAAATGATGCTGTAAAAAAAGCATATCAAGCTAATATTGATTTTGTCTTAGCTATCGGTGGCGGTTCTGTCATCGATACAGCTAAAGCCATTGCACATGGTCTGAAATATCCACAAAATGATATTTGGGATATCTGGACAAAAAAAATAACCTTGACTAATACTACTCCTATGGGTAGCATTGTTACTTTAGCTGCTGCCGGTAGTGAAACAAGTGATTCTGCTGTTTTAACTAACGAACAAACAGGTCAAAAACGTGGTCTTAGTACGCCATTTAATCGTCCATGTTTTGCTATTATGAACCCTCAATTAACTTACAGTGCCCCAAATTATCAAAAAGCCTGTGGTATTGCCGATATTTTAATGCATACATTAGAACGTTATTTTGCCAAAGAACAAAATAATTATCTCACAGATTATATAGCTGAAGGTCTATTAAAAGATGTCATCGCGCAAGCTCCAATCATGATAAATGAGCCTACAAATTATATTGCTCATAGTGAAATTATGTATGCTGGTTCTTTGTCCCACAATGATATAACAGGTCTTGGTCGCACTAAAGATTTTAGTGTACATAAATTTGGTCATGAATTAAGTGCTAAATATAACGCTACTCATGGAGCCTCATTGACTGCTATTTGGTCATCATGGGCTAGATATATCTATCAAAAAGATATTCAGCGTTTTTGTCATCTAGGAAAAATCTTATTTAATATTGATACATTAAATAAAACTGATGAAACTATTGCCCTTGAAACTATCAAACATTTTGAAGACTTCTTCACTAGTCTAAACTTACCTATAAATATCAGCCAATTAGTAGGAAAAACATTAACTGATGAAGAATTGACTTATCTCACTTCAATGTGTACAGATAATAATACAAAAACCATCGGTAATTTTTCACCATTAAATTATCAAGACGTCTATGCTATTTTTAAATTAGCAAATCATTAAGTAAAAGGTGTTTTTTATGGATATGCAAAATTGTACACTTTGCCCTCGTTTATGCCATGTTGACCGCACTAAAAATTATGGTGTCTGTCATGCTAGTGATAAAGTGGAAATTGCTCTCGTATCCTTACATCAATGGGAAGAACCGTGCCTATCCGGAACAAATGGAGCAGGCACGGTTTTTTTCTCTCATTGTAATATGAGATGTATCTTCTGCCAAAATCACGAAATTAGCACTGAAGGTAAAGGATTTCCTGTAACTATTGAGCGTTTAGCTCAAATTTTTTTAGAACAACAAGCTCGTAATGCCCACTGTTTAGAATTAGTAACACCTACTCATTACGTTTTACAAATAATTGAAGCTCTAAAATTAGCCAAAAAACAAGGTCTATCTATTCCTGTAGTCTATAATACAAGTGGCTATGAACGAGTTGAAATCTTAGAAATGCTCAAAGACTATATTGATGTATTTTTACCCGATTTTAAATACTACTCACCAGATACAGCCAAAGAATTTTCCCATGCTCCCGATTATCCTCAAGTAGTCAAAGAAGCTATTGATAAAATGTTTGCACTTGTAGGTAAACCACAATTTAAAGATAATATCATGCAAAAAGGCGTCATCATTCGCCATTTAATCTTGCCATGGTATTATAAAGAAAGTATGGAAATCGTAAAATATATCTGGGAAAAATATCATGATGATGTTTATCTTAGCCTTATGAACCAATATACACCTATGTATAAAGCACTTACTCACCCTAAATTAAAACGCAAATTGACGACTTTTGAATACGATAAAGTTGTAGATTATGCACTTGATTTAGGCTTTAAAAATTGCTATATCCAACAAGGCAAAACAGCTACGACTAAATTTGTACCTCATTTTGATGGCACTAATGTATATTAATTTATTATCTTAAAGGAGATTTGTTATGCGTAGATTTAAACAAGCTTTACCTTCATCAGAAAATATAGCTATTCTAAAACAAAAAACTCATGGTATTTTAGCACTTTGCGATAAAAAATCTTTTCCTTATACCGTTCCTTTAAACTATGTATATCTCAATGACAAAATCTATTTTCACTGTGCCAATATAGGTCGCAAATTAGATATTATCCATCAAAACAATAAAGCTTCTTTTTGCATCATAAATCAAGATACTGTCATTCCGGAAAAATTCACTACCGCTTATTCTAGTGTCATAGTTTTTGGCACTATTAAAGAAATCACAACTGAAAATGATAAACAAATAATCCTAGAAGAATTTATCCGTAAATTTTCTGCTGATTATTTTACAGAAGGACTAGAAGAAAT
Organism: Megamonas funiformis; assembly: GCF_010669225.1. Classification (NCBI taxonomy): domain Bacteria; kingdom Bacillati; phylum Bacillota; class Negativicutes; order Selenomonadales; family Selenomonadaceae; genus Megamonas; species Megamonas funiformis. The sequence continues at coordinate 1,977,698 of NZ_CP048627.1, forward strand.
AAAAACCTACATCAAACGCACTTGCATTTTAGAATTAAGCATTGAAGAAATAACAGGAAAAGAAGGACTTGAATTACAAAAACTAAGACATAAATAAAAAACAAAAGCTGTAGTTTAAAAACTACAGCTTTTATCTTGTACAGGATTATAAAAAGGGGTTTTGGTATTTTGAGGTTTTTATTTTAAATAAGCATCTATTAAAGATTTAAATTTATCTTTAGAGAAGAAGCCAGATTCACGATGAATAATTTCGCCATCTTTTACGAATAATAAAGTAGGTACTACCATTACTTCATATTCTTCAGCAAGTTTTACATTTTCATCAATATCTATTTTTAAAATATCAAAATCATATTCTGGAGCTACTTTTTCAAGTACAGCACCCAACATTTTACAAGGGCCACACCATGTAGCGAAGAAATCTACTACAAAAGTCCCTTTATTTTCTAATAATTTATTAAAAGCATTTGCATCTGCATGTACTAACATTATTTTTGCCTCCAAACTGAATAATTCTATAAGTTATCTCACTTGATGGTTTTATTATAAATGATTTTCAATCATAGTTCAGTGACTTCATCACAAAAGCTAACAAATAATTATTATTTTTTACAAATATTTTATCATAATAATTTATAATACTAATTTTCTTCTAAAACTATCAAAATAATATATTATCATACAACTTATAAGATAAAATAAACATGTACATATAGTGAAAATCTTCTTTGAGTAAAAAAATTATTTATTAAAATTCAACAAAATCCCTTTTATTTCTTAGAATATTGATATATAATAGATTTTGTTATGAAAGTCGTTATAAATTATTAAAAAAATTGAAATAATTTATAATATACTATATAATATAGATAAATCAAATATTTATCATACAACTTTACAAAAATCTTAATAAATATTAATATATGTGCGGAGGTTCTATAATATGCAAACAAATGAAATGATTAAATCTAATATTGAACAGGGTTTAACTACTCTTGGTATTGAATTCGGTTCCACTCGTATTAAAGCAGTATTAATTAATACTGACCATGAACCAATTGCTGTTGGTGCTTATGACTGGGAAAATAGCCTTATTGATGGCATTTGGACTTATAGCGAAGAAGAAATCTGGGCTGGTCTTCAAGGTTGCTACAAAAATTTAGTTGAAGAAGTAAAAGCAAAATATGGCGTTACTATCACTAAATTAGCTGGTCTTGGTTTCAGTGCAATGATGCATGGTTATCTTGCTTTTGACGAAAAAGATACTTTACTTGTACCATTCCGCACTTGGAGAAACAATATCACAGGTCAAGCTTCTCAGAAATTAATTAAATTATTCAATTACAATGTTCCTCAAAGATTTAGCATTGCTCATCTTTATCAAGCAATTTTAAACAATGAAGAACATGTAGATAAAATCAAATTCTTCACTACATTGGCTGGTTTTGTTCATTGGAAATTATCTGGTGAAAAAGTACTCGGTATCGGTGATGCTTCTGGTATGTTCCCAATCGATATCAACACTAAAGATTACAATGAAAAAATGCTTGCTGATTTCGATGCACATATCGCTGATAAAAATTATCCATGGTCTATCCGTGAAATTCTACCAAAAGTTTTAGTTGCTGGTGAAAATGCAGGTTATTTAACTGCTGAAGGTGCAAAACTTCTCGACCCAACAGGAACACTCCAAGCTGGTACTCCTATGTGCCCACCAGAAGGTGATGCTGGTACTGGTATGGTAGCTACAAATACAGTTACAAAACGTACAGGTAATGTATCTGCTGGTACTTCTGTATTCGCTATGATTGTTCTTGAACGTGATTTATCCAAAGTTTATGAAGAACTTGATATGGTTACTACTCCTGCTGGTGATTTAGTAGCTATGGCTCATTCCAATAACTGTACAACAGATTTAAATAGCTGGATTAGCCTCTTCCATGAATGCCTCACTAGCTTTGGTGTAAAAGTAGATGCTAACGAATTATTCTCCACATTATATAATAAAGCTTTAGAAGGCGATGCTGACTGCGGTGGCTTACTTGCTTATTGCTATCATTCTGGTGAACATATCACAGGCTTTACTGAAGGTCGTCCATTATTTGTTCGTAAATCCGACAGCAAATTCAATTTAGCAAACTTCATTCGCGTACATCTTTCTACAGCTCTTGGCGCTATGAAAACTGGTTTAGATATTTTAACAAAAGAAGAAAATGTTACTATCGAACAAATTTTAGGTCATGGTGGCTTATTTAAAACTAAAGGCGTAGGTCAAACAATCATGGCTAATGCTATCGGCGCTCCTGTAACAGTTATGGAAACAGCAGGCGAAGGCGGTGCATGGGGTATTGCACTCTTAGCTGATTATATGAATAATAAAGGAAACTTATCTCTTGATGAATATTTAAGCACTAAAGTATTCAAAAATAGCGTTGCCGAAACTATTGCTCCAACAAAAGAAGGTATCGAAGGTTTTGAAACATTCATGACTAGATATCGCAACGGTCTTGCTATTGAACAATCTGCTATTGATAATTTAAAATAAAAAATCTCTTCTAAAAAGACAAGTCATTTGGCTTGTCTTTTTATTTTGTACTTTAATGTATTTTTTATTCATTAGCTAAAAATATTGTAAAGCAAAAAAATATTTTATATAATATACAAGTATTTTTTCTAAGAGCCTTTTTTATTTATCATTCATATTTCTTAGAAAATAAATTTTACATAAAGGAGTTTTGGATATGAACTTATCTGTAAAAATTTTCATCTCTTTAATCTTATCCGTAATTGTTGGTCTTATCCTTGGCGAAGAAAATTTACCATGGCTCAAAGCTTATCTTGCGCCATTTGGTACAATGTTCATCAATCTAATCAAAATGATTATTGTACCTGTAGTATTAGCATCTTTAGTTTGTGGTGTTGCTAGTCTAGGTGATACAAAAAAACTTGGTCGCATTGGTATCAAAGTTATTTTGTTATATTTAGTAACAACTGCTGTTGCTCTTATCATTGCCCTTGGTTTAGCTTCTGTTTTACAACCTGGTTTAGGTATGGATTTAGTAGCTGAAAAAGCTCCTGATATTAAAGAAGCTCCTGGTTTTATGGACGTTTTAGTTGGTATGATACCATCTAATCCTATCATGACTATGGCAAAAGCTGATATGCTTCCTCTCATTGTGTTTGCATTAGCTATTGGTATTGGTATCACTGCTGTAGGCAAAAAAGGTCAGCCACTTCTCACATTCTTTGATTCTTTAGCAGAAGTAAGTTATAAATTAATCTCCATGATTATGAACCTTGCACCTTATGGTGTATTTGCTCTTTTAGTACCAGTAGTTGCTGCTAATGGTCCCAAAGTTTTATTACCACTTTTATCCGTTATCGTTACTGTTTATATCGGTTGTATCATTCATGCACTTGTTGTATACTCTTCCATCGTTTCTACACTTGGCAAAATGAGTCCTTTGAAATTCTTTAAAGGTATGACAGAAACAATGCTCTTAGGTTTCACAACTTGTAGCTCCGCTGCTGCACTTCCTGTAAATATGAAAAACTGTACAGAAAATCTTGGTGCTAATAAATCCATTGCTAGCTTCGTACTTCCTTTAGGTGCAACTATCAATATGGACGGAACAGCTATTTATCAAGGTGTTTGTGCTATCTTTATCGCTAATGTTTACGGTATCGATTTAACAGCAGGTCAAATGCTTATGATCGTCTTAACTGGTACACTTGCTTCTGTAGGTACTGCTGGTGTTCCTGGTGCTGGTGTTATCATGCTTGCACTCGTATTACAGACTGTAGGTCTTCCTATGGAAGGTCTTGCACTCGTTGCTGGTATTGACCGTGTATTAGATATGATCCGTACTTGTCTTAATATTACAGGTGATGCTGCTGTAACTATCGCAGTAAGCCAAACAGAACGAAGTAATAATTAAATCTACTAAAAAATAAAGACACTAGAAATAATCTAGTGTCTTTTATTATGCCCTAAAATTCATTTTAATATACTGTAGATATTACTTTTCCTAGACTATCAGCCAAATCTTCTAAGTCTTCAAGATTTTCTTCTGATGCTAAAAATAAAGTGAAAATATCTGGACTTAAATCTATCATACCAATGCAAATATCTTCATCAAACCATTTACTATCAAGATATTTACACCAATTTATGATATTTTCATCATCAATAAAGTCCATTTCTTCATTATAATAATCGTACTCATCATCTTCATTATAGTCATATTTATCTATTTCATAATCTTCTTCTTCAAACTTACTATCCAAAGCTAGATTATATTCTTTAAAAGTTCGCAAACTCTTCAGGCTCCAACCAAAATCAGTAATACTACAATCTTCTTGTATTTGCATTACATAATTATTTCTGACTAAAATATTCACTGTAACTAGCCATTGCAAATCTTCTACAGAATCATATTTTATACTGATATTGCGCTCTTCAAACTCTTCTAAATGCTCTTGTGCATATGCTTCTATATTATCGATACTCTCTTCTATTTCCGCTAATACATCATCGTCATTACCGCTTATAATTCGCGCTATCTCTAATAAAGTTTTTGCCTTTTCCATTTGTATCCCTCTTTTTCTATTTAATTACTAATTTATTAATTCACTATATAAATAAAAAAATCCTGTTAATTTAAAAAACATTTTAGCTATGATATAATATATATTAACTAATATTTATTTTTAATTAATTTAAATTATAGGAGTGATTTTTATTTTATATATAGGTAACCATTTATCTTCTTCAAAAGGTTTTTTGCAAATGGGTAAAGAAGCTTTAAGTTTAAATGCTAATACATTTTCTTTTTTTACTAGAAATCCTCGTGGTAGCAAAGCCAAAGATATAGACGATAATGATGTCCAACAATTTTTAGCTTTAGCCAAACAATATAAATTCCATAAATTAGTAGCTCATGCACCTTATACATTAAATCCATGTTCCAATCGTGAAGAAGTACGCGAATTTGCTCGCCAAACAATTGCTGATGATTTACTTCGCATGGAAAAATTGCCTCATAATTATTATAATTTCCACCCAGGAAATCATTTAGGGCAAGGCATAGATTTTGCCATCAAAGCTATCAGTGATTGCTTAAATGAAGTGATGTGGCCTGAACAGCAGACTACTGTCTTATTAGAAACTATGGCAGGAAAAGGCACTGAAGTTGGCAAAACTTTTGCTGAACTTCAAGCAATTATTGAGCGTATCAATTTACAAGATAAAATAGGTGTATGCCTTGATACTTGTCATATTTGGGACGGCGGTTATGATATTGTAAATAATTTAAATAATGTCCTAGCTGATTTTGATAAAATAATCGGTCTTGATAAATTAAAAGCTATACATTTAAATGACAGTAAAAATGACTTAAACACTCATAAAGACCGCCATGAAAAAATTGGTCAAGGTAAAATAGGTCTTGATACTATCATAAAAATTATAAACCACCCACAATTGAAACATTTGCCATTTATTTTAGAAACACCAAATGACCATGATGGATATGCTCAAGAAATAGCTTTATTGCGCGCTAATTTCAATTAAATATAAATAAAAAAAGTATCTTTTTCTAGCTGAAATATAAGTCAGAAAAAGATACTTTTTATTTTACTTATTTATCTTGTTTGCCAATGAGCTAATGCTCCTGTAAATTCATTCAATTTAAATGAGTTTGCTACAGCTTTATCAATGAAATTTTGAGCATTTTCAAAAGCTTGATGGATATCTAAACCTTTAGCAAGTCCTGCTGTTATTGCTGCGGAGAAAGTGCAACCAGCACCACTATTATAGATATTTTTCATCTTAGCTTTTTTCTGGATAGTAAATTCTTTACCATCAAATAAAACATCTACCATATAATCGCCATCTACACGACTACCAGATTTTATAATGACATTTTTCGCACCGAGTTTATTGATTTTTACACAAGCTTCTTTAATGTCTTCTACAGTTTCCACTTTTTCCATACCTGCAAGATAAGCAGATTCTACTGTATTTGGTGTTATTACATCAGCTTTTTTTACCAATAAAGATTTTATTGCTTCGGCTGCTTCTGGTACCATGATAGCGTCGATACCTTTACAAACCATTACAGGGTCGATTACTACATTTTTAAAATTATATTTATCTATGGATTTCGCTACTAATTCTACAAGAGCAGCTGAACCTAACATACCTGTTTTCATGGCATTAATGCCAATACCTTCACCAACAGTTGCAATCTGACGTTCAATAGTAGGCAAATCTATAGGAAAGATATCATGAGCCCAATCTTTTGGATTTTGTGCCACAATTACAGTTAGTGCCACCATTCCATAAACGCCCATCTCTTCAAAAGTCTTTAAATCGGCTTCCATGCCAGCTCCACCAGAAGTATCAGAACCTGCTATAGTCAATGCTTTATAATTCTCTAATGCCATATTATCACCTTTATCTAATAGAATAAAAAATTTATTTAAAATTATAGATATCTATTAGTTAAAAGTCAATTAAAATACGAAAAAAGTCAATATTGTATCGATACAATATTTTATTTAAATTTCAATCCTTTGACTACAATATCCACATCATGCACAAACATACCTGTCATATATTCTACGACTTCTTTTATCTTTTTTTGTATGCCTTGTATCATTGTTGGAATATGACTTCCATAATTTAAAACTACTTCAAAAGAAACTTTTATACCTTTATCTTCACCTTTTTCCCAAACATGGTCAACATGTATATGTGAAGCTTTAAAATCAAAATCTTTATCCTTAGCAATATGCTTAATAATGGATAAAATTGCAGCATCATCTATGATAAGTCTTCCATAATAACTAAAAATTGGTCGTACTATGGATTTTTCACCTAAACGACGGCGTTTTGTACTTGATTTTTTAAAAAATGATTGTATTGGGTCTATCAAATAACCTGAAAAATGTGGTTTTAACTCAATAGTTGGTACAGGAATGATATGTTTACCTTCACGATTGCGATAAAATTGAGCTTTTGCCATTTCTGCTTTTGTAGCAATATCTGCTATATTGATAATTTTACTAATTGGTGGCAAATTCAAAGCTTTGTCAATGCGATGCACCATATTTTCAGAAGTGCCTAAAATCAAAATTCTATTTGGCTGTTCTTTTTCTATAGCATTTCTCACTTCTTCGGCATGTCCAGGCACTACAAAAACAGCTCGTCTTATCGCCATGATTTTACTTGCTTCTCTTTTAGCAGAATGACCTGCTATGATTTTATTGTCTTTTATCAAAATCCCATCATCTATAATGGCATCAGCTTTATTTTGTCTTGCTACCATTAATGCTCTATGGGATTTTCCTGTTCCACTTGGTCCTACTAACGCAATAACATCCATATCTTATGCTCCTTTTTATCAATATTAAGCTACTTAATTAACATATTTTTAGAATTTTTCGTTTTTTATCAACAATATATTTTAAAAATACAGTTATTATTTCATATTATATATAATTATAATGGTTATTATCCTTAAACGCAAAGTATGTCTAAAGCTCAATAAATAAATTACTAAACCTTAGACATACCCTGTCTTAAAATTCAACTTAACCTAAAAAGTAATTAGCGAATATGAATAATTTAGTCTATGTACTCATACGACCTTATCTTGATTCAATGATCAATTTTATTGCAGTTCTTTCTTCGCCATCGATTTCTATATCAGCAAAAGCTGGTACACAAACTAAATCAATGCCACTAGGTGCCACAAAGCCACGTGCTATAGCTACTGCTTTTACTGCTTGATTTAATGCTCCTGCACCTACTGCTTGTAATTCTGCTGTTCCTTTTTCTCTTAATACTCCTGCTAAAGCTCCTGCTACAGAATTTGGATTGGATTTTGTTGATACTCTTAATACTTCCATAATGTACACCCCTTAACGATTAGGAATTATTATATAAGTTCGCCAAACAAGTTCCAAAATTCTTTTTTTATAACTGTATACTTGTATATTCTTTATTCTTCGTTAAATAGTATTCTTTCAAAGGATTTTACGCTATTATCTTCTGCTAATTCTAAAACAACAGCAGAAAAAATATTTGGACCTTCTGCCATTTCAAAACGCACTGGTCTACATGTGATGAATTTATCTATTGCATTATTTACATTTATACCAAGGCTTGAATTATAAGGACCTACCATACCTAAATCACTGATATAAGCTGTTCCTTTAGGTAAAATTCTATTATCAGCTGTCTGCACATGAGTATGAGTTCCAACGACACAAGTTACTTTACCATCAAGATAAAATCCCATAGCTATTTTTTCTGATGTAGCTTCTGCATGTATATCTACTAATATAATATCGCATTGATTTTTAATTTCTTTTAAAATTTCGTCGACCTTTTGGAATGGACAGTCCATTGGTGGCATAAATGTTCTACCAGATACATTGATTACACCAATATTTTTAGCTTTAAATGGATAGATACAATATCCTTTGCCAGGTGCGCCTTCTGGATAATTGGCAGGTCTTATCAAAAATGGTTCATCATCTATAAAAGATACAATTTCTTTTTGATCCCAAATATGATTACCTGAAGTTACTATATCTGCTCCAGCTCGATAAATTTCATCTAAAGTTTTGCGACTGATACCTCTACCACCTGCAATATTTTCGCCGTTAACTACAACTACATCTATATTATGTTCTTTTTTCAATTCTGGAACATATTTTCTAAATGCTTCTCTACCTGGTCTACCACATACATCACCAACAATTAAAAATTTCAAAATAAATTCTCCTCTTATTTTATTCTTCACAAAATCTATAATTATTTATTAAATACAATGACTCTACCAGCTTCGCGAATACCTATCATTTTTTCTACTACTGGATTAATTTTCAAACTTGCAAACATCGTATCTATTAAATCCATTTGCGCTAACATTGTACTATCTATCATAGGAATTTTATCAGTATCCATGATGAGTAATTCGCCAAATTCTTCATTAATTAACGTATTTATTAAACGAAGTTCTCCATGAGAAAAAGTTTTCATATCTCTTTTTATCGTTATAAAAGTAGCTTTTTCTTCTATATTTATTTTTACTTCATCACATTCCACTTGCGTTTTTTCTAAATAATGATAGGACTTTAAACATTCTTCTAATAAAGTTCGTGTTTTTTCTATTTCTTCATCAGTCAATATCTTTTGGATAATATAATTTATATATATTTTTTCATCTGGTTCTATAGATATCTTGCTAATCTCTGGATAATAAATTAATACTGATGTCAATAAATTAACACAATCCATATTAGGTTTTTTCTCATCTTTAGTTTTAGTAATTTGCATTATTGTAACCTCACTGCAAAATCAAATAATATTAATCACAAACTCATTTTATATCTATTTATTCAATTTATCCAAAAAGAGATTTAATGCAAAAAAAGTAGTTATCAATATTAATAACTACTTTCTTGCTTTTACTTTATGTCAAAAGAAATTATTATCTTTATTTTGCATAATCAACTACACGAGTTTCTCTAATTACAGTTACTTTTATCTGTCCTGGATATTCAAGTTCAGCTTCAATTTTCTTAGTGATATCATGAGCCAAAGCAACAGTTGAGATATCATCCATTTTTTCTGGTTTAACCATAATGCGAATTTCTCGACCTGCTTGAATAGCAAATGAACGGTCAACACCTTCAAAGGATTCTGCTATTTCTTCAAGACGTTTTAAACGTTTCAAATAAGATTCTAAACTTTCACGTCTAGCACCTGGACGTGCGGCTGATACAGCATCAGCTGCTGCAACGAGTACAGCTTCCACAGTTTTTGCTTCTTCATCACCATGATGAGCAGCTATAGCATTTACAACATCAGCAGATTCACGATATTTTTTCGCTAAATCTGCACCGATAGTAACATGTGGACCTTCAACTTCATGGTCAATAGCTTTACCTATATCATGTAATAAACCACCACGTTTAGCAAGATTTACATCAACACCTAATTCAGCAGCCATTACACCTGCTAAATGAGATACTTCTACAGAGTGATTTAATACATTTTGACCATAACTTGTACGATATTTTAATCTACCTAATAATTTTACAATTTCTGGATGTAATCCATGTACACCAGTTTCAAAGCAAGCTTGTTCTCCTGCTTCTTTAATGCGTTGGTCTACTTCTTTACGAGCTTTTTCTACCATCTCTTCAATGCGAGCTGGGTGAATACGCCCATCTGTAATGAGTTTTTCCAAAGCAATACGTGCTATTTCACGACGAACAGGATCAAAACCAGATAAAATTACAGCTTCTGGTGTATCATCAATAATTAAATCAATGCCTGTCATTGTTTCTAAAGCACGAATATTTCTACCTTCACGACCAATGATGCGACCTTTCATCTCATCATTTGGCAATGCTACTACAGAAACAGTAGTTTCTGCTACATGGTCAGCAGCACATCTTTGAATAGCCAAAGAAATGATATTTCTAGCACGTTTTTCTGCTTCTTCTTTTGCTTGCTGTTCATATTCTTTAATCATTACAGCTTTATCGTGTTTGATTTCGATTTCAGCATCTGCAAGTAACATACTGCGTGCATCTTCTGTAGTAAGTCCAGAAATACGTTCTAATTCTTCTAACTGTTTTGCATGAAGTGCTTCTATTTTTGCTTGAGATTTATCAATCTCAGCTTCTTTACGATTTAAAACTTCTTCTTTTTTCTCTAAAGAATCAATTTTTCTATCTAAATTTTCTTCTTTTTGTACCAAACGACGTTCTTGACGGGAAAGTTCATTTCTACGGTCTTTTGTATCGCGGTCTAACTCTTGACGCATTCTATGTATTTCTTCTTTTGCTTCAAGAGTTGCTTCTTTTTTCTTAGTTTCAATCTGTTTTTCGGCTTCTGTAACAATTCTTCTTGCTTCAGCTTCAGCAGAGCCAATTTGTGATTCTGCACTGCGTTTTCTCATCCAATAGCCCGCACCTAAGCCTACAACTAGTGCAAGTATTATCGCTAATAATAATTCAACGATAATCTCCACCCCCCTTTACTTTAAATTTTTCTAAATATTCTTTACAAATTCATATAGCTGACGTAACCATATAGAAGTATTGTAAAGGTTTTTAGAAACAGTGTCAAGATTACTTACCTATTAATGACACATTAACATTCCTAAAAGAAAGCCATCACTATATCTTTAGTAATGGCTTTCTTTTCACTTTATTTTATTTGCTTTTTTACTGTATCTTTACTGTATCAAATTAGAGTTTTATCATCAATTCCATAATAATTTCATCCAATTTGGATATTCCTTTTCTAAATGAACTGTAATTGCATTTAATAAATCCATTACTAATTCACCATCTAAATCATCATTTTTATTAGGAATATACATATCTAAATATAAAGCATTATCTGCACCTAGATAATATTTTACTGCTTTATAATTTATATTCATCTCATTTACACAACGAATGAATTCATCTTTATTTTTCATATATTCAATGTCTGGTATTACCTGCACGCGTAAAATAACATAAATACTTTCATCCATTACAATTACAGCAGGCAATTTTTGACCAAATACTTTTACATATGTATGAAAAGTAACTCGTGCATTTTCTTCTTCATTATTATTTATACTTTCTTCTACTTTGAAATTTGTAATATTATTTTCTGCTATATAAGCTTTAAATTTTTCTGCTTTTAAATTCATTTTGCACCATTCCTTCATTAAAATATATTTTTATCATCAATATAAAAATAAAAACGCATCTCTGATAAATTATAAAACATATATTATCTTGATTATGTTATATATATATATTATCATTATTTTATAATTTTATATATTCCTTTTTAGTCTTTCGATAAATTTTATGATTATGTTTTTCATAATCTCTGGAGTGATTAAGATGAAAACTGATAATATGGATATTACAATTGATGATATTATCAATACCGTAAAAAGTTACAATCCACAAGCTAATTTTGATTTAATTACTAAAGCTTATAATCTTGCTTATGAGGCACATGCTGACCAAAAACGTATTTCAGGTGAAATGTATATCACACACCCATTACATGTTGCTATGATTTTAACTGATTTACATATCGACGAGGTTACTATTGCTGCTGCCTTATTGCATGACGTTGTGGAAGATACAATCTATACCATTGAACAAATGAAAGAACTCTTTGGCGAAGAAGTTGCTATGCTCATTGACGGCGTAACTAAACTCAGCAAAATGAAATATAAATCCAAAGAGGATCAACAGCTTGAAACATACCGCAAAATGTTTTTAGCTATGGCTAAAGATATTCGTGTAATCATGATAAAATTAGCTGACCGCTTGCATAATATGCGTACCTTAAAATATATGCGTGAAGAAAAACAAAAACGCATTGCTAAAGAAACGCTAGAAGTTTATGCACCACTTGCTAATCGCCTTGGTATTTCCAATATCAAATGGGAACTTGAAGATTTATGTTTGCGTTATCTTGAACCTGAAACTTATTATGATTTAGTCGATAAAGTAAACCAAAAACGTGAAGAACGCCAAGGTTTTATCAATGACGCTGTAGCAAAAATACAGCAAGAATTTGATAAAATTCATTTAAAAGGTGAAATCAAAGGTAGAGCAAAACATTTCTACAGTATCTACCGCAAAATGAAAAAAAGCAATAAAGATATCTCTGATATTTTCGATTTACTCGCTGTGCGTGTATTAGTGCAGACTATCCCTGATTGCTACACTGTACTTGGTATTATTCACGCTATGTGGAAACCGCTACCAGGTAGATTTAAAGATTATATCGCTGTACCAAAAACTAACGGCTATCAATCTTTGCATACTACTGTAATCACAGATAATGGCCTTCCACTTGAAATTCAAATTCGTACTTTTGCCATGCATGCTATTTCCGAATATGGTATTGCTGCTCACTGGAAATATAAAGAAGCTGGCAATAAAAGCATAGGAGCTAATAGCGAATACGATAAAAAACTTTCATGGCTCCGCCAAATGATTACACTTCAAGATGAATTTTCCGACCCACGCGAATATTTTGAAGCACTCAAAATTGATATTTTCTCCGATGAAGTATTCGTATATACTCCTCGCGGTGATGTTATCAATTTACCAAAAGGCTCAAACCCTATAGACTTTGCTTATCACATTCATACAGATATCGGCAATCACTGTGTAGGTGCTAAAGTAAATGGCAAAATTGTTCCACTTGAATATACTTTACAAAACGGTGATATCGTTTCTGTAATTACCAATAAACAAAATAATGGGCCAAGTCCAGATTGGTTAAATATTGTAGCATCTTCACAGACAAGAACAAAAATCCGCCAATGGTTCAAAAAACAACGTCGTGAAGAAAATATCTCCCGCGGTCTTGAATTATTAGAAAATGAAGCTAAACATTTAGGCTACAATTTTAAAGATTTAGCCAAAAATGATAGACTTTTACAAGTAGCTCAAAAATTAAATATCCAAAATACTGATGATATGTTTGCTTCTATCGGTTTTGGTGGTATCACTGTAAATAGCATTATGAGTAAACTCATTGCTTTTTATAAAAAAGACCTACAAGAAATCACCCCTCCGGATATTTCACAAATGCTTGAAAAAATCAAGCCTAAAACATCTAAGAAAAAAGCAAGTCATGGTATTTTAGTCGAAGGTGAAGATGGTTTCCTTGTGCATTTAGCAAAATGTTGTAATCCTATCCCAGGCGACCAAATAATCGGTTATATAACTCGTGGTCGCGGTGTATCTGTTCATCGTGCCGATTGTCCAAATGTATTGCGTGAAGGCAATGATATGATGCGCGTCATTGATGTAAATTGGGATATCAGCACAGACCAATCTTATCCTGTAACTATCGAAGTTGGTTGTTACGATAGACAAGGTATCTTAACTGAAATTATTGCTAGAATTTCTGATGCGAAAATAAATATTGAAAATATTTCTTCTCGCAGTATCCCTAGCAATAAAACTGCTGTAATGACTATTACTTTCCATACAAAAAATTTAGCTCGTGCAGAACAATTAATGAATACTCTCCGCCGTCTTAAAGATGTTTACAGCGTTCGTCGTAATTTGAGTAGTTCTGCTAAAGAAAAATAAACTAATAAAAATTACAAAGGAGCATTATCATGAAAATAAAAGCCTTAGTAGTTGGCCCAATCATGGAAAATTGCTATATTTTATATGATGAACAAACTTTAGAAGGCATAATCGTCGACCCAGGCGATGAAGCTATAAGTATTTTAAATGTAGTCGATAATTTAAAACTTCATATTAAATATATTGTAAATACACATGGTCATGCTGACCATATTGGCGCTAATAAAGAATTAGGTTTAGCTCTAAAAGCAAAATTGGCTATTCATACTGATGATGCTTGTATGCTCACTGACCCACATCTCAATCTTTCTGAAAATGGCTATATGGGTAGACCTATAATTTCTCAACCTGCCGATATAATCTTACATGAAGGCGACATTATTTCTTTTGGCAATTGCAATCTAAAAGTAATTCATACTCCAGGGCATACACCTGGTGGAATTTGCCTTGTTGGTGAAGGCGTTGTTATGAGTGGCGACTCTTTATTTGCTGGCTCTATTGGTAGAACTGATTTTCCTACTGGCTCTATGACTGATTTAATTTCCAATTTAAAAGCAAAAATCTTGACTTTAGATGAAAATTTAACTGTTTTTCCTGGTCATGGTGGAGCAACTACTATTGCCTATGAAAAACAAATCAATCCTTATTTAGGTTAAATGAAAATGATAAATGATTTTTCACCTGAAATATTAGATTTAAATACTATTGATGAAGCACGCCATGCTATGCAAGATATCCACTGCACTGATGCTGGCATAAAAATAATGCAAGATAAAGCTCTTTTCAAAGTGATAAAACTTTATGATGTAAATAGTAAAGCTGCCAATATTTTAAAACAAACATTTTTAAGTAAAGGTGGCGAAGTTGCTATCTCTCGTCATTGTGCTGATTTGAGCAAAGAAACTAGTGATGTCATCATCATGGCGACTATACATCAATACAAAAGAGCCATACCTGTATTGAAAATGCAACCTTGGAAATTAAAACAAATCGCTGAAATTTTAACCACTATGATAAAAGAGGTCTAACTATGCTTTACACTTGTAAATATCAATTTGAAAATATCTCTTTATATCTAGTAGCGACAGAAACTCATTTAATTAATATTCAATTTACGCAACCACAAAAAGCTCTGTTACAAACAACAGAGCTTTTATCTATGGCTACTATTCAATTAGATGAATACTTCCAAGGAAAACGTACTACATTTTCTTTACCATTTAAATTAACAGGTACGCCATTTCAACTTGCAGTATGGAAAGAACTTCAAAATATTCCCTATGGACAAACTACTAGTTATAAAGAAATCGCTCAAAAAATCAATAAGCCTAAAGCATATCGAGCTGTAGGCATGGCTAATAATAAAAATCCACTGCCTATTATTATTCCCTGTCATCGCGTTATTGGCTCTAATGGAAAATTAATCGGTTATGCAGGTGGATTAAAATTAAAAAATTATCTCTTAGAATTAGAAAAATCACATACTAATTTTTAATATAAAACTACAAATATAAGAAGGTTGATTTTATGAACTACAAAGGCGTTATATTTGACCTTGACGGCACTCTTGTCAATTCTTTAACAGATTTAGCAAATAGTGTAAACACTGTACTTACTGAATATAATTTACCTACTCATGATATCGAAAGTTATAAATATCGTGTAGGTAACGGCATAAAAAAATTAATGGAGCGTTCCCTACCTCAAGATAAACAATATCTTTTAGATGAAGCTTTAGCTAAATTCAAGCAAGTATACGCTAAACATAATTTAGACCACACAGCTCCTTATGAAGATATCTTAACTTTATTAAAAAAATTACAACAACAAAATATAAAACTCGGTATTTGTACAAATAAACATGATGAAGCTGCCAAAAATATCGTAAAATTATTATTTGGTGAAGGTATTTTCAGCGAAATAATCGGCGATAAAGCTGGATTAAAACGCAAACCAGACCCAGGCAAAGTCTTGATGATTACCCAAAATTGGCAATTAAAACCTCAAGAAATAGCTTATCTTGGGGACTCTGATGTAGATATGCAGACTGCCAAAAATGCCGATATGTTAGCTGTTGGTGTATTATGGGGCTTTAGACCTGCTGATGAATTAAAACAAAATGGCGCAGATATTTTAATTGCTAAACCACTTGATTTATTAACTCAAGTATCATTTGCTAAATAATTATTTATTATAGAAAGGATTTTTTAATTAATGAAAAGTAAAATTCCTGTTCAAGTAGGACAGAAATATGAAATAAAAATCACAGGAATGGGGCAAAGCGGTGAAGGCGTTGGACGTTTTGAAAATTTCACTGTATTTATTCCTTATGCACTTCCTGGAGAAACTGTAGAAGCTAAAATCACACTTGTGAAAAAAAATTATGCTACAGGCGAAATAGTATCTATTCTTGAAAAAACTTCAGACAGAATAAAACCAATCTGTAAAGTATATGATGACTGTGGTGCTTGCCAGCTTCAACATTATTCTTATGAAGCTCAACTCAATGCTAAAAAGCAAAAAGTAATCGATATGATGGAACATATCGCCATCAAAAAAGATATCATCATTCACCCTACTATGCCATCTGTTCACGAATGGCACTATCGCAATAAAATGCAATTTCCAATCGGCAGAAGTAAAAAAGAAGGTATTATCGTTGGTTGTTATGCCCATAGCAGTCATAATATCATCAATACTGAAAACTGCCATATTCAAAAACATACAAATAATGTAATCGCCAATGCTGTACGCGAAATGGCTACAAAGTTTAAATTAAGTGTCTATGATGAAAAAACTCATTATGGTCTTTTACGCCATGTTGTAGGTCGCACTAATCGCGATGAAACTGAATGTATGGTCGTACTCGTTACTGCTCAACCAAAAATACCTCGCGTGCGTGAAATCGTGAATTTCCTACGCTCTAAAATCCCAAATTTGACAAGTGTCATACAAAATATCAATACTGGTAGAAATAATATCATCATGGGCAAAGAATGCAAAATTCTTTGGGGTGCTTCCCATATCACAGACAGATTAGGCAGTCTAAAATTCAAAATATCCGCACTTTCTTTCTTCCAAGTAAATACAGAACAAGCAGAAAAATTATATGAATGTGCTTTAAAATATGCTAATTTAACAGGTAAAGAAACTGTAATTGACGGCTATTGTGGCACAGGTACTATCTCTTTATTTTTAGCTCAAAAAGCAAAAAAAGTTTACGGTATGGAAATCGTACCTGAAGCAATCCGCGATGCTATCGCCAATGCTCGTGATAATAATATAAGAAATGCTGAATTTTTGACAGGCGATGCTGCTAAATTAATGCCTCAACTCTATCGCAAAGGACTTCGTCCAGATGTAATCGTAACTGACCCACCAAGAGCAGGCTGTGCACCAGAAGTTTTAAAAACTTTCGCTGCCATGAGACCAAAACGCATTGTCTACGTATCTTGTAATCCTGCTTCACTTGCTCGCGATATCGGTATCTTAGACGAATTAGGCTATAAAGCTACAGAAATCCAACCTGTAGACATGTTCCCACAAACAGGTCATGTAGAATCTGTATGCTTACTAATAAAAAAATAATCACTTTAACTTACTTTTCTTTGATGGGCAAAGAAAAGTAACAAAAGAATACCCACCGCAGATAAAATTTTAGTTTTGAAAATAATTATCGCTTCATACAACGCTTAGAAACTCGCTTCGCTCAAACATTCAGACTAAAACCGTATTCAGCGATAATTATTTTCAATAACCTTTGGTTACCACTAAAATTTTATAATACGGAAAATATAAGTTACAAATTATTACATAGCAAATAATAATGTTATACTTAAATAACTTAAAATTACAACCAATTATAATAAATGCAAATTTTCCCCGCATTAGCAGACTTTTACGGTAGCTGAAAGCTATTGGCAAAGATAAAATTAGGGCTACGGTTTTAGTCCTACTGTTTGAGCGAAGCGAGTTTAGAGCGTTGTAGACATAGTTTTATCTTTGCCAAAGTAAAATCAATATTGCGGGGCTTTTTCTTTTTGGTTCATTTTTCTTTTATATAAAAGAAAAACGAATAAAATGTTGACTTTAAGTTTACTCCAATATGTATAATTAAATTAATTATTATATATTGGAGTAATTTTTATGTCTATTTCTCGTCGCAATTTCTTTAAATTAGCTGGTATTACTACAGCTTTATTAGCTATGGGTGGTATTGGTTTTATCAATCAGCCTAAGATTGGTCGTTCACCTAAGGGTGATAAATTAGCTAAGATTTTAAAATCTCCTCATTATGTAAATGGGGAATTTCAAAATCTTGAGTCTACATCTGTTTTAGTCAATAAAGATAATTATTATAATGGTATCAAAGAAATTCTATTTCCTACTAAGGGTGTAACTGTACCTAAGGAAAATATTCCTACGCAAAAAACAGATTTAAACGCTTTAAATCCTAAAGAAAATTTACTTGTTTGGTTTGGTCATTCTAGTTTTTATTTACAAATTGATGGTATCAAGATATTAGTTGATCCTGTATTCAGTGATTATGCCTCTCCTTTATTTTTCATCAATAAAGCCTTTGCTGGTACAAATATATATACAGCTAATGATATGCCTGATATTGATGTTCTAATCATCTCTCATGACCATTGGGACCATTTAGATTATGCTACTATTATGAGCCTAAAGCATAAAATCAAGCATATTGTTTGCCCTCTAGGTGTTAGTAGTCATTTTTATCATTGGGGATTTAATCCTGATATAATTCATGATGAAGATTGGTATCGTGAAATAAAACTTAGTGATAATTTAAAAATTCATATTTTACCTTCTCGCCATTTTTCAGGAAGATTTTTAGATAATAATAAAACTCTTTGGGCTTCTTTTGCCATCATTACACCTACCAAAAAAATTTTTTATAGTGGTGATGGAGGATATAGCCCTCAATTCCAAGAAATTGGTGATTATTTCCAAGGCTTTGATTTAGCTATCATGGAAAATGGTCAATATAATACATCTTGGGCACAAATTC
This sequence comes from Megamonas funiformis, assembly GCF_010669225.1. Classification (NCBI taxonomy): domain Bacteria; kingdom Bacillati; phylum Bacillota; class Negativicutes; order Selenomonadales; family Selenomonadaceae; genus Megamonas; species Megamonas funiformis. The sequence continues at coordinate 1,996,881 of NZ_CP048627.1, forward strand.
ACATGATGCCAGAAGAAGTAGCTCAAGCTACTATGGATTTACAAGCTAAAATACTTTTACCTGTACATTGTGGAAAATTTGCTCTAAGCCCACACCATTGGCAAGATCCTTTTGAACGTATTTATACAGCTAGTCAAAATAAATCATATAAATTGCTCACTCCACTATTAGGGGAAACTGTATTTCTTGACCAAAACAATCAAAAATTCAACAAATGGTGGACTACTATTTCCTAATATCTTGAATAATAATCTTTAAACAAAAAATGCACTACTAAATATAAATTTAGCAGTGCATTTTTATTTTTATAAATCAGCCAATTTTTACTGTATGAATAACTTTATAACCTTTAGCTTCTAATTTTGCTTTGATATCATCAATATTAGTAATATCGCCACGAATAACGATTTCGTATTTATTATCTTCTTTTTTGCAAGTTATCAAGCTATCAATGCTAACACCTGCTTGTCCAAAGATTTCTGCGATATCTTTAACTACACCAATTTTATCTGTAACTTCCAAAGTAATACGAGTTTTTCCATCAGCTAAGCCCATTACATCTACAAATGTTTTGAAAATATCTGTTTCTGTGATAACGCCTACTACAGCACCCATATTACTTACAACTGGCATACCACCAATTTTATTTTTATACATAATAAGTGCGGCTTCTTCAATAGTTGCACCTACATTTACAGAAACAACATCTTTTTTCATGATATCTCGAACGCAAATTTTTGCAAGTAACGAATTTATCTCATATCTTGATAAGGTTGTTGCAGGCGATGGTGCTACACGCATTAAATCACTATCGCTTAAAAATCCTACTAATTTTCCATCATCTACAACAGGTAAGCGACGAAAATTATGTTTTTTCATTAAATGAGCTACTTCATCAACTTTAGTATCAGCTGTTACTGTCATAGGATTTTTCGTCATTCTATTAATAACAAACATTTTTTTCACCTCATATAAATTTATTTTATTATCCTATAAGAAAGGATTCGCTATAAATCTAACGAATCCCTGCATACAATAATTATCTATATAAAATCAGCCACCAAGATATGCTTTTCTTACTTCTTCACTAGCAGCAAGTTCTTTGGCATCACCAGAAAGTGTAATTCGTCCTGTTTCCAAAACATATGCACGATTAGCAATAGAAAGTGCCATATTTGCATTTTGTTCTACTAATAAAACTGTAGTGCCTGCTTTATTGATATCTTGTATTATTGAAAAAATTTCTCTTATCAATAATGGTGCAAGACCCATGGAAGGCTCATCTAAAAGTAGTAAACGAGGTCTACTCATCAAAGCTCGTCCCATAGCAAGCATCTGCTGTTCCCCACCAGATAAAGTTCCTGCTTGTTGATTTACCCTTTCTTCAAGTCTTGGGAAACGTTCAAATACCATTTTCAAATCTTTAGCAATACCAGCTTTATCCTTACGAATAAATGCACCTAATTCCAAGTTTTCCATAACAGTCATTTCTGCAAAAACACGTCTGCCTTCTGGTACTTGAGAAATACCTGCTTTTACGATATTTTGTGCTGGCATTCCGGCAATATTTTTACCTTCAAACTCAATTGTACCAGTCTTTGGTTTTAAAAGCCCTGAAATAGTGCGTAGAGTTGTAGATTTTCCTGCCCCATTAGCTCCAATCAAAGTAACTATTTCACCTTCATTGATTTCTAGGCTAATTCCTTTTAAAGCATGAATTGCACCATAATAAACATTCATATCATTTATTTTTAACATAAATTCTACACCTCCCCACCTAAATAAGCTTTAATAACCTCAGGATTTTTCTGAATTTCTTCTGGAGTTCCACTGGCAATAATACAACCATATTCCAAAACATAGATGCGTTCACAAATTCCCATTACTAAGCTCATATCATGTTCAATAAGTAAAATAGATAAACCAAATTCTTTACGTATCCAGCGTATCATTTCCATCAATTCTTGTGTTTCTTGTGGATTCATACCTGCTGCTGGTTCATCTAATAATAATAATTTTGGCTTAGTAGCCAAAGCTCTGGCAATTTCTAAGCGACGTTGTGCCCCATATGGTAAATTTTTTGCCACTTCATAAGCTTTATCTTCTAATTTAAAAATCTTTAATAATTCTAGACTTTTTTTAGTGATTTCATCTTCTTCTTTGAAATATCTGCCCAAACGAAGTACAGACTCCACTAAACTATATTTTGCATGAGAATCATATGCTATCTTTACATTATCTAAAACAGTTAATTCCGAGAACAATCTTATGTTCTGGAAAGTACGTGCAATTCCTCGAGAAGTTATCTGATAAGGTTTTAATCCAACTAAACTTTTACCAGCAAAATCAATAGTACCTGTAGTTGGTTGATATACACCTGTCAATAAATTAAATGCAGTTGTTTTCCCTGCACCATTTGGCCCAATAAGACCTATGAGTTCGCCCTCATTTATCTCTATATCAAAATTAGATACTGCTTTTAATCCGCCAAATACTTTTGATACACCATCTGTTTTTAATAATTCCATAATTATCCACGACCTCCCTTAAAACGTTGGAAAATCTTAAGGCTTGTAATTTCTGTATAACCAAAAAGACCTTGTGGACGATAAAACATTAATAAAATCAATACTAATGCATATGCAATCATACGGAATTCAGGCCAGCTAGCAAGTGCTGCTGATACGAAAGTTACTACAAATGCACCAGCGATTGAACCTGTAATTGAACCTAATCCGCCAAGTACTACCATGATTAAGAAATTAAATGATGCCATAAAAGTAAATGAAGATGGATTGATAATATAGAAACAATGAGCGAATAATCCACCGCCAATACCAGCAAAAATAGCACCAATAGTAAATGCCATTACTTTATATTTTGTAGTATTAACACCCATAGCTTCTGCTGCAATCTCATTTTCACGTACAGCAATACAAGAACGACCATATTTAGAATTAACAAAGTTCTTAATGAAGAACAATGTAAATAACATTATAAAAAATACCCATGGAAAAGTCGTATTATGTGGTATACCTTTAAAACCAGCTGCACCACCTACATACTCTATATTCATGATAACAATACGAATGATTTCCCCTAAGCCTAATGTAGCGATAGCCAAATAATCACCTTTTAGACGCAATGTTGGCAAACCAATCAAAAATCCCAAAATACCAGCTGCAAAACCGCCAATTAATAAAGCCACAATAAATGGAGAATGAAAATTAACTGTTAAAATTACGCCAACATAGGCGCCTACTGCCATAAAGCCAGCATGACCTAAAGAAAATTGACCTGTATAACCATTTATCAAATTTAAACTTGCTGCCATGATAATATTGACACATACAAGGAAAATATTTAATTCCCAGAATGAGCCAATAATTCTTTCAGCCATCAAAAATTGCAAAACGCCAAATAAAACAATCGCAAGTATTAAAGTTATTATATCTTTTTTTCTAAGAGAATTCACTTTTAACACCTACACTTTCTCATTAGTATTCTTACCAAAAATACCAGATGGTTTGAATAACAATACTAATATTAATATCGCAAAAGCTGCTGCATCACGGAATGTAGAAGATATAAAACCAGATACTAAAGCTTCTATTACACCTAAAACAATACCACCAGTCATAGCTCCTGGGATACTACCGATACCACCTAATACAGCGGCAACGAAAGCTTTAAGCCCTGGCATAATTCCCATAAGTGGGTCAATAGAGTTATAATATACACCTACTAAAACACCACCAGCGGCTGCTAGTGCTGAACCAATACCAAAAGTAAAAGAAATTACTCTATCTGCATTTATACCCATGAGTTGAGCTGTTTCTGTATCAAAAGATACAGCACGCATAGCTTTACCCATTTTAGTTTTCTGTACAATGTAAGTGAGTAATACCATCAAAATTACAGTAATAATAAAAATTAATAATTGCTGTCCATTAATTACAAATGAACCAATATTTAAAGATAAGGAATCAATAACATTTGGAAAAGTTCTTGGTGTTGGTGAAACAAAATACATACTTGTATATTCAAGGAAAAATGAAACCCCAATCGCTGTTATTAACAGTGATATACGTGGAGCTTTACGCAATGGTTTATACGCTATTTTTTCTACTAAAATTCCTAAAAGACCAGTAACAACCATAGAGATGATAAGTGCTGGAATAATTGACATCTTAGTCATTGTTACAGCATAAAAGCCTACATACGCACCAACCATATAAATATCACCATGGGCAAAGTTTATCAACTTGATAATACCGTATACCATGGTATAGCCTAAAGCAATCAATGCATAAATACTACCTAAGGAAATACCATTGATTAATTGCTGTATTAATTGCTCAAAAAAATCCATCTTACTTTCCTCCTTCACAAAGAAAGGCCGCAAAATTGCGGCCCTTTCACCTAGTATAATCAGCCTTCTGCTGTTGTTGGTGTAACTCTTTGTTTAAGAACTTTATTACCATCTTTCATTTCAATAATGAAAGCATTTTTGATCAAGTTGTGATTTTCATCAACAGTAAGTTTACCTGTACCAACTTGTAAATCTTTAGTTTCTGCTAATGCTTTCTGAATTGCTTCTGGATCTGTGCTACCTGCACGTTTTATAGCATCAACGAGCATTTTACCTGCATCATAACCAAGAGCAGCAAATACACCTGGAGCATGACCATATTCTTTTGTGAATGCATCTACAAAAGCTTTAGCATCTGGATCTGTTTCAGTATAGTGAGTGATGAAGTAAGTATTATTAAGTGCATCTGCACCAGCGATATCTACTACTTTTGTATCATCCCAACCATCTGTACCTAAAATTGGTTGTGTAATACCAAGTTCACGTGCTTGTTTTACAATTTTACCAACTTCTTCATAGTAAGCAGGAATATAAATTATATCTGCATTTGCTGTTTTAATATTTGTAAGAGTTGCTTTAAAGTCTTGGTCTTTAGCTACGAAAGCTTCTTCCATTACGACTTTACCGCCTAAAGCTTCAAATTTATTTTTAAATACTTCAGCTAAACTCTTAGAATAATCTGTACTAGAGTCTAAATAAATAACAGCTGTTTTAGCTTTTAATTCGTTAGCTGCAAAAGCTGCCATTGTATTACTTTGTAATGGGTCAATGAAGCAACCACGGAATACAAATGGTTTAACTTGACCATTTTCTACTGTAATATCAGGGCTTGTTGCATCAGGTGCGATAATTGGCACTTTATTTTCAGTTGCTACCTGAGATTCAGCTTGTACTGCACCAGAAGTTGCAGGTCCTACAATAGCTACAACTTTGTCATCAGAAATAAGTTTTGTAGCTGCGTTAGCTGCTTCAGCAGGGTCCGATTTATTATCAGCTTCAACTAGAGTAATTTTTTTACCATTAATTCCACCGGCGTCATTAGCTTCTTTGATAGCTAATTTCAAACCTTCTAATGTTGTTGTACCATAGTTGGCAACATTACCAGTCATTTCAAAATTGGCACCGATTTTAATTTCATCACTATTTGCTGCTTCTTCACCGCCACAACCAGCGAAAATGCTACCGAACATTGTCATACCAAGAAGTAATCCTGCTATGCGCAAACGTTTTTTAGAAAAATTCATTATGATTCCTCCCAGCATAGGCCTAAAATATAATTATTATAATTCCTTTATGTAGGTCTTAGTCTTGATGTTGTTTATTATACTTTACAAGTTTACAACAGTCAAGTACATAATTTAAAAATTTTATATTTTTTATCTTTTAATAAGCAATAAATAATATGTACTATCTAGTAAATAAATTCCCTATTTCTTAATTATATATTTAAATCTGTTACCTTTAAATATATATATTTATGTATATTATTACAGGACATTTAATTATAATGCTTAATTATGATGCTTATTTTAATAAACTTCTACCACTCTATCATTACTTATGATAGAATAAAAAGATAGTACTATTTTTTTATAGGAGGATTTAAATTGTCGGAATTACAAACTGAAATTCAAAAACGACGTACTTTTGCGATTATCTCTCACCCAGATGCTGGTAAAACTACTTTAACTGAAAAATTATTGCTCTATGGAGGTGCAATCCATTTAGCAGGTTCTATAAAATCCCGTAAAACTCAACGTCATGCTGTTTCTGACTGGATGGAAATTGAAAAACAGCGTGGTATTTCTGTAACTTCTAGTGTACTTCAATTCGATTATGCTGGTTGCCGTATCAATATCCTTGATACTCCAGGTCACCAAGACTTCAGTGAAGATACTTATCGTACACTCATGGCTGTAGATAGTGCTGTCATGATTATCGACGTAGCCAAAGGTGTCGAAGCACAGACAAAAAAATTATTCAAAGTTTGTAAACAACGTCATATTCCAATTTTTACATTTGTTAATAAACTTGACCGTTTTGGTAAAGCTCCACTTGAATTAATGGAAGAAATCGAAGATGTTTTAGGTATTCGCTCTTATCCAATGAATTGGCCTATCGGTACAGATGGTCATTATAAAGGTATTTATCACCGCGAAACTGAAAAAGTAGAATTATTCAGTGAAGATACATCTCATGGTCAAGAAGAACGTGAGTCTGTAATTTTTGATTTAAAAGACCCAAAAGCTAAAGAAATCATTGGCGACACTGATTATCAAGCTTTATTAGATGATATTGATTTACTTGATGTTGCTGGCGAACAATGGTCTATGGACAAAGTAAATAAAGGTGAATTGACACCTATGTTCTTTGGTAGTGCCATGACTAACTTCGGTGTACGTGGTTTCTTAGAAGAATATCTTCGTCTTGCACCAGCTCCTCAACCTCGTATGAGCTCCGATGGTCTTATCAGCCCTGATGATGAAAATTTCTCTGGCTTCATCTTCAAAATTCAAGCTAATATGAACCCTGCTCATCATGATAGATTATCCTTTATTCGCATTTGCTCTGGTAAATTCGAACGTGGTATGAGCGTTTATCATATGCAAGGTGGCAAAGCTGTAAAACTTTCTCAGCCACAACAATTCTTAGCTCAAGACCGTCAAATTATTGATACTGCATACCCTGGAGATATTGTTGGTTTATTTGACCCTGGTATCTTCGGTATCGGCGATACACTTTGTATGCCTTCTCACAAATTCAAATTTGCAGATTTCCCTGTATTCCCACCAGAAAGATTTGCTCGTGTTTCTGCTAAAGATACTATGAAACGCAAACAATTCGTAAAAGGTATCATGCAGCTTACACAAGAAGGTGCTGTACAATTATTCCAACAAGCAGGTGCTGGTATGGAATCTTATATTGTTGGTACTGTAGGACAATTGCAGTTTGATGTATTAGAATACCGCTTAAAAAGCGAATATAATACAGAAATAGTCATGAATATGCAACCATTTGAAGTTGCTCGTTGGCTTCGCTTCAAAGATAATCGTCCTGTAACTCCAGAATCTCTCCGTGGTGCTGACCGTGGAATGTTCGTATATGATATGAAAGATCGTCCTGTACTTCTTGTAAACAACGAATGGGCATTAGGCTGGATTCAAGATAATAATCCAGATTTAGAAATGTTCCCTGTACCACCAGAAAAACAAGATGCTGAAGACGATATGAAGTAATTTAATAAATAAAAAAACGACTACGCTTAAATGCTTAGTCGTTTTTTTTGTCAAAATATAATTGTTTTATATGTTTTGCAATCCCTTGTAAGTTATTTGGCACAAGTTCGATATTATAGCCAATGAATAATGGAGATGTCGCAAATCTAGGCATTATTTTTACATGTATATTGCCTTCAATTAAATAGAAGAATAAATTATAACTGCTACAATTTACGCTGAAATGGTTCATAATATAATCGACGCCTATCTGCACAAATTCAGCTAAGGTATCAATATCATTTAGACCTTGCATAATCACATTGACTTCTGTAAATCCCACACGTGGCTTTGTAGACAAGTTCATAACTACATTATTTTTTTTTGCAATTTTAATGCCTTCAAATTGGCGCTTATCACACATATTTTTAAACTCTAAATTTTTAATGCCCACAATTTGCATATGTGGATGACGCATAGTTCCACCAGATAAAGGCCCATGATTTTTGAAGAAAAGCACTGTTTTATATTTTTTACTATTAATGATATTGAGCCAGTGATTTATACTAAAATGCATGAGTTCTTGCATATGCTCTAAAGTATAATCTGGAATATCTGCATTACATTCACTGCCTTCAATAATTAATAATTGATAAGCTTCTTGTAAAACTTGATATTTATTTTCTAATAATATCATATCATTTTTTATTTCTATGATATTTTTTAAACTTTTCACATCACAAAATGGACAAGCAACTTCTCTATGTACAATATTTTCAGGTTTTGATTTACCAATATTTATATCAAATCCTAGATAATTATACTCCATAAGAATTTTCCTTTCTTTTTTTATTTTACTTAAACTCATTCAATGCTTACTTAATCCTAGCTTTATAGCTATAAAAGTAAAATATACTAGCATAGTTTTACGATAAATGCTATAATTTTCTAGTATAATTACTTTTTTAAGCTGTATTTACTATTATACAGTCTTTTCAATTAAAAGAAAATGATGTTTTAAAGCAGGTGTTTTCCATTAACGAACAAGATAATACTTCAAAAAAATCTCATAAAGCTGAAAGCTTTTTAAAAGGAACTTTTATATTAACAGTCGCTAGCTTAGTAGTTAAAGTTATCGGCTCATTAAACTGGATTTTTGTTTCCCGCGTTTTAGGCGGTGAAGGTATCGGTCTTTATCAAATGGCTTTTCCTATTTATTTTTTAGCCTTGACCGTTTCTTCTGCAGGTGTTCCTGTAGCTATCTCTATTATAACAGCTGAAAGAGTTGCCTTAAATGATATTTTTGGGGCAAAACGCATTTTTCGCATTTCCATGTGCTTTATGTTCTGCACTGGTTTATTTTTTAGTTTGCTGACCTATTTTGGTGCTCAATGGCTCATAGATTGGCAATTTGTGCGTGACCCGCGTGCATATTATTCCATTATTGCACTTGCTCCAGCTGTATTCTTCGTTACTATCTTAGCTAGTTCTCGAGGATATCTCCAAGGTTGGCAACGCATGACACCAACTGCTGTATCACAGATTGTTGAACAGATATTCCGCGTTGTAACCATGATTTTATTTGCTCAACTCCTCTTACCTTATGGACTTGAATATGCTTCAGCTGGTGCTTCCTTAGGTGCCTTAGCTGGTGCTATTACTGGTGTCATGGTTTTAGTTTATTTCCACATAAAATTAGAAAAAGATATTGTCAAAAACTACGGCAATGAATTAAAACCGGTAAATGATGCTCAAACAGCTTCTGTCTGGAAGATTATTAAACGTATCTTTGTATTGGCACTTCCAGTTTCTGCTGCTAGTATCATGCTTCCGATTGTATCTAATCTTGATTTATTAATCGTACCAGCTCGCTTGGAAGTAGCTGGTTATAGCGTAAATGAAGCTACAGAATTATTCGGTTATTTGACTGGTATGGCTGTACCACTTGTCAATCTTTCCACTATTTTAACAGCTTCTCTTGCTGTAAGTATCGTACCTGCTATCTCTGAAGCTCGTACGTTAAAAGATAAAACACGTTGTTTCAATCAAACAGCAGCTGCTATGCGTATTTCAAATTTTATCTGTTTCCCTGCATTTGTAACAGTTATGATGTTAGCTGTGCCTATCTCAACTTTAATCTACAATGCACCTGGAGCAGGCCCTGCTGTTTGGGTGTCATCCTTTAGTATAGTATTACTTGGTCTTCATCAAGTTACTACTGGTGTTCTTCAAGGACTTGGACACCCTACTATTCCAATGATTAATATGGTTATCGCTGCCATTGCTAAAGTTATTTTAAACTGGGTATTAACAGCACAACCTTCACTCGGCATCATGGGTGCTGCATGGGCTACTGTTGCTGATATCGGTATTGCAGCTTTAATCAATCTATATTTCTTATATAAATATATCAATTATAAAATTGAAATCATGCAATTATTAAAAACTATTGTTTCTGCTGCTATCATGGCTGGTATTATTCATTTTGGCTATGAATTCTTATTATATGAAACAGCAAGCAATGCTTTAGCTACTTTTGCATCTTTATTTGTTGGTATGTTCTTCTATATTATTGTCTTAATTTTAATTGGTGGTATCATGGAATCAGATATCGAACGCATTCCTATGATTGGTGCCCCTAGTATTCGTTTCTTCAAAAAAATTGGTGTTTTAAAAAATTAATGGAGAGATTATAAAATGAAAAAATTTCTATTGGCATATAATCCAGTTTCTGGTGATGCCATGTTTAAGAAAAAATTAGACGATATTATCAATCAATTTCAAAGTCGTGACTGTATCATCATGCCTTACCGCACTAAAAAAGAAAGTTTTGACCCTTTCTTTGCTAATTGCGTACGCAATGTAAATGCCGATGGTATCATTGCAGCTGGTGGCGATGGTACTTTGCATAAAATAATCAATATGACCTTAAAAGAAAATCTTGACGTACCTGTAGGTATTATTCCTAGTGGTACATCTAACGATTTTGCTTCTCATCTTGGTATTGATGCCAAATTTGATGAATATATCAATAGTATCATCACTGGAAAAACTCAATATGTAGATGTTGGCTCTATCGGTGATGAATACTTTATTAATGTAATCAGTGCTGGTATGATGACAGGCGTTGCTCATGAAGTTGATACTCGTCTTAAAAATACTTTTGGTAAATTAGCTTATTATTTCCGTGGACTCGGTGAACTTCCTAGATTTCGCGGTTTAGATTTCACAATTGAAGCTGATGGTGAAATCATCAAAGAAAAAATCTTCTTTGTATTAGTCGTTAATTCACCTGTTGTAGCTAGCTTCAAAAATATATCTATGGACGCTAAAATCAATGATGGTAAATTAGATATGATATTATTAAAACAATGTAATATTCCTGAATTGATGAAAATTGTAGCTGATACAGTGGCAGGAAAAACATCTTTTGATAATAAAAATATCATCTATAAACAAGCATCTTATTTCAAATTCTCTTGCCCAGACCGCGTAGAAAGTGATTTAGATGGTGAACTTGGTCCTGTATTACCACTAGAAATTCATACAGTTTCTAATAAATTAAAAATGTTTGTCTTATAAAATAAACAAAATGCACTTTAAAAGTTAGATTGATATTCTACTTTTAAAGTGCATTTTTTATAAGTATAACAATTTATAATATAAAAAAAATAATTCACAATGTTTATTTTTTACTTAATATCATTCCCACTAAAATGCATATAGTACCTAAAACTTGTCCTAATACTAAAGTTTCTCCTAATAATATATATGCAAATATAAGAGAAAATACTGGCAACAAATACTGATAAATTGCAGTTCTTACACTACCAATTTTACCAACAGCCCATACCCATACAATATTACCTAACCAAAGAGCAAAAACTCCAGAATAAACTACACTTATCCATGCTTCATTAGATAAAGTTTCAAAATTTATAAATTGTAACTCTGGTATTCCTAATAGAAAAAATACAATAGCCGAAATACTCATTAAAAAACTTACAATTTGACAAGGAGAATATTTATTAAGTAAATCCTTAGCATAAATAGTATAATAAGCATTACTAAATTGTCCTAAAACTACTACTAATGTACCAATTAAATGATGATTAGCAAAACTGATCTCTTTATTTGAACTAAAAATAATTGCCATCATTCCTACAAAAGAAATAATTAAACCTAAAATAACATTTTTGGACAAAGGATTTTGTTTAAACAATTTATTTAATAATACTACTGCTAATGGCATAATAGCTGAAGCTAATGATGCATTACCTGCGGTTGTTTTTGATAATCCAAAAGTTAAACAAACTTGTGTCAAACAAAATCCACCTAAAGCCAATAATATTAAATATTTTAAATCTCTCCATGGCATTTTTCTATATGTATGTGTCTTATATAACCAAAGCCAACATAATAGTGCTACAATAATTAAACGTAAAGCATTATAGATAAATGGTCCTATTTCCTCAATTCCTATTTTCATTACTGCATTGTTTGATGACCAAATTAATATAATGCTTAAAATACTAAATTCAAAAAAATATTTTTTACCCAATTTAATTAAACTTCCCATTTTTTAACTTCCCCTTTTAGCAAACGTTTACTATTTTCCATAAATATAGATATATTAACTTTTATTTTTAAATATTGTGAAAATTTTATTATTTTATCATGAAAATTTATAAAAACTTAATTTTATTGAACTTTATACTTTCCCCCTTCTTAAAATTTTCTTATCAACAATTTTATTTTTAATATATTTTATTTTTTTCTCTATTCAATTCTTTAGTAAACGTTTTCTTTAATTTCATAATATAATTATACTACTTACTATTAAATTTGTAAATATTTTCAGAATTTATTTTTTATAATAAAAAAGAGAAGAATATACATTCTTCTCTTTAAATTTAGCTATTATTTTTAAACTTCCATGATGATTGGTAAAATCATTGGACGACGACGTGTTTTTTCATAAAGATATCTACCAATAGCTTCGCGAATGTCATTTTTTATTACAGACCATTCTGTAATATCATTATCTAAGCAATGTTCAATGGCAGAAGTTACTCTTTCTTTTGCTTCTTCCATCAAAGCTTCTGATTCTCTAACATAGACAAAACCACGAGATACGATATCTGGGCCAGCTGCGATAAAGCGACCTTCTTTATCCATAGTAACAACTACGATTAAGATACCATCTTGAGATAATTGACGGCGGTCACGAAGTACGATATTGCCTACATCACCAACGCCAAGACCATCGATTAATACTTTACCAGAAGTTACTTTACCTACTACTTGACCTTTATCACGTGTAAATTCTAAAACTTGTCCAATTTCACTGATGAAAATATTTTCTTTCGGCATACCAATACTTTCAGCTAATTTAGCATGCTTTACGATATGATGATATTCACCATGTACAGGTATGAAAAATTTAGGACGAACTAAATTATGCATTAATTTTAATTCTTCTCTACTAGCATGACCTGAAACGTGAATTCCTTCATCACGTCCATAGATAACATCAGCGCCTTGTTTTAATAAATTATCTATTGTTCTTGATACTAACTTTTCATTTCCAGGAATAGGTGTAGCTGAAATAATAATTGTATCACCTGGCACAATGCCTACTTTGCGATGATTTGCTGTAGACATACGAGTGAGCGCTGACATTGGTTCACCTTGGCTACCTGTAGTGATTATTACCACTTGGTTCATTGGATAATTATTGATTTCATCAATGTCGATTAACATATCTTCAGGCATATTTAAATAACCTAATTTAATAGATATATTTACTACATTTATCATGCTACGGCCTAAAATAGCTACTTTACGATTATATTTAATAGCTGTATCTACTACTTGTTGTATGCGATGTACATTTGAAGAAAAAGTCGCGATAATTATGCGATTTTTAGCTTTACGGAAAGCTTTTTCAAAGGCAATACCTACTGTACGTTCACTTGGTGTATGCCCTTCGCGTTCTGCATTTGTGCTATCAGCTAATAATACTAAAACGCCTCTATTTCCTAAATCAGAAAAAGCTCTAAAATCAGTCATTTTACCATCTACGGGCGTATAATCAAATTTAAAATCTCCTGTGTGTACAATCATACCCATAGGAGTTTTAATGGATAAACCACATGCATCAGCAATACTATGATTTACACGTATAAATCCAACAGTAAAGCAACCTGCACTTATTATATCTCCATGATATACAGGATGAAGATTACTAGAATCCACTCCATTTTCTTTTAAACGACCTTCTAAAATTCCTAAAGTTAAACGTGTACCATAAACTGGTATATTAGGAATTTGACGTAAGACATAAGGTAATGCTCCGATATGGTCTTCATGACCATGTGTGAGCACAATAGCCTTTATCTTATCTTTATTTTCTAATAAATACGTAATGTCAGGAATAACTAAATCTATACCTAGCATTTCTTCCTCAGGGAACATCAACCCAGCATCAATAACGATAATATCATCACCGTAACGTACAACGGTCATATTTTTACCAATTTCGCCAAGTCCACCCAAAGGAATTATTTGCAATTTTTGAGCTTCCTTTGCCAAAAAAAAAGCACCTCCAAATTTATATTTATATATATATTTATTTTTTAGTATTCATTATTATTGTAAATTTAAACGTAAATCCGTCCCGTACAGATGACCTTTGATAAATAATATATATACACCGAAACATTTAATACTCGAATTAATTATATAACTAAATTCATTCTTTGTAAAGAAGCCCCTGCATTATCAATGTCTTTTGGTTATAAATCATAACTACATATCAATTCGTATTTTTATTAATCTAAGAGAAATTCACTAAATACTTGATTGCCAAATTTCATGCCTTTGAAGGTTAAATAAATATACTTTTGAGTATTGATTATCAACCCATCTTTTTCTAGATTTGGCAAAATTTCACCGTATAAATTTTCTATATCTGTATTAAATTTTTGCTTAAAAATTTCTTTATCTATGCCTTTAGCCATGCGCAGACCTAAAAAACAAAATTCTTCAATATGTGCTTTTTCATCTACTATTTCCTCATTGATAAACGGCAATATTTTTTGATTGCATTTTTTTATATATTCATCTATATCAAAAGGATTTTGCACACGTTTTTGATTATAATATCCATGAGCGCCTGCTCCTAATCCTAGATAAAATTTATCTTGCCAATAAGCTAAATTATGTCTACTTTCATAACCAATCTTCGCAAAATTAGATATTTCATAACGATTGTAATTATATTTAGGCAATTGCTCTGTTAAATAATCATACATCATTTCACTTTCGTCTTCTGATGGCAATATCAATTTCCCTTGGTCATATAATCTGCCAAAAACGGTATTTTCTTCTATTTGTAAACCATAAATAGAAATATGTTGTATATTTTTATTTACTACCCAAAATACAGCTTCTTTGAGCATCTCTAATGTTTGCCCAGGTAGTCCATACATCAAATCCACACTTATATTTTTAAAACCTATTTTCTGAGCCATTTCTATAGCCATATCAGCTTCTTTTATCGTGTGAATTCGCCCTATTTTTTGCAATAAATCATCTTGTACTGCTTGTACACCAAAACTCAATCTATTAATTCCATTTTGATAAAGATACTGTAATTTTTGCTCATTTACAGTTCCTGGATTTGCTTCTAAAGTTATTTCTATATCAGAATTTAACGCAAAATTTGCCTTTACAGTATTTAATGCTCGTATAATTAAATTTGGTGGCAAAATCGAAGGAGTTCCGCCACCAAAATAAATCGTATCAATACAAATATCAGGAAATAACGCCTGATACATGGTTATTTCCTGACAAAGTGCATTTATATACTGTTCATATAAAGTTTCATCTACTTTTTTTGCAGTTGAAGCAAAATCGCAGTAAAAACATTTTTGTTTACAAAATGGAATATGAATATATATGCCAAATCCCATTAGTCTATTTTTAAAATCGCCATGAAAGCTTCTTGTGGAACTTCTACAGAACCTACAGCTTTCATACGTTTTTTACCTTCTTTCTGTTTTTCTAATAATTTACGTTTACGTGTGATATCCCCACCATAACATTTTGCAAGTACATCCTTACGCATAGCACGTACATTTTCACGAGCAATAATTTTATTGCCCACTGCTGCCTGAATAGGAATTTCAAACATTTGACGTGGAATTATAGTTTTTAATTTTTCCGCTAATTGACGACCACGAGCTGCTGCTTTATCTACATGAACAATAGTGGATAAAGCATCTACAGGATCCCCATTTAACAAGATATCAAGTTTTACTAATTTAGATGTCTGATAATCTGTCATTTCATAATCAAGTGAAGCATATCCACGAGTAGCAGATTTTAATTTATCAAAATAATCATAGATAATTTCACTAAGTGGAATGTGATAAATTACCATTACACGATTTACATCAAGATAATCCATAGTTTTGAATACGCCACGTTTTTCTTGAGAAATCTCCATTACAGGTCCCACATAATCATTAGGCACGATTACAGTAGCTTTTACATAAGGCTCTTCAATATGTTCAATCTCTGTAGGAGATGGCATAGAAGCTGGGTTATCAATTTTTACCATTTCTTTATTAGTTTTATATACATGGTAAATAACGCTTGGTGCTGTAGTTATGAGTTTTAATTTATATTCACGTTCTAAACGTTCTTGAATAACGTCCATGTGTAAAAGACCTAAGAAACCACAACGATAACCAAAGCCTAAAGCAATAGAAGTTTCTGGTTCAAAAGTAAGTGCAGCATCATTTAATTGTAATTTTTCTAAAGCATCTTTTAAATTTTCATAATCAGAGCTATCAACTGGATATAAACCACAATATACCATTGGTGTTACACCACGATAACCTGGTAATGCTTCACTAGCCGGATTATTAGCATCAGTAATAGTATCACCAACGCGAACATCACGCACATTTTTAAGGCTACCAGCGACAAATCCTACCTCACCAGTTTCTAACATATTGATATTAACTGGCTGTGGTCTAAAGCAACCGATATCTGTAACTTCAAATTCTTTACCTGTTGCCATCATTTTTAATTTCATGCCAGGTTTAATAGAACCATCAATTACGCGAATATGAGCAATTACACCTTTATAAGCATCAAAATAAGAGTCAAAAATAAGTGCTTTTAATGGTTTATCACTGTCATCTGGTGGAGCAGGAATTTTTTGTACAATCTGTTCTAAGATATCTTCAATACCAATTCCAGCTTTTGCACTTGCAAGTACTGCATCAGAAGTATCCAAACCAATGATATCTTCAATTTCCTGTTTTACCATTTCAGGTTCAGCACTTGGTAAATCGATTTTATTGATTACAGGAATGATTTCTAAATCATGTTCTAAAGCTAAATAAACATTTGCCAAAGTCTGTGCTTCCACACCTTGAGTAGCATCTACAACTAATAACGCACCTTCACAAGCTGCTAAGCTACGAGATACTTCATAGTTAAAGTCAACGTGGCCTGGTGTGTCAATTAAGTTTAATTCATAGATTTCGCCATCTTTTGCTTTATAGTGTAAACGCACAGTCTGTGCTTTAATTGTAATTCCACGTTCACGCTCTAAATCCATGCTATCTAAAACTTGAGATTCCATTTCACGTTCAGTGAGCGTACCTGTATATTCAATTAATCTATCTGCCAAAGTAGATTTACCATGGTCGATATGAGCAATAATCGAAAAATTTCTAATATGTTTTGCGTCCAACGTTGTTCCTCCATTAATTATTTTATTGTTATAATTATATCATTTAGTAGAAGTTTCTAGCAATAGCTATACCTATAGCCTATATAAAAGATAAATAATATTATATAAAAAAACTAGGAAGAATATACTCCCTAGTTTTTATTTTTATCTCATAAATATTTCACAAATAATAATTTAAAATTACATATAAGATTGAATTGTAGAAATCAAACCATATAAAAATGCCACTAAAGCAATACCTTTATAAACTAAAGTATTTTTAATTTGATTGCGGAATAATAACAATAATACTGTTATCATAAATGGTGGGCAAATTGTTGTTAAAATTGGTACTGCTACATTTATAATAGTAGTCAAACCTAAATTACAAAGAGAAATACTAATTAATGTATTGATAACAACCCATACAGGATATTTGATTTTTTTGTTTGTAAAATCTTCAAAGAAGCAAGCTGTGGAACCGATAAGACCTACAGCAGTAGTCAAACAAGCAAAACCTACGATTATACCTAAAATAACCATACCTGTATGACCCATTAAATGATTTGTAATAGCTACAATAAGCTGTGCTTGGTTGAGATTATTATTACCTAAAACAATGCTAGAAGTAGCACCTAAATAAGCTAAACCACCATAAATTAAAGATAATAAAATACCAGCAACGATACAAACACCAATGATTGCTTTTATCTGGGATTTACGTTCTACATATCCTTTTAAACGCAAAGTGTTGAGCATTACAAGACCAAAACCAGATACAACTAAGATATCCATTGTTTGATAACCTGCGATGATACCATCTTCAGCAACTGTTTGAGATACTGGAGCTGCGATTTCACCAATAGGGCTAAGGATACCTGCGATAATCAAAATAAATGTACAAATAATGAGTACAGGTGTTAAAAATTTACCGATTATATCAACAAAACGTGTAGGGCGAATAGTAAAAGCAAATACTATACCAAAGAAAATAATAGAGAACACAAATAAGGAAATCTTATCTGTAAATGGCGCAATACTCATTTCAAAAGTAGTTGCTGCTGTTCTTGGTGGAGCAATCAATACACCTGTACATAATACAGCTGCTACATTTAAAATCATGCCTGGAATTTTACCTACAACACTTTCTAAGGCTTTAATGCCACCGCCACCATAAACTATAGTAAATATTCCGATACAAGATAAAAATACATCAATAAATATGAAACATAAGAAACCTGTTAACCACTCTGTTCCAGAGGTCATACCTAAATATGGAGGAAATATTACATTTCCTGCACCAAAAAACATTGCAAATAATGCAAAACCCGTTACAACTACATCACTAATTTTTACTTGCATAATAAAATCCTTTCTTTTAATGTATTACGATTATAGTCATATTTTTATATTATATAGGCAAAATAAAATATACACAATACAAAAAATGTAAATTTGTATATTTTTTAAAAAATATAATTTTAATCATTTTTTCATTTTATTGATTAATTTATGATAATCCTATGTAAAATAAAATAATCCTCAGCATAAATACTAAGGATTATTTTTTATCTTTTTTATTTTCTTTTTCATTTTGTTGGCAAGTAATCATTGCATTATTTTCTTTAGCTTGTCTTGCCAATTCTGATAAAGTAACACTATCTAAATAACCATTTATCACTTTATTCAAACCTAACCAAAATGGCAATACACTACAATAATCAGCTCTATTACAATTACAATGATCTTTTTCAATACAAGCAATTGGAGCCATATCTCCTTCAGCTGCTCGCAAAATATCGCCAGCTGTGTATTGCATACTAGATTTTGCTAATAAATAACCTCCATTATTTCCTCGCACGCTTTTTACTAATTTTGCTTTTATCAATAAAGAAATTATCTGTTCCATATATTTCAAACTTATATTCTGTCTAGTTGCAATATCTTTTAACGGAATGGGATTACCTGTATTATTCACTGTTAAATCAATCATTGTTCTCAATGCATATCGACCTTTTGTTGAAACCTTCATCAAAATCACCTCATAAATATTTTACTATTATTTTAGTAGGAAATCAATTTTAAAAACTGCTATATTCTCAATTTTTTTCTATTTTTTCTCAATTATACACCTATAAAATATCAGGTATTTAATTATATAAAAAATTAACAATGTAACAATATTACTTGACTTTAATATTATAGCTAAGTATAATGATATTTGTTTATATCAAATTCAAATCCAATGATACAGAGTAGTAAATTATTTAAGGATTTTTCAGAAAGTAGGCGGTTGATGCGAGCCTATAATCATGTAATTGAACTCGCTGTGGAGGAGTGCAAAAGCACCGCTAATCCCGTTAAGATTTTAAAGAGGATAACTTTTTGTTATCAATCAGGGTGGTACCGCGATAATTCGTCCCTGGCATTTTGCCAGGGGCTTTTTTAATGTCCAAAAATAGTATAGGAGTGTTAATTTTATGGAAAAATATTGTCCTCAATCCATTGAAAAAAAATGGCAGAAAATCTGGGACGAAACAAAAGCTTACCAGATTAATATGGACCCAAACAAACCAAAATATTATGTACTTGAAATGTTCCCTTACCCATCTGGTAATTTACATATGGGACATGTTCGCAATTACTCCATCGGTGATGTTATTGCTCGTTATAAAACTATGAATGGTTTCAATGTACTTCATCCAATGGGCTTTGACGCATTCGGTATGCCTGCTGAAAACGCAGCTATCAAACATGGCGTTAGTCCTTCTGACTGGACTGAAGATAATATGGCAAATATGACTCGTCAACAAAAAGAAATGGGTCTTTCTTACGACTGGGATAGAAAAGTTGCTACTTGCCATGAAGATTATTATAAATGGACTCAATGGCTCTTTGAATTATTCTATAAAAAAGGCTTAGCTTATAAGAAAAAAGCTTCTGCTAACTGGTGTGAAACTTGCCATACTGTACTTGCTAATGAACAAGTTATTGATGGTAAATGCTGGCGCTGTGATGATACAGTAGTGAAAAAAGACCTTGAACAATGGTTCTTAAAAATCACAGATTATGCTGATGTATTATTAAAAGACCTTGATAAACTTGAAGGCTGGCCAAACCGCGTAAAAATCATGCAGGATAACTGGATTGGTCGCAGTGAAGGTGCTGAATTTAGCTTTGATGTACCTGATTACAATGAAAAAATTTCTGTTTATACAACTCGCCCTGATACTGTATTTGGTGTATCTTATGTTGTACTTGCAGCAGAACATCCACTTGTAAAAAAATTCATCAAAGGCAAAGAAAACGAACAAGAAATCTTAAAATTCATTGAAGAAGTACACAATATGAATGAAATCGAACGTACTTCTAGTGAATCTGAGAAAAAAGGTATGTTCACAGGCGTTTATGCTATAAATCCATTCAATGGTGAAAAAGTTCCTGTATGGGTAACAAACTATGTTCTCTTTGAATATGGTACTGGCGCTGTTATGGGTGTTCCTACTCATGATGAACGTGACTTTATGTTTGCTAAAAAATACAATTTACCAATGAAAATTGTTATTCAAAATAAAGAACATAATTTAACACTTGAAACTATGGAAAATGCATACGTTGAAGATGGTGAACTTGTAGAGTCCGGTCAATTCACTGGCATGAATAATCGTAAAGCTATCACAGCTATGATTGATTGGCTCGAAGAAAATAACCTCGGCAAACGTCGTGTAAATTATCGTTTACGTGATTGGCTCATCTCCCGTCAACGTTATTGGGGTGCTCCAATTCCTATTATTTACTGCCCTCATTGCGGTGAAGTTCTCGTTCCTGAAGAACAATTACCTGTAAAATTACCTAAAGATGTAAAATTTGAAACTGGTGCAACTTCTCCACTTGCTCAAGCTGAAGATTTCGTAAATTGCACATGTCCAAAATGTGGTGCACCTGCAAAACGTGAAACAGATACTATGGATACATTCATCTGCTCTTCCTGGTACTATATGCGCTATGCTGATCCACACAATGATAAAGCTCCATTTAGCAAAGATGCTATCAATTATTGGCTCCCTGTTGACCAATATATCGGTGGTATTGAACATGCTATCTTGCACTTATTATATTCCCGTTTCTTCACAAAAGTATTAAAAGATGCAGGTCTTGTAGAATTTGATGAACCATTTACAAACCTTTTAACTCAAGGTATGGTTATCAAAGATGGTTCTAAAATGAGTAAATCTAAAGGAAATGTTGTATCTCCTGAAGAAATCATCAAAAAATATGGTGCAGATACTGCTCGTCTCTTTATTTTATTTGCTGCTCCACCAGAACGTGACCTTGAATGGAGTGACCAAGGCGTTGAAGGTGCTTGGCGTTTCATTCAGCGTGTATGGAGAATTATCCTTTCCTATGCTGATAAAGTTAAAGAAAATCCAACTTTTGATGTAAAAGCACTCACTAAAGAAGAAAAAGAATTATTCCGTATTTTAAACGTTACTATTGAAAAAGTAACTGAAGATATCGGTACTCGTAGTACTTTCAACACTGCAATTAGCTCCATCATGGAACTTGTAAATGCTTTCTATGTATTCAAAGATGGCAACTTAAATGCAGGTCTTGCTCGCGAAGTAGTTATCAACTTAATTAAACTTTTAGCACCATTTGCACCACATGTTACTGAAGAACTTTGGCAACAAATCGGTCAAACAGGTAGCGTACATCATACTACATGGCCAACATTTGACCCTAAAGCTACTATTGCTGATGAAGTTGAAGTTGTTGTCCAAGTAAATGGTAAATTACGTAGCAAAATAATGGTATCTTCCTCTGCTACTCGTGAAGCACAACAAGAAATCGCTCTTGCTGATGAAAAAATCAAAGGCTTAATCGAAGGTAAAACTATCGTTAAAGTAATCAGCGTTCCTAAAAAACTTGTAAATATCGTTGTTAAAGGCTAAGATTAGTCTATAAAAAATAAGCTATAGCAATTAAAATTTTACTTTGCTATAGCTTATTTTTATTTATGATTTTTCCATTTCCATTCTACGAAAGTTCCTGTATTTTTATCTATGGTAAATTCATATAAAACACCATTGACTTGTGCTCTACCTTCATATTGTAAATAGTCATCATCATGTTCTAATTTCAAATTAATATCACCTGTAGTACAATTTGGAATTTGTGCTTTTACTAATTCAATAGCACCCGCTTCATCTACTGGTTTTCCAGATAATTTGGCATAATATTTTTTATCAATCTCATAATCCATTGCCAAAATTTCTCCGCCATACATATCTACATTATAATTATATTCTTTATTATCAGCATAAAATTCTATATCATAAATATCTTTACCATAATAATTTTCTATTTTAGTCTTTAATCGACTGATATCTTTAGCTTCCATATCTGCATTTTCTAAAACAATAATTTCAGCTTGTTCCTTTGATATTATTCCTGATTTTTCCACTTTTACATCATGCTGTTCAATTTGCTGTTCTGTTCTATTATCCATAGGAATAACATTTTTTACTCCTTTAAATTCTTTTTGGTCATCTATCTGCGATTGCATTATACCATAGCCTCCAAAAAAGCCCAATACTAAAATGATAATTATAATACCAACAATCCTCACAAAATCATACCCTTTCTTTATTCTCTATCCATGCTATTTAAACTTTACTTTATTAATTTTTCCATATGTATATGCGGACAATATTCATCTAAATAAATATCTCCACTTGCTCTATATCCTAAACTTTCATAAAAAGCTCTCGCTCTACATTGTGCAGATAAATTTATTTTTTCACCTGATAAAGCTTTCACTTTTTCCTCTAATAAGTTCATCAAGTTAGTGCCTATATGACATTTACGATATTCTTTAAGCACTGCTAATCTGCCAATTATATATGAATTTTTCTCATCTTCATCTCGATATAATCTCGCATTTGCTATAGCTTTTTCTCCTTCCCAAATAATTAAATGATATGCAATATCATCTATATCATCAAATTCATTTTCAAATTTTTGTTCATTCACAAATACTTCTATGCGTATATCTTTTGCCTCTTGGGGCAAATAATCAAAAAACTTGTACTTCAAATTCATCTTTACACCTTTACTTATCATACTTTTATTTATATTATATCATGAAAATTGCTCTCAATAACACCGATTATAGCACTATTCTCATATATTTAATAAAAAAATTAACAGTGTTACAAGAGTTTTATAAATAATTAAACTCTCATAAACACTGTTCAAACAAAAATTAAATATTAATATAAAATATTGCTACCTACTTGATAGATAATAACGGCTACTAAATATGCAATTAATAATTGGAAAAATATTGCAAAACAAGTCCATTTTGTAGAATTAGTTTCTTTTTTTATAGTTACAATACTAGCTATACATGGAGTATATAATAAACAAAATACCATCAAAACATAAGCATTTAATTCATGAAAACCAACTTGTGCTAATTGACCAACTAAATTATTCATGCCTTCTGCTGAATTGATATTTAAAATACCATACAATACACTCAAACTTGCTACAACAACTTCTTTTGCTGCAATACCAGATATCAAAGCCACTGCAATCTGCCATAATCCAAGTCCAGCAGGAACTAAAATAGGTGCTATCAATCGACCGATTTGAGCTCCAAAGCTATCACCGATATCTACCATACCGGAGAAATTAAAGTTTAAGATAAACCAGATAATTATTGAAGCTACGAAAATCGTTGTACCAGCTTTGGCTAAATATGATTTAACTTTTTCCCAAGCATATAAGAATATAGACATTACATTTGGTGATTTATATTCAGGAAGTTCTATCAACAATACTTTTTTATCGCTCTTATCGCTCACCTTATAAAAGATTTTAGCAATAATTATCGCCATAACTATGCCGATTACATACATAGAAAAAGCTACAAACATCGCATATTCTGGGAAAAACATTCCTGAAAATAAAATATATATTGGAAGTCTAGCACTACATGACATAAATGGCGTTACTAAAATAGTACGCAATCTATCTTTTGGGTCTTCTAATGCTCTTGATGCCATAATTGCTGGCACTGAACAACCAAATCCCAATAATAAAGGAATAAATGCTCTACCAGATAAACCGATTTTGCCCATTACTGAGTCCATGACATAAGCCACACGCGACATATATCCACTATCTTCTAACACAGCTAA
Organism: Megamonas funiformis; assembly: GCF_010669225.1. Classification (NCBI taxonomy): domain Bacteria; kingdom Bacillati; phylum Bacillota; class Negativicutes; order Selenomonadales; family Selenomonadaceae; genus Megamonas; species Megamonas funiformis. Next base: position 2,021,424 of record NZ_CP048627.1, read on the forward strand.
AGCTAAGAATAAAATAAATATATTCGGTAAAAATGCTAATATACCACCAATACCAGCTATAGCCCCATCAATTAACAATGACGATATAATTGGACTGACATCTATAGAATTCAATATTGCCATCAAATCATTGCTTACAATATCTATTCCTTCTACTAAATAATTTTTAAAAATATCACCTATAGTAAAAGTTAAGAAGAAAATAAATGCCATAATAGCCAAGAAAATTGGAATACCCCAAACATTATCAGTAAGCACAGCATCTATTCTATCTGTAGAGCGCGCTTCTTTATCTTTATTTACTAATACCTCTTGTATTATTTCTTCGATAAAGTCATATTTTTGCTTGATGATATCTTTTTCATAACTTCTATCCAATACATCAGGCAAATCTAAAGGATATTTTTCAATAATTTCTTTATCCTGTACTAATTCTTTGATTGCATGCCAACGCAAATTAGGTAATTGACCATATTTTTCAACGAGAGCTTCCTCAATAATATCTATCTTATCTTCAATCTCATCACTATAAACAACTACACAATCTTTATGATGATTATGTCTATGCTTGCGATTTAAAATTTCTTCACCATGATGATGTTCTATTTTATCTTTAATTTTTTCACCCTGATGATGAGCAACTGCATGCATTAAGATTTCCAGACCACGTTTTTTTCTAGCACTGACAGGAACTACTGGTATCCCTAGCATTTCTGGCAATCTATGAAAATCGATATCCATGCCTCGCTCTTCAACAATATCCATCATATTTAAAGCTAGAACCATTGGCTTACCTAATTCAATAAGTTGCAATGCTAAATATAAATTTCGCTCTAAAGAAGAAGCATCTGCCACATCGACAACAATATCGACTTCATCATCTAATATATATTGACGTGATACTTGCTCTTCCATAGTATATGAAGTCAAACTATAAATTCCTGGTAAATCCACTAATTTATAATTTTCATTGTGAAATTGCATTGCTCCTTCTTTTTTTTCTACAGTTACACCGGGCCAATTAGCAACTTTTAAATGAGCACCAGTATAAGCATTAAATAAAGTAGTTTTCCCACAATTAGGATTGCCAATAAAAGCTACATGAACATCTTTACTCATTTTCTATTTCCTCGATTTCTATAGCATCTGCTATTTCTTTACCTATGGCAAAACGAGTGCCACGTACCTTTATAATTACAGCACCTTGATTTTTTTTATTTAAAACCATAAGTTTTACTTGGTCAGTCATGCCGAGCATCTCCAAACGACGTTCAATATTTCCCTCTAAATTTACTTTTTTTACAAGATAAGTTCTTCCTTTTTGTGCTTGTGATACATTCAAAATTATTGCCTCCTAAATATACATATTTTTCATTTTATCACATCTAGGCAAATTTTATCTAAAAAATAAAAAACGACACCTTTAAATAGTGTCGCTTTTATAGATAAAATCATTATTTAATTAAAATTTATCCTTATCTTTTGGTGGTGTAATATCTATTATTTTACCACTTTTAGACTCTGTATATTCCGCATCTTGTTCATTTGTATATTGATTATATTGTTGATATTCACTTTGATTTGCACCATTTAAACGGTTTCCACATTCAGGGCAGAATTTTGGAGGATTATTTCTATCTGGTGCCATCCATCCACAATTAGGACAACGGAAATTATTTTCATCATATCTACTGCTAGCATAAGCATTAGTTTCATTTTTTTTGCCAAAAAGTTTACGATAAATAGCCATAATTATCATTACTACGATACCGATAAGTACCACATTGGCAATTAAGCCTAAAATATCACCCATAAATCCGCCAAGACCAAACATATTGCTGAGCATGCTACCTAAGAACATACCACCAGCAAATAAACCAATATTTCTTAAAGCACTACCCCAACGGCTACCAGATTGCTGATTGTTTGCTGTATTTGTAGTAGTGTTAGTTTTATTTGCAGTATTTGTGCTCGCATTATTTGTTGTATTATTTGTAGTTGCATTAGACTTAGGTGCTTCTGTAGCATTTGTCTTTGGTGCATCAGTTTTTGGTGTTGTTGTTGTTGTTGATTTTGTAGAAGGTGTTAAAGATTTTGTTGTACTAGCTGGAGCTTTGAACCCGCCACCGCCAGATTTTGCTTTTGCCATGCCGATACCACTAAAAGCAAAAACACACACCATCACAATTGCTAATATTTTTTTGAAATTCATTATACACACTCTCTTTTTAATAGTTATTTTTTGTCTAATTAATAGTTATTTTAACATATAAAGCATAATCAATCAATTATCTAATTAATTATTTATAAACTTGCCTACAAAAAAAGCTACAGCCAAAACTGTAGCTCTTATAACATAGAATAAATCGCTAATACCAATACTCCTGGTACTCCAAATATCCCTGCTATCAATGCCGTTATAAAATTAATCGGAATGTATACAAATCCCAAGAAATTTATAATATATAAAACGATAGCACCTATTATGCTATTATAAATGCAATTCCATAAGATTTTTAGTGGCATAGAAAAAATTTTAGTGAATACACATAAAATCAATAAGCCCACAAAAAAAGCAATAACTAATGTAGATTCAACCATAAAATCACAACCTTTGTTCTAAATGAACTTACATTTCTCGACGATTTTCAATAGCTTTAGCTAAAGTTACCTCATCTGCATATTCTAAATCGCCACCAACAGGAAGTCCATGAGCAATTCTTGTTACTTTTACACCTAGTGGTTTTAATAATTTGGCAATGTACATAGCTGTTGCTTCGCCTTCGATATTAGGGTTAGTAGCCATGATAACTTCTTTTACTTTATCATCATATAGACGATTTAATAATTCTTTGATATGAATATCCTCTGGCCCTACTCCTTCAATTGGCGATAAAGCTCCATGCAATACATGATAAACGCCTTTATAATCTCGCATACGTTCCATAGCCACTATATCTTTAGGCTGTTCTACTACACAAATAATAGAATGATCTCTATTTGGAGAAGTGCAAATAGCACAAGGGTCTGTATCACTGAGATTAAAACAACAACTGCAAAAGCCAATTTTTTCTTTAGCTTCAATAATAGCCTGCGCCAAGGCTTTTGCTTGGGCAGGCTCCATGTCTAAAATATGATATGCTAAGCGTACAGCTGTCTTTGAACCAATTCCTGGTAAAGCACGAAAATGTTCAATTAGCTTAGCCATAGGCTCAATATATCTCATTAGAATAATCCAGCAGGAAGATTTAAACCACTAGTTAATTTGCTCATTTCACTAGCCATCATTTCATCTACTTTTACCATAGCCTGATTTACAGCAGATAAAATAAGGTCTTGTAACATTTCTACATCTTCTGGATCTACTGCAGCTTTATCAATAACAAGGGACTGCATCTGTTTTTCACCGTTCATAACGACTTTAACAACACCGCCACCAACACTTACTTCAACAGTTTTCTTTTTAAGTTCATCTTGCATTTTTTTCATATCAGCTTGCATTTTCTGAACTTTTTTCATCATGCCAGCCATATTACCTTGATTAAACATCAAAATACCTCCATATAAAATATTTTTCTCTATTTAGAGTATCAAAATAAAATAAAATCGTCAATTATCTATTATTTATTATCTTCAGGAATTATTTTTCCACCAAAAATCTCAATCGCCGTCTGTAATGTATGTTTACCTTCTGGTGTCATATTATCATAATCTACATCTGTTGGCGCTATATCTACATAATCTTCATCTGTAGGCATAGGAATGTCTGCTTGATAATCACCTTGTGGCAATACATCCTCATCTTCAATCATAGGAATTATTACTTTTGGCGCTTTTATTTCCTGTATTTTATCAACATTATTATTTAAAGTAGTATTAACCTGTGGCATTTGCGTTATTTTCAAATCTCCACAAGTACAGACTAAACGCAAATTATGACCTGTTACATTTTCTAATACTTCTTCTATCAATAAACGATAATCATCTTTTTCTGTACGAGCTTGTAAAAATGGGCTATCAAAATGGATAAAAAATTGATTATCTGCTATACGATAAGGTAGCGCTCTATTTACACAAGCCACTACAACTTTTTTGCGACGAGCATTAAGCCCTGCCAACACATTTTGCCAAATAGCTGTAGCATCAGCATTTTCCATTGGCATTATATTAGTATGCACTGGCTCATTTTCAACTATTTTTGAAGCTCTTTTTACTGTATTTTGTCTTGGCTCTACAGAAGTATTCATCATTGGCGCATTTGTCATTGGAGCTGATTTATACTGCTCTTGCATATTAGCCAACTGACTACTAAGTGCTTTGACTATTCTATCTAAACGAGAAACAGTCTGTTCTAGCGCCATTATTTTTGCCTCTGAAGCTCCCTTGTTATTTACTGCAGGTATATTATTCATCATCGGCATTATTTTCTCTGAATTATTATTTTCAGCTTCGCCTTGCCAACATAATTTTAAAAATAAAACTTCTGCCGTTATTCTAGGTTGACTTGCCCATTTTATTTCGTTAATAGCCTCATGTATTTTTTGAATAATTTGCATTATCTGCTCATGCGTAAATTCTTTAGCTTGGCGAGATAATACCTCTTCATCTTCAAAATACATATTTAAATTTAATAATTTATTTGAAGCTTTATAGAGCATAATCGAACGAAAATGCAATACTAATTCGTTCAATAATTGTTTTATTTCTTTACCTTGAGCTATTATTTCATCAAGGATAGTTAAAATCGTTTGACTATCTTTTTTAGCTAGAGCATCTGTTATCTGCCATACCCAATCATGACCTACAAGCCCTAATACTTTTCTCACTTGTGTAACAGTAAGTTCATCTTTGGTAAAAGCAAGACATTGGTCTAATAAACTGAGTGCATCACGCATACCGCCATCTGCCTGAATGGCAATAATAGACAATGCATCTTTATCTGCATTTAGCCCCATCTCATCAGTAATCATCACAAGTCGTTTTAAGATATCATCTTTTGTTATGCGTTTAAAATCATATCTTTGACAACGTGATTGTATTGTTATTGGCACCTTATGCACTTCTGTTGTTGCCAAAATAAATACAACATGAGATGGTGGTTCTTCTAATGTTTTTAGCAAAGCATTAAAAGCTTCTGTCGTCAACATATGAACTTCATCGATGATATATACTTTATATTTACCATCTACAGGAGCAAATTTCACTGTTTCACGTAAATCACGAATTTCATCAATACCACGATTGGAAGCCGCATCTATTTCAAAAACGTCCATGAATGAACCATCATTTATTTTTTGACAACATACACATTGATTACAAGGTGTTGGTGTCGGTCCATGCTCACAATTTAAAGCCTTCGCTAAAATCTTAGCTGTACTTGTCTTCCCTGTACCACGTGGTCCAGAAAATAAATATGCATGAGCTACTTTACCGGTGCTTATAGCATTAGATAAAGTTTCACTGATATGTTCTTGGCCTATAAGATCCGAAAAATCTTGTGGTCTCCACTTTCGGTAAAGTGCCATATAAGCCATAATAAATGCTCCCCTCCTATTTTTGGATATAAAAAAAACAGCTTCTCAGGTAAGAACACGGTATTCAGGCGCCCTCACGGCACATGAAGATGATCACTTACCGTTGCTCCCTTCCGGACCTGGCGGGGTTCATGAGTCTCCATTGCGCGAGACCCGAATACCGCAGTCTTACATGAGAAACTGCTCATGAATGATATTTTAGCATAAAAAAAGAATTATTACAAGTGTTCGCTCATTCGTTTTTCTTTTAGTCAAAAGAAAAATGAACCAAAAAGAAAAACCACCCGCGATATTGATTTTACTTTGTCAAAGATAAAATTATGTCTACAACGCTCTAAACTCGCTTTGCTCAAACAGTAGAGCTAAAAACCGTAGCCCTAATTTTATCTTTGCCAATAGCTTTCAGCTACCGTAAAAGTCTGCTAACGCGGGAAAATTTGGTATTTATTAATAATACCGTACTATTTTTTCCGCATTATAAAATTTGAATGGTAACCTTTAGGTTATTGAACATAATTATCACTGAATACGATTTTAGTCTGAATGTTTGAGCGAAGCGAGTTTCTAAGCGTTGTATGAAGTGATAATTATGTTCAAAGTTCAAATTTTATCTGCGATGGTTTTCTTTGGTTCGTTTCTTTGTCATCAAAGAAATGAACAAGTTTTTAGCCTTTTAACCATTTTGCTACATCAATAGCGTGATATGTGATGATGATATCTGCACCTGCACGTTTCATGCTGAGAAGTGTTTCCATAACGATGCGTTTTTCATCAATCCAGCCATTTTGAGCTGCTGCTTTTACCATGGAATATTCACCACTTACATTATATACAGCTATAGGACGATCAATTTTATCGCGAACTTGACGAACGATATCAAGATAACATAAAGCAGGTTTTACCATGATGAAATCTGCTCCTTCTTCCATATCAAGTTCTACTTCTTTCATAGCTTCACGACTATTAGCAGGATCCATCTGATAAGCTCTTCTATCACCAAATTGAGGAGCAGAATCAGCTGCATCTCTAAATGGTCCATAATATCCAGAAGCATATTTTACTGCATAAGACATGATAGATACATTTTTAAATCCAGCTTCATCTAAAGCTTCACGAATTACAGCAATTCTGCCGTCCATCATATCAGATGGGGCAATGATATCCGCACCGCTTTGAGCTTGGCTTACAGCAACTTTTGCTAACAATTTTAAAGTAGCATCATTATCTACTTCATGACCACAAAGCTGACCGCAATGACCATGTGTTGTATATTGGCAAAGGCATACATCACCAACAATTACAAGGTTTGGCACAGCTTCTTTAATTGCACGCATAGCACGTTGTACAGGGCTATTTAAATCCCATGCACTAGAACCTATTTCATCTTTATATTCAGGAAGACCAAAAACTTCAATCGCTGGAATTCCAAGTTCATAAACTTCTTTTGCCACTTTTACTGCATTATCTACAGAAAGATGATATACATCTGGCATACTAGGAATTTCTTCTTTTACATTTTCACCAGCAACCACAAAGATAGGATAAATTAAATCCTTTACAGATAAAGAATTTTCACGAACCATGTCGCGAACAGCGCTATTTAAACGCAAACGGCGTGGTCTTAAAGTATTGAGTTTCATCAATAGTCACCATCCAAAATTTTTTATTTTTGCTACTAAACCATCTATAGTATATACATCGGCTTCTACATCAACAGTGAGCCCATGTTTTTCACAAGTATTGGCTGTGATAGGTCCAATGCTTGCTTTAGCCACATTATCTAATAAAGATTTATCTTCATCAATTAATTTTAAAAGATTTTCTACAGTAGAAGAACTTGTAAAAGTTACCATATCTACTTTATGTTCTTTTAATAAAGCCTTTATCTCTTCTTTATTTGTATCTGCCATTTTTGTAGTATATGTTTCTGCTACATCTACAACAGCACCTAATTGACGAAGTCCTATTGGTAAAGCTTCACGAGCTTTTTGTGCTCTGGGTATTAAGACTTTTGTACCTTCTTTAATATCATCTTTTAAAACATTTAAAATACCTTCTGCCATAAACATTGTTGGTACTTTATCTGCAATGATACCATAATTTTTTAATTTATTTGCAGTAGCTGTACCGATAGCTGCAATTTTAGCATCTCTTAAGCTACGTACATCTAATCCTTTTTCATTTAAGCGAGCGAAAAATCTATCTACACCATTTGTACTAGTGAAAATAATCCATTCATATTCACCGATTTTAGCGATAGCTTTATCTAAACTTGCAAAATCATCATCAGGAGTTGTGATTTTTATAGCTGGAGCTTCTATACAATTTGCCCCTAAATCTTCTAATGCTGTTGTCAATTTAGAAGCTTGTTCGCGCGCTCTTGTAACTAAGATATTTTTGCCAAATAATGGTTTATTGTCAAACCATTGAATTGTCTGACGTAAATTTACTACATTACCAACTACAAAAACTGCTGGTGGTTTTAAATTATGTTTTTTTACATCTTCCACAGCATTACCTACTGTAGTTACTAATACTTCTTGTTCTGCTTTTGTACCCCAACGCACTAAAGCTGCTGGCGTATCTGCACTTCTTCCATATTTTATCAATTGACTTGTGATATGTGGTAAATTACCTACACCCATCAAAAATACTAAAGTATCTACAGCTGTAGCTAATTTTTCCCAATTTATATCGGATTTTCCTTTTGTTGGGTCTTCATGACCTGTGATTACGGCAAAAGATACTGCAACTTTGCGATTAGTTACAGGGATACCCGCATAAGCAGGTGCTGCAATAGCAGAGCTGATACCTGGTACAATTTCAAAAGCTACATTATTTTTCTTTAAAACTTCTGCTTCTTCACCGCCACGACCAAATACAAATGGGTCGCCACCTTTTAAGCGTACCACGCATTTTCCTTCTTTCGCTTTATCAGCGATAAGTTGGCTGATATCTTCTTGACGCATTGCGTGATTGCCAGCTTTTTTACCTACATAGATATATTCTACATCATCTTTAGCAAAAGCCATCAAACGTTTATCTGCTAAATAATCACAAATAACTACATCTGCTTTTTCTAAACATTCTTTTCCCTTTAAAGTAATTAGGCGATAATCTCCAGGACCTGCACCTACTAAATAAACCATTCCATTCATTGATAAGAACCTCCAAAAGATATTATAATCCCAATTACTTATTGGGCATTTTCATCAGGGCAACATAAACCTAGACTTTGCATGATTTTTAATCCGCCATTTGCCAAAAGTTTTTCAGCTAAATCTTTTCCCAAAGTTTTGGCATTAGCTCTTGAACCTATGATTTTATCACGGATTATACATTTGCCATCAATAGAACCAATTACAGCTTCTACAGACAAATTATCATCATCTTCAACTTGAGCATAGACACCAACAGGCACTTGGCAACCGCCTTCTACACGAGCCAAAAAGCTACGTTCTGCTTTTGTCGCATCTGCTGTTTTATCATCATGCAAAAATTCAAGCATTTGTTTTATTTCTTCATCATCTTCTCTAGTTTCTATAGCCAAAGCACCTTGACCTACAGCTGGAAGACAAATTTCACGAGGAATAATCTGTGTTATTTTATCACCAAAGCCTAATCTTTTAAGCCCTGCTACTGCTAAAACAATAGCATCAAAATTTTCTTCTTCTAATTTACGAAGTCTTGTGTTTACATTTCCACGAAGACTATGAATATCTAAATCTGGTCGTGCTTTTAATAATTGAGCCTTGCGACGAAGACTAGAAGTTCCTACCTTAGCCCCTTGTGGTAAATTTTCTAAAGTTTTATATTTTGGACTAACTAGTGCATCTCCACAATCTAAACGCTTAGTTATAGTGGTCAAAGATAATCCTGTTGGTAATACAGTAGGCATATCTTTTAAACTATGTACTGCTAAATCTACACGTTTTTCTAACATTGCTACTTCAAGTTCTTTTGTAAATAATCCTTTGCCACCGATTTTAGCAAGTGGCACATCAAGAATTTTATCGCCTTTAGTAACAATATGCATCAACTCAACTTCCAAACCTTCATATTGTTTACGTAGGCGATCTGCCACATATTCTGCCTGCCATAATGCTAATTTACTGCTACGTGTACCAATAACAATCTTTTTACGCACTATTATTCCCTCTCTTTTAATACATCTATTTTAAATAACTTAGTTACAGCATTCACATAATAATCTTCTTGTTGTGTTCCTGCAAAACTGTTTAACTTAATCATTGGCTCACGCAATAATTTACGAACAATCATATGTGACATATGTTCAATTTCTCTAACCTGACTTTCAGTTAAATCGCCAAGTTTTGTCATTGCTCGTTTCACTTCGCGACGACGAATGCGCTCAGCTTTTGTTGATAAACGAGCCATTACTGGCTGACAAGATAAATATTGAAAACGCTCTAAAATTGAATTTACTTCTTCATCAATAATTTTTTGAGCTTGATATGCTTCATATTCACGTTCTTTGATATTATCTTCAACTACAGCTTCTAAATCATCAATATTATATAATTCTACGCCTTTTATCTCTGCTACATCTGGATCAACATCACGAGGCACTGCTATATCAATAATGACAAGCGGTCTACCTTTACGCTTAGACATGAATAATTGTGTTTCCCAAGGTTTTACTACATAATGAGGTGCTCCTGTGGAAGTTACTACAATATCTACATCATTTGCTTTGCGCAAAGCATCACGGAAACCTACTGCTTCACCGCCAAATTGACTAGCTAATTCCTGTGCTTTATCAAAATGTCTATTAGCTACATAAATTTTCTTAGCGCCCTTGCCCATTAAATTACGAGCAGTGAGTTCTGCCATTTGACCTGCACCATAGATAAGCGTATTGCTATGTTCTAGATTGCCGAAAATCTTTAAAGCTAATTGTACAGCGGCATAACTAACAGATACTGCATTATAAGCAATTCTAGTTTCTGTACGCACTCTTTTTCCTGTAGTAATCGCACGGTGAAATAAAGTATTTAAAATTGTACTTGTCGCTTGAGCTTCTCTTGCCATTGAATAAGCTTTTTTAACCTGACTTAAAATCTGACCTTCACCAATGATAAGTGAATCCAAGCTAGAAGCTACTGCAAATAAATGACGTATACAATCTTTATCTACATGATAATAAAAATACTCATCTTTTGCATCATCACTTCCTGCAAGCGTGAAGAAAAACTCTTTTACATCTTGCATATTTTCGTTTGCATCATCTACAACAGCATAGATTTCTGTGCGATTACAAGTAGATAAAATTACAACTTCACTAATTCCATTATAATTATCTAAATGACGTAATCCTTTATTAATATTGTCAACAGAAATGGCAAATCTTTCACGTACTTCTACAGATACAGTTTTATGATTAAGCCCTAAAACCACTAATTGCATCTCTTATGCTCGCCTCCGCTTCATCATATTTTTTAGCCCTTACAAGTTCCATCACATCATCACTTAACGCACTACGCCAAAAGATTTCACGGTCATCACTTGTTGGCAATTTTTCAATAGCTTCTTTTCTTAATTGCACTAATTTATCTAACCAATTTGCATATGTTTCGTCAAATTCTCGTTCCATTTTACAACGCAAATATCTAGATAATGCTGGTGATTTTCCATTAGTTGAAAAAGTTACTAATAAATCACCTCTTCTAATTTTTGCAGGCAAAGCAAAATCACAAAATTCTAATCTATCAACTACATTTAATATCACTTTTTTTTGATTTGCTTCTTTTCGAACTTGTGCATTTACTTCTTCATTGCCTATAGCGCAAATAGCCAAAATAAAATCAGTTAAATCTCCTTGTTCATAGCATTTTTTTTGCCAAATTATAGCTTTTGTTTCCACTAGTTTAGCCAAACCTTCCACTATTTGAGGAGAGATAACTGTAACTTTTGCCTTTGCCTCTAATAAACCTTTTACTTTTCTCAGTGCTACATGTCCGCCACCTAAGACTACACAAGGCTTATTATCCAAAATTAAATTAATAGGATACACACCCACACCTCTTCAAAATATGAATATAATTCATTTTTTATAATTATACCGCAATAAATATGCTCTATCAACACTTTAAAGTAATATTATATAACAAGCTATCAAATTTATTAATACCTTATCTTGGAATTATTTTACCTGAATTTTTCTTTACCAAAAAAGTCAAATAGTTTATACTTATAATATCCTTTAGATGTTTATGTCGATACAAAGAAGATTAATATATGGAAATCCTTTTATGTTTTATTATTTCTCCTATATTCCTTTTCTTTGTTCCATAACAAATGAAAAGGAATTATATTATTAAGTAGGTGTTAAATTTATGAAAACTATCGCATTAATTGCCCATGACCAGAAAAAAGAAGAAATGCTTGAATTTGTTGGCAATCATCTTGATGTCTTAAAACAATTTCATCTTGTAGCAACTCGCACAACTGGTACATTAATCAACGAAAAATATAATTTAAATGTTGAAACTATGATGTCTGGTCCTTTAGGTGGCGACCAACAAATCGGTGCTATGGTAGCAACTGAAAAAGTAGATTATGTAATTTTCATGCGCGACCCATTAAACGCTCAGCCTCACGAACCTGATATCAACGCACTTCTTCGCATTTGCGACGTTCACAATATTCCACTTGCTACAAATCGCAGAAGTGGTCATATTTTAATCAAATATGCTGGTGAAAAATTATAATATTACGCAAAAAAAGGCTTTAGCTCTAAATAGAACTAAAGTCTTTTTTTTATCTAATTAATTCATTTCAAATACAACTGATACATTTGCTCTAACACTGATATCACCACTTTGAATAGGTGAAGTTGCTCCTGTTGCATCAGCTGCTCTCATATACATAGCATTATTGAAATTTTTAGCTTCAATATATGTGCTTCCAGTATTTACACTGACTACATTTACTATAGATTTTTCTAAGCTATTAGCAACTACTTGTGCTTTACGTTTAGCATCTGCGATAGCTTGCTGTAATACTTTATCTTTATAAACTTGGCTGTCTTTTAAACCAAATTCTATAGAATTTACATTACTAGCACCTGCATTAATTGCTGTATCAATCACAGTTCCTACCATATCGATATTATCTATAGTAACAGTAATTTCATTTGATACACTGTAGCCAATGATTTCTCTACTATTATCTTTAGTGTTATATACAGGATATAAATTATAATTTGTTGTCTGCATTTTATCTTTAGTTATAGCTAATCCCAATATAGCACTTTGAATATTTTGCATGATTTGAGCATTTTGTGCTGAAGCCAATTTTGCATCTTTTGCAGTATTTTCAATGCTAATACTTATAGTTGCTTTATCTGGAGCAACTTTTATCGTAGAACTTCCATCTACAGAAATTGTTCTTAAATCCTGTGCTTGTACTAGACTACAAGAAAATAAAATACATAGAGCCATCACTAAGCCGACCAAACTAAATTTACGCATAAATAACACTCCTTTTGCTTTAAATTAATTAAATTATTAAAATTTTATTAAAATTTTCCAGATAAAATATAGGGAAGAATTTTCCCTATATTTATTTATGCATTAAACATTGAAACGGAAATGTGTAACATCGCCATCTTGCATGATATAATCTTTACCTTCTACACGAACTTGACCTTTTTCACGAGCTGCTGCTACACTTCCAGAAGCTACTAAATCATCATAAGATACGATTTCTGCACGAATGAAGCCACGCTCTATATCAGAGTGAATTTTACCGGCAGCCTGTGGAGCTTTTGTACCCACTTTAATAGTCCATGCACGACATTCATCTTCACCAGCTGTCAAGAAAGTCATAAGACCTAATAATTTAAAAGCTGCTTTGATTAATTTATTAAGACCAGATTCATCAAGTCCTAAATCAGATAAAAATTCATTTGCTTCTTCTTCATCGAGTTCTGCAATTTCAGATTCTACTTTAGCGGAAATTACTACAACACCTGCATTTTCTTTTTGAGCATATTCTTTTACTTTTGCTACATATTCATTATCATTTTCAGCAGTAGCTGCTTCATCTTCACTTACATTTGCTACATATAATGTAGGTTTTAAAGTCAATAAATTCAAATCTTTGATGAGTTCTAATTCATCTTCACTGAGTTTTGCCTGACGTGCTGGAATAGCTTCTTCTACTACTTTTTTTACTTTTTCCAAAACAGCTTCTTCAGCACGAGCTTCTTTATTACCGCTTTTAGCTGTACGAGAAACTCTATCTAAACGTTTTTCTACAGAATCAAGGTCTGCTAAACAAAGTTCAGTGTTGATGATTTCAATATCACGAATTGGGTCTACACTACCTTCAACATGAGTAATATCACCACTAGCAAAACAACGTACAACATGAGCTACTGCATCTACTTGACGAATATGGGATAAGAATTTATTTCCTAAACCTTCACCACGAGAAGCGCCTTTTACTAAACCTGCAATATCAACAAAGCTTACGCTTGCAGGAGTAGTTTTTTTAGAATTGTACATTTCATGAAGAACTTTTAATCTTTCATCAGGAACATCTACAACACCTACATTTGGTTCAATTGTGCAAAATGGATAGTTTGCTGCTTCTGCACCTGCTTTTGTAATAGCATTAAATAAAGTAGATTTACCCACATTTGGCAATCCTACAATACCAACTTCTAAATTACTCAAAATTATTCACCCTATCTTTTTTATTTTTCTATATAATTATACCTTATTCTTATTTTACTGCAACAAGGCTTCATCTATAATTGTACCATATTTGCCAAGCCACCAAGAAATAGCTCTTACACCATTGATATAATTTTCTAAAACAGTTCTATCTGGCAAGGCTTCACGATTAAAATATTGTGGTTTTTCTACTAAATCATCAGTATTGCCGATAGCATCAGCAGTTATCCAAAAAGCATAACTTTGACCTAATTTATTTTCACTCAAAGATTTCCCCACACTATAATAAGTAAAACCTTCTGGAGCTATTAAATCTATCACTGTTGGCATAATATCTATTTGACTTCCTGCCATATCTTCTGGCAATAAATCTTTTTGTATGCCTTTTCCTGTGATGATAAGTGGCACGCTATAGCGTTCATACATTGTAGGTACTTTATCGATATTATATCTATCAGCATGGTCGCCCACAAAAATAAATAAACTATCTGGATATTTTGCTTTGACTTTATTGATGAAATCACTTGCCATCTTATCTGCATACCAAAAATGACCAAGCTCTTTGATTAATTCTTGATTATTTTTTTCTTTATCAGGCAAACCTTCAATCACTTTACTAACATCAAAACCTTCTTTTTCTAAGTCAATATTAAATGGTGAATGATTTGATGTATTTAAAATCACTGAAAAAGTCATTTTATTATCATCAATCTGTTTAAAAATAGCATCATATAAATATTCATCATCAGCGCCCCATACGCTACCTGTAGCATTAGGGTCAATATTGCCTCTACTATAAAAATTATCAAAGCCTTGTGCTAATGTAAATTCTTGAATATTTTCCCATGTAGCAGGACCAGCATACCAAAAACTTGTTTCATAGCCTAAATTTTTCATCTGTGGTGCTGTTGCCGTGATATAAGGATTTGCTAATGCTTCTGGCATAGTTGTCAAATATAAATTAGAATTTGCCATGCCTGTAACCATAGTCATTAAAGCACCTACTGTACTTGAGCCACTAGGCAACATATGCGAAGTATAAATCGTATCATCTTCAGCGATTATTTTTTTCATATTATCAGCAATATGCAAATTGCTATATTTATCTAATAATGGCCAGTTCGCATAGCTTTCTGATACAATCACAAAAATATGTTTTGGTTTTTCTATCTTAGCCCCTGTTGCTTCTTTAGCTAGATATATACTTAAATCATTTCCGCCATCTTTATTTGTTAAAGATTTTGCTAAATCTCTCACATTTTGCGCTGAAAAACTAAGTCCATTACAAGCTTCCATACGCATTTGATTTGCATATGCTCGATAAATAGCTTGATAATCATCTAAAATAGACTCATTTAAAAATGTATCATTTGTAATTCCTGCATTTTCCCAATTCACACCAGATTTCCAGCTCCAGCCACCGCCATATAAAGATAATGTACCTAAGACATATATGCACATGAGCAAGGAAACCGTTTTTATTTTCTCTGGTAATATTTGCCATCTTTTAACTTTAAAACTATAAACTAAAAATTTATTAAAAGCATAATTCAAGATAGCAACTAAAGCAATTATTAATAGCAATTTCAATGGCAACTGAAATTCTTCCACCAAAGAAATAAATAATGCATATAAATCTTCATGCATTGCTGTAAATAACATTTGATTGAAACCGCTATGGAATTGTTGATAAAAAGGAAATCTAGCTACAAATAATAATGTGGTTATAAACAAAATCACAAATGAACAAATATAGCGAAAATATTTTAATCTATGCCATATAGTTTCAGCGATAAAACCAATGAGCATACATAATGTAAGTCCGCCTGCTGTTTGCAAACTTAATTTTGCCCCACTATAAATTGCTGTAAGAATTAAATTATGTCCACTACCTGCACTGAGATATTCACTCATCCCCCAAATAAAAATCAAACGATAGACACATAATAATAACCAAAAAAAGATAAAGGTTTTTATTATTTTTGTTAAATTTTTATTTAAACCTAACAAAATTTTATTTAGCAATATAATCCTTCTTTCTCGCTTTACCAAAATCACTAAAATTTACAAGAAACTTACTATACTGCTTTATTATACAAAAAAATTTTTCACTTATAAATACACTATTAACTAAAACCTTACAAAATTTATAAAATAAGCAAAAAGACTTCCTATAGCCATTTATTCATTAAATAAACCATAGGAAGCCCTAATTTATAAAAATGATAAAATCTGAGCTATCTTTTTACAATAATTAGTCTAAGATAACTGCTTTTGTAGCTGTAGCTTGTCCAGGCATGCTCATTGCTACAAAATCATACCATACTAAAACTTTATCACCTTGTTTTAATTCTTTAGCATCATCTTCTACATTTTCAGGAATTGTAACGAACATATCTTCATTAGTATTTAAAAATTTAACGCCATTTTTTACTTTATCCACTTTGCTAACATGCATATAGATACCATCATGCTGACCATCACCCATTACAAGTGCATATGCTCTGCTTTGTGGTGGGAGGCTACGAGTGGAAATAGAGCTATAATATGCTGTTAATTCATCGCCTACATGTAAACGATTGAGGTCTACATCCTCACCATTTTTACCATTTAAAATTTCAGTATCCCAACGCACGATTAAAGCCACTGTATTATCAGAATTTGTATCTTTTATAGTAATCATGTCATCATTAATAGATACAATCTGACCATGCATACTTACCACATTATCTACTGCTTTGTTTGCAGCAGCAGCAAATGCAGCTGTAGAAGCAAAAGCTAAACATAACACCATCATCAATAAAATTCTAAATTTCTTCATTGTAAATTCAACCTCCATTGAATATATTCATTAACCTTATATTATCATCTTTAATGAACATATTCAATAAGAAATCTATTAGAAATAAATTAAAAGATTATTAAAATAAAAAGAGATTTATTACCTTTGCTCTATATAAACAAATTCATAAATCTCTTTTTATTATATTCTATTCATGTAATTCCAATGGCAGTCCATCAGGGTCTTTAAAAAATGTCATTTTTTTCTGCGTAAAATCGTCCCATCTAATTGGTTCACATTCAATGCCCAATTTTTCTAATTCTGCTACAGTCTTTTCTATACATTCCACTTTAAAAGCTAAATGTCTAAGTCCACAAGCTTCCGGATTATTTACACGTTTTGGTGCATCTGCTTTACCAAAAATCTCCAATTCACAACTACCTAATTTTAAATCTAGCTTATAATCATTTCTATCTTCTCTATGATGTTCTCTAATCACTTCAAAACCCAATAAATCTACATAAAAATGACGAGATTTCGCATAATCAGATACGATAATTGCCACATGATGAATTACTTCTAAATTCATGATTTACACCTCTAATCTTTCTTTTTAAATAAATATGTCATATAAATAAATATTACCCAAATAGGTAAAACTATTATAGAAATCAACATATCTGGTATTTGTGTCATAATCACTACTACTGCAATTAAGAACAAGATACAGAAATAATTTGTATATGGATAAAATAAAGATTTAAATTTAAGTTCATCTAAACGATTTTCACGAGTAAATTTCAATCTAAATTTCATATGTGTAATAGTGATAATAAACCAGCTGATGATTAAGCCAGCTACTACAATAGATAATAAATACATAAATAATTCTTTAGGGAAATAATATGTCATTATTACAAGAATTATACCAATAACTGCTGATACTAAAATCCCTACCATTGGAATACCAGTACGAGATAAGGAAGCGAAAATTTTTGGTGCATTTCCTTCTTTTGCTAAACCATAAAGCATACGAGATGTACCATATAAAATACCATTATATGCAGATAATGCTGCTACTAATACAACAAAGTTTAAAATATTAGCTGCTGCTGGAATACCAATATTAGAGAAAATCTGTACAAATGGACTGCCTTGAAGACCAACTTGATCCCATGAAGAAAGACTCATCAATACTACCATAGTACCGATATAGAAAATTAAAATACGAATTAAAATTTGATTTATAGCTTTTGGTAAAGTTTTTTCTGGATTTTCAGCTTCTCCTGCTGTTATCCCAATTAAATCTACACCACCAAAAGAGAACATAACTACTACTAAAGAAGCCGCAAAGCCCCAAGCACCGTTAGGAAAAAATCCACCATTTACCCATAAATTACTGAAATTTTGAGGGAATGGTCCCATTGTTGTAAAAATTAAATACAAACCGAAAACAATCATACAGCAAATAGCTGTTATTTTAATAAATGATGCCCAATATTCTGATTCACCATAAAAACTTACATTGATTAAATTAACAGTTATAATTACTAAAATACAAATTAAAATAGTGAGCCATTGTGGAAAATCAGGTAACCAGAAATTGACATATGTTGCTGTTGCGGATAATTCAGCCATACCAGCTATCATATATAAAAACCAATAATTCCAACCTGCTAAATAACCTGCAAATCTATGCCAATATTTATCAGCAAAATAACTGAAAGAACCAGATACTGGTTCTCTAACAGACATTTCACCCAACATTCTCATGACAAAGAAAATAAAAATCCCTGCTAATAAATAAGATAAAATAATACCAGGCCCTACTAATTTGATTGTTGGTGCAGAACCATAAAATAAACCTGTACCAACAGAAGCCCCTAAAGCAATCATTTGCATATGACGACTTTTTAAGCCCCTCTTCATTTTGTGTTCATTATTATCCATATCTATCCACCTTTTTTAATAAAATCTAAAAACATAAATAATATATTATCATTTACCTTATCAACTTTACAATAAACAAATAAAAAATCCCTATAAATAATAAAATAATATGTATAAAAATTACAGACAAAAAGCACTAACTATCAAAAATCAATAGTTAATGCTTTTCATCTTAATTCATACCTTATTATACTTTTGCTCTCAATTTATATGTTATATAAATAAATGCTACCCAAACTACTAATGCCCCTAAAGATATTCTCATGTCTTCCATAAAGAACATAATCACTACAATAGCAGCTAAGAAAATAAAACAAAAATAATTAATATACGGGAATAAAAATGCTTTAAAATGAAGTTCATCCAAACGATTTTCCTGTATGAATTTCATTCTAAATTTCATATGAGTTATAGCTATAGTTGCCCATGTGATAACAAGTGCTGCAACTACAGTTGATAATAAATACATGAAAACTTTTTCAGGTAAAATATAAGTCAAAATTACAAGCAATAAAGAAATTGCTGTAGATACCAAAATACCTACCATTGGTATACCACGACGAGATAAAGAAGCAAACATCTTAGGTGCATTTCCATTTTGCGCCAAATTGTGCAAAATACGAGATGTACTATATAAACTACTATTGTATACAGAAAGTGCTGCTACAATTACTACGAAGTTTAAAATATTAGCTGCCGCTGGAACACCGATATTAGAGAAAATCTGTACAAATGGGCTAGCATTTAAACCAACTTCATCCCATGGAGCAAGTGTCATCAATACTACCATAGTACCAATGTAGAAAATTAAGATACGAAGCAATACTTCATTTATAGCTCTTGGTAAAGTTTTTTCTGGATTTTCAGCTTCTCCTGCTGCAATACCGATTAATTCTACACCGCCAAAAGAAAACATAACTACAGCTAAAGACTGTGCAAATCCCCAAGCACCATTAGGGAAAAAGCCACCATTATTCCATAAATTACTAAAATTATCAGGAAATGGTCCCATTGTTGTAAATATCAAATAAAAACCAAATACAATCATACAGCAGATAGCTAAAATTTTAATAAATGATGCCCAAAATTCTGCTTCACCAAAAGTTTTTACATTGATTAAATTTACAGTTGTTACTACTACAATACAGACTAAAACTGTTATCCAATGAGGTACATCAGGAAACCAATAATTTACATAAATAGCAATTGCAGATAATTCCGCAAAGCAAACTAATAAATATAAAAACCAATAATTCCAACCTGCTAAATAACCTGCAAAAGGACCTAAATATTTATTCGCAAAATAAACAAATGAACCAGAAACAGGCTCTTTTACAGACATTTCCCCTACCATTCTCATGATACAGAAAATGAAAACACCAGCTAAAGCATAAGATAAAATAATCCCTGGACCTACTAATTTAATTGTTGGTGCAGAACCATAAAACAGCCCCGTACCAATAGAAGTACCAAGTGCAATCATTTGCATATGGCGATTTTTCAGCCCTCGCTTCATTTTATTATTTTCATCACTCATAATAATCCACCTTTAAAATTATTCTTTATACATATGTTCAATACGTGCTACAGCCAATGTACTTACTACATCGCCTGTTACATTGAGTGCAGTATGAATCATATCTATTAAACGGAAGATACCAACTATCATACCCATAATTTCAATAGGAAGCCCCATTGTTGTAAGTAACATTATAGTCAATACAATGCCACTGTTTGGAATACCAGGAGTACCTATGGAAATCAATGTAGTCATAAAGATAAACATCACTTGTTGCATTAAAGAAAGTTCTACACCATATACTTGAGCTACAAATAATACAGTAACAGCATAATATACAGCAATCCCATTCATATTGATAGTTGCACCAATAGGCAAAGTAAATGATGCCAATTCATCTTTTACTTTAAATTTTTCTTCAGTAACACGTAAGCTAACAGGTAAAGTACCAGAACTACTTGTTGTACTAAATGCTACTAACCAAACCTCTGTAATTTTAGTAAAGAAATCTTTCAATGAAATCTTAGCAATGTATTTAATAATAAATACATACATAAATAACACTACAGAAAAAGCACCTATGTAATGAGTTAAAATAAATTTACCTAAAATATTAAAAATAGATAAACCATATTCGCCAACACTACAAGCAACTAAAGCAGTTACCCCAAATGGAGTTACTTGCATTACCATATCTGTGATTTTAAACATAATAATATTGGCTTCATCAATAACTTTTTTAATATTTTTTACTCTATCACCCAAAATAGTTATCGCAATACCAATAAATACCCCAAATACGATAATTTGCATTAAATTACCTGTAGCTAAAGCTGTTATCGGATTATCAGGAACCATGCTCAAAATAGTCTGGCTAACAGTCATTGGCTCAGCAGGTTTTATCACTTCGCCTGTATCTACAATTTGACTTACAGCAAAATCAGCACCTGGCTTCATTATATGTGCCACAATAAGACCAATAATTGCAGAAAGCACTGTAGTTACAATATAAAACCCTACTACCTTTGTTCCTATGCGTTTTAATTTTCCAATATCACCTATACTAGATATTCCACTAATAATAGATAAAAATACAACAGGAACAACAATCATTTTAATGAGTTTTAAAAATAAATCTCCAATAGGTTGTAACCATAAAATATCTTTTTGAAAAATAAGACCTAAGATAATCCCTATCCCAAAACCTAGAAAAACTTTAGCGCTCATACTAAGATTTTTCAAATTATCACACCCTTAATTTATAAAATAATACGCTTTCCATTATATCATACAATCCATAAAAAATTTACATATTTACATTATTTTTAAGAAAAAAGATAAAAATTTTATACATTTTATCCATAATAAACCTTATTATTTACAAAATGCTCTATGATTAATAGCTAAAAATAAAAAGCTTGATAAAATCTTATCTATATTTTCTAAGATTTCATCAAGCTTTCCTATATTACTTATTTTATTATTTATCTTAAATTATTTATTCCAATAATCTTTATGAACTTCTACTACTTCATTTTCCACTTCTGGGAATGGACCTTCTACTTTTATATCTTTTTGACCTCTAGCGAATACTTCTCTACATGGTAAATCAAAAGTAGGATTTTGTTCATCATCACCAGTTAATTCCAAAAGGCGTTTTTCACTAATACCATAAACTACTTTACCTACATTACCCCAATATATAGCACCTGCACACATTGCACAAGGTTCAGCAGTAGAATAAAGAGTGCAATTCCATAAGAAATCTTTACTGTATTTTTTAGAAGCTTTTATCATTAAGCTAGTTTCAGCATGACCACTACAATTATATTCTGTGATTTCAATATTTTCTTGTTCTAATAAAATATTGCCTTCACCGTCTACTAAGATAGCACCAAATGGAGTATTTCCATGTTCACGAGATTTTTTTGATACTTCAATTGCTTTTCTTAAATAAAATAAATGATCCATAATTTTACCTCACAAATTACTTATAATTAATATTTCTTTTGTCTAATTAATTGATAATGAATAAATTTTGTATCTACATATTCATTAGCATAAAAGACAGGTTCATCATTATTATCAAAATTGATAATATCGCAATTTAAAAAGCTTGTTATTTGTTCACATTTAAAATAATCAGTCAAAGAAGATAATTCCTGATTTGTTATTGTAGATAATTCTACTTTGTCCCAAATAATTGTACGCTTTAAAAATTCGCTAAAATATTTATATATAGACATATCTAAGCAGTTTTGCAAAAAATTCTCTTTAACTATTTTTACAGGAATTCTATCAACACAATAAATAGCTGGCATCTCATTAGCATAAAACATTCGCTCAACAATAAAAACTTCCTCATTATTATCTAACTGTAATTTCTTAGCTTCATCATCTGTAGCTAAACGCTTATTAGTAGATAACACTTCTGTTTTTACCTCATAACCACTATTAGCAATTACATCACGTAAATCTCCAATAGGATTAAATACTACATTCATGCCCAAAGCTTGTTGATTAACGAATGTTCCTTTTCCCTGTTTACGAAAAATAATACCTTCACTAGCAAGCTCATTTAATGCACTTCTTACAGTAATTCTACTAACACCTAATTCTTGAGCCAATAATTCTTCTCTAGGGAGCTTGTTTGATATAGATAAATCCATTGATTGTATATACTGTAAAATAGATTGTTTTGTCAATTGACTCAATGCTTGTTCTTTTACTTTACAAAATTTCATTTACAATTCCTCTACTAATTAACTAATTTTGTTTTAATTATATGACTGAAAAAATCAAGCTGTCAATTTATCTCTACCAGATATATCCATATTTTATTTTGTTTTAAAAATTTCACTATAATTAAATAAAGTATTCAAAATAATAGCTGTAACAGTGCCTGTAAAAATACCATTTTCTAGAAGCATTTTCAAAATTTCTGGCATTTCATTAAAAAGCCCTGGTGTAACAGTTGTTCCTAAACCAATACCAATACTACAAGCTACAATAATAATATTCTCATTCTTTTTAAAATCTACACTAGATAAGATTTTAATACCATTTGCACCAATTGTACCAAATAGACATATCATAGCTCCTCCTAATACTGGATGAGGAATTAATGTAGTGAGCATCGCAAATTTAGGAACAAGACCTAAGATAACTAAAATAATTGCTGCAGCTACTAATACAAATCTATTTCTTACGCCTGTAACAGTCATAAGTCCTGCATTTTCAGAAAAGGTAACATATGGGAAAGAATTGAATAATCCGCCTAAAAATTGAGCACAACCTTCAGCTCGAATACCATTTGCTATATCTTTTGGCGTTATTTTCACTTCACAAATATCAGCAATCATGTAAAAAATCCCCACAGATTCAGCTACACTAATAACTAAAAAGATAGACATTACAACTACACTGTTGAATGTGAATTCTGGAGCACCAAAATGCAATGGATGAATAAGCTTAAACCAATCTGCATCATTTAGATGAGATAAATCTACCATACCAAAAAAACTAGCAAATATTGTACCTAAAATTAAGCCTACTAAAATAGCTATAGATTTTGCAAAACCTTTGCAAAAACGATTTATCAACAAAATAATTATCAATACAAAAATAGCAACTAAATAATTTATTGGATCACCAAAATTTTCTGCTCCAATTCCACCTGCCATATCTTGTAAAGCCAAAGGAACTAGTGAAAAACCAATGATAGTTACTAAAGACCCTATTACTATTGGTGGAAAGAATTTAATAATCTTATTAATAAAAAATGAACACGCAAAAACTAATACACTAGATAATAAAATTGCACCATATAAAACTGTCATTCCACCAGTTTTACCGATAGAAATCATAGGACCTAAAGTTATTACTGCACATCCCAATACTACTGGTAATTTGATTCCAATAAATCGACCAATACCAAAGGATTGTAAAAAAGTAGCAATACCACAAGTAAATAAATCTGCCGAAATCAAAAAAGCTAAATCTAAATTAGATAATTGCAAAGCATTAGCTAAAATTATTGGCACAATTACTGCCGCTGAATACATTACTAATACATGTTGAAACCCTAATATTGTTAATTTACTTACAGGAATTTTTTCATTAATATAGTCTTTTTTCCCAATTTGTTCCATAATCAACCCTCTTTCTTAAAAGGTAATACCTATTACCTTTATTATTATACATAAAAAATAAAAAAAAGCAAATAAAAAAAGGAAATTAAATTAAAAAATTTAATTTCCTCTTTTACTTTCTTCTTTACAATATTTAATTTTTATTTATTATCTTTTTAGGATGTTTCCAATATAACTTTTCACAACGAGGTGAACAAAAAATAGTTCGCCTATCATGCTTATTCACAACTGTTACTAATTCATGACATTTTTTACATCTAAATTGTCTTAGTATAACTCCTGTATTTTCTTCATCATTTATATCTTCTACAATCCTATTTTTGCTATAGTATGTTTCTTTATGATGTTTTTTTCGACAATAATAGGTACAATACACTTGATCTTTTCTTCTAGCTTCGAAAGATTGATGACAAACTGGGCATATCTTATTTAAATGCATTTATTTCTCCATCATTTTTAGAAAACGATTTTTATCTTCTAAAGTTTTTAATGCATTTGTATAAATCTTAAAAATTATTTCATCATCAATCATTTGTAATTGCATACTAGAACCTAAATCACCACAAACTTTACCTTGTGAATCAATTAAATATCTTTGTGGCATACAATAATATCTTCCATCATTAGTAAACATATATAATGTTAATGAAGAAACAGTATCTTTTAAATCTTCACCTTTTCTAAGTTCAGTTAAAAAATCACTTTCTTTGTAGTGTTCTTCAGCAGATACTATTAAATAAAAATGTCCATCTTTTTTTACTGTTTCTATAGTATCTGTATCTATATATACAGTACCAATATTTGTTTCTCCAATCATTTTATTTGATTGTGCTTCTACTGGTTTTGCAGGTTTACTCAAAAAAAATATACCCACACCTATAATAACTACAAAAAAAACTCCTATTATGCCTATATTATCTTTTAGAATGTCCATATTCACTACCTATATTATTTAGAAGCTTCTTCTACTTGTAATGGAGTAAATACATAATCTGTTAATTTTTTGTCTTTATCAAATGCAAGCATAATAGCTACAGCTTGTTCTTTATCAAATGCTGCTACATAAGTTACTCTATCGCCTTGGTCAAATCTTTGAAAATTATAGAACTTAACTTCTTTGACATTACCATATTGTTCTTTGATTTGTTTAGATAAATCTTTGTAAGCTTTTTCATTTACATTTGTTTTTAAGGTATCTGAAAAATCTTTACTAACTACATCATATGCAGGAATTTGATCTTTAGTAAATACTTCCATAAAAGTTTCTGCTACTTTTTGTTCTTTATTTAAATCATTACCATCAGCTGCAAAACATAATCCACTAAAAGCCATCATCATAATTAATGTTACTGTAAATATAACTTTTTTCATATTAAACAACGTCCTTTACTATCACTATTTTTTTATAATAGATAAGCGACAGAATATCTGTCGCTTATCCTCTAGATTTATAACTTATAATTTAACTATTAAGCTGTTTTTTGAGCTTCTCTTTCTGCTAATAATTTAGCATGTCTTTCAGCCTGAGCTTTTACTTTTGCATCTTGAGCTAATTTTTTCATTTCTTCAGCTTTTTCAAGACGTCTTGCTTCTTCATCTTTTGCTTTTTCAGCAGCAGATTTACGACCGAGTTTCCATGTAGCACCGATACCGCCCATTACTTCATCACCAGAAGTGGAAATGCTTGCACTGAGCATGAAGTCTTGATTTGGATAATGGAATACACCAAGAGCAAGACCTGTTTCGCTCTTATACTGACCTACACCAATAGCGATTTCTGTTGGAGCTTCTGGGTCAAATCCCATAGTACGAAGGTTTGCGATAGCTGCAGACATAGCACCTACTTTATCAATGCGATCTTCTACATCACTCATACGATTTTCCAAACTACCTACTCTACCATCTAATTGTTCAATCTGACCATCAATTCTAGAAATTTCATTACGACGAATATCAGCTTCGGCATTTACTGCACCAACAAGATTTGGATTATCTTTATAATTCTGATTGTCTGTAATTTCTTTATCAAGTTTTGATGTATCTCCAACTTTATTATCAACTGCATCTACTTTATCATTTACTTTATTTACTTCTTCATTTGTTGCTAAGTCGCCGATATTTGTGCCACCAATTATAGCATTACCATCTTTATCTGTAGAAATTTGTACTCCATTATATGTTCCACCAGTTACATTACCAGTTGTTCCATCAACTTTAAAGTTATCTCCAACAGATAAATCTCCACCAACTGTTACATCACCAGTTGTTGTAATATTACCGCCATTAATTGTTGTAGAACCACTACCATTTGCAAATGTTGTACCATCAGTAGTTGTAGTAACACTAGTATTTCCTACTTGATCTTTAATTCCTATTGTATTTTTATCATCAATATATCCTACACTACTGCTAGCTGTTGTTGTACCATTGCTAAAGGAAGAATGAACCCCTGTTGCACCACTAACAAAAGTATTAGTAATACCATTAGCATTATATTTAAGATCTAATGTACCATCTGCACCAAGTGATAAATCTCCTCCACCTACAACATTACCATTACCATCTGTAATAGCACCATTCAAATGAATATTATCTACATATAAATCTTTTGTAGTGATTGAAGAACCATTTATTACAGTTTCACCTGTTGTAATAGTTCCACCATTAATAGATGTAAAAGATACATTTTCTCCATTAGCATTTATAAATGTTGCACCATTTTTATCTAATATAAAACTGTTATTTCTAAAACCAAGACTTACACCTGTGTTATCTAAAGTGAAACTAGTTGTTGCTGCATAGCCCAAATCAAAACCATTTGTTCTATCCATATTAAAACGGTAATTACCAGCTTTTGATGTTATGCTTCCATATGGATCTACTACAAAATTACCATTAGCTGTAGAAAAACGACCTGTGTTATATATTTTTGTTTTTCCTTCAATTTGAGTATAATAACCTAATCCATCTTCGTTTTCAGTATTACGATCAATACCTGCTACATCAGTAGCTACTCCTCCTATATCTTTACCATTAACTATAAGATTAGTAGTTTTTATTGTGTCACCTTTTATTGTTGTAGAACCATTTCCTGTACTTGAAAAAGTTGTTCCATTAGCATTTGTTGTTACAGAATTTGTTACATCATCTTTTGTAAAGCTATCTGTTACACCATTATAAGATACTTGGCTTTGTCCTATAGCACCTGTTGTTGCATTTGTAGATTTAATAGTAGTACTACCTGTACCATTTACACTTAAACCACCAGTAGATAAGCTTGCATATTGAGTTTTTACACCATCAACATCTTTGTACAATGTTAATCCATTTGCATTTAAGCCTACATTTTTACCAGATAAAGCTACACCTGCTTCATTAAGAGTCAATGTTGAAGAAGCTGTGTTACTACCACCTCTTATTGTAGCTGTACCAGTATTACCATTTAAGCTTATAGAGGCTTGATTATAAGATGTTGCTTTTCCATCTTCACCATAAATATAGTTTCCATAAGAAGTAATAGATGATGTACCACCATTTACACTAACAGATGTTTTGTCTGTAACATTATTATTAGTATCATATTTTGTAGAGCTAATACCTACTCCAGATGTATTCTGATTAATCGCTGTATCTATTTTTCCTGTAGTAGTTTTTAAAGATGTTGTATTAGAAATGCCACCTGTTCCTACATTTGAATATGCTACTCTAGCTCCATCAGTACCATACACTGCATCTGTTACACCAGTAGCACCTACTGTAGATGTTGTTTTATTTCCAGCTGTATTTTTAGCTGTAATATTTAAGCTTGTACCAGTAACAGCACCTGTAGTACTAATACCACCAGTAGTATTACCATCTTCATCTTTTAATGTTAATCCACTAGTATTTAATGTTGCTGTTTTACCATTAGCATCTTTTAATGTAAATGTACTACCAGATAATGTTGCATTGTTACCAGCAATTGATACATTGTTATTACTATCAACAGCAAATCCATAGTTACCTACTTTCAAGCTTGCACTATTTCCAGCTAAAGTTAAAGTTGATGTACCAACTGTTCCATTTTCATCTTTTTTAGTAGCACTTGCAGATATACCTCTTTTATCTTGATATATACTAGTACTCATTGTATTATTAGTAGATCCATCTATACTTAAATTTGTTGTTGTATTAACAATGCCATTTGTTGTTACACTTGAAGAAGCTACTTGATTGCCTTTTACATTGTATACTGTATCTGTTACACCTGTAGCACTTACTGTAGATGTTGTTTTATTCTTATTACCAGAAATCGCATCTGTTGTATTATTACCTTGTACAGTTGTTGTTACACTTGTAGGTCCTACTACTGTACCAGATGTATATGTTTTATTACCAGCTAATGTTGTATCAATTTTATTAGTAATTCCAGCATATGATGTAGTTGTAGTAGCTGCTATATCCTTTTTCATTGTTGATGTTCCAATATTTACCCAACTAGAATTCTTATCTGTAACATTCATTCCATCATTAGCTATAAGATTTCCAGTATTACTAATACCACCAACTTTAATACCATCAGCATTATTAATGCTTAATCCACTAGCACCTAAGCTTGCTAAAGTTTTTCCATTTGTTGCATCTTTTAATGTAAATGTACTACCAGATAATGTTGCATTATTACCAGATAATGTTACATTTCCTAAAGTATTATCTACTTTCACATAAGCAGTACCTGATGTTAATGTTGCACTATCACCTTTTATCGATAATGAAGATGATGTTTTAGTATTTTCTTCATCATATTTATTAGCTGTTAATGTTATACCAGCAGTATTTACTTGTGATTGTGCTAGTGTTTGATTAGATGCATTTGTTACTGTATCTGTTACACCAGTAGCACCTACTGTAGATGTTGTTGTATTTGTTCCATTTGTTACTGTATCTGTTACACCATTGTAAGATACTTGGCTTTGTCCCATAGCACCTGTTGTTGCATTTGTAGATTTAATACTAGAAGTTCCTGTTCCATTTACAGTTAATCCTGTAGATGTTAAGCTTGCATTTTTACCGCTAAATAATACATTGTTATTACTATCAACAGTAAATCCATAGTTACCTACTTTTAAACTTGCATTATCTCCACCTAAAGTTAAAGTAGATGTTGTTGTAGTTGATGTTTGATTATCAGTAACTATTTTTTTAGCTGTTAATGATACTTTACCATTTTCAATACCATTTGCAGCAGTATTTTTAAATACATTTATAGATGACAATTCTGTTCCACTGTCAGTGTATATTGTATCTTTTATAGAATTAGTTGTTACATTAGATGTAGCTCTAGTAAAACCACCCTGTTTTATAGTATCTGCTACTCCACTAGTTGTTACTTTTGATTCAACATAATTGCCCTCTGGTTTAATAGGATCAGATACTGCTTTTACAGTTAATCCTGTACCAGTAATAGCCCCTGCCTTAGTAATAGTAGCTGTTGCTTTCGTATTAATACCATCATAAATATTCAACCCATTATTATTTAAACTTGCTAATGTAGTACCAGTACCATTTTTTATAGTTAATCCTGTACCAGTAATAGCTCCTGTATTACTAATACTACCCACTACAATTCCCTTAGTATTTTTAACAGACAAACCACTATTATTCACAGCAAGATTACTACTATTTAAAGTAAATGTACCATAAGTAGTTCCATCTGTTGTTGTTTGTTTACCAACATTAATAGCTAAACTTTTATTACCTAAAGTAATTGTAGATTGTTGACTACCTTGTGCTCCAGCTGTAGCTGTGATAGTACTACCATTAGCTGTTACAGATGAATTTTTATCTGTACTTTCTATTTTAGTAGGTGTATCTGCTGCTGATACCACTGTATAACTTCCAAAAATGGAAGAAGCACACATTACTGCTGCTAAAATCTGGGCTTTTTTATTACTTGCCATAAAAATATCCTCCCTCGGTTTAGTAATTATTGCTTCAAAAAATAATAAAATAACTACTATTCATTTATATCCACCATTTAGACGGCTTTGATTTCTGTATAATATCGTCATGATATGTAGCTTCATTATCTTGTTCTTCTGTAAATAGATATTTTATATCCATTTCATTATTAAAAATCTCACTATTTATCTTTATTACTTCTTGGAATGTAAATTCCCCAACATGTTTTAGCTTATTTTCGATAATTTCTTCTGAACAATTTAGCAAATTAGCTAGTATATGTGCTATTTCTTCTGTTTTATAGCCTTTTTTTACAATCTCATTAACTAAATTATTATACATAATACCACCACCTTTCCAAATATGGAAATATTTTAGTTTTATTTTACTTCCATTTATGGAAAAAGTCAAATACCTCAAAGGAAATATTAAAATTTTTAGAAATCTGTCAACTTTACACTAAAATTTATAAATGATATACTATTTCAATAATCCAAAATGGAGGAATAATATATTATGGAATCCTTTAAACCTATATTGGAAAAAATAAAAAAAATAAAACAAGAAAAAGGTTATACTAATGAAGTTTTAGCTCAAAAATCAGGTATTCCCCTCAGTACTTTGAATAAGATTTTATCTTCTGTTATCAAAGATCCCAAAATTGGTACTCTTATAGCTATCACAGATGCTTTAGATGTTGATATAAATTCATTGATTTATGATAATCTAAATATAAAAGATAAACCCAATCCAAAAGCAACTGATAACTTAGAAAAACTAGCTAATGAATATAATCTAAATATAGATGATATATCTTTTATTACAAAATATATCAATTTACCAGCTAAAGATCGTCAACATTTTCTTTCTTTATTAAGATTATTGACTTCAAAAAATATTGACAATTCTCCCGTTTTAACAAAACCAGATCACAAATTAACTATAGAAGAAAAACGTAAAATTGTTGAATATGAATTAGATCTAGAAGAAAAAAACCAAACATTATTAGCTTCCATTTCTTCAAATGGTTCATAAAAATCCATTAAAAAAAGGCAGTTTATGAAATTAATCATAAACTGCCTTTTCTACTATTATTTTTTATTTATTTATCCCAAAATAATCTGCTAAAATCAGCGTTGCATTATATTGTGGTTGATCAAAAGAACGACTGCTTAATTGGAACCAGCCATTGCCATTTCCTCTAGCACTAGCAACATACATTTCATCATTTACAAATCTTATCATCGTTTTATAAGTGAATTTTGTTGTTTTATCCCCATCTACCATCACAACATCATAAGAAAATACTGCTGTTTTGGTATTTTCTTCAACTTTTTCTTCTTGCTCAATAATTTTTGCTGAAGATACGTCAACATATCTATTTACACCGTTTTGTGAAAATGCTAATGGATAATTTGTATCATTATTCCAATAGCTAGCTGGAGTATATAATGCTGAAGCTTCAGCCATGGAAAAACTATTTGCCGTTAAAGCAAATATACATAAGGTAATAACCATCATAAAGTATTTAACTATTTTTTTCATAATAAAGTTCCTTTCTTATTATGACCGATACAAAATTATATCCTAACTTAATCATATCTTGTTTATCATCACAAGTCAATACAAGTCAATAAAAACAAAAAGAGCCTTTAGATTATAAAATCCAAAGACTCTACATTTTTAAAGTGGCGGAGCGAGAGAGATTCGAACTCTCGCACGGCGAAGCCGCCTAACGATTTAGCAAACCGTCCTCTTCAGCCTCTTGAGTATCGCTCCATGATATAAAATTTTAATAAAACTTAATGGAATACTGTATGCTATAATGGCAGGGGCAGTAGGACTTGAACCCACAACCAATGGTTTTGGAGACCACTACTCTACCAATTGAGCTATACCCCTAATTTAATGGGGCGACTAGTGGGGATCGAACCCACGCAATAACGGAGCCACAATCCGCCGTGTTGACCGCTTCACCATAGCCGCCATATTCCATTATAATGAGCCTAAAGGCTCTAACTGGCAACTTCCTATCCTCCCAGCACGTCTCCATGCAAGTACTTTTGGCCTCTAAATGCTTAACTACTGTGTTCGGTATGGGTACAGGTGGAACCATTTAGGCATCGTCACCAGATATTCTCTTTTTCTTTTTTGAAAGATATTAATCTTTCAAAACCACTCAGAAGATTACTTTGCTCCAAGTCATTTCTTTTTTAAGTTAAGCTCTCGACATATTAGTACCAGTACGCTACATTCATTACTGAACTTCTACTCCTGGCCTATCAACCTCGTCATCTTCAAGGTGTCTTTCAAGCTTTCGCTTTGGGAGACCTCATCTTAAGGCAAGTTTCACGCTTAGATGCTTTCAGCGTTTATCTTTTCCGGACGTAGCTACCCAACTGTACCCCTGGCGGGATAATTGGTACACCATTGGTCCGTCCACTCCGGTCCTCTCGTACTAGGAGCAGCCCCCTTCAAGTCTCTTACGCCCGCGATGGATATGGACCGAACTGTCTCACGACGTTCTGAACCCAGCTCACGTACCACTTTAATGGGCGAACAGCCCAACCCTTGGGACCTGCTCCAGCCCCAGGATGTGATGAGCCGACATCGAGGTGCCAAACCTCCCCGTCGATATGGACTCTTGGGAGAGATTAGCCTGTTATCCCCAGGGTAGCTTTTATCCGTTGAGCGATGGCCCTTCCACTCGGAACCACCGGATCACTAAGCCCTACTTTCGTACCTGCTCGTCGTGTCTGACTCGCAGTCAAGCTCCCTTCTGCCTTTACACTCTTTGCGCGGTTTCCGTTCGCGCTGAGGGAACCTTTGGGCGCCTCCGTTACATTTTGGGAGGCGACCGCCCCAGTCAAACTGCCCGCCTGATACTGTCCTGAGAGTCGTTACTTCTTCAGTTAGAGGTCCAATAAATAAAGGGTGGTATCCCAAGGTTGACTCCATATCAGCTAACGCCAATACTTCTCCGTCTCCCACCTATCCTGTACGTTATTTACCGAACATCAATGTCAGGTTGCAGTAAAGCTCCATGGGGTCTTTCTGTCCAGTCGCGGGTAACCTGCATCTTCACAGGTACTTCAATTTCACCGGGTCCCTCGTTGAGACAGTGCCCAAGTCGTTACACCTTTCGTGCGGGTCGGAACTTACCCGACAAGGAATTTCGCTACCTTAGGACCGTTATAGTTACGGCCGCCGTTTACTGGGGCTTCAATTCAAGCCTTCGAGTTTCCTCTAAGCCCTCCTCTTAACCTTCCAGCACCGGGCAGGTGTCAGCACCTATACGTCAGATTTCTCTTTTGCAGGCACCTGTGTTTGTGCTAAACAGTCGCTTGGGCCTCTCTTGTGCCACCGGCTGACGCTCCAGAAGTAAATCCCTTCACATCCTCCGGCTATCCTTATCCCTAAGTTACGGATACAATTTGCCGAGTTCCTTAACGAGGGTTGTCCCGCGCACCTTAGGATTCTCTCCCCGCCTACCTGTGTCGGTTTCGGTACGGGCGCCTCATCTCTCACTAGAAGCTTTTCTCGACAGCATGGCTCACTTGAATTTGACTTTACCGAAGTATCGTCTATCTATCAGTTCTCGGTCTTATACAGTACGGATTTACCTATACTGCAACCTACCACCTTCGACACGCACATCCATTCGCGTGCTCAAGCTACCTTCTGTGTCACTCCATTGCTCAAACGATTTGAAGCGGTACAGGAATATTAACCTGTTGTCCATCGCCTATGCTTTTTGCCTCGGCTTAGGTCCCGACTTACCCTGAGTCGACGAGCGTTGCTCAGGAAACCTTAGGCTTTCGGTGGAACAGATTCTCACTGTTCTTTTCGCTACTCATACCGGCATTCTCTCTTGTATATCCTCCAGCGCTCCTTCCGGTACACCTTCAGTCGGATATACAACGCTCCCCTACCCAGAATTATATAATCCTGCCGCGACTTCGGTTCTGTACTTGAGCCCCGGACATCTTCGGCGCAAGGCCTCTCGACCAGTGAGCTATTACGCACTCTTTTAATGGTGGCTGCTTCTAAGCCAACATCCTGGTTGTTTATGAAGTCTTACATCCTTTTCCACTTAGTACAGCATTGGGGACCTTAGTCGGCGGTCTGGGCTGTTTCCCTCTTGACTACGGGTCTTATCACTCGCAGTCTGACTCCCAGGGTCTTAATTATAGCCATTCGAAGTTTGACTAGGGTCGGTAGGCTTTACGCCCCCTTGCCAGATCAGTGCTCTACCGTCTATAATCTTCCCTGAGGCTAGCCCTAAAGCTATTTCGGGGAGTACCAGCTATCTCCGCGTTCGATTGGCATTTCACCCCTATCCACGGTTCATCCCAAAGTTTTTCAACACTCACGGGTTCGGTCCTCCACGCATTTTTACCTGCGCTTCAACCTGACCATGGATAGATCACTGCGGTTTCGGGTCTACACCATGTTACTAGTCGCCCTATTAAGACTCGCTTTCGCTTCGGCTCCGTGTCTCCCACTTAACCTCGCAACATAATGTAACTCGCCGGTTCATTCTTCAATAGGCACGCCGTCGCACTCTTAAGGTGCTTCGACTGCTTGTAGACATACGGTTTCAGGTTCTATTTCACTCCCCTCCCGGGGTTCTTTTCACCTTTCCCTCACGGTACTATGCGCTATCGGTCGCCAAGTAGTATTTTGCCTTGGAGGGTGGTCCCCCCTGCTTCCTGCAAGGTTTCACGTGTCTCGCAGTACTCTGGATACCAGCCCGATTGACTTCTTTTCGCCTACAGGTGTTTTACCTTCTGTGCATGGCCTTTCCAAACCATTCGACTAAGAAGTTTCCTCTTTTTGCCGGTCCTCAACCCCACAAAACCGAAGTTTCATGGTTTGGGCTCTTCCCCTTTCGCTCGCCGCTACTTAGGGAATCTCAATTGATTACTTTTCCTCTGGGTACTTAGATGTTTCAGTTCCCCAGGTCTGCCTCTTTCGTACCATCACATGACTGATGGTGGGTTGCCCCATTCGGATATGCATGGATCACTGGATGCTTGCTCCTACCCATGCCTTTTCGCAGCTTACCGCGTCCTTCATCGGCTCTTGGCGCCAAGGCATCCGCCGTATGCCCTTGTTCACTTAACTTACTTAAGGTCATTTGCGTTTGTCTTCGCTAATGTAATTTGTTTAAATCCTAAAATGCTTGGTTCAATCCACTTTAAACTCATAAGAGAAGCTAATTCTTTTAATGAGGTTAGAACTTTTGTTCTAACTATAGTATCTGTAAATGATAAATCATTAACAGCCTACTCATATGGTGAATTTGTTTTTTGCATTTCTTCTTCTGTGTAGTTTTCAAAGATCAATAATGGTGGGCCTAACTAGACTTGAACTAGTGACCTCACGCTTATCAGGCGTGCGCTCTAACCAGCTGAGCTATAGGCCCATATTCTTATGTTCAAGCCGTTTGGCTTTTTTCTTGTTGGCTCACGAGCCAGCTTCTATAGTATATTAAATAATGAGCCTCTTGTCAACACTTTTTTTGATTTTTTTTTTATATTTTTATAAAAACTATAAAAAGCTTTATATTTCAAGTGTTTTTAATCATCGAAAAGTGTTTTTTCTTTCTCTTTTTTATGCTAAAATCTATTTAAATTCACTTTATGATTATTTATAGAGGTTATATTATGTCAAAACTTATCAATAAAATTTTATTAATCATGTCCACAATACTCATTTTATTCGTTGTTTCGTTTAGTGCAGTATTTGGCTATCTATTCTTTCAACATTCTCAAAACATAGAAAGCAGTCGTTTAGAAAGCACAGCTTTATCTTTAGCTGATATTTTGAGTAAGTCTACAGGTAACAATCCTTTAAATAATATATATAACGCTAATGTTTTGCAATTAGTAAATATATTAGAACAAGGTGAAATATGGCTTGTAGATAAAAATACACTGCAAATTGTAGGTTCTCGCTTTAATCCAGCATTAACTTATGACCAACTTCCAGCTCAAGCAGCCAATGACCTTCAATCCATTTTAAACGGTCAAAATATTCGCACTCAAACCTTTAATATATATACACAGCCACATTATACTACAGTTGGTGTTCCTATATATGATAGTGAAGGTAATGTCAAAGGAGCATTGCTGTTTCATAGCAAAATGCCTACATTAAAATTCAGTTGGTATGATGGAATTGCTTTAATGCTATTTTGTTCTATAGTTCTATTTGTAATTTTAATACTTCTCTTAAAAGTTCTCCTAAAAAAATACGTTTTACCTTTAGAAGTATTAAATCAATTTATTGAAAAGATTTTGCACCATAATTATACTTCCCATATAAAAACAAAAGCTAATGATGAGATAGCTCAACTAGCTCAAAACTTAAATCGTCTTTCTTTATATTTACAAAATCTCGAAACTACATCTAAAGCTAAAGCTCAATCTGATAATAATTTAATCATAAAAACAGCTTATAAACTCCATACACCTTTAAAAGAATTAAAACATGATATACAAGAATTAGCTCAAAAAAAATCCAATATACCTGAGCCATATTTAAAACAAATGCAAAAAAATATTGATAAACTAGATATGATTGCTAGTAATCTTTTAGATTTATCTCAATTAGATAATAAAGATTTTACACTTCAAAAAGATTTGCTCAATTTAATAGAAATTCTTCAAGATAGTATAAAAGCTCGTGAAAAAGTAGCTAAGGAACAAAATATAAAGATAGATTTAAAAATAAGTCTAGCTAAAGAAATCATTTTATTTACAGGAGATAAAAATCGTCTTAAACAAATGTTTTGTGAAACTTTAGATAAAGCACTTCAAATCTATCCTCAAAAAAGTGATTTAATCATAAAGATTTTAGAAGATGATAACAATTATTATATCTATATGCAAAACAATAATGATGAAATATCTGTCGAACACCTACCAGAAATGTTCCCTCAATTTTATCAGACCGCAGAAGATGATACTATCTTAAATAGCATTGAACTAAAAATTGCCCAACATCTAGCTAGTTTACATCAAATAAAATTGACAACAGAAAAACAGTCTGATAAATATACTGTTTTTAAATTTACAATTAGCAAATAAAATAAAAAACTCATTTCAATATTTAAATTAACTATGAAAATATATCTTTTTTATAGTCAATTTCATTGAAATGAGTTTTTTTATTACTTATCTAAAAGAAAAATCTTATCTTGAGGTAATTTTACATATATAGTATCGCCAATTCTTTTATTATTTTGCCAATACTCTTTGCTGACTTCTAAACGAATGGCTTGTTTAGCATTTTCTTTTCTCAACATTATAACTATGCTAAAAATATTTTCTACTAATTCATCAATGATGACTTCTTCTACATTTATATCTTTTTTTCTTTCTTTATCATCAACTATCATTAATTCATGGGCTCTAATGCCTATGTATCTATCTTTATCACTTATTTCACTAGTAACTGTTAAATCTATATTCCAATCAATAGCTCTACATAAATACTTGTCTATTTTCTCTATGCGTGAATGATTTTTACAACCACTCAATTTAGAAGCAGCTATTGAATTTGGTTTTTCAAATAAATCTTTTTTAGTGCTAAAAGACACAGTTTTTCCTTGTGATAATACCATAATTTCATCACAAAAACGATAAATTTCATCTCTATTATGGGAAACGAATAATACATTTTTACCATAAAGCTTTAAAACTTTTGCTAATTCTAATTCAACTTGCCATTTCAAAAAATCATCTAAAGCCGAAAATGGTTCATCTAACATTAATATATCAGGCTGTGAAGCAAAAATTCTAGCTAATGCTACTCTTTGTTGTTGCCCTCCTGATAAATTTTTAGGATAAGCCTTTTTTAAATTTTCTAAATGAAAAATTTTTAAATACTTAGCTATAATTTCTTTTTGCTCTTCTTTAATTTTTATACCTACAGCAATATTTTCTTCAACATTCATATGAGGAAATAACGCATAATTTTGAAATAAATAGCCTATATTTCGCTTTTGTGGTGATAAATTAATCTTTTTTTCACTATCAAACAAAACTCTACCATTGAGAATTATTTTACCTTCATCTGGTGTTTCTATCCCTGCAATACATTTTAAAGTCATACTCTTACCACAACCAGATGCACCTAATACACCTAAAATTCCTTTTTCAGTGTAAAAATTCACATCTAAACTAAAATCAGGATAATATTTTTTTATTGCTACTTCTAAAGCCATTTACTTCACCTCAACTATTGACTTTTTGTTGCTGTTTTAACCAATAATTCATCAATACCATTACCATTAATGATACAACAATTATTATCCCTGCCCAAACAAAAGCCGTTTCTTGGTCATTTGCTTGCACTGCTGAATAAATAGCTGTAGACATTGTCTGCGTTTTTCCTGGAATATTACCCGCTAGCATAATTGTCGCTCCAAATTCACCTAAAGCCCTAGCAAAAGATAAAATTGCACCTGCTAATATACCGGATTTTGCCAAAGGTAATATAATCTTCCAAAAGATTTTTTCTTCACTCATACCTAAAGTTCTCGCTGCAAAAATCAAATCTTTATCTATCTGCTCAAAAGCTCCACGCGTCGTTCTATACATCAATGGAAAAGAAACTACAACTGCTGTAATTACAGTAGCTGGCCAGGAAAAAATTATATTAATATCAAATACAGCTAAAAATTGTCCAATAAAACTATTTTTTCCTAAAAATAACAATAAGAAAAAACCCACTACAGTAGGAGGCAAAACTAAAGGTAAAGTGATGATGCCATCTATAAATCCTTGATATTTTTTTAATTTGCAAATAAATCTAGCTGCATATATACCTAAAATAAAAGTAATTATTGTAGCAAGTCCCGCTGTTTTTAAGGAAATATATAATGGAGAAAAATCCATATTTTCACCTCAAATGAAAATAGCGACAAGCTAAAGCATTAATCTGCTTTAATTTGTCGCTATATATTTTATTATTTTACGTTAAATCCATATTTTGCCAAAATATTTTTTTGTGCATCTTGAGATAAATATGCAATAAAATCTTTTGCTACATCTGGATTTTTAGAGGAATTTACCATCGCTATTGGATAAACTACAGGTTTATGCGTATTTTCTGGTGCTTCCATCAATACTTTAACTTTATCAGAAATAGCTGCATCTGTAGCATAAACTATACCGCAATCTACTTCGCCTGTTTCTACCCAACCGAGAACTTGACGTACATCAGAAGCATATACTGCCTTCTGTTTCATAGCGTCTAGTATCTTTAAATTAGAGAAGATTTCTTCTGAATATTGTCCAACTGGTACAGCTTTTGGTTCACCTAAAGCTATTTTATTGATTTTATCTGTAGCCACATCAGCAAAATCATTTAAAGATAATTCACTGTCTTTTGGCACAATTAAAACCACTTTATTCTCCAATAAATCTTTACGCGTGGACTTATCAATTAATCCTTTCTCATCTAGGGCATTCATCTGTTTTTGTGCTGCTGAAATAAATACATCAGCAGGAGCCCCTTGTTCTATCTGTGTTTGTAAGGCACCAGAACTTCCAAAGTTATATGTTAATTTCACATTTGGATATTCTTTTTCATAATTTGCACCAATTTCTTTTATAGCATCTGTCATGCTAGCAGCTGCTACAATATAAACTTCTTGTTGCTTTTCTGTTTTTTGAGAACTATTATCTTGAGAAGTATTTCCACAACCAGCAAATACAACAGTTAATAAACAAAACATCACTAATATAACTATATTTTTGCCATTGCTTTTCATTTTAAAATCCTTTCTCTAATTAAAAACAATAATTACAAATTATTCCCTCTTAGAAATTAA
Source organism: Megamonas funiformis (assembly GCF_010669225.1). Lineage (NCBI taxonomy): Bacteria > Bacillati > Bacillota > Negativicutes > Selenomonadales > Selenomonadaceae > Megamonas > Megamonas funiformis. Next base: position 2,061,846 of record NZ_CP048627.1, read on the forward strand.
TAACTGTAAGAGCTACTAAACAAACAGAAGCGATTGTTACCATAATGCTATTCACTGATGTCTTCCTCCTTATTCTATTATCCATATATGAAAATATATTTATTTTTACACAAACAAAAAAGACAGGTTATCCTGTCTTTATCTAATGCCCGAAGGCTTATTATTTAATATGGTGGAGATGAGGAGATTCGAACTCCTGACCCCCTGCTTGCAAGGCAGGTGCTCTCCCAACTGAGCTACACCCCCATATAGAGAGATATTCTCTCAAAACCAAACAATGCTCGAATGTGCTCGACACATGCCGTTACCTCGGTAACGCATGCTCCTTAGAAAGGAGGTGATCCAGCCGCACCTTCCGATACGGCTACCTTGTTACGACTTCACCCCAATCATCGCCCCCACCTTAGACGGTCGGTACCATAGGCCCTTAGCCGGCTTCGGGTGTGAATGACTTTCGTGGTGTGACGGGCGGTGTGTACAAGGCCCGGGAACGTATTCACCGCAGTATGCTGACCTGCGATTACTAGCGATTCCGACTTCATGTAGGCGAGTTTCAGCCTACAATCCGAACTGAGAGATGCTTTTAGGGATCCGCTCCACCTCGCGATTTCGCTTCCCTCTGTTCATCCCATTGTAGTACGTGTGTAGCCCAAGACGTAAGGGGCATGATGACTTGACGTCATCCCCGCCTTCCTCCGCGTTGTCCGCGGCAGTCTACTATGAGTTCCCATCCGAAATGCTGGCAACATAGTATAGGGGTTGCGCTCGTTGCGGGACTTAACCCAACATCTCACGACACGAGCTGACGACAGCCATGCACCACCTGTTTTCTTGTTCTCCGAAGAGAAGGAACTTATCTCTAAGTCTTTCAATCAATGTCAAGTCTTGGTAAGGTTCTTCGCGTTGCGTCGAATTAAACCACATACTCCACCGCTTGTGCGGGCCCCCGTCAATTCCTTTGAGTTTCAACCTTGCGGCCGTACTCCCCAGGCGGGATACTTATTGCGTTAACTCCGGCACGGAAGGAGTCGATACCTCCCACACCTAGTATCCATCGTTTACGGCTAGGACTACCGGGGTATCTAATCCCGTTCGCTACCCTAGCTTTCGAGCCTCAGCGTCAGTTACAGTCCAGAAAGCCGCCTTCGCCACTGGTGTTCTTCCCAATATCTACGCATTTCACCGCTACACTGGGAATTCCGCTTTCCTCTCCTGCACTCAAGAAAACCAGTTCGGACCCCATCACGGGGTTGAGCCCCGCACTTTTAAGATCCGCTTAGTTTCCCGCCTGCGCTCCCTTTACGCCCAATAATTCCGGACAACGCTTGCCGCCTACGTATTACCGCGGCTGCTGGCACGTAGTTAGCCGTGGCTTCCTCGTTAGGTACCGTCAAACAAAGACTGTATTATAATCCTTATCCTTCGTCCCTAACAACAGAACTTTACGATCCTAAGACCTTCATCGTTCACGCGGCGTTGCTCCGTCAGGCTTTCGCCCATTGCGGAAGATTCCCCACTGCTGCCTCCCGTAGGAGTCTGGGCCGTGTCTCAGTCCCAATGTGGCCGTTCATCCTCTCAGACCGGCTACTGATCGTCGCCTTGGTGGGCCTTTACCCTCACCAACTAGCTAATCAGACGCAAGCTCATCTTCAAGCGGAAGCTTATGTCAGAGGCCTCCTTTAGTAAGTGTCTCATGCGATACTCTTACATTCATTCGGTATTAGCACCCCTTTCGAAGTGTTGTCCCCATCTTGAAGGTAGATTGCTTACGCGTTACTCACCCGTTCGCCACTTGGTGTTTACCGAAATAAACACCCCGTTCGACTTGCATGTGTTAAGCACGCCGCCAGCGTTCGTCCTGAGCCAGGATCAAACTCTCCAAAAAAAATTATTTTTCGAAGAACCGATTGGCTCTTAATTATCTGTTTAAAAAGAATTTATTAGGTAATCTGCTATAAAAAGCAGATACCGCACATTCGTTTATGTTAGAAAACATATTGTGCATTGTTTGGTTTTCAAAGAACATTTCTTGCTTGTTGCTGTCTCCGTGAGTCAGCTTCTATATAATAACCCGATTTCAAATAAATGTCAACACTTTTTTTGAAAAAAATATAAAATATTTTAAAAAAGTTTTCTAAATGCTATAATAATAGCTATATTCATTAATATTTTTAGGAGGATATCATTATGAAAAAGACTAATGCGGCTCGCATTTTAGACCGCTTAAAGATAGATTATGAACTAAAAGAATATAAAGTAGATTTAAATGACTTAAGTGCTATCCATGTTGCTAAAGATGTAAATATGGATATAAAAACTGTATTTAAAACTTTAGTAGCTAGAAGTGATAAAAATGATATCATCATGGCTTGTATCCCTGGTGATGATGAATTGCATCTAAAAAAACTTGCTCAAGTTGCTAATTTTAAAAAGGTAGAAATGATACATCTTAAAGAACTATTGCCTTTAACTGGTTATGTGCGTGGTGGTTGTTCTCCACTTGGTGCAAAAAAAGCTTATCCTGTATTCATTGATGAAACAGCTTTGAAATGGCCTAAAATAGCTATCAGTGCAGGTGTGCGCGGAGAACAGATTTTACTTGCACCACAAGATTTAATAAAAGCTGTTAATGCTACTGTTGCCGATTTAATTAAATAAAAAAGAAAGTGATTTATATGAATACAGATGAAAGACGTGAACAAATCCTTTATACGTTAAAACAAACTAATACGCCAATCACTGGCTCAGAACTAGCCAATATCTTTAAAGTCAGTAGACAGATTATTGTCGGAGATATTACCGTTTTAAGAGCTTCTGGTCATAATATCTTTGCTACACCTAGAGGATATTTACTACCTCACGACCAAGCAAAAGAAGAACAACTCGCCACTATAGCCTGCCAACATAATGATGATAATTTACAAACAGAATTAGAAATTATCATTGATAATGGTGGTAAAGTCCGTGATGTTATCGTTGAACACCCATTATATGGTGAAATTCGTGTTAATCTCTTCATCAATAGTCGTAGAGATATTCAGTTATTTTTGGCAAAAAAAGAAAAAACAAATGCTTCTGCTTTAATGAGCATAACAAAAGGTCTTCATTATCATACAATTGAAATTCCTAATATGGAAACTTTGGAATTAATAAAAACTGAATTAAATAAGGCTCATATATTAATCGCCTAAACAAAAAGCAAGGATATAAACAAATGTTTTAATCCTTGCTTTTTTATTTACGAATAGAAATTAAACTCGCACATAAGCTTTTAATGTTGCAATTTTTTGCCCTTTAGATTTTCCGTATGGTGCTATAGTATATTCTTTTATATTTTCAGGTATTATGAATGTTTCTGCATAATGAACGACAAATGGAGCAAATAAATTTTCTGGTGAAGTTACAATTGCTTCTTCACCTTCAATTAAATTCAAAACATTTACAATATCTGCATAACCTTCATAAGCTTCACTAGATAATTCATCTATTTCTTTTATCTTTATTTTAGGATATTTATCATAATTAGATTGTCTATTCTCCCATAACATCTTTTTCATCTCCTCTTATACTAAATCAAGTTTTTGCAGATATTCATAAATGCCATCTTCATTATTAGACTTTGTTATATATTCCATTTGTTTTTTGATTTCTTCTGGAGCATTTTGCATAATTACTCCTCTTCCTACCAATTTCAACATATCTAAATCATTATAATTATCCCCAAAGGCAATAGCTTGTTCAGGTGTCATATTCAAATGATGCAATAATACTTCGATACCATTTGCTTTACTTACATCTTTATTCATGATTTCAATTAAAATATCACTTGAACGCACTATATTTAATTGAGGAAACTTCTCTTGCAAAACAGCTTCTATTTTTGAGCTGATATTTGCTTTTGTCATACATAATATTTTATTAGGCAATATATCTTTATTTATCAATTCTTTAAAATCCGCCTGACTTGCTTTTACATTAGTGATATTTTCTTCTCTCTTTACAGCTTTATTATCTTCATCTTTTATAAACCAATTATCATCACTATAATAATTTATTACTACATCATCAGGCCATAATAGTTCTATTTCATCAATAATAGCCTTCGTATCTAATTTATTAATTTTATCATCATGTAAAATTTGATTTTGCTCATCTAAAACTAAAGCCCCACCATAACTAATCATTGGCATTTTTACATTCATTTCATCAAGAATTAATTTCATAGCTTTAGGCATACGCGCTGACACCAATACAAATGGTATATTTTTTAAAGCTAATTTTTGTACAGCTTCAATTGTACTAGTCAATAATTCATGTTTAGAATTTAATACTGTTCCATCAATATCTGAAAATACAATTTTCCAATCCATATCATCACCCACTTAAACTAAAATTATTTTAAACTCTAAAAAGGCTATGATGAATAATATTTAGATGGGGGAAATTATATTCATCATAGCCTTTTATTGCTGTTATTTTTCTATATAGTTAATCAATTTATTAATATTATCCTGTCCATTTTTTATGCCTAAGCTCAATATCAAACAAGCTATCACACTTAAAACCATTAATACTATACCTACAGTTGATAAGAAAGAATATATCTCATCTCCAAATAAAATCAATATTAATGATATAGAAGAAAGCATTATCATATTTCTAAGCCAAACTTTTAAATTATTCAACATCTTCGTTTGATATTGTATTTCTCCAATATAAGCTTGTTTCATTTTGCTCTGCATAAAAAATCACCTTTCATCAATAAGTTAATCCTGTATCGAAGAAACCAACTAATACACCAACGAAAGCAATAACTACTAATAAAAGCATAACATAAATTGGTGACATATTTCTCTTAGTCAATAAATACCAACAGAAAATAACAAATACAGCTGATAAAATATTAGGGAATACACCATTTAATGTATCTTGGAGTACTAAAAATGGTTTATCTGCACCTTCGGCAGTCATAGTGAAGCCTGTTCTGATATTAATCCAAGTACCAGCAACAGCACCAATTACGATAGTACCTAACATTACGATAGATTCACGGATAGCTGTAGCTCTTTCACCAACTAAGAAATCAATTGCTTTACCACCGAGTTCATAACCTTTGAAGTATAAAAATCTCATACCCCAAGTAATAAGTAAGTTCCAAACGATTATATAAAAGATTGCCCCAATTGGAGAACCGCCAGTAGATAGACCCATTGCAATACCTAATAAAATTGGAATTAATGTACCTACTACCAAGGAGTCACCGATACCAGCGAGTGGTCCCATAAGACCTGCACGAAGACCATTTATTGTTTCTGCATTGATATCATCTGCGCCATTAGCTTTTGCTTCTTCCAAACTTGCAGTAATACCTACAACTACACTACCAACCTGTGGTTCTGTATTAAAGAAGGCTGTATATGTCTGCATTGCCTTTTTCTGTTCTTCTTTTGTTTTATATAATTCTTCGATAATTGGCAACATAGCACATAAATAACCAAAAGTCTGCATATGTTCTTGGGAGAAACATGTTAAATGTCCATAGTACCAATTTCTAAAAGATTTATTTAGTGTTTTCTTAGAAATTTTCTTTTCCATTTAAATATCCTCCTCATCGTCATCATCATAGCTTGTTGCTCCACTAGCTGCTGCTTTTTTAGCTTCTATGCGAAGCATCTGAATTTTATAATTGATAATTGCAAACATACCGCCAACGATAGCAGCACCGATTAAGTTTAATCCTAAACCTGCAGCTAAAGCAAAACCTAAGAAAAATGGAATGAAATCCATAACATCATTAACAACTTGTTTTAATAAGATAGCAACCCCAACTGATGGAAGTAATGCACCTACTGTGAATAATGTCTGCATTGCAATACCGTCCATTGGTAAATAAGTTTTAATAGCTTCTACAGCATCTTGACCATATAAACACATAACTACAGTTGGAATGAAAGAACATATAATATGAGAAATCCAAGGAAGACCCATATCTACGAAATATAATTTATGGAAATTACCTTCTTCAACAGCTTTCCAACCAATATGTTGCCATGCAAGGTTGATAGTAGCAGTACCATAGAATAAAACTGTACCAAGTGTACCTACCATGGAACCAAATGAAGTAGCCAAACCAATACCTGCTGGACTTGCTGGATCAAGACCTAAAGATTTAACAGCTATCATTGCAAGAGGAATACCAATATAACTTACAGCACGAACATCAGCAGAAACTGTACCACCTGGAGTAACAAGTGCTATGTATACAACCTGCATTGCAGTACCAATTAAAATACCGCTTTGAATATCACCTAAAACAATACCGCAAACTAAGCCCCCAACGAGTGGACGACCTAATGTATAGTTACCAATTACAGTACCACCCATACCAGGCATACTAGCTAAACAAGCAAATATACCTAATATAATGGCTTGGAGCCAACTTATTTCCATGAAACTCCCTCCACTTCATCTTATATACAATCTAATTAAAAACCAAATTTACCTTTGAATTTATCCCAATTACCAATAGAAACATCTGGTAATAAAGAAAATTCAATGCTATAACCAGCTTTACTGATATCTTCTAAAGCTTGTGCTTCTTCTTGAGTAATGGACTGATTATTTCCAAGTGTTGTTGAACCTTCACGGTCATTACATGGACCTACGATTACTTTTGTAATACCACATTTAAAACCTTGTTCAACTAAGATTTTTCTCATATCAATAGGGTCTTTTGTAATTAAGAAATAACGTGTATCGCTATCTAAAACTTTTTGAGCTTTCTTTTTAAAATCTTCTATAGTCCAAACAAATGTTTTTTTACCACTAGCTGCTTTATAAGCTGCTTTTAATACATCGGATTTTGCTGCTTTATCATTTACAGCGATTAATCCATCACAAGGATATTCTCTAGCCCAACGAGTACAAGTTTGACCATGAATCATACGGTCATCAATACGAATAAATGAAACTGACATTATAAAAACCTCCTAAAATAATTACCTAAAATTAAATATCTTCTTCAGACTCTTCTACTATTTTAAATTCTTGCATAGCCATACGAGCCTGTTCTAAAACTTGATTTGCTATTTCATCTAAAGAAACAGTGTCTTTCATCAAAACAGTTGTTAAAGCTAATGGTAAATTCATTCCGCCTAAAATAACTGTTTTAATTCCTTTATTAACTAAAACATTTGTGGCATTTGTAAGTGGTGAACCACCGATTATATCACCTAGTAAAATAACATCATCATCATTTGAAATATCTTTTACTTTTTCAGTGAATAATGCTGTAAATTCATCTACGCTTTTTCCATTTTCAAGACCAACAGATAAAATATCTTCTCTGTTTCCTGCCAACATAGATAAAGCATCATTTAAGCCATTTGCAAATTTTCCATGGCTAACTAATATTACATACTTCATAGTAGTTGCTCCTTTATTTTTTATATTTTCTAATAATTCTCTTTACATCAACTATTCTATCAATATTGACGAAAATAATCATATGTCTACAATCACAAAATGGGCATTACATTTGTCACAATTTTATTTCATTCATTATGAACAATAAAAAATAGTAGCCTAAAAACAGAATTTTAAGCTACTATTACCATCAAAAACAGTATAAAACTATTTCTCATTATTCATTTAAATACTTATTTATATCCTTTTGCAATTCCAATAAACCTATATCAATATCGTTTTTATTTCTTATCATATCATTAATTTTTATATCAATTAAATTCAAAGCTTGATTATATTTTTTAAATCTACTATGTTCTAACGTTTTATTCATAACTTCATCTAAAAGATTTACATTTATCTGATTTTCTTTATTATCCTTACCTAAAAGGCATACAATATCTTCTGATTTATTGATTGATTTTAAAGAAGAAATTCCTTGTGAATACTTATATAAATCCTTTTGTGTTTCTTTTTCATAGGTGAGCATTTTCAAAAATTCCCAAGCTATATCAGCATTTTTACTTCTCGAAGATATTCCCATCAATAATGAAGAAATTTCACTTCCTTTATCATTAGATGATATCAACGGCATTTTTATACAATCCCATTCAAAATCAGAGAATTTTTTTACTCTCCAAGGATATGGCTTATATGTACGATATTGCGCAAAAGACATAGGAGCAAATGCCACTTTACCTGTATTGAATTCTTCCTTCGTAATGATATGTTCTTGATTTAATTTATTTAATTTTTCTACGAAAATAACTGCTTCTTTTGCTTCATCTTGATCGATAAAACATTCTTTTCCATCTTCATCGAATAATCTTATACCATGACTATACATAGAATTTAACCAACTAAAATTATAACAACCATACTGGTCGATAGCCCCATCACCATTAGTATCTTTTGTAACTTGTTGACAAATATTATAAAAGTCATCTAAAGTCCAATCATTTTCTGGTATAGGTATATTTTCTTTTTCTAATAAAGTCTTGTTTACAAACATCAACATAGGATTACTTTCATATGGCAAAGCATATTGTTTATGCTCATATTGACCAGCTTTTAAAGTACTCTCATAATAATCATCTTTATTAAATTTCTTATCATTTTCTATTTCTTCCGTTAAATCCTTTAAAACACCTAAAGAACTCAGCGTATTAAAATCTTCATCTACAATCATAAATACATCAGGTTCTTCACCATTTACAATTTTATTGGCTAACCACAAAGAATAATCAGATTTTAAAATACCACTTTCATATTCAATCTCTACATTAGGATGTAATTTTTCAAAACGAGCTATAGCATCATCTATGACTTTATAATCATTTCCATTTGGCAATTCCCAATTGCCTACAAATATACCTAAATGTATTACTACTTTATTCGTATATATATTTGTTACAGCTACATAAATAAATACTATAGCCATAAAACTTATTATAACTTTCTTAATCATTATCAAAATCCTTTGCAATTTGACCTGTCTGTACAGCCCAAATAGCCAATTGCGTGCGGTCTCGTAGATCTAATTTAGATAAAATGGAACTTAAATAATTTCTGACTGTACCTTCAGATAAAAACATTTTTTTAGCAATTTCTTTATTTGATAAACCTAATCCTATATTTTGAACTATCTTCCATTCATTTTTAGATAATTCATCTAGACAATTTTCCTCAACATTAATAATTAAATTTCTATTTCTCGACATATTAGAAAACATGCTTACTACTTTTGTAGCTATATCTGGATTAATCAAAGCTCCGCCATTATAGATAACCATAATATCTTCATACAATTCTTCCATGCCCACATCTTTTAATAAATAACCACTTGCACCATATTTCAAAGCACTAAATATATATTCATCATCATCAAAAGTCGTCAATATCACTATTTTTATCTCTGGATACTGTTCTTTTACGAGCTTAGTACAATATACACCGTCCATTTTAGGCATTCTTATATCCATTAAAATAATATCCACTTTATGTTTTTTCAGTGTTTCTAATACTTCATACCCGTTGCCTACGACACCAACAATTTCAATATTATCATGTGCGCCTAAAATTATCTTTAACGACTCTCTTATCAATTCTTGGTCATCTGCTATTAATACTTTTATCATTTTCGCAATTATTATTGGAAATACCGCATCCAATAACTCTCCTTCTCTATAAGATTTTTACTCTATAAAGGTATTTTTATCTCAGTTGTAAAACCATTTTCACTATAAAAATTTATATCGCCTCTTATTTGAGAAACTCTTTCTACCATTTGTTTTAGACCAAAACCATAGTTTATAGCCTTACAACCTTTACCATTATCTTTTATTTTTAAACACAATAAATTATTTTCTTTGTAAATATTAATATCCACAACTGTAGCCAATCCATGTCGTATACTATTTGTTATACTTTCTTGAATAACTCTAAATAAGATATCTTCTATCTTAGTATCAAAACCAGTTTCATCAATCTGATAATTTAAATTTATCTTCAAATCCGTTACATTAGATATCTCTTCTTTCATTTTTTCAATAGCTTCTTTTAATCTATACTGCTGTAAAAAATCTGGTCGCATCTTATTTAGTGAATTTCTAACATCTTTCATGCCCTTGCGTATAGCCTTGGATATTACTTTTAATTGTGCTTTTGCCAATTGAGGATTTTTATCAATCATAGTGATACACGCATCAACGCCCACAGCCATTCCTGCCAAAGCATGTCCTATCGTATCGTGAAGTTCTCTAGCCAAACGCTTGCGTTCATTTTTTTCACCAAATTTTTCCGTAACAATAACATATTTTTGCATTTTTTTATTTATCATTGCCACCATGGATAATTTTTTACTGATATATTCATTTTCTTGTATCTGCTTCAAGATATAAATAATCATAAAAATTATAAACAATATTATATTAAAGCCTTCTAATAATCTCTTTATGATTATTAAACAATTTCTTATGCTAGCATCATAGACTAGGAAATATTCTTCTATATTAACTAAAGTATAAAAATATGTAACTATTTCATAATTTGCCAATAAATATATAAGACCTAATGCAACTAATAAGACTTGATACTTCAAGCCTTTTTTCAGATGATACATACAATCACAAAAAACAAATAAAATTATTCCATTATATGATAAATATATTAAAAAAATAAGTATTACTGAAATTACTACTTCTAACAAACTATATAAGTAATTTATTGTTTTATTTCTTATATTATTAAACTCTCGATAATAAACGCAATAAGCTAAACAAAGTAATAAACCAACAGACCCACTAATAATATATACTGGAGCCGTAGGCATATACATTACTTTATCAAGAAAACTCCTCGCCAAATCATTTCCAATGATATATTTTGTTGTAATCGCAATAACTGCTACATAAAATAAAACAATTATCACATTTAAAATAAACATCGTATTTTTAACAATAAAGAAAAATAATCCATATGTTCTATTCATTATTGCCACCTATCTTCATCATATTTAAATAAATTTTCTTTGTTTATCAGCGAAATAGGTATTATTATATTTTTTTCTATTTTTTTGCCATTTAAAATATTATACATATTTTCTACAGCTATTTGCCCCATCTTGATAGGTGATTGCGCTACCGTACCGACTATCATTTGATTTCTGCCAATCAAAGCTTTTATCTCTGGCGTGCCATCTATTCCATATACCATTACATCATTTTTATTGTTCTTTTCTAAAGCAGCCAATGCACCTAAAGCACTTGGGTCATTTAACGCCATTACTACGTCTATATCAGGTGTTTCTTCTATAATCTCTTGCATTTTAGGCATGGCAATTTCCAATTGCCCATCACATTCAGCTTCGTTTATAACTTTATATTTTTCATTATTATCAATTACGCTCAAAAAACCTTCAATTCGCTCTTTTGCTGATTTTGCTGTTGTATGTTTCAATAGAACAATATTTGCACTATCTAATCTTTCCATCATATCTTTTGCACATTGAACACCAGCATCATAATTATCCGAAACAATCGTACAATTCACTAAACTTTCATCACTAACTGGGGCGTCTATGATAATTACAGGAATATTTGCTCTTTTTGCTGCCTGTAAAGCTGGCTCTATTTGTTCAAAATCAATAGGATTTATAAAAATTCCGTCTACTTTTTGGTCTATGAATTTATATATCTGCTCATTTTGCTTATCTACATCTAATTCTGGGTCTAAAGTAATCAAAGTATCATTATTTTTCTCTACTACTTTTAAAATCTCATTATTGATTATTTTATAGAATGGATTATTCATGGTCATATAACTAACACCAAAAACTTTATGTTTAGCAACAGGTGCCGTATATATGTTGTATGTAACTGTAAAAATTATTAATACCATAAAAAAAATTATTATATATGTCATGTTCTTATAAAAACGCTTCATCTATATCACCTTCTATCATTATAGCATTAAGCTAGGCATAAAAATAAGTGACAAAAGTCATATTTGTATTTATGTTTATACATACATATACAATCACTTTATAAAAAAACTGTATTTTAAAAACTAGACTAAATAATTTCATCTAATTTCTAAAATACAGTCTCAAAATCTAAAATTATTTATTATCCTTTAAATATTTCCTACCGATAACAATAGCAGCATAATCATCAACAGGAACTGGTGGTACTTGCATACCTAAAGGAATTAATTTTTTCCAACCTTTAGGTGGATTTTCCTGAAAATATAATTTTCTGGCTTCATCTGTTGTTCGATATTCATTTATTAAAACTATATCTCTATCTATAAATTCTTGTTTTAATAAATCATATTTTTTCTTACTGCTCGTACCATTTCCCATGACAATCGTCTTGATAATGTATTTCTCCAGCAAAGACTTTATTATTTGCACTAATTCTTCTGAATTAATTATTTTATGCTCTAAAACATCACTATTCTTTAAAATAGCTATGCCTGTTTTTTCTCTACCTGGATCAATAGCTAAAATTTCATCATTCATGATTAATCTCTTGCTCTGTTTCATTTTTTAAATAGATATGCAAACGCAATGGTCCTAAAACTTCTGTATCAGCAGCTGCAAAGGCACTAATTAAAACATCTTTACCTCTGTTTTCAGCTAAAGCTTTTTCAATGGCATATATCTGATTGCCGTTTATCACACCAACTGTACCAGTCAAAGGATTTGGCAAAATACCATTATTTATAGCTGTCATATTCACATTACGTAGAAAATCACTTATCAACATTTCACTATTACTACCATCAATAGGAACATTGTATATCTTTTGATATACAAATTCATTTTCTTGATAAACTACACGATTAGGATGCATCTCTAATTCAGTCAATACAGGATCACCTTTTACTAAGTTAGCAGCTACAATAAGGCGAATAACTGTATCTCCTTTAGCTTGCTTTAATCTATCCATCGCTTTTTGATATTCAATAGGATAAATCCAAACGCCATCTTTAGAGCCTTCTGTTCCCAATCTATCAATTATTTTACTATTAGCTAATGCTATGATTTGATTTAAATCGTTTTGAATTTTTACTGGGTCATCAGTCTTTTTAATTACACCGCTAGCCAATAATTCGCCTACACGATAAATTATTGGTCGTTCACGAATATTTTCTATACCTTCTTGCAAGTCATTATTCGTTTTTTCCAATTCTAAATTATCAGCTTTCAAGCTTTCATTATTGGCTAATAAAAATTGATTATTTTCGGCTAAACTTTGATTATGTTCTATTAAAGTCTGATTATCTGACCACAATTCTTGATTTCTATTTTGCAAAGCAACTTGTTCTTGTCTTAGAAGTTCAGCCGCTTGTTGGGCAATTTCTAAATCCTCTTGAGTTTCTTCTAAATCCTTTTTAGATTTAGCATATTCCTCTTTAGTCGTATTTAAATCGTTTTTTACGTTGACTAAAGCGCCTGAAGCTTCTTCAAGCATAGATTGTTTTTCATTTAGTTCTGCCTTTAATTTATTCATACCAAAAAGAGCGGTACGAACATCTTTAGAAGCAATAGCCAATATACCAAAGGTAACAGTTGTAATCAATATACCTGTGATAATTGTTACCAAAATAGATGTATGTCTTGGTCTTAAACCAAATAATGATAATTTTTTCTTGCCAACTTTACTGCCTAGGCGGTCGCCAATGAAAGCGATTACGCCACCGGTTAAAACTAATACGACAATCAGCATAATGCCATACACGGTTCATACCACCTACTTATTATTTTATTTTGATTCTTTACGAATTAAATAAATACCTGCTATCAAAGTTACAATATTAGGTATCCAAACAGCTATAACTGGCGGAATAAAGGAATTTTGTCCAATTGCACCAGCTAAAGTCATCAAAGTATAGTAAATGAAAATAATTATAATACTTATACCAAAACCGATAGAAGAAGAACTACGATTTGGTTGAATGCCAAGTGGCGCCCCAATTAAAGCAAACATCAAGCTAGCCATTGGCACTGTAAAACGTTGATATAATTCTATCTCTAATTTTTTAGTATCTACATATTGAGATTTCATTATATTAATTTGTTCACGAAGTTCTTTAATTGTCATTTCATCAGGTTTTTTCTGACTTTTAATAATCTGTTTAGGAGTTTGATTTATTGGCAAAACTTGTGAGTCAAATTTCATCATACGTTCTGTGTTTGGTTGAGATAAATCATATAATACGCCATTATACATTACCCATTCATCAACACTCCATTTAGCATATTCTGCATTTTCTACACGCACCATTTTGCCTTGTTCAAATTCCTGTATGGATAAATTATCTAAATTGCCTGTTTCAGCATCATATTTACGAGCATATACTAATCTTTGGATATTACCATCTTGGATTTGTTTGATAATTATATGCTCTTGAGATTCTGGAGATGTATTTCCTTGAATTTCATATCGCACTAAATCAGCATAAGCTTGGTTAGATGCAGGTACTACATATTCATTAAAGCCAATGGAAAAAATACTAACGCCAAGAGAAAAAGCTATAACTGGTGTTACTAATCGTTTAAAACTAACACCACATGCCTTCATAGCAATAATTTCACTATTGCCTGATAATCTACCAAATGTCAACAATGCTGCAAGCAACATAGACATTGGGAATGTCCACACTATAATGCCTGGTAAACTATAGATGATTAAACGCACTATAGCTGAAAAAGATGCACCATATTGTGTTATATATTGAGCAATTCTCAATAATGTTCCTGACCCTAAAAATACAGCTGAAAATGCACAGATGCCAAAGATAAAGGTCATGATTGTTTCTTTTAATATATATTTATCTAAAATACGCATCTATCATCTTCTCCTATAATTTAAAGTCTTCACCTAAATAGAACTTACGAGCGAGTTCACTATTAGCAATTGTATCGCTATCGCCTTCTAAAAGAATTTGTCCACTGTTCATAATATAAGCTCTATCTACAATTTGCAAAGTTTCCCTTACATTATGGTCAGTGATTAAAATTCCCATGCCACGTTCTTTTAAATAACTGATAATTCCCTGAATATCAGCTACTGCTAAAGGGTCAATTCCTGCAAAGGGTTCATCTAATAAAATGAAATGAGGTTCTAGTGCTAGACCTCTTGCGATTTCTACACGTCTACGTTCCCCACCAGAAAGTTGCATACCTAAACGAGTTCTTATATGAGTGATATTAAATTCTTCTAAAAGGTCATCAATCTTTTTATCTTGTTCTTTTTTGGATAGATTTCTAGTTTGTAAAATTGCTCGCAAATTATCCTCTACTGTCAATTTACGAAAAATAGATGCTTCCTGTGCTAAATAACTTATACCTAGATCTGCACGTTCATTGATAGGCAATCTAGTAATATCAATATCAGAAATAAATACTTTTCCTGATGTTGGCTTCTCTATTCCTACAATCATATAAAAAGTTGTAGTCTTTCCTGCACCATTTGGACCTAATAAACCTACAATTTCACCTTTCTTTACATGCAAAGAAACATCTCTTACTGCAGGCGTTCCTTTATACTCTTTAATAAGATTTTTTACTTCAATATGCAAACGTGTCACTCATTTCTATCTTTATCATCTAACCATCAACTATTTTATTTAATATTCACATTGTCTCCTAAATAAACAGTTAATGTATTTCCTCTAACAATATTACCATTTTGAGTAGCTACTGCATTTCCTGTAAGTACTAATTTACCATTTTCTGTACTGTTGTAAGTAGCATTATCACTGTTAGTTACAATATTTCTTGATGGACTTTTAATATTTACATTTCCTGTAGCTACAAAATTAAAATCTTGACCATTGCCACTATAAGTTGCTGTATCGCTTGTGGATTGTACATCATTAGTTTTGCTATTTAAATATACATTGCCTGTAGCTGTATATTGATTTGTCATCAAATTTCCTGATAATACATCACCGCGAATATCAGCTTGTGGTCCAGTTGCATTTCCGCCTAAAGGCATGGATATATCACTTGTTGCTTGATTATAATGTATTTCTTCTCCAGTTAATGTATTATCAGCTTTTACCAATACTACAGAACCCTTAGCTACAACTTCTTTATTAGCATTAGAAATCAAGCTTTCTGCCTTTAAGTTCATATCATCTTTATTTGCAGTTACGCCACCTGTAATAGAGGCTTCCTGTGTTTTAAAATTATATGTTGCTTGACCGCCAGTTAATACGCCACCATCACGAATAATAGTTACGCCACCTGTAGCTATTGCCATATCTGTCTGCGCATTATATTCTATTACATCGCCTTTTAATTCAATAGGAGCATCTGCTGCAATAACTGTATTTATCATTGAAAAACTCATAATAGCTACAGCAAGTGCTGTTTTTAGCTTACTATATTTTTTCATTTATTGATTATCTCCTTTTATAATATGTGCATTACCCATTAATTTGAAATTAGTAAATACATCTTTACTTTCAGCCTTATCTGCTGTTGCCCTCATACCTGGCTTATTGATATCAACATTTCCTTCACAAGTCAATATACCTTGCTCACCATTCCAAGTGACTTTATCTGTTTTAAATTTCAATTCATCACTTGATTTAGCTTCTATTCCATCAACCAATTCAATATTTTTATTTTTCTGGTCATATGTCGCTTTAGGAGCATTTATTTCTATGCTTGTTCCATCTTCACGATAAAAAGTACCTTTTACTTTTTCCATGGTAAACATCTGTGAATCTTGGTCTACTGTCATTGTTTCTGCATAACATTGCCAAATCAATTTACCATTTACTTCTTCTTTCAAAGTATTATTGTGATATACCATAACTTTATTTGTCTGTGTATTTTGTGTTTCTTCAACTTTTGGTCTACTAGCATAAGCCCAATAAATCAAACCAACTATCAATAAGACAAGAATTAAAACTATGGCATTTTTTTTATTTACCTTTTTAGTCATTTATTGACCACCTTAGTTTTTACGGTATGATGTTTTACTTTCTGCTGTTCAGGACGTGTATTCCAACGTTTTTGGAACCATATCCACTGCGTAGGATGTGCTATGATTTGCTCTTCAATAACTTTTGTCATACGCTCTGTGAAATCATACAAATCAGCATTTGTATCTCCAGTATCATTATATACTATTGGTTCATAAATTTCTATTTTATGTGTACCATCACTTTGACGAATGATAAATGCTGGTACAACTGGTGACATAAATTTACGAGCAAATACAGCAGGGCCCATTGGCGTTGAGCATACTTCACCTAAAAATTCAATAAATGCTCCACCTGGACCTGCATCTTGGTCTGCTAAAAAACCTAAAATACGACCTTTTTTCAAAGCTCTTGAAGCTGCCAAAAGCTCTGAAGCCGCACCACGTGCAAATATTTCTACCCCTACTTGAGCACGATATTCATCTAATAACTTTGTATACTGAGAGTCTGGCTGTGTTTTGGCAAGTGCTGTAACAGAAAAACCTGCTTTAACAAGACCAGCAGCAAGCCATTCCCATGTACCCATATGTGCTGTTAAAATTACAACACCTCTATTTTTTGCATATTCACGTTTTAAAATGTCTAAGCCTTCAAATTTTATATATTTAAAATCATCTTTTTTCAATCTTGGCATATATAAAATTTCCAAGACATTTTGACTTAAATTGATAAATGAATCTTTGACAATTTTCTTTGCCTTTTCCTCATCTATTTTAAAGGATTTCATCATTCTATCAACTGCACGATTGCGTTCTTTAGCTATTAAATGAAAATATAATATACCTAGTATATGCCCTAATCTAAGCAAATTTTTATGTGATAAACAACATAAAAAAGCACTAAAATATTTTAATAATTTATATTTCATTCTAATTCCTCTAATGTCTAAATAAACTTTTATTGTGAAATATTTTTTTCTACTTCTTTAGCATCTGTTTCATCTTCTATATTTAAATAACTATCAATAACAGCTTGCCATTTTTCTTGTGCTTTCAAAATAAATTCTATAATTTGACGAACTGCGCCTTTTCCACCAGCAAAATCACTTATTAAAATAGATACAGATTTTGCTTCTTCAGTAGCATCAGCTACAGTTGCTGGAAATCCAACTCTTTTCATTACAGCTAAATCAAATAAATCATCGCCAATATAAGCTACGTCTTCATCTTTTAATTGATATTCAGCTAATAATTCCCTATAAGCTGGAACTTTATTTTTTTTATTTTGATAAAAAGCATTTATTTTTAATTCCCTAGCACGATAAGCGAGCATCTTAGATTCTCTACCTGTGATAATAGCTGTTTTTATCCCTAATTTTTGGGCTAGAGTAATCCCTAGCCCATCTCTTACATTAAAAGTTTTAAATAATTCACCATTATCGCCAACGGCTATAGAGCCATCTGTCAATACTCCATCAACATCTAAAATGAGCATTTTTACATTTTTTGCTCGTGCTAATGCATCTTGTGTATATTGCATTAAACCACTCCCTGACGAAGTAAATCAGTAAGATGAACTATACCTACTGGTTCATTTTTCTCTACATCAATTACTGGAAGCACTGTAATTGGTTTTGGTTGATGTTTTTCCATCATACTGAGTGCTTCAGCAGCCATTTTATCTTTTGTAATTATTACTGGATTTTTAGTCATTAAATCTTCTACTGGCTCATCTAAAAATTCTGCTCCACGAGCAAGCATACGGCGAATATCGCCATCTGTTACAAGTCCAATGAATTTGCCATTTTCATCAACAACAGAAGTTGCACCTAATCCTTTTGCAGTCATTAAGAACAATGCTTCTTTTGCTGTTTTATGCACAGAAATAACAGGATTATCTTCTCCTGAATGCATAACATTTTCTACAGTTAAAAGTAATCTTCTGCCAAGTGCTCCACCTGGATGGAATACTGCAAAATCTTGAGCAGTGAAATTACGTGAAGATAAAAGTGCTATAGCTAGTGCATCTCCCATAGCAAGAGTCGCTGTTGTACTAGCTGTTGGTGCAAGACCTAATGGACATGCTTCACGCTCTACACTTATATCAATATAATAATCTGCATTTTTGCCAAGTGTAGATTCACGTCTACCACTCATAGCAATAATTTTTGCACCTATGCGTTTAATAATCGGTAAAATATTTACAATTTCATTAGATTCACCACTATTAGAAATAGCAAGTACCATATCATTAGCTGTAACCATACCTAAATCACCATGGAAAGCTTCTGCTGGATGCATAAAAAATGATGGTGTTCCTGTACTAGCCAAACTAGCTGCTATTTTTCTGCCTACATGACCAGATTTTCCCATACCTGTTACAATAACGCGACCATTACAAGCTAAAATAGCATTTACAATTGTTTCAAATTCATCATCAATATGATTAATTAATTTTTTTACCGCATCAGCTTCTATTTGAAGTGTTTCTATAGCCTTTTCTTTTATCATGATTATTACCTCACAATTTAACTCTCAAAAATCCCAGTAATATTTTATTTGTTTATTTTTTTCTTTGTTATTTCATTGATTGCGATTAAATCTTTTAATAAATCTTCTAATTTATCTAGATAAACCATATTTGGTCCATCGCAAAGTGCTTCTTCTGGATTATCATGAACTTCCATGAAGAAACCATCTACACCTACACCAGCTGCACCACGAGCTAAGAATTCTACATATTCACGATTGCCAGCAGAACTTGTTCCTGCACCACCTGGTAATTGTACGCTATGTGTAGCATCAAAAATAACTGGATATCCTGTAGAACGCATAATAGGGAAAGAGCGCATATCTACAACTAAGTTATTATAACCAAAGCTTGCTCCACGTTCTGTGAGTAAAATCTTTTCAGAACCAGCTTCTTCTAATTTTTTCACTACATTTTTCATATCTGCTGGAGCCAAGAATTGACCTTTTTTTACATTTACTACACAGCCAGATTTTGCAGCTGTATATAATAAATCTGTTTGACGGCTTAAAAATGCTGGTATCTGTAATACATCTACTACTTTAGATACTGGTTCTACCTGTGTTTCATTGTGAATATCTGTAACTACTGGAACATTGAGTTCATCTTTAATACTTTGAAGCCATTTTAAACCTTTTTCTAATCCTGGTCCACGATATCCATTATAAGAAGAACGATTTGCTTTATCGAATGAAGCTTTAAATACATAAGGAATACCAAGTCGAGAAGTTATCTCTTTTATAGTTTTACCAATATATAAAGAGCGTTCATATGATTCTAATACACATGGACCTGCTAAAAGTACTAATGGATTTCCCGCACCAACTTCAAAATTGCCAATTTTTACTGTATGCATAGCTACACTTCCTTACTTTTTAATTTATTTATTTTTTTCCATTTCTTGATATATTTTATTTACTTCTTCTAAATCTTCTTTTGTATCCACACCAACAAAATGTTTATCTGTGGCTATAACTTTTATTTTATAACCATTTTCTAAAGCTCTAAGTTGCTCTAAAGACTCTGTTTGTTCAAGTGGTGTTGGTTGCATTTTAGCATATTGTAACAGAAAATCTCTACGATATCCATAAATTCCAATATGTTTATAGACAACAACTCCTGTATCTTCACGAGGATATGGTATTAAAGAACGTGAAAAATACAATGCATAACCATTTTTATCTGTAATTACTTTTACATTTCCTGGTTTTGCTTTTTCTTCTTCTTTCATAGGAGTCTTCACTGTAGCCATTTTTAAATTTTCATCATTTAAAAATTCTTGTGCTAAATCATCAATAATCTGTGGATCAATAAGTGGTTCATCACCTTGAACATTGATGATTACATCTGCATCTGGGCATTTTTGAGCTACTTCTGCCAGTCTATCTGTACCAGTTGGATGATTTTTTGCTGTCATTATAGCTTTTCCGCCAGCTTTGACCACAGCTTCATATACTCTTTCATCATCAACAGCTGCTATTACTTCTGCTGGTTTTGTAGCATTTAATACACGTTCATATACACGTACAATCATTGGTTTTCCAGCTATATCAGCAAGAGGTTTCCCTGGTAATCTTGTAGATGCATAACGAGCTGGTATTACACAAATAATTTTCATATTTATCCCTTCAATCTAGGTAATTTTTCTTTCAAGTATTCAAATAAAACTTGTGTTTCATCAATAAAAGTAACTTCTATACTAATGATGTAAATTGGTATAGGTCGTTTTTTACACAATAATGTTTCAGGAATTTTTACAGCATCTTTATCAGTGATAATGATAGCTTCTGCACCTTGCTCTTCCGCTTGATGCATTACATCTCTTATTTCTTCTTCTGTATAATCATGATGGTCTGGGAAACGCAAACTTTCTGTAATGACAGCTCCAATATCATTTAAAGTTTGTTCAAATGAAGCTGGATTTCCAATAGCTGACATAGCTATGACTTTATGACCTTTCATCATATCTACAGATAAAATTTCATTTGGTTTTCGACTGAATAAATTGCCAATTTCTACAAAACCTAATGGCTTATGTGTACTTTCTACTACTAAAGCATGATCATTGTATTTTGCCAAAGTATCTCTTATTTCCTTACATGCGGATTTGCTAGCTTGATCTACTTTTGTCAATAGACAAACATCTGCTCTATTTAAATGATTTAATGGCTCACGAAGAGTTCCACGTGGTAACATATGACCATTGCCAAATATATTAATAGCATCAACTAATAAAATATTTAAGTCGCGTTTTAATTGCCAATGTTGATAGCCGTCATCTAAAATTACCACATCTACATTGAAATTATCTACAGCATATTTTCCTGTGATCGTTCTATCTGTACCAATTAAAACTGGAATATCTGGCAAACTTCTAGCTAAAAGATATGCTTCATCTCCTGCTTGATCTGCTGACATAAATATTTGATTGCCATCAGATACAATGCCCACTTCGCCTTTCCATTTTGCACGATAACCACGATTTAAAATCGCTACTTTATAGCCTAAATCGCGAATATATCTGGCTAAAAGTTTAGCAGTCGGTGTTTTTCCTGTGCCACCAACAGTGATATTACCAATGCTAATGACAAAACAATCTAATTTTACTTGTTTAGCAATCCCCCATTTATATAAATTCAATTGGAAATTTACTAAACTACGATAAATTAAGGAAAAACTATATAACACACCTAAAAATAATTTTGCTGGTATGCTTTTCTTATTTTTATCATGTACTAATTTATATAAATAAGTTTGGAGATTTTCTATTTTTTCTGTAGAACGTACCTGCACAGGATTTACTTTTTCGTATTCATCTAATAATTCATGTAAAATAACAGCAGAACGACGAGAAGCTCCTCGATTATCTTCAATTATCTGCAAAGTTTCTCTTTCCATCTGATGACGTTTTTCAGGGCAATTAAATAACTCTAATACTGCCTCTGTTAATTCTTTGCTATTTTTTACAGTAATACAGGCATCACGTTTACTAAATAATACATGAGTATCTTTGAAGTTAAACATATTTGGACCAACTATTATCGCCTTTCCATGAGCTGCCGGCTCTAAAATATTATGTCCGCCATGTTTTATTAAACTTCCACCTACATAGATAACATCGCCTACACTATAGACTTTACCTAATTCTCCAATAGTATCTAAAATCACTACATCTTGTTCATATGATGGTTTTTCTTTTAGTACAGTACGGAAATTTGTCTTAAATCCGTGTTTATGACAAATACTAGCAATTTCATCTTTACGCAAAATACTTCTTGGTGCAATCAATAATTTAACATTAGGATGCTGTTTTTTTAATTCACTATATGCTTCTAAAACAGCTTCTTCTTCACCTTTATGCGTACTTCCTGCTAAAAATATTCCTTTTGCTTTATCCAAACATAATTCTTTCAACATATTGTTACGTTCTTTTTCATCTACATTAGTATATGTTTGGTCAAATTTCGTATTACCTGTAACGGTAACTAAATTTTCATCTGCACCTAAACGAATAATATATGAAGCATCTATTTCTGATTGCATAGCAAATTTTCTTACTGTGCCAATCATATCAGATAAAATACTAAACATATATTTATAACGTTTTACAGATTTATCACTAATTCTGCCATTTACCATCATTACTGGTATATTATATTTTCTTGTAGCCTTTAAAAAATTCGGCCAAAGTTCTGTTTCCACAGGCAAAAATACACGAGGACGAATTTTTTTGATAAAACGCTCAGGAAGCCATGGCAAATCCAAAGGAAAATAAATTATACTATCTGCATCTTTGATAATGCGATTAGCCATAGTATATCCTGTATTAGTTACTACTGATACTAATATGGGAGTATCGGGAAATTCTCTGCGAAATTCTTTAATAATTGGACTTGTCGCTACAATTTCTCCCACAGAAGAGGCATGTATCCAAATACAATTTTTGCCTGCCACTTTATCTAAGGCATGCTCTGGCAAAAAACCAAAACTTTGAATCATGCGTTTTAAAAATCCTTTTTCACGAATAGTTCTAACTATAAAATATGGTATCAATAGTATAACAAGCAATATAGCTACAATATTATATAAAATCTGCATATGCTTCACCTATTTTGCTTTCTTATTACTAAATTGTATGTTATACAAATGACTATATAAACCACCTGTCTGCATAAGTTCTTGATGTGTACCCATTTCTTGTACACGTCCATTGTCTAAAACAACAATTTTATCAGCATGTACAATTGTTGATAGACGATGTGCTATAACAAATGATGTTCGACCAACCATCAATTTATCCAATGCCTCTTGAACAATTTCTTCGCTTTCTGTATCAAGTGCTGATGTTGCTTCATCTAAAATCAAAATACGTGGATTTTTTAAGATAGCTCTAGCAATCGCCATACGTTGACGTTGACCGCCAGATAAAGTTATACCACGTTCACCAATTTTCGTATCATAGCCATCAGCTAAATTCATGATAAAATTATGTGCATTAGCCGCTTTTGCCGCTTCAATGATTTCTTCATCAGTTGCATCTAATCTACCATAGCGAATATTTTCTTTAATTGTGCCACTAAATAACATAGTTTCTTGAGGCACTACACCAATTTGTTCACGTAATGATTTTATAGTAACATCTCGAATATCTATATCATCTATTGTTATAGCGCCCTCAGTTACATCATAAAATCTAGGAATTAAATTTGCAATAGTAGATTTTCCTGCTCCACTAGGACCTACAAATGCAATTACTTGACCTGGATTAGCTGTTAAAGATAAATCGTGTAATACATTCACACCATCTTTATAGCCAAAACTAACATGATCAAATTTAACTTTACCACTGATTTTAGGAAGCTCTTTAGCATCAGGTTTATCCTTTAAATCTTCCTGTGTATCTAATACATCAAATACACGTTCCGCTGCTGCCATAGCTTTATTAATTGTGCCATATACTCTACTGATACGTTTTACAGGATTAGCTAAATTTACGGCATAAGTTAAAAAGGCGATAAGTGCCCCAGCTGTCAAAGCGCCATTAACTACTTGATAACCACCAAACCATAAAATTACAGTTACAATTACAGCTGCTAAAAATTCTACAGTTGGTGTCAACAATGAACTGAGCTGTACACTTTTCATATTTGCTTTAAAGTTTAAATCATTTTGATTTTGAAATCTTTCAATTTCATGTTCTTCTCTAGCAAATGATTTTACTACACGAACGCCAGAAATTGTTTCTTGTAATAATGATGTTATTTCTGCTGTACGTTCTTGAATTAATGAACCACTTTTTTTGAGCTTTCTACCAAAAATTTTCATAGCTTGCCCAATCAATGGTACAACTATCAACGTAACTAAACTCAATTTCCAATCCAAATAAAACATCATAACTAAAGAACCTATCAAAATTGATGATTCTGTAACTAATTCTATTAAACTATCAACTAATGCTGCTTGAAGTGCTGCTACGTCATTAGTTATATAGCTCATTATTGTTCCTGTTTGTTTTTTTTCATAATATGCTAACTGCAACTTCTGAAATTTCACATAAAGCATTTCACGAACATCAATAATTACTCTTTGTGCTATATATGATACTAAATACGACTGACCATAGAAGAATATCCCTCTAAAGAAAAATACTACCACTATGCCTACTGCAATTAAATTTAACAGTACCATATCTCTTTCCATAAGTACCTTATCAATCATATCCTTTATAATCCAAGGTACATATAAATTTGCTGCTGCTGACATTATGATACAAACAATAGCTAATAAAAGCCTTTTCCAATATGGTTTTATAAATAAAATCAATCTCTTATAATCATTCATATCATTTATCCCTTAATCTCATTTTTAAATCTATCAACTGTTTGTAATATTAACTCAGCTGTCTTATCAGCCACTCCTGGTGAACCTAGCTTTTCCTTTACCATTAATAATTCTTCTTTTACTTTTTTAGCAGATTCAGTATCTTTATATAAATCTCTAGCAAGTCGAGCTATATTTTCACCATTTACTTCATCTTGTAACAATTCTGGCAAAACTTGTTTATCAACTAAAATATTTGGCAAACTAAAATATTTTATCTTCACAAAAATTTTAGCTATGCGATATGTGATAGCAGACATCTTATATAAAACAATTGATGGAAGTCCCATAAGTGCAGCTTCCAAAGTAACTGTTCCCGAAGTTGCAATAGCAAAATCACAGCAATTCATCAAATCATATGTCTTTGTTTCACATAATTTTACTGTTAAACCATATTCATTTATCTTTTCTTCTAAATATTTTTTATCAATACCAGTAGCTACAGGTAAAAAAAACTTTATTTCTGGTCGTTCTTTCTTTATTAACTGCGCAGCTTGAAGCATTGGTTCTAATAAATTAGCTATTTCTTGCTTTCTACTTCCCGGCAATAATAAAATATTATCTTCTTTCAAATCTATGCCAAAAAATTCCGCTGCCATCTCGCGACTCATTGAAGCCTTTACATTATCCATCAATGGATTTCCTACAAATGAAATATCTGCACCTGCTTTTTTATATACATCTAATTCAAAAGGAAAAATCGCTACAATCTTATCAGCAATTTTAGCTACCTCTTTAGCTCTGCCCTTGCGCCATGCCCAAGCTGAAGGTGGTATATATGAAAATACAGGTATATTCATTTTCTTAGCTTCTTTAGCGAGACGCCAATTAAAATCTGGATAATCTATTAAGACTAAAATATCAGGCTTTTGTTTTTTCATTTCTGCTACTAAAGCATCTTTTAATTTAAACATTTTACGTAAATTAACTAATACTTCCCAAAAACCCATCACACTATAATCTAACATGTTTTTACAAAGCTTTACTCCAGCTTGTTCCATTTGTGGACCGCCAAAACCAAACATTTCAATATCACTACAGATATTTTTCAAAGCTTTAGCCAAATTTGCTCCATGCATATCACCAGAAGTTTCCCCTGCTGAAAACATAATTTTATACATACAAACCTCCAGCCTTTATCAAGCAGAAAAAGACGCGATGATAACATTTTATAATGTATCGCCGCGTCCTACCATACTACATTGCCACAATAGTTATAGCATTTTCATCAGCTAGTGATAAAACTTTTTCTCTATCTACAATTAAAGTGCGTCCTGCTTCAATTACTAAGCCAGAAGCTTTTACTTCTATCATAGATTCAATTGTTTTTACACCAACAGCTGGCATATCAAAACGATTATCTTGAGCTGGTTTTGCCACTTTTGCTACAACTGCATTTCCGCAAGCGAGTTTTCCGCCACGTAAAATACATGCATCAGTTCCTTCAATAGCTTCTAAAGCCATTACTGCTTTATCTTTAACAACTACAGTCTGACCAATATCCAAGCCGCCAAGAGCTTTTGCCATTTTGAAACCGAATTCCATATCTAAATTTTCTCTCTCTGTTGGTTGACGTTTAGTCAATACTCCCTTTTTAGGCATAATCATTTTCAAAAGCATAGTCTGGTCAAATGTGGTAATTCCTTCTTTAGCAAGTTCTGCCACAAATGCCAACATCATAGTATCATCACTTCTATCTTTTAATGATGATAACAAAGCTATCATTCTAGCGTCAGGTAATTCATGTTGCCCTGAAAATAAAATTTCCTTAGTAACTTTACCAATCATGACAACATCTGTTACTTCTTTACCTTTTAAATAATCAATTATACTACCCAATTGAGCTACATTGATGGATTTAAAATCTGTTGCTACATTTTTTAAATCTTCTTCTACACCATCAACCAAACCTACAGCATAAACATCTATACCCATAGCTCTTGCTGCTTTTGCTACTTCAACTGGTAATCTACCTATCCCAGATAATAAACCTATTGATTTCATACTAAAATCCCCACTTTAATTATTACCTTCATGGTTTTCTCTGCAAATACCACGATCAGCATTTCTTAAGAATCGTAAAAAATGTTCTACTTCAGCACAAGAATCAACTTCTTGTTCAATTACAGATATTGCCTGCGCTAATTTTAATCCTGAACGATACAAAATTCTATATGCTTGTTTAATAGCTTTTCTTGACGATACAGAAATTCCTGCACGAGCTATACCTACACTATTTAAACCACAAACATTTGCAGGTCTACCATCTACAATTGTATATGGCACAACATCTTGTACTAATTTGGAAAAGCCTCCAACCATTGCATTTCTACCAATTTTTACAAATTGATGAACACCGGCAAAACCACCAAGAACAGCTCTATCTTCTACAATAACATGCCCTGCAACAGATGCATTATTTGCCATAATAACATTATTACCAATAATTGCATTATGTGCTACATGCGTATAAGCCATTAATAAGCAATCATTGCCAATACGAGTTTCTTCTTCAGCTCCACAAGCTCTATGAATTGTAGCATATTCACGAACTTTTGTTCGATCGCCAATATATACATAAGATTTTTCTCCCACAAATTTTAAATCCTGTGGTTCTGCACCAATAGATGCTCCTGGAAAAATCACGCAATCTTTGCCAATTTTTGTCCAACCAGTAATAACCGCATGTGGTTCAATTCTTGTACCATCACCGATTTCTACATTTTCGCCAATAACTGCAAATGGACCAATTTCTACATTTTTTCCGATTTTGGCATTTTCATGAACTATTGCTAATGGATGTATTTTGCTTTCTGCCTCCATTTGTATTCACTCCTTAAAAACTACACCATTTGGTGAAATTCCATCATAGTAAAAGAGCCAATTAATTGGCTCTTTACACCTTAATTAATCATTTTATAAGTTTTCTGGTTTTTGTAAAGCAAAAGTAAAGTCACCTTGAGCTACTAATTTATCATCAACAAAACCTTCACAATGAACTTTACCAAAATCGCCACGAATTTTCACAATTTCAGATTTCATAATAAGCTGATCTCCAGGAACTACTGGTTTTTTAAATTTAACATTATCCATACCGCCAAAATAAGCTAATTTACCGCGGTTTTCTGCTGGATATAATAAAGCAAAACCACCAACTTGTGCCATTGCTTCTAAAATTAACACGCCTGGCATAATTGGATGACCTGGAAAATGTCCTCTAAATTGGTCTTCATTTATAGAAATATTTTTTATACCTACTGCATATTTCATAGGTTCTAATTCAATAATACGATCGATCAATAAAAATGGGGGACGATGTGGTAAAACTTTTTCAATTTCAGGAATATCAATTCTCATAGTATAACCTCTCTTCTGCTTAAGTAAAGTCTGCAAGAATTTTCTTTGCTAACTTTGTATTTAATTCATGACCTGATTTTACAGCAATTACATGACCTTTTATTCTACCTGCTAATCTCAAATCACCAATAGCATCTAAAATTTTATGACGAACTAATTCATCTGGGAAACGAAGTTTATTCATCCAACCTTCATCATTGTAGACAATTACATTATCTAAATTTCCACCTAAACCTAATCCCATTTTACGTAAAGCTTCTACTTCTTTTTCATAAGCAATAGTTCGTGCTATAGCTATTTCCTTCTTATATAAATCTTTACTAGTAAATTCAAAATCATGATATTGTATACCAATTAATGGATGTGGATTTACGGAAGTAAAGCTCACACGAAAACCATCATAAGGCAATACCATTATAAATCTTTCTTTATCATCTATGCGATATAATTTATCAATTGTTATTATATCTGCTTCTTTTTCCTGTTCTTTTATTCCTGCTTTTTCTAGCAATTCTAAAAAAACATTTGCTGAACCATCTGTTACTGGTGGTTCTTCACTGTCAATTTCAATATAACAATTATCTATATCACTAGCAAATAGTGCTGACATTAAATGTTCTATTGTAAAAATCTTGACATCTCCATTACTAATCGTTGTCGCTCTTAATGTAGATGTAACATTACTTGCTATTGCTTTTATCTGTGTTTTTTCTGGTAAATCCGTTCTAATAAATACAATTCCTGTATCTACTGGAGCAGGACGCAATTTCATATTAACCTCTGTGCCTGAATGCAGACCAATTCCAGTATATGAAACATCTACCGCAATTGTTTTTTGCTTTATCATCGTCGTCCTCCTAAAAATTATATATAATTATTTTACAAGACAACGCTATTTACTGCAAGTTATTTGCTTCTTTTTTCTTTCTTTCAACATATTTCCATCTATCATGAAGCCAGAACCACTCTTCTGGATAATCTCTTATATGTTGTTCTACTAAACTAGTTAAGCTTGCCATCATATCATATATATCTTTTTGTTTATCTTTTGTTTTAGCTGTAAAAACTGGTTCTAATACTGTTAAAATATGATGTCCTGGTCTTTTTTTATCTTCAGTAATAAAAGCTGGTAATATTGGTGCCGATTTAAATCTGCTCATCACCGCTGGACCTTGCACACAAGATGCTTCATAACCTAAAAATGGCATAATAATCCCTGTAGAACCACCATCTTGGTCCATAATTAAACCGATAAAATATTTTTGTCCAAGCATTTTCATCATTTCTTTGATATCCAATTTATCTGTTATATGCATACCTGTAAATGCTCGACAATAATTTATAAAATTATTTACACCTTCATTGCGTTGATGTTGAGCCACTCCTGCTATCTTCATTCCTTTATGAGTGAGTGCTGCTCCTATAATCTCCCAATTTCCACTATGTGCTGTGGCAATGACACCACCATTTCCATAAGACATAGCTTTTTTTATATTTTCTTCACCTTTTATAGTTACATATTTATTAATATTTTTACATATAACTTTAAATCGCAATACTTCCATGATCATTGGTCCAAATCTAGTCCAACTTTTCTTTGCAATTTGCTCAGCTTTATCAGTTGATACTTTTAAACAACGCTCAATATTATGTATTGCCATTTGTTTTCTTTTTTTAGGAACAACAATCCATGTTAATTCACCTAAAATCTTACCTACAAATCTTGCTACACTAGCTGGTAATAAACAACAAATATCACTTAAAAATACTAATATATGATATAGCATTTGTATCTCCTTTCACTTTATATTCCTATCTTATTTTTTCACAATATCAATTCATTTCTAAACTAATAAAATCTATAAAAAAAGTAGCTAAGCATTAGGGCTTGGCTACTTTAATAATCAAAGAATTACTCGATTTAATTATTTTTCTCTTCTAACGCTTTTAAACGCTTTTCCATTAATTTTAATTTTTTCATCATATCTGGCAAACGAGATTCATTTGCTTTAATTCTAAGCCATTCTTGATGAGGACGAGCAGGAAAACCTGCATAAAATGAATTTTCTGGTACATCTGCAATAAGACCTGTACGTGCTGCCATAACTGAATTACTGCCAACTTTTATATGACCTTTAGAGCCAACTTGACCTGCAAATGTAACATTATGACCAACAATTGTTGAACCAGCAAGACCTGTTTGTGCTACAACTAAACAATTTTCTCCTAATACACAGTTATGACCAATGTGAACAAGGTTATCTACTTTTGTTCCTTTGCCAATCACTGTTGAACCTGTTGTTGCTCTATCAATTCCTGCATTACAGCCAATTTCAACATCATCTTCAATTACTACATTACCTACTTGTGGTACTTTTGTATGTTTTCCATCTTTAGTTATAAAACCAAATCCATCAGCACCAACTACTGTATTATCATGAATAATTACATTTTTTCCTACTTTGCAATATTCGCGAACACTAACACCTGAATGAAGAATTGTATTTTCATCTACACTAGCATATTGACCAATATAAACATTTGGATATATTTCCACATTATCGCCAATAATTGCATTATCATCAATATAGGCAAAATCCATTATAGCTACATTTTCACCAATTTTTACATTTTTACCTATATGTGCCTTAGAGCTGATGACTTTTTCTACTTTCAATTCAGGTTTAAAAATATTTAATAAAATATTGAAAGCTTCTCGAGGATTTTTTACTTTTATACAAGTTTTTGAAAAACCATCTACATCTTCTTGTATAATCACTGCAGCCGCATTACAAGCAATAGCTTCCTCTAAATGTGGGTCTACAGCAAAAGTTATTTCACTTGGACCAGCTAAAGCAATTCCTGTTGCACCTGTAATGACTAAATTCTCATCATAATCCCCACAAAGTTTACCATTTATTAAATTTGCTATCTCTGCTAGTGTTCTTTTCATAATATTACCCCTTTTTATTGCAACTTCTGAATTACATCGTCTGTAATATCAATTCCACCTTGAACTACAAACTCTTGTTTTTGAACTTGCATACCATTTGAACGCACTAATGTTTTTGGCACTACAGCAGATAATTCTTTTTCTGTTGATACTTCTGCGAGTACCTTATCCATTGTATTTTTTACTTGAGATTTATATTGCATATCTAAGCCTTGATATTGACGTTGAATATCCATCTGTGCTTTTTTAAATTCTTCATCAGACATAGTTGCTTTTTTGCTCATTAAATCTGTTTCTTTAGCTTCGATTTCTTTATTCTTAGCATCAATATTATCTCTAATTGTTTTTATTTGTGGTGCTTCATTCATAACTCGTTCAGCATCTAAATAACCTAATTTAGTTTCGCTTCCACAACCTGACATAAATACACTCATCAATGTAACAAGTGCTATTACTAACATTAATTTTATTTTCATGACACCCTATCGCCTTTCCATATATTATTTACCATTATTATTTTGCATTTGCTCATTTGTAAGCTCAGCCATTACATCGTCTGTAATATCAATTGCATCTGCACCAACTACCATACCATTTAAAACTGTATCATCAAAATTATCTATTTTTATATTACCAAAAAAATCTAATGTAGCTGGAACATCAGCAATAACTAATTTTAGATGTTTTTGAATTGCTATTTTCATAGCCTTACTAGCAATGTCTTTTAATATGCTTCTCTTTAATAAATTTATTTCATTTTCTTTTGTATGCAATAATATTATTAATCGTTCACTATCTTTTTTTCTAGCTTGAAGCATCTGCAATCTATCTTGAAGATATTGTGCCTCTCTTTTTTGTTCAGCTTGTTGTCTTTCTAAAGAGTTTTGTACATCTATTTGATGTATCTTTTGAACATTTATATCTAATTCTTGTTCTCGTTGTGCTCGCCACTTCATTAATTCATCAGCAACTTTTAAATTATATTGCTGCTCAATCAGCGCCACATTTTCTCCGCGTTCTTTTTTTAGCTGTTCTAATAATGTTAATAGATTATCTTTTTCTTCTTGAGTCAATCTCAAGTTTTCAGCATTATCTAATTTCATAGTGCAATTAAAAATAGCGTTTGTATATTTATCAGTTATTAATGTTTCTGCTTTATTTTTTTCAATAGATAATCTTTGTCTTATTTCATGTTCTTTTGTTATCGTTTCTTCTTTTAATTGTTGTTTAGCTTTTATTTCTTGTAAATTATTTTGTTCATCTACAACTTGTTCAAATACTTGACTTGCCGGATTTACTTGCGGTGGTTGCAATTGTTCTGTATTTAATGCATATGATTTTAATTTTATTAAAATCAACGTCTTCTCTGCTTGCAATTTTTCTAATTTAGCATAATCACTATGTTTAGACATCAATTTATCTATATCTACCGTAGCTATTGCTGAATTAACATCTAATTGCACTGGAGGTTTTTGTGTTTGTTTATGCCAAATATATAAAGCTCCTATAATACATAATAATACACAAATAACACCTGTAAAAATAGCACTTTTTCTGCTCTTATCCTTTTTATTCTCTTGCATATCATTATCCTTATCTTGCTCATTTGCCATAAATCCACCTCCCTACAAATTTATTTAGATTATTAAAATACCGAGCATCACTGCATTTGCTCGGTATTTCATCTAAAAGCATAAAAATTAATTTTGACCAGAAGAATTTGTTGTATCTGTAGCTTCAGCAGAAGTTGCATCAGAACTATTAGTATTATCTGTAGTTACATCACCCTGAGCTTGAATTTTTGTTAAAACATCTTGAGTGATATCCTGTCCACCATATAATACATTGTTTTTATCTAATACAACATTAATACCTCTAGAATCAGCTACTGCTTTTACTTGTTCTTCTATGCTATTGCGAATAGGATCGATTAATTCTTTTTGCTTATCTTGCATTTCTTTTTGTTTTTGTTCTATAAATTGTTGCTGCTGTTCAGGTGTCATATTTGCAGCCTGATTTTGGAAATCTTCTTGAACTTGTTTTGCTGCTGCTTCATATTTTTCACGAGCAGGTTGCATTCCTGGATGTTCTGCAATAAGTTTGGAATAATCTACAATACCAACATTAGAAGAAGATGCTCCTGCCATACCAGATTGATATTGTGAAACTCCAAGAGCGACAATACTAAATACAAATACTGCTGCAATAATAACACTAATAATTTTTACTTGTTTCTTTTCGAAATTAATCAACTTTATCTTCTCCCTTTATAAGGCTTTTGCCTCTTAGTTAAAACACTTTAATTATAACAAACTAAAAATTCTTATTCAAGGAAAGAATTAACTGCAGAAAAAATTCTGCAGTTAATCTAAAAATATTACTGTTAGAAGTTTCCACCTACATTAAAATGAAGTCTTCCGCCATCTTCACCCCAACCATAATCAAGGCGAAGAGCACCTATTGGAGTTTGCATTTGTAGTCCTAAACCTACACTAGCATGTAAATCTAAATCTTCTTCAATGGAACTCCATGAACCCCAGGATTTACCACCCCAAGCATCACCTACATCTGTAAATAAGGCACCTTGTACTTTATTCATCAATGGGAAACGATATTCCATTGTACCCATTAACATTCTATTACCAGAAAATTGTCCATCACGATAACCACGAACAGAATTTTGACCCCCTACTTCAAATAAAGCAGCTTCTGGTAAATCTTCATTTGCATAACCTGCACTACCACGCAATGCCAAAACTTGTGCATGACCTACTTTATAATATTTTTGTACACTACCTGTCAATTTAGTATAATCAAAATCTCCACCCAAACCAGCATATTCAACAGATAGACTAGTTCTAGTACCTTCAGTTGGATAGAAAATATTATCTCTTGTATCACGAACCTGAGAAGCTATAATACTTCTAGTTTCCCCAAAGTTATTATCAAGCCATTCTGTATTTTTACTACGGTCTAAACCATCTTCATGTCCACGATATTCTGTATTATTTATTTTAAAACCTAAATAATTCATTGTATATTCATCTGTTGGACGACCAAAGTTTAATTCATACCCTTGATTTTTTTTATCGTAAGTTTCAATAAGATCACCGCCATTATCGTAATCATCATATTCAAACTTACGATCATAAATACGGAAAGTACCTGTAGTTTCTTTTTCATCAAGCCATGGTTTAGTATAAGAAATGCTGTATCCGCTATCGTCTCCACCGTCGCCGCCATATTCATACATAGCTTTTACAGAATCACCAGTACCTCTGAAATTAGTATCCCCAATACTTACCATTCCTAAAAGACCATCTTCACTACTGTAACCAGCACCAATACCAAAAGAACCTGTACGTTTTTCAATAACAGTCAATTCCATGATGATATTATTTGGATCTTCTTTACCTGGTAAGATTTTCACACTAACGTCTTCAAAAAATCCTAAATTATATACACGTTGCATACTACGACGTGCTTTCTTAGCATCAAATACTTCGCCTGGTTTTATACGCATTTCACGAGTAATAACATAATCTTTTGTTTTATCATTACCTTTTACTACATAACCTTCAAGAATACCTTCATTAAAAGTTAAAGTTAAATTACCACTTTCATCAATAGATATATCTCTTAATTTTGCCAAAATATATCCATCTTGGCGATAACTAGCTTCAATATT
Source organism: Megamonas funiformis (assembly GCF_010669225.1). Taxonomy (NCBI): domain Bacteria; kingdom Bacillati; phylum Bacillota; class Negativicutes; order Selenomonadales; family Selenomonadaceae; genus Megamonas; species Megamonas funiformis. The sequence continues at coordinate 2,097,158 of NZ_CP048627.1, forward strand.
TGCTAAATCTGTATTCAATTGACGAATATTTAAAATTTCGCCTTTTTTTACAGTTAACATATCTTCAATTTTATCTGTGGAATAAACTTGATTTCCTAAAATCTCTACAGAATTCAACACAGGATTTTCCATTACATGATAAGTTATTTTTACACCTTCAGGGACAACTTCATAAGAAGGATAATTATCATAAAAATAGCCTGTATTATAAATATTATTCCTATCTTGTTCTATATTTTTTATATTGAATTTATCTCCAGCTTTTACAGTTAAAACATTTAAGATATCTTCTTTAGCTATTTTTTCATTTCCCACAACATCTACACTGACTACTGTCATATCTGTATATGCACTATTATTATTTTTAATAGTTTCTTCTGTTGGTCTTTGTTCTTTCCAAGTATTCATTTTAGCAATAGCTTCAGGATCTTGGACTTTATCCACTTTATTTTTTTTATCATTATTGATAATAATTTCTTTGTCTTCTTTTGCAGCCTCATTGTCTGCAGATACATCTTGCATTGTTTCATCAATTTTTGCTGCTACTTCTTCTTCAGTTAAGTTTTCAGCAGATACAATATTTTCATGTACATTATTATCTACAACATTTGCAAAACAATTATTTATACTAAAGGCACTGATATTAGCCATAGCTAACGCGCAGACTAATAATTTATAATTTTTCTGTTTCAAACAAAAAACCTCCTTAATTTGGCAAAACTCACCAATACTGTAATTTTATCACAACTATATTAAAAATAATATCTTTCATATGAAAAAAGTTATGATACTCAAGAAAATATGAGTATCATAACAAATTCATCTTAAAAATAAATTAAAATTTCCACTGCATTTCTAATTTTATATTATATACACCATCATCTTCTACTTCTGTGATAATACCTACATTATTATTCATATAATATTGTAAGCCCACCCTATTTAAATCATAATTTATGCCTTTTGTATAACGAAGCATAACCTTATCTGACAAATATTTTCCAATTTGAACACTATACACATCGCCATCATCTGTATCAAAGCGTTTTTTAGCACTATCAGATAAGCTATCTCGAGAAATTCTAAATTCATCCAAATTCAATACATTTCTTAATGTACCCTCAATTTCATTTAAGAAACTCATCTGTAATCCCACAGATGCTAAGGATAGTAAATCATCTTCTGTTATTTCTCCAGAACTGCCTTCTTTATAATCTGTTCTAAATGCCAATAATTTTATTATTTCTGCATCATTCATTGCTGGTTCAGAAAACAATCTCGGTTCTAATTGCTTATCTAAAGGACCTTGTAGGCTTGCAAATATTTTTGTTCTATCAAGTCTAGTCACAGCTAGAAAATCTATACTTGGGAAGAACGAATCTACTTGATTAAATACTATATTACCTACTTCAATCTTAAAGATATTTTTCAAAACATTAATTGTTCCTTTATCAACAGTTAAACTACCTGAAGATTTTGGATGAATAGTTGTTCCTTTTATGTTAAAAGCACCTTTTATATACAAATCATATAATAAGGCATCATAAGCATGTACATTATCACCTAAGGTAACATTTATATCTAATAACATTTCAGGAAGCGGTGTATCCGTTGTTTCTGGAAGCGGTGGCATAGAAACTTCGATATTATTAAAGTCAAGATTAGTTATCAATTTGGGCAATCTTCTACCATGAAATTCTTCTTCAATTAATTGTAAATTGCCCACTAAATGACCTGTATAATAATCTGACACAATATCTAAATTATTTAAATCAAGATTAAAGCTATAACCTGTAATACCTTGACTTGTGAGATGTGCCGTTCCTACTAAATTATAATCTCCTTCTCCCATTTTACCTGTGAAACGCTTAACGGTCATTAAATCTTGGTCAAAATCTATATCTACATTTATATTTTCTAATGGACTATCTATATATTTAAATTTAATAGCACTATCTACTGTAGATATATTTCCTTTAAAATTAGGTTTTTGTACTGTTCCTGTAATATTTAAATCACCTTGAACATTACCCATAGACCATTCAACAAATGGTGTTAAAGATGGCAATATATTCAAATCTGTATTTTCCAAATAAACCTTTAAGTTCATCTGTTGATTTATATTTTGCTCATTTCTTTTATCCATTTCTAAAGCTGCTATCGGTATACTACCTTCTGCTTTTATTGTACATTGACCTTTATTCGCAGCCATTTGATTTATATAGATTACACCATTTTTTAAATTTGCTAATGCATAAGCATTATCAAACTGAGTGCCATCACCTTGCATATAAATAGAAATATCTGCTGTCGGCTCATCAATTGTACCGCCAACTTGAATATCACCATTCATAACACCATTTATATTTATATTCATATCACATAAATGAGTTAATAGATTTACATCCATATTACTAGCTGATATTCGTGCATCTATAGGACCATTTTTTAAGTCTATACTGCCTTGAGCTGCCACTTTACCTGCACCTTGTTCAGCATAGAATTTATCTATTTTCACGACTTTATTATCCAATTCAGCATCAATTTGAATATTTTGTAATGGATAATCTTTTAACGTGCCATCTATCATCGTACCATTCAAATCAACATGTGGATTTTCATAAGTACCATTTAATTGTGCTATACCATCAAAACGACCATTTAATAAATTATTTTTTAAATTAGCCATGGACATTGCTGCATTGATATCAGCTTGAACAATAATCGCTTTTCCTTCAACTTGTTTAGTATTTAAATTTACTGCTCCATTGAAATCAAATTCACCATTATTTTGTTTAAATTTAAATTGCTCTAAACTTAAAATTCTATTAGCTAATTTTAAATGACCATAAATATCATCTATATTTTCACCATTTAAGACAATATCGTCTGCCTGCAAAATACCATCAAAATTTAAAGCACCCACTTTACCAGTTAAAACACCATCAAAGCTTGCTTTTCCTGATACAGGATATGGTAAATCTACTTGTAATTTATCAATTAAGATTTCATCTGCTTTAAATTTAAAATTCATTTCTTTATTTTTATCTAAACTACCAGACAAAGTGGCTTTAATAAATGGTGATGTTATTACAAAATCTTTTAAGACTATATCACCATCATTATATTCATATGTCCCATCTACTTGCGTAATTAATATACCATATAAACTACCTTCATAAAAATGTACATTACCTGTAGCTTTTATATCTTGTAAATTACCTGTTAGATGTATACTATTATCTACATTTCCTGTTATTTTAAATTCTGGCATAACAACTTGCATCAAATTTTCTACGCGTGCTTGTTTTGTCTGCACTACCATATCAATAAATTGTTTGCCTTTAAAACCTAATAATCCAGTGGCTTCATGCGTAATTTCACCATCATTGATAAACTGACATCTATCTACACGCATACCATCTAAATTACCCACCGCATTTACTAATAATGAATCAAATGGTTGATTTAATATCGAGCCATCTTTTGCCATTAAATCAATTCGCAATACAGGATTATCTAAATGACCAGACAATCTACCACTAAAATTAGCATCTCCAGAAATATCCATATCTGGTAAATAATTTTTAACTAAAGACATATCTACATTTGAAGCATAAAAATCTGCATTTATATTATCATTTTGCAGACCACCTTTAGCTGCCAATTTTCCTCCATTAGCAAAACTAGCCGTTAAAGCATCAATTTGAAGTAAATCTTTTTCTTTATAAAAAGAGGCTTCTAGTTTTTCTACTGGTATATTATCATAACTTCCATTATTTACCTCTAGTCGACCACTGAGATCTAAGTTTTCAAATTCTACACCTTGACCTTTAAAATCGCCACGAATAATAGCATTGCCTGTAATTACTTGTGGTAAATAATTATTAAAAACAGATATATCTATATTAGATGCTCTAAATGACCCTTTATATGATAAATCAGCTAAATCACATTGACCAGATGCCCAAATCCAACCATTGGCAAAATCTACTCTAAAATCATCAATGAATACTTTATTATCTCTATATCTAGCCTGAATATTTATATCTTCTATAGGATAATCATATATATATCCTAATTTAGAATTAACTTGAGCACCAATACGTATATCATCTAAAGTACCATAAATAGCACTTACAAACGAAACTTCGCCATTAAATGGTATACCTTCAATAAATAATTCAGGTCTAAAACTTTTACTTTCTGCAATTAAACGCAAACGCGGTTCAGTCATATAGTCTTCAATATTTCCATGAACAGCTACTTTTTGTCCTTGAGCACTTCCACTTACAAATAATTGTATATTTTTATTATTTAATAAAATAATACCTCGTATATCTTCTACATTTTGACCTAAGACTTCACATGCACCATCTACAAAACTAACAGAACCATCTAAAGTATATTGATTTTCTAAATTACCACTAATTGTTATATTTGCCTTATTTATAAAACCTTGTTTTATATTAACATTAGCTAAATACTCTTCTGGTATAAATGGCAAGTATTTCAAAATATCTAAATCTTGCGCTTTTATTTCTAAGTTAGTTTTGATTACTTCACCTACAACACCATCAAATTCTACTAAAGCATCTTCATGATTTAAACTACCATCAAGATTTATAGCTGTTAAATCTGTGCAATCTGCTTCTAAATTAATTTTATCTATGGATAATTGCTTTCCTTCAAAGCGCAATTTAGATTGTCCATTTTCGACTTTTACAATTCCTTTGAAATCAACAGGTGTATCTGAATCTTTATCTATTAAATCTTCTACGTTCCATGAACCATCACTGCGCTGAATAATATTAACCTCAGGATTGATGACATCTACTTCACTTAATCCTGCCAATGGAGATTGTCTCAAAATCTGCCAAAAATCTATAGTAAATACTACCTTATCCGCTTTTGCTATTAATTCATTTTCTTTATCATAAATTTCTACATCATCTATAGCTGCTGAATTTGTAGATACAATATATAACGAATTTATATTTATTTTCGTACCTAAGATATTTTCTACTTGTTTAGATATTAAATTAGCCGTTTCTTGTTTGAAAGATTGAGAGTTTATCCATAAAAAAGTCATTAAACTTATACAAAATATTATAAATACACTAGCTCCTACAATAATTTTAGACTTTTTTTGCATCTAACTCACCTCTATATTAAATCTAACTCACCTCTATATTAAATAGTTAAATAATCTCTATACTAAGAAACGGGAACTATTTTAGTTCCCGTTTAAATAGTTTATTCTGTTTTTAGTATAGCATGAATTTATTATAGAGAAAATATCTTAATATGTTTTTGCTGCTACTGCTTGAACATCTAAATCAACAGGAAGACCCATTGCTTTATCTAACTGAGCTTTACTTACATTGTAATCATAAAGAGCTTGTACATAATTTGTTTTTGCTGTAGTCAAAGCAACTGCTGCATCCATAACATCGATATTAGTACCTACACCTGCAGTATAACGAACTTGTGCAATAGTATAATCTTCACTTGCTTGATTTACTGCTACACTTGTTGTTTGAATATTTTTTTCAGCAGAAAGTAAATTCAAATATGCCTGATGTACTTCTAATTGAATGCCTTCATTTACATATTGAGCATTTTCTTGAGCTTTAGCTAAAGCTGCTTCTGCTTGTCTTACCTGTGCTTTAGTTACATTGTTATCAAAAAGGTTCCAACTAGCTTTAACACCAACTTCTGATTTTTCTGCTGCATCATTATTAAAAGCATCATCGCCATCAATAGTATAACTTGCATAAGCAGAAAGTTGTGGTAGATTACCAGCTTGAGCTGCTTTTACACTGGCTTTAGCTTGTTCAATAGATTTGGCTGCTGCAACACCATCTGGACGATTTGTCATCGCTAAATCCATACATTCAGCTAAGCTTAAATCATATTTTGTATATTTTAATTCATCTTGAATATTAATTTTAGTATCTATAGGTAAACCAATTAAATTATTCAAAGAAGAAATAGATAAATCATAATTATTTTCTGCATTTACAAGATTTTGTTTAGCATCTGCTAATTCTACTTGAGAGCGCAATACATCAGATTTAGCTACTGTACCTGCAGCATATTTAGCATTAACTGTATCTAAATGTGCTTGCAATTGATCTACAGTTTCCTGATTTACACCTACTAAATTACGACACTGTAAAATATTATAATAACCTTTTGTTGTATCATATTTAATCTGTTGTTTTGTATTTTCCAAAGTCAAATCGCTGATATCTACACCGATTTCTTTACTTTTAATATTATTTTCTAATTGTCCGCCTGTATATAATGGAATAGAAGCTTCTACCACGTTTTGATAAGTAGAATCTCTATTTTGTAAATCATATGTTTCACCACTAGCAGCAGCTGCTACTGTTTGCCAATTGATAGAAAAACCTTTTTTACCTTTTGCTTCACTCAATGCCCAACGAGCTGAATCTGTATCATATACAGACTGTTTTATAGTTCTATTATTTTCTAATGCTAATTCTACTGTATTATCTAAAGTTAAATCTACAGTATCTTGTGCAAAAGCTAAATTACTACCACCTAAAAATAATGAGCCACTTAATAACACAGCTGTTATTGTTTTATTTAAAGACTTTTTATTCATTTTTAAATCCTCCCAAATTAAAATTCATGTCTTAAGCCTACATAAGCGGCTCTTTCATCTGAATCATTAATATCTTTTATCTGACCTATTAAATATGTGTCTTGCGCCACTTCATATTGACCTTTTAATTTAACTCTTAAATCATTAGGATCATATGCATCTACAGAAATTTTTCCTTTTTCTCCTGCTTTTAAGTCAACACCTACGCCGACTTTATCATCAACTAATCCACCTCTACCTGTAAAAATGCCATTACCTGTTCCTATCTGTAGATTAGTACCACTATCATCACCGCCAATATCATCGGCACCTATTAGCAAAAAAGAATTTGGATCTGTATAAACTTTTACATCAGCATTTACCATCCATTCAGATTGCCCACCACTGTACAATGCTTCTACACCTGGCTTAACTTCAATAGAAGACACTTTACTCATCATATTATCTGCACGCTGTGATATATTATCTGCGTTGCTGATTATGTTTTTCAAGCTTTGTGCTGTCTGTGGGTCTGCAACTACAGTTTCCATATTAGTTGCCATTTTTTTTACACTTTCACTAGTTGCTGATAAATTAGCAATAGCAATTTTCATATTATTAGCAGTTTCGCCATCACCAGCAAAATCATTTATCATGATTTCAATCTCATCTGCCGCCTTAGCCATACTAGCTGTCATTGCAGATAAATTTTTAATCATATTATCAATGTCTTGCTGATTATTAACTGCTAATGTGGACATCACTTGCATTAATTGATTCATATTTCCAGTTAAATCTTTAAGATTTACTGCTGTTTGAATTAAAGATTTCTGTACATCTTGATTACCTAAAATGTCATTCATACTTTTTATCAAACCTCTTACATCATCTAAAGTCACACTAGCTTGAACCAATAAATAATCTAATCCTTTTTCATCAACACCATGTACTTCTTCTCCACCTACTAGATACTCACCAGATGGATGTTGTGGTGGCATGATACTGATAAATTTTTCACCCATTAAACCATCACTACTAATGGTAAATAATGAGTCTTTTGCAATCTGCATATTACCTTTTATGACAACAGTAACTCTTGCCTTATCTTTATAAGCTTCAATCGCTGATACTCGCCCAGCATCAATACCGGCATAACTAACACCAGCACCTATCTTTAATCCTGTAACTTGATTAAAAGTGATATCAAAAGTATAGTCTTTTTCTTTGCCAAAACTAAAGCCACTTAAATAAACTATAATACCAATTAATAAGGCTAAGCCGATTGTCGTAAAAATCCCTACTTTTGCTTCATTGGACATTTTTTCACCTCTTTCTTATTTGGCTAACATTTATAAATTCTAAAACTCTACTATCTGTGGAATTTCTTATTTCATCTGGAGTGCCAATTGCTATCATCTCACCTTGATACAACATAGCAATTCTATCTGCAATATAAAAAGCACTTTTCATATCATGTGTTACCACTATAGAAGTAACACCTAATAATTTTTGCATCTGTACAATAAGCTCATCAATCTTAGCAGAAGTTACAGGGTCTAAACCCGAACTTGGCTCGTCATACAATAAAATTTTCGGTTCAAAAGCAATTGCCCTAGCTAAACTAACACGTTTTTTCATACCACCAGATAATTCATTCGGCATGTAATTTGCAAAACCAGATAAACCTACTAAATTTAATTTTTCTTCTACAATTTCTTTGATTTCCTTGGCAGATAATTTGCTATGCTCTTGTAAACCAAAGCCTACATTATCGCCTACACTCATTGAATCAAATAACGCAGAATATTGGAAAACCATTCCCATATTTAAACGTACTTTATCTAGTTCTTCTTCTTTTAATTTTGATATTTCTTTGCCATCAATGAAAATCTGTCCTTGCTCAGGTCGTAACAGCCCTATTAATAATTTCAATAAAGTCGATTTACCTGAACCGCTACCGCCAATTATAACTAAGGTTTCACCTTTATTAACTTCAAAATTAATATTGTTTAAAATCAATCTATCTTTAAAAGATTTATATATGTTGACTACTTTTATCATTATACCACCTCAACGATAAAGCAACATAGATAATAAACAATTACTAAAGAATATAACAATAATTGAAATTACGACAGAACGAGTCGTTGCTTTACCTACACCTTCTGCACCATTTTGAGCATTTAAACCATAATAACAACCTACAATAGCGATAATTGCACCAAATACAATGGATTTTAATAAACCACCTGTTATATCATGAACATCTACAAAAGTATCTATTGAATGTAAATACATATAAATATTAATATCATAATATTCTGCTACCATCCAACCACCAATAGAGCCAATGGCATCGCCAAAAACTACTAAAATAGGCAACATAAACATACAAGCTATCAATCGAGGTACTACTAAATAACCAATTGGATTAGTAGCCATAACTTTTAAAGCATCAATTTGTTCCGTTACCTTCATTGTACTGATTTCAGCTGTTATAGCTGCACCAACTCTACCGGCTGTTACAACACCTGCTAAAACTGGCCCAAGTTCACGTCCTACAGCAATAGTTACTATACCACCTACTGTAGATTGTGCCCCTAAACGAATAAATTCTGTAGCAGTCTGCAATGTTATTACCATACCCGTAAATAGCATCGTAAGCGTTATGATCGGCAATGTATCTACACCTAAATGTGACATTTGCTGAAAAACATGTCGCATTCTCGGAGGATATCTTAATTGTGCAATCGTATTGCCTATTAAAATAGTAAATTGCCCTAAAGTTTCTAAATGACCAATAACAAATCTCCCTATTTTTTCAAAAAATCTTATTATCATTTTATAAATCCTCAACTTTATAGCTATTAACTTTATCGAAAAAAATATCCGTGAGAAAGACTCACGGATATTTTCTCACTATTCGATTTTAGCAATGAATTTAAAAATAGTAAATAGTTATTTACTTTTTTTTAAGCTTTTAATCATTTTTTAATATTTATACTCGTTTGGATAAAATTATCGATTACATAATCTGTAGATATTTTACTTTCACGATTTTTATTGAACTCTTCTCGTTCTTTTTTACTCATTTTACCAATTTCTTCAGATAATTTTATAGCTTCTTTTATCGCTTTATCTTGATCTTTTTCGCTTTCTACATCAATTGTTGGTGAAATAACTATCTCATTATTTTTATTCAAATTTTTTATTTCATTCAAACGGTCAACTGTAGATAATTGAGCTATATCTTGCGGTGTTACAACTAATCCACTTTGTAAAACTTGTCCTAATTGTACAAAGCCACCACCTTTTACTTCTAAAAACATTTGACCTTCTTTTTGAGTTTTAGGAATGGTGTATGGTATAGTTACTGTTACATTTTCTCGACGATATGGTTTTAATGTCACATTAAAATTAACTAATTCGCCTGGTTTAGCTTCCTCTTTATCTGGAATAGCGCTGACAATAGAAGCTGTTTTTCTACTAGAAGTAAAATCTACATCTACTTTTACATCTAAGATATTAGAAGGTTTATCCATATTTGTGCATAAGAAATATAATGCTTGTGTCAATTCTCCCACAGTAAATTGACCGACATCTTTAGGATCATAAAACATATTTTCTCGCTCAAATTTTCCTTCAGGAACTTCATCTGTCATTATGGTAAATTTTATTTTTGATGTACCATAACTTGCTCTATCTGCCGTTCTATCCATGGAAGCATATACAATACTTGATGCTAAAGTTGGCAAAATATCTTCATCATATGCAATTTTGGATACAAAGGTTTCTTCTTTGCCTAAATTTCTATCTTTTACTTTAACCCTTACAGGAATAGAAGATGGATATTCATTTAAAATTCCACCTACACCACTGAAACGGTCTTGATTAACTCTACCGATGATCTTCCCAAAAGAACTTACCTTCACGCCATTTAAGATACCACCTGCTGAGCCTATAATATCAGCTTCAGTCATAAAATAATTTACATTTCCCTTGTAAGTCATTGCATGACCAAATCCCAATATTTTATTGCCTTCAACAGCTGTTACTGTACCTGTTCCCCCAGCAGAAAAATCACCATAAGCCATAACTACGCCTACAGGATCGCCAGCTTTCAACGTTGCATTTTGCTTGATATCACTATCTTTATTTCCTATAGGAGCGCTGATAAATTCCCCTGTATTATACGGTGTCATATTTTTATATTTTAAATTATTAGCTAAGAAATTTAAGGCATTATCATTAAAGCCTGAAACATAAATCGGCATCATCGAAGTATTATTAAAACTACTTGCTTGAGCTTTATTTTGTTTTTCTAAGCTTTTCAAAATAAAATCAGTCAAAGATATATGTTCTTCTAATTTATCAGCATTAACATCTGTTTTAGAATTATCTTCTAAATCTTTTATGATTTTATCTGTCTGCACAATGTCAGCATCAACATCTGTTTTATCTTCTTGCGTTTCTATATCAAGACCACTTAATATTTCTTCTAAGCGTTTTTGTGCCTTACCTTTTACAGCTTCTTGCCCTTCTGGTGTCGCTAGATGTTTTGATTTATATTTTTCTACTTCTTTATCAATATTTTCATCGTAATTATCTTGATTTTTTTCATATTCTTCTAGTGAAGGTATTTTTACTTTTTCTATATTAGATTTATTTATCACAGCTAAAGAGTCTGGCAAAGTCCAAATCTTTAACATTTCTTCAATAGGTGTTATATAAAATTTATATGGTAATACATCTTGACCGACAGCTCTAGCAACTGCACCAATTAATTTGCCATCAACGTATACAGGACTACCACTCATGCCATGAATAACGCCATTTGTTTCATCAATAATCGGTCCATATGCACGCGCTAATATCTGTTTTGATGAGCCTTTTCCATTATTGACTACACCTATTATTTCTACATTGAAACTAACCTGCTGTGCTCCTTGAACTACAGTTTCTGCATAACCTTGCATCCCTGGTTTTAATTCTGACGTTGTCATTATTGGAGGCATAGCTAATGCAGAATTTGTATACAATAACAACATTAAACATATCGTTACTAAATATTTTATCATTAATACTACACCAATTCTCTTTCTCTTATTATTCTAGCTGTTCAACATATACTACTACTTGATTTGGTGTTATATTATCACCAACTTTTACTAAAACTTGTTTTACTACACCATTAACAGTTGCTCTAGCAGCTGCTGAAGTACCTGTAAGTGTAGATATTTCCACTAGAGAATCTCCCATTTTCACAGTAGTACCTTCTGCCACTGTTGAACTTACTGTCCCTGCAATTACTGCTTTTTGTTCTACTTGTTTATTTCCCATAGCCAATCCTACTGTAGTCAACAATATTAAAGCTATAATCGTCGATAAGATTAAATATTTTCTTTTCATCTCAATCACTTCCTTTAATAAATCTTTTATTTTTCCCATTAAATTCGTTTTAAAATAAAATTATTCTAATTTGATAATACCATATCCTTGTATTCTTAACAAGCTAACGGCGTACAGCTGTAAGTGCTGTTGCTACAGGTCTTTCCATTCCATCTGATGGAGAATTTACTATTTTTCCACCGATAACTAATTCAGATGAACCGCCACCATCAAAATTAACAGCATCAACAACTTCCATACCAATTAAAAATCTAGCAAACTCATCAAGCATCATACCTTTACTATGAGCTTGTCTACCATCTAAAACTGCAAATAATACATTTCCATTTTTTAAGATGCCCACTGCTGTTCTAGGCGCTCTAGCCCCTGTAACATCTGGACCAATCTGTTCTATAGATGAAGTTATATCAACTTGACCATTTTTCACTAAACGAGGACCTGCGCCTAAAATATCTGTAGCGCTATCCCATGGAGTATTTAAAATCTGATTTACTACTAAATCATCGCCTACATTTAAACCTGATAATATATTTTTCCCATTACCTGTTGCAGATACAACAATTTCACCAGGTCTTAAAAGGCTATTGCCACTATTTATTTTTACAATTTTATTATCTTTTACTACATATTCAATACCACTATTATCTGTACCTGTGGATTTTCCATAATATTGATTATATAACATTACACTATCACTTGTTCTTGTGCCGTTTAAACCAGAAACGTATACATCTCCATTTTTACTTTGCACAATACCACTATAACTTACATCACCAATATAAGGTGTTCCATCTGCTAATACACCAAATCCAGTGCGTGTCAAATACATAGAAGAAACTAAATCTCCTGCAATTTTAGTTACACCATATAAATCCTTACCAGAACCAAAATAAGAAGCATTTTCAGCTACTGCCGCATTTACATAATCAGACATAGCAGAAACTGTATTTTTTGCCATCTTATCTCCGCCACCTAAAACAGGTACAAATTTAAAATATTTAGGACTAACTTCTACTAACTGAGCATGTTGTTTTACACCTGATTTTTTGCTGTAATAAGAAATTTGTGTTAATCCTGGCTCTAATTTTTTAGTAATGCTATACTCATAATCTTTTTGCACATCTATATACAATCTTCGAGGATTATTTAATTCTCCCATATCAAATGCGCTATTATCTGTTACTTTTATAACAACACAACTTGTTTTATCATCACTATATACTTCTAAAAACGGAACTGTATCATCATTTACATTGATACCACTTAAATATTGTTTATTTATAGGTTCAGAAAAATCTACCATTATATCGCCATTTGGCTGTTGTTTTACATCATATTTTGTATCAGCATTTATATCAAAAACAACTCTAACTTTATCTGATGCTTTACTAAAACGAATAGAATTTATCATAGATTTTTCTATTTTTTCTGTAGTTATTTTAGTTTGTATATTCTTGGCTGAATTATTCTTTGCATTTGCGACAGGTAATTGGAATAAACATATTCCCACCATCATAAATATAAATATTTTTTTTAAATTCATCTTTTTATTCCTTTTGTATCTCATATATTTTATCAATTAAATTTATTTTACTAAGAAAAAAAGACTGCTAAAGCAGCCTTTTTTTATTCTTCTATTTTACGTTCATGTCCATTTGATTTTTTACTAATTCTAGTAATTTTATCCATATATTCAAGAGCTTTACCAGTACCAATAGCTACGCAAGTCAATGGATCATCTGCTAAATAAGTAGTAATGCCAGTTTCTTTTTGAATTAAGCTATCTAATCCATAAAGCATAGCACCGCCACCAGTCATGATAATACCTCTATCCATAATATCAGAAGATAATTCTGGTGGAGTATCTTCTAATACACGTTTTACACATTGTACAATGGAAGATACTGGTTCAGCCAAAGCTTCACTTACTTCATCAGATTTTACTTCAATTGTTTTTGGAAGTCCTGTAATCAAATCGCGACCACGAATTTCAATTTTTTCATCACGAGCTCCTGCAAAAGCTTGTCCTACTTCAATTTTAATAATTTCAGCTGTGCGTTCACCGATCATTACATTATGTTTATTTTTTATATAAGTGATAATGCAATCATCAAATTTATCACCAGCCATGCGAAGTGAATCGCTTACTACTACACCACCTAAGCTGATTACAGCGACATCAGTTGTTCCTCCACCGATATCTACTACCATGCAACCATTTGGTTCAGCTACATCAAGACCTGCACCCATAGCAGCTGCCATTGGTTCTTCAATAAGTTCAGCATGACTTGCTCCAGCTTGCATTGCAGCTTCTTGAACAGCTCTTTTTTCTACTGTAGTTATACGAGAAGGTACACATATCATGACACGAGGTCTAAACATAAAACGACGTCCAGATACTTTACCTATAAAATATCTAATCATTTGTTCAGTAATATCATAATTAGCGATAACACCATCTCTAAGTGGTCTTATAGCTACAATATTTCCAGGAGTACGTCCAATCATACGACGAGCGTCTTCACCAATAGCTAAAATACGATTAGTATCATTATCTATAGCCACAACGGAAGGCTCACGCATAACAATACCTTTACCTTTTATATAAATAAGGACATTCGCTGTTCCAAGGTCAATCCCAATATCCATGGACATTCCAAACATTTATCCTACTTCCCTTCTCTTACCAAATTATAAGTTAATTATCTAGTTTTAATACTTTATAATATATAATACATATATTAATTTGGCAAGAAAAAGCTACTTTAAATACGATTAGCTCAAAATAAATATTATTTCTAAATTTTAATATAATTCCTTCTATATATAGTTATATTTATTAAATTTATCTTAATATATTTTCCTTTTATTATAATAAACATAACTTATATTTATATTCATAAAAGTTATGGATAAGATAATTGACAATCAATATTTCAAGTGTTATTATGTGGTCATAATAATTAGTATAAAACTTAGGGGGTATATTATAATGTTTAAAGGTAAAGTTGTCATTGTTGGAGCTAGTAATGTAGGTTCTGCTGTTCTTACAAAACTTTTAGATTTCCAACTTGCTTCTGAAATTGCACTTATCGACTTAAATGAAAATAAATGTAAAGGTGAAGCTCTTGATGCTAATGATGCCACATCTTGTATTCATAGCTTAAATATCAGAACTTACCATGGTGATTACTCTGATTGTAAAGATGCTGACTTAATCATCATTACTGCTGGTCCTAGTATTAAACCTGGTGAAAAAGCTGACCGTCTTATCTTATCTAAAACAAACTGCAAAATCATGAGCAGTGTTATGTCCGAAATCACTAAATACACTAAAGATGCTCTTATCCTCATGATTACAAATCCTCTTGATGTAGCTACATACCATGTTTCTACACAATTTGATTATCCACGTGAAAAAATCATTGGTACTGGTACAATGCTTGAAACTTTCCGCTTACGCAGAATTATTGCTGACCGTTATCATATAGACCCTAAAAATATTCATGGTTATGTTCTTGGTGAACATGGTAACTCTGCATTCACTGCATGGAGCACAGTAAATGTTGCAGGTCTTGGTCTTGAACATGTTGATGAATACTTCCATTTTAATGACAAACTTGATAAAAAAGCTATTGAACAAGCACTCGTAAATAGAGCATATGATATCATTAACTTAAAAGGTTATACAAACACTGGTATCGCTATGGTAGCTGCTCGTTTCACAAAATCCTTTATGTACAATGAACATACTATTTTACCTATGTCTGCTGTATTAGAAGGAGAATATGGCTTAAGTGATGTAGCTCTCAGTATCCCTCGTATGATTTGTGCTGATGGTATCGTTCGTTCCTTCGCTCCACATCTTCCAAAAGAAGAACTTGATTTACTCTATGCTTCTGCTGAAAGTGTAAAAAAAGCTATCGCAAGTGCTAAAGAATAAATCATTTTAAAATTAAAGCCCTCAGATTAACTGAGGGCTTTTTTATTAACTAAAATCATCATTAAACTAAGTCAGTACCACACGTAAAACGTGTGGCTTGCACAAGCCTATAAGGCTTTTAACAATAGCCAGCGCCTAAATGACGCTGGCTTTCTCTTCGTTCAAGCCATTGTGCACTGATTACTTAACAATCCCTAAAGGGATCATTTAATTCTTTTGTGCTTATTTTATCCATCATTTTATCATACGTATCTTGTTCTCTTATATATTTCGCTATTGTTGCTTCATTTAGTCCTACTGTCGATACATAATATCCTGTTGACCAAAAATTATTGTTTCCAAATTTATATTTTAAATTTCCATGTCTTGCAAATATCATCATTGCACTTTTTCCTTTTAAATACCCCATAAAATTTGATATACTCATTTTTGGTGGTATCTTAACCAAAATATGAATATGATCCGGCATAGCTTTCCCTTCTATTATCTCTATGCCTTTCCACTTACATAAATCTTTTATTATTTGTACAATATCTCTACGCAATTTATTATATATAATTTTTCTTCTATATTTTGGGGTAAATACTATATGATACTTGCACATCCATCTTGTATGTGCTAAACTTCTTTCCATAGAAATTCTCCTCTCTTTAATAATGACTTGAACACTTATTATTTTAATAGAGGAGAATTTCTATTTCTATAAGAAACTTATTAACCACTCGTAAAACGAGTGGTTTTTTGTTTCGCACGCTCTGCGTACTCAACTAACTAAAGTACAAAAAATAATATAAAAAAATGCGAACTTAAATTTAAGTTCGCATTTTTTATAACTTACTTTAATTAGCAAGTTTTACATTCTTCGTAGATACCAGCTTTTTTAAGTGTTTCAACCATAGTATCACCCATATGAGCTACAGTTTTAGCAACTTCAATACCTACTTCATTCAAAGCTTTGATTTTATCTGCTGCAGAGCCCTTGCCACCTGCAATAATAGCACCAGCATGACCCATACGTTTACCTGGAGGCGCCTGCTGACCGCTAATGAATGCAGCCACTGGTTTTTTCATATTTGCTTTAATCCATGCAGCAGCATCTTCTTCAGCATTACCACCAATTTCACCAATCATCATAACAGCTTTTGTTTCAGGATCTTCATTAAATGCTTTTAATACATCAATGAAATCTGTTCCTTTTACAGGGTCTCCACCAATACCTACGATAGTTGTCTGACCAAGACCTGCTTTTGTCATCTGATCCATTGCTTCATAAGTCAATGTACCAGAGCGAGATACGATACCAATATGACCTTTACGATGAATTTTTCCTGGAATAATACCAATATTACATTCATCAGTTGTCATAATACCAGGGCAGTTTGGACCGATAAGACGAGTTTTCTTGCCTTCTAAAGCACGACGAACTTTTACCATATCTAAAACAGGAATATGTTCTGTTACACATACTACTATATCAAGATTAGCATCAATAGCTTCTAAAATACTATCTGCTGCAAATCTTGCAGGTACGAATACTACAGAAGCATTTGCACCTGTTTTTTCAACAGCTTCTTCTACTGTATTGAAAATTGGCACACCGCCTACAACTTGACCGCCTTTTCCTGGTGTTACACCACCTACAATATTTGTACCATATTCAAGCATATGTGCTGTATGGAACATAGCAACTTTACCAGTTGCCCCTTGTACAATTACTTTTGTGTCTTTATTAATAAAAATTCCCACGAACTATTCCCTCCCGCATCAGGCATTTTTTACTAATTCTACGATTTTCTGTGCACCTTGTTCCATGGATTCTGCCATGATAAGACCTGGTACATTTGCATTTTTCAAAATTTCGCGACCTTCTTCAACGTTAGTACCTTCAAGACGTACAACGATTGGAACATTGAGGTCAATTAATTGACTTGCTTTTACTATACCTTCTGCAACTTTATCACATCTGTTAATACCACCGAAAATATTAACAAAAATACCTTTTGCTTGACCACCTTCAAGCATGATTTTAAATGCTTTAGCATTATCTTCTGGAGAACTTTGACCACCAATATCCAAGAAGTTTGCAGGCTCTCCACCGTAATATTTAATAATATCAACAGTAGCCATTGCAAGACCTGCGCCATTTACCATACAAGCAACGTCGCCACCTAAGTTTACATAGTTAAGACCAAGCTCTGCAGCTTCACGTTCTTTATGATCTTCTTCTGTTTCATCGCGCAATGCTTGAATTTCTGGATGACGGAATAATGCACTATCATCAAAATTCAATTTAGCATCAAGAGCCATTACTTTATCATCTTCAGTGATTACAAGTGGATTGATTTCTGCTAAAGAACAATCTTTGGCAATGAATAAATTATAAAGATTTTGCATTAAAGCTGCTGCACTACGTACAGATGCTGGAGTGAAGTTCATTTTAAATGCCATACGAGTTGCTTGGTAAGAAGTAAGCCCTAATAATGGATCAATATATTCTTTGAAAATTTTTTCTGGAGTTTTAGCTGCTACTTCTTCAATTTCCATACCGCCTTCTTCAGAACCAATCATAACAACTCTAGAAGATACACGATCAACTGTGAAACTTAAATATAATTCTTTTTTAAATTTACAGCCTTCTTCAATTAAAAGACGATTTACTTTTTTACCAGCTGGGCCTGTCTGTTTTGTTACTAAAACTTTGCCCAAAATTTCATTTGCATAAGTTTGCACTTCGTCTAAAGACTTAGCGAGTTTTACACCGCCAGCTTTACCGCGACCACCAGCGTGAATCTGTGCTTTTACAACATATACTGGACCTTCTAATTTTTCTTTTGCGCCTGCAACAGCTTCATCAACGGAAAAAGCAGGTACACCATTTGGCACTGCAACACCAAATTCTCTAAAAATTTGTTTAGCCTGATATTCGTGAATGTTCACTCAAAATAACCTCCTCGGTTTTTTATTGCAATATAAAATATAATATTAAATCGCCTTAAAATACTAGCTAAAACACCATTATTTCAACTTGATTTTTATATTTAATTGTTTTTATTACTAGTTAAAAAATTAATAATTAATTTATTTAATTATTATTATACACTTTTTTATAAAATAGTAAATATCTATACTTAAAATAATTGTTCATATATTTTATTTATAATTGCATAATAAAAAAACAACCTTCAATAATATAAAAACTTATAAATTCTTGAAGGTTGCTCTTGATTTTTATTTTATTTTACAAAAACCTTTTTATCTTTTTCTGGCAATAAAGAAGCTGCATCTTTATCTACGATTACAACCACATCTTGATGTAATTGTAAAATAGAAGCTGGTGCATCTGGTCTTACGCTACCATATACTGCTTTGTAAATTGCTTCTGCTTTATTTTTACCACTAGCAAGTAAAATGATTTTTTTAGCGAGCATGATAGTTTTAATACCCATGCTAATTGCATATTTAGGTACATCTTCTTCATTTTCAAAAAATCTTGAATTTGCTTTGATTGTTTCTTCATCTAATTTTACTTTATGAGTAGTTGCTTCAAATTTGATATCTGGTTCATTAAAGCCAATATGAGCATTTTGCCCTATACCTAAAACTTGAAGGTCTATACCGCCTTTTGCTTCGATTAATTTATCATATTTTTTGCATTCTTCTTCTAAGTTTTCAGGATTTCCATTTGGTATATGAATATTTTCTGGTTTGATATTTACATGATCAAATAAATGTTTATGCATAAAATAGTAATAGCTTTGTTCATTTTCTTTATCTAATCCGATATATTCATCTAAGTTAAAGCTAATTACTTCTGAAAAATCTAGACCTACACTTTGATGAACTTTTACTAAGTTTGCATACATACCTTCTGGTGTAGAACCTGTTGCAAGACCAAGTACGCTATTTGGTTTTAAATATAACTGACCTGCTACTATTCTTGCTGCTACTTTGCTCATTTCTTCATAAGAATCTGTAACTATTATACGCATTATATATACCTTCCTTATTTTCCTTTAATTTTAAATTTTTATTTTTTATTATCTAATCTTAAAATATTGATTGCTTCTGTTGTTCTTTGTTTAAATGCAGAAGCCAAGTCCATAGTATCTTTAACAACCTGAGTATATAATAAATCAATGATAAAAATTTGCGTTAATTTTGTGGTAATTGAGCCAGTTTCTAATATAGATTCTCTTGTTTCATAAAAAATACAAGCATCAGCATATTCTTTTAAAATAGTGTCTCTATTTGATGTTATTACGATTAATTTTGTACCATTTCGTTTAGCAAGCTCAACAGCTTTTATAATTTCAAAAGATTCACCTGAATGAGAAATAACAACTACAACATCATTTTCATGTAAAAGTGCCATATGAAGCATTATAAGATGACTATTATCTATGCCTCTTGCATTAAATCCAATACGCATAAATTTATAAGCTGAGTCATCAGCTACAAATCCTGAATTTCCTAAACCTATAAAAAATATACGTTCAGCTTTTTTTAGCATATTTACACTTTTCAATAAAATATCTTCATCTAAACCACTTACTGTTTGTTCTAAAGTTGCTATATTATTAGCTAATAACTTATTTGCTGTTATGATAATACTTTCATCACAAGTAATATCTTTGCTGATTATAGTTCGTTGTTTATTATTAACCATTTCTTCAGTCAATGTAAGTTTAAATAATTGAAGACTTGCAAAGCCCATTTTTCTCACAAAACGTGTAATAGTTGCTTCACTAACTCCACAATTTATTGCCAAAGAAGCTATAGGTGTTGTACAAAATTCTTCTGCATGTTCTTTTATATATCTTATTAAGATTTTATCAGATTTTGATGCTTTGAAATTTGGTCTATCTAATTGATGTAAGATCTTCATAATATTCTCTCCAAATCACATTGTTTGATGTAATAAATTGTATAATGCACCTAACATTCC
The DNA here is from genome assembly GCF_010669225.1 of Megamonas funiformis. NCBI lineage: Bacteria > Bacillati > Bacillota > Negativicutes > Selenomonadales > Selenomonadaceae > Megamonas > Megamonas funiformis. The sequence goes on from NZ_CP048627.1 coordinate 2,118,068, forward strand.
AGCATCATTTTCCAATTTGGCAAAATCCACTTTTGTATGGGTATATACATCTTCTACTAATCTTTGTTTCAAGGCATTATCTATCAATGGTCTCAAATATTCACTTTGTGCCATTATGCCACCACCTAAAATAATCATTTCAGGATTTAAAACAGCTGTTATATTAATAATGCCATCTGCTAAATTTTCCATCAATGTATTAATAGCAAATTTAGCATCTTCATCACCATTTTTTGCCCAATCAAAAATGATTTTACCATTTAATTCTTTTTCATCTAATTGTTTTGCTTTTGCTACATCTTTTACTAATCGAGTTGTTGAAACTACTTCATGCATTGTTCCCTTAGGAATTCTCATATAAGCAATTTCTCCAGCACTATTACAAACACCATGTATTACTTGATGATTATATACAGCACAACCGCCTGCGCTTGTTCCTACAGTTATGCAAAATAGTGAAGAACAACCTTTTCCTGCTCCTAACCACATTTCGCCTAAAGCTGCACAATTAACATCATTTTCTACCGCACAATTTAAATTAAACTCAGTTTCAACAATTTTCTTTAACTGTACTCCTGTATAATCAGGTATTGCATCTGGTAAAGCATAGAAGATACACCCTTCTTTAGGGTCTACCATGCCAGCTGTAGATATGGCAACTCCAGCAACTTGATAGTTCGTAATATAGCCACTAATAATTGTTTTTACTTTTTCTACAATACCTGGACCTCCATATAATTTAGCTTCTGTGGGCATTGAACTTTTTTCTATAAAATTCCCCAGTTCATCAGCTAAACCATATTTTATAGCTGTACCACCGATGTCTATGCAAATATACTTTTGTTTCTCCATAATCTCGCCCTTCTTTGCAATAAATTTATCTTAATCTTATTTTACAATAAAACCTTGATAAATTCTATTGCTGCGAACACCTGGTTTTACTTCGCCATTGATAGATATAATACTATCTCCTGCATAAACAAGACCTTCACCACATGGTGCATTAAATGGAATTTGTCCAATGGAGCGCCATGTATTTGTTTTAGCATTGTATACTAAAATTTGATTATTCCATTTAAATTCTGCTACATCTGCACCAAAATATTTAGCTTTAAAATCTGCTAATTCTTGATCTTTTAAGCTTCCTAAATTACTTACAGCCCAACCGTAAACTTCTTTATTAAAGCCACCAATTACAAGCATTTCATCTTCATTTAATTTTATGGAATTTCCACCATATACAGAGATAGCTTTATTATCAACTTCTACGCTAGCAACTTTATCCCATGCATCTTTTTGAATATCATATACATATCCATCTGTTAACGCAGTATTTGTACCACCACCAAATACATATAATTTATTATTCAAAATTTGAGATACCGACTGTTCACGTAAAGCACCTGTGAAGCTTGCTAATTTTGTTAATTCTTTTGATTTTAAATCAAATTTATAAAAATCTGCACTTGCTTTACCATTTTGATTGCCAAGACCAATATAAAGTGCTCCATTTGCATAGCCAGCTACACCATTTTGTATTTTAAAAGGTAATTCTCCAACTTTTTCAATTTTCAATTTACCTTTTGCATCAGTAGTCAAACGAGTTATAGTTTTTGCACCTACTGCATCTGTACTACCACCGATATAATAAACACCATCTTTAGTAGTTACAGACATACCATAAGCAATTTCAAAAGGCATTTGTTGATGGTCAACTTCTGTTAAACCTTCTTTACTAGCTTTAAAAACATATACATCAGAATATGTTTTTTTCGGACCACCTACAGCAGGGCCACCATTAGGGAAATTAGCTCCACCACCTGCAATGATATAGCCGTTATAATTTCCAGATAACATGCCAGCTACACCGATATTCTCAGTCTGACCTTGTGCTGGTGATAAAGTTCCTACAGACTGCCATAAAATCTGTGGTTGTCCAACTGTTTCTGGAGCTGCAAATGCTGAAGTTAATGGTAAAGTAGCTGCTACTGTAGCAGAAACAATCAAGCTAGCTAATAATTTTTTCATATTAATCCACCTCATATATTATAAAAATTAAATTTTTACTTTAAAAATGCCTTTTTTCAAATCACTTACTTTAGTTGCTATAACGCCTGTGCGATGTGCATCTTCTGGATAACAAATCAAGAAATCACCTGGTTTTAAAGTTACACTAGCTTGCATATCACCTTCCATAGGTAGAAAATCGTCTGCTTCTTTATATTCACCAAGTTTCATATTTTCAATGAAGTTAATATCTATAGTTTCTTCGCCTTTGACTAAAATATGAATATCTAAATATGCTTTATGTGCTTCCCAAAAACGTTCTTCACGTTTTACTGTAGTATATTCAGCAACATTCACATAAAGATTATCCCCATCAATTTTATGTGTTCCTTTTTCATAATTTAATAAATCATATTCTTTTACATATTTAAAACAAGCTTTCACATTTTCAGGCAAAAACTCATATGTTTTTTCTTGATTAATATTGCCAAAAATCATTAAAATGCCTCCAAACTATATTTAAAATCATAAAAAATTATCTAAACATTAAATGTTGAAATTGCATTAATGAAAACACAAATTCAACATTTATTTACATCAATTATTTACTAGATGGAGCTTTACTTGTATATACAGTAGTTCCTTTTGGAGCCACAAAGCTTTTATCTGTTAAATAGCTTACAATATTACCAACTACTAAAGAGCTAATAATTGTAATAATTGTATATGTCCAGTAAGAAACAGATGGTACAAAATATTTGAGATAAATTACAATGATACTAGATACGATGAATGCTGCAACAGCACCTTTAGCATTTGCATGTTTGCTAAATGCACCAAGTACGAACATACCTACTAAAGCGCCAAGTGCTAAACCAATAAAGCTATTGAACCATTCATAAGCAGATTTAATATCTCCACTAGCTAAGAATATAGCTACGATGATAGCTAAAATACCAATACCTAAAGAAATGTATTGAGCTATTTTTGTTTGACGTTCACTAGACATTTCAGGATTGATTACAGATTGAATATCTAATACCCAGCTTGTAGCTACGGAGTTAATACCTGTAGATAAAGTGGACTGAGATGCTGCAAAAATTGCTGCAAGTAAGATACCAGTGATACCTGCTGGTAATTCATAAGTGATATAAGTTGCAAATACTAAATCTTGACGAGTAGTCATCAAAAGGTCTGGGTTTTGAGTGTAGAATACATATAAACTTGTGCCAACTAAATAGAATACAGTTGCTGCAAAAATGGATAATACCCCATTACCTAAAGTCATTTTATTTAATTGTTTAATATCTGTTGTAGTTGTAAAACGCTGTACGATATCTTGGCTGGATACATAAGAAGAAAATGTTGTTAAACCGCCACCAACTAAGATTACGAATACACTTGTAGATAAGATATCAGAGCTAAACCAAACTTCATTTTCTAATAAGAATTTATGACCAGTAGTCAAAGTATCCATAACAGTGCCAAATCCACCATTAATGCTTGCAATCATAACTACTAAAGTCAACGCAATACCTACAATTAAAACTACACCTTGGATAAAGTCTGTCCATAAAACGGCTTTTAAGCCACCGCTATAAGAATAGATAATTGCAATAATACCCATTACAATAATTAAAATATTTACATTTATACCAGTAAGTTCAGCTAAAGCAATGCAAGGTAAGTACATGATGATAGACATACGACCAGTTTGGAAAACAATGAACATTAACGCACCTAAGATACGTAATCCTTTGCTACCAAATCTTTTTTCTAAGTAATGATAAGCTGTATCAATTTGAAGAGTGCTGTATATTGGTAAGAAATATTTAATAGTTAATGGAATGGCAATCAACATACCAATTTGAGCCCACCATAAAATCCAAGAACCACCATAAGAGTTACCTGGTAATGATAAAAATGAAATAGGACTTAATAAAGTAGCAAAAATAGATACACAAGTTACCCACCAAGGAATAGTTCCGTCACCTTTGAAAAATTCTTTGCCTTGATGTTCTTTGTTAGAAAACCATAAACCAGCAAATAAAACGCCAAGTAAATATATTACTAACACAGCAGTATCTATCCATGTAAATCCCTGCATCTTTTTTCCCTCCTAAATTATCATTTATTTTTTCAAAATTCTTTATTTTAAATCTTTTTTTAAAAAGGTGCATTAAACCAATGATTAATGCACCTTTTTATGAGCTAAAATTTACTCCATTCTCAATTAAAATCAAAAATATTTTTTATAAATTTCTTTAGCTCTAGCTCTCATTTCTGGAGAATATTTTTTCATTGGTTCACGGCAACAACCAGCTTCAACACCAGCTTCTTCAAGCAATAATTTTATAGTGCCATATAAACCATTGTCTAAGATATCTGTGATTAAATCATTTGTAACATGTTGAATTTCAAGAGCTTCAGAAATTTTTTCTTGTTTTGCCAATTCAAAAATCTGACGAGCACGTACACCATTTACGTTATAAGTAGAACCAATAGCACCATCTACACCCAATACTGTAGCAGGTAAGAGCATTTCATCAAAACCAGCAAAAATTAAAACATCTGGATAAGTTTTTCTCATTCTTTCTAATAAATAGAAATCTGCTGCTGTGAATTTAACACCAACGATTTTTGGATTAGCAAATAATTCACCAAATTGAGCAAGGCTCATATCTACACCAGTTAAGAAAGGAATAGAATAAATAATCATTCTGTTATCTACATCTTTGATGATTGTTTCATAGTAATATTTAATTTCATCAAAGCTGAATTTATAATAAAATGGAGTTACAGCACTGATTGCATCATAACCTAAATCTGTAACAAATTTAGCAAGTTCTACGGATTCTTTAAGATTGATAGAACCAACTTGAGCAATCAAAGTGATATCATCTTTTGCTTCATCTTTAGCAATTTCAAAAATACGTTTTTTCTCTTCTGTGGAAAGCATGAAGTTTTCACCTGTGCTACCACCAACATATAAACCGTCCATTTTGCATACATCAATATTATGACGTACAATCTGACGTAAACCTTTTTCATTTATATTGCCATTTTCATCAAAAGCTACTAATAAAGCAGAATATAATCCTTTTAAATCTCTAGTTGACATTTTATTTCCTCCAATTATTTTATATCAATATCTTTTAAAACATTAACAAAGTTTTTAGCTATCAACTGTGGTCTTGTGATTGCTGAACCGACAATCGCACCAAAAGCACCACATTCATAAGCTATTTTTAAATCTTCTGGTGTATTTATTCTACCTTCTGCAAAAACTGGGATATCAAGTCTATCCACCATTCTTGCTACCAACCCAAAGTCAGGGCCTTTTAATTTAGGTGTATAATCTGTATATCCAGATAATGTTGTAGATACACAATCAAAACCTATTTTCTGAGCAAAAATCCCTTCTTCATCATTAGAGATATCAGCTAAAGCGATTTTACCATTGTCTTTTATCAATTTAACTAAATCCTCTAATTTTTCATCATTTGGACGTTTACGCACTGTCGCATCTAAAGCGATTATTTCACAACCACTTTCCAATAATTCTTCTACTTCTTTTTTTGTAGCTGTGATATAAATTTCAGAATCATCATAGTTTCGTTTAATCAAACCGATAACAGGAAGACCTGTTACTTTTTTAATTTCTTTTATATCTTCTACACCTTGTGCTCGTATACCCACTGCACCAGCCTGTTTTGCTGCTAACGCCATTCGTCCCATAATAAACGGGCTATGTAATGGTTCATCAGGAAGAGCTTGACAAGAAATTATTAATTTTCCTTTAAACTGTTCTAACAATATTGATAACTCCTCTCTCTATTTAAATTAAATTTATTATTTATTCCTTATGTTTTTTCTTACAAACTTATTATAATACTACTATATTAAAAATGCAATATTATTTCAAAATATTTTTAAGAAAATTTTATAAATAGCAACTTTATTTAACATAATAAAAATTATTAAAAATAAATCTAAAGCTAAAAAGACTTTCAAAATCAACATTTTAGCTTTAATAATTTCTTTTGTACATCAAATTTCAATCTAGAAAAAATCTTTCATTAGCAAAAGAATTTTCATTTCAAATGTATCATTCTAAAATTTTGATATAAAATTTCATTTTACATCTATATCCGCCTTATTTTATTGCTTTTAGTCATTATTTATGATATAATATATTAACTCTCGGGGATGTAATGGTTTCGACGGGGGTAGTTGGTGCATGGTAAGCGAGTCGGGAGGTCATCAACCCGTTAGTAAGGTGAAACTTTTATTTAAATATAAAAGCTAACAAAGAATACGCTTTAGCAGCTTAATGCTAACCTCTTTCTATTCTTTTCCCACGTGAATAGAATAGAGGCCAACAGTGGGATACTTAAAAATCAATTCTCGGAGATTTTTAGGGAATTTTATCGAGATAGTAAAATTGTAGCCTGTCTATAGGCGATGATTTTATAAAATTAAAATATAGACTGCACTCGGAGAAAGCTGTGAAACAATACTTTCGGACAGGAGTTCGATTCTCCTCATCTCCACCAAAATCAACAATAATTTTTTAACATAAAAAACCAGTATACTAAACAGTAATACTGGTTTTTATTTATTTTAAGGAGTATTTACTTTGATACAAATTCTTCAAGAACTCTCTATTTTATGTTTAAACACTATTTTCATGTTATTTTTCTTATTGATTAATATTTATCATAAAGAAATTTATTTCACTATAGATAGTACAACACTATTTATCAAGGCTCATATCATAGCCAAACAGCCCATTAAATTTTTATATACTACAATTTGCAAAAGCTCTATCTTATTTCGTTTATTATCGCTCATTTTAATATGTGGTCTTTGTCTATGTCTATTTTTCTATCTCACTAAAAATTTTTCTCTTATTATCTCTACAATATTAGTAATACCGTTGCCAAAAATCTATAAAAATATAGAAATTTGTTTATTTCCTTCTTCATAGAATCCGATTTTGCCGTAGCTACTTTCGTTTAATATAACTCTCCAAAGGCTTAAATTCGGATACAACGAATCCTACACATTAGCATTTTCTTGTTTGTGAAACTATGCTAATTTATACATAGATAAATTTAGTGAAGCATTATAATCTCTATCAATTACTACTCCACAATGTGGACATCTATAAACCCTATCTTTTAGTTTTAAATCCTTCTTTATAGAACCACATTCACTGCAAGTTTTTGACGATGGATAAAATCTATCTGCTATTACTAATCCAATTCCATATAACTCTGCTTTATAAGTTATATACTGTCTAAATTTATTAAAACATTGTTTTCTTACTGAATCAGACAGATGTTTATTTTTTATCATTCCAGAAACATTCAAATCTTCTATTACAATTCTGTATGGTTTGGTTTTCACTATACTTGTTGTAACTTGATGAATATAATTATCTCTAATATTAGTTAATTTTCTATGCATTAGTTTTGTTGTATTCTCTAATTTCTCTATATTTTTAGTTTTGATAAATTGGCAACTTCCTCCTTTTTTAATTTTATTTATCTCATATTTTCTACTAATTTGTCTTTGTTTCTGTTTTAATCTTTTTTCCAAATTTTTAACTTCTTTAGTTTTATTAATATTTTTAAAAACTTTTCCATCTGAACAAACAGCTAAGTCTTTTAATCCTAAATCTATGCCTAATGAAATATCTGTTAATTCTTCCTGCTTTTTATCAACTTCTACTCCTACGGATATATACCAATACTTATTATCATAAGTAACTCTAGGATTATTATATTTAACATCAATAGGTATTTGTTCATTTGTTTTTATCCAACCTACTTTTTCAATTAAAACTTTTTTCTCTTTAACCTTTAATTTTGAAGTATCATTATAAAAACTAGGTTTACTTTTCTTTCTAATTTTAAATTTTGGTTTCTTAGCTAAACCTTTAAAAAATCTTTTATAAGCATTACAAGCGTCTTTTACAGCTTGTTTAGTAACATTATTTGATACTTCATTTAACCAAATTAGTTCAGACTTTTTTAGTTGAGTTAATTCTTTTCTTATGATTCCATCGCTAATAAATTTACCACCATTTTTATAATTTTCTTCCTGTTTCGCAAGAGTATAGTTATAGATAAATCTAGCAGTTCCTACAGATTGCCACAATTTTTGTTCTTGCTCTTTTGTTGGATAAATTCTAACTTTCTTTGCAAGTATCATCTTCTATTAACTCCTTAATCATTTTTTTAGCTTTATTAGCTCTTTTTCCTTGAAGTCTACAACTAAATACAGTAACTATTTGAATTAAATCTTCTACTAACTCTTGTTCTTCAGTTCTCTCTGTATTATCAATAATTTCAATTGTTGCTCCATATTTTTCACAAAGATTTTCTATCAATTCATATCCAAATCTAATTAATCTATCTTTATAAAGAATTACTACTTTCTCAATCTCTGAATTAGTAATCATATCAATTAATTGATTCAGTCCTTTTTTATTATAGTTAATTCCGCTTCCAATATCCGTTATTATCTCAAATTGATAACCTTTTGCAATCATATATGTCCTTACATTTTCAATTTGCCTTTCAAGGTCATCTTTTTGCTTAGTTGAACTAACTCTACAATAACCAACAATTTTCTTATTTATTTTAGTTTTTATCTTCAAACCTAAAAAATTATTAAGTTGTTCTTGAGAATAATATCTTGTACCACCAGTAGTTACATAAGCAGGTTTAAAAGTATTATTTTTATCCCAATTTCTAAGAGTTTGAATTGTTTTCCCTATTTTATCTGCAAATTCTCCTATTGAGTAATATTTCATATTATCACCTCAATAGTATTATATTATAATATTTAAATAATTTGTAGATTTTTATATAAAATTAGATATTATTTATAACAGCTTTAAGCCTCTATCTTTATTCATTATTTACATCTTTTATTATTTGATCTCTTTACTTTCTATTATATTGATAAAAATCATCAATGTCGGTTCTTTTAGTCTAAATTTTATTTTTGCCTTAATCTACATAAATCTATGTCTAATCTATTTTGCTTATCCCTTGAGTTCTAATCTTTTAATTCACAATATTGCTTTTTACTTATCTTTTATCAATCTAATTCTCTGCTATTTACTTTTAGCTAATACATTAAAATTTATTTTGCAAAATATCTTAGCTTATACAAATATCTTCAATCTTAGCAATTTATGGAAAGTAGCCCTACTTATCATTTTTTATTTTCTCAGTACCTTAACATTATTTTGCTATATTGGCAGTATTTATTATGTTAATGCCTACTCTATAAATAATCCAAATATCTTTGATTTATTTTATTATGTAGTCATTGCTTTTGGCACAATAGGTTATGGTGATATTTATCCTACTTGCTATTATACTAAAGCAATCGCTATTCTTATTGTATTTACAAGTATAAGTTGTATAAGTATTATGCTCAGTAGTTTTCTTTCTGTTTCTCATGAAAAAAATAAATAAACTTACAAAAAAGAAGTTATACCTAAACATAGATATAACTTCTTTTTTATTATTCATTTCTAACTGTAACTAAAAATACACCTATAAAAATCAATATACTTCCTATCCAAAAATTCAAAGTGATTTGTTCATCTAAAATTAACCAGCCTAAAAAAGTCCCTACTATAGGTTGAAAAAAGAAAAATAATCCACTAGCACCTGCTTCCATCAATAAAAGACCTTTATTCCAAAGCAAAAATGCTCCTGCTGTAGATACTGCCCCTAAATATACTACCGAACCAATCGCTACAGGATTTAAGATTTCATCCCATGGCAATAAATCTAATGTCGGTATATTAAGTGGTGCTAAGCATACAATTCCTGTTATTACAGCATAAAAATTTATTAATAATGGCGGATATTTACTAGGTATCAATTTTAACATTACAGACATCAATGCCCATGTCAATGCTGCTATGGTAGAAAAAAGTACACCTAATTGTTTATCAAAATCCATATTATCAACGCCAGCAATCATGATTACACCGACAGTGGCTAAAATAACGGATAATATTTTACGCAAAGTGATTTTTTCTTTTAAAAGCCATACAGCAAAAATCAACATAAATGCTGGTGTCGCCGAAGTAACAACTGAACCCATCTGTGCTGAAGAATACATTGTTCCATATTCTTGAGTAACAATAGAAATAGTATGTCCTATTATCCCTATACTGATTAATAATAATATATCTTTTTTATCTATTTTTAGATTAACGCCTTCATAGATTACAACCATTGATAATACCACAAAGGCTACTAAATAACGAAACCATACTAACGGTATTGGCGGTATTATATCCACTACTAATTTTACAGCTACAAACATACCGCCCCAAATACTAGCTGCTATGGTTAAAAAAATTCCTCCTAATACTCTATTTGGCATTTTCAACTCCCTCTACTTCTATTTTTCTATGTAGCTATTTGCTTATGAAATTCATCATAAACAAATAGTTTTTTTATTTTTGTAAACGCTTGTTTATCATTGGCCAAATATCTTTAGTCTCAAAACCTTTTCTCCATGAGGCTACTCCTGCAAGTTTATATTTTTTGACTAAATCTACTTTTAAGCGCAAAGAATTTACATCTTCTTTCCATACACGATATATTTTTCCATCTTCATGATAAGCAAAATATATCTGACCTTCATTTTTTAGCCAAATAGGATATTTGTCTTTTTCTTTCATTAATTTATTGGCATCTTCCATATTTAAGGTTTTAGCCGATACATTACCTTCATAATCTTCTTCCCATAAGCGCATATATAAAGGAATTCCTAAGATGATTTTTTCTGAAGGGACTTGCTCTGTTAAATCTTTTACTCCATTTTCCACCCAATTTAATGATGCTACTGACCCTGCTGTTTTAGATAATCTACCATGCTCATCATATGCCATCAAAACAAGATAATCTACATATTCACCCAATGCTTTTCTATCATAACATTTAGACCAATTTTCCATATCTGAAGCCACCGTTATATCCATAGAGATTATAACTTCATCTTGATGTAGTGCCTCAGTTACTTCTTTCATAAATTCAGTCAATTTATCTCTATCTTCATCATAGATATTTTCTAAGTCAAAATTATAGCCTTCAATATTATAACGATGTGCATAAAATATCAATTGACGAATGATATAATCCTTTGCCTTTTTATCATTTAACCATTTATGTGTCATTTCGGCATTAAAATCATTATGAATTAATGGCCATATTTTATAACCTTTTTCTCTTGCATTTTTCAAATAATTTATATCTATTTTATTTTGAATATGCCCTTGTTCACTATCAATTACAAACCACGATGGTGATATGACATTTACTCCTGGAATCTTATCAATTTTTGATAAATCATTTTCTTCATCAATAACTGGTTGCCATACTAAATTTATTTTTTCTGATGTTTCTTTAGATAAATTATCATTTTGACCTGCTAAACATATTGATATCATCATCATATATATTCCCAAAGTCATATAGATAATTTTTTTACATAAATGCAACTGCTCTTCCCTTCTCCTTATATCAATCATTATTTGCTATAGATTTTTTCTTTTAAAGCTATACCTGTAGGTGTAGTAGCTAGACCGCCAGTAGCTGTTTCGCGTATACTTTTTGGCATAGATTTGCCAATGCGATACATAGCATCAATTACTTCATCTACTGGTATCACTGATTTTATACCAGCAAGGGACATATCTGCTGCCAAAATCGCTACTGTCGTTGCAAATCCATTGCGTTTTACACAAGGAACTTCTACAAGCCCTGCCACAGGATCGCAAGCTAAACCTAATAAATTTTTAATCGCTAAGGCTACTGCATTGCCAATCTGTTCTGGAGAACCACCTGCAAGATGAACTAACGCTCCAGCTGCCATGCCTGCTGCTGAACCACATTCAGCCTGACAACCACCTTGAGCACCTGCAATCATGGCATTATTTTCAATCACCATGCCAATACCTGTCGCTGTAAATAATGCATTACAAATCTGCTCATCATCATAATTATAATGATTTTGAGCAGCAATTAAAGCCCCTGGAACAATACCACAAGAACCAGCTGTTGGGCAAGCAGCTATTTTCCCCATAGCAGCATTTGTTTCTGCTACAGCTACTGCATAAGAAGCTGCTTCTTTGACAAAATCGCCAGCAAAACTGTCTTTAAAAGTGAATAATTTTTGAGCATCTCCGCCGACCATGCCACTGACAGATTTTTGCGTATTATTTATACTTTTTTCTGCTGACTCTTTCATTACTTGCCAAATAGTTTGCATATTTTCTTTAATATAAATCACAGATTTAAAACTATGTGTTGCTTCATATTCTACAACGATATCATCAATAGTTCGCTCTTGAGCATTTGCTATATCTATCAAATCTTGTATGCAAGAAAAATTTATCACAAAATCACCTCATTAAATAGCATCAATTCGTAATACTTTTTTTACACCAATAACTCTACTGCAAGCTTTTACTGCCTCATCAGAAATTGTATCATCAACTTCAATATTCATCAAAGCTTCTGCTCCTCTTTCGCTTCGAGAAACTTTCATATAGGCAATATTAATATTATAGCGTGCTAAAGCTGCAGTAACACCATTTACTACACCTGGCATATCTTGATGTACGATAATTATTGATGGATATTTCCCACTTAATTGTACTTCATAATTATTAACAGCAGAAATAATTATATTGCCTCCGCCAATGGACGCACCTGTAACTTCTATTTTTCTATCTGTTACACCTATCAATTCTATAATAGCTGTATTAGGATGTGCATCTTCTAAATCTACTTTAGAGAAATTAAATTCAATATTTTTCTCTTTGGCTATTTCTAAAGAATTACGTATTCTTTCATCATCTGGTTTAAAACCCATTATACCTGCAATCAAAGCTCTATCTGTACCATGACCTTTATATGTTTGCGCAAATGAACCATATAATTTTATATTTATAATTTTTACTTCTTCACCTAAGATAGCTCTAGCCATCAATCCCAATCTCACAGCACCTGCTGTATGTGAACTTGATGGCCCTATCATTATTGGCCCGATAATATCAAATGCACTTCGCATTATTTCTCCTCCTTAATATTAAAATTTAAATTTTTTATCTTCATCTCCCAATGGTTTATCTTTATCAGGATTATTTTTTAAACTAGGTATGATATTTTTTACATCTTCTTTTGCCTTATTAAAAATATCTTTATATTTATCAGCATATTCGCTAATATCCGGCATATCATCTTTTATCCATGCATTAGCAGCCTTACCTACAGCATAAGTTACAGCCATACCGATTGGAATTTGTAATGGTGGAAATGGTATCAAAGTCGCTAAACTTTGACCTACAAATGTACCACCTAAAGCTCCCACAAAAGCACAGCTAGCCGTTTCATCGAATTTTTTATCATATACATTTGCTATGCGTTTTATCAGATAGATTTCATTAGCAGCTAGAGCAATTTGACCAAGTATAGGTGCTACGACAATTACGCCAGCTCTAGCAGCAGCCCAGCGACATAAAGATTCTACTTCTTGCTCTATTTCCTCTTCCGATTTTATTACCTTCATCAAATCTTTATTCATCAAAAACACTCTCCTTTTATAAAATTTATATCCTAGACTATATATTTTCTCTTTATATAATTAGCTTTTTTTCTCGTCAATCCTCTTATTTCTAATTAAAACAGAAAATAAGAAAAAGCTCAACTATCTACCATTATTTTAGATAATTGAGCCTTTATTTTATCAAAATAATTAATCTATACTAAGTGGCAATACATAACAATAAATTGTAATAAAATGAGCTGCACTGCCTAAAATCACAAAAACATGCCAAATAACATGATTATATGGTATCTTGCGGATTAAATAAAAAATCGCACCAATACTATATAAAACACCACCAGCTACAAGCCACCAAATAGCTTCTACAGACAAAGTATCAAGTAGTGGATTTACGATGGTAACAGCAAGCCAACCCATGACTAAATAACAAATAGTACCAATGACGCGGAAACGATTATAAAAGAAAATTTGAAATACTATTCCCGCTAAAGCCAATCCCCAAACTACGCCAAATACAGCCCAGCCCAAAGTACCATATAGAGCTATCAAAGCAAATGGCGTATAATTGCCTGCAATTAGTAAATATATTGCCGAATGGTCTATACATTTAAACACAGATTGCACTTTTTGACTGCAAAAACTAAAACTATGATACAGTGTCGAAGCTAAATATAATAATATCATGGAAACACCATATACTATGATACTTGTTAAATGCAAAATTCCTTTATCATAGCCATAATACAACATTGCAACCAAACCAATAACAGCTAGTAGCGTTCCCACTCCATGGGTAATCGCATTTAAAATTTCTTCTATTTTTTTTGTGGACTTATATACATATTCTGTACTCATTTTATCGCCTTCTTTCCTACGAGCTTTAAATCTTTTTAACATCAACATTATATCACAATAAAAAATTATTAATAGATAGTATTTACATATTAATTTAATAGGTTTTAATTCTAAAATATAAAATACTATACTTATCAACTCTCATGATGTTTTTGCTTATTTTAAAGTATATTATAGGAATTTATTATCTATTTTTATCAATTAAGAGTTTTTATAAATATATATCTAAATTAAATATTAACCTATTTATAAACTATGATTTTTAAGCCAATCTGACCATAAAACTTGGAAATTATTCTGATGATTTTCCTGCACATATTGATAGAAAACTTCTATCATTTTTGCTTTTTGATTATAATAAGGCGCCTTCCAATTACTGCTAGCAGAAATATCTTCTGTATATGCCACATAATTTCCACCTAATAATAATTGACGATATAATATATCTTTTAATGGTACTTGTGGATTTTTCATCATATCATACATTGCTAAAAATGTTGTTGTTCTTCCTTTACCAGCTTCGCAATGAAAATGTAGCCATGCATCTTTAGGCAAAGATTTATATAGTTTGATAAATTCATCTATATTTTCAGGACTTGGCCAAACGTGGTCAGTTGCTGTTATTCTCACATAATGTAAATTATTTTTCTTCACTAGATTTTTTTCTGTTGTTACTGTTTTTATCAAAAAAGTATCTACTTCATCAGCATTTTTATCGTCATCTAAAGTAGCTCTTTTTGTGTTTTTATTTAGATTAGCTTTCAATAAATTCATTTCCTGACGAATAATTTCTTTTCTTGATTTTCCTATATTCGCCCAATCTCGTTTACCATACCAGCTAACAGCATCATTATTAAAAAATCCATGATTTTCCTGTCTTAAATCCACTATATAAATATCTTTAGCACCATTTTCCTGCAAAGCTTTAGTTAAAGCAGAAAATTGATTTAAAGAAAATTGTGCACTACCTGAAGCTTGTAATTCGTCTAAACCTTCTTTTGTAGGCACATAATTAACATCAATTCCATATTTATCACTTGCCTTTTTGAACTTATCCTTTGATGTGCGAAAATTTCTAGGCAAATTTTCATCATCTTTAGCATCTATGCGCCAAAGATAACCTTTATACTCTGCTGTATCTTTTATATCTTCCACATCAATTGCTAAATTAGATTTTATTTCCATAGCTTGTGCATTTGCCAAAGAAGGTACTGTCATAAATTGCATAATACAAATTGAACTCAACAATAAACTTAAATATTTCAGTTTCATTTTTATCACCTCATATTTAAGTTTAATCATATATATTAAAAAAAACAATAAAAAACTCATAATAAATAGTTTTTATACGAATTTTTTTCAATATAACTATCTATTATGAGTTTTACTTTTTATTTTAATTCATTTTTAACAATATAGATAATCCATTCAGCTACATTTGTAGAATGGTCAGCTATACGTTCTACATATTTACCAATCATTAAATAATTGAGATATGCCTCTACATTTTGTGGATTTTCTTTAATCAATCTAGCTATATCTTCACGAAATCTTTTAAAGTAATTATCTACTACATTATCTGTTTCAATAATTTTTTTAGCTAAATCAACATCAGAATCTCTGAAACATTTTACGCTATCAAAAACCATTTCACGCATAACATTTACCATATCACCAAAATAATCTGGCAATGTTACAGTTTCTTCTTTTGCTAAGCTCATAGTGTATTTAGAGATATCTGCACAATGGTCAGCCATACGTTCAATATCACCAATCATTTTCATGATGGAAGCAATTTCACGCCAGTCTGTAGCTACAGGTGCTTGAGTCAATACTAAACGCAAACATTTTTCATTGATATCATGTTCAGCTTTATTAAACCATACATCATTTTTTATGATTTTTTTTGCTAAAATCTCATTTTTTTCTACTAAATTGTTTATAACTTCATCTAAAGCTTCTTGAAGTTGTGCTCCTACTAATTCTACATCTCTAATTAAACAATCTAATTCATTTATATATTTTATTCTATTAGCCATTTTTATCTCCTTTAAATAAACGCACTATACAAATCAACCAAATCTACCAGTAATATATTCTTCTGTTTTTGGATTTTTAGGATTTGCAAATAACTCTGTAGTTTCTCCGTATTCGATTAACTCACCTAATAAGAAGAATGCTGTTTTATCGGATATACGGCTTGCTTGTTGCATATTATGTGTAACGATTACAATTGTATAATCCTTTTTCAATTCAAGTGCTAAGTCTTCAATCTTCATTGTGGAAATTGGGTCAAGAGCAGAAGTAGGTTCGTCCATCAAGATAACATCTGGCTGAACTGCTAAAGTTCTTGCAATACATAAACGTTGTTGTTGACCACCAGATAAACCAAGTGCAGATTTATTTAAGCGGTCTTTTAATTCGTCCCAAATAGCAGCTTGACGAAGACTTCTTTCTACGATTTCATCTAATTGGCTTTTTTTGCGAATACCATGAATTCTTGGTCCATAAGCTACATTATCATAGATGCTTTTTGGAAATGGATTTGGCTGTTGGAATACCATACCTACACGATGACGAAGTGTAATAGAATCCATTTCTTTATAGATATCTACACCATCTAAATGAATTCTGCCTGTTACTTTTACACCATCTTCTAAATCATTCATGCGATTTAAAGTTTTTAAGAATGTAGATTTACCACAACCAGATGGCCCAATAAGAGCAGTAATTTCATTTTTCTTGATTTCCATGTCAATGCCTTTTAAGGCTTTAAAATTACCATAGAATAATTCCAAATTATCAACATTAAATTTTATATCAGCGTTATTAGCCACGTTTATTTTCCTCCATTTTTCTTATCAAGATAACTACTTAAAAAACGAGCACCTATACTAAATGAAAATACCATTATCATCAAAATTGCTGAGGATAAATTTGCAATATCTGCAGCATTAGGAGCTAAAGCTTCTGTTCTTGATGCCCAGATATTAAGTGCTAAAGTTTCCCCTGGTCTAAATGGATTGAGCGGACATGTTGGGGAAAAAATATTCCAATTTGACCAAACGATATCTGTACTCATACCTGCAGTATATAAAAGTGCAGCAGCTTCACCAAAGCCACGACCAGCAGCTAAGATTACACCTGTCATAATACGAGGCATACAAGCAGGAAGCATTACATAACGGATAGTCTGCCAAAGTGTAGCACCCATACCCATACTACCTTTTTTATATCCAGGAGGTAATGAGCGGAAAGCATCTTCTGTTACTGTTGTAATCAAAGGTAAACTCAAAATAGATACAGCTAAAGCACCTGCAAATAAATTCCATTGAGAACCTGTCATTACAATAAATACTAAATAACCAAATAAACCTACAACGATAGATGGCAATGAGGATAATGTTTCAATACAAATTCTTAAAAATTTTGTAGTTTTTCCTGGTTTTGCATATTCAGCCATATAAATACCAGCTGCAATCCCAAGAGGAACACTTACAAGCAAAGATAAAAATACTAAATAAATAGTGTTAAAAAATAGATTACCTATACCATTTCTAGTAAAGGAAAACATATTCGGAGTAAAATTTGCAAAACCTTTAATAATTACATATAAAGTAAAAGCCAACAATAATAATAAGAAAAAACCAGCGACAACATAAAAGAAGCCAGTCATCAATTTATCCATAAATTTGGCTCTTTGAATTACGCTCATGCCTTATGGCCTCCTTTAGCTGAAATATAATGAATAATGAAGATAAATACTAAGGAAATGATGAATAACAATAAAGCCATAGACCATAAAGCTATATTGTATTCACTGCCTTCCATCGCCCCACCCATATCGGAAGCAATAGCTGCTGTTAAGTTTGTAGTTGGGGATAAAAGACTTTCTGGAAAAGCTTTCATCTTACCGATAACCATTGCTACTGCCAAAGCTTCACCGAATGCACGAGCAAGACCTAAAACAATAGCAGTCATCAAACCGGATTTAGATGCTGGTATTACAACTTGACTGATTGTCTGCCAACGAGTAGCACCCAAACCATAAGATGCTTGACGGAAAGATTTTGGAATACTTCTAATCGCATCAGCAGATAAGCTAGTAATTGTTGGATAAATCATTACTGCTAAAACAATACTTGCTGCTAGTACAGAAAAACCAAATTTTAAATCAAATAAATCTTTGATAAATGGAACTAAAATTGTAAGACCAATCCAACCATATACAACAGAAGGAATACCTACAAAAATTTCTACAGCTGGTTGAAGAATTTTTCTACCAATCCCTGGAGAAATTTCTGTCATGAAAATCGCACTTGCAATACTAAATGGTGTTGAAATCAAAAGTGCTAAAGCACAAGTGATAATTGAACCAAAAATGAATATTGCTGCACCGACTTTACCGCCACCTTGAGCATTATCGGCTGGTGCCCATTGTGAAGAAAATAAAAATTCACCCACGCTATGACCATATGTAGTGAATATACCTACACCTTTGTAGCATAAAAATGCCCCAATGGCTAAGGTTATAATTATCATTAATAAACCGCAAGCTGTGATAATCCCTCGCCAAATATTATTTTGACGATATACAGCTGTATGTGATGATTCCATTTTGACACTCCTTTGATAAAAATTAGCATTTATTTTGGCAAAAAAAATGGGCGAAAATTCATTCGCCCAATTTTCTATTCTAATTATCTCTGAACTTGCATTTTGCTAGTTACACCGTAACCTTGAGCTTCCATGGATTTACCATATTCATCAGACATAATAAAATCTAAATATGCTTTTACAGTAGCATTAGGTTCGCCTTTAGTATACATATGTTCATAACCCCATACAGGATAAGTACCATTGTATGTGTTTTCTAAAGTAGGAGCTACACCATCAACAGAAACAGTTGCAACATCTTGATTGTTTACAAGATAAGATAATGCTACATAACCAATTGCACCTTTGTTATCTTTAATGCTCTGAAGTAAAGTACCAGAGTCATCTGTTTCTAAGGATTTATTAGAAGCTTCTTCAGCTCCACCTAAAGCAAATTCTTTAAATAATGCACGAGTACCAGATGTAGAAGGACGAGTGATTAATACGATTTCTTCATCAGGACCGCCAACTTCTTTCCAGTTTGTGATTTTAGCAGTGAAAATATCTGTTAATTGTTGTTTTGTTAAAGATTTTACAGTTGCTGCAATATCTTTATTTACTACTGGAGCCATTGTTACAACGCAAACTTTATGGTCAACTAAACCATCAGCTACAGCTTTATCAAGTTTTGTATCAGCAGCTACATCAGAGTTACCGATATCTACAGAGCCATCAGCAACTTGTTTAAGACCTGTACCAGATCCGCCACCATTTAATGTGATAGAAACTTCTGGATGTAATTCTTTAAATTTATCAGCAGCGTCTTTAGCTAAAGGTAATAACGCAGAAGAACCTGATCCTGTAATACTACCAGAAAGACTGCTAGAAGATGCAGCTTTATCATTAGAAGCAGTATCACTACCACAACCTAAAATACTAAGAGACATCATTGCGACAACGCCAAGAGATGCTAATTTTTTCCAATTCATAATACCTTAATCCTCCTAAAAATACCTTGCAATTAATTTGTTGTACTTAGTATACTCACTCAATGTAAAGTTACAATGACTTTTCTGTAAAATTTAAAATAAATATGACAGAATTAATTTATAATTCTCTTACAATGTGAAGAAAATGTAAAATTTTTTACAAATAGATTTTAAATTTAACAAAGATAAATAAAATATTTTCCAGTTTTTGACAAATCCTTGACAATTGACTTTTTGACTAATATACTTAAAATATGAATGTATTTTAGTTTTAACAATATAAGGAGAAAAATTATGCGTTGCACAAAATGTAATCACGAATTAGATGAACATGGTATCTGTCCGAATTGCTATCATATCCACGATGTGCAAACTATGAGTAATCGAGAAATCAATAATTTTGATGGTATTACAATCGAAGACGAAAATAATTATCGCAAAGAAACAACTCAAGAAAATCAGCAACAATATCAACAATCTTATAATAATAGATATTATCGTTCACCACGTTCTAGTGGCATAAAAGTCCGTTATATTAATCTTGGAGGAAAATCCTCTTCTAGCTGGCTCACTCGAGGTTTAATGGCTATTGGCGGTATTGCTATCATTGGCTTTTTCTTTTTTGTCGCACTACCTGCACTTTTAACCTTACTTGGCGTCGGAGTCGTAGCTTGGCTTATCTTTCATTTCTTTAAACGTTAAAAAAACGCTTATATTACTACAAATAATTAGTAATATAAGCGTTTTATTTTTATAAAAATTTCTCCATTACATAGTTTTTAAATAAAATATTTTGTTTTTCAACATATTGCTCTTTATTTACGATATAACCTCTATCTAGAAAAAATTTTTTAGCAGTTATAGATACATGACTATACAAAGATATTTGACCTTGTTTTTTAGCATGATTTTCTATTTTATCCATTAATCTAGTTGCTATTTTTTGTCGCTGATAATCTTTTGCTATATATAATCTATCTACATAATTTTCATCTAAATCGACAAAGCCCACTATCTTTTCTTTATCTATAGCTACCAATGTATAATGGCTTAACAAACTCAAATGCCAACTTTTTTCATCAATATTTTCAGGTGCCCATATTTTTACCTGCTCTTGTGTATAATCTTTACTATTTATACTATGCACAGTTTCTTTAAATAAAAAAATAATATTTTTTAAATCATTCTTTTGATAATTTCTTATATACATAATCGCCTCAATATCATTGCCAATTATCATAATCTTTGTCTAAGAAAATTCGCTTTCGCTCTTGATTATAATATGGATTTATAATACTTCGCGTTTCCTGAAATTCTGGTGTTTTTATCCCTGTAATATCTAAAATAGTATGAATTAAATCATCTGTCATATATTTTTTATCTACAGAAGCTCTAATCTGTGCATCTACTAGAGGATATTTCTGCTTAAATTTCTCTGTAGTATAAATAACAAATGGTATTTCTAACATGGATTTAGTAGGATTATCATCACTATGACCATTGAAATTTTTCAAATCATAGACTTCTTCACCATGGTCTGGCATATAGATAACTATAGCATCTTTATCCTTAAAAGCTTCCATAACTTGAGTTACAATCGTATCATTATATAAAATAGCATTATCATACTGTGCTCTTTTCGTTTTTGCTTCCTGCGTTTTTATTATTCCCTTTGTTTCATCTACATCAGAAAACTTAGCAAAATCTGGCGTATATCTATTTTCATATTCACCATGACAACCCATTAAATGCAATACATAAAAATTCTTATCACTATTATTATTCATGGCTTCATATAATAAAGGCAATAATTCACCATCAGCACGATAAGATTTCTCATATGATTGTCTAATTCCTGTAAATTTCTTATAATCACAGCGATTAGCATAAGCAAGTGCCACATTTGCCCATTGACCTGAAGTCTCTTGATTAGAAAGCCAATATGTTTTATAACCTGCTTTTTTCATGATATCAAATAAATTATTACACTCATACCATTTATTTGTGGCTTCATAATTGTGAAAAGTAAATACTTCGCGAAGTGAACCGATAGTATAAGCATGGGGACTGATTACATCTTTAAAAACATAGATTTCATTATTTTTAGCCATCTTATCCATCTTTGGCGTTGTTTCTAATGGATAACCATATAAACTCATATGACCTTTTGATGTTGACTCACCTAAAATAAATACAATATTTGGTATATCTCTGCCCTTATCCACTATCTGCACATTATTTTGCATATTTGTATAAATTTCACGAAAAGCTATCGCATCTTCTACGGCTTGTTCTACAGGTGCTATAAGCCTTGTAAAAGTCAAACATTCTGTGAGATTTTTCCCAGGTATGATTACATAAAATAAACTATATAAACAAAAATAAGGTAAAAATAAAATAACTAATTTATTATTTAATTTTACTTTTCTACTTATATAATTTAATAAATAAATAATTACAGCTAAAGCAATTATAAAAATCAAATAGCTCCAGGAAAAATACATAGTGATAAATTCTATCGTTTCATGAAGATTTGTACCAATGATTACACTTATTATCCCTGCTGTAGTAAAAGTATAATATTTACCAATTATAAATAATTCCATCAAAGATAAAATCATACTTATACTTAAAATAAAATACTTCAAGCATTTTTTCAATTTACCATGTAGAAAATTTATAATTAATCCCATGAAAATAATCACGCTAAAAGGCTTAAATAAACCACCTATGGCATTTTCATACTGATTATATAAACAAAACAAATATAAATATGGCATAAAATTGAATATCATCATTAAACTAATAAAGAAAAACTCTTGTTCTATGACTTTAAATATTTTTTGCCAACATAAATCTATTATTTTTCCAGGGTTTAATATTATATTTTTAAAACCATTATATATTTTTTTCAAATTTAATTTAAATTTATCTATTAAAATCAATTATAACGACCTCTTATAAAAATCAAAAAATCCTTAGTATACTGTTTTATTATACTAAGGATTTTAGATTTTGCTATATATTTTTTAGTTTTTTATTATTTATTATTAAGAAATTCTGCTACTTTTTTCATTGCAACTTCTGCAGCATCAATAGTTTTTACAATATCATCATCACTATGAGCGCCAGACATGAACAATGTTTCAAATTGAGATGGAGCAAGATATATTCCCTGTTCAAGCATAGACATGAACCATACGCCAAAAGCTTCTTGATCAGAGCTTTCAGATGTAGCATAGTCATATACATCATTTTCATTGAAGAATACACCAAACATTGAACCTGCTTGATGAAGTTGTACTTTTACACCTGCATCTTTAGCTGCTTTGGCAAAACCTTGTAAAACATGTTTTGTTTTAATAGATAATTCACGTGTATAATCAGCTTTGCCCCATGCTGGGTCAGCAGAAATTATATCAAGTGTAGCAATACCAGCAGTCATAGCAAGTGGATTTCCACTCAATGTACCAGCCTGATAAACTGGGCCTTTTGGTGATACACAATCCATGATTTCACGTTTACCACCATAAGCTGCTACAGGAAGACCACCACCTATAATTTTACCTAAGCAAGTCAAATCAGGTCTAATTCCATAAGCTGCTTGAGCACCATTTAACGCTACTCTAAAGCCACACATTACTTCATCAAAGATGAGTACAGTACCATGTTTTTCTGTTTCTTTGCGAAGTGTAGATAAGAAGCCTTGTTTTGGAAGTACAAGACCCATATTACCTGCAACTGGTTCAACGATTACAGCTGCAATTTCATCGCCTTGTTCATTCATCAAATTAACAAAAGCTTCAATATCATTATATGGAACTGTAATTGTATCTTTAGCTGTCCCTTTTGTTACCCCTGGGCTATCTGGCTGACCAAAAGTAGCTGCACCAGAACCAGCTTTTACAAGTAAGCTATCAGCATGACCATGATAACAACCGATGAATTTTACAATTTTATCACGACCAGTATAACCACGAGCCACACGAAGAGCGCTCATTGTAGCTTCTGTACCTGAATTTACCATGCGAATTTTTTCAATAGAAGGCATTAATTCTATTACTTTTTTAGCAAGTTGTGTTTCTAATAATGTAGGTGCACCGTAACTTGTACCACGAGTTGTTGCTTCTTGAATTGCTTTCACTACATTTGGATGAGCATGACCAACTATCATTGGACCCCAAGAACCTACATAATCAATATATTCATTACCATCAATATCATAAATTTTACTGCCACTAGCCTTAGCTATAAAAGGTGGATCACATTTCACTCTAGCAAAAGAGCGTACAGGACTATTTACCCCACCTGGCATAACTTCTTTAGCCTGCGCAAAAGCTTGAGAAGATTTTTCTAAATTAAGCATATATTCATCTCCAATACTTATAAAAATTTTATCAAATATAAGCTATTACTAAGCAAATATTATATCATAAAAGCTATAAACTCGCTTTACTTTCTTATCTATCCTCTATTCATAAAAAATTTTCATTCAATCATTTACCTCATGTGCTGTCAAAAAAATCATAACTTCTGTATCACTTTTACTCTTTTGTATATGTTTAAATAAATTGCCTAATATTGGAATATCTCCTAAAAAAGGAATTTTACTCATTTGTTTTGCTTCATCACTGCCAATCAAACCGCCAATTACCATAGTTTGACCATCTTTTAGGCGAACTATTGTATCTGCTGAACGCTTTTGGAAACGATATGCTTTCATATCTTCTACATACATTGGTGAACTTACCTCAGTATGTACTTTTACTGTGATTATACCATCTTCATTTACTCTTGGTGTACATTTTAAAATAATACCAGCTTCACGATATTTTATTGAAGTTGTAGTCGTTGAGTTTGTTGTTGACACAGTAGGCACAGGAACTTCACTACCTATATTAATCACAGCTTCTTTTCCCTGTATGGTAGTGATGTTTGGACGCGCTAAAATATTTGCCTTGCCATCACTTATCAAAGCATCAATCTTAGCAGCATAATAAAATTCAT
Source organism: Megamonas funiformis (assembly GCF_010669225.1). Lineage (NCBI taxonomy): Bacteria > Bacillati > Bacillota > Negativicutes > Selenomonadales > Selenomonadaceae > Megamonas > Megamonas funiformis. The sequence goes on from NZ_CP048627.1 coordinate 2,143,132, forward strand.
AAGGATAGCCGTCTACACCTTTGCCAAAGCGAATTACCCCAGGAATATTTTCATCATCATTCCATTTACGCGTTACTTCATCTACAGGTAAATAATCTGTTATTTCTTCTTTTGAACCATCTTCATTTATTACTGTATGCTTTACTGTATCATAAGTTATTTCATGCTCTGGTGATTGGGGAAGTTTTGACCATTCCCAGCTCACACCTAAATCTTTAGCAGCATCTTTTTGAATAGCCGTTACTTTTGCTTCTAATGAAACTTGTTTTTGCGGTTTGTCTTGTTCTTGTAAAAAATTTTTTATCTGTTCATATTGTTTCAAAGTTCCATAAAAACTTATTGTATTTTCACTTTCATCAATCATCACTTTATTATTTATGGCTGTTTTTTTATCTTTATCATCTATTTTATCAGGCAAATTACCTGTTAACATCAAATTTATAGTTTGTGCTATTTTATCTAATTCTAAATAATTTATCTGCACTGTATATAAATTTATATCTTTATCTCCCTTGCTTATATAAATGACATTATCTTTAAATTGATACGTATAATTATTATTTGCCACGATAATCTTTATCATATCTTGAGCATTTATATTACTCAATTTTACAGATACATTTCCTTGTACTTCATCACTTATTACTATATTTAAATTATTTGCTAAAGCTATACTTGTGAGTAAATTTCTAATATCTACATCTACTGCTTCTAATTCATTAGCACTTACAGATAGTATATTGCTACAAATTATCCCTAAAATTACTACTAATAGTATCAAATATTTTTTAATTAAATTTTTCATCATTAACTCCTAAGCTATTACACTAAACTCTTTAGCTTTAAGTTAAAGGGCATTTTATTTCTTTTCCTGTGCTTTCTTGCAAAATCAAATTATTTTGTCCAATCGCTAAAATTTTTATATCATTTACCATATCACCTTGTCGCACTCTATATATTTTGTCATTTATACTAAATAAAGCTACTTTTTCTTGATTAAAATCCAAAATAGCTTTTAATTTATATACATTTTGCTCATTTTCTATTGATTTTTTTACCTTCTTTTCATTTTGATTTATCGTTGATATTTGCTGTTGCTGTGTTTTCATTTCTATATTTTCATTACTTGTATTTACTTTATCTTTATCTTTTTGTTTTTCTTCAATTGTCATTATTTTACTATCTGATTTTTCTTCATGTTCAAATGAAAAAGGATTTTTTATTGTCGATATATCTTTATCCATGTTATAAATCATCTTACTATTTTTATTTTTTTCCTCATCTTCGCCATTTACTGAAATAATCGTATTTCCATTTTCTACTTTTTCACTTACAGCTATTTTGGTTTTTTCTCCACCACTAAAACAATAAATAATAGCTACTATTATTACTAATATACATATTATTATCTGTTGCCATTTCTTTGGTAAATTATTCAATTTTTGAAGTTTTTCTCGTATAAATTCTTTATATTTCACCATAATAAACCTCTTTAAAAATGACAAAAAGAGGATACAAATGTATCCTCTTTCTAAAATCAACTGCAAAAATTAAAAATTATTGTTTAGCTTTTAATTCTTGAAGTTTAGGTCCCATTATGCGTTTGTAAGCTTCTACACCTGGTTGGTCAAATGCGTCAACATTTGCAAATTCACCTTCGTAAGCAACGGACATAGCAAGCATGTATAAGAGTTCACCTAAATGATAAGCATTCATTTCAGGTAAGCTAAATAATGCATTGAAACGTTTGTTAGAAGCAAGAGCATCAGCATTGGACTGACGAGCAACTTCTAAAGCGTCACCCATTGTTACGCCAGAGATATCAGCAAGTTTTTTAACTTCTGGGAATACGTTAGGAATTACTAAATCATTTTCCCATTTTTCCACACGAATGAACTGAACAACTTTATCAAGCATACCTTCTTGATGTTGTTGAGTCTGAGAGTGCATATCACGTGTACCAAGAGCAACAACTGGAGTACGACCATAGCATACTTCATTGCCTTCTTTGTCGAACTGTTTTCCTAAGGATTCAGCTAATAACTGAATGTACCACATGGATAAGGATTCAAGATAATCGCCATATGGCATCATAACTTCAATATGACGACCATATTTTTCAGAAGCAATGTATTTTAAAGCAGCATTTAACATTGCTGGGTTTTCCCAAACATTGTCAGATTTACAAGCTTCGTCCATATCTCTTGCACCGCGTAAGAATTCATCAATATCAAAGCCAATGCAAGCAGCTGTTGTAAGACCTACATCTGTAAATACAGTGAAACGTCCGCCAACTCCGTCTGGTACAGAGAATTGTGGCCAGTTATGGTCAATAGCCATCTGTTTTAATAATGTTGGTTTTTCAAGGTTAGGATCAGTTACTGCTACAACTTCTACTTCAATCTGTGGATTTTTCTTCAATGCATCATAAACTACCATGAAGTTAGACATAGTGTCGAGTGTTCCACCAGATTTAGAAATTACGATGAGCATTACTTTATAGTTGCGTTTGTAATGAGTTTTTGTAATTTCTGCGCAATCTTCAAGATTATCAATTAAATCTTTTGTACGACGTGGGTCAATATTGTTACCGCTGAAATAGAATTTTGGATAACCATTTCTTTCTTCAGTGGATTTGCTATTCCAGAATTCACCACATTGAATATCGAATAACACTTTGTTACCAAGATAAGAACCACCGATACCTAAAGAAACAACTGCATCTACACGATTTCTTACAGATTCACGTAAATCTTGAAGACGTTTCATAGATTCAGGAGAATTCAAAGGTCCTTCTTGAATATATGGGCACTGGCTAAATAATACTTTTTCAGGTTCACCATCTTTGGATAAATGACCTTTGATTACGCCAGTTTCACGCATTACATTCATTGCTTTATGAGCTTCTTTTAATTTTTCACCAAAAGCTTCGATATCAGCTTTAGTTACTTTACCTTCGCCAAATAAGTTATCATAGTCAAAAGTAAAGCCAGATTTCAATTTGATACTCATGTTTTTATTTCCCCCTTAACTAAAACATATAGCCTATCATAAAATAGAACTATCCAAAATATCAAAAAAAATATATTTGAATAGTCCTATTATATCATATTTAGTTTTTATTGACGATTAATTATGCACTTATAAATATCAAATATACTTTATATATTTATTAGCCACGAATAACTGCTAAAACTTCTGCTGTTTTTTCTTCAAGAAGTTTTTTATCGCCACGAGTTTCTACATTAAGACGAACAACTGGTTCAGTGTTGGAAATACGAACATTGAATCTCCATTCAGGATAATCTACACTGAAACCGTCCATTTTGCAAACTTCGCCAGTAGAACCATATTTTTCTTCAATTGCAGCCATAACAGCTTTTGCATCTGCTACTGTGCTATTGATTTCACCGCTGATTGGATAACGTTCCATGCGTTCTTTGAGCATTTCAGACATTTTACCTTCAGCCTGGCATAATAATTCAGCAACTAAAAGCCATGTAATCATACCGCTATCGCAGAAGGAGAAATCTTTGAAGTAGTTATGTGCAGACATTTCGCCGCCATAAACAGCATCTTCTTTACGCATGCAATCTTTAATAAATGCATGACCGCTCTTACACATAACAGGTACACCGCCAGCTTCTTCAACAAGTTCAATTGTATTCCAAGTGAGGCGTGGATCATAGATAATTTTAGCACCAGGATTTTTATTTAAGAATGCTTTTGCTAAGAAACCAACGATATAGTAACCTTCAATCATGTCGCCATTTTCATCAAAAATAAAGCAACGGTCAAAGTCACCATCAAAAGCAACACCTAAATCTGCTTTTTCTTCACGAACAACTTTTGCAGTAGCTTCGCGGTTTTCCATTAATAATGGATTTGGTACGCCATTAGGGAATGTACCATCTGGATTGTTATTTACTTTTATAAAGTTAAATGGTAAGCGTTTTTCGAGTTCATCAATAGCTGGGCCAGCTGCACCATTACCAGAGTTTACAACAATTTTTAATGGTTTTAAAGCACTCATATCTACATAAGTTAATAAATGGTCGATATAATCTTTCATAATATCAACTTCGATAACTTTTGCAGATACTTCTGCTGGTGTACCAAGTTCACCAGCCATAACTTTAGCTTCAATATCTTTAAGACCAGTATCGCCACTGATAGGACGAGCTTCTTTACGAACTAATTTTAAACCATTGTATTCTTTTGGATTATGACTAGCAGTAATCATGATACCACCATCTAAACCAAGATGAGCTGTTGCAAAATAAATCATTTCAGTACCACACTGACCGATATCTACAACTTCACAACCCATTTCAGTAAGACCGAGTTCTAAAGCTTTTTGAATATCTGGACCAGAAAGTCTGATGTCATGACCTACTGCAACTCTTTTAGCATTAAATAATGTTGGAAATACACGACCAATTCTATAAGCTAATTCTTCATTAACTTCTTCTGGGAATTTTCCACGAATATCATATGCTTTGAATGCTGATGATTTTAATTCCATATTTTTCACCTCAATAAATTTATAAATCTATAAATATAATATTATTATTCATCAAAATTAGCAATCTATTTTTATTTTCTTTTCAATTTATATAAATATAAGAAAACTTTTTCTTATGCAAATCAAACTGATAATTTGTGTTCATAATACTTTTTCAACAAAGACTTTCTTGTAATATAAAAAGCTATCATAAGTGGCACACATGAACCAATCCATGCCATAGGATTTGCCCAACATGCACCGATATAACCAAATGCATCAACTAAAAACAGACCAGCCGCTGCTCTCATCACCAATTCCATGATACCTGCAAAAGTAGGAATAATGCTTTGTCCCAAACCTTGCAATGTATAACGATAAATAAATAATAAAGATAAAATTAAATAGCATGAACCATTTACAATCAAATAAATATGACCATATTCCACTACTTGTTCTTGCCCATCACCCACAAATAATCTAATCAAGATTGGACCTAAACAAATATTTATCATTCCTGCTAAAATACTAAAACCACCTGACATTAAAATACATTTATTAACGCCAGTCTTTATTCTGTCCATGCGACCTGCACCATAATTTTGAGCTGTATAAGCTGCCATTGCCATGCCAAAGGACATAAGTGGCATAACAGCTATCATATCTATTTTTTGAGCTGCTGCATATGCTGCTACAGCGACTTCACCTAAATTATTCAAAGGAACTTGCAAAATAATAGCACCGATAGCGATGATAGAAGCTTGAAATCCCATAGGAAGAGCTACTTTTAAATGCTGTATAGCTATTTCTCTAGAAATCTTTAAATCTTTTAATTCAAAATGTAATAGAGGTATTTTCTTTTTAATATAATATACACAACAACCGCCATTGATTAATTGTGCTAATACAGTTGCAAAACCTGCACCTTGAATACCCCAGTTAAATACACCAATAAAAACTACTTCTAAAATGATGTTTAATACACAACCTAAGATTAAAAAATAAAGTGGTGTTTTACTATCTCCTAAAGCGCGAATTAAATTAGAAGACATATTAAACATCATTGTAGCTACAATTCCTAAAAAAATTACAGTTAAAAAAGTACATGCCATATCCAATACTTCTGGTGGTGTCTGTAAAAAAATAAGTGCAGGGCGAACCATTATCACGCCAAAAATAGTTACAATAACAGTTGTAATAGCACTCAAAACTACACAAGCTGCTGCACTTTTTTTCATTCCTTCTTCATCTTTTGCCCCGAAACGCTGTCCTGTGCAAATAGATAATCCAGCTGTAAAACCTATTACAAATCCAATCATAAAGAACATCAAACAGCCACTACAACCTACAGCTGCTAATGCACTTACACCAAGTAAACGACCTACAATTAAAGTATCACTTAATAAATATAATTGTTGAAATACATTACCTACAATAAGTGGCAAAGTAAACATCAAAATTAATTTGGCAGGGCTACCTGTAGTTAAATCTTTTACCATAATATCACCGTCCTTATGTATCAATCCATTTGAAAAACTTCAAATGGATTATAGCTATCTATTCTATATATTTAGTTACAAAAGTTCGTAAATTTTCTTGCAGATAAATTGCTGTAAATTCTAAAGCCTGCGATGATGGCGCTAAGCGATTATAGTGAAAAACTTTTTCTTTATTCACCATATAATCGCAAGGATATGGTATTACATCTACACCTAATTTATTAAAATTAACAACTGCTCTTTCCATATGAAAAGCTGATGTTACAAGTAAAGGCTGTTTATACTTTCTTGATTTTAAAATATTAGTACTATACTCTGCATTTTGTGTTGTATTTAAGCTACGGTTTTCTAATAAAATCATATCTTCAGATACACCGAGTTCTTTCAAAATGCGTCTGGCAATATCTGCTTCTCTACCACTATCTTCATAAATTTGTCCACCAGATACAATAATTGGTATACCTAATTTCTTCTGTAAGCGAACAGCTGTAAGTAATCGATTTGCTGGTATACTGCATAAAGTCCCTGTTCCAGTAACATCTGGCGTATCGCCTGTAGCTCCACCACCTAAAACAATAATTACATCTGCATTAGGTAAATGTTTTGGTGGGTCATAAGCATCTTCTAATCTACCAATTAACATACTTGCTACATAAGAAGTTGATGCTAAATAAAAAATAAATGTAACAAATGTAATAGCTATTGCTAGTCTTGTTTGTTTTCTTTTTTTACAACAATAAGCTATAAATAAAAATAAAACAAAAAATATACCTGGCGGTAATACCCAACTAGCACCAAATTTTAAAAACTCAATCATAAAATTCCTTTCTTTTCTAATAAATTGTCACAATTTTTTTTAATCTATGATAAAATATTATTAAATAATATTTTATTTTTGGAGGGTTTTACTATGATTTTCACAGAACATGAAATTGTCCGCAAAGAAAAAGCAAATGGTGGTAAAGGTCATATCATTATTGAACATTTACTCACTAAAAACGAATTAAAAGAACAATGTGGTATGTTCGCTCATGTTACTTTAGAGCCAAATTGTTCTTTAGGCTATCATGAACATCACGGTAACGGCGAAGCTTATTATATCACTAAAGGCAGTGGTCTTTACAGTGATAACGGAAATATTATTGAAGTTAAAGCTGGTGATGTTGTCTTCTGTCCAGATGGAGAAGGTCATGGCATCGAAAACACATCTTCTTCTGAAAATCTAGAATTCACAGCTCTTATTATCAATACAGTTAAATAAAAATATTGTAGCTACTAAATTAATCAATTTAGTAGCTACTTTTATTTTAACATAATATTTATTTTCGTACACCAATTTGATAATAATTTAAGCCATGACTTTTTACTGTTTTTGCTTTATAAATATTTCGTCCATCAAAAATATCATTGCCCTTCATTCTTGCAGCAATTTCCATGAAATCTGGACTTTGGAATTCTTTCCATTCAGTAACAATCACTAAAGCATCCACATCATTTAGAGCATCATATTTATTATTTATATACTCTACTTCTACATCTTTAAGATAAAAAGATTTTGCCATATTCATAGCTTGAGGGTCATATGCTTGTACTTTTGCTCCACGTTGTTTCAATTCTTCAATCAATCTGATTGATGGAGCTTCTCGCATATCATCTGTTCCAGGTTTAAACGCTAATCCCCAGATTGCAATTTTTTTATCACTTAAATCTTCACCTAAGACTTCTGTGATACTATGCACTAATACCATCTTTTGACGAGAATTTACATTTTCTACAGATGATAATAATTCTGGTTCATAATCATGTTCTTTACTTGTTTTAATCAAAGCTTTTACATCTTTAGGGAAGCAACTTCCACCATAACCACAACCTGGATTTAAGAAACTATACCCAATGCGAGAATCACTTGCGATGCCACGTCTTACTTTATTGATATCAGCTCCTACGCGTTCACTGATATTAGCGATTTCATTGATAAAAGAAATCTTAGTAGCAAGCATAGCATTTGCAGCGTATTTTGTGAGTTCTGCACTTTTGATATCCATAGTTACGAAAAATTCACTAGAACGAATAAATGGTTCATATAATTCTTGCATAACTTCTATTGATTTTGCATTTTCAGAACCAATAACCACTCTATCTGGGTGCATAAAATCTTGGCAAGCATTGCCTTCTTTTAAAAATTCAGGATTAGATATAACATCAAATTTTAAATCACTACCACGTTTATCTAATTCTTCTTGAATTACAGCTTTTACTTTATCTCCAGTTCCCACTGGTACTGTTGATTTATCCACGATATACATATCATGAATCATATATTGACCGATTTCACGTGCTGCATTCATCACATATTGTAAATCAGCACTGCCATCTTCGCCCATAGGTGTTCCCACTGCAATAAAACAAATATCACTTTCTTTTAAAGCTTCTTTTATATCAGTTGTGAATTTCAAATTGCCTCGCTGTTGAGCTGATTTTACCATTTGTTCTAGACCTGGCTCATATATAGGAATTATTCCCTTTTTCAAATTTTCAATTTTTTGCTCTGCCACATCAACACAAATAACATTATTTCCTGTAGCGGCAAAACAAGTTCCTGTAACAAGTCCTACATAACCTGTTCCTATCATTGCAACTTTCATTAATATTTACACCTCTATATATAAAATCGCTCACAAATTTATTTATACTTAGTATATTTTGCCTTATTTATGTCTAAATATCAAGAAATTATTTACAAATAACGAATTGTCATTTTATAATAGTACAAATAATAATAAACAATATATATACTATAAAATAAAGGATTGTGATTTTCTATGAAAAAATTTTCTTATACAACTTCTGGTACTTGTTCAAAACTTATAAATTTCAGCCTTGATGAAAACAATATCATTCATGATGTAGAATTCATCGGTGGTTGTAACGGAAATCTTCAAGGTATCAGCAAATTAATCGAAGGTCAATCTGCTCAAAATGTCATTGATAAATGTCAAGGTATACATTGTGGTATGCGTCCTACTTCTTGCCCTGATCAATTATCTAGAGCTTTAAGTGAAGCTATTCAAAAATAATAAATTATAAAGGGTGATTTTTATGCTTTTTGATACTCATCTGCATACAAAATTTTCTGCTGACTCTAAAATGTCTATCGAAGACGCCATCTTAAGTGCTAAACAACAAAATATAGGCTTAGTACTCACAGAACATTTAGATTATGATTTTCCTGGTGATGATATCTATGAGTTTAACCCCCAACAATATTTTCAAGAATATTCTAGCTACCAATCAAAAACACTCTATTTAGGTGTAGAAGTTGGTATGCAAGAACATACTCTCATTCAAAGTAAAAAATTTGTCGAAAGTGCTCCTTTTGACCAAGTTATTTGCTCATTGCATTTATTAGATGGTAAAGATTTATTTTATGAATCCTGTTATACTGAAAATAAGCATACTGTATATCTAAACTATTTAAACACAATGATAAAATTAATCAAACAACATGATTTTGCTAATATACTAGGTCATGTAGATTATATTTGTCGTTATGCTCCATATGCAAAAAAAGATATTTGCTATGAAGAATTCCATGACACTATTGATATTCTTTGGCAGACAATCATTGACAAAGGTATTGTGCCTGAACTAAATACTAGACGTTTTGATAACTCTAATAATATATCTATTTTATTAAAATTATATGAACGCTATGCTATGCTTGGTGGTAAATATGTAAGTATAGGCTCTGATGCACATAAACCAGAAAATATAGGTTTTGCCTTTAAAGAAGCTTATGCATTACTTGATAAATTAAATTTACAACCAGTATATTTTGTCAATCGTCAAATGCAGCTCAGTAAAATTTAAAATAAACATTAGAAAGAAGGGTTTGTATGTCCTTAAAAAAAGCTATTTCTACAGGATTATGTATTTCTTTACTATTTACATCTGGAACTCCTGCTTTAGCTGGCAGTTTAAATAGTACTAATACAGCTCAGCCTCCATCTTATAATTATGGCGTTTTAGACTCTACTAATCTCCAATCAAAATTATTATTAGTTGAGCAATCTGTATATGGACAAGAGCAAACAGGTGCCCTATTAGATAGAATTAGTCGCCTAGAAACAGATTTTTATGGTAAAACATCTAGTTCTAAAACAGCGCTTAGCGACCGTATAAATACATTATATTCCACTATGTTTGATAATAGCATTCGTCCTTCTGCTATCACACAAATGAATGGTATTGAATGGTTTTTAAGTCGCCATGTTTCCATAAAATCTATTACTGATAGATTAACTACATTAGAAACTCAAATATATGGTAAACCAATAACTGGCACATTACAAAAACGCATGAATGATTTGGCTATGCTTGCTTATGGCAATTCAGATACTAAAACACCACTTGTAGCCACTACTATTCCTGTAGATACATTAGTTAAAATAAAATTAGTTACACCACTCAATACAGAAACTTCTAAAGTTGGTGATAAAGTAAAATTCCAAGCATCTGAAGATGTTATTTATAATGGTCAATTAATCATTGCAGCAGGTGCTCCTGGTGAAGGTGTTGTTACTAAAGTAAAAAGCGCTAGAAACTTCGGTCGCAACGGTGAAATTGATGTAGACTTCCAACAAATTCAAGCATTTGATGGAACATATATTCAAACAACTTTAGGTGATAAAGCAAAAAAAGAAATTGAAAACTTAGCTATGGCTGCTGGTGCAAGTATAGCAGGTATTGCTCTTTTAGGGCCAATAGGTATTGTCGGCGGAATTTTCGTCAATGGTAAAGATATCGACTTACCTACAGGTACAGAATCCTATATTCAAACTAAAACAGCAACTAATATCTATGCTATTCAAACAAATTTAGATGATAATTTCAAAGTAAATACACCGCCAATTACTGAAGAAGAATCCTACTCTAGCTCAACAGATACTTCATCTAATTCAGATGTTAATACTTCTCCATCTACAACTACGGAAAATAATTCTTCTTCCAGTAGTACAGATTATAATACAAATACTTCATCTTCAAATAATGATATTTCTGCAGAAAACAATATTTATGATTATGAATATTAATTTTTTATAGAGACCAGATAATATCTGGTCTCTTTTTCTAAGGAGGATTTTATTTTGGACGAGGCTCAACTTCGCTTTCTATTTGTATTTACAGATTTAATTGCTCCACTTGTTGCTGGTTATTTATGTTATCGCTATCAAGTAATCACACAAGATTTTTGTAATAAACTTATAAAAATCAATATTCGTTTAGTAGTTTCCATCTTATCTTTTTTAAGCTTTTGGACTTTAAAGATAAGCACAGATTTATTATGGCTTCCTTTATTTGGTTTTTTAGCCTGCATTATTCCTGGATTGATTGCCAAATATACATTTGCTTCTAGTTATAAAAATCTAAATGACCGCGGTGCTTATATGATGGCATCTATGCTATCTAATATTGGTACTTTATCTGGTCTATGTGCTTTTATAGTTTATGGTATTCAAGGCTTTGCCTATCTCCAAATTGTAGCCATGTTCCAAACTTTATTTACATTAAGCGTATGCTTTCCTTTAGCTAATTATTATCATTCAAAAGCTAGCCGTAGACATCATCAAAAAAATCAAATCAGCATTCGCAAATTATTATTCAATCTCAATCAATTACCAGTTTTAGCAATGATTATCGGTTTTTGTTTAGCTTTAAAAAATATCCCTACACCACAAATCGGTTATGATATTTTCAATTATTTAGTACATATAGGTGCTTGGGCAGGTCTATTTCCTGTTGGTTATATCACTAGATTTGATAAAGCCAAATATTTTTTACGCAAAACAAGCGATATCATTGTAGTAAAATTCGTTGTACTTCCTTTAATCGCTTATTTTGTTGTAATTTATCTTTTCAACGACCCTATTTTAATTGGCAGCATGATTATCGCCTTTTCTGCTCCAACTGCAATCAATGCTGTACTTGCTTGTAGCATATATAAATTAAATGTAAACATCGCTATTTCTTCATTCCTTTCTACAACAATCATCTTCTTACTCATAATATTCCCTTTATATTTCTTTGTAATTAAAGATTTAATTATACCTTAATCAATAATAAAAAAGTAAATAAGTAGTTTATAACTACTTATTAAAAATAATTTTAAGAAAATTTATTTTTGTCTTTACATGTACATTGTATACATGATACAATATGCATATAAAGAAGATAAATTTTCGCGGAGGCGATTTAAATGCGTATAGAACATGATTTTTTAGGTGAACTTGAAGTTCCTGATAATGCTTATTATGGTGTACAAAGTCTTAGAGGTTCTCATAATTTTAACATCACTGGACAAAAACTAGATTCCGATTTTATCATCGCACTTGCTATGGTAAAAAAAGCTGCTGCTATGGCAAATTTAAAAACAGCTCGTCTTGATAGTAAAATTGCAAAAGCTTTAATAGCAGCTGCTGATGAAATTATTGATGGAAAATTACATGATAATTTCATTGTTGACCCTATTCAAGGTGGTGCTGGTACTTCCATCAATATGAATATGAATGAAGTACTTTGTAATCGTGCCTTAGAAATTATTGGAGAGAAAAAAGGACGTTATGATATTATTTCTCCAAATAATCATGCTAATATGGCTCAATCTACAAATGATGCATTCCCTACAGCTATAAAATTATGTATTATTTTAAAATCTCGTAAATTAAAAATTGCTTTAAAACGTTTATCTTGGGAATTAGAACGCAAAGCTCAAGAATTTAAAGATGTTCTCAAAATGGGTAGAACACATCTTCAAGATGCTGTACCTATTACTTTAGGGCAGGAAATGTCTGCTTATGCTTCTGGTGTAAATCGCGGTTTACGTCGCATTGAACATGCTTTAATCAATTTACACTATATCAACATGGGCGGAACAGCTATCGGCACTGGATTAAACGCTGAACCTAACTACATTCCTGAAGTTGCTAAAATTTTATCTGTATTAGCTGAAGAAGATTTCCATGTAGCTGAAAATTTAATTGATGCTACTAATAATACAGATGGATTTGCTGATATGTCTTCTGCTTTAAAAAATACAGCACTTATGCTCATAAAAATGGCAAATGATTTCCGTTTAATGGCTTCTGGCCCTCGTTGCGGTTTAAATGAATTAAAATTACCAGCTCGTCAACCAGGTTCTTCCATCATGCCAGGAAAAGTAAATCCTGTTATCGCTGAAGTTTTAAATCAGACTTGCTACCAAATCATTGGCAATGATACTGCTATCTGCCTTGCTGTTGAAAACGGTCAATTTGAATTAAATGTTATGGAACCTGTAATTGCATTTAACATCTTTAATTCCTTAAAATATATGACAAATGCTGTTAATACTTTTGTTGATAATCTCTTAATTGATTTAGAAGCTAATAAAGAACAATGCTATACTTGGCTCAATCATAGTGTTGGTACAATCACAGCATTACTTCCTCATATTGGCTATGAAAATGCTTCTATGATCGCTAAAGAAGCTTATCAAACTAATAAACCTGTACGTGAAATCATCTTAAGTAAAAATCTATTAACTGAAGAAGAATTAGATATTATCTTATCTCCAAGTGAAATGACTCGTCCTGGTATCGCTGGTGATAAATTATTAAAAGAAAATCTTCAAAAAAGAGCTTAATATAAAAATTACCCCTAGTAATAAAATTTACTAGGGGTTTATTTTATTTTGTATTTATTTTTGCCATTAATGATGGTAATTCTTTAATATCATTGATTGTATAAGCTGGATTTTCCACTTTACCAAAGCCATAACTTGCAAAAATCATAGGAATGTTTGCCATTTCACAAGCTTCAAAATCGCCTTGTGTATCACCTACATAAATAGCTTCATCTATATTATTTTTTTTCATCAATAATTTAATAGTTTCGCCCTTATGCAATCCTGTATCACCATAACATAAATGGTCTTTCACTTTATCTGTAATATTTGCATATCTTAAAGTTGTTTCGATATAACCTACCTGACAATTGCTTACGACATATAAATTATAATCTTTCGCTAATTCATTTAAAGTATCAATAACACCATCATAAAAAACGCCTGAATGTTTTTCTAAATAAGCATCTTCATAATCATAACAAGCCTGACAAACTTCAGCACGTTTTTCATCATCTAAAGTAGGCAACATAAGTCTACCAATTTCATCCATGGTTTTACCAAATAATTTTTTTAATTTATCGCCATCTAAATTTGCTTTAATTCCTGCTTTTTCCCAAATAGCTTCATTCCAACTTTCAGCTACTACATCAGTGGAATCCCACAAAGTACCATCAATATCAAAAATAATATTTTTCATAGAAATCTCCTTATTATAAAATTATAAAAGTATTTATTTCCATTTTAAGAAAAATCTTAAAATTAATCAACAATAATTTAGCTAAAAAAGAAGACTTTTATTTTAATTATAAAGACGAATAGATAATAAAAAATATGCTATTTACAACTATACAATTATAAAATCATCTTTATAAAAATAGTATTGACAAAAAAAGATTTTATGTTTATAGTATTAGACAAGGACAAATGCAATGAACAGGAAAAGTATATTTGTGAAGTTTTCAGAGAGTTATGGTTTGGTGCGACATAATAATATAGCAAATAGAAATACACCTGTGAGCTACTGGCTGAACATTTATTTAGTAGGCTTAGTCGGAATGCCACCGTTATCATAGGCTAGGGTATGTTAGTACCTGAATAAAGTGGCTTGCTAATAGCAAGAAGGGTGGTACCACGGGTTAATTACAGCTCGTCCCTATTTTAGGGACGAGCTTTTTTGCATTTATTTTTAAATAATAAAACTACTCAATTACTTAGCAATTTAGGAGGAATATATATTATGATTATCGTTATGAAACCAGAGGCTACAACTGCTGAATTAGAGGCTGTAAAAAATAAAATTACTGATGCAGGTTTAAATTTTCACCTTTCTCAAGGTTCTTCTCGTACTATAGTAGGTGTTATTGGTGATAAGAAAAAAATTGCTACACTACAAATGAATAGTTTCGGTGGTGTAGAAAAAACTGTTTCCATCACTGAAAAATATAAATTAGTAAGCCGTGATTTTAAAAAAGAGGATAGCATTATTGATGTAAATGGTGTTAAAATTGGTGGTGGTCATCTCGCTATCATGTCTGGCCCTTGTGCTGTTGAAAGCAAAGAACAATTGCTTGAAGCTGCTAAAGCTGTAAAAGCTTGTGGCGCACAATTTTTACGCGGTGGTGCATTTAAACCTCGTACTTCTCCATATGATTTCCAAGGATTAGCTGAAGAAGGTTTAAAAATGCTTCGTGAAGTAGCTGATGAAGTAGGTCTTAATGTTGTAACTGAAATCGTAAATATCAACGATTTAGATATGATTTGCAAATACGCTGATATGCTTCAAATCGGTGCTCGCAATATGCAAAACTTCCAATTATTAAAAGAAGTAGGTCATACAAATAAACCTGTACTTTTAAAACGCGGTCTTAGTGCTACAATCAGTGAATGGTTAAATGCTGCAGAATACATCGCTAGCGGTGGTAATTACAATATCGTACTTTGCGAACGTGGTATTAGAACATATGAAACATTCACTCGTAATACTTTAGATTTAAGTGCTGTAGCTGCTGTTAAAGAATTATCTCATTTGCCTATCATCGTAGACCCCAGTCATGGTACTGGTCGTTGGCAAATGGTTCGCCCTATGGCTCGTGCTGCTATCGCTGCTGGTGCTGATGGCTTAATGATTGAAGTACATCCACATCCTGAAGTAGCTCTAAGCGATGGCGACCAATCACTTAAACCAGATAATTTTGCAGTTGTTATGCAGGAAGTTCGTCAAATTGCACAAATGATGGGGAAAACATTATGAATACAGAAAAAACACCAAAATTACATTTAGCCATTTTAGGTGTAGGTCTTATCGGTGGTGCTTTCGGTATGGCACTAAAAGATAAATTACAAGATGATATCTTCATCACTGGTAATACTCGCACTGAAAAATCTTTACATGAAGCAAAAGCTTTAAAGGCAATTGATGAAGGTTTTTTAGACCCAATAGAATGTGTACAAGGTGCTGATATTATTTACCTCAGCACTCCTGTATTACAAATTGTACCTTTAGTAAAAAAAATATTACCACATTTAAAACCAGGCGCAATTTTAACAGATGCAGGCAGTACAAAATCTTTCATTGCCAAACAAATCATGGATTTACTTCCTGAAAATATCTATTATGTAGCTGGTCATCCTATGACAGGACGTGAAAAAAGCGGTGTAACAGCTGCTCATAAGGATTTATTCAATAATAAATGTTATGTAATCGTCAAAGATACAGGTGCTCCAGCCAAAGTAGTTGAAAAAATCGTCAATCTAATAAAATTAACTAATGCTAATATTACAACTCTCACTTTAGAAGAACATGATAGATGTGCTTCTATCATCAGTCATATTCCTCATATTACAGCAGCTGCACTAGTTAATCTTTTAGATAAAAACCCTAACGATTTAGAATCTTGCATCACTCTTGCTGGTGGTGGATTTAAAGATACTACGCGCATTGCTTCCTCTAATGCTGATATGTGGGCAGATATATGTATCTCTAACAGTGAGCCTATTATCGAACATCTATCACAACTTCAATCACTACTAAGCGGAGTAATCACTTCTATTGCCAAAAAAGACCGCCAAGCCATTCATGATTATTTTGTTGAATCAAAAACAAGACGCGATATGATACTAGAAGAAACAAAGGACAAATATGATTTAATTTAGGTGAAAAATGCAACACAAAGCTTATAGTTTTCTAATTATCGCTTGTCTTCTATGGGGATTTCAACCTGTTACTATAAAAATAGTAACGCAAGAAATGAATATCTTAACGATAATTCCTCTTAGATTTCTTATTGTCAGTATAATCTTATTCATTATCATGAAAATAACAAATGAAAAAAATTTTTTACCACCCAAAAAATCTCTATTAACTTTATTCCTAATGGGATTTTTTGGCATTACAGTAAGTAACGGCATTCAATTCACAGGACTACAATATTCCTCTGTTGGTAATATGACATTAATCAGTACCACAGCTCCTGTCATCACTGTTATTTTAGCTAGAATTTTTCTTAATGAACGTTTAAATTTAATTCAAATAATAGGTATAATAATTTCTTTTTTTGGTACCTTATACCTATTGAGTGGAGGTACACTTTCCACATTTACCCAAATGAATTTTAACAAAGGAGATATTTATTTCTTCATCGGTGAAGTAGCTTGGGTCATATATATTTTACTTAGTATTCCTATACTCAAAAAAATATCAGTATTATCAGCCACTGCTTGGTCTGGATTATTCGGCTCTATTTTGACAGCACTATTTGCCCACTATAGTGTAGGCTTACAAATAGTTCCATTATCCACTCTTGGTATTTATTCATTCTTATTTATCATTTTAGGTGGCGGTATAACTGCTATGATTTGCTGGAATTTAGGCACTAAAAAAGTAGGAGCTAGTAATTCTGCTATATTTTTGAATTTATTACCTGTAGTAGGTATTATTTCTGCATATTTTACCTTGAATGAACCGATTACTCTGCAAAAAATTTTAAGTGGTATCTTTATTATTTTAGGCGTATATATAACGACTCATAGCCACAAATTTATCAAGAAATCTAACTAAAAGAAAAAGACGATATCAAGATGATTTTATTCATCAAGACATCGCCTTTTTTATTTATCTAATTTAATTAAATACCTTTAAATTCAAAGGAGAAATGTTTATCTTCGTTTTTAGTAATATATTCATCAAGAGTTGGTGCACCCCAAGAATCATCACCGCCAACACCGTACATACCAGCAGAAGCTCTAACTACTGTATGATGTGGTCTAGCTAAATCATAATGATGTCTAGCATTTTCAAGTTCATGTGGATTGTATGGAAGAGCAGAAGCTTCAAATGGAGTTGCAGAAGAAATTCTAACACCTCTACCGCGTCTATCTGTTACTTCAAACCAACGAACATCACAATGATTTCCACATTCTTGTGGTACTAAATATGGCTGAATTTCATCTTGTGTTGTAGTAGTGAAGATGCCTAATTTGCCACCTTCTTTACGGTCAATATAATTATCACATGGACCTAAACCATAGTATTTGATTTGGTCATAATCAACTGGAAGTGTAAAGAGCATACCAAAATCAGGAATAGCAGGAAGACCTTCTACTTTTTTGTAATCCATATCAACTTTAACAACGCCATCACCTGTAACAGTATAAGTTACTACTACATGAGCTACTGGTCTTGTTGCGAGTTCATAAGTATATTTTACAGTTGCAGATTCAGTACCATTTTCAGATACTTGCATATCTACGCATTTAGTGTACATACTTGCTAATTTCCATTGAGCTGTATCAAATGGCATACCACAACCATTATCATTGTCGATAGGTGCTCTCCAGAAATTCATTTTAGGGAATTCTTCAATGAGTTCTACACCATTATATTTATAAGAAGTAAGCATTTTTCTATCAGCAGAGAACATAACGCTGAAGCCTTCGCCTTTTACGCCAATATTGAAATCGGATTTAACGACTTTAATTGGAGCTACTGCTTTTTTATCTGCTTTGCCTTCTTTTGTGAATACATATTGACCGAAAGCTACTTCATGACCACAATTTGCCCAAATAGTTGCTTGTTTTAATACTAAAGAAGCTGTAACTACATATTCGCCTGCACCAAATGTAGGTAATGTATAAGCTACTTCACCTGTTTGACCTGCATTGATATCAGCAGTTAATTTTTTCTGCCAAACATTTTTACCATTTTTAGCTAAAGCAATAATTAAATCATAATCACTTGTATTTGTGAATAAAGATTTATTGATGATTTTTACACCAGTTTCACTTGGAACGAGTGTGAAGTTTTGATAATTGAATTTAACTTCTTGTAATTTAGAAGTTGGTGCATGATCTGCAAATACGATACCATTACCAGAGAAGTTATAATCACATGGTCTATCGCCAAAATCGCCACCATAATTCATTACATCATTGCCATATAAATCTCTAGTCCAGATAGCTTGGTCTGCAAAGTCCCAAATAAATCCGCCTTGATATAATGGTTCTTCATCAGTTAAATCAGTGTATTTATGCATACCACCATTACTGTTACCCATAGAATGAGTATATTCACAGCAAATAAATGGTTTTTCTCTATATTTAGATAAGAATTCTTTTATCTGTGCTACTTTTGTATACATCTGGCTTTCCATATCGCTTGTGCCATCATAACGACGTTCATCAGGCATAGCCAATACCATTTTTCCACTTGCTTCATTAACGCGGTCCCAGCAAATGCTTTCATAGTGAACTAAACGAGATGGGTCAGCTTTACGGAAGTATTCAGACATATCATAGATATTTTTACCACCATAAGATTCATTACCGCAAGACCAAATAATGATACTAGCATGGTTTTTATCGCGTTCAAGCATAGATTTTGCTCTATCCAATACAGCTTCATGCCAATGTGGATGATCATTTGGTACAGTGTTTTTATCACAGCGTACACTTCCGCGAATTTGCCAAGAACCATGTGTTTCCATATTTGTTTCATCAATTACATAGAAACCATAGATATCGCAAAGTTCATATAATTTACTGTTATTTGGATAGTGAGATGTTCTGATAGCATTGATATTATTTAATTTCATAATATCTAAATCATGAGCGATTTTGCTTTCAGGAATAGCACGTCCATAGTAGCAATCGAATTCATGGCGGTTAACACCTTTAAATACAATGCGTTTACCATTGATTTTCATGATATTGCCGTCCATTTTAAATTCTCTAAAACCAATATTTTGTGGAATGATTTCTACTACATTATCATTTTCATCTTTTACAGTGAAAGTAGCTTTATAAAGATTTGGATATTCTGCGCTCCAAAGTTTTACGTTTTCAACGTCTGCTGTAAATACGCTTGTAGCACCTGTAATTTCTTGAACTGTGTCAATTACTACATTTTCTTCATTATCTACTAATTTAACTGCTAATTTTTTAGCATTTTCATTGTTCCATTTAAAATCAATAGATAATTTACCATCTTTATAATTATTGCAAGGAGTTGCATGAATGAATAAATCATCAACATGAACTTGTGGTTTTGTATAAAGATATACATCGCGATAAATACCGCTAAAGCGCCAGAAATCTTGGTCTTCAAGCCAGCTAGCGGAGCTGAAACGATAAACCTGTACTGCTAATTTATTTTCACCTTCAACGAGATAAGGTGTTAAATCAAATTCTGATGGTGTACAGCTATCTTCGCTATAGCCTACAAATTTGCCATTGAGCCATAAAGCCATTGCACTATCTACGCCCTGGAAAGATACAAATACTTCATTCCAGCCTTGTGGCACTGTAAAATATTTTACATAAGATGCGATTGGATTATTTTCTGTAGGAATTTCGCCTTCGTTTAATTCTTCATGACCGTCCCAAGGATAAGCTACATTTGTATATTGAGGTTTGCCGTAACCTTCCATTTGAATATGTGCTGGAACACGAATTGTATCCCAAATTTTGCAGTTATAATCTGCTTTTTCAAAACCTTCAATACGAGATGCTAAATTTTTTGCATAAGAGAAATACCATAATCCATTTAAAGATTGACGCATGGACATTTCTTCATTGAGCATTTCTTCTTCATTAGCATAATAATGATGGTCGCTATGTGCAGGTAGACGATTATCTGCAAAATATGTTGAGTCTGCCAATTTGCTTATATCAAAAATCTTTTCTTCCATAAATAAATAACACCTCATTTTTATTTTCGAAAAATATTTTTATCGTAAACGTTTACATTGAAATTTAAACTAAAAATAATTAAATTATCAAAAATTTTTTTCTTATTATACATTTAATTATATACTAATATTATCAAAAAAAATATAAGATGTTGAACTATAAATTATAAGATTTAGAAACAAAAAAAAGGAGAAGTTATCTAACTTCTCCAAAAATAATTTTATTAGGATTTTATTTTTGAACATAAAATTCTATATCATCTATAGAACCCCATGTGTCAGGTCTACCATTTAAAATGAAGCCAATTTCTACTTCACCATTTTTAACCTCAATATTTTTAATTGAAGTCTGATGCCATCTATTCCAGCCATCATCTTTGATATCAGTAGTCATTTCTACACCATTTTGTTTTACAAATAATTGATATTTGGAAGCTAAACCATTTCCTTGTGTCCAACAAGATAAAGTATATTTTCCATCAGAAAGACCTTTTAATTTTTGTTTAATAATCACATTAAATGGTTTATTATTCCAATAGTGCATAGCACATTTATCACGTACATCTCCTTGATTCCAAGCTAAATTTATTGCTGAACTATCACCTACAATATCCCAGCCATTTAATGTTTCATTTTCAAAATTACCATTTAAGACTAAATTCATTTTATTTTTTACTTCAATATTAGCTATAGCCTTTTGTGCTAATCCTTCCACAGTTCCTGATATCGTATAATTACCAGGTTTTGCAAAAATTGGTTTGGCAACATCCCATTTAACAGACATATTTTTTACTGCATCATTAGAATAAACCACACCTACTGTCTGTGGTAAATCTACATTACTATATAAACTAACATCTTTTACATCAACTGTATTTATCGCTGTAACTTGTGGCTCTATATACTGATTATTTGGGTCTGATACTAAGTTAAATGTATCCATAGATTCAAGTGCATTTCCCTTTGTATCAAATAATGTTAAATTATCCCAACCATTACCACCACCATTAGACTTCCAACCTACTTTTTCATTGATAACCCAATCTGGAGCCCAATAAAATATCCCCAACCCACGATTATCATTTACACTAGCAACAGTTGCCATAACGTCACGCAATCCTGTTGCTTGTCCTTGCACTGTAGCTTTATAACCACTGACTTTTTCTTCATTTGTTCCAAAATTATTTTTCTCAAAATCGGCATCTTCTAAAGTATAACCAAAAGCAGTTTCTACAGCTATTACATCTTTATTATATTTGGCACTAACATCATTCATTGTATTTTTTAAATCGTCCATTGTACCATGCCAAAATGGATAAAATGACATACCAATTATATCAAAGTCATTCACTTTATTTTTTACAATTAAATTATCAAAAAAAGTATGATATAAATTTACATCTACACCAGCTAAATGTATCATTGTCTTAACTTTATTATCTTTATCATTATCATGTACAGCTTGTAAACCTGCATTTAATAATTTTGCTAAGAATTTATATCCATTAGGATTATCCTCTGTAAGTTGTGCTTCTGGCCATAACATCCCATTATTTAGCTCATTGCCTACTTGTACCATATCTGGTGTTACACCTTGAGCATTAAAATCTTGCATTACTTTAGCAGTATAAGCATAAACATCATCTACTAATTTATCACCACTATCATTTTTCCAAGCATCTGGTTTTTTCTGTTGACCTGGGTCCACCCAAAAATCACTGTAATGAAAATCTACAAGAACTTTCATACCTAAAGCTTTAGCCCGTTTTGCCATTTCAATAGCCTTAGCTTCATCTGTATTACCACCGCCGACACCTTCTGGTCCTACGACATATGGATTATTCCAAATACGAACACGAATCCAATTTACACCATGATTTTTTAAAATAGTGAGTCCATCTTGTTCTATGCCATTATCATAAAATTTAGTACCATTTCGTTCTAATTCTGGCATAATAGAAACATCCGCACCCTTGATAAAATCCGTAGATAAATTTTCTATAGGATTTACTTGTACTGCTGCTAGTGCTGTAAACGGTAAGGAACAAGAAATCATTGTAGCTGTTATTGCTGACAAAATTACTTTTTTTAATTTATTATTTTTCATAAACTACACACCTTTTATTAGAAACTATAATTAAGTGCTAAATTATACATATCATAATAATCAGAGAACCCTGAGTAATTACTATCATATGGACGCAATTTATACCAGTTAAATTCCAAATTAGTATTATCCGCAAGCATATAACTAATACCTAATCCATAACCTTTTTCACCATTACCACCAAGACCATCACCACCTGGAGTGTTTAAAATGTGTGCCCAACCAGTAGAATCTACACTATAATTTCCTAAGCTCATATAATCAGCATAAACTTTCCAAGTATCTTTGGTATCCCATTTCAAATTACCATAAGTAAGTCTAGTCCACCAACCATTTTTTTGTGCTCCATCTGGAAGACCTGATGCTCTATTAGTTACAGCTTCTGCTGTTAAATTCCATTTGTCACTGAGTTGTGTGTTAATACCATAAGCAATTTGCTCTAACATATATGGATTTTCACTTGATTCAATCCAATTCCATTGATTTTTATGATTATTATACAATGTATTTTCATTACTATTTGTTTTTAAATAACCTAAAGTAAATTTAGTATTATCATCTACTCCAATCTGTGCATTAGCAATAAAAGCATTCATAGAATAATCTTTCCAATTTTCCGCAGTTAAATTTCCCCATCCTGCAGAAATAAGCGAATTATTTCCCAAATCTTGAGTTACCATAATACCATCAACTGGATTATCCCACCAAATAAGACCTTGCCCAATATTTAAATTCTGACGACCTAAGGTTACAGATGTATCCATCTGTTTCCAAGTCAATGCTAATAAATCTAAATTTGCACTACCATGTGCTCCACTATCACCATTATTAGTATATCCATTATCATCATTAGTCGTATTTTCTAATTTTACTCTACCTAAAACAGATAAATTCTCATCTGGTTCTGCATAAAAACCTAAACGTAAACGTTCTTGAATACGATTACTTCTTTTATCTTTTCTATCTTTATCAGCTACATTAGCTGTATAACCCTTTGGAGTATCAGCTTTATAATTTGTTTGATAACGAATACGTGCATCACCAAACCACTTAATTTTTCCATTGTCGAAGAAATTATTTATAGCTTGTGGCTCTTCTTTTACTGGCGCTGGTTCTGCTGGCATTACCATCATAATCTTTAATTCATTACTATACTCTTGTTGTAATTTATTGAGTATTACTTTATCTTCTGCTGTTGCTCTATTTTCATTTGCCATTGCTCTAGCTACAAATTGTGCTAAATCATAACGAGCCACCACTTTTTTATCATGAAAATCTGTCAAATTATAACCATCTACTAGACCTGTTTCTACTAAATGTTCCACTGCTGTATATGCCCAATAATCTTTAGGTACTGTAGCAAAAGGGTTTTCACTAGCAAAAGCTGTAGAATTAATCATTGTTCCAGCTATAGCTAATGAACATAATAATTTTTTATTTAATATATAACTCATAAGTTAAAACCTCTCTAAACCAAATATATTCTTATGCTCAAAGTTATAAAATAAATTCATAAATAGCTTCTATGCTAATTTTATCTATCGATACAATTTCATTACTAGTTTCTTCACTACGAGCAGCCATTGGTGAATCACTTTTTATTACTTGATTTTCTTTTAATGGAGAAATACTAATATAAATATCGCCATTTGGAATTTTTCTATAGATATTATCCAAACCAATTTCCCAACTTGCACCATTATTAAAATTATCTGCTACTAATTCATTATTTACAAAAGCATATCCAATATCACCTTGATAATCTATTTTTAAAATAGCCTCTTTTAGATCTCGCATATTTGCATAATCTATATGCAATAAAACCTTACCTTTGCCAATTTTTTCTGTAGTAAATGGTATAGATTTAGCTGATTTAGTAAATTTATATGTTTTTAATAAATCAGTTTCATCTATTTTACAAATATTTCTCATTAAATCGTCTGTTAATCCATCAATAGTTTGTATAATAATAGCATTTGTATTTGCTTCTACACGAATATTATCATTATCTACAAGAATTGGATTTTCAGATAAAAGTACCTTAGTATCTCCTGCTACTTCAAATTTCCAGAAATTTAAACTTTGATAATTAGTTAAAGTATATATATTAATTATCTTACCAGATACTGTAGTAATTACTAATTTAGATAAATCTGTACTAATCGGTTCAATAAATAATTTATTATTTTCTTTAATAATTGTTCCTTGAGAAATTTCTATGTTGCTGATACTATCATTAACAAAACAATATTCTGGTTTCATACCCTGTGGCATAAAGAAGAAATAATTTTCCACATCATCTTTAGCAAATTTTGTAATTAATTGTGTAGTAGCATATTTTAAAGTCAATCCTGCTAAAGTCAAATTAAATGGCAATATACAACTTTCTTCTGAAGCTAAACTCAGATTATTCTTTTCTGGAATAGTTAATGTTTCATCAGATAAAGATAAAGTTAAATTAAAATCATTTTTATCTGGAGAAACTAAATGATCTTGATAGTTATTAATGAATATAAAGCCTTTATTTTTATCTATACGTACGGCATAACGTAACTGTTCCACATCAGTAGGTAAAATGTCTTCTGCCCCTTCTGGTAAAATAGTCTGAGTAGGACAAAATTCCTTTTGAAAACTATTAAAGAAATAGTGCAATCTCTTTAGTCTAGCATAAGATTCACGAACTTGACCAAATTCTCCAATTGCAGCTTGATAATCATAAGAAATTTTTGGGGTAGCATTTTCATTTAAGTATGGTGTTTTTAATCCCAAAGGATTAGATCCGCCATGAAATACGTAATAACCAACAAAGTTACAACCCCCTGCAACTTTTATATTAGCCATAGCTTCTACACTATGATATGGTAATTGAAAACGATATTTATAAAATACAGTCATCCCTCCACCCATTTCACAGCAAGCAAAAGGCACTGTAGTCGAATCATAAGTCGGTTCAAAATTATAAGTAGGCTTACGATAATTACGATAAATAAATTCTGGAGTTACTGGATGTTCTTTTATACTTTCATCGTAAAAAATCCATGGCCAAAAAGCATAACCACCCCACAATGGAAGTACAGTATCTGGTGATGCTTGTGCTCCACCCCAACCAGTTCCTGTATAAATAGGTGCTATCATTCCTGCTTCAATAGCAAATTCTTTTAAAATTTCTATATGATGATGATGTTCTTCTACACTTGTATCATAGCTACCATTATTAATCCATTCATTGCTAGTACCTGTAGTCATCTCCCAAGGTGCACCAGCATGACAATATTCATTATCCAACTGAACACCAATAATAGGACCACCATCTTTATAAAATAATCCACGTACTTGATTGCCAATTTCTTGATAATATCTTTTTACATAAAATAAATATCTTTCATCATTAGAACGCACATTACAAGGCTCACCATATAACCAATCTGGAAGTCCTCCATTTCTAGCCTCACCATGTACAAATGGACCTACACGCAAAATAACTTCTACTTGATGTTTTTTACAAAGTTCTACAAAGTAACGAATATTAAATGAGCCATCCCATCTAAATTGTCCTTTTATTTCTTCATGATGATTCCAAATGATATAAGTAGGAATAATATTTATCCCTGCCATTTTCATTTTAACTATTTCATCTTCCCATTTATGAAAATCATATCTACTAAAGTGAAACTCACCACAAATACCAAAAAATGGTTTTTCATCTTTCATCATATAATGATTAGTAAAACTAATATGTTCTCCATTAGGATTAACACCTTGTAAATGCTCCAAAGTTGGATAAATACTATTTAACTCTTTTTTTAAATTAATCTGATAATTTTTCAAAATAAAACCTCTTTCAATTTCACTATTTATCTATTTTTTATTTCGCTGTTCTTGCATTTTTTCTTCTGCAAGAATTATTTCTTTATAATCAATAACACGCTTATTATCACTAATTAATAATTTTTGTGAAATTAACGTACAAATTCCTGCTACAATACCAATATACAAATATGATTGTGAAAACCCTATACTTTCATACATACTGCCAAAAAATGGAGAAAATATACTTGCACAAATAGAACTTGTACATAAACAACCAAGATAAATAGAAGCTGATAATCTTAAATCAAAATTTTTAGAAATATATTTAAATTGTCCAACTAAAAATAATGGTTTTTCAAACGAATGAATACATTTTACTGCCGCAATCCAAAGTGGACCCCATTCCAAAGAAGATCCAATTATACGTATAGACATAATAGTACCTGCAAGAATTAATGTTCTTTTTGCTCCTAATTTATTAGCTATTACAGGTGTTACGAATAAGAAAATAGCTTCAAAAAAAGTCTGAATTGCTCCTAAATCTCCAAACCAACGATTTCCCTCAGCTTGTGATTCAAATTGTGATACAAAATATACTCCAAACTGTTGATCATATACATCATATACACAACCAACACCTATCATAAAAAATAATAAAAATAAAAAGTCTTTATTTTGTAATAAATGTTTAATATCCTTTAGTGAAACAGAATTTGCTTTTTTCATTTCTACATCAGATATTTCTACTTTAGCCATTGATAAACAAATAATTGCAATTAAGGCAGCTAAAGATGCTGATACAAATGCTAAATTAGGATTAATGTTCATAGCAATGCCAGTTGTATATGTAGCCGCTGCCCATCCAAAAGATCCCCACATTCTAGCACGGCCATATTCAAAACCATATTTAATAGAAACTTTATTTATATATGAATCAATAACACCATATCCTGCATTAAAAATAAAACCTAGATAAATACCTCCTAAAATAGCGCCTAAATAAAAATTAGAAACAAGTAATGGTCCATAAATATAAATAAAAAATGGTCCAATTAATAATAAAATTATCAAAATAGTAAATAACAATGTTTTTTTCAATCCAATTTTATCAGAAATAAATCCTAAAACTGGTTGCATACATAATGCTGCTAGAGCATTAGCTGAATATAATAATCCTGTCTTAGTTGCTCCTATACCTAAATGCTGACCAAGCCAAATAGCAAAAAATGACATAGCTGCTGACCATGCAAATAAATGTAAAAAGCTAACTGCACTTAAAGCAAAATAATTTCTATTTTTTATACTAATTTGCATTTTAATCCCCCTAATTGATAAAATAATCCAATTAAACGATTTTTCTAAAAACTATTAATAAACTATCAATATTTATTCCAATGATTAATGATAATTTAACATTGCCACGCGACAAAAATAATTATATTATGAATAGACAGAAAAATGTGTAACATGTTAAACTAAATAATATAATATTTTGAAACAAGGTGATTTTATGCCTATAAAAATTCGTAAAACATTACTTCATGAGCCAATTACATTTGATACAATTGGCAATCATTGGGATCAAGTACCAATCTATCGACCAAATGGTTATCCATTATACCATTATCTCCAAACAGAAAAAGGTGTTGGTAAAATAGAAATTCAAGGTAAATCGTATTTATTAAATGAAAATGAAGGTATTTTAATTGCTCCATTTATACCTCATTCCTATGCTAAAAAAACAGATGAATGGTTTACCATGTTTATTACCTTTACAGGAACTATGGAAAGTAGTCTTTCTCAAGCATTAGGTAATAAACAAATCATTTTTATTCCTAAAGAACAAGGTATTATTATTGCAAAAGAATTATTTGATATGATATCTCAATATGAGAATCCTTCTGCTGATGCAAAATATTTTTCTTTAGCTAGTTATCATCTATTAATGAATTTTATAGATAATTCAGCTTTTAATTTATTGAATGAACCTTTATATCAAAAATATGTATTACCTGTAATTAAAGAAATCGAAACTTCATATGCTAGTGAAATCACAGTGCAAAAATTAAGCCAACAAGTTTATGTTACACCGCAATATTTATCGCGTTTATTCTCTAAATTCTTAGGTTGCTCTGTCTATAAATATCTGACAAATTATCGCATCAATAAAGCAAAAGAATTATTACTAACTCATCAACGCATGGAAATTCAACAGATTTCTCAATTAGTAGGTTTTTTAGATACTAGCCATTTTATTGCTATGTTTAAAAAATTTACAGGAATAACACCTCTTGATTTTCGCAAACTCAATTAAAAAAGCTAAGATTAATGGTTTTTATCATCATTAATCTTAGCTTTTATTTTTATTATTTACCTGTATCTGCCATGCGTTTTGCTAAACGTTTTTTATCAGAATATCTTCTAAATGTAACCCAAAGTGGGCTGGCAATGAATATAGATGTATATGCACCACAGAAGAAACCTATCAATAAAGCAAAGGCAAAATCTTTTGTTGTATCTCCGCCAAAGAAATAAAGTGCAAATGTAGCAAATAATACTGTAGATACTGTATAAATAGAGCGAGTCATAGTCTGATAAATACTTGTATTTACAAGTTCTACAATATCGCCATTTTTTCTAAAATGCAATTTTAAATTTTCACGGATACGGTCAAAAATAACGATAGTATCATTTATAGAGTAACCGATAATTGTAAGTAATGCTGCTACAAATGAAGAATCTATTTGACGCTGAGTAAGTGCAAAAGCCCCAAGTACAATAATTACATTGTGTGCTAAGCCTAATACTGCTGAAATACCGAATTTAAATTCAAAACGATAAGATACATAAGCAATAATCAATAACCATGAAATAATTGTAGCATATATAGCATTCATGATAAGTTCAGTACCCATTGTAGCACCGACTTTTTCTTCACGAAGCACTTGATATGCACCTAGTTTATCAGTTAAACCAGCCATTACTTCTTTGCGTTCTTGTTCTTCTAAATCTACAGTTCTTATCATTACATTTTCAGATTCTGTAGATGAACTAGATTCTCCAGAAAGCTGAATTGTACTATTGCTCAAATTATATTCATTTAAAACAGCACGTACATCATTTATATTTACAGCCTTTTCAAAGCGTAAATCCATGATAGTACCACCAGTAAAGTCAATACCCATATTAAAGCCACGAGTTACCATGAAAAACAAGCTGGCAATAATCAATAATGAAGATATTGCATACCATATCTTGCGTTTACCAATAATATCAAATCTAGCCATTATTTCATGTCACCGTCCTTTACTTTATGACCTAAAGATACACCATAAATACGTGGGTCAGTGAATAATCTAGCTGCAATCAAATGTTTAAGCATAAACTGTGTTAATGTAATAGCTGTAAACATACTGATGACAACACCAAGACCTAAAGTAATGGCAAAACCACGAATTGGACCTGTACCAAAGAAGAATAATACTGCTGCTGCAATAATTGTAGTTAAGTTTGAGTCAAAAATTGTAGTAAAGGCACGTTTAAAACCTGAATCCATCGCCATGCGAAGTGTCTTGCCAGCTTTTACTTCTTCTTTGAAATGTTCAAAGATAAGTACGTTGGCATCAACCGCCATACCGATAGACAAGATAATACCCGCCACCCCTGGAAGTGTAAGCGTAGCATCTAATAATTTAAGTACGAATAATAAAATTATTACATAAGCCATCAAGCTTAAATTTGCAATCAAACCAGAAACACGATAGAAAAGTAACATAAATACAAAAATCGCACCTACACCAACAGTGAATGCAAATACGCTTTTATCTTTACTATCTTGACCAAGTGTTGGGCCTACTGTACGAGTTTCTATAATATCAACTTTTACAGGAAGTGCACCAGAACGTAAAAGCACTGCTAAATTATGTGCTTCTTCAAGATTTCTAGAACCTGTGATTACTGCTTTACCGCCAGTAATTGGTTCATTAACACGTGGAGCTGTTAAAACTTCACCATCAAGTAAAATAGCAATTGTTCTGCCTACATTTGCAGAAGTCAAATCAGCAAATTTTTGAGCACCTTCATCAGTGAATTCAATAGCTACTTCATTTTGATTATTTTGTGTAGTTTGTTCTCTAGCATCTTTTAAATCTGTACCGCTTAAAACAGTATTGCCTTCTTCATCTTTGAATTCAAGCATAGCTGTTTTACCAAGTACAGCAATAGCTTTATCTGGATCTTTAACACCAGGAAGCTCGATGATAATACGGCGTTCGCCTTCACGCTGAATGATTGGCTCTGTTAAACCAAGTTCATTTACACGTTTTTCCATGATTTTTACTACACGGTTCATAGCATCATCATTAACTTGTGCTTGCTCTGTATCTACACCTTCTAAAACGACATGAGTACCACCTTGAAGGTCTAAACCTTGTCTTATTGAGCCAGCTAGTGGTGCTATAAATGCAGCAAAAACACCAACGATAACAATAATTACCGCTAATAATTTCAATAAAGGATTTTGTTTCAAAATATCTTCCTCCAATATCCTTATAATTATCTGTATTTTATAGTAGTATTTTCTGTCAAAATCATATCTACTTTGATATCGTAATCGTCTTTGATTACTTCATCAACTACTTGACAATCATATACTGCTGCTATTTTCTTAGCGTTGATAGCTTTTACTAAATATCTATCATAATAGCCACCACCCATACCGAGTCGATAACCTTTTTTATCTAGTCCTACAGCAGGCACTAAAATAAAATCTATATCTTGTGGCTTTACAATTCTTAGATTTTTTTCTTTTACTGTCAAAATATTATATGCACCTACAACTAATTCATCTAAAGATTTTATTAAAGTTGCTTGCATTATTTTCATATTTTTATCAGTAATATAAGGCAGGCAAATTTGTTTGCCTGCCTTGAGAGCATTTACTATTAATTCTTTTGTCTGAAATTCATCAGGCATTGAAGCATATAAAAAACATATCTGAGAATTTTTATATTCCTCAAGTTCTACAAGTTTCTTTGTAATTACTGCTGAATACTCATTTTTCTGGATTAATGTTAACGCTCTTCTTTTTGCTAAAAGTTCTTTACGTTGAACTTTTTTATTATTTGTTAGCTGGGTTAGCATTTGTTTTTTCCTGAGTTAAATCTCTAGCTACAGCAGCACTGCTGATTTTAATTTCTACATTATCAGCAATTCTAATTCTAATGAAATCAGATTTTTCTAAATCAATATAAGTAATTTCCCCATGGATACCACCTATAGTTAAAATACGATGACCTACTTTTAAATTGTCCATCATTGTATTGCGTTGTTTTTGTTGTTTTTTCTGTGGACGATAAAGTAAGAAATAGAAAATTATTACCATTAATACTATTGGTCCATAGGAATAAAGACTTGCCATCATTGAATCACTCATAAAAAAATTCTCCTCATCATAAAAAATTATATTAATTTATTTTATATTAGCTATAGTATAGCATAATACCTCTATTTATTTACAAATATTCCTCAAAATTTACACAGATTTTGCATTGAATGAGAAATTAGCTGTAAATTTGCGATAAAATTCCGGGAACCTATCTTCCATGATAGATTGACGCATCTGTCTCATAAAGTCAATTAAGAAATGAAGATTATGGATTGTTAATAAACGTAAACCAAAGATTTCATTTACACGAACTAAATGACGAATATATGCTCTAGAATAATTTCTGCAAGTATAGCAATTACAATGTTCATCAATTGGGTGGAAATCATGCTCATACTGTGCATTTTTTATTACTAAACGACCATTCCATGTCATAGCTGTTCCATTTCTAGCTACACGAGTAGGGTATACACAGTCAAACATATCTATACCTCTCATTACGCCTTCAACTAAACAATCCGGTGTACCTACACCCATCAAATAACGTGCTTTATTTTGTGGTAAATGTTCCAAAGTGATATCGAGCATTTCATACATCAATTCTTTTGGTTCACCAACACTTAAACCACCAACAGCATATCCAGGGAAATCCATATCCACTAAACGATTAGCACATTCGATACGTAAATCTTTATACATACCACCTTGTACGATACCGAATAAACCTTGATTTGGATTTGTCATCGTATCTTTACAACGCTGTGCCCAACGAAGTGTAAGCTCCATAGACTCACGAGTATATTTGAAATCAGCAGGATATGGCACACATTCATCAAATGCCATGATTATATCTGCACCTAAATCCATTTGTGATTGTGTAGCAATCTCTGGAGATAAAAACTTTTTAGAACCATCGATATGAGAACGGAAAGTTACACCTTCTTCAGATATTTTACGCAAATCGCCTAAACTAAATACCTGAAATCCGCCACTATCTGTCAAAATAGCTCTATCCCAATTCATAAATTTGTGCAAACCGCCAGCTTCTTTAACAAGCTTAGAGCCAGGACGCAAAAATAAATGATAATTGTTACTTAAAATAATTCCAGCACCCATTTCTTTTAATTCTTCCGGTGCTAAAGTCTTAACACTAGCCTGAGTACCTACAGGCATAAAAATAGGTGTATCAAAACTACCATGTGGTGTGTGAATACGACCAGCACGTGCTCCAGTATGTGGACACTGCTTTATAAGTTCATAAGTAATTGCAGGTTTCATTATGCCTCCAAGATAAATATATTTATTCGTTTTTCTTTTAAATAAAAGAAAATGAACCAAAAGAAAATTTTCCTAAAAATAACTATCTTATTCTATAAACATAGCGTCGCCAAAACTAAAGAAACGATATTTTTCTTTTACTGCTTCTTCATAGGCAGAAAGTACATATTCTCTGCCAGCAAAAGCGCTGATTAACATGATTAAAGTTGATTTTGGTAAATGGAAATTAGTAATAATAGAATCTACGATTTTAAATTTATAGCCAGGATAAATAAAAATGCCTGTTTCTTCTGCTATTGGAGAGATAGTGCCATCTTCTTTCGCAGCTGATTCTAAAGTACGGATAGATGTTGTACCTACAGCGATTACTCTACCACCATTAGCTTTAGTTTGATTGATAATATCTGCTGCTTCTTTTTCAATATGGTAGAATTCTTTATGCATTACATGATCTTCAATATTATCTACATTTACAGGGCGAAAAGTGCCAAGACCTACATGAAGTGTTACAAAAGCTAAATTTACACCCATTTCTTTTATTTCCGCTAATAATTCTTTTGTAAAATGAAGACCTGCTGTTGGTGCTGCTGCTGAGCCTTCTTCTCTTGCATATACAGTTTGATAGCGATTTTTATCTTCTAATTTTTCATGAATATATGGTGGAAGTGGTGTTTCACCCAATCTATCCAAGATTTCTTCAAAGATACCATCAAATTTAAATTCTACAATACGACCGCCAAAATTTGTATGACCTACAACTTCACAAGCAAGCTCATCACTAAATTCAATGATATTACCTAATTGAGCTTTTTTACCTGGTTTTACTAAAACTTCCCATTGATTAGTATTTGTTAAACGCTTTAATAAAAATACTTCAACCTTACCGCCTGTTTTTGCTCTATGACCAATAAGACGAGCAGGCATTACCTTTGTATCATTAAATACTAAAGTATCACCTTTGCGTAAATACTGTTTAATATCATAAAAATGTTTATGTTCAATAGTTTTTTCTTTGCGATTTAACACCATCAAGCGTGAATGGTCACGTTTAGCACATGGTGTTTGAGCTATTAATTCTTCTGGAAGATTATAGTCAAACTCATTTAATAGCATTAAATATTATCCCCTTTATTTTTATTTATACATATCTTTTATATTTACATCACTATAATAATGATATAAAATTTGCTGATATTTTTTACCTTTATCCGCTAAAGATTTTGCCCCCCATTGAGACATTCCCAAACGATGACCAAAACCACTGCCTTTAAAAATCAATTTTTTATCATCTTTATCAATTTTTAAAGTATCGCCTTTAGCTTTTTTATTACCTTCTAATTCTATAGTAAAATTGCTACTTTTTAAACCCAATAAACTACGAAGCTGTGTCTTGGTCAATTCCACAGATTTTTTATTACTACCTATAAATTTTACAACTTGCGATTTACTTGCTTTATTTGGATTTTTTTTCAATCCACTAAAATCTATTTCTTTTATTGTACCAATATCACTATATGAATTTTTTATAGATTTACTTAAATTATCTACTGTTACAGATACTGCCCAACTTTGATATGGAGATTGCTCCTCTTTATCTTCTACTGCTCTCAAATAAGGCACATTGACATTCCATACATTGATACTGTCATCAGTTTGACCACCTGAAGCTGCATGAAACACTGAACATATAGGTTGATTTAAATAAACAATGACTTCTCCTTTTGTAGCATCTATAGCTTTATTTGTAGTCGCAGCTTCTGAATCCATACCACCATAAACTTGGCAATCTGTTGTTACGCAGACGTCAAAACCTTCTTTTGTATGTTTTCGATCAAGCTTATCATATAAAGCAAAAGTTCTAGCAGCTACAGCTTGAGCTTTCAAAGCTTCTATATTCCAACTAGCAGGCATTTCTTCTGGTACGACACCATATAAATATTCATCAATCAATAAACGATTTATCACTGTAAGCCCTGCTTTATGCGGTTGAATAATCAAATTTCCTCTATATCGTTTGCCATTGACAATTGCAGGGGCATTATCTTTGACTGCTACCACTAAAGTAGTAGTTTCCTTACCTTTTTTATTGACATAAACCGTTCTATCTTTTTGACGAATATTTACTTCATTCATCTTTTTAAATTTATAATTTACTTTATTATCGACATCTTTGACCACAAAATCATCATTTGCTGTAATTACAATTTCTTGTACTCCCTGTAATAAGCCTACTCTTACATATGGAGCTGATGACTGTGCTGATACTACTTGCATATTACTTACAAATGCGCAACAACATAATAAACAAATAAGATATAGATATTTTTTCATATTTAATATCCTCTTTTATTTTTTATTCTATTTTTATTTATTTTAGATTTGACTGTTTTCTTCTGTCTAGAATATGTTATCTGACAATAAATAAAGAAAATCAATGCTAAAATAAAAGCCACTAAACTAGTCGTCTGTGCAGATGTAAAGCTTAAAAATACAGGAGTAGCATAATCGCCACGCAAAAATTCCAAGCCAAAGCGAGCTAAACTATATAACATTATATATAAAGAAAAAGCTTGACCTTTGGCATGAGGAAAAGCTCTAAAAATCAACAATAGAGCAAAAATCACAAAATCAATTTGACCTTCCCAGACCTCAGCAGGCCATAATGGTTGAGCACCATACGTATGATATGCAAGTGTTGTTTCTGGATAAATAATACCAAAATTACCACCAGTTGGCGCACCAAAAGCATCTCCATTTAATAAATTAGCACAACGGCCAATGGCTTGCCCTAAAATAATTGCAGGAGCTACGATATCAGCTAGTGCTAAGATATCTATTTTATGATGTCTAGCATAAATAATTCCTGCTCCCACGCCAAAAACGATACCACCTTGAATAGCCATACCACCTTGCCATACATAAAAAATTTCACTTAAATGATGACTATAATACGCCCAATCAAAGAAAAATACATCCCACAATCTAGCGCCCACAATACCAGCGATACCACTATAAATACCAATATCTACAATATGATTGTGCCATCTGCCATCTTGTTTTGCTAAGAAATAAGCCACACCTGTTGCCAAAATAATACTCAAAGATAAAATCAGACCATATGCTCTTATCGGAAAATCACCAACAAAAAATAAATATTGATGCATACTATCACCTCAGTATATTATTTTATATTGGTCAAATCTGTTATCCACATGATTTCAGCATCTTCACCATCTTCATAATATCCACGACGGCGACCTACAGATTTAAAACCTAATGATTCATACAAATGTATTGCTCCTTTATTACTTGGTCGAACTTCTAAAGTCATAGCATTTGCCTTTCTTTCTTGAGAAATCTTGATGATTTCCTTCATCATCAATCGACCTATACCTTTATTTTGATATTCAGGAGTTATAGCCACATTTGTTATTTGAGCTTCATCAAATAATATCCAAACACCTACATAGCCAATGACTCTTTCGCCATCTAAAGCCAACAAATAATAAGCTTTATCATTAGAAGCTTCCTGCCAAAAAGATTGTCTTGACCACGGCATATCAAAACAAGATTTTTCTACAACTTCCACAGCACTTGCATCTTCTGGAGTCATTTTACGAAAATTTATTTGCATATTTTCACCTTATAAATCTGTTAATTTTTCGCCATGGCGTTTTTCCCATAAAACTTCAGCTTCTGAACGGCGAATATATACAGGTTCTAAATCCATGATATTATCATAATCTTCATTTTCAAATCTAGTTTTTGCTGCCATAGCCACATTACTTGCTCTAGGCATACAAAGATGTGGTAAACCTAAAGAAACATTTTCATATTGAGCGATTATATCTGCTTTCTTTTGAGCGATATCTCCTACAAATACTACTGGTTTATCCAAAGTAGAACAATATTTTACCACTTCTTCAAAATCCATCACGCAAGTTTGTTTTTTCTCATCAAAGCCCTTGCCATTCCACTCATACAAAGCAAAATAGGCATTGCTTTTTTGTGCATCTAATACACTTGCCACATATACACCTGGCACTGGATAATGATAAGCCATAGCCTCTAATGAAGATACAGCCACTACAGGAATGGATAAAGCATATGATAACATTTTAGCAGTAGCAAGACCTATACGTAACCCTGTAAAAGAGCCAGGCCCTATGCTTATAGCTACACCTGTTAAATCAGATTTATCCATATGTGCAATTTTTAAAACATCTTGCACATGCCCTAATAAAACTTCTGATTGGGGTAATTTTAATTGCATGATAATCTCTGCAACTAATTTATCTTTTTGCACAATAGCAGCACCTGAAACTATTGTTGAAGTATCAATCGCTAATATTGCCACAGTGCTTCAACTCCTCATAAATATTTTTATATTTTTGACCTTCAAGATTGATAGTAATTATACGCTTTTGTTCATTATCGCCACGTTCGATTTTTAAATGCAAATAATCTTCTGGCATATAGGCAAAAAATCTATCTGGCCACTCAATCAATACTACTTCATCTTCAACATCAGTATACTCATAAAAACCGATTTCCTCTAAATCTTCTGGTTGCTCCAAACGATATAAATCAAAATGATATATACGCTTTTTACCTTCATATACATTCATTAAATTAAAAGTAGGACTTGTAACGATTTCTTTTACTTTTAATGCCTTACATAAACTTTGTGTAAATAAAGTTTTACCTGCACCTAAATCACCTTCAAGACAAATTATCAAATTATCTTGAATTAAATTTGCTATCTTTTCACCTAAAAGACTTGTTTGTTCAGGTGAATTTGTAGTTATTGTAAACATATTTCACCTCAAAAATCCATTTTAATCATATTATTTAAAATCATCAACTACGCAAATACTAGCACCTGTTTTTCTTGCAGCTGCCAAGCCTACGTCAGAGTCCTCAAAAATAATGGTATTTTCTGGCTTAACCTTAAAATATTCCATTGCTTTTAAAAATCCTTCTGGATCTGGCTTGCCATTTTTCACATCATCAATAGTAAAAATAACATCAAATAATTCTAATCTGCCAAAATAACGCAAAATATCTTTAGAATTACTTGAACCACTTGTTACTACAGCTGTATGATATTCATTTTTCATAGCTTTAATAATATTGAACAAATGAGTATTTTCTGTAGCATATTTTAGATTTTCTTCATAATATAATTTCTTAGCATCATGAATTTCTTCAAAACGATTTTCAGGAACACCCATTATCGGTAAAAATCCACGATAAGTAGGGCCCCAACATTTTTCAACATATATATCGTAATCAAAAATCACAGGTAATCCAGCTCTTTCAATAGCTTCACGATATGCCATATAATTCACTCTGCGCGTATCAAATAAAGTACCATCTAAATCACAAATAACTAATTTACTTTTTTCCATTAAAAATCCCCTTAGGTTATTTAAAATCTATCATTATTTTTTACAATATCTATGTTATTCTATCACATCTAAAGATACTTGTCTTTTATATCTATGGTTTTTCTTGCAAACAACTTTATTTTCTTACCAAAATAATAAAGCTACTTTCGATTTTATCTCTAAATCAAAAGTAGCTTTATTTTATATTCATACTTAGTCAATTAATTTATTTGCTCTAAGTACAGTTTTTATACTTTCTGCACTAAAATGAAGAGCTTTTAATTCATCTTCTGGTAAATCTATAGCTAATCGTTTTTCTACACCATTTGCACCAATGATACTTGGCAAGCTAAGTGCTACATCTGTTAAGCCATATTCGCCTTCAAGCGGAGTAGAAACTGGTGTTACACAGCGTTCATTAAACATAACAGCACGAGCTAATCTACAAGCGCCCATTGCTATGCCAGTATTTGTCCAACCTTTAGACAATAATACATCATATGCTGTATTTACTACTTCCTGAGCTATAGCTTTTTTATCAAAATC
This sequence comes from Megamonas funiformis, assembly GCF_010669225.1. NCBI lineage: Bacteria > Bacillati > Bacillota > Negativicutes > Selenomonadales > Selenomonadaceae > Megamonas > Megamonas funiformis. The sequence goes on from NZ_CP048627.1 coordinate 2,182,499, forward strand.
ACTGTTATGATCATAATATTTATCTAAATCAGCTAAACGCACACCGCCAATGCTGATTGTAGACCATGCAGGAAAAGCAGAATTACCATGTTCACCAAGCATAAAGCCCTGAACATCTTTAGCATCAACATTATAATGATTTGCTATGATGCGTTTTAAGCGAAGTGTTTCTAAAGTAGTCCCTGTACCGAATAATTTTCCTTTTTCATAACCGAATTTAGTAGCTGCCAAATATGTAGTTACATCAAGCGGATTAGTAATCATGATAAAAGGTGTATTTTTTGTATATTTTGTAACCTCTGTCATGATTTCGCCAATAACTTTTACATTTCGTTCTGCAAGTATTAATCTGTCTAATTTTTCCCCAGGTAAGATACTAGGGCCACCAGAACAAATAATTATATCAGCATCTTTACACTGACTAAAATCGCCTGAATAAACTTTCATACCTGGTACATACGTACAAGGTGTCGCATGAGTTGCATCTAAAGCTTCGCCATGAGCTACTTTTTCATTAATATCTATACATACGATTTCAGCAGCTAAATTCATTGCCATTGCTTGTGTTAATACATCTGAACCTACATGACCAAGACCTATAATTGCCAATTTACTCATTTTCATTCTAATTACCCCCATATCACAAAACCATTAATCTCATTTTATTAAATAAATGGTTCAATTTTTTATGATATAGCAAACAATCATTATTGTCAACATGTAAACAAGTTTATCCTTTTTGCTTTTCAAATATTTTCGCCATCATTTTCTTTACAAGTCTTACACTCTGATCAAATTTTTCCGTATCACTATCTGATAAATCAGTCATGCTTTCCATAAAAATAAGTCTTTGCGATTTTTGATGTTCCTTTAAAAAATTTCTACCTTTTTCACTCAAAGAAATTTGACTATATCTTCTATCCTTACTTAAACAAGTCTTTTTAATAAATTCTTTTTTCACTAATTTATCAATGATAGGACTCATTTGTTGTTTTGATATAGATAAATGTTTTGCTAGCTCTGTTACAGTAGCAAATGTATCCTCTTTTTCAAAAAGATAATACATCACTGCAAAGTGATTGAGTGGTAATGGCAAAGCTGCAGTTCGCCATAATTTGTGATTATAAGTCATCATAATATCAAACAAATCAAAATAAATATCTGATATCTTTCTGCTATTCTTCTCCAAAAATTTCTCTCCCTTTGTCAAAAATTAATAATAAAAAATTTTATTTTTTCAAAGATTAAAACCAGATTAAAAACTGTCTTCAAGAGTGCAAAATTCTTGACTTTTCAATAGATATACTATACTATAGAACACGATAATAGTAAATACTTGTGTACTATCAGCTATTTATAAAAAATCTAAAAAGCTGATTATAAAGCTGTGCTAAAGCACAGCTTTTGAAATTTATCAAAGGAGGTTTAATAATTTTGGCCACACAATCAAAGAAAAAAGCTGTTATCCTAGTTGTAGCCATAGTAGTTATAGCACTTATTGGATATCTTGCATATTCTAAGTTAACAGCTACATCACAGGGCAACAAAACAGCAGGTGGTCCTGCAACTGTAAAAGCAATGCAGGTAATCAAACGTGATACACCACTTAATTATGAATATGCTGGTAATATCAAATCAACAGATGAAGTAAAAATCACTTCTCGTGTTTCAGGCACAATTGTTGAAAAATATATTACAGGTGGCGAATTCGTACAAGCAGGTCAACCACTTTACAAAATTGACAGTCGTCAATATGAAAGTACATTGCTCTCAGCTCAAGCAACATTAGCTCAATCTCAAGCTAATTATCAAAATGCTTTAGCTACATTACAAAATGCTCAAGTAGATAATAACCGTTACCAAACATTATTATCTCAAAACGCAATTTCCGATCAACAAGCTGCAACTCAACAATCTCAAGTAGAAGCTTTAACTGCATCATTGCAAGCTCAGCAAGCAATCATTGATTCCAATGCTGCTCTTGTAAAAAAAGCTCAAGAAGATTTAGATGATACAGTTGTTTATGCCCCAACTTCTGGTAAACTTGATATCAATGATATTGATGTAGGTGCTTATGCTACTGCTGGAAGTACAGTTCTTGTAACAATGGGCTCTGTAGACCAGGTATATGCTCAATTTAATGTAAGTGAAAATGAATATTTAAATCTTGCATCTTTCTTTAATAGTGATACTAACAATGTAACTATCACTTTAAGTGATGGCACAGAATATCCTGTTTCTGGTCACCTTGTGCAAGTAGATCGTTCTTTAACTACAAATACTGGTACACTTGCAATCAATGCTTTATTTGATAATCCAGATGGTCTTTTACTTCCTGGTATGTTCGCTCGTGTAAAAATTTCTGGACAAGTAATTCCAAATGCTACTTTAATTCCACAACGTGCAGTACAACAAATTCTTGAAAAAACTTTTGTAACTGTAGTAGGTCCAGATAATAAATCTGTAAGTAAAGCTGTTACTTTAGGTGATAAAGTTGGTAGTTATTGGATTGTTAAAGATGGTTTAGATACTAATGACGTTGTTGTTGTTGAAGGTCTTACTAAATTACAAGAAGGCGTTCCTCTTAACGTCACCATAGTAACTCCTGAAGAATTAGGTTTAACTTTTTAACCAGGGGGTGCTATAATTGTCAAGATTCTTTATAAATCGTCCGATATTTGCTATTGTTATATCTTTAATCATTGTAATTTTAGGTACAATCTCTGCTTTTAATCTACCAATAGCACAATATCCACAGATTTCTCCACCTACAATTACTGTAAGCACAACTTATACAGGTGCCAATGCTGATACTGTAAATGAAACTGTTGCTCAAGTAGTTGAACAGCAAGTAAACGGTGTTGAAGGCATGGACTATATGAGTTCTACTGCTTCAAATGATGGTAGATATAGCTTACAAGTAGTCTTCAAATTAGGTACTGATGGTGATATGGACTCAGTAAAAGTACAAAACAATGCTTCTACTGCTGAACCAAGCTTACCAACTGATGTTCAAACATACGGTCTTACTACTCGTAAAGCCTCTAGTGATATGGCAATGGTATTGACTTTGACATCACCTAACGGTACTTATGATAGTGTTTTCTTAAAAAACTATGCTGATATTTATCTCGTAGATAAAATCAAACGTGTTCCAGGTGTTGGGGACTTAAACGTATTCGGTGCTGACTATGCAATGCGTCTTTGGATCAATCCTGATAAATTAGCAGAACTTGGTCTTACTGTAGCTGATGTTGTCAGTGCAGTAAAAGAACAAAACATTCAGGCTCCTGCTGGTACAATCGGTCAGATGCCTGCACCAAAAGACCAAGAATTCCAATATACAGGTAAAGTTCAAGGTCGTTTAATAACACCTGAAGAATTTGGAAACATTATTATTCGTTCTGATAATAATAGTGGTTCTTTTGTTCGCGTAAAAGATATTGCTAAAGTAGAAACCGGCGCTCGTACAAATAATATTTCTGCTAAATATAATAATCAAAATGCTGTAGCTTTCGGCGTTCAACTTACAAGTGATGCTAACGCAATGGATACTGTAAGCCAAGTAAAAGAAATCCTTGAAGAAGCTAAAGCAGACTTCCCTCCTGATTTAGAATATGAAGCAGTTGTAGATAATACAACATATATCAGCGAATCTATTCAGGAAGTTGTTAAAACATTTGTTGAAGCCCTCTTACTCGTTATGCTCATTGTATATATCTTCTTACAGAGCTGGCGTGCAACTTTAATTCCAATGCTCGCTGTACCAGTTTCCCTTATCGGTACTTTTGCAGCCTTCATTGTATTAGACTTTACTATTAATACACTTACCTTATTCGGTATGGTTCTTGCCATCGGGCTTGTTGTCGATGATGCTATCGTTGTTATCGAAAACGTTGAGCGTCATATGGCAGAAGATGGTCTTGACCCTAAAGAAGCAACAGGTCGTGCTATGGACGAGGTACAAGGTCCAGTTGTCGCTATTGCCTTCACACTTGCCTCTGTATTCGTACCAGTAGCAGGTTTAGGCGGTATGACAGGGGTTTTATATCGTCAGTTCGCTTTGACTATTGCTATTTCTATGGCATTATCTGCCTTTGTGGCTTTAACACTTACACCTGCACTTTGTGCTACTTTGTTAAAACCACATACTCCTAATGAAAATAAAGACTCTACTATAGGCAGTTTCTTTATTAGATTTAACCAATTCATGAATTGGATGACTAGAGGATATGTAAAATGTATTGCTTTCCTCATTGGTAAAGCTAAACTTTGCGTAGTATTTCTTGTAATTATCACAGCTCTCATGGCTGGTTTATTTAGAATATTACCAACTACATTCATTCCTCCAGAAGACCAAGGTTTCTATCTTGCTTCTGTAACATTACCTGAAGGTACTTCTTTAAATCGTACAGAAGAAATAGTGGATAAATTATCTGCTGAACTCAAACAAAATCCAGGTGTTGACCAGGTTATGGGTATTTCTGGTTATGATATTTTATCTGGTGGTGCAAAATCTAGTGCAGCTACTTTCTTCGTTGGTTTAAAACCATGGAGTGAAAGAACTACCCCAGAAACAAGTATCGATGCTGAAGTTGGTATGGCATTTAAGCAAGGTATGAATTACCCAGAAGCTTCTATCATCGCTATGAACCCACCTTCCCTTCCAGGTCTTGGTATGGTCAGTGGTTTCAATCTTCAATTACAAGATATGAGCGGTCATACTAATGAAGAATTAGATACTATCACTAAAAAAATCGTTGCTGCCGCTAATCAGCGTCCAGAACTTCAAGGTGTATATACTACTTACAGTATAAAATCACCAATATATGAATTTGAAGTAGACCGTGAAAAAGTTAAAAACTTAGGTTTAAATATCTCTGATGTGTTCACTGCTCTCCAAGTAAACTTTGGTGGTACAGAAATCAACGATTTCAACCAATTTGGTCGTACTTATAAAGTAGTAATGCAAGCAGATAGCAATTTCCGTAATGAAGCTGATACAACACGTTTCATCTTTATTCGCGGATCTAATGGTCAAATGGTTCCATTAAATACTATAATTAAACCAAAATTAGATTCAGGTCCTGCTATCATCTCTCGTTTCAATGCTAGCAGAAGTGTTACAATTCAAGGTAGTCCAAAAGATGGATATAGCTCTGGTCAAGCCATGGCTGCTATCGAAGAAGTTGTAAAAGAAGTGGCACCTACTGGATTTAATATTGACTGGTCTGGTCAAAGCCGTGAAGAACGTGCTGCAACAAGCTCTACAACTCAAGTTATGGCTCTTGCTCTTGTATTCGTATTCTTATGCCTTGCTGCTTTATACGAAAGCTGGAGCGTACCATATGCTGTATTGTTGACTGTTCCAACTGGTATCTTTGGTGCTTTATTATCTGCATATGTCTTAAATATGCAAATCAGTATCTATATGCAAATCGGTATCATCGTTATCATCGGTTTGGCAGCTAAGAACGCTATTCTTATCGTAGAATTCGCTAAAGTTCGTGTTGATACTGGTATGAAACCATTAAAAGCTGCTTTAGAAGCGGCAAAACTTCGTCTTCGTCCAATCATAATGACATCTCTTGCATTCATCATCGGCTGTTTACCACTTGCTGTAGCAACTGGTGCTGGTGCTGCTGCTCGTAATAACATGGGTATTGCCGTTGTTGGTGGTATGATTTTTGCCACTATCTTAGGTGTATTCTTAATCCCTGTTATGTATCTTGTTGTTATGAAAATAACTTCTTGGCTCACTGGAGATAAGAAAGTTAAACCAAAATCCGAAGTCGATAAATTTATGTAATTTTTTTGACCAATATTATCTTTTGATATAAAATAAAAATCGCTTTTTATGCTTATCTATGATATAATTGGCTAAATAAATACTATGAATAAGATGCTATAAATTTATAGCATCTTATTCTATAAATTTAAGGAGATATACTTATGATTTTAAAAAGAATGTTTCTGACTTTTATGAGTATTTTTACACTACTAGCTGTAGCAGCTATGCCAGGCACAAGTTTTGCAGCAGACGGATATTTATATACTAGCGAACGCTTCGGTTACAGTATAAAATGTCCTGAAAAACCTCTCGCTGTAATTAATTTGAGTATTCTTTCCCCTCAAGAACAAGGAGATGTTCTCATATTTGAAACAGATGGTCATAACCCTACAAAATACTGGGTTATTTCCCCAAATGCTTTCAGTAATGATACTTTCCCTGACCTTGATAATTTAACTGATGAAGCTAGACAAGATTTATTTACTCGATTAGCTATTGAACGTGGATATGAAGCGATTTCTCTTGTTCCAATTCAAGGACATAATGCTATTTATGCTGTTACTGCAAAAACTATCCAAATCGATACAGATAAAGATGGTCAAGTAGATAAAACAATTGAACAAGAAGGACAACATATCGAAACATATTTTAAAGGTGCAAAATCCAATTACTGTATCGTTTTATCATCAAAATCAGCATTAACTGAAGATGATATTAATAATTACCAATATGGTTTATTATCCTTCAATGATAAATAATCTTAAAAATAGAGAAAAAGCCAGTATAACTGGCTTTTTCTTTTATTCTCTATTGACATTTTGACCTATAATTATATAATAATAATTAACGGTTAGCACTCTTTGTATTAGAGTGCTAATAATTCATTTTTAATCTAAATTTAGGAGTGACAAATCTTGGCTAAAGAAACACATCAATTTCAAGCTGAAACTAAAAAATTACTCGATTTAATGATACATTCTATTTATACAAACCGTGAAATATTCCTTCGTGAATTAATTTCCAATGCTTCTGATGCAATCGATAAATTACATTTTGAATCACTTACAAATCGTGATTTACTCGAAGGCAATAGCGATTATGAAATTTTCTTAATTCCTGATGAAGCTAGCCATACATTAACTATTTCTGATAATGGTCTTGGTATGAATAGAGAAGAACTCATTGAAAACTTAGGTACTATCGCAAAATCTGGTACAAAAGCATTCTTGGAAAAACTTCAACAAGCTAAAGAAGGCGACAATGACACTCAAAAAGATTTAATCGGTCAATTCGGTGTAGGTTTTTACTCCGCTTTCATGGTAGCTGAAAAAATCACTGTAGTTTCCAGAAAAGCCGGCGAAGCTCAAGCTTATAAATGGGAATCCACAGCTGACGGTTCTTACACTATCGAAGAATGCACTAAAGATAGCCGTGGTACTAATATCACTATCACACTTTTACCTGAATTCTATGGTGATAAAGCTGAAGAAAACTTCACTGACACATATAAATTACAATCTCTTGTAAAAAAATATTCCGATTATGTTCGTTACCCAATCAAAATGAACTTTGTCATTGAAGAACAGCCAAAAGATGCTGATGGTAAACCAATCGAAGGTGCTGGTACTATCAAGAAAAATGAAGTTCGCATCTTAAACTCCATGCAACCACTTTGGGCTAAAAATAAATCTGAAATCAAAGAAGAAGAATACACTGAATTCTATCAAAATCTTTTCCATGATTGGGAAAAACCAATGGAAGTAATGCACAATAAAATCGAAGGTAATATCGAATACACTTCCCTTTTATTCTTCCCTGCACATGCTCCTTACAATCTTTATCATAGCGACTATGAACCAGGCTTACAGCTTTATTCTCGCCATGTATTCATCATGGATAAATGCAAAGACCTCTTACCTGAATATCTCCGCTTCGTTAAAGGTTTAGTTGACTCTCCTGATTTCTCCTTAAATATCTCTCGTGAACTTTTACAACAGAGCCGTGAATTAAAATTAATCGGTAAAAACTTAGAAAAAACTATCTTAAAACAATTAGCAAATACACTCAAAAAAGACCGCAGTAAATATGAACAATTCTGGAAAGAATACGGTAAATCCTTAAAAATCGGTATCTATGGCAGTGTATACAATGGTGGCAGTGATGTAGTAAATAAATTAAAAGATTTACTCTTATTCACAACTTCCAAAGAAGATAAACTCATCACTTTAAAAGAATATGTAGAAAATATGCCTGAAAGCCAGAAAAAAATCTATTATGCTACAGGTAAAGACCGTGCAAGTATCGATAGCTTACCACAGATGGAAATTCTACGCGATAAAGGTATTGATGTATTATACTTCCTTGATAACGTTGATGAATTCGCTATTGAAGTTATGCGTGAATATGAAGGTAAACCATTCCACTCCATTAGCCGTGGCGATTTAGACCTTGATGATGTTGAATCTCAAGAAGTGAAAAAAGAAACTGAAACAATCGCAAAATCCAATGAAGATTTAATCAAAGATATCAAAGAAACTCTCGGTGATAAAGTTGCTGAAGTAAAAATCAGTAGCCGTTTAAAATCTTCTGCTGTTTGCTTAGTAGCTGACGAACAAGGTCCAAGCTTTGCTATGGAACAAGCTTTTGCTGATGCAAATAATCCAATGTTCAAAGCTAGACGTATCTTAGAAATCAATCCAAAACATGATTTATTTGCTCGTTTACAAAAAGTACATGAACAAGGCAAAGAAAGTACTGCCTTCAAAGATTATTGCTCACTTTTATATGCTCAAGCACTTCTCATCGAAGGTATGATGCCAGAAGACCCAGCTGCAATTGCTAATAAAATCGCTGAATTGATGGCTAAATAATTATATTTATATAAAAAAATCCTACAGAATTTATCTGTAGGATTTTTATTTATGATTTTATTTCATTACTTTTTCATCTACAATATTATAAATAGTGTATTTAACAAGTTTTAAAATTCGGCAAGCTTCACCATCAACTAATTTATATTGAATTTCACAAATGCCACCAGTCGGATTAGCATTTGTATCATCTTCTAAATAAAGTGGAAATGTTCTTTTGACATACTCCCCATGCCTAAAGGCAGGGGATTCTTGGATACAAACGATACTTGCCTACTAAAATAGCAGGTCTTACTATATCTCTCCAAAGAAGGTTGATGCCCCAACCTTCCATATCTAAAAAAATTTATTAATAAAATATATTCTCTCTATCTTATTCTAGATAAATTAAAAAAATCCTATTTACTTAAAATATATCTTTCAATACCATAAGCTACACCATCTTCAAATACTGATGGAACTACAATTTTAGCACTATTTCTAGCTTTTACACTGCCATTTGCCATTGCCATACCCATTCCCACTGTAGATAAAATTTCAATATCATTATCTCCGTCACCAAAAGCATAGCTATCTTTTATATCTATATTCAATAATTCTAAAACCTTTAATGCTCCTGTAGCTTTGGAATTTTCTTTAGCATAAACTTCTAAATGACAATAATTATGGTTCATATCCTCTACATAAGTCATATCTTCAGGCAAATTCTCTATAATATATTTTCTATCTTCATGTCTAGGTGAATCTATTTCTAATTTATAAACATCTATAGCTTTTTTATCATAATCGAAAGTCAGTTGGTCAGCAAATATTCCATACTGCCCTAAACGATAGATTAGATATTCAAATTTTTTATCTACATAAGTATGAAAATCTCCTTGTAAACTGTATTGCATATCATGTTCATCACAAATAGATGTGATTTTTTCCACAAAAGATTTTTCAAGTGGCGCTCTATAAATAATCTTATCATGAAAAAATATAACTGAACCATTGAGCAATACATAACCATCAAAACCAAAATTTCTTATTTTTTCATCAAGAAAAGCAAGTGAACGACCACTAGCAATAAATACATAATGACCTTGCTCTTGTAATTTACGAATCGCTTTTTGTACGTTTTCACGCATATAACGATAATCTGGATGTGTACCTTCAATCAAAGTTCCATCAATATCAAAAAATACTGCTTTCATAACATACCTCATTACTAAAAATTTTATCTTTATTTTAATAATCTCTTTCAATCAATTCTATTTCTTGCTCTGTAGGATATATTCCATGCTCATAAATTTTTTCATAAATTCTTGGAATATTTTTCAATCTATTATTCATATCTACTATATCAAAGGATGCTAAATCTATATCATCATCTAATAACCATTCACAATAATTTTCATATTCTTCACCACTTTTTTCACTATAGGCTTCAGCAATACTTTTTAATCCATCAATACCACCACAATCTTCAATAATACCATATCCTTTACCTTTTAATACACGTGGTAAATCCTTTTTCGATAATGTTTCATCTATGATAATTTTTTCTAATTTTACATTTATTTCCCAATCATCACCAAAATCATATGTAAATCTAGTTTTAGGCATCATTGGTGTAATAAAGTGTTTCATTTTCACATCAAAAATATTAAAGTCATAAATCCTTTTATCTAATTCATTAGTTTCACTATCAGGTAATCCTATCTTTATTATATTTAATAAAAATTTTCTTGGTATCTCTATATTTTCTCTTCCCAATTCCTTTATTAATTTAGATTTATTCAATTCCATCTTAAATTCAAAATCAAACAAATGATTAGCTCTCATTTCAAAAAGAGTCATAACAATATATGCTAATCTTGCTAAAGAAATATCTTCCGAAACTTGAAAACGACGCCACATTCTTGGTTTATAACCTTTTAATTCAGCATTAAATTGATAAATCAAACAATTTGTCATAATATATTACCTTTTCTTCATTATAATTTTTTAAATTCTTCTTATAAAAATATTTGCATTATCTATAGGAATATTGTACCATAAGAAAAAACTAAAATATATTAATATATCCGTTGTGCTAGTTAATTTCTAATAATTGTACTGTGTATACTAAAAAGCATTGTTCCAATCTTAGTTGAAATCCTATTAAAGATTTAACACATATTCTTTCTATGTCGAATAGATTTACCCAACTAGAAAAAAATGTTTCTATATATCTTCTCTTTCTTTTTAAATCATTTGTTATTTTTTCATCTTCCCGTATCTTCATATATCCCTTATCTGCAATAACTTTACTACATCTGTATTCACTAAGCAACGTTTTTACCAATGCAGTATCAGTTTTTGAAGCTTTCGTTACAACATATGCTCTTATTAGTCCGTTGTTATCAATTTCAAAATATCCTTTAAATCCGTAATAATACTGTTTTTTTTAGCATTAGCACAAGCCGGCAATGGTAAGCTGTCCATAATCAAATAAGCAGGATTTGGAGAATAGTTTTCAGATAAACTGATACATACATACGCATGTATTGTAGGGAAAAAAGAGCATTACAGCAAATACGATTAAAACGGGAAAGTTCAAGAATTTGACCTGGTTTAAAAACAATATTTTTCAAAAAGGAATAAAAACGGAATTGATTTGTAATATCTAAAAAAACCTGCCAACATAATAAAGAAAGAATAACAGCATCGTTTAATTTTGATTGAGTAACATTTCTACGATATCGAATACGAAGTTAAAATTTGAAATTATTTGATTTACAATGATATTGCTTCAACATTATGCACACTTCTTTGAGTTGGTATACTTAGAAATGTACTCTTGTTAAACCTTTTTTCAAGCTATTTTTTAACTAACACAACAGGTATATTATTAATAATTTATTATAGAAAGTAGTATGATTTTATGTCGCGCGTTTTTGATAAATTTTATTTTAAGCCTAAACAAACAATTTTAAGTATAGATTCTTTAATTAATGCTTCTCGATCTCATGATGAAAATATTGCTCCTTTTATTAACAACATGTTTTGTCCGGAATGTCTTCAAGCTCAATTAACATTCTGCCATGAAACCTCTAAACATAAAGCTTATTTAAAAAGAATTCCATCATCGAGCCATGCTCCTAATTGTTCATACAATTATAAATATGCCTCTAATTCCAGTATTAAAAAATATATTACCAGTTTATCTTCCAATCAAGTTGAAGATAAATTAAATTCTATTTTACATTTATTAACACGAAAAAATATAACAAGTAACACTTCAACAAATTACTCTAAAACCAATTCAAATAATCATAAAAATCCTTTATTAGTTTATGATATAAATAATTCTGTTTCTGGCGCTCTACCACAAAAAAAAGTTAATTCTTATTTAGATCCAAATATTATTGGTAATGATATTTATCTTTTCTATGGTGAGAATATTAAAATCAAACAAAATATCATTGATAAAAATAATAAAAAATTTTATCTTTTAGAGTTTAAAGCTAAAAATAAAAACCAAGAATGGACTTCCCGCTTTAAAATATTTAGAAATACTATACGCGATATTATAGATGAAAATGCTGAATATTATATTGCTACAATAGGCACACTAAATTTAAATTATTCAAAATTACAAATATCACCATTACTTCCTAATGCGTTAAAAATTAAACTCATGCCTAAATAAAACTATTTAACTATCCAAATTTAATAAAAAATTACTGAGGTTATATTATGTATCAACTAAAAAACTCAATAAAAAATACCATACACTATTCTTTTCTACTAAGTACAACTAATGCTATAACTCATATTGGTTATGGAATTGATAATAATTATGTTCGCTGTTGTTCTACATCTATTGTTTCTTTCTGTAAAAATAATCCTTAAGAAAAGTTTCATTTTCATATAATCTCTTCTATTATTTCCAAAGAAAATCTCAATAATCTACAAAAATTAGCTGAAAAATATAATATTAACTCATTGTGCTAGTTCATTTTTTATTGTATAAACTAATAAACATTGTTCCAATCTTAATCGAAATCCTAAAATAGATTGTACTCTTATTCTTTCTATATCAAATAAATTTACTAATTTAGAAAATACTGTCTCTATATATTTCCTCTTCTTTTTTAGAAATTTACTATTTTCTTGTTTCTTTTCTTTCATATTTTTTCTTGATGGTGTCCAAAACCATATTCCTTCTTTTTCCAATTTCTTTTTTAATTCATTACTTAGATATCCTTGGTCTGCTAAAATATATTGACATCTATATTGTCTTAACAAATCTTCTACCATTTTTATATCATGTTTAGATGCTTTACTCAATGTATATGCCCAAATGTATCCATCACTTCCTACTTCAAAGCTACCTTTCAATCCATAATAATATTGCTTTTTAGTGGCATTATAGCCAATATCTGCATAATCTGTAAGTACTTTACATCTTTTATTACGAAGAGGTTGACATAATGGTAGTGGTAAACTGTCAATAATTGTGTATTTAGGATTATTTGAATGTTGTTTTAATATACCAATACGTATCCATTGCAAAAAACAAAAAGCATTATTGCAAATACGATTAAAACGTGAACGCTCAGGAAGAGAAGATTTAGGAAAAATATTATTTTGCAAAAAGTAATAAAAACGAAGCTGAGTAGTAATTTTAAGCTCAACTTGCCAACAAAGTAAAGAAATAACAAGGACATCATCTAATTTACAGTGCTGAATATTTCTGCGATGGCGAATAGAAGAAGGAACATATTTTTGGTATAAAGGTTGAATAAATTTGTACCAATTTAATAAATGGGATTGAAATTTTAAAGTATTTAGCTTACAATGAGATTGGTTCAACATTAGATACACTTCTTTGTGATGAAATACTTAGAAATGTACTCTTGTTGAACTTTTTTTGCAAGTAAAAATTTTAACTAGCACAATACGTAAGATCTAATTATATTAATGGAGATTTCATTATGTCAAAAGAGAAGATTATATCTAGTCTAGATAATCTTATTTTTGCTTGTCTAGTTATTTATTCATTAACTTTTATTACTAATATTAATACCAAATTTTTATTTTTCGCTTTTTATATATGTATTTTAAAATTATTTTTTATTAAACCCAAAATTAATTTATCCACAAAACATATTCATTTTATAATATTATTTATCACCTGTTTATTTATATCTCTTATATCTAATAACTTATTACAATTAGATAATATTACTGAATATAAATCTGACGTTCTAAATCCTCTAATTGGACTAATTATATTTTTTATTTATAAAATAACCTATAAGAAATTTTTAATATTATTATCAACTTTTTCTATTTCATTATCTATAAATGCCTTAATTATTTTATATCATTCTTATTTAGGAGAAGTTGGTCGTCCTGTAGGATTATGTGATTTTCATTATATGTTTTTAGCTGGTGTTAATTTATTAATAATACCATTTATTCTAACTTATTCTCTAAATAAAACTACATATTATAATAAATTACATTGGTTATTTCGTTTTACTATTTTTATAAATATTCCTGCTTTAATATTTGAAAATACTCGTATTGTTTGGTTAGCTTTTTGTATCATTTTTCCATTAGTAATTTTCCTAGGAATAAAAAATAAATTCAAAGCATTTCTTATCATTTGCTGTATAGCTATCTATAGCTTTGGAATCTTCCAAATGTCTCCACAATCTACAAATAGATTAGAAAGTATTACTAATAATAGCTATGAAAACCAACCTAATTATGAACGTTTATTAATGTGGCAATCAGCTTCTAATATGTTTATTGAACATCCTATTTTTGGTGTAGGCTATGGAAATTACTATACTAACTATATTTCAGAATATCGTTCTCCTTTAGCCAGAGAATACCAACGTCACCCACACAATACGTTCTTAGAAAAATTATCTGAAGCTGGTATTTTAGGAGGTATTAGTTATTTATTGCTAATATTATATTTTATTTTTAATAGCGTAAAAACTTTTATAAAAAACAAAAATCCTATTAATTTATCTTATTTAGCTTGCATATTAGCATATTCTATTGGTTGCTTAACAGATTGTTTATATTCATCATACAATTTAAAAGAATTAACTTATATATTTTACTTATTTACAGGAATATATTTGATTTTAAATTCTTATATAAAACAGGAGCATCAATATGAATAAAATTAGTATTATTATTCCTATTTATAACGTAGAACAATATTTACCACAATGTTTAGATAGTATTATTAATCAAACATATAAAAATTTGGAAATTATTTTGATAAATGATGGTTCTACTGACAATTCTGGTAAAATTTGTGACAATTATGCTAAAGTAGATAATCGCATCCATGTTTTTCATAAAAAAAATGAAGGTGTTAGTTCTGCTCGTAATCTAGGATTAGAGAAGTGTACTGGTGATTTTATAGGTTTTGTTGACCCAGATGATTTTATAGAACTTAATATGTATGAACTACTCTATAATGAGCAACAAAAAACAAATGCTGATATTGTTTGGTGTAATTATTATAATTATTTTTCTAACGAACATTATAATATAGTAAATATATTTAATGAAAATAAACTCTATAAATTACCTTTTGCAATAAATAAATTAGGTATTGATTTATTTATTAATAAATATTATGAACACTCTCATCTTTGGTCCAAATTGTATAAAAAATCTATATTTGATAATATAAAATTTCCTTATAAGAAAACATTAGAAGATCTTTCTATTTTTTTACCTACTCTTATGAAAGCAAATATAATTTGTGTAATACCTCAAGCATTATATTATTATAGAAATAATCGAATAAATAGCCTTATTAATCTTTCTAATAAACAAACAATAAATATAGAAGCTATTGAAACTTATATAATTTTTTCTTTAGACTATGCATACTATTTTCCTAATTATCCTTATAAAAATATACTCCTTTTTAATTCTTATAAAAATGCTTTTGATATATGCATGAAAAAAAATTGTTATACTTTATATCAAAAAATATTAATTTATCAATTAAAAAAATTATTATTAACCACTTTACCTTTAAATATAAAATATCGTATCCTTAAAAGATATATTTTATTTCTACTTAGAACTCTATTAAGGAGGTTTTTATGATTAAAATAAGTATAATCATTCCTGTTTATAATGTAGAAAAATATCTTGCAACTTGCTTAGATAGTGTTATAAATCAAACATATAAAAATTTAGAAATTCTTCTAATTGATGATGGTTCTACTGATTCCTCTGGCTTAATTTGCGAACAATATTCTAAAAAAGATACTAGAATAAAAACTATTCATAAAAAAAATGGTGGTTTAAGTGATGCTAGAAATGTTGGTATATCTTATGCCTCTGGAGATTATATCTCCTTTATTGATTCTGATGATTTTATTGATATAAACACTTTTACTATTCTAAATCAATATATAAAACAATATAACGCAGACATAATTACATTTAATTATTATGATTATTATAATAAAGATAAAATATCTCCTCATTTACTTTTTAATAACTTAAAATTTTACGCTCAACAAGAATTTCACTCTACTTTTGCTAAAGATTTATTTAATAAATATGAAATGAATGTTACTGCATGGAATAAAGTATATAAAAGAAAAATATTTAATAATATAAAGTTTCCATATGGAAAATTATTTGAAGATACTTTTTCAGCTATATATATACTCAATCAATGCAACAACATTTTAGTTATACCTGATACTTTATATTATTATAGACGTAGAAATGATAGTATCATTGGTAAACATATTCAAGAAAAAAAGTATAATATTATTAATATCGATTCTATTGAAGCCAAAATTATGTCTGCTGTTGATTTTTATATTTTTGCTAATCATAATAAAGAATCAACAGAAATGTTATTTCGTATTTTAAAGAACTCTCTTGATGATATTCTATTTTCTGCTAATAGAAATCAATATAAGAATTATGAATTAGCTTTAATTTATTTATTAAAAAATCTTTATAAAAAACCCCAGCTATCTCTAAAAATAAAATTTGGAATATTAAAACGTTGTTTTAATATAGAATTATATCGTAGATTAATAATATTATTTAAAAAATAATATCTATTTTATCTCTTTGTCTATTTTTAATAATATCTTTTTCTTTATTATATAATCTAATTCTATTTTCAAAACTATTAATATACACATCATGAACATAATAAAGACTAATCCTATTGTATTTTTATTAGCAATTGTATTTAACATAAGTCCACAACACGCTATAAATAAGGATATTGCTAATGCATTGAACATACAATAATTATTTAAATAAACATCTTCAACAATTTCTCTTAATCTCTTAACACCTAAAAATTTTTCTCTTTTGCTACAATATTTAATTGCAAAAACTATATATTTTTTAACATTATTATCATTATTATTTTTAATTGCTATTTTAACTTTTTTTCTAAATACAAAAATTATAAATACCGCAATAATAGCAATTACAACCAATAACATATTTATATTGAATACTAAATCATCCATTATTTTTACCTTCTTAAAATAATATTGTTTTATTTAATAATACTATTTATATCTTGTTCATTTTCTAAAAAAATTACTTTCGATTTTATAAAAAGTAATTTGTATGGTATATTTACTTTCTTAAAAAACACTTTACTTAAACTAATCACTTTTACTTTATTAGTTGAAAATTTTTCTACATTTAATAACGCTGATGATTGATAACTTATTACCGCTTTTAATTTAGTATTTGCATAAAATAATAATTCTGCCGGCTCTATTTCTTTATAAATCTTCAACTGTTTAAAATTCTTTTTATAATAGTTTAATTTTTCCTTACTATCATTTGGATGAGGTTTATAATATAAAACTGCTTTTTCCCCTAATGTAGATAATATTTTTCTCAAACAATTTACTTCTTCTTCTACTGTAAATAAACCTTTTTCTACCATTGGTTGACTTAAATATAATACACTATTCTCTTTAAATACCTCTTTTAATAACTGCTGAGATTTTAAATTTTGCATTGCTTGATTTATCATTTCAACAGTTATTTCTTTTGTCGCAGGTGATTTTCTTTGTAAAAGCCATGGTTGATACATGATATCCAATTTTCCAGCAGGACTTTCACCTTCTGCTTCCGTATTAATATACATATTCCCATGTATTCCTGATATCCATTTTAATAAATATGTTTTTACTTTATGAAATAACGCATGACTTTTTTTACGCCTTCTATTTTCATTGATATATGAATATACACCATCTTCAAAACGATAAAATTCATTTTTACCAACAGCCATTACTAATAATTGATTTACAGGAGATATATCTACCCCAATAAAAACTTTATCAATATTTAAAGGTTTAATATTTTCTTTTACATAATTGGCTTGTTTACGATAAGATTCTTTTTTATTCTTACTAGATAACCAATCTAATAATAAAAAGACTTGTTTATATCCACATTTTGTAGTTGACATATATGTCATTAACTTATTTGTTTTCCATTTTTCATATCCATGAGGATGCATTAATACTAAATAATTTTCATCTTTTTTATAAATACTATGAGCTAATATAAAACACGTTAATAAATGATATGGCGTATTTACTACAAATAAATTTTTCATAATTTATTTCCTCTATAATTTACTTTTTATTTTATAAACAGCATATTTTAAATACCAATAAAAGGCATTAATATATTTTCCATAAAGAAAACTAGAACGCCCCATCATTTTCATACTTTTATAATTAACAGGTTCAATTAAAGGAATATTTCTCCATAATGACTCTTTTGAAACTGATAAAAAATGTTTTTTAAATGGGTGTAAACACCATTTAGTCCAAGGTTTATATCTACCTACATAATGTACAAAAATCACATTTTCAGGTACTTTCCTTTTCTTATGTTTCATATTTAATAAAAAGTCATATTTTTTATCTAAATATAAACATTTATTATCTAATATTATATTTAATGCATCTTGATCTAACCATGGTAAATTTCCAACATTATCAAAAGATACTTTTATAACTTTATCAGATATATTTTCTTCATTCCATTTTTTTACATCAATATACATAAAACCTGCATTAAAATATTGATTACTTTTTAACGATAATAATTTTATTTGTTTTTCTCTTACATATTTTAAATCACCAACTACTGCTACTATATTATTTTTCAAATCTAATTTCATCAAATTTGATAAACTACCAAAACATTGTATATCCGCATCAATATAAATTAATCTATCTACTATATTATTTAAAATTTTAGGCATTAATAATCTATTATATGTGGCTTTTGCAAAATGTGTTGTGGATGGTAATTTATTAAAAATATTTGGATTTATAATATAAATTATCATTGCTATATTATACTGTTTTGCAAATTTTTCTAGCAAATTTAAGGAAATAAAATCTATAGTATCAATAAATATATGAAAAATAATATTTTCATTTGGATTATTTTTCACTATTGAAGTCATTGATACTCCCATAGGTCTAATAAAATTTTTGTCTATACCAAATCCTATATTTATATATGAATTATAATTCATATTATTCATATTATATATTATTTTTTCTTTTACAAAATCATTCATTACAAACCTCTACATTATCTTTATTTTTTTAACTTTTTCCAAAACATTGATAATCTTCTATATTTCTCATATAAACTAGCATTATATTTTAATAAACATATTTGTCTTTTATATTTTATTGATAAATTATTATTTTTATATAAATTTATTAATTTTTTTCTAGTTTCATTCTCTATTTTTTTATATTCTTCTCTATCAGATAAAGTATATATCCTATCTAATAATCTTTTATAATGTCTATATAAATTTACACTACAAGCATTATAACAGTTTATATAATCTAAAGTTTTATCATTTTTTACATTTTGTAAAAACAATTCATGTTCTCTTACATTATTTAAATATGCCTCAATTTTTTTATTACTAGTTAAACTACTCTTTCTTATTCTTTTATTATAAAAAACTTTTTTCATGCAATAAAAAGATTTTGCATATTTTATAGTCGGATATAGAATTCTTAAATCTTCTCCTAAATTTACTCCTATGGGAAATCTAATATTCCTAAAAATATTAGATTTATATAATTTATTAAAAATAATCATATCAAAATTTCTATATTTAAAAATAACTTCTATTAATTTATTCTTATCTTTAAAAATCTCATCTTTATCTAATTTAAAAAATATACTATTCTTATTATTTTCATCAATTTGTTGATAATTACAACTAACAATGTCTACACCAAAAGTTTTTATAATCCCAAACATTTCTTCATACATATTAGGTTCAATATAATCATCTGGATCTACAAAAGCAATATAATCACCTTTAGCAATATCTAATCCTTTATTCCTAGCAGAACTAACACCTCCATTTTCTTTATGTAATACTATTATTCTATCATCAATCTTCGCATATTTATCACATATAATTCCACTTTTATCAGTTGAACCATCATTTATTAATATTACCTCTATATCTTTATATGTTTGATTTATTATTGATTCTATACATTTTTCCAAATATAATTCTACATTATATATTGGTACTATTATACTAATCATAAAAATTCTTTTATCCTTCTCTCATAATTTTTATACATAAGTTCTAGATTAAACTCTTCATTAATAAATCTATATGCTTTTTCACTAAAAAATTCTCTTATATTTTCATCATTTTTCATTCTTAATATATTATTAGCTAAATCTGATACTTCATTTTCTTTTACTAATAATCCCGTTTTTTCATTTAATACAATTTCATTTACGCCTGGAACATCAGTTGCTATTATTGGTGTTTTTGAAGCCATTGCTTCACATAATACTAATGGTAACCCCTCATAATGTGTAGCCAATACAAATAAATCTGTTTTTACTATTAAATCTTTAAAATTACCTTCTATTATTTTTATATTATTATCTAAATTATGTTCAGAAATATACTTTTCACATTTTTTTCTAGTTTTTCCTATGCCCATTAATAACAAATTAATTTTTTCATTTTTTTCTTTAATCAAATACTCTATCGCTTTAATCAAAGTCATTTGATCTTTTTGTTTACTGAAACGAGCAACCATTCCTACTGTGAAAATGTCATGCTTTTCCTTTGCTAAATCAAAACTTTGTATATCAATACCATTATAAATTACTTCTACTTTTGATTTATCTATACCTTGCTTAATCAAGTGATTAGCTACACCCTTAGATACACAAATATATTTGTCTGTATATTTATCTAATTTTTGTGTTAAATATCTTCTAAAAGCAGTATATTTTTCTGTATTATGTTCTACATGTATTAATTTTACTGGTATTTTAGCATATACTAAGGCTAATTTAGTCCAAATATGTGTACTATATCCATGAACAATAATTAAATCTGGTTTACTATGTCTAATAAACTCACCTAAAGACAATATATAATCTATAGTAAATTTGTCTTTTATAACAATAATACCTTTTAAATCAGTATTATTGTATTTACGAAAAATATCTATAACTTCATAACCCTTAGTTTTTAAATAATTACTTATATCTATTGCAATATTAAGTGAACCTGACGGATTACCAGATACAATACTTAAAATTTTTTTCAATTACTTCACTTCCTTTTAATTTTACCATCCAATTACATCCTTTAAATTCAAGCTTTTTCAACTTTTACCATCCAATTACCATCCAATTACCATCCAATTAATTTCCCATTCTTAATCTATCTGCTAATTTTTGTACACCTACATAAAGCTCTAATTTTGTTAATGATTTTGAATATGCTCTACCTCGTCCATTACCTGTGATTACTATTAGATCAGTATTACTTAATTCTTTTATTGCTCTTTGAAAAACATATTTACTAAGTTTTAATTCTTCTTTTAATTCTTTTGCTGTATATTTATTTTTACCATTTTTATCAATATAAG
This sequence comes from Megamonas funiformis, assembly GCF_010669225.1. Classification (NCBI taxonomy): domain Bacteria; kingdom Bacillati; phylum Bacillota; class Negativicutes; order Selenomonadales; family Selenomonadaceae; genus Megamonas; species Megamonas funiformis. Next base: position 2,204,134 of record NZ_CP048627.1, read on the forward strand.
TAAAAATTAACTTAGCTTCCTTTGATAAATTCGGATATGTAGAAACTAAATCTACTTTCCATATTTTTATGTTTGTTTCTTTGAAATTAGTTTCTACCTGTGGTTGTTTAAAACTATTAGTAATTGCAAAATCAAATATTTCTGGTCCACCAGAACCTGCTCTCTCTGATAAACCTAATCTTCTAAACAATGTCATTATTACTGTATTTCTCGGACATGAATTTCCACCTTTTATAAATTCTTCCGTAGAAACTAACATCATTCCTGGATTATTAAATTCATAATAATTACTATATACATTAACAATTATAGATGATGTACTTACATAATAATCAGCATGGACAATCATATTTATTAATGCCTCTCTTAGAATCACTAATAACTTTTCTGGAGATTTTCTTATCAAATTTTTCTCCAGTTCAAAATCATCTGTTATTGTACTTTGTAATTTTTCCATTATAAGAAAAAAATAATTCATTAAATTTAAATTTAAAAAAGACATATCATCAGAAGCTACTCTATCACTCCATCTTGCATTATTTCCTCTTCTATCAAAATAATCTAAATGAAAATGTGGAAATCTATTTATTATAGCATCTATTTTTCCAAAAAATAATAAACCACCTTCTGTTATATAATATTTATTATCATTATAATCTAATTTTAAAGCTCCCATTTGTATTAGGAACTTTGATACATCCATATCTAAGTATTTTGTATCATGTGTATGCTCAAAAATATGTTGCCTATATTTTTGTATAGATAATAAATCTAAATCTCTTTCTATTGTATAATTTTTTAATAAACCCACATCTTGAGCTAAATTTCTATTTCTCAATAATATTTGTAACTGTTCTATATTAACTTTTACATCTGCTGAATTTAACCTAATATATGTATTTGTTAATACATTATTTAAGTAAATAGGTTTTTGCTGATGAGTTGCTTCTGGTACATTAATAATTATTATTGATTTATCTTCTATTTTTTTTATTTGCACATCGTTATTAGATAAAAGATTATAATTTACTTTATTAGTATTTGATATACATGTCCAAAAATCATCACATACTTTAGTTGGGTTTTCAACACCTGTAATTTCAAATTTATATTTTTCTCTATATTTTTTATCTCAGTAATACCTAAAATAATTTTACCACCATGTGTATTTGCAAACGCACTATATGTTGACCAAAGATCTTTCGGTAAAATTCTCTTGCACTGTTTACATTCTATATCTTGATTTTCTGCTTCTAAATTATTTATAAAAGTAACTATATTTTCTTCTGTCTTCATTTAACATTAATATCTCCTATAAAACATTAATTAGTTTTATTATCTATTATCTCATTATATATTTCTATAATCTTTTTTATCATTATTTGATTAGCAAAATCTTTTTCTACTTTTTTCCTTGCATTTATTCCCATTTTGCTACATAAATCTTTATCTTGAGCTAATATATTTATCTTATTTACTAAATCATCATCATCATTATATTTTACAAGAAATCCTGTTTCTTTATCACTTATAACTTCACTAATGCCACCAACATTAAAAGCTATAGCTGGCTTTTGCATTGCCATCCCTTCAGCCAAAACCAATCCAAATGTTTCAAAATATGATGGTAAAACCATAACATCTGCTATATCTATATAATTTTCTACATCTGTCTTATGACCTAATAAATGTACTCTATCTTGTAAATGATATTCTTTTATTTTTTTCTTTAAATCACTGAAACCTTTTCCTTTACCAATTACTACAAGATGCCATTTTTTACTAACTTCATAATTTTTCAATACATCAAGTAAATGCTGATGTCCTTTATTTCGCAAATTTTTAATACGCGAAACTATAATCATAGTAAAAGCCTCTTGTGGTATATTATATTTTTTTCGTAATAAATTTTTATTTTGTCTATTTGGCTTAAATTTTTCAATATCTACACCATTATAAACAACTTGTATTTTTTCAGCTAAAAAGCCTTCTTTTATTGCAGATTTCCTAGAAAACTCACTTACAGCAATAATCTTATCCACTTGATTTATAATGTCTTTCACTTTTGCTGGTAATACACCATGAGCTGTATATACTATAGGAATATCTAATTTATACTTATTTCGTGTCTTTACGGCTACAATACCTGCTGCTTCTGAATTGGCATGTATTAAGTCTATATTATATTTTTCTACAATACGTTTCAATAATAATCCTGATATAAACTTACTTAATCTAATCGGTAAAAAAAAATGTTTTATTCCTTCTTTTTGTAATTCAACCGCCAATGCTCCACCAGCAGAAGCAATAAATACATTGTAGCCTAATGATTTTAAACTACGAGCTACCAAAGCTACATATGATTCAGCACCACCTATATTCATACGAGGTACTAATAATAAAATATTTTTCATAAAAAATTACTCCATAATTTTTCTTAAAGAATTAACAATATTTTCTACCTTTATATTTTCTGTTAAAACCTCACAACGATATAATGATTTTTCAGGAGCCCATGCGTCTAGATGTGCTTTTGTATGAATATAAAATAAACAAACTGTAGGTACATCTACTGCCAAACCTAAATGCATAGTCCCTGTATCCACACTAATTAAAGCTTTACAATTAGCTAGTAGCGCTCCAAGTTGAGCAATAGTTGTCTTATCTACTAAATTTATAAAATCATCTTTAGCTATTTTAGACAATTCTTCTCCATATTCTTTTGCTACATTCCCTGCCCCTAATAGTAATAAAGTATAACCTTTACTTTTTAATGTTTGTATTAATTCTTTACAATCTTTTAAAGGCATATCTTTTTCTTTCTTTTTAGAAGTAGTACATATTGCTACTAATTTATTATCTTGTATATTTAAACCTTCTAATAACACTTCAATATCATCATATGATGATTCTGGCGGTATAAATTTCATTGGTAATTCTCTTATAGCTTTTTTACTATATTGTTCTAATAAAATACTATTTTTAGTCTGTACTTTTGTCTTACCATGATAATCTATTTCTCTAGGATTATCTAATAAAAAATTTATTATACCTTTATTTTCAGCATATACTTTTTTAGCCCCAAATAATTTTGCTAAAACAATACCTCTTTCATTACCATAGATAACAAAAGCTGCTTCAAAACCTAATTTAAATTTTTCTTTATATTCTTGATAAAAATTCCATGCTCCCTTTACACCATGATGTTTACCCTTTTTATCATAAGCTACTACTTCATCTACTCCATCACAGTAGGTTGCTACTTCTACAAATGGCTTATTAACAATAAAAGTTATATGTGAATCTGGATATAATATTTCTATATTTCTACATAAAGGATTAGTAAGTAAAGTATCTCCAAAAAAAGATGTATTAATAACTAAAAATTTTTTCATAAAATCTTTCCTTAAAAATTTATTGAATATCTTCCTCATATTCGTATAATATATTATTATACACTATATCTAAGGTTAGGAAAAATTATTATGTTTATACTATTATTAATTATTTTATGTATATTTTTTATCTTATATTTAAAATTTAAAAATTATGTACCAATTTTAATGTATCATCGTATAGCCGATATTCCTAGTGATAGAAATGCTCTACCTAAAGAAAAATTTGCCGAGCAACTAGAATATTTATCCACACATAACTATCATACTATTACACCAGAACAATTATATAATCACTTCATAAATAAGGCTAAATTACCTAAAAATCCTGTTCTACTAACTTTTGATGATGGATATCAAGATAATTATCTTGAAGCCTTACCGCTATTAAAAAAATACAATATGACTGCTGTTGTTTTTCCTATTTACAATTGGATTGGTAAACCTAATAAATGGGAAAATTTCGGTAAACAAGAAACTACTACCATGAATTTAGCAGAATTAAAATCTTGGCTTCATCATGGTCTAGATATCCAACCTCATACTGCCGACCATCCATTCCTAACTCAATGTAATGAGGAAAAATTAAATTTAGAAATTATTGATACCAAAACAAAATTTGAAAAATTATTAGATAAACCTATGGATTATCTTTGTTACCCATATGGTTTTTTCAATCAACAAGTAATAAATATAGTAAAAAAAGCAAATTATAAAATGGCATTTGCTATCTTTGAAAATGTTCCACTTTGGCATATTAATCTTTTTGCTCTTCCACGCATTCCCATACCTTCACACCAAAAAATGTGGGAATTCAAATTAAAAGTAAGCTCTATTCACATTATTTTCGTTGCAATGCGAAAATGGGAACGACAATTTAAACAACTAAAAAATAAATTTAAATAAATAAAAGGCCTCAAGAATATAAATTCCTGAGGCTCTTTTTATTATCTTATACTAAAATATCTTATATGAATATATCTTCTTTTAAAGGAAATATCATATGTACAGCAAACAAGAGATATATATGCTATGATTTCACAGCTTTCTTCTAATAATTGATTATAATTACCAAATTGTACTAAACCTCTATCAAATACACATTGACTCAATATGCTTGTTACTATAAAAAACAAAAATTCACCTAATGGGATATACCAACAAATTCCTTGTCTTCTGCTTTGATAAAAATATACTCCCAATAAAATCAAGGCTATTAATATTAAAATCCCTACTGTTGGATAAACTACTGAACCATACCATAATTCATGTACTTTTACAAAAATCTGTTCACCATTTTTATCTATACCAATAGGATAAAATACACGACCCCAACTCAATTCTCTACCAATCATCAATATATAAATTATTATCGAAGCTACATAAAACTTTATACTATCATATAAAATAAAATCGCGTATTTTCCCTATACAGATTACAATACCTAAAAATAAAATTACAACTTCTAAATTCTCTAAAAAATGATTTTCATAACTATATTCTATAGGCAAGACAAATGATAACCCAATAAAAATAACAGTTAAAATACACAAAATAACTAAAGCTTTTGTATATCTAATTTCAAAATTTAACATCTATATTCCTTCTTTATTTCTTTTTAAATGATATATCATAAGTAAAGCATACTAAAGAACAATATGCTAATATCTCTGTGCATTCTTCTAATAATTGACCATAATCTGCTAAAAACTTAATTAAATTTTTTTCAAATACTATCTGACTCAAGATCATCATAATTATAAATAAACGAATGCTATATCTAGGTATACTACAAATAATCTGTTCTTTTTTTATGTATTTATAAGTTTGTATCATTAAAAATAATGCTATTAAAACTAGTACTGCAATTATAGGATATACTATTGATCCATACCATATTTGATGGATATTCATAAAAATTTGTTCACCATTTTTATCAATACCGATAGGATAAAATACTCTACCATAACTTAATTCTCTAGCAATCATAACAATATAAAAAATACCACATGCTAAATAAAACTTATTAATTTTATCTTTATTTAAATTTGCAGTTTTATATAACATATTTATAAAACCAATACCTAATATAAATACTTCTAGATTTTCTAACAAATGATTTTCATAACTACATTCTATTGGTAAAATAAATGCTTGAGGCAATAATAAAACCATCAAACCAATTAACATATAATACGTCTTATGCATATATTTATCTACACAAACCATCAATACCATCCTTTACAAAAATTTAAATTTATTTTCATCTAAAATTCATTTTTATAAAATATACTATAATTGAGATAATAGAATATTTTTTTATCTATAAACAAAAATAAAGAAGTAAATTTTAAATAATTTACTTCTTTATTTTTTATTATTTTTCAAAACTAGATTTTTCTGGCAAAATTCTATCAAATGCCTGTTTTATTCTTTCTTTCATAGGTTCAAAATCCACATTATCATTATCATTTATACATATCATAGGCATTGCTTGATTTTCTATAATCTTAAATAGTTCTTGATTTTGTTCTACTCCATTATAGATTTCATAAACCTTACCTTTTACATGTCTTCCTATTGGATAAAAATTTCCTCTAGTCAATTGCCAATAACGAATAAGCCAATTATCTAAATCTAATTTACTTCTAAACTTATGTGACGAAGTATCATCTAATGATTCATATTCTTTTTCCCAAATATCTTCATATTCACTTTTCAAAAAAGAAAAAGCTAAATGATTATTTGCAAATCCTTTAAATCTATGTTGCCCATAAAAAATTAAATTACGTAAAGCATTCCAACCATAAGCTAAATTCACCCATTTACTAAAATGCTTTTTCATCTGTTCCTTTTTATCAAAATGTCCATTTAAAATTGTTACACAATTTAATTTTATAAATGGCATCATATCTTCTTTAGTAGTTGTACTAATTGTACTAGTTATCGCAAAATCTGTCGGCAAACAATCTTTACCTGCAAAAAACAATTCTCTTTTTACTGGTCTTAACAAAAACATATCATCATTAAAATAAACAAATCTTTCTGCTAAACCGTTTATTCTATGCAAATTTAATTCAATAGGCTGGGAACTAAATGTAGGTAAATATTTTTGTGGTATAAAATCGCTATGTTTAGCAATATTTAATTTGGGATTATCTATATTTAACCATTTAGGCAAATGACCATAAGTTACAAAATGTATTTTGTTAACCCATGGTGCAAATTTTTCTACAGCTCTAAACCAATATTGCATATTATCCCAATCACGAAAACGCACATTGCGATTATCTGCATTTTTACTGGGACTATACTTTGCTTTTTCTGCTTGCCATACTGGGTCGTTGCCATCAACCCAAGTAACAACAAAGTCAATTGGATAATTTTCACTCATCTTTTAACAACTCGCTTTGTCTTAATTTTTCTATGACTTGATTTGGTTTTATACTTGCTAAACAATCTATATTCTTAGCACAAGTACGCTTCCAACAACCATCACATTCATGACCTGCTAAAATCACATTTTCACTTTGTCTATATGGACCATTTCTATTAGGATCTGTTGGCCCCATAAGCATAATTGCAGGAATATTTAAAGCTGCTGCTAAATGAAGATTTCCAGTATCTCCACCCACAACAGCCTTTGATAATTTAATAAGTCTAGCCGTTTGCATCAAGCTTGTTTTTCCCACAAAATTTACAATATTATTTTCTCTAGCTAATTTAATAATAGCTTGTGATTTTTGTTCATCATCTTTTCCAAAACCAATTAAGACTACTTTTAGCTTATATTCTGCTAATAAATCGCTTAATTTCGCAAAATTTTCCACAGACCAACATTTATTTATCCAATTAGTGCCCACTGCAAAAATCATAAATTTTTGATTTAATATATTCTCTTTAATCAATAAATTATCTACAAAATCAATTTCATCTTGTGTATTAACTAAAGGAAATATTATATTTTCTGTATCACAATCTAAACATTTAACAGTATCTAAATATCTATCTACAATATGACCATTCTTATTATTACCTACTATGCGTTTACTGATCAAATTGCTACCTTCACGCATATCTACATAGCCTATTTTTCTCTTTGCCTTAGCAGTAAATACTACAGCTGCTGACTTAAATAATCCTTGTAAATCTATAGATATATCATATTTTCTTTTTTGCAATAACTTAGCAAAAGGTTGATAATTTTCTTTAAAACCATTCCATGATTTAAATGCTTTTTTATGAAAAATAATTATTTCATCTACATATGGATTGTGTTTCACTAATTCATATGCTGTAGGTTCCACAACCCATGTAATATGCGCATTAGGATATCGTTTTTTCAAAACATATGCTATAGGTAATGCATGAATTACATCTCCTATTGCACTTAATTTTACAATTAAAATATTCATAAAAGCCTCATCAAATTCTTATCAAATATTATATATTTTCCATTCTTTGATTTTACCAATATTTTACAAAATAGTAAATACTTATTTACTATTTTATCTAAATAAAAACTACATCTCTAAAATACATACCTTAAAGATGTAGTTTTTTATTTATCAATATATCTCTAAAATTCTCTGTATGATATTTGTAGTAGAACAGCCCTCTACTACTTTTATAAATTTTATCTTACCACCATATTTTTTTACTGTTGCTGTTTCTGGAAGAGATTCTTCTGTATAATCTCCACCTTTTACATAGATATCTGGTTTTACTTTACTGATTAATTTATCAGCTGTTGTTTCATCAAAAATAACTACATAATCTACAGCTTTTAAACTATCTATAACCTCTGCTCGCTCTTTTTGCGGAACAATTGGTCTTTTGTCTGATTTATACTGCTTTACAGACTGATCACTATTTAACCCTAAAATTAAATAATCTGCTAATTTACTAGCTTCATTTAAATAACGAACATGACCTGCATGTATTAAATCAAAAGTGCCATTAGTAAGTGCTATAGTTTTATTACCCTTACGCAAGATTTCACAAAACTTTTCAATATCTTGTATATCTATAATCATCACTAAAATCCTATCTGTAATTATTATTTTTTCAATACGGCAATTAATTCCTCATCAGAAACTGTAGCTGTTCCCATTTTACGTACAGCAATACCAGAAGCAAAATTAGAAAGTTCAGCTGCTTGACTTGGCATCGCACCTGTAGCTAATGCTGTGATAAAGGTAGCAACACATGTATCACCTGCTCCCGATACATCAAATACTTCTGATTTATCAGATACTGGGATATTATGCACATCTCCATTTGCTTCAAATAAAGTCATACCTTTTTCGCCACGTGTAACTAAAATTCCCTTTGCTTGCATTTTTACTAAAAATTCCTGTGCCGCTTTATATAAAATTTCCTCATTATCTATTTTATAGCCTACAGCACTGGCTAATTCTGCATCATTTTGTTTTACATAATCAGTACCTACAAAATTGAAAATAGCATATCGAGAATCTATTATTGATGGTATATCATATTCTTTACTTAAAGATAAAATTAAATCACGAATTTTAGGTGTAATTGTTCCACTGCCATAATCGCTCATTACTACACCTTGCATCTGTGGCATGACCATTTGAATGTAATTCATCAATTCTTTTTCATATACTTCACTGATAACTTCATTGCATTCTCTCTGAACCTCCCACGACTAAAGTCGCGGGGTTCTCGGTCAAGTATTCTAACGAATACAGTATCTCCGAGCTATCCCCATAGTTCCTATGGTTCTTGTATATGTTATTTAAGATTTATGCTATGTTTAATATTTTTAATCCTTCATTTCTAATATTTATAGCTGCATTTACATCTCTATCGTGATGTGTTTTACATTTAGGACAGTTCCATTTTCTAACATTTAAGTTTTTTACTTCTGTATTTTTATACCCACAAACATGACATAATTGACTTGAAGGATAAAATTTATCTATTTTGACAATAATTTTGCCAAACCATTTGGCTTTATATGTTAGTTGTCTCATAAACTCTGACCAGCTGACATCAGCTATATTTCTTGCTAATTTATGATTTTTCATCATGTTTTCAACTTGCAAATCTTCAAGACAGATTACATCGTAATTTCTGATAAGTTGACATGATACTTGATGTAGTAAATTATGTCTTTGATTAGCAATTCTCTCATGCAATTTAGCCACTTTTACTCTAGCCTTTTCCCAATTTGAACTTCCTTTTGTTTTTCGAGAAAGCTCTCTTTGGAGTTTAGCTAATCTAGTCAGTGATTTTTGCAAATATTTAGGATTGCTATATTTTACTGCATCTGAGGTTATGACAAAATCTTTTATTCCTAAATCTAAGCCAACATATTTATTCGTTTTGATAAATTCAGGTTGAGGCAGGTCTGTACAACATAGTGCAATGTAATATTTTCCACTAGGAGTCTGCGATACTGTCGCACTTAAAATTCTACCTTCTATTTGGCGATATTTATCTCTTGTTTTAATCTTGCCTATTTTAGGTAGTTTTATTTTATTTCCTAAAAATACAATGTTGTTATTTGTCATATTTGTTTTGTACGATTTATACCGATTCTTTTTAGATTTGAATTTAGGAAAGCCTACTTTTTGTCTGTTAAAAAAGTTTTTATAAGCTGTATCTAAATTCTTTAAAGCGTTTTGTAAAGAGGATTTATCTGGTTCTTTAAGCCACTTTTTTTCTTTTTTTAATTGAGTAAGCTCTTTTGAACATTCGTTATAACTTATAGTCTTCTTATTTTGTTCATATGCTTTAATTCTTCTATCTAAAAAGTAATTATATATAAAACGTACACAGCCAAAAGTTTTTTGAAGTAAACTTTCTTGTGTTTTATTAGGGTATATCCTAAATTTATAAGCTTTTTCCATAATAAACACTTACTCTTTCTAATGAATAAACATATCTTCTGCCATATATTACTTCCATATTGTCACTCAATATAATCATGACATATCTATAGTAATATAACAAGTGTTTATATATTAACTGCTTATTTTAAATAATATATACAAGAACTCTAGGTTCTACTTTAGTCGTATTATGAGGTCTCGTTCATATAGAAACGCTACTTTCTATACAGTTCTCTTATGAACTTCCGTTACTTTCATAACGGCACAGACTATATCTTATCTCTCAGCTTTACCTGTTAGAGTCTGTCCACTTCCTCAGTCAATCGCTTACTGAGTACTTCCCTCAAGAGGAATAGTCGTTGAACGTTCTCCTTTTCGGAGCTTCGCTGCTGATTGTCCATTTTTCAACACTTAGGATTTAACCTTATGCTATATATCTGATTTTTTCTGCTTTCGCCACATTCACGTTTAACTTTATTTCATGTTTACGTTGTAGTTCAGATATCTTTAGGGTTTTCCAGCAATTCAAACAGTATTGGATAGCTCTTTGTCTATCTCTACGTACATATTTCTATATACGCTGACTATTTTGTTCGCCTAACTCATGATTTAAATCACAAGTGTGTGGCTCACAATAATCAATACGCACTACCTGTTGACTTACTGTAGCTCTACCACCTGCAATAACACGTGTCTTAGTAATAGTTTTGCGATTTTGATCACAAAACATACCTTCAGTATTTACATTATTTTCTTCTAATATTTGCTTTAAATTTAAAGCACCTTTATCTTCGCCTAAAATACCTACAGCAAAAGCTTTTCCTCCCAATGTAGCTACATTATTAACTACATTAGCGGCACCGCCAGCCACTGTTTTTTCTTCTGACTCTATCAATACTAAAACTGGCGCTTCACGAGAAATACGAGAAATATCACCTTTTAAATATATATCAGCAATCATATCACCAATAATTAAAATGCGTTTTCCCTTAAATTTTTCTACAAAATCAATCAATTCCGGCTTCATAAATTCACCTTTTTTCTCTATATATTAGAAATTCAAGAAATTAAAATGTAAACTCCATTTATCTTTTTTCTGTTCATATTTTAATTCAGTTTCTACACAATGCCAATCATGATACCAATAATAATCTAAATCTCTTAAACGAAGCTGATCTGACGCATCATATCCTGTTGCTACAACAAAGCGATTTTTATCATCTATAGTATAACTTAGACCTGCGGATACTTTTTTGGAATAATCTTCTAATCCATACTGGAATAAAGTATTTTCTGCACTAACTCTTGAATAATGATATCCTGTATAAGCTACTAATCTATCATTTAATTCACCAAGTAAAGTCACATCATAATATAAACTATTATAATTGCTATCATCATAATCTTCATAAACTAAGCGATAACCTATGCTTGGAAATAATCTAAATTTACCTTCTGTATCTAAATTTATAGGGTCATGATGGAGGGATAAATTATGTTCACGATGCCAACTTTTAATATTATTTTCTTCCCATAAACCATATTCATTATACAAATTAAAACTAAGTGGTGTATCACCTATTCTACTGCCATAATTATATATATATGCTATATTCTTTTCTAACCAACGATCATCATCATCTTCATATTTACCATTTTCTACTTTAAAAGTACTACCTGCATTATTCCAAGCTACACCATAAATATTTCTCATATCATGCTTAGTAGTATATTTTAAATCAGCATAAGCTTTTACATTATCCATCAGTGGTGCATCTAATTTATAACCGATAGATAAACCATCATCATCATTTATACGAATACGTAATGGTATCCATTGATTTTTTCCATCGCTATTAGTACCTATTTTAGTACTATATTCATCTGTTTGATAAATAACTTGACCTTTGATCAAAAATTTCGCATTATATGCTACCATATGGTCATCAGGATAAATTTCAATTTTCTCAGCAGTCAAACAGTAATCTGGTTTTTTCGCAGGACAACGTGTCATCGTGCCATTGTAAATTATATAGTAATCAGGATAAAATTCTACTTGTTCCCCTGAAACATATCTATTATCTACACGACCTTTTACATTATTCATTACACCAGTTTTTTCATTATAATTATATTTTGTTTTCTCACTGTTGATATCAAGTGTTGGATTAGCTACCTGCATAACATGAGCATGAACCGGTATATCCACATCACCTGTATTTAAATTACCATTTGCATCTTCAGTAGTCATACGTGAATAATTCTGAGTGATTTTTACATTACCCTTACCATATACTTCACCTGTTACTGAGTCATACATAATATCATTACCCTCAAAAATAATTGGTGCTTCTTGAGGATTTTGTATAACAATGCCTTCTTTTTCATATTGAGCATCTAATTCTGCTTTAAATTCATTAATAGCTCTATTTTTTTCTTTATCTCTAGCTTCATGACGTTGGTCTTCAACATAATTTAAGATTTCAACATCAGTATCTGAAGCTAATACTGGCTGATTATATGTACATAAAGATAATGCACTTAATGATATCGCCCACAATATTTTTTTCTCTATTTTCATTAAAATATTCACCTATCTTAAAATAAATTTAACTAAATACACTTAAATTATTATACCATGATAATATCTTCTTTGCCGAATTACTTTTCGCTAAAATCTAAAAGGACTCTACATTTATTGCAGAGTCCTTTTCATTTATCTATTATATTTTTCTACTAAGGAACACAAATACATTGCTTTTTCGTCTGTCAATGTATCTTTTTGCATGCGCCAGCCCCAGTTAGTGCCTACTGTACCAGGTAAATTCATTCTAGCATTACTATCCAACTTCAAAACATCTTGCATTGGCAATATCGCCATCTTAGAGGCACTAGCATATGCTAATTTTACCAATTCCTCTAATAAAGCCTCATTATCATCAACTTTAACTTCTAATAAATCTGCTAAAACTGCTTTATCCTGCGGAGATATATCCTCTTTAAGCCAGCCTAAAGTTGTATTATTGTCATGAGTGCCTGTATAGACAATGCTATTTTTCGGACTGATAAAGTTTAATTTATGATATTTATTTGCATATAATTCAAATTGCAAAACTTTCATGCCTGGGAAATTACAACTATTTTTCAAAGCTTCGACTTCTGGCGTAATTACACCTAAATCTTCAGCAATGATTGGCACATCACCTAAATATTCTTTGATTTTATCAAATAAATCTTTGCCTGGACCTTTAACCCATTTACCAACACGAGCATTTGTGGCCATACCAGATACTTCCCAATAAGCTTCAAAACCACGGAAATGGTCAATGCGAATTATATCTACTAAATTCAACAATGTAGCTATACGTTTACGCCACCAACTATAGTCATCTCTTTGCATTACCTTCCAGAGATAATGTGGATTGCCCCAAAGTTGACCATCTTCACTGAAATAATCTGGTGGCACTCCTGCTGCTGTCTTTAAGGTGCCATCAGCATTCAAATTAAATAAATCTTGATGTACCCATACATCAGCACTATCATGTGATGGAAAAATTGGAACATCACCGACTATTTGTATGCCTCTTTCGTTTGCATAAGCATGTAAATCTTGCCACTGTTTAAAGAAAATATATTGCTTAAACTTAGCATAAGCAATATCTTGTGCCAAAGAAATTCTACAAGACTCTAAAGCTTGAGGTTTACGCAATTTTATATCTAAATTCCATTCATACCATGGTAAGTTTTTATAATATTTCTTTAATGCCATGAATAGTGCATAATCTTCAAGCCAATAACTTTGCTGTTGACAAAAAGCAGTATAATCTGCATCTGCTACAAAATTTGCAAAAGCTTTTGTTAAGATTTTTTCTTTATAAGCTTCTACTTTTACAAAATCTACTTTATCAACATCAGCTTTATAATCTAAAACAATATCTTTAGCTTCCAATAAATTGATTTCCACCAATTTTTCAGGAGAAATAAGCATAGTATTGCCAGCAAAAGCAGATGGAGATTGATATGGAGATGCTCCATATCCTACTGGATTTAATGGCAATACTTGCCAAATCTTTTGTTTAGCTTTTACTAACCAATCCACAAAATTATAAGCTTCTTTTCCTAAATCACCAATACCATAATCAGATGGAAGGGATGTTGGATGCATGATAATACCAGCTTTTCTAGCATATTCTATATTTTCTTTTTCCTGTTCAAATACTAGAGCTGTGAGCGGTTCAATTTCTATCTTAGCTTTATTATCTATGATTTCCACATCAGGATACATATTAGTTATTTCATGTAATTTACGCTGACAAAAACCATGAACATCAATTTCTATCGTCATAGTCTTTTCTTGATGACGATTTAATACCACTAAAATGCAATCATCATCCATTTTTTGTCCAAATCTATCTTTGCCTAATTTTGTAGTTCTCATATAAGCTAAGACATCATCTTGAGCATATACTGGTATATACCAACCAGTTTGCAATACTTGTCGATGATTGCGCAGTGCTATCATACGCGTAAAGAAATGACGTAAATTATTATCAGCTTCATCCCATTTATAGCTTGCTCTATTATGTGGGTCGCGATATCCCTGCATACCGATTTCATCGCCATAATAAATTGATGGTACCCCTGGCAATGTCATCTGCCAAACAACAGCTAATTTCAAACGAGCAATAGCTAAACGTAAATGAGCATCATCTAATTTGAATTTTGCCTGTACACTAGCTGGTACATTTTCTACACTTGGAGCTTCGCCTAATAAAGTCAAAATACGTTCTACATCATGACTACCCAATAAATTCATCATGGCATAGAGATTTTCTTCAGGATAATTTTCATGCTGATTTAAAATACTTACTTCTGTTTCTTGAGCTGATTTATTTCTCAAAATAAAATCTAAAATAATTCTGCGCAATGGATAATTCATCGCACTATCCAGCTCATAGCCACAAAGATATTCACGATGAACATTATACGCTATTTTATTTGAAGCATCTTCCCATACTTCACCGATGATAACTGCATCTTTATCTAATTTCTTCAATTTTTGATAAAAACAACGTGTAAATTTCTGTGGCAATTCATCAATTACATCTAAACGCCAACCACTTATGCCTTTATCCATCCAAAAATTCATTACACTATCTTCACTACGAATGATGAAATCCATATATGATGGTGTTGTTTCCTTTGTGTTTGGCATACTTGTAAAGCCCCACCAACAATCATATTTACAAGGATATTCCTTGAAATCATACCATTCATAATATGGAGATTCTTTGGATTGATATGCACCTACACTGTCAAAATTGCCAAAGCGATTGAAGTATATACTATCACTGCCAGTATGACTAAATACACCATCTAAGATGATGCGAATTCCCATCTCTTTAGCTTGACTACAAAGCTGTGCAAATTCTTCATTAGTGCCAAACATTGGGTCTACTTGATGATAATCTGCCGTATCATAATGATGATTAGCACGTGATTTAAAAATAGGATTAAAATAAATCACAGATATTCCCAAATCTTTTAAATAAGATAATTTCTCTTTTATACCTTGGATATTTCCGCCAAAATAATCATAAGTGACTACATTTTTAGTATCTGGGTCTAAATAATACATTGGTGGCTCATTCCAATCACAATGAAGCACCGCATGTTTTTTCTGTGGAATATTATTGCCACTACGATAAAATCTATCAGGAAAAATCTGATACATAACGGCTTTTTTAAACCAATCTGGCGTTTTTACATCTTTTTTAAATACTGTAATCTGATAAGATGGTGGCACCTCTAGTGCTTCTTGACCAATATCACCCATTTGCGCCTTATTATTGCCATAATATAATAATTTGCCATCAACTAATTCAATTATAAAATAATACCAAACAAGACAACCATCTTCAGGCATATCTAAATCAATAAAATAATGTTTTTCATCCCATGAAGATTTTTTTAAATTATAATATATTGAACCACAAGTTTCTTGCCATGTATGTAAACGCACTAAAGAAACTTTATCTTTTAAATCAACATCAATTGCCAATCTCACAAAAGATTGTGTCGGCACTGCCCCTATAGGACTGCGATAATATAGATTTTGCGAATCATGAAAAATCATTTATATTATCCCTCCCCTGATTAAAACTTTAATTAAAACTTCAATCATCTATAAAATAATTATCGCTTAATACAGACCTTATTTTGTTGAGTAAGCAAAATTTTATAAAAGTCGTATTAAGCGATAAAATTTTTATTTTAAACTAATTATTAAGCCTTTAAGCTATTATACAATTCTTTATATTGTTTAGCTGATTCTTCCCAACTGTAATCAGCAGTCATAGCATTTTCTACAAGATGAATATGTTTTCTATCATCAGCAATACCATCTATTGCACGTTTGATGGAGAATAATAATTCATGTGCATTGTAGTTATTAAAGCTAAAGCCATTACCAGTTTGAGTGTAATTGTTATATGCTTCAACAGTATCTTTTAAACCACCTGTAGCACGTACAATTGGCACAGTACCATAACGAAGAGCGATAAGCTGACCAATACCGCATGGTTCATATTGAGATGGCATCAAGAATAAATCACTTGCAGCATAAATTTGATGTGCTAATTCATTATTAAAGAAGATATTAGCAGATACTTTTTTCGGATAGCGCCACACAAGACCTTTGAACCAGTCTTCATATTGTCTATCGCCTGTACCTAAGATTACAAATTGTACATTTTCATATTCAAGTAATTCATCTAAGATACGTGTAACTAAATCAAGACCTTTAGCTTCAACTAAACGAGTTACCATACCAATCATTGGAATCTTGCGATTTACTGGTAAGCCCAATTTTTTCTGAAGTTGTTCTTTATTATCACCTTTGATAGCAATTGCATTATGTACATCAAAGTTTTTAAAGATGTACTTATCAGTTTCTGGATTATAATCTTCATAATCAAGACCATTGATAATACCAGATAAATCTGCATCACGTTTTTGAAGCATACCTTCAAGACCTTCACCATAATAAGGATCTTGAATTTCTTTAGCATAACTGCGACTTACAGTAGTAACTTTATCAGAATATACGATAGCACCTTTCATGAAGTTGATATCATCGAAGTATTCCAAATCACCATTGTTGAAGCATTTCCAATCAAGACCTAATACATCTGGTAAATATCCTTTCCAGAAACGACCTTGATATTTCAAATTATGAATAGTATATACTGTTTTAATCTTGTTATAGCGTACATCTTCATTATGTTCGAGTTTTAAATAAACGCTAATTAAACCTGTTTGCCAATCATTCATATGAATAACATCTGGCCAGAAATCAATATGAGGAAGCATTTCAAGAACAGCTCTGCAGAAGAAAGTAAATCTTTCTACATCATCTGGATAACCATAATATCCTTCACGATAGAAATATTCCTGATTATCAATGAAATAAAATGGTACATCTTTATAATCGTATCTATCAATACCTAGATATTTTTTACGCCAGGAAACATTGATTTCACCATCATAAATATGTTCCATATTATTGCGATATTCTTCTTTTATACCACTGTATTTTGGTATAACAACACGAACATCTACACCTTTTTGTTTTAATTCTTTAGGTAAAGAACCCGCTACATCTGCAAGACCGCCTGTTTTTACAAAAGGCACAGCTTCTGAGGCTACATATAAAACTTTTAACACTATAACACGACCTTCCTCTATGATTGTATATATAGCCCATATAATAAAAATTATATGGGCTATAACTTAAATTATTTCAAGGCATAAGCTTTAGCCTTTTGACGTTGTTTTGATCTATTACCATTAAGTTTTACTTTTTCTGGTTTTTCAGCTTCAATCACTGTCTGTTTTTTAGCTTCAACAGGACGCAATTTCAATCTGAAATATACTGTACCAAGTGGTGGTAAAGTAATTTGAATAGATTGATTTAAATTATGCCAGAATACATCTTCTGATTTAAAGTCACCTTCATTTAATACATTAGAACCACCGTATTCTTCTTTATCTGTATTAAATACTTCTTGATAAATACCTTTTTCAGGAACACCAATGCGGTAACCATGACGCACTTCTGGAGTGAAGTTACATATTACAATGATGAAATCATCTTGGTCTTCAGCATAACGAATAAAGGAAATAACGCTATTTTCATTATCGTTACAATCAATCCAGCGGAAACCACGCCAATCAAAGTCTACTTGCCATAAAGCTTTATGTTCACAATAGAATTTATTCAATTCTTTAGAGAATCTCTGCATTTTTGTATGCATTGGATACAATTCAGCTAAATGCCAATCAAGACTATCATCATATTTCCATTCGATAAATTGACCAAATTCGCCACCCATGAATAATAATTTTTTACCAGGGTGAGTCATCCAATAACCAAAGAATGAACGAAGACCAGCGAATTTACGCCAATAATCGCCTGGCATCTTTTCAATTAAAGAGCATTTACCATGAACTACTTCATCATGAGATAATGGCAATACAAAGTTTTCAGAGAAAGCATACATCAAGGAGAATGTAATTTTATCATGATTCCATTTACGATAAATAGGATCAAGGCTCATATATTTGAGCATATCATTCATCCAGCCCATATTCCATTTATAGTTAAAGCCCATACCGCCCATATAAGTTGGACGAGAAATCATAGGCCATGATGTAGATTCTTCTGCCATCATTAAAGCATTAGGATGATATTTGAAAATCGCTTCATTTAGATTTTTAATCAATTCCATAGCTTCAAGATTACCAGTGTCACCATATTTATTAGGTTCCCACTGACCTTCTTCACGACCGTAGTTTAGATATAACATATTAGCTACAGCATCAATTCTAAGTCCATCAATATGATATTCATTTAACCAAAATAGAGCATTAGAAATTAAGAAGCTATGCACTTCACGACGACCATAGTCGAAGTTAGTTGTACCCCATTGCCAATTTTCACGGCGTTTTTCATTATCAGATTCATATAAAGTTTCACCATCAAAACGGCGAAGACCATGAGCATCGTTACAGAAATGTCCTGGAACCCAGTCCATGATTACAGCAATACCATTTTGATGAGCTAAATCTACTAAATACATGAAGTCTTTTGGTTCACCATAACGACTAGTTACTGCATAATAACCAGTTGCTTGATAACCCCAAGAACCATCAAATGGATGTTCACAAAGTGGCATAAACTCAATATGAGTATAATTCATTTCTTTAACATAAGAGATGAGCTGTTTTGCTGCTTCTCTATAAGTTAAATAATTACCTTCAGCATCACGACGCCAAGAGCCTAAATGCACTTCATAGATAAGCATAGGTTTATCATAAGAAGCTTCTTGTTGCTGTTTTTTCTGCCATTTTTCATCATGCCATTCATAACCGCGTAAATCATAAACGCGAGAAGCTGTTTTTGGTTTCTTTTCAGCATAAAAAGCATAAGGGTCTGCTTTTAAGAAACGTTCTCCACCATTGAATGGCTCTATAGAATATTTATAAATTTCACCTTGCTGTAAATTAGGAATAAAAGTCACCCAAATTTCACCATCAGAAATTCTCTGCATTGGGTTTTCATTATAATCCCAATTATTAAAATCTCCTACTACACTTATGGCTTTAGCATGAGGTGCCCAAACAGCAAAGCGTACGCCTTCTACTCCGTCTTCTACTACAAAATGAGCTCCTAACATTTGATACGCATAGAAATTTGTACCTTGATGATACAAATACAAATCAAAATCTTTTAATGCGGATACTTCCATCTTTTTAGTTCTCCTTTGGAGTCATTTATTTTAATAAATTAATAGGTTCTACATTCCAGATATCTTTTGCATATTCGCTGATAGTTCTATCACTAGAGAAGATACCAGAATGTGCAATATTGATTAAGCTGGATTTCAACCAACCATAGCGGTCGAGATATTTACCTCTAATTTTTACATGAGCATCAATATAAGAATTGAAGTCTTTGAATACGAAATATTCATCATTACTATTGAATAAATAGTTGTGTAAGTCATGGAAATCACCATTACCTACGAATGGACCAGTCAATAATTCATCAACTACATTGTGAATTGCTGGATTTGTATTATATTCAGTCCATGCGGAATATAATCCATTTTTATAGTATTCCATTACTTCATGTTCTTTTAAGCCAAAGATAACGCAGTTATCTTCTCCAACTGCATCGCAAATTTCCACGTTAGCACCATCTAAAGTACCAAGTGTGATAGCACCGTTCATCATGAATTTCATGTTAGATGTACCGGAAGCTTCTTTACCTGCAAGAGAAATCTGTTCACTAACATCAGCTGCTGGGAATAATTTTTCTGCTAAAGTAACACCATAGTTTTCTAAGAATACTACATGTAAACAATCGTTTACATCTTTATCGTTATTAACAATATTAGCTACATTGTTGATTAAGCGAATTGTTTCTTTAGCGATATGGTAACCAGGAGCTGCTTTACCTGCGAACATATAAGTACGAGGTAACATTTCAGATTTAATAGATGGATTTGCTTTAATCAAATTATAGATATGCATTACATGTAAAATATTCATAATTTGACGTTTGTAAGAATGAATACGTTTAACTTGAATGTCATATAAAGAGTTAGGGTCAATAGTAAATCCACTACGACGTTTGATATGACCAGCTAAATAAATTTTATGTTCTTTTTTAACTTCTGCTAATTTATCAAGGAATGCTGTATCATCTTTATAATCTAATAAATCGATAAGACGAGATGGGTCTTTACGCCATTTATCAGAAATAGCTTCATCTATTAAGCTAGAAAGCTGTGGATTTGCAGCAATGAGCCAACGACGATGTGTAATACCATTAGTTTTATTATTGAATTTACCTGGGTAAATTTCATCAAAGTCACGCATAGTATGTGCTTTTAAGATATCGCTATGAATTTTAGCAACACCATTTACGCTGTGGCTACCTACAACAGAAAGACGAGCCATATGAACTACGCCATCTTGAATGATAGATACTCTGCGTACACGGTCTTCATCATTTGGATATTGTTTACGAACATCTTCTAAGAAGCGTGCATTGATTTCTTCTACGATCATGTAAATACGTGGTACGAGATTTTTAAACATATCAATTGGCCAAGTTTCTAATGCTTCTGGCATAATTGTATGGTTAGTATAAGCTACTGTATTTTTAGTGATATCCCAAGCAGTATCCCAATCCATACCTTCTTGGTCAATGAGTACGCGCATAAGTTCAGGAATTGCCATTGCTGGATGAGTATCATTGATATGAATAGCAATTTTTTTCGCAAAATCTTTTAAATCACCTTTACGGCGTTTATAATGACGAACAATACTTTGAACGCCTGCAGATACAAAGAAATACTCTTGAGTCAAACGAAGCATTTTACCTTCATAAGAGCTATCTTCTGGATACAAGCAAGAAGTGATTGCTTGTACACGATAAGATTGACGCAATCTTTCTTGTAACTGTTCTCTAGTACCTGATAAAGAAGCAAAATCTTGAGGAACTTCAGCATTCCAAAGACGAAGAGTATTTACTACATTATTGTGGTAACCTACGATTGGCACATCATAAGGAACAGCTGCAACTGTATTATATCCTTCATGAACTAATTTTAAAGAACCATCTTCTTGTTGAGCCATATAAGCATTACCGCCAAAATGAACATCAACTTCTTTGTCAGCTTTGCGATATTCCCAAGCGAAACCATTTTTAAGCCAATTATCAGGAATTTCAACTTGTTGATTATCTATTATTTTTTGTTCAAACAGACCATATTGATAACGGATAGTACAACCATGACCTGGAAGGCCTAAGGAAGCCAAAGAATCAATAAAGCAAGCAGCAAGACGGCCAAGACCACCATTACCTAAACCTGCATCTGGTTCCTGTTTAAAGAGTTCTGTAATATCAATATTCAAGTCTTTCAAGGCTTCTTTACAGATTTCTTTCATATCAAGATTGATCAAGTTTGTATTTAATAGACGACCTAATAAGAATTCAATGGAAAAATAATATACTTCTTTGCATTGATTTTCTTCATAGTATTTATTAGTCATAATCCAGTTTTCACTGATGTACTGACGAACTGTTCTAACTAAAGTCTGATATAATTCTTCTTTAGTTAATTCATTCCAATCTTTACCAAATAACATATTTGCTGTTTTTAAGAAATTTTTCTGTAATGAAGCTCTCTCTTCAATTTGCTTATTGATTATTCCTACACTCACTATTACTTCCCCCTATAAGTTTTTACCTTAATCGCACTACCCTGAAATAAAAACTCTATATTTCTAAAAAAACCAAAACCTATATATTAATAATTTATATTATATATATTTATAATTACTATATTTTTTAACCTATATTATTTTAATATCTTATCTTTTGTTAATCAAATAACTGTATTTTTTTCAATGATCAATGGATAATTTTCAGCACCTTTTAACCATTTACCATCGGATACTACTACATTTTTATCGCAAATTACATTTTCTACTAGAGCATCATCTTGTAATTCACAATTCTGCATGATTACGCTATTTTTAACTTGAACGCCTTTTCCGATTTTAACACCACGGAATAAGATACTGTTTTCTACAGAACCTTCAATTACGCAACCATTTGCAACTAAAGAATTATTAACTTTTGCTTGTTTTTTGTACTGTACAGGAGCTTCATCACGAACTCTTGTATAGATTGGGTTATAACCCATGAATAATTCTTCCCAAATTTCTGGTTCTAACAAGTCCATATTAGTTTTGAAATAGGAACTTGTAGAGCAGATTTCAGATACATAACCTTCATGTTGGAAGCCATAAATATTTAAATTATCCTGATGACGTAAAATACCATCAATCAAGAAATCATAGCCACCACGTTCATATGCTGTAGATATGATTTCCATGAATTTTTTACGGGACATTAAATAAATACCCATGAATACTTTGGAATTTTCATAAACAGCTGGACGGTTAGCAATTTCTGTAACAAGACCATTTTCACCAGTCTGTAAAATAGTTGCATTATCTGGACGTTCTTTATTTTCAATATGGTAAACCATAGTGATATCAGCACTAGTATTCTGATGGAAACGAAGAGCTGTAGTAAAGTCTATATTATAAACAAAACGGCTGTTGCAGATTAATACATATTCTTGTTCAGACTGTCTGATAAAGCTCATATGTCTATAGAAAGACTGTAAGTTACCATTACGGCTATCTTTATCCATTTTTATAGCTGGTAAATAGAATAAACCATCATGACGACGTGCTAAATCCCAGTCTTTACCAGAACGAAGATGGTCTAAGATAGAACGAGATTTTGCTGGCATCATCATACCAATTTTTGTAATACCAGAGTTAACCATGCTAGATAAAGCAAAGTCTAATAAACGATAACGACCTGCAAAAGGTAATGTTGCAACAGGTCTTTTTGTTGTAAGTGTTCTTATTTGTTTATCGTCTTCATATAAATCCATTATTCCGAGAACATTTTTCATAATTATATCCCTCTCTTATTTTATCCCACATTTACATTTTCAGTTGCATCGGAAACAACCATTGGTCGTACAGTTTCACCTTCAGGAATTACTACAATAGTGCCATCGTCACTACCTACTTGAGCAGTTGCTTCAATTTTGCTGTTTTGAGCTACAATAGCTTTTTCAACAACAGCATCTGCTTCAATTTTTGCAAATGGCATAATTACAGAATTGCTTACTTTTGCACCTTTAGCAATGCGTACACCTGGGAATATAACAGAATTTTTTACTTCACCGCAAATCATAGAACCTTCGCTTACAAGAGAATTTTTAATTTTAGCTTTTGGTCCTACATAGTGAGGTGGCATAGCCATATCCACGGAATAAATTTTCCATTTACCATTCATTTCAAATGGTTGTTTTTCTTTTAATAAATCCATGTTTGCTTCCCAAAGGCTATCGATTGTTCCTACATCTTTCCAATAACCTTCAAATGCATAGGAATATAATCTAGCTTGGTCAGCTAACATTTTTGGAATAATATTTTTACCAAAATCATGGCTAGAAGTTTCATCTTTAGCATCATTTTCTAAGTATTCACGTAAGAAATTCCAGCTAAAGATATAAATACCCATAGAAGCTAAATTGCTTTCTGGTTTAGCAGGTTTTTCGGCAAATTTAGTAATACGACCTTCTTTATCTGTGCTCATAATACCAAAACGAGAAGCTTCTTTCATTGGCACTTTAATTACACCAATTGTAGCTTCTGCTTTATTCTTTTTATGGAATTCAATCATTTTTGCATAATCCATAGTATAAATATGGTCACCAGACAAAACTAATACATAATCTGGATTAGCTTTATTGATAAAATTAATATTTTGATAAATTGCATCTGCTGTACCTTTATACCAATCTGCACCTTTTTCTCTAGCATATGGAGGTAAAATATATACACCACCATTTTTACGGTCAAGATTCCATGCTTCACCAGTACCTAAGTATGTATGCAATTCTAGTGGACGATATTGAGTAAGTACACCTACTGTTTCAATACCAGAATTTGCACAGTTACTTAATGGGAAATCGATAATACGATATTTTCCACCAAATGGTACAGCTGGTTTAGCTATATTCTTAGTTAAAGCTCCTAATCTGCTCCCTTGACCACCAGCCAATATCATGGCTAAGCATTCTGTTTTTCTCATAATATAAAACCTCCTGAAAAAATAAACATAGTCTACACATCTTGTCAATTTCGATAAAAATGCAGGAATTAATCTATAAAAACTATTAAAAATTACACAAATATAACAAATTACTTATAAAAACTTAACAATCTTAACAATTATCGTACATTTTATAAAATTTATATTAAATAAATTTACACAACCCCTTTTTCTGTAAAAACTTCTCAAATAAATAAAATTCGTTACATTTTCATTTGACGATATTACATTTCTATATAAATTTTGTAAATCCTGCTAAAATCCAAAAAAATTTTAAAAAATTTCAAAAAAAAGCAGAGCTTTAAATTTGCTCTGCTAAAATTAGACCTTTTTTATATTTACTTACGGTAGAAATTTGTAAATCAAATTTTTCACTAAGTTCATTTTTTAAAGATAATAAATCTTCCATTCGTCCAGATTTTAATTCTATTTCTACTTCACAAATAGGAGATTTTCTTTCATTTCCCTGCACAAATCCACAATCTAAAGCTATTTCCAGTTTTGAAGCAAACCAATTTATATCTATACATTCACGTACAAAATCAGTTATTACAATCGGAATGAATTTCTTACCTTTAGTTTCTTTGATTAAATTCCAAATCTCACCTACATCCGAAAAAACACTTATATCTGCTTGTAGGCTTGTTACTTTTTTATTAATTTCCACACGTTCAAAAACGCCCTGTGTGTTTACTTTTCCCGATTTATATGTTGCTACAAAACAATTGTTTTCTTGTCGTACACGATAGGCAATTTTATGTTTTTGATAGAATTTTTCTTCCGTATCGTAATAAATAGCCTTCATCACTATACTTTGTGGTCTTTGTCCTTCATTTTCTTGCAAGAATTTACGTATATTTTCTACTTGAGCTTTATCTTTTATTTCCATTTTTATTTCAACTTCTCGATTATTCATGAATTTCCCAACAACCTTTCTCTTTTAATTTTAAGATAGCCTGATGCTTGCAAATCAAACTACTACGATGAGCAATACTTATTATTCTCGTATCTGGTAAATATGTTTTTAACATATCATATAAATTTCCTTCTAAAGTTTCATCAAGTGCTGATGTAGCTTCATCCAAAAATACAAATTTAGGTTTATATAATAAAATTCTCGCAAAAGCTATTCTTTGCTGTTCACCTAAAGATAAAATTCTACTCCAATCATCAACAATATCCAATTTATCTACTAAATTTTCTAACTTACAAGCTATGAGTATTTCTTTTATTTCTTCATCACTATATTTTTCACTGATTACTTCTTCGACTACAGGATAAGAAATTGCCTGTCTTAAGCTACCAAGTGGCAAATATGGTCTTTGTGGTAAGAATAAAAATTCTTCTTCTTTTGGCAAATAAACATTGCCTTTCGCATAAGACCAAAGACCTGCAAGTGTTCGTAAAAGAGTTGATTTACCCACACCAGAAGCACCCATGATCAATAAAGATTGATACTTCATCAAATCAATTGTACAATTCTTGATTAAAACATCTTTATTTTTATTAGGAAGGAAAACATCTACATTTTCTATACCGACTTTAATATTAGAAGCATTATCTATCATTAAATCAGATTTCAAATCCAAAGCTTCACTGACATGACGATTGAAACCATCTAAACGGCGAACTACAGAGCACCACTGTGCTATAGTTGTATAAGCATCTACAAAATATGACATTGCCCCTTGAACTTGTCCAAAAGCATTTGATACTTGCATAATCCAACCAACTTGCACCTCTTTAGCAAACCAACGCGGTGCAGCCAATAATAATGGAATGATAATCGCCAATTGACCATAACCAGCTGTAAAACCGTTTAAGATTTTTTGACGAGTCATAATATCGCGGAAATTGCCAATTACAATCTTAAATCTAGTCAAGAAATTTTCTAACTCAGGCTTTTCACCACGATAAAAAGCAATCGACTCTGTATTTTCTCTGACACGCATCATCGCAAAACGGAAATCAGCTTCATATTTTTGCTGTTCATAATTTAAATTGATAAGTGCCTTACCCACCTTATGAGTGAGATACGTACCAACGATAGAATATACCAAAGATAACCAAACCATATAGCCATAGATAGTAAATTCATAACTGCCAATAGGCACAGTGATAATTCCTGATAAATTCCATAAAATTACAGTAAATGCCACCAAAGTTATCAGTTGACGCACAAGACCAATCGTCAAAGATAAAGTCAACGCTACAAATTGATTAATATCCTCAGAAATACGCTGATCTGGGTTATCCATATCTTTTCCCATCAATTTCAACTTATAATAAGCTCTATTTTCCATCCATCTAACTAAATATTTATCAGTGAGCCATTCACGCCATTTTATCTGCAATAATTGTTGTAAATACACAGAATAAACGCCAATCGCTATATAGATAGCGGCAATCAAGGAAAATTTGCCCACTAAATACCAAAAACTATCAAATTCATAGGCTTGCAAAACATCCCAAAATTCTTTATACCAATCATTTACCAATACCGTCAAAAATACACTAGCTAAATTTAAAATTAAAACAACAGCTAAAATACCATAAGCTTTCCATTTTTGTTCAGAACGCCAATATCCTAGTGCTAAAATTTTAAAAGCCTGTAAATAATACATAATTCTTCTTGAAGTCAAACCATACACCTCTATCCTAAAATTAATTTTCATATCTTCTAAAAAAATATGCTAAAATAAATATATTGCTTACTTTTCTTTCATGAGCAAGAAAAGTAACAAAAGAACTCTACCTCCCGATATCAATTTTACTTTGTCAATTATAAAATTATGTCTATAATGCTCTAAACTCGCTTTGCTCAAACAGTAGAGCTAAAACCATAGCCATAATTTTATCCTTTCCAATAGCCTACGGCTACCGTAAAATTCGCTAACGTGAGGGACATTCGGTATTATTTTTAATAATGCTAAATAATTTGTTATATTTTCCGCATTATAAAATTTAGCGGTAATCGCAAGATTATTGAAAAACATTATCATTGAATACGGTTTTTGCTTAACTGTCTGAGCGTAGCGAGTTTTAAGCTTTGTATGAAATGATAATTTTTTTCAAAGCTTAAATTTTATCTGCGGTGGCTTTCTTTGGTTCGTTTCTTTGCCATCAAAGAAATGAACTTATAATATAAGGAGGAAAAAATTTTTTATGAATATTTTACTAGCTATTGCTGTTATGATTGTTATCATTATTGCTAGTTATTTAGCTGATAGAAAATACCCTACAAAGAGAATATTTATTATTCCTTGTGGCATTATTTTACTTTGTTTTGTAGCTGTCTATAGTTCTTTAGTGATACCATCTTCTTCAAATTCTATCTCCACTGAGCAACGTTTGGCTATTTTAAACGAACAACCTTATTTTATAACATGGTACAATGATTATAAAGAAGATATCAATCAGCTAGATAGATTTGCTACAGTTTATCACAAAATCATTTCTAATTATGAAAATCAATCCATATCTGCAACTGAAGCTTTAAGTCAATTGCAAAGATTATATGATGAAACAAATGCTTTTAATAATTCATTACAAGATGCTTTACCGCCAAGTGAATTATCACAAAACAATTATACATTAGTTTATAATATTTTGGAAAAAACTCGTGTTTATAGTTATAAATTAAATGAAACTGTTCGTCAAAGTATTGTAATCATCAACGAAGGAACTTACAATCAAATTGAGCATAAAGATATTGTAAATAATTTAAATCGCATTTATGCTATTGAAGCTCCTATAATGTTAGATATCAATAACGAAGTATCGCAAATTAAAGATAATCTAACTATCCCAGAAAATTAATCACAAATATAATATATAGATAAAATAAAAGGTGATACTAAAAGTATCACCTTTTTTATTATAATTATTATTATAAATCTTTTACAATTGTTTTGAGATATTCCGCAAAGTCACCAAATAAATCATCACGACGGAGAGCAAATTCTACTGTAGC
Source organism: Megamonas funiformis (assembly GCF_010669225.1). NCBI lineage: Bacteria > Bacillati > Bacillota > Negativicutes > Selenomonadales > Selenomonadaceae > Megamonas > Megamonas funiformis. The sequence goes on from NZ_CP048627.1 coordinate 2,233,141, forward strand.
TTTCAAAAAGCCTAATTTATCGCCTACATCATAGCGTTTGCCGGTGAAATTATAAGCATAAACATTTTCACGTTTTGCCATAACTTTGAGTGCATCTGTCAACTGTATTTCTCCACCTTTACCTGGCTTAGTATTTTGCAATACTTCAAATACATCTGGAGTGATGATATATCTACCAAGCACTGCCATTTGACTTGGAGCTTCTTCAATGCTTGGTTTTTCAATCATGTCATTAACTTTCATCAATTGTTCATTGATAGTTGGTACGCCTGCTACAATACCATAAGAAGAAACCTTTTCTTTTGGCACTTGTTGACAACCTAAAATAGTAGCACCTGTTTGATTATACATATCCATCAACTGTTTTAAAGCTGGCATTTCAGGATTATAAACTATATCATCACCTAATAATACAGCAAATGGTTCATTATCAATGAATGCTCTAGCACATAAAATAGCATCACCTAAACCACGCATATGTTTTTGGCGAATGTAATGTACATTGATTTCTGATGTTTCCTGTACCATTTCCAATAATTTAGTTTTACCTTTAGCTTTTAATTCAGCTTCTAAAATTGGTGCACTATCAAAATGGTCTTCAATTGCACGTTTAGCATGACCACTGATGATCAAAATATCTTCAATACCACTAGAGATAGCTTCTTCCACTATGTACTGAATTGTAGGCTTATCTACTATTGGTAACATTTCTTTAGGTGTTGCTTTTGTCGCTGGCAAAAAACGAGTACCAAAACCAGCAGCAGGTATAACAGCTTTGCGAATACGTTTCATAACAATCTACTCCCTATAATCTATTCAAATAAATAAAATACTTTAAATTATGACAATTTTATACAATCAAAAATCATTATATCATAAAAAAAGATTTTCTTCATAAAATTATTAACTCTATTGATTATAAAGTTTACCAAATTATAACTATGAAGAAAATCTCTCTTTATTATTAATTTTTAGCTATCCTATTCATTCCTATTGTAAGTCTTATTTTTTAATTACTAATCTTATCATTACTATTTCCTCAAAATTTAAGGCTTTATTCTTCGTTTATCTTTTTTATTTCTTCTACACTTAAATTAGTATATTTAGAAATAAGCTTTATATCTACTTTATCTTTTAACATATTTTTTGCAGTTTGTATAGCTTGTTGATATAGCCCTTTTTGCATGCCTTGCTGTAATCCTTGCTGTAAACCCTGCTCTAAACCCTGTTGCAATCCTTCTTCTTTAAATGCATTCATATAGGAATAATAATCTCTTATAGCTTTTTCTCTCTGTTCATATGCTCTACGTTCTATTTTATCCTGTAAAAATGTATCTTCAAATTCTACTGCTTCTTTAATTGCTGGAGTTGTCATCGCTATTTCCTCCAATTCTTCTTTACTATATTTCCCTGAAAAATAAGCAAGCCATGCTTCAGATACTCTTATTTTTCGCATATCCTTTAAGGTAAATTTGGGCAATTCTAAAAAATGTATCTCTATATGGTCCGTAAGTTTTTTATGAGATTTCACATTTAATAGATTATAGATGTTATGCCATTCTTGCTCATCTTCCAAATAATCAAATGCCAATAGATTTATAGCTATAGCCTTCTTTAATTTCTTATATTCAGCACCTTTTTCTAATTGCTCTGAATACATCTTTGACCAATAATATAATGAACGCTCAGCCATTAATTTAAACGGACAAACTTGCACCTCAATATCTACTTGCGTACCATCATTTAAATCCGCTCTAATATCTAATTTAGATAATTTACCATCTAAAGTTAATGGTTCATTATCTTTATCTAAAAAACTTATATCTGTAAAATAGTTTTTATCATCTTTATTTAAAACTCCATTTAAAAAACTAAGTGTTAAATTCTTTCTTTTTTTATCCCCCAAAAGTTTTTTAAAATATAAATCATTTAATCTATTAAAATTTTCCATGATAATATTCCTCCATCATCTATATTATAACACAGAAAAATATCGTAAAAAAATTAAACTGCACTTTCAAAAGTCAAATATAAAGCAACTTTTAAAAATGCAGTTTATTATACTTATTATAAATAAAATCTCTGTTTTTATTTTTATTAATGATTGACCTGTTTAGCTAAAGTTTCATTCATATGTCTTATACCTTCTTCTAAATTAGCCAAATGTTTATCCATGCGAAATAACAAAAAACTTGCCACTACCATAGGAAAACCATAATTTGCTATATACGTAAAAATATATTCCATATTATCACCTTAATTCTTTATTTCTCTAGAGATTTATTAATAAAAGCTAATGCTTTACGATAATTTTTGCTTACAGCTTGTACAGATATGTGCAATAATTTTGCTACTTGTTTATATTTTAATCCCTTAAATACTACCAAGATAAAGACTTCATACTGTTTAGGTGGCAATTGATGAATAATCTTCATTATATCTAATCTAGAAGAAATACTATCAGCTAAATCCTCATCTACTGCCAATAAATCCCCAAATTCTTTTACTTCATCTTCATCATCTGTATTCATTTGAGCAGATAACGATACTTCATTTTGCCAAATACGCAGATATCTACGAAATAAAGTATGTACACCTTGATATACTTTTACTTTAGCGTAACCAGCAAAAGGCACACCTAAAGACTCATTAAAATCCTTAATTGCTTGATAAAAACTAATCACGGCTTCTTCATACGCCTCTTCTTGAATAGATATTAAATGATGTTGTCTAGAAGCACTATTTAATAAATTCTTATACTTATTTAATAATAACTGTATAGCATAATTATCTCCAGCTTTAGCTTTTATTAATAGTCTTTCCATCTAATCGTCTTCTTTCTATCATCAAGAGAATAATTTAAAAGAAAAAGGGGTGACACGCACCCCTTTTTCCTTATTCCGCAGCTATTTCTGCTGTGTCCTGACGATTTACACTACCTAAATTATATTTTTGTAAGCCCGCTATTTTTTGACCGATATCTAAAATATCATCTTCTGCTAAAGAAGGATTGATATAACCGAAACTACGACTGCTATAGCTAGCTTTACCTGTAGAAGTAGTACCTGTTTCCACTTTAATAATGATTTCACATTCTGCGTTTTTCTTAACTGCCATAATACATTCCTCCTAATGAACTATAAAATTATAAATTAAACTTAAGCTAAAACATCTTGTGTAGTAGTTGTGATATATGCTTCTTTAATCGCTGTTGCTTTATGATTATTTTTGATAATAGCCTGTATATCAATCATTTTCTGCATGACTACATCGACTTCGCTCTTTGTCAATTCATCTTTAGGATCTGCCAAATTATATTTAAAATCGTCTCCATTATCTAAAGTAAATACCATTGTTAATTTGCGTGTATCTGCCATTAAAAATCACTCCTTAATTTTAAAATTTAAAAATACATCATAGCTTTAATTGATAACATCTTTTACCGCCGTTTCTTATTCATCTTATCAACTCCTTACACTTATTTACTTGCAACTTAGATTGCAAAAATCAACCCCTAAATCAAAAATTTTTTCTTAGCAAATAAAAAAGGCAAACTATTATCCAAAAACATAATAGTTTGCCTTTCGCTATATGTGCAGTTATGAATTTAAACTTTATATATTTTCTGCGAAGTATTTTCTAAACTTATATTTTTAAGGTCAAATAAATTTGAGGCGTAAAATTTATCCATTCTCATACCAAAACCAATACAAATTTTAAAAATAGTATCTTCTGTAGGATTACGACTTTTTTCACTTAATAAGCTAGCCACAGTTGAAGGTGGCATTCCTGCTTTATTTGCCAAGCCATTTATGCTCAAATTATAAGCCTTACACAATTCCAAAATCCTATAATCTACTGCCTTTATAAGTAGCATTATAATCATCTCGCTTTTTCTTAAATTAACTATATTATACTCTTATAAAAATAAAATGTATTCGACATATCGTAAATTTTTATAAAAATAACAAAAAATTCCCCCTAATTTGCTTAAAAGGTTTAATTTCTTCATTTAAACTGCAAGTAAATCATTAAAGGAGTGATTACTTATGCAAAATTTTCAAGTAGTAGATATCTCAGCTTGGCAAGAAAAACTCAATTGGCAAAAACTAAAAGCAAATAATATTCAAGGCGTTATCATCAAAATAGGTGAGTACACTCATCTAGATGAAATGTTTATCTCACATGTAAATAATGCTGTAACTTATAATCTGCCCTATGGCATATATTATTATGCTCATGCTTCAACAATTGATAAAGCTATAGCAGAAGCTAATTGGGTAGATAAACAAATCAAAACATATCTCAATGGACAAAATCCATCACTTGGCATCTGGTATGATGCAGAAGATAAATCTATACTCAAAAACAATATCAATGTAGCTTATATGATTGGCAATTTCATCAATCAACTAAACGAACTAGATTATAATTATGTAGGTCTATATAGTTCCTATAATTGGCTAACTAATATCATTGACTTAAATCTACTTGCAGATTATATTCCCATCTGGTCTGCTCAATATTATCATGAAAACAGCTTTAAACTAGAATATCCTAATCGCATTTGTAAGATATGGCAATACACAGATCATAAGCAAATAGATGATATGATACTTGATTGTAATATTTATTATGCATAAACCATACTAAAAGAAAACCGCAAAGAAGATATATTCTTTGCGGTTTTTTCTATTTACATATTCAATTCTTGTAAATATCTTAATGAAGCATCCTTCCATGCAGGTAATCTATTAAATCCTGCTTCATCTAAACATTTTTTGCTCATTCTTGAATTATGTGGTCGTTTAGCTTTTGTTGGAAATGCTGTTGATGGTACTGGCTTTACATTTATCTTTATATCTGCTTGTTTAAATATTTCACAAGCAAAATCATACCATGAACATATCCCTTCATTTGTAGCATGGTAAATACCATATTTATCAGATAATGCCATATCACAAAGTAATTTTGCTAAATCCACTGTATAAGTTGGTGAACCTATTTGGTCATTAACTACAGTTAATTTATCATGAGTTTTAGCTAAGTTAAGCATCGTCTTGATAAAATTCTTACCGTTATTACCAAATACCCAAGAAATACGCACAATAAAATATTTATCTAAAATCTCTTGTACAGCTAATTCTCCATCAAGTTTAGATTTCCCATAAACATTTTGTGGTGCTTTTTCATCATTTACTTCATAAAAATCTTCGCCACTACCTGCAAATACATAATCTGTACTAATATAAATCATCTTGGCATTAATTTCCTTACATACATTTGCTAATTCCTTAGTTGCTAAATGATTTATTTGATCACAAAGTTCTACTTCATCTTCTGCCTTATCTACTGCTGTATAAGCTGCACAATGAATTACTGCATCTGGTTTATATGCTTTAACAAAAGCTTGCATCTTTTCTGTATCTGTCAAAGAAAACTCATTTCTTGTTGTACCAATACATTCTACATTTCTAGCTTTTAATTCACGTATTACATCAAAACCTAATTGACCTGTATAACCCGTTACTAAAATCTTCACTCCAAATCACTCCTTACAAAGAAAGAGAGCCTACGCTCTCTTTTTATTTATCTATTTTTATACATCTTATCATAATAATCTTTGTATTCACCACTGATAATTTTTTCCCACCAAGATTTATGTGTCAAATACCAATCAATAGTTTTCTTAATTCCATCATCAAACTTAGTAGCAGGAAGCCAGCCAAGTTCATTATGAATTTTCGTAGGGTCTATTGCATATCTTCTATCATGACCTGGTCTATCTGTTACAAATTCAATTAAATCTTCACTTTTACCAAGCTCTTTAATAATTGTTTTCACAACTTCTAAATTAGTGCGTTCATTATGACCACCAATATTATATACTTCGCCAATTTTTCCTTTACGAATAATTAAATCTATAGCAGAGCAATGATCTTCTACATAGAGCCAATCACGTACATTTTCACCTTTACCATATACTGGTAATTTTTTATCATTTAAAGCATTTGCTATCATGAGTGGGATTAATTTTTCAGGAAAGTGATATGGTCCATAGTTATTTGAACAACGAGAAATAGTTACAGGTAATTTATAAGTGCGATAATATGCTTGTACTAATAAATCCGCTGAAGCTTTCGAAGCTGAATATGGACTAGAAGTATGAAGTGGTGTTGTTTCTGTAAAGAATAAATCTGGTCTATCAAGTGGTAAATCTCCATAAACTTCATCTGTAGATACTTGATGATAGCGAATATTACCATACTTATGACAAGCATCCATAAGTACACTTGTACCAATTACATTCGTCTGTAAAAAGATTTCTGGATTTTCAATAGATCTATCCACATGAGATTCTGCTGCGAAATTTACTACAACATCAGGCTTTTCACTTGCAAATAAATCATCAATAAAAGCTCTATCAGCAATGTCTCCTTTAACAAATTTAAATTTAGGATTTTTCATTGCAATTTCTAATGTTTCTAAATTGCCAGCATAAGTCAATTTATCTAAACAAATTACTTCATCATTTGGATAATTATCTAATTCATAATAAACAAAATTACTACCAATAAATCCTGCTCCACCAGTTACTAATATTTTCATTATTTATCTTCTCCATATCTAAAATCTGCTACACATTCTTTAAATGTTGGAAGTACTGTATCTTTTGCAGATAATATAACTTTATCTGTACCCCAATCTACTTTTAAATCTGGATCATTATAAATAATTCCACTTTCTAATTTTGGTGCATATAAATTATCTACTTTATAATGAACTTCTACATCATCTGTAAGTGTTACAAATCCATGTGCCATTCCTCTTGGCATAAAGATTTCTTTTTTATTATCTGCTGATAATTCTACAGAAATCCACTGACCATATGTAGGAGATCCTTTTCTAATATCTACCACTACATCAAGTAAAGTTCCTCGAAGTACACGTAAAAGTTTTGCTTGACTCATTGGATTTAATTGAAAATGAAGTCCACGTAATACACCTTTTTGAGCAGAATATGAATGATTATCTTGAACAAAAGTAACATCTATTCCAGCATCTTTAAATGCTTTTTCTGAATATGTTTCCATAAACCAACCACGGTTATCTCCATATACCTTTGGTTCTACAATATACACACCATCTAATTTAGTCTTTACAAGTTCCATGATATACCTCCATCTGCTATGGCTAAAAGATATTGACCATATTCATTTTTTGCAAGTGGTTTTGCTAATTCTTTTAGTTGCTCTTTATTTATATAACCTAAATTATATGCAATTTCTTCTGGACAAGCAATCTTAAGACCTTGTCTATCTTGTACTGTTTCTACAAAAGAAGCTGCTTGCAATAATGACTCATGAGTTCCTGTATCAAGCCATGCATAACCTCGCCCTAATGTTTCTACATTTAAATTGCCTTTTTCTAAATAAATTTTATTTAAATCTGTAATTTCTAATTCTCCACGAGCTGATGGTTTTATAGATTTTGCATATTCCACTACATTTTTATCATAAAAATATAATCCAGTTACAGCAAAATTGGATTTTGGTTTTTCTGGTTTTTCCTCTAAGCTAATTGCTTTACGATTTTTATCAAACTCTACAATCCCATAACGCTCTGGATCTTTTACATAATAAGCAAAAACTGTTGCTCCATCATCTTTTTGAGTAGCATTTTTTACCAACTTAGATAAATCATGACCATAAAAAATATTATCTCCTAAAATAAGGGCACAACCTTTACCGTTAATAAACTCTTCACCAATAATAAAAGCTTGAGCTAATCCATCTGGACTAGGTTGAACTTTATAAGAAATATTTATACCCCATTGAGAACCATCACCTAATAAAGTTTGAAAACTTTCACTATCTCTAGGTGTCGTAATCACTAATATATCTTTTATACCTGCTAACATCAATGTAGATAAAGGATAATATATCATTGGTTTATCATAAATTGGCATTAATTGTTTACTTATTACCTTAGTAAGTGGATAAAGTCTAGTTCCCGAGCCACCTGCTAGTATTATTCCTTTTCTTATCATAATCAATATTCTCCAATTAAATTATAATGTTTTTTTCATTTTATTAAAAATAATATTCAAGATAATCTTCTTATTAGTAATATATTCATAAAAACATACTAATATACTAAAACTAATAATACTTACTAATATTTCTAATATCAATGTAATTATAGTTATATTTAATTGTAATAAAACAAACCCTCTGACTATAAGTATAGATATTAAAGCTATTATTACATATGGTATACATTTATAAATACTATACTTTATACAAACTTCTTTTCTAATAAACCATGCCTGTATAAAGCTCATCATAAGCTCTGATAATATTATTGATAAAATAGCTCCTATTGCTCCCCATATAGGAATTAATAAAACATTAGATATTGCATTAATTATTAATCCTATTATAAAAGATAACATATATTGATTATCCCTACCATGTGGTAATAAATATTGAGTACGAATCACTTCACTTATACACCAAATAGGAATAGATATTGCAAATCCTATCATCAAATTTGAACAAACTGAAAAACTACTGCCCCAAAATATCGGTGCAAATTCTTTAGAAATAGCAATAATATTTGCTAAAGAAAAAATAGCTATTATCAATGAAATTAACAAACTATCTACAAATTTTTTATTTGCAATTTCTATATTTCCTTTACTATATAATGATACAAGATGTGGACACATTGCTGTTCCTAATGATGTAATAATAGTTCTTAAAACTAATACTTTTGATGCACATGCATAATATCCAACCTCTGATGCATTATAAAATGTATTTATCATAACCTTATCCATTGATTGATATATTATATATGATAAACTTGGTATCATTAATATTATTAATGGTTTATATAGTTTTTTACATTCTTTTAATTCTGGTATTTTAAACTTTATAAATCGTCTACTATAAATAAATCCCCAAAAAGCAGATATAAACGGACAAATTGACATAATTATAAAATAAAGATAAATATCTTCACTAGATTTAATAAAAATAACTATACATACAAAAGCCACTATTTTTGTTAATCCATCTCTTAATGTAAGTATTTTTATATTTTCTAATCCATAATATAAAAATGCATTATCAAAAATAACTGTTAACAATGTTACTAATTTTATCCAAAAATACATTCTATTTGTTTCATCTACCATATAAATAACAAATAAAAAATATATGCTTATTACAAAAAAAACATTTAAAATATTTACTAATACTATATTGATATATTTTTGACTCATTAAATCTTTATTTTCTTTATATTTCGCTATTTCTCTCATACCATAACGATAAATACCTGTACTTGCAAATACTAAAAAAATACTCACAATAGCATCTACATAATTATATATTCCTAAAAGCTCCGCACCTAACCTTCTTGATAAAATTGGCGAGGTTACTATTGGTAATAACATTAGTAAAAAATTATACACTGAAATATAAATGAAATTCTTCTTTATATTACTCATTTAAGGCCTCTAAATATAAAATCATAATATTTTTCTAATTTTTAATTGATTTTCAATACTTTTATTAAATCTTTTTTTAGTTCTAAAATACCATATATATTTTAATAAATCAGCAAAAAAATATTTTATATATTTCAAACAATATTTTTTTGTACTTAATATCGGTTTATAATCTTTCCATGGTGAATTTTTCAAATAATATCCCCATAACTTACTATCTTTATACATATTCATAAAAATCCAAGGTCTACCAAAAAATTCACCTGCAAAATGTATTATTTTTATATTTTTTTTAGCATACTCTATTTCTTTAATATCATAATATGATGATACTGGTCTATCTGAAAAATTCTGTATTAATTTAGGTTTATACGCTCTAGTTATATACATCATATTATATTCTAATGGTAATGTATCTATCCTATCTTTAAATACTATATTTAATATATCTTGATCTCTTTGATAATAATCATCTTTTAAATTTCTTACATGATTTATTATCATATTCTCAGCCTCTTTTTTTCTCCATTCATCTAAATTTATTAATAATACTCCTGAATTAAAATATACATCATCTTTTTTAAAATTTATTAATTTATTATGTTTAACAGGCCAAACATCTCTAACTGCTGCAAAAATCCCATTAACATTTCTATCATATAAATCTTTAAGGTTCCCATTAACTAAAGTATCACAATCTAAATAAATTATTCTATCTATACTTTGAGGTAACAAACTTCCTATAAAAAGTCTAGCATACATAAAGGTTATTAAACCATTTTTCATTTTACTATTATCATTAAAAAGTACTGTATCATTTAATATTTTTAATTTTTTTTTACAATTAATAAAAAATATATTACATTTGTATTCTTTTTCTATTTTTTTTAATTTATCAATATTATCCATCGTATAATCATCACATAATAAATAAAAATTAACATTTTCATTATGTTTTAATACTGATAACATACTAATTCCTGCTTGCATTACATACATATTATCTGCAGCATAACAAATATTTATATTATTATTCATTATATCCTACCTTTTCTATAATATCTATAAATAATTCAGCTGATTTTCTTTTATTAAATTTTTCATGCAAAAAACAATATCCATTTTTACCAATTTTTTCTATTTCTCTAGGATTATTAATTAAGAATTCTATACTTTTTATAAAATCTTCAGCTTTTTCACAATGTAAATAATCCACTTTATTTCTAGCTGGAATTCCTCTCATACCTACATTATTTGATAAAACAGGAATACCTGCTGAAAATCCCTCTAATACTTTTATTTTTATCCCCGATCCATTTATTAAAGGAACTACCATACACATTGATTCAGATAATATTTTTTTTATTTCTTCATAAGATATAAATCCCGTTATTTTTATATTATTATCCTTTTTCCCATATTTAAATAAACTTTCATGTGGATTACCACCTATTATATAAAATTCAACATCTTTTCTATTTAATTTATTAAATACATTCTCAATAAACCAAATACAACTTAAATAATTATCTGGTCTATTCATAGCTCCAAAAAATATTATTCTTTTTTTTCTATTTTTAGATTCTAAATAATAATCATCATAATAAGGAGCTATAACACTTACATTTTTTTGTCCCATCTCATTAATTATCTGCTTATCACAATAATTTAATGTAAATACATAATCAAATTTAGGTATAACATTTTCTTCTTTACTTTTCAATAATTTATATTGTCTTTTTCTAATAAATTTTACAAAACTATTTTTTTCTAGACAATATTTGCCATACGAATTTAAATATAAAACATCATGTGCATTTGCAATATATTTAGATTCAGGATAATACTTTTTTATATCATCAATTAGCAACATCATCATCGTAAAACTAATAATTATTAAATCTGCTTTATAATTATTTTCTTTTAATCTAACAATAGCTTCTAAAACTTTTTTCTTTCTGTATCTATCTAAAATATGTGCATATTTATGGTTAGGTGTAGTTAACATAAATATACCTCTTTTTATTTCTCTATATTTATTAAATCCTTTTTCTTTATTTATAGGATAAATATATCCTTCTATATTATTTTTTTCTAAATCTAAATATTTTAACTTGTCTTTTTCACAAAAAGATATTAATTTTACATTAATATCTTTTTGCTTAGCTAATTCTTTTATATAATAATTATGAACCTTTTGTCCTGCTTTAGGTACTGTATCATATGGTGCTGAATACGATATATATATAATATTCATTTTATATCTCCTTCCTATAATTTTGATAATATATTCCATAATCTATATTTTAATAAATATTTATATATTTTATTTTTTATTTTTGTTACTTTTATTTTATTTAAATTATCTAAAGTAAATAATCTTGTTCTTTTTAAAAATTTTACAGTATCCCTTCTATCTTTTTTCAAATTTCTTCTTACAAGTCCACAAAAACTTTCAAATCTCTGTTCTATATATTTATCTAATATAGGCGTATCATAGCTTGCAACAATTCTAAAATTAAAAATAGCTTCCAATAATGTATCTAAATCTGAAATATTTTCTTGTCTTATTTTATTAGAAATAGATACTGATGTATTTACTACATGATTATATGATGATGTATTTGATATACATATATTATTTACATATTTCAAGTATATTAAATTAATATAATAATCATCACCTATTGATATATTCACATTAAAATCATTAATATTTTCACGTAAAATATCACCTAAATATATTTTATTCCAAACAGCACCACTAGCACTAGAAAAATAATAATCATATACATCTTTCTTATTATTTATAAACTTATTTTCTAAGTATCTTTCTTCAATAAATTTATATTTATTATATTTATTTATTTTATTATTTAAAAAATAAAAATCTGCCTTTTTTTTTAATGCTAATAATATATTTTCAAAATAATCTTCATTAATAAAATCATCCACATCCATAAAAACTATATATTTACCTTTAGATTTTTTTATTCCATATACACGAGCTTTAAAACAACCTCTATTTTCTATATGATAACAACTTATATAACCATATTTTTTACTATATTCATCACATATATCTTTACTTTTATCATTTGAACCATCATTTATTAATATTATTTCATAATCTTTAAAATTTCTTATTAAAATACTATCTAATATTTTATTTATAAAATTTTCAGCATTATAAATAGGAATTATAATACTTAACAACATATTTCCCACGTAACTTAAATCTCCTTACTATTTATGCTTAGAAAAGATATTATACATAATGTCATAATAGTATATACATATTGCACAGAAACTATATACAATTCTACAAATCCCGAAAAAAGCATTGTATATACTATTCCATATAATATATATCTTTTCTTTATATTCTCTATCTTCTTTGCTTTCTTTAGAATTATATTAAACAATACTACATACCCTACAAATCCTATAATTCCCATTCTTGCTATTATATTTAAAAATCCCATTTCAAAAGTTCCTATTCCTTCTGTCAAAGACCATACATTTTCAAAATATGAATTACTACTATTATATACTATCTCAGAAAAACCAAATACTAGATGATAATAATCATCTTTATGCAAATCCCAAAAACTTATAACTCCTAATAATCTAAATAAATAATTTTGACTTTCTAATAAAACATATTTTATAACTATGCTAATTATAATAATAGATAACAAAGTAATTATAAATTTAAATATATATCTTTTTAATTTAGATAAGTTCTTAATTATATACATATTGCTTATAATAAAAAAAATAATTGTCATTATCCATATTGTACGTGAGCCAGATAAAAATATTAACAATATATATATATATACTAAATACATGTCAAAATTTCTTTTTTTTCCTAATATTATATATGTGTATATAGATATTAATCCTACTAATAAAGATGCAGCTACTATATTTTTATGTCCCATTCCTCCAGTTAAGCCAAACGAAAAAACACCTTCCCCTACGCTAGCTATAATACTTGTACCCACTATTAAAGAAAGAACACATACTATAATATATCCCATTAATATAGCATATGAAACAATCTTTAAATCATCTATAGATTTTAAAAAATATTTTCCTAATATAGTAAAAGATGCCATTAAAAAATATGCTAAAACTAACATAATTTTTTGTTTAATTTCAAGATTTTGTATCAATATACCTATAGATAATAAAAAAACAATTAATAATACTTGAAAAAATTGCGTATATATTACTTCTTTACTTTTAAGTAAGGATTTATATATTTTAAGTAAAATCAAAAAATATCCTAAATATAATAATGAAGAATTTATTCCTATTTCTGATAAATACAAAGATGATGAAATCATTAATAAAAAAGATATTATAAAAATATATATGCTATTTTTCTTTATCACCATCATATTTGTCATCCTCTTTTTCATTTATAATAAAATTATAATAACTATTCTTTATTTTTGTCTTATCTTCTTCAAATTTATATGTTAATTTATGAAATGGAGTCATTAATTTTATTTCATTCCATATATTTTTATCATATTCATCAAATAAACGTAATAATAAAATATGCGGTATAGAATTACTAAAAGGTATAACTTTTTTCCATTCTTCATGATATGTTTCTATAGCTAACTGAAACATATTATGAAAAATAAAATAATCTACCAATTTATTATTTTTTCTCCAATATTCATATAATAAATTTCTAGTTAACTTTATTATTATATTATTACTATACGATGTTATAAACCAATTAGATACACTAGTAACATGACCATCTAATCCAGGTTTTAAACATTGAAATAAAAATAACTCTGAATCTAGCATATATCTAGGAATATTTTTTTTTGTACAAAAAACAGTAGCATCTATCCAAGTACCCCCATATTTTAAAAGTAATTCTAATCGTATTAAATCTGAAAAATGTGCTCCTTTTATTATTTTATTATCAATTTTTTCTTGTATATATTCAGGAAAAGATATATATTCTTTATAATTTTTTTCTGTAATTAATATAATCTTTCTATCCTTAATATTATTTAATACGGATTCATAACACTTTTTTACAATAAAAGGAGCATTTTCTATTCCTTGAAACCAACAAAACCATATAATTGATGATTTCTTTGATTTTTCACTTTTAATATTTTTACTTTTAAAATCTTCTATAAACGGAGTATATTCTTTCTTCAAATTATTAAAAATGCGATTACTAACCGCTAATCTTACAATTTCTAACGATTTTTTTGAAAAACCTATTATAAGCGTTTCTAATAAAGCAAAACATATTACATTGGCATATTTATATCGTTTTAAAATATTTATTCCATCAACTTTTTTAAATAAAAATTTTAATTCTTTTAAATTCATATCTTTATCTCATTCTTTTATTTTTAATATTTTAAAATGTACTTTTCTTTTTTCAACAGGTGGTAATTCCATATAATTTCCATAGGTATATTTTAAATATTCATCATATTTTTCAACTCCTCTTAATCTTAAATTTTCAAAATCATAAAATTTGCCTTTTCCATAAAAATCTGCTGGAACTATTTCTCGTGTACGATAAGCGCCCATTATATTACCTATATACTTAGAATTTTTTACATTTTGACTTCGTAATAATACATCTATTTTGGACTTTTGCTTATATGGAGTTGTTAATTTTTCTATAGGTATTCTCTCCATTATTTTTAATAAAAATTTTTCAAAAAAACTGCGTTTTCGTTTTCTATCAATAGAATCTTTATAACATAATGACATTAAAGCTCTATGATACATAACTCTAAAAAAATATATTTTTCTAAGAATAAAATTATTAGGCGTTCCATCTATAGGAAAAATATCTATTGAAGCATGCGTATATTTATTATTATTACCAATACGTTCTTCTATAACTTCTGTATTTAAATCTAATATTCGTGTAATATAATATTGATAATTTGAATCTGTTTTATAATTTACTAATTTTAAATTTGCAGATAATTCTTTTGGTGCAACTTCTAAAAATTTTTCATAATCATCACGTGGCAATCCTAAATCAATATCATCATCCCATGGAATAAAACCTTTATGACGTATTGCACCTAACATTGTTCCACCTATCATATAATATACTAATTTATATTTATCACATATTTTCAGTATTTCTTTTAAAATTTTCAAATCAATTTGATGTAATAAATCTATGTCTTTCATATAATGCTCCTATAAAGATAATTTATTCTTCTCACTTATTTTATCTAATATTAAACTTCTCAACTGAGTACTACTTGTTCCTTTTGTATATGGAAAGTATACTATTTCCACATTCTTATCAGCAAAATATTTTTCATATTTCTTAAATCGTTCTGATCCTTTATAATCACTTCCAACAAACAATTTATTATAATGCCAATATTTCCATGCTTCACTATCTTCAGTACAAGATTGTACAACTTTATCAACATATTTTATACTACCAACAATAGCTTTTCTTTCCTCAAAAGATATAAAAGTTTTTTTATTTTTATGGTTTGCATTAGGATGAACACCTACTATAAGATAATCACATTGTTCTTTCGCTTTCTTTAATAAGTTTAAATGTCCAATATGAAATAAATCAAACGTTCCTGATAAATATCCAATTTTTACTTTGTTCTCATTTATAACTCTACCAGATAATAATTTATAATTATAAGAATCAATTCCATATTTATTAGGATTTTTATGATATCTATCTATCACATTTTTATATATTTTTTTATATTCTGGAATATATATTTCTTGTTTATCAAACAATTTATTTACAATTTTTTCGGCTAATTTAATTGTTAGACTTATATTATTATCTTCCCCATTAAATCTAGTTCCTTTTATTGAACCTGGAGAAACATTTAGTATTCTATTTTTATATCCTTCTACTTTTAATTCTATATTTACACTTTCAACTAAACGACAAATAGCGGCTTTAGATGCAGCATATACTGAAAACATTGGTGAACTACACCAACCTGCAATACTTCCCATAACACCACAATAAAAATCTTCATTTGATTTTATTCTATCATAAAATAATCGTATAATTTTTATTATAGATACTGTATTTACTGTTAATAAATTTTGTATTTCAGCAGTATGTAAATATTCAAAATCAGCAACTCTTCCAAAACCAGCTGTAAGCATTAATGAAGATATATTTTTGTCTTCTTTCAATGATAAAAATATATCTTCATTAAAGTCTAATAAATTACAATAACAATATTTATAAGTTTCACTATCTTTTAATATATTTCTATCCGGTTTACAAATATCTAGTATATATACATAATAATTTTTTTCTATTAAATTCTTAGCTATAGCAAGACCAATTCCATTACTTCCACCTACAATAACAGCTTTTTTATTCATATTTATCTCTCCAAAAATAAATTTTTATATTCATTTGAAATATATATCCAACTATATTCAGCTTTAATTCTTTTTTTTGCTTTATTTCCTATCTCTTTTATTTTTTCATCAGATAATATGTCCGCATAATTTATTAAATTAGCTAAATTATTATCTTCTTTTGTCCAATAAAGAGCTCCATCCTCAGCAACTTCTCTATTAAATCCTACATCCAAAAGTAAATTTAAATTAGTAGAACCTAAAGCCTCTAATAATGATGGATTTGTTCCGCCCACCTCATGTCCATGAAAATATCCATATGCATTTTCTCTAATTTTCATCAACAATTCTTGGTTATATACTGTTCCCACAAATTTTATTCTAGAATCCTCATCAAATTTTGTTTTTTTCTTTAATTCTTTAAGAAATTTTGTACTCACATTCGTAATAATTGCAAAATCTTTTTTAGATTTACTCTTCATAAATTCTCTAATCATTGTTTCATAGTTATTTTCAGGTACAAAACGTCCAACTACTAAATAATAACTTTTTTTATCTAATTTTTTTTCTTTATACCACTTTAATAATTTTTCATTATTATCTTCTAATAAACTTTTTCTTGTTTCTGCTCCATATGCAATAAATATAGTATTAGGTTTATATTCTTTATATTCTTTTTGAATATATTTTTCTATATTCTTACTATCGCAAATTAAAAGATCTGCATACTTTACCATTAATTGTTCTGATATTTTCCAATATTTTCGAACAGGCTTAGACCATTTTTTTCTTAAAAATTCATGCCCATCAGGGTTTACATACAATTGTCCATTTAATTTATGTATTTTTCTTTGAAAATATGCCGCAAAAGGCCCTATTCTACAAGCCAGTACATAAATTATTGGATTTTTTATATTATTATTCTCTATATATTTGCAACATCTACTTAATGCTACTATATCATAATAAATAGCCTGTGCTGGACCTATGTTAGGAACTTTTACTTTAAAACATCTAGCATTATGATATTCAAACTCTTCATTTTCATTACCCTTACAAGCTATATGATATTTTATATTTTTTTCATCTTGATGATACTCTGTTAACTTATCTACAAAAGTTTCATATCCTCCATATGAACTTGGTATTCCCTTAGATCCAATTATAAATATATTTTTCATTTCTTTCTCCTAATCATTCATTATCAATAACAATATCATTATCATTAATATATTTACCAGATTGCACCTCTATAATAATCAAAGGTATTTTTCCTGGATTAGATAATTTATGTTTTACTCCCATAGGAATATAAGTACTTTGATTTTCAGTAAAAATACTTTCTCTATCATTAATAATTATCTTACCTGTACCAGAAATAACTGTCCAATGCTCACTACGATGATAATGCATCTGCATAGTAAGCGAAGCCCCCGGATCCATCTCTATCTTACGCACTCTATAACCTTCAGATTCTGTGAGTAAAGTATATTTTCCCCATGAGCGATACATAGTGACATTTTCTTTTGCTTCTTTTCTTTTATTCTGCTTAAGCTTATTCACTATATTTTTTACTTTTTGACTCTCACCTTTTTTTGCTATAAGCAATACATCCGGTGTATCTATAATCATTAAATTTTCTAAATCAATACCAGCTATTAGACGACTATCACCAATAATCATCGTATCTATACAATTTTCCGCTAAAATATCACCTTTAAATACATTTTTATCCTTATCAGAAAGTACTTCTGCAATAGCATCAAAACTGCCAATATCATTCCAATAAATATTTTCCATTGGTATCATCATCATCTTTTGTGATTTTTCTGCTACTGCATAGTCAATGGATATATCTGGCATATTTACAAAATTATCCACTGTATATTTATAACCATTCTGGGTAATATCTATTATTGCTGGCATATATTTAGTAAGTTCAGCCTGCATAGTAGCTATGCTAAACATAAACATACCACCATTCCAATAATAATTGCCAGAAGATATATATTCTTGAGCTGTAGCTAAACCTGGTTTTTCTTTAAAAGAAATAACTTTTTTAGCTAAATTACTATTTTTCTCTACTTCAATATAGCCATAACCAATCTCTGGTTTTGTAGGTTTAATTCCCAAAGTTACTACATTATCTTTAGCTATATCTTGAGCATTTCTGATTAAATCTTGAAAAACCTCTATTGGTTTAATTAAATGATCTGATGGACTAACAAATAATATCTCATCATCTCCACATTGCAATACATTTTGACAATAACATTGTGCTAAGGCAATAGCAGGAGCTGTATTTTTTCCCATTGGCTCAGTAATAATATGTGCTTCTTGTGCATTTATAGTTTTTAATTCTGCTTGCACATGAAAAATATAACGCTCATTAGTCACTATAATAATATCTCTTGCTTCTACTAAACCTAAAAATCTCTCTATAGTTTGTGCAAGCAAAGATTTATCTCCTATTACATGAAGAAATTGTTTAGGATAACAATCTCTAGATAAAGGGAATAATCTAGTACCGCCACCACCTGCTAAAATAATAATTTTCATTTATTAGACTGCTCCTTTACTACAAAATACTGCTTTAATAGTTTTAATTAATAATATAATGTCTATCCATACAGACCAATTGCGTATATACCAATCATCCATCCTCAATCGACCTTCAAAAGTTACATCAGAACGGCCATTTACTTGCCAATATCCTGTTATTCCTGGTACCGTAGAGATAATAATATTATAAAAATGTCCCATCATCTCTTTTTCACGGGGAAGATATGGTCTCGGACCTACAAAACTCATTTCACCTTTTAATACATTGAGAATTTGTGGCAATTCATCAAGGCTAGTTTTTCGCATGATCTTGCCAGCTTTTGTAACACGAGGATCATAATCATGAAGCTTTTGAAACTCATCCCATTCTTTTTTAGCTACTGGATTTTCTGCTAAATATTGCTCTAATAATTCATCACTATTTGTATACATGGAGCGAAATTTATAACAAGTAAATTCTTTACCATTTTTGCCAATGCGCTTAGCATTATAAAAAATAGGTCCTTTGGAATCCATTTTTACCCATATAGCACAAGCTATTATTATCGGAATCACTGGTATACAAATCAACAAACCTACGATTAAATCAAAAATCAATTTAATCAATTTATTGATATCACGTGCTAAATTATTGCGAATGCGTATAAGCATAAACTTTTCATCAAAAAAAGTTTCTAAATCAGCGCCCCCCATAGGAATAGCTGACAAACTAGGTATGATACAGATATTTCTGACTAAAGGTTGCACCCGATGAATGATTTCTTGTTTTTTGGTCTGCTCTAAATAAGGAATAGCTATCAATACATTATTTATCCCTGTAGTTTTAATTATTTCTTCTATATCCTTAAAATCACCTAATAAAGGATAATTTTCTAATCCTTTTACAGGAATTTTATCACTGATTAAACCTACTATTTTATAAGAACTCATTCCTATATCACTATTGATAGCTTTAACAAAAGCTAATGCTTCTTCTTGAGCCCCAATAATAAGTAAAGGAATTTGAAATATATTCCTTTCATCTAAAATACGCTTTAATAAATAACGCATTATTACTAGACAAATAAAACTAGCTAGCCATAATAAAGCTAAAAAAGCTATACTATGTTCAGTAGAACTTGCTCGCACAAAAAAGAATAATAAGACCGCAATAATACTATATATACTACTATAAAAAAGCGACTCGACCCTCTGCCAAAAAGGAATAATGCGACGATAAGTTCTTGCGGCGGCAATAAAAGCTATATAGATAAACGGTATAACGATAAATAAATCTATATGACGAAGATTTTCCTCACTAAAATATATAGCTATCATCTCTGCTAATAATACTGCTAGATAATCTGCCATCAGTGATATACCGGACCAAATTATGCGGATATTCTGTTTTAGATTAGTTTTATAATTTTGTACCAATAAATTCACCTACATTGCATTTATTTTCATTTATAGTATAAAAGGAGAAGCTATATTTATCTTTAAATCTATACTTCTCCTTTTACCTTTATTTCCTATTATAAACCATATCTTCTACTATAATTATATAAAGTATAACCAAAGCTGATCATTATACCTAAGATAAAACCGATAGCTACAACTAATTTTTTATTTGGCTTAGCTGGCATATCTTCTTTTGGCAGATCTGCTGCATCGATGATCTGAATATCCATGGAATCTTTTGCTTCTTGAATTCTAGTCTGTTCATAATTCTGTACAAGCGAAGTATATACTTGACCTGCGATTTTAGCATTACGTTCTAAACGCATATATTCTACACTATCAGCAGATAATGTAGCTATACTTTCTTGTGCTTCTGCTTGTTTTGCTTTCAAAGCTTCTAGAGAAGCATTATTTACAGATATCTGTACTTCTGTACTGATTTTATCTTTTAAAAGATTAGATTGCACTGGACTTAAAGTCACAGATTGAGAATTTACAGCCTTTGCTATCTCATCAGATAATGATTTTTCTAGGCTATTTAATTCTTCTTTCGCTTTAATCACATCTGGATGTTCATCAGTAAATTGTTGCTGAAGTCCTACAAGTTCTACACGTTTATTGACTATAGACTCACGGATATTGCCGATATTTGTATTATCAGATACATTATATTCTAATAAAGAAGCATTCTGCTGTTCCAATTGACTCGTCACACCAGCAAGTTTCGCACTATCACCTTCACTCTGCGCTTGAAGCTGAGCAATGGTTGTATCATAATTATTTAAATTAGCAATAATAGCTTTTGCTTGTTCATCCGGTGCATAGATTTTATGTTCTTGCTGATAAGCAGCTAATTTATTTTCTGCTGTTTCCATCTCTTCTTTTGCAATTTTTATACGTTCATCAAGGAATTTCAAAGTAGTAGAATTATCTTCTTTGTTTAATTTAGTCATCAATGCTAAGAAATTATCTGCTACCCCTTGAGAGATCCTCTGTGCTTCTTCTGGAGTTTTACCATAAGCTGATATAGTTATTAAATCTGTCTTTTTAATATTAGTAACTTCTAAATTTTTCTTTGCAAAACCTTCTGCTGTTAATTTTTCTTTATCTTCATCAGGTAAATCCAATTCAGCAATAATAGGCTCTAAAACTTCACGAGATTTCATAAGTTCTATATAAGATTCAGGTGAACCGGAACTTCCTCCCCCTATATCTATACCAAAGCCAGCTGCCATAGCTGCATAACCAGCCATAGAAGAACTACTACCAGATTTTACACGCACAAGTGTAGTAGATTGATAAGATTTTGGTAAAACAAAAGCTACTATAGTGGCAATAATAGTACAAATTACTATTATCGCTATAACTATCATTTTCTTTTCTATCATTAAAGAAAACAATTTTTTTAAATCAATTGTATCATTATCATTTGCATTATTTATATCCATTATTTCACTCCTAATTAATCAGTCAATGCTCTATACGTACTATATACATTGATAAGTGGTAATACGTCTTTATGGAAGTCAATTTTATTGGATTTAGGAATATATAAGATATCTCCATCTTCTAAGGCAAAATTCTGACTGATATCATGTTTTTCTATATAATCTTTAATATTGGCTTCTTTCACATACATAACGCCATCATCTATACGAATAACTTGTACTTTTTTGATACGACCATATGTAGTCACCCATTCAGCTTTAGAGATAGCTGCTAATACATTCATATCATCAGAAGCTAATTCCACTGTTCCTGGAGCATTCACTTCTCCCAATACCTGTACTTTTCTAGGTCCATAGTTAGTGACGATTATTGACATATCTGGTATTTTAATATATCTGCCAAATTTCGCAGTCAATACTTGTTTTGCTTCTTCAATAGTTAGACCTGCTAATTTCACGCTACCTGCATAAGGTAAATTTACATAGCCATCTGTACCGATCATAATGCTATCCAAGCCTTGAGCATCTTTGTAGCCTATAATTCTAATTGATATCGTATCATATTTATATAAACGATAATGTTCATCATAATCATCCAATGATTTTATTGATGCTGGTTTAAACACTGAAGTATCTGTTGCATCCATAATCACTGCACTATCAGCAATATTTGTATATACATCTTCTGGCGCTGCAAAAGCAGTAGTTGATAATGCTGATACTAATAAAGCTGTAACTATCGCTTTTTTATAAAATCTTCCCATAAAATCCTCCACAAATTTTATTATTAATTTATAAATCCATTCTTAACTAATTCTATATTATATCATATATATGTAAAAATCCACTACTATATTATTTCCTTATTTTATATTTATATTTTTCAAAAGATATAATTTTCCTAATAATATCAAATATAAACTTAGATATAAAAAACTCTAGAATATAAATCCTAGAGTTTTCTTAATTAATCTTTATTAATCTTTCATTAAAACTTTATAAATATAAATCATAGCTATAGCTAATAAAACAAAACCAGATACTACACCAATCCAACCATTACCAGCAATACCAGCTACTAAATAACCTACAAATGCACAACTAGCTACTACGATTACATATGGAACCTGTGTACTTACATGGTCGATATGGCTACATTGAGCCCCCGCAGAAGCTAAGATAGTTGTATCAGATATTGGTGATACATGGTCACCACCTACAGCACCAGCTAATACTGCTGCTACTGTAACCACTAAGAGATGAGCATCAGTAGATACTACAGCAAGTGCGATAGGAATCAAGATACCGAATGTACCCCAAGAAGTACCAGTAGCAAAAGCAAGACCGATAGCTACAAGGAAGAATACTGCTGGCATGAACATACCTACAGTAGCATTATTGGATACGATACCGCCAACATAACCACCGATATTTAAATAATCTTCACCACAAACACCAGATAAGCTCCAAGCAAGACATAAGATAAAGATAGCTGGAGTCATAGCTCTAAAACCTTGATTAAAACATTCACAGAATTTACCAAAGCGAAGCACCCCACGTGGTACATAGAGTAAAAATGTGAATACTAAAGCGATAAAGGAACCAATTACTAGACCTCTGGCAGATTCACAATTTGCAAAAGCATCAGATACACTAGCACCATCTAAAATACCGCCAGTATAAAGCATACCGAAGATACAGCCACCGATTAAAACGATAAGTGGCAATAATAAATCTAAGATTTTACCATTACCTACTATTTCCATCTGTTCTTCTTTATATTCTTCAGGAATAATTAATTTACCATTGCTTCTTTGTTCTAAAGTCTTCATAGCGGCAAAATCTTTACCTGTCCAAATCAAGAACAACATAAAGATAATAGTAAACCATGCATACATATTAAAAGGAATTGTCTGCAAGAATAAGGAGAAACCATCAATAGCACTGTCTTCTGGAAGTGAAGAACTAACTGCTGCTGCCCAGCTAGATACTGGAGCGATAATACAAATTGGTGCTGCTGTAGCATCGATGATATAAGCGAGTTTTGCACGAGTTACATTAAATTTATCAGTAACAGGTCGCATAACTGTACCTACAGTCAAACAGTTAAAATAGTCATCGATAAAGATAACTACCCCTAAGATAGAAGTAACGAGTAAGGAACTGCGTTTTCCTCTGATTACACTTGCTGCCCATTCACCATAAGCACGAGAAGCACCAGAGCGAGCAATAGCTGCTACAATAATACCTAATAAGACCAAAAATACTAAAATATATACATTTCCGCCAACTTTATCGGACATAATTGCAAAAAATGTATCAATAGCAGCTAATAAATCAAAGCCTGTGAACATTAAAGCCCCTACAAAGATACCCACAATCAACGACATGTATACTTCTTTTGTCGCCAAAGCCAATACTATGGTAATTATCGGAGGCAATAGCGACCATGCTGATTCAACCATTCATTTCCATCCTTTCTTATATATACAAATTATAAATAGTTAAAAACAATAGCTATATTATACCATCTATAGACTATTTGGCAAAATGCTTTTTGATAACAATATCCTGTCCTTAGTAAAACAAATCAATTATAATACCTAATATAATATCTAAATTAATTCAACTTGTTTTGCCATATTCATTGTAGTATAATAAACAAAGAAGAGAATAAACTGATGTTTGCCGATGTCAGCCCTCTTCTTATAGTGTTATTGTTGAAGAAGAGGCTGTCCATCAAGATGGCTTCTTTTTTATTTTAAAATCAATTAAAATAAGAAAGTATAGTAAATACAAGCGTTAATAAAGATATTATCAAAGACAATACTTCATAATTCGTCATATTTACCACCTCCCTAAAAGAGAGGCATGACACATCAATTTATTCCCTATGCCAAGAATTATATCATAAAGACAAGTATTTTACTTGTCTTTTTATTTTTATCATAAAAATAAAAAAATAGGTTTAGATATAAAATCTAAACCTAAATAGTATTAAGGTATATTCTTATAATTTTGAAGGCTTCATTATTTAACAATATTAGTTATAGTACCAAAAACAGTTTTTGCTCTATCCCCCATATTTACAATCATTTGTTCATGTAAGAATTTCAAATATCTGATGAACACATAAGTTACAATCGCTGTAGCTAAGATAGTTTCTACTCCTACTACATAATTTAAAATACCAGGTACTGCTATATTGATTTCATTTAAATAACTAACAGTCTGACGAAGTGCAATCGCAGTAATAACAAATGGGAAAGTAAATGCTGCATAGCTTGGATAGAATTTTAATTTTAAAAGTTTTGGCATCTGTGTAAGCACTGCCACAAATAATCCTTGAGCTAATATCTGCATAATCACAATCATGATTAAAGATTTATCAGCAACACAAGCAAGATATCCTGCTAAACTTAAACTCATTGGTGCAGTATAGATACAAAATAAAGGTTTTGCTGGTTCAGCGATTGCATGTTTACTGCAATAACGGATAGTAACAAGAGCGAATAATATCATATACATAGTGAAACCAAACCAGAAAATATATTCACCTAAATTGTGGTGATTAAAAGTAGGTGCTGTAACAGACGCTACCACAATACCTACATATGCTATAAAATATGTTGGGAAAACATCTCTTAATTCAAAATTGATGATATAGCGATAAGTGAACCATGCCATCAACATAAAATGACCACAAATCGCCCCATACCAAACTACTTCACTAGCTATAGGTGCAAACGGAAAAGTATAAGTGCAAAGCTGCATAATCGCCATAAAGAAAGTAGCAAACACACTGGCAAAAATAGAACTTCCATTCAAATCATTTTTCATCATCTGCGGATGTAAAATAATTTTACTAAATAACAACACCCCTAAAAACGCAGAACTAATACCGCAAGCATATTTCAAAATCATGGAATATGGTGCAAGCAAATTGCCAAGAGCTGCTAGTCCAAGCATCACCCCAGCAGTAGGTACAGGAACTTTTCTAATCATAATATAAAGCCTTCTTTCATAAATTATCTTATTTATAATTTCTTAATTAATATCTCGTTCAACCTTGACCTTATATTATCATATATTCATCCATAAGTAAAATATATTATTTACTTTAAAACAATATGTAAATACCTATTTATAAAAATAGAAAAATCACCATAATATAAATCTTATATTATAAATATAAAATCTATACTATGAGGAAAATCTTTAATAACACCAAATTTTTCCCCTATTTTAGCATCTTTTTACGCTAACCATCAAACTTATCAATAAATAATTTGTTATTTTTCCGCATTATAAAATTTAGTGGTAATCGTAAGATTATTGAAAAATATTATCATTGAATACGCCTTTTGCTTAACTGTTTGAGCGTAGCGAGTTTTAAGCTTTGTATGAAATGATAATTTTTTTCAAAGCTAAAATTTTATCTGCGGTGGCTTTCTTTGGTTCGTTTCTTTGCCACCAAAGAAATGAACACCTATATCTACTGAAAAATTCGCTAACGTGAGGAACATTTGCTTATTATTTTTTATTTAAAAACTAATAATAAAAAATTCCCTATAATATAAATCTTATATTACTATTATAAAATCTATATTACAGGGAAATTATAATCTGTAACTTTCCTCGCGTTAGCAGACTTTTACGGTAGCCATAGGTTAATAAAATCAATATCGCGAGGCGGTTTCTTTGGTTCGTTTTTTTACCATTAAAGAAATGAACATTTACATCTTATGAGGAACATCTTCTAATAATACCAATTTTTTCCCGCATTTTAGCATCTTTTTACGGTAGCCTTAAGGCTATCATAAAAAGTGCGTGAGCGGGTGGTTTCTTTTGCTTCGTTTTCTTTACCACTAAAGAAAATGAATACCTATATTTTTTCAAAGCTTAAATTTTATCTACGATAGCTTTCTTTGGTTTGTTTCTTTGCCACCAAATAAATGAACACCTACATTTTTATACTTACTTTTCTTTCATGAGCAAGAAAAGTAACAAAAGAACTCTACCTCTCGATACCAATTTTTCTTTGTCCATTATAAAACCATATCTATAACGCTCTAAACTCACTTCGCTCAAACAGTAGAGCTAAATTCATAGATATGGTTTTATAATTCCCAATAGCTTTCAGCTACCGAAAAATTCGCTAACGTGAGGAATATTTGCTTATTATTTTTTATTAAAAAACTAATAATAAAAAATCCTCATAATATAAATTTTATATTATAAATATAAAATCTACACTATGAGGAAAATCTTCTAATAATACCAATTTTTTCCCGCATTTTAGCATCTTTTTATGGTAGCCATAAGGCTATTGGCAAAGATAAAAATATGGCTACGTTTTTAGTTCTACTGTTTGAGCCTTGCGAGTTTAGAACGTTGTTGACATATTTTTATCTTTGACAAAGTAAAAAGTGCGTGAGCGGGTGGTTTTCTTTTTGGTTCATTTTTCTTTTGCACAAAAGAAAAACGAACATTAACCATTATTTATCTAATTTTTCGATAACACCTTTAATTAATTTTACATGAGGAACTAATGTTTTTAATTCCAATCTTTCATTTGGGCTATGAATATCTATGTTGTTTGGTCCAATAGAAATTATATCTAAGTTTGGATTTTTAGCATAGAAATAGCTACATTCAAGACCTGCATGAATGGATTTTGCTTTCATATCAAAACCATTTTGTTCTTTGAAAGTTTCTAATACTACATGTTTTAATTGGCTATCTGAATTTGCAGGCCAACCAGGAGCAGGTTCTCCGCTTACAACACGAATACCACAGCGTTTACCCAATTGAATATAAATATTTGCAATTTCTCTAGTCAATGCATCTACAGCACTTCTTGGGAATACAGATATTTCCACTGCATTTTCTTTAGTAACAACAGGACCGATATTTGCAGATAATTCTACTAAGCCTTCTTCAACTTGAGACATCTTGAGTACGCCAGTCATGCTCAAATTGATGAAGTCCACAATACTGCTTGCATCTTCTTCAGACATTACACGTTCTGGAAGTTCACAAGGAACACAAGTAACTGTGAAATTCTTCTCTACATTGCCATAAGCAGCTTTTAAATAATCTGTGATTTTAGCTACTACTACATCAAATACTTTCACATTGGAAAGTGGGGAAGTGAATACAAATTCAGCTTCAGATGGAATCACATTTCTTGCTTTTAAACTGCTGATACTTGCAAGTTCAATTTCTGTTTTTTTCATGATACTATTGATTGCTTGAGCAATGATTTTTACAGCATTAGCATAACCACAATTGATAGCTTCACCAGAATGACCACCATGTAAATCTTTGACTACAAATTTATAAGCAGAACGATGTTCTGGTTTATGCCATGTAATACGACGTTCTGCATCAACATTTACACTGCCTGCACTAGACAAAGTGAGCACATCAAAAGCTTCAGAATCACAGTTTATAAGATATTTTGCATCTAATAAATACTTTTCATCTAAAGCTTTTGCCCCAGTCATGCCCTGTTCTTCATCTACAGTGAAAATAGCACGAATAGGACCATGATTGAAATCTTGTTGTAATAAATACATAGCTACTGCTACGCCAATACCATCATCAGCACCAAGACTAGTACCATCAGCACGTAAAAATTCACCATCATTGATAATTTTAATAGGGCTTGTCAGTGGATCATATTGCACGCCTTTAGCTGCTACGCATACCATATCCATATGACCTTGAATAATTACACGTGGCCAAGTTTCACAACCTTTTGCTGCATCTTTATCAATGATTAAATTAAATTTTTCATCTTGAACTACTTTGCAACCAAAAGATAAAGCACGTTCTTTCAAAAAATTACTTACTGCTTCTTCATGATTTGATTTACGTGGAATAGCTGCTAAATTGCTAAATTCAGCTAATACGCCATCCATAATTTCTTTATCAGTTAAAGACATAAGCTACACCTCGATTTTGATAATATATTATATTATAGCATAAAATATATTTATTTTAACTTTATACAAGATAAAAAAAAGAAGTTAGGCAATACCTAACTTCTCTTTCGTATATTCATTTATAAGTTATTTAATAAGCTAAAAAATATCCAAGAAATATCTCTATTTATCTATAGAGATATTTCTTGTTTGTGTATAAAGATATTTCTTTCATTATACTATATAGTCAAATTGACTACACTTATTATAATGAAGGAAATTAATCATGCTTCATCATCTGTGATAGCTTTATCACCCATTGTTCCTGTGCGAATACGCATAGCATTCTCTACATCATAAACAAAGATTTTACCATCACCAATATGACCTGTCTGCAAAGCTTTGCGTGCTGTTTCTAAAACTAATTCTACAGGAACTGCACAAACAATTGTCTCAATCTTTACTTTTGGTACAAGATTTACGCTGTATTGTTTGCCACGATATACTTCAGTATGACCTTTTTGTAAGCCACAGCCGTATACTTGACTTACAGTCATACCCTGAACACCGATTTTATTCAAAGCTTCTTTTAATTCTTCTAATTTACTAGCACGAGTTATAATTTCTATTTTCGTTATTTTGCGCATAAAATCTACCCCTTACTAATGAAAATCTATAAATTCTTTTTCTTATAATAATACCACTAAAACTTTTAAATTTTAATTTTATTATTTTAAATCAACAGGTTTTGTAAAATTTTCACTAGCAAAAGCTTCTGCATTACTGGAAAGCAATGTATTGGCACTCATGATAGATTGATTGTATGCACGTTCACCATGTTCGCAGATATCAATACCAGAAACTTCTTCATTTTCACTTGCACGAACCTGCATAAAGCAACTAACAACTTTAAATAAGATATAAGAACCTACAATAGCAAGTACATAAGCTACTACTATAGAAATCAACTGAGCGATTAAAGTGTCTGCACTGCCATAGAATAAACCATCTGCACCAGCTGGATTTATTTCTGTAGAGCACCATAAACCTGTAGCTACAGCCCCCCATGTACCACCGATACCATGAACACCGAAAGCATCTAAGGAATCATCATAACCAAATTTTTCTTTAACAACTGCTACTGCAAAGTAACAAACAATACCACCGATTAAACCGATAATTACAGCTGGAAGTGGAGCAACAAAGCCTGCTGCTGGAGTGATGGCTACAAGACCTGCAACACAACCAGAAGCTGCACCTAAGATAGTAGGTTTGCCATGATGCATCCATTCACATGCTACCCAAGATACAGTCGCCATAGCTGCTGCCGCCTGTGTAGTAACAAAAGCATTTGCAGCAAGTGCATTAGCACCGAGAGCAGAACCTGCATTGAATCCGAACCAACCAAACCATAAAAGTGCTGCACCAAGTACAGTCATTGGTAAATGATGTGGAAGCATTGGAACTTTGCCATAACCATGGCGTTTGCCAAGTAAAATACATACTGTAAGACCAGATACACCAGATAAAATATGAATTACTAATCCCCCTGCAAAATCTAAGGCACCGAGTTTAGCTAAGAAGCCACCACCCCATACCCAATGAGCCATAGGGTTATAGATTAAAATTGCCCATAATAAGATGAATACTACAAAAGCGCCAAATTTCATTCTTTCTGCGAAAGCACCAGTAATAAGTGCAGGTGTAATAATAGCAAACATACACTGAAAGGCTACGAAAGCAAGTTCAGGAATTGTGCCATTTGCCATTACCTGCATGCCTACACCAGTCAAACCAACTTTGTCTAAGCTACCAATAAAACCACCAATATCACTGCCAAAAGTCATTGCATAACCAATAAGAACCCATTCCACAGAAATCATCGCTACAATGAAGAAACTGTGCATTATGGTACTCAATACGTTTTTACTTCTTACCATACCACCATAGAAAAATGCAAGACCTGGTGTCATGATAAATACAAGTGCTGCACTGATTAAAACCCATGCTGTATCACCTGTATCTATTGCTGCTGTAGTATCGTCAGCGGCGAAAGCCACAGATGCCATCATCGCTATGAACATAGCAGTCATAGATAATATAGACGCTAATTTTTTCATAAATTACACCCTTTCTTCATCACAAAATAAGCCAAAAATATATAATAATTGCTAAAATAAAAAACGCCTTGTCAAAGGATATACTGCTTTGTATATCTTTTAACAAGACGTCTTTGTCTTATTTTGCTATTAAATTACAAGATAATATCAACAATTTTTTATTTAATTCCGATGTACATCACTGTTGATGTTTTTTATTATATGACTGGACATTATATTTGTCAATTAAAAATATAAAAAAATTTTGTATACAATCCATAAAGTAAATCTCCCTTATATTTATTGCAATATTTTTCTTATTTATAGTATATTTGTATTATTTGTAGTATACACATTTACATATGTACATATTTTACTTATCATGATACAATATTAACCATATAATTAAACATCAAAATTAAATAGGAGGTATCTTATGTCTGATAATATATCTATTATCGTCGCTTTTTTACTTTATTTGCTATTCATGATGGCAATCGGTGTTTATTTTTATTATCGCACTCATAATATGTCCGATTACATCTTAGGTGGCAGAAAACTTGGTGCTTGGGTAACTTCCATGAGTGCCGAAGCTTCCGATATGAGTGGTTGGATGCTCATGGGACTTCCTGGATTTGCTTATCTGGCTGGTCTAAATGCTGGCTGGATTGCCGTAGGTCTTGCACTTGGTACATGGGCAAATTGGCAGTTTATCGCTCGTCGATTACGCAAATATACAGAACTTGCCAATAACTCTCTTACTTTGCCAGATTTCTTGCAAAATCGCTATCACGATAAAAGCCCTTTAATTCGTGTTGTCATGGCAATTTTTATTTTAATCTTCTTCATCATCTACACTTCTTCTGGATTTGTAGCTGGCGGTAAATTATTCAACACCATTTTTGGCATTCCTTATGAATATGCTCTTTGTCTTGGTGCTTTCGTTATCGTCTTTTATACTTTTGTAGGGGGATTTTTAGCCGTTTGTTGGACTGACTTTATCCAAGGCGTAATGATGTTCTTCGCTATCTTAATCGTCCCTATTGCTGCTGCTTTCACATTAGGGGGATTTGGTGATACATATACTGCTATCAGCATCACTAATCCAGAATTTTTCAATCCATTCACTAAATCAGATGGTTCTTATACTACAGTATTAGAATTGATTTCTCTACTTGCTTGGGGTCTTGGTTATTTTGGTCAACCTCATATCTTAGTGCGTTTCATGGCTATCACTTCTTCTAGTGAATTGAAAAAAGCCACTCGCATTGCTATGACTTGGGTAGTAATCTCTCTTACTGCTGCTGTATGTGTAGGTATGGTTGGTAGCGTATACTTAACAACTCCACTCAACGGCACTAATTCTGAAACAGTATTCCTCGTTATGACTGACCATTTATTTAGTCCTTTCTGGGCTGGTATCGTGCTTTCTGCTGTACTTGCAGCTATCATGAGTACAGCTTCCGCTCAATTATTAGTAGGTGCTTCCGCTGTAGCTCAAGACTTATATAAACAATTCATTCATAAAGATATCAATCCTCGTGAATTAGTACTTGTTACTCGCTTATCTGTAATCGGTATCGCCTTAATAGCTATCGCTCTTGGTCTTGACCCTAATAACTCCATTTTAAATATCGTTGCTTACGCTTGGGCAGGATTTGGTGCTACTTTCGGCCCTGCTTTATTATTCTCTCTCTTCTGGCGTCGCACTACAAGAAATGGTATCTTAGCAGGTATGATTGTCGGCGGTATCACTGTTCTTGTTTGGAAACAAATCACCTTATTAGATATCGCAACTGTATATCCAATCTTACAACTCTATGAAATCGTTCCAGGCTTTATCCTATCCTCTTTAGCTATCATTATCGGTAGTAAACTTGATAAAGCACCATCTAAAGAAATCACAGATATCTTTGACTCTGTAAAACACAGCAATATTTAATTATTTGTTCATTTCTTTAATGTCATAGAGATGTTCATTTCTTTGATGGCAAAGAAACGAACCAAAGAAACCACCCGCTCACGCACTTTTTACTTTGGCAAAGATAAAAATATGTCAACAACGTTCTAAACTCGCTTCGCTCAAACAGTAGAACTAACACCGTAGTCCTATTTTTATCTTTACCAATAGCCTATGGCTACCGTAAAAAATACTAAAATGCGGGAAATATTTGGTATTATATTTTTCCGCATTATAAAATTTTAGTGGTAACCTAAGGTTATTGAAAAAAATTATCGCTGAATACGTTTTTAGTCTGAATGTTTGAGCGAAGCGAGTTTCTAAGCGTTGTATGAAGCGATAATTATTTTCAAAACTAAAATTTTATCTGCGGTGGATATTCTTTTGTTTCTTTTCTTTGCCCACCAAAGAAAAGTAAATAAAGATTTATGAACATAAAAAGCCCTTTACTATGTTAAATGATAATAACATAGTAAAGGGCTTTTTATTTTAATATTTTTGTTAAATTATAGATAGAATAAATATAAGTAAATGCTACTTATAATAATAGATAAAATCATAATTGGGAAAGCTACCATAAAGTATTTAGCAAAGGAGATTTTTTCTCCATGGATTGCTGCCATACTTGCTACTACTACGTTGGCACTTGCACCTATTAGTGTTCCATTTCCACCAAGACATGCGCCTAATGATAATGCCCACCATAATGGTTCTAGATTTGTCATTCCCATTGCTCCCATATCTTTGATCATCGGTATGAGAGTTGCTACGAATGGTATATTATCAATAAATGCAGAAGCTATTGCACTTAACCATAAGATAAGCATTGTTGTACTTGTTAAGTCTCCTGCTGTTATTTCTAATACTTTTTCTGCTAATAATTTGATTACGCCTGTTTCTACCAATCCACCTACTAAGATGAACAAGCCTGCAAAGAAGAAGATTGCTAGCCATTCTATATGACTTAATACATTGGCAATTTTCTTTTCATATCTAGCCATACTGATGAGCATCAAAATACATGCACCTGTGAGTGCTACTGTTGCAGACTCTAAATGCAATTGAGCATGCATTGTGAATGTAACGATGATCATAGCTAATACTACTAAACATTTTTTAAGCAATGTAGAATCTTTGATTTCTTGGCGTTCATCCATAGCCATTACTTTTGCTCTTAATTCATCTGTTGTAACTAATTGTTTACGATAGAGGAATAATAATATTGCAATTGTAACGATAAAAGTAACTATACATACACCAGATAAATTTGTAAGAAATGCCATAAAGTCCATTTCTGGTACGGCACTACCAATCATGATATTTGGTGGATCACCGATAAGTGTTGATGTACCACCAATATTAGAAGCTAAAATTTGTGCTACTAAGAATGGTTTCACTGGTACATTTAACTGTCTTGTAATACTGAAAGTAAGTGGCACTGTCAATAATACTGTTGTTACGTTATCTAAGAATGCAGAACAGATTGCAGTTAAAAAAGACAACGCTACTAATAATTTTAGTGGTTCTGCTTTTACTTTTTTAGCTGCCCAAACTGCTAGATAATTAAATAGACCAGTTTCACCTGTGATATTTACAACTACCATCATACCAGCCAAAAGACCGATAGTATTAAAGTCGATATGGTGAATAGCCATCTCCTGAGTTAAAATACCACATACAATCATGAGCATTGCACCAGTTAGGGCAATTACAGTTCGATGAATTTTCTCCGAAACGATGAACACATACACTACCATGAAAATGGCAAGTGCAATCCAAGCTGTTGAATCCATGAATAAACCTCACTTTATTTTTTTATTTTCCCCTTTTTTATTATCTCTATCTATAATTAATTATAATTATCCTTTTTTAGCAACTTTGGACCATGTATCACGAAGACCTACTACACGATTGAATACTAAATTATCCATTGTGCTATCTTTGTCTACGCAGAAATAACCTTGACGTAAGAACTGGAATTTTGTACCAGGTGCTGCCCATTTTACACTTGGTTCTACTTTACAATTATCTAATACTACTAAAGAGTTTGGATTTAAAGAAGCGATGAAATCTCCATTTACTGCTCCTTCTTCATCATTTAATAAATAATCATAAAGGCGAACTTGTGCATCTAAAGCTGTAGAAGCATTTACCCAATGAATAGTACCTTTGATTTTACGTCCTGCTGTTTTACCACCAGTTTTGGAATCTGGGTCATATGAACAATGAAGTTCTACGATATTTCCTTGTTCGTCTTTTATAACTTCTTCACATTTAATGATATAAGCATTTTTCAAACGAACTTCGCCTTCTGGTTTTAAGCGGAAGAATTTCTTTGGTGCCTCTTCCATGAAGTCTTCACGTTCAATATAAATTTCACGGCTAAATGGCATATAATGTTTAGCATCTGTGTTTGGTAAGTTTTCACAGGCAAGCATTTCTGTTTTATCTTCTGGATAATTTGTGATTACAACTTTGATAGGGTCAAGCACTGCCATGATACGGTTTGCATGAGCATTTAAATCTTCACGCACACAATGTTCAAGCATTGCTACATCTACTAAGCTATTTGCCTTAGCTACGCCAATGCGTTCACAAAAATCGCGAATTGCTGCTGCTGTATAACCACGACGACGAAGACCAGAGATAGTCGGCATACGTGGGTCGTCCCAGCCAGATACATAACCACCTTCTACTAATTGGCGAAGTTTACGTTTACTCATAACCATTTTTGTGATATTCAAACGAGCAAACTCAATCTGACGTGGACGTGTATTTACGTCAAAACCAAGGCTGTCTAAAAGCCAATCGTAAAGTGGACGATGATCTTCAAATTCTAAAGTACAGATGGAATGTGTAATACCTTCGATAGCATCAGATAATGGATGAGCAAAGTCATACATTGGATAAATGCACCATGCATCACCTGTACGATGATGAGAAATATGCGCTATACGATAGATAACTGGGTCACGCATAGTAATATTAGGTGAAGCCATATCGATTTTTGCACGTAAAACTTTTTCGCCATCAGCGAATTCACCATTTTTCATGCGTGTAAATAAATCTAAGTTTTCTTCTACACTACGATTGCGATATGGAGATTCTTTACCAGCTTCAGTCAAATTACCACGATATTCGCGGATTTCATCAGCTGTTAAATCATCTACATAAGCTTTACCTCTTTTGATTAACTCTACTGCATAATCATAAAGTTTTTCAAAATAATCGGAAGCGTAATATTTTCTATCTTTCCATGTAAAACCTAACCATTTTACATCTTCTTGAATAGAATCTACATATTCTACATCTTCTTTTACTGGATTAGTATCATCAAAACGAAGGTTACAAAGACCATTATATTTTTGAGCTGTACCGAAATTTAAGCATATGGATTTTGCATGTCCAATATGTAAATATCCATTTGGTTCTGGAGGAAAACGTGTATGTATTCCTTCAGTATATTTACCTTCTTTTAAATCTTCATCAATAGCATTATGCACAAAATTAGAAGCCATTAATTCTGCCATTATTTTTTCCCCTTCTTTTATCAAATTATAGTTTATCTTATATGATATCATGATAAACTATAATTTGTCAGCTTTAACCTTGCCAAATATCTTTCGTTTGTAGTTTTTCTTGGATATAATTGCGCAAACGAGTAATACCTTGCATCATTTTTTCATCTTGAACTAGATTATTGATTATATCTTCAATATAATTTTGTTCAACAATCTGCTGTAATGACCATGCAAAATATACATCATATACCCACATCAAACGCACAAGTTTTCTATCATCTTGTGTTCTCATTTTTGTGTAATCACATTGCTTGCCTGCTACAAATAAATCCACAAAATCAGGGCTACAACCTGTACCATCTGTAGGCCCTAAAAATGGTTTTAATACACGATAAATATCTATTTTATCAGCATCACGAATTAATTTAGCAAAAGCTAAATGCCTTTGATTTTCTGTAGGCGCTATTTCTTTAGCATTATGATTACCTATGGCAAATTTTAAAGTCGCTAAATCTTCTTCATCTAATTTAGCCATAAAAGGTAAATCCTTTATAACTTTTAGACCTAATTTAGCATGATTTTCAGATAAGGCATCATTAAAGGTGCGATATACTGTGAACTGATAAAAGCGACCTACATCATGGAATAAACCTATCATTTTAGCTAATAAACTATCATGTTCATTTAAATTCAAATGCTTAGCCAAATTTTCGCAGTTTTTTACTACTTTCCATGTATGTTTTTCTTTTAATATTATGCCATCTACGATTTGAGCATCGTCAAAAAATATCGTTTTGGCTGATTTTATCTCCAAATGAGATTTTGCTGTCTTTGCTGCTTCTGGCGAATAAAAAGATTTCATGTATGTTGTCATCCATGAACTCATTTCTTGCCAAAGCTCTTGCATTTTTGCTATATCGTTCATCATATCACCCCAAAATCTTCAAAATTTCAAAATACAATATGATATTTTTTAAGCTTTAAAATTAAAGAAAGTAACTTCTGGTGGGCAACCAATGCGATAAGGGAACCAACTGCCTGCACCATTGCTTACATAACCAATGGAGTTATTCTGCTCAAATCTTCCACGCATGTATTTAAACATAGGAATGATAGGTATACCTAAAAAAGCAAATTGTCCTCCATGTGTATGACCTGTTAAAGTCAAATTTATATTATGTTTAAAAGCTTCATCTATAAAAATAGAATGATGAGCAAGCAATATCTTATAAGCATCTTCTGGTACATCTTTTAAAGCTTTTTGTAAATACTGTTCTCGCATATTAGCAGACTCTTGTCCGCCTCTTTCATCTACATAATCCACACCTAAAAGATATAAAGGTTTATCTCCACTTAAAATCTTTATAGACTGATTATTTAAGACTTTGATATTTGTCTTACTTAAAGCTTCTTGTAGATGTTTTATACCACGTATATGTTCATGATTACCCCAGCAAAAATAAACGCCAAAAGGAAAATATGGTGTAAAAGCATTTAATATCTTGATAGCTTCATCATTTATTTTTCCGCTATCAAAAATATCACCTGTGATAACGAGCATATCTGGAGCTTTATGTGCTATTTCATTTAAAATCTCATAAAATTGTCTAACTGAGAAGAAATTTCCCAAATGTACATCAGTTAAATGAGCTATTTTCAAGCCATTTAATTTAGGAAATGCACTACAATCTATATCTTGTTCTACAAACTCTATATTACGGCTTTCATATAAACCACCATATAAAGTAGCTGAGATAGCAGGCACCCAAATAACGCCATGTAAAAATCTACGTCTGCTCTCATCAACTTTAGTGCCACTTGTTTTTTCATAAATTAAGCGGAAAATCTTCACCAATAAAGCTATAATAGATAAAAAGACTTGCAATACATACCACATTACAACTAATTTTATGAGAATTGAAG
Source organism: Megamonas funiformis (assembly GCF_010669225.1). NCBI lineage: Bacteria > Bacillati > Bacillota > Negativicutes > Selenomonadales > Selenomonadaceae > Megamonas > Megamonas funiformis. The sequence goes on from NZ_CP048627.1 coordinate 2,271,914, forward strand.
CATATTCAAAATCTAATATTTTAGGATATAATACTGCAAAACCCACAATAACTACTAAATTAATAATTATTAATTTTTTTCTCGCAGATTTATAAACATTAGCGGAAATATATTCCTTTGCTAATAAAATACTACTACAAGCGATAACAGCCATTACTAAAGCCATCATTATAGTAAAACTCATGTGCAATATATCACTCTCCTAACAATCTCTAAATTAAAATATTATCTAATCAATAAATTTTATTAATCAAATTTATTACAAATCTACATTATTTCTAAATTATATCATATATACCAAAAATTTTAAAAGAGACAGTTTTCATATATTATATAATTATTTCTACCCTATAATTTTATTTAACTATTTAATAATTTTTATAAAAAATCTTCTTAAAGCTTATATATAGCACCCTTTACTATTGACAAGGATTTATTTTTCTTTTAGAATAAAATTATAGTTTTTGGATAATTTTTCTATTTTAATAACAATTATTATTAATAACTATTTTTGGAAGGGGCGATACAGCCATGTTAGATAATAAAAAAGTGACTGAGCTCTTAAGAAAAAAAGGTTTCAAAGTAACGCCACAACGTTTGGCAATCTATAACGCATTATGCAACACTAAAGCACATCCTAATGCTGAAATGATATTTAATAAATTGCAACCTTATTACCCTACAATGAGTTTGGCTACTATTTACAAAACTGTTGATATTTTACACGAAATCGGATTAATCAATATCTTAAATGTCGGTGAAGATTCTTTCCGTTATGACGCAAACACTAGCTCTCATGCTCATATCTGCTGTACTGAATGTGGCAGAGTTGATGATATCATGATCGATTTTGCTAAATGTGTAGAAGAAGTTGCTAGTCAATCTTCTTATGATGTTCATCGTCATCAATTTTACTTCTATGGCACTTGCGCAGAATGTAAAGCTAAATTAAATAGCAAAGCTAAAGTTAGTTAATTCATTAATTCAATTAATTTTAATTAAAATTTAATCTAAAGCCACAGTTTTCTGTGGCTTTTTATATTGTATTTTTCTTATCCTAGTAATATACTAATCATATTACTTGACGGCTAAGGCTATATACACATATAATCAATAAAAATCAGAAATGAGGTTTTTTATTTTATGAACATATCTGTCTTAGCTAGTGGTAGCCGTGGCAATTGTACTTTAATTCATGATGATAATAATGCTGTCTTGATTGATATGGGTATCAGCACCCGTAAATTAAAACAAGCTTTAGCACAACTACATTTAAATATTGAAGATTTAGATGCTATTTTTATAACGCATGAGCATATCGACCATATCCGTGGTTTAAAGACATTGACTAAAAATTATAATGTGCCCATTTATAGCAAAACTGCTACATTAAAACAAATAGCTATTACTCAAAAATTTACAGATATAAATTTAAAAAATTGCCAAGCACTTACAACTAATAATATTGATATCGGTAATCTAGCTATAAAAATATTCAATATTTCTCATGATGCAATCGACCCTGTAGGTTACACTATATCTAAGTATAAGGATAATGCTAAAACAAAGAAATTCACTGAAAAAATAACTCTAGCTACTGATTTAGGTTTTGTCAGTGAAACAGTGCAATCTGCTTTAGAGGACTCTGATATTTTAGTATTGGAAGCCAATCATGATTTAAAATTATTGCAAAATGGTCAATATCCATGGTCATTGAAAAAACGTATTTTAAGCACTAAAGGTCATTTATCTAATGTTGATGCAGGTTTTGCTATCAACAGACTTCAAGCTAAACCTCAACAGATAATTTTGGCTCATCTCAGCGAACAAAATAATTCTCCTGATATCGCTTTAAATACAATCAAGCAAATTTTTCAAGAAAATAATTTAATGGATATTTCTTTACATGTGGCATCACCTGATAGAGTGTTAAATATTAAAAATTAAATTTAATATTCTATCCATATTTTAAATAGATAATTATTTTAAGGAGGTTTTTCTATGCGTTCTCCACTTTCCATCTTAGGCATTTGCCTTATCACTATGAGTATTTTTCTTGGCGGTTGTGGTAGCGATGAACAAAGTGCTACATCTTCATCTTCTGTAGCAGCGTCTTCCGCTTCTAGTGAAAAATCCACTGCACCTATTTCCGATGCGCGCAATACACCAATAGTGCAAGCAGCTAAAAAAGTAGGTCCTGCTGTTGTTGGTATCACTAATAAAGCAGTCGCTCGCGATTGGTTCAATCGTCAAGTTGAAATTGATAAAGGTACTGGTTCTGGTGTTATTTTCAGAAGTGATGGTTATATCGTAACTAATAACCATGTAATTGAAGGTGCTAAAGATATCACTGTAGCTCTCGCTGATGGCAGAACACTTCCTGCTACGCTCGTTGGCACTGACCCATATTCAGATTTAGCAGTAATCAAAGTAGATGCTACTGATTTACCAACTGCTGAATTCGGTAATTCCGATGATATCATGGTCGGTGAACCTGCCATTGCTATCGGCAATCCTTTAGGTCTAGAATTTCAGGGCAGTGTAACTGCTGGTGTAATCAGTGCATTAAACCGTACTTTAACTATCGGTGATAATCGTCTAAAACTTTTACAAACTGATGCAGCTATCAACCCTGGTAACTCTGGCGGTGCACTTGTAAATGCTGATGGTCAAGTAATCGGTATCAATAGTGCAAAACTTGCTGCTACTGGCGTTGAAGGTATCGGTTTTGCTATTCCTATCAATACTGCTAAACCAATCATTGATGAATTAATCAATAAAGGTCATGTAACTTACCCATATCTTGGCGTGGGTGTTCTTGATAAACAAACTGCAGCTCAAGCTGGTTATAAATTAAATGTCGATGCTGGCGTCATTGTAATGCAACTTGAACTCGGCAGTCCTGCTGACCAAGCTGGTATTAGACAACGTGATTTAATCTTAAAAATCGACGGTAAAGACACTAATACTGTAGCTGATTTACGCAGTATCATAGCTGAACATAAAGTCGGCGATAATATCACAATCACAATCTCAAGAAATGGACAAGTTGGCGATGTTACAGCTACTCTAGCTGAAATGCCAACAAATAATTAATCATGAAAATATCAATTGTAGCTTCAGGTAAAATTAAAGAAAAATATTTACGCGATGGTATCAATGAATTTGTAAAACGCTTAAAACCTTTTACACAATTAGAATTCATTGAAATCAATGAAGAAAAAATGAAAGATAATCCTTCACCAGCTGAGAAAAAAGCTACATTAATAGCTGAAGGTGAAAGACTCTTAAAGAAAGTTCCAGCAAATAGTTATTTAATTGTACTTGATGTTTTTGGTAAAGATATTTCCTCAGAAGAATTATCTGCCAAAATTGATAAACTCACTTTATCTGGACAAAGCCATATAACCTTTTTAATCGGAGGAGCTTTTGGTTTATCTGAAGAAGTCCGCAAACGTGCTGATGAACGTATTTCTTTTTCACGAATGACATTTACACATCAAATGATAAGACTTCTACTCGTAGAACAAATCTATCGTGCTTTCAAAATCAGCCGTGGTGAAAAATATCACTGGTAAATCATAAGAAGTATAGACAAAATAAAAGCTCAGGATTTCCTGAGCTTTTGCTTTATAAAATATAAAAGAGGTGATTTTTTTGTCAGTACCATTTTACCATATCTTTGATAAAGACTCGGTCGGTCAATTAATCAATCCTTTGCCTTTAAATCAAATTCTCAAATGGGCTGGGCAAGCAACAACAGCCCAAACAGAAGAAAACAAACCGAAAATTCTCTTTTTGGGAATAGATATCCAAACAGATTTTATGGATAATGGAGCTTTAGGTGTTGCAGGAGCGAAGCAAGATGTAATTCGCCTAAGTCAATTTCTCTATAAACATATGGATAAATTATCTAAAATCATTGTTTCACTAGATACTCATGAAGTAAAACAAATCTTTCACCCTTGCTGGTGGGTAGATATTGAAGGCAATCACCCTGCTCCTTATACCATTATCAAAGCTTCTGATTTAACAGAAGGTAAGTGGAGAGCTACTGTTGACCCTGCACTTAGCAAAAATTATGTTCGTCATTTAGAAAAAGCCGATAAACAATTATGTATTTGGCCTTACCATTGTATCAACGGTACTGTAGGTGCTACTTTAGAGAGTCAATTTAATAATATTATTCACTTTATTTCTTTGGCTCGAAATATTCCTTTAACAAAAATCAATAAAGGGCAATATCCACTTTCTGAAATGTACGGCATTATCAAACCTGAATATTCCATGCATGATGATACAAATACAGATTTACTCACTGAGATTGCTTCTTTTGATAAAATTATTATCGCAGGTGAAGCAAAATCTCACTGCGTACTTGAAAGCGTCCGCCAAATCTGCGAATATTATTTCGACAAATTAGAGATAACACGCAAAATATATGTACTCACTGATTGCATGAGTGATATTCAAGGCTTCGAACAATACAGTGAAACTAGATATAATATTTTAGCCAACAAATATAAAATCAATCTCGTAAAATCTACCGATAATTTTCTCTAACAAAAAAGCGACTTTAATTAAAAAATTAAAGTCGCTCTTTTTATTATTTATTTATTACTTTTTTATTTGGACTTACAAACATCATGATGAACATAATTATTAATGTCAACATAATGGCTGTTGATTGAGCATTTAAAATCCAAATGCCTTTATTGCCATTAAATAAATCTAATCCTACAGTAACTATAATCCCCACTATTGTAGAAATTATAGCAGCTGAAGCACTACTGCGTTTTGTAAATAAACCGAATAATAATGGTGCTGTAATGGATACAGACATCAAGGAATAGAAAATAGATAATGCCGAAATTACATTCGGTAAAACAATCGCAAGACCAATACCGATAATACCTGCCATTACAGTTACAAATCTACTGCCTTTGATCAAGCTTTCATCAGAAACATTAGGATTGATAAAGGATTTATATAAGTCTTTCGTAAAAGATGTTGTTATCATATATAAAACTGCATCTGCTGCACTGATTTCCGCCGAGAAAATAGCTGCCAAAGCTAAAGCTGAAGCCCAAAATGGCATACATTCTTTCATTACATAAGGAAGTGCTAAATCCTGCTGTGGTAAATCTGGGGCAATAGCATAAGCTGCCATACCTAAAGTAACAGGAATGATGGAAAATAATAACATGACTAAACCACAAGCAAATGTACTAATGCGTACTGTATTTTTATCTCTTGCACTATACACTTTACCAATAAGCGCTGGAGATAAGAAAAATGATGGCATTAACATCAAGAAAAAGCCCATGATTACAGTATTACCTAAACCATCAAAACTAAAATAAGCTGTTGATTTTGCTACATCAGCCATATTAGCTACTACTTTTGCCTGTAAACCATCAAGACCACCAACAAAAGATAATACAAGTGGTACAGCTACGATAAAGCCGACTAATTTTACTCCAGCTTCAATTAAATTTGCGTAAACAGCTGATAAAAATCCACCTGCACAAAAATATAAAACGACTACAACAGAAGCGATTAAAACACCTGTAGTTTTATCAATTTCTGCTACTACAGATAATATCCAAGCAATACCCATCAATTGACCAGCAAAAATAGCTAAAGTGCCAATTGCCATCATCAATGATATAAGACCTCTAAAATAACGATTATAGCGATATTCTAAATAATCACCTAAAGTATAAAAACCATGATTTTTGGCTATTTCCCAAATTTTAGGGCCAATGACAAATGCCAAAATAAATGTACCCACAGCTGAAGCGATAATCCACCATGCAGCAGAGATACCTGATGTAAAGCCCATACCTGCTACGCCAACGGTTGAGCCTGCACCAATATTTGGTGCTACCAAAGTGATGAATAATAAAAATGGTGCCATTTTACGTCCACCAACAAAGAAATCATCTGCTCCTTTTACTTTTCGTGATATTATCACACCAACAGCGATTAATAACACAGCATAAAGGGCAATTACCATAAGATACCAGTTCATTATAAGCCTCCACTCTTTCGCCTAAGTCAATAACCTAAAAATCAAGGTTTATTGCTATTTGCAGACAAAAACATTCCTCAAAAATCAACTGCAAATTAATTGTCAGTTGTTCTTGCCAAGACTATAGCTTATTTATTATAGTATAGACAATATTAAAATACAAATATAAATGTGGTGATATCATGGAACGTTTACAGATAAAAAATGATATTGAAGGTATGCAAGAAGCACTAATTGAAGCTAAAAAAGCTTTTGCTATCGGTGAAATTCCTATAGGAGCTATAATCTGTGATGATAAGGGCAATATCATCGCTCGCGGTCATAATCTTCGCGAAAAAACATTTGATGCGACAGCTCATGCAGAAATTGTAGCTATTCGCAAAGCTTGCACTAAACTTCAAAATTGGCGACTTTCTGATTTAACTTTATATGTAACAATTGAGCCATGCCCTATGTGTGCTGGCGCTATCTTCTCTAGTAGATTAAAGCGCTTAGTCTACGGTGCTACTGATTGGCGCGCTGGTGGTTGTGAATCTGTATTTAATATCGTAAATAATCATTGGCTAAATCATCAAACGCAAATACGAGCTGGCGTACTCGAAGATGAATGCTCTTTACTAGTAAAAAAATTCTTTCAAACTAGACGTCAAAATCACAATTGAGGTTTCTCTAGCAAACAAAATTTTATTTTTAGAAAAATTTTACAAAATTAAAGGGATTTTCACTTTTTTTAGCGAAATAAAATATACATACAAATAGTTCAAGAATTAGGTGGTAATATATGCCAAATATACAACAAATTGTCGTTCCTATAAATGGCACAGCAGAATCATTCAAAGCTTTATCTTTAGCTTCAGATTTAGCAAAAATATACCAAGCACAGATTTGTTTATTATTAGTTACATACTTTTCCACAGAAACTGATGATAAATCAACATATTCTTCTTGGTTAGCCACTCCGTTGACTGGTTCAGTTTCTCGTTATGCTGAAAGTGTTTTTCTTAGGGCAAAAGATTTATTGCCTGCAAATATTGATATCAGCACACATCATTTAAGTGGACAACCTGCTTCAAAAATTTTAGAATTTACCAAAGCTCATAATACAGATTTAATCATCATGGGTTGCCGTAAATTGAATTTATTTAGCAGTATTTTAAATGGTAGTACAAGTCGCCAAATTCTTGAAAAATCAACTTGTCCTGTAATCATTGTAAAATAATCTTTGGAGGGATTCCTTATGACAGATATTAAACGTATTTTAGTACCAGTAGATGGCTCTGAAACTTCTGATAGAGCTATTGAAGAAGCTATTAAAATTGCCGAAGTATATAATTCAGATATTCACATTCTTTATGTAGCAAATATCAACCAACTAGCAATCAATGCTTGCCTCTCTGATGCAATCTTAGAAGCAGTAACAAAAGCTGGTAATGAAATACTAGAAAAAGCTGCTAATAAAGTTCCTGAAAAAATCAATGTAATTACAACTTCAGAAACTGGTTCTCCATCTGTTACTATCACAGATTTTGCTGATGAAATCAAAGCTGACTTAGTAGTAATTGGCAGTCGTGGACTTGGTCTTGTAAAAGGTGTACTTTTAGGCTCTGTAAGCCAATATGTAGTAGAACATGCTCCATGTCCTGCTTTAGTTGTAAAATAAAATATAAATATGAAAAGAGCCTATATATAGGCTCTTTTTTTTAATCTAAAGTTAATTAAATTTTAATATGATTATTTTTTTTCAATGATATACTAAATGTACAAATAAAAAACATGCGATATTTATATAAATCAATAGCCGAAAGGGTGTGTATCTCATGAAAGCTACTTTAAAGAAAAAACTTACAGCTGCTATTTTAGCTGGCTGTAGTACATTTATATTAAGTGGTGTAGCTTTAGCTAATCCTCCGCAACTACCACCGCCTCCATCTAGACCATTTGTACACAACGAAGAAGTACAAAATTATTGCACACAATTTGAAAGTGATTATTCTTGGATGTATCTATCTACTCGTAAAGATGCTGCAAAAGATTTTGTGTCTGTAGATAAAGCCTTAGAACGCAATACTATTTCCACTAATCAAGCTACTAAATTGAAAAAAGAAATCATCAGTTTTTATAAAGACAGACAAAAATATGAAGATAAAGCTCGTAAATTAGACCGCAGAGATGCTAGAGAATATCGTCAAGAAAATCGTGAACATTTCTCCTTACGTGCTAATATAGCAGATATCTCCGAAAGCACTACTATCCCTGTAGATACATTAAAACGCATTTTATTTAAACCAAACCCTAAAGCACCTAAAGATCGTGATGATTTATCCGAAAGACTCGCTAAATTCACTAATCAATTAGTAGTTGAAGGCAAAATCACTCAACAAGAAGTAGATATTCTCGATGAATATATGCAATCCGGTAGAGATAAATTAGCTAATATGACTAAAGAGGAACGTCATGAATATTTAGACGATTATCGTCAATTAACTGATGAACAGCGTTTAGCTAAAATTTCTGAAGGAACAGGTATCTCCACAGAAAGACTACAAGAAATCTTTTCTACTTTCAAAGATGCTGTAAAAAATAAATTACAACATAAAATTCAAGATTAAATAAAAAAGCCTAGAGAATTCTAATCTCTAGGCTTTTTCATTAAAATTATATAACTATTATAGATATCTAATATACACATATATACTTGCTACAATAATAGATAAAATCATGAGTGGAAAAGCTATTTTCAAATAGCTGATAAAGGATAATTTTTCACCATGAGCACTTGCCATACCTGCTACTACTACATTGGCACTTGCACCAATAAGTGTACCATTACCACCAAGACAAGCACCTAAAGACAATGCCCACCAAAGTGGTTCAAGATTAGTCATACCCATAGCGCCCATTTCCTTAATCATAGGAATAAGCGTAGCTACAAAAGGAATGTTATCAATAAATGCTGAAGCAATAGCACTGAGCCATAAGATAAGCATTGTGGAAGCTGTAACATTTCCAGATGTTATTTTTATAGCTTCTGCTGCCATAGCCTTGATAACGCCAGTTTCTACTAAACCGCCAACTAAAATAAACAAACCAACAAAGAAGAAAATAGCAAGCCATTCCAAACGACTTAAGATATTGGCAATTCTTTTTTCACGTCTACTTACAGTGATTAACATCAATAAAGATGCGCCTGCCAGAGCTACTGTTGCTGATTCTAAACCAAGTTGAGAATGGAACATAAAAGTAATGATAGTCAAGAATAACACTGTTAAACATTTTTTCAATAACAATGTATCTTTTAATTCTTCTTTTTCATTCATTCCCATTACTTGTTCTTGTAATGCAGTTGTAGTATGCAATTTTTTATGATATATAGCAATTATTATGGCTATAGTGATAGCAAAAATAACTATACAAATATCACCTAAATTAGTCAAAAATGCCATAAAATCCATTTCAGGAACAGCACTACCGATCATAATATTTGGTGGGTCACCGATAAGTGTTGCTGTACCACCGATATTAGAAGACATAATCTGTGCAATCAAAAATGGCTGTACTGGTATTTTTAGCTGTGCTGTAATACTAAAAGTTACAGGTACTGTCAATAGAACAGTAGTTACATTGTCTAAAAAAGCAGAACAAACAGCTGTAAGTGCAGATAATGCTACTAATAATTTCACTGGGTTGGCTTTTACTTTTTTTGCTGCCCAAATAGCCAAATAATTAAACAATCCTGTTTCACTGGTAATATTAACCATAATCATCATACCAGTAAGCAAACCAATCGTATTAAAATCAATGTGATGGATTGCTTGGTCTTGTGATAATATGCCCATAATAATCATAACCATAGCACCTGTCAAAGCCACTATAGTACGATGTATTTTCTCTGAAATAATCAACATATAGGCAATGACAAATACAGCTATAGCTATATAAGCACTACTATCCATCAATAATCACTTTCTTTCCTAAAAGATATTTATAATCATTTAAAATCTATTTAAATAAATTTTAAATATTATACATACTAATAGCTAAATCACTTAAATATGATTTATAAAATTTCATCTTATTATTTTGTATATAAAATCTAGGTACACGACGAGAAATCATGCAAGTTATTTCATAATTTATAGTTCCCAATTTTTCAGCCAATTCATCAGCTAAAATACATTCATCACCTTGTTTACCAAAGAGAACTACTTCATCGCCTACTTGTACATTTTCGATATCTGTAACATCAACCATGCACTGGTCCATGCAGATATTACCTACTACTTTTGCACGCTTACCATGTATCAATACTTCTGCTTTTCCAGATAATAATCTAGTATAGCCATCAGCATAACCTACAGGTATAGTGGCAATCACGCGAGTATCTTTAGCTATAAATTTATGACCATAACTTACACCTTCGCCAGCATGTATAGTTTTTACATGTGTTACTTCACATTTAAAACTCATAGCTGGTTTTAAGCCAGTATTGCTGATATCAACTTCATCTGATGGTGCCATGCCATATAATATCACTCCAGCACGTACCATATCATAATGATATTCTGGTAAATCAATAATAGTAGCACTATTAGCACAATGATATACATTGGCCTTCACTCCAGCTTTGGCCACTTCATCACAAACCCATTTAAAACGTTTATATTGAGTATGTGTAAAAGTTTTATCTGCACAATCAGCTAAACAAAAATGAGTGAACATACCTTCTATTTTTACATTAGGTAACTTACTTATTTTTACAATTTCTTCTACAGCTTCTTTTGTTGGTTGATAGCCAATGCGTTGCATACCGCTATCTATAGCTATATGAAATACCACTTCACTTTGTTGTTTTACAGCTTCCTCAGAAAAAAGTCTTGCCTGTTCATAATCAAAGATACATACATCAATTCCATAAGCAATAGCTTCACTAGCTCTCACTGGATTTGTATAACCCAAGATAAAAATAGGAGCTATAATACCTTGATGACGAAGTTCTAGCCCTTCATCTAAACGTGCTACAGCCAATCTATCAGCACCATTTTCCAATAAAGTTTTAGCTAAAGTTACAGAACCATGACCATAAGCATCTGCTTTGATTACAGCTGCCACTTCTTTTGATTTTGCCATCTTTCGTATAATTTGCATATTCTGTGCAATTACATCTAAATCAATTTCTGTCCACAATAATCTTATCATTTCGGACTCCACAATCTATTCGCTTCCATTCTTAATCATTCTAGTACATTTCAATTTACAAATACTATTTTTTAATTTGCTTCATAACGACGAATACGCAAATTCAAGCTATATTCTTCACAAACCTTTTTACAAGCATTGATTTCATCTTCGCCGATAATATCCACTATAGTTACTACTACATTTGGAATATAATTTTTGCAATCCACTGCAAAATCAAGCATAGCTTTATAAGATTTTATGCCAAAACGACTGCGTGTAACTTCTAAATATTTTTCTGACGTAGATTCATTCAAACTAATAGAAATGGTATTTAATAAGCCTTTAAATAACATAGCTGTTTTTTTACCATATTCTAAATCGCTTAAACCATTTGTATTCATTCTAACTTTAAATTTAGGATATGTTTGATGGATAAAAGTCAATAATTTTACCAAGTCATCTAAACGCATAGTTGGCTCACCAAAACCACAGATGACGATATCTGCTACATTTTCCATAGGTGCATTCAAAAATGCTTGTTTAATCTCTTCTAAAGAAGGTTCGCCATCTTTTAACCATAACTTATGGTCATTCTTTAAATGACGCAAACAAAATGTGCAATTACAATTACATCTATTGGTAAAATTTACATACATATTGAATTTTTCTTTAGGAAATAATTTAACTTTTTCACTAAAATCAATATATCCATTATTATGTAATGTATATAATATCATTTAATCACCTTTTCCTTGTTACAATATAACATAAAAATTATAGCCTTTTAGCTTCTAAACTTCAATATAAAATCATATTTATAATTGACATACTCCCCATGCCTAAATGCAGGGGATTCTTGGATACAAACGATACTTGCCTACTAAAATAGCAGGTCTTACTATATCTCTCCAAAGAAGGTTGATGCCCCAACCTTCCATATATTTATAGCAGCATTTCTATCTCTATCGTGGCTGGTTTTGCACTTTGCGCAAATCCACTCACGAACTGCCCAATTTTTAGTTTCAGGATTTTTTGTACCACAAACATGGCAAATTTGCGAACTTGGATAGTATCTATCTATCTTTTGCACTATTGAGCCAATTTCTCTCGCTTTATATTCAAGAATTTTTATAAATTCACTAAATCCATAGTCAGATATTTTTCTACCCCAACGTTTTTGCATTCCTTTTATATTCAAATCTTCTATGCAGATTAAAGCATATTCACTACAAATTTTATTTGCTAATTTAAAATGAAAATCTTTACGTTGATTAGATATTTTCTTATGCAATCTGGCAAGAGCTATTTTTGCTAATCTACGATGATTAGAAGTCTTCTTTTTTCTAGATAATATTCTATTAGCTTTTTTTATATCATTAGCATTTTGTTTAAAAAATAAAGGTGCTTTTATATCTTCATTATCCGATGCAGTTAAAAACTGTTTAAGTCCAAAGTCATAGCCGACGCTTTTACCTGTTCTTGCTAAAACTTTATTCTCGTTAGTTTCACAAACAAAATAAAGATATATATCACCTAAAGTATCACGTTTAATTGTTATTGTTTTAACTATTCCTTCAATATCTCTACTTTTAAAATATTTGTATTTTTGTTTATTAATTTCTATAATATTACCCTTTAAAAGCTTCCAACCAGCTTGCTTGAGCGTGAATGATTTATATTTTCGTATCTTTTTAAAAGATGGTGGTGCTGTACGAATTTTATGTTTTAAATTTCTAAAAAACGATTTATAAGCACGGTCTATTCTTTGAGTTATATCTTGAATAGCTTGCGAACCTACTTCTTTAAAATAGCTAAATTTACCTATTTTCTTAAGTTTAGTTAAATGTTTTTGAAGCTTATAGATATTAAGAGATTTTTTAAATAAACGATAATATCTTTTATGCAAAGCAATACAGTGATTGTAGATAATTCCAGCTATATTAATAACTTTATGAAGTTTTTTATTCCTTTTTGCCTTATACAATTTAAAACAATATGTCTTCACTACAATCACCTGCCTTTTTATCATTTATTTATTCTGAACGCTTTTGACTTTCTATATACTGTTTAATAATTGATATTGGTGCTCCACCAACTGTAGATACAAAATATGAATTTGTCCACAATGTTGGTAGCCTTGATTTTAACCATGAAAATTCTTCTCGAAGTATTCTTGAAGATATTCCTTTTATTCGTTTAACAACTTTATGTATACCAAATTGTGGAGCAACTTCTAAAAGCAAATGAACATGGTCTGGCATTACTTCCATCTCGATTAAATCGACGTGAAGCTCCTGACAAATATTATTAATCAACTCCTTTAATCGTTCATCAACACCATTGTTCAACACTTTTCTACGATATTTAGGACAAAATACTACATGATATTTACAAAAATATACTATATTATTATTTGATTTATATTTCATAAAAGTATTATATAACTATTAAAAATATAATACAATAAAAAACAATGATATCGAATCATTGTTTTTTAGCGAGCTTATATCCCCATAAATAAATTTAGGGGCTTTACGCTCGCATTTGGTAATAAATAAGCTTTAATTCTACCAACTACATTGTTTAGTAAAATTAAAGCTTATTTTTGTACGCTATTATTTTAAATCAGTTAAATATTCTTCAAAACATAGGCCATAATTCCATGGCACATTTAAAGAATTAGTATATGCCATTGCTTTTCCTACAAAATCAGCTGCTTTTTGCACTGCTTTCGGTAAAGCTTCTTCACGAACTAAACAAGCTGTCAAGATAGCCACAAAAGCATCTCCTGTACCTGAATGTTCTTCTGGTATGCGATTATTCTCTTGCATACATGGATTTTTACCTTGCTCATAAATATAATTATAAACTTTGTCAGCTGTTTCATTGACAAGACCTGTGATTACAATTTGCTTTACGCCTTTAGTAGCTATAGCTTGTGCCATTTTTAATAACTCAGCTTCAGTTGGCATTTTATCTGGATATTCTATATCCAATAATTGACAAACCTCCGTTAAATTCGGCGTTAAAACATCAGCCACATTCAATAATTGTCGCATCTTTAAACAAAGTTCTTCATTATAAGAAGAATACAATTTTCCGCCATCGCCCATCACTGGGTCAACGACAAACAAAGTATTTTCTTTTTTAAAGCGTCTTGCAAATTCTAATACAAGTTCAATCTGGTCTTTAGAACCTAAAAAACCTGTCAAAATACCATCAAATTCTAAATTCAAAGCTTGCCAATTATCCATATGAGCTTTCATATGACGAGTATAATCGTCCATATAATGTACAGGAAAACCAGTATGCGCTGCTAAAATTGCAGTAGGAAGCGGACAAGCTTGTATCTTTAAAGCTGAAATCAACGGCAATTGTACTGTTACAGAACAGCGACCAAAACCTGTTATATCATTTATTAAAGCAATTCTTTTTTGTTTATTCACTTACTCTAAAACAGCTCCTGTGCTAGCAGATGTTGTAAGTTTTGCATAACGGGAAAGATATCCTGTTTTTACCTTTGGTTCAGGTTTTACCCAGTTAGCTTTACGTTTAGCCATTTCTTCATCGCTGATTAATACATTTAATTTACGATTTGGAATATCGATATCAATGATATCACCATCTTCAAGATATGCGATTGGACCGCCAGCCATAGCTTCTGGAGATACGTGACCGATACAAGCACCACGAGTAGCACCAGAGAAACGACCATCTGTGATAAGAGCTACTTTTAAGCCCATACCTGCGATAACAGCAGTTGGATTGAGCATTTCACGCATACCAGGGCCACCTTTTGGACCTTCATAGCGGATTACTACTACATCGCCATCTTTGATTTTGCCACCAGTAATAGCTTCGATAGCTTCTTCTTCAGAATTAAAGCATTTTGCTGTACCTTTATAGCAAAGCATATCTTCTGTTACTGCACTAGCTTTTACTACTGCATAATCTGGAGCTAAATTACCTTGTAATATAGCGATACCACCTGTTGGACGATATGGTGCTTCTACTGTTTTGATTACATCAGCACGCTGAATTTCGCTATTTTTTATTCTATCTTCAACAGTTCCTGTTACTGTGAGTGCGTCTAAATGAATAAGACCTTTTTTGCTGAGTTCATGCATTACTGCACAAACACCGCCAGCTTCATTTAAATCTTGCATATGATGAGTACCAGCTGGACTTAATTTTGTGATATAAGGTGTTTTTGCACTGATTTCATCAAATAATGGAGCTGGAAGTTTAATACCTGCTTCATGTGCAATTGCTGTAAGATGAAGTACAGTATTAGAAGAACCACCAATACCCATATCTACAGTGATTGCATTTTCAAATGCTTTTTGAGTTAAAATATCACGAGGTTTAATATCTTTTGCAATTAAATCCATGATTACATGACCAGCTTGTTTTGCAAGTGAAATTCTAGCACCAGTATAAGCAGCTGGAATTGTACCATTGCCAGGAAGTCCCATACCTAATACTTCTGTTAAAGTATTCATTGTATTAGCTGTAAATAATCCAGAGCAAGAACCGCAACCTGGGCAAGCTTTTGCTTCTAAATCATACATTTCATCTTCTGTGATTTTGCCAGCTGTAAATTTACCAGCAGCTTCAAAAGTTGTGCTTACACTGACATCTTTACCTTGATAACGACCAGCAAGCATAGGACCACCACTTACTACTACGCAAGGAATATTCAAACGAGCAGCCGCCATGAGCATACCTGGAACGATTTTATCGCAGTTTGGAATAAGTACCAAACCATCAAAAGCATGAGCTGTTGCTACAGCTTCGATAGAATCAGCAATTAATTCACGACTAGCCAAGGAGAATTTCATACCAGGGTGTCCCATAGCAATACCATCGCATACACCAATAGCTGGGAATTCAATAGGTGTACCGCCAGCAGCAGCTACGCCGAGTTTTGCTGCATCAGCGATTGTACGTAAATGAATATGACCTGGAATTATTTCATTAAATGCATTTACAATACCAACTAATGGTTTTTTCAAATCTTCTGGGCCATATCCCATAGCATTAAATAAAGCACGATGTGCTGAACGAGTTGCACCTTTTTTTACTAAATCACTTCTCATGAACAAACCACCTTTTCTATCTACATATAATATATAAACAATAAATTTATTATACTAACATATTAATCATATATACAAATAAATTTCTTTTAATCCATGCGATTAACTGCACTGATTAAAGCTTTTATGGAAGCAGTGATGATATCTGTATCCATACCAGCACCCCAGTATGTTTTACCATTTTCTGCTGTAATACCTACGTATGCCATAGCTCTTGAAGTAGCACCGATTTCCATAGCATGTTCACTATAAATCAAATTATCATATTTGATGCCAAATTCTTTTTGTATAGCATTACTTGCAGCATCAAAGCGACCATTACCCTGTGTTTCTACTACAACTTCATAACCATGTTCCATCAAATGTACATTACCTTTAAATGTGCCATCTGCTTGTTTATTCAAGACAAAATCAATCAATTTATATGGTTCTTCAACATTTACATAATTGTCTTGGAAAATCTGATAAATTTCTTCTGGCATAAGTTCTTTATGTTTATGGTCAGATACACCTTTTACGCAATAACCGAAGTCTTCACGCATTTTCTTAGGCATGTTAAGACCATATTTTTGTTCCATAACATAAGCTACACCACCCTTACCAGATTGGCTATTGATGCGAATAACATCTGCATCATATTGACGACCAACATCTTGTGGGTCAATTAAAAGATATGGAACAGTCCAATGTGGTTCATCATTTTCTTCACGCCATTTCATACCTTTAGCGATAGCATCTTGGTGAGAACCAGAGAATGCTGCAAATACGAGTTTACCAGCATATGGTTGACGTTCATATACATGCATACGAGTTACGCGTTCATACATTTCAATGATTTCTGGCATATTGGAAAAATCAAGTTTAGGGTCAACGCCTAAGGCAAACATATTCATAGCGATAGTGATAATATCGGCATTACCTGTACGTTCACCATTACCAAAGAGTGTACCTTCAATACGGTCAGCACCAGCGAGTAAGCCCATTTCAGAATCTGCAACGCCTGTGCCACGGTCATTATGTGGGTGAAGTGATAATACTACATTTTCACGATATTTAAGATTTTGAGAAATATATGCTATCTGACTTGCATATACATGAGGCATGGACATCTGCACTGTTGCAGGTAAATTAATGATAGCTTTTCGATCGCTTGTTGGTTGCCATACATCTAAAACAGCATTACATACTTCTAAAGCAAATTCTGGTTCTGTTCCTGTGAAACTTTCTGGAGAATATTCAAAACGATAATTTGCTCCTGCTTGTTCAGTTAAATCTTTAAGTAATTTTGCACCATCAATAGCGATTTGTTTGATTTCTTCTTTTGATTTTCTAAATACTTGTTGGCGCTGTGCTACAGAAGTGGAATTATACACATGAACTATAGCATTTTTTACACCTTTTAAAGCTTCAAAAGTTCTTTTGATAATATGTTCACGAGCTTGAGTCAATACCTGTACCGTTACATCATCAGGAATTAAATCTTGTTCTACCAATGTACGCAAAAATTCAAATTCAGTTTCGGAAGCTGCTGGAAAACCTACTTCAATTTCTTTAAATCCGATTTCTACAAGGCGTTTATAAAATTCGATTTTTTCCTCTAAGCTCATAGGAATAATCAAAGATTGATTACCATCACGAAGGTCTACGCTACACCATGTAGGAGCTTTATCCACATATTCTTTTTGAGTCCAACTCATGTCTACTGTTGGTGGCATAAAATAACCTTTAGTATATTTATTAACATTCATCATTATGTATTCCTCCAATAACAATTTATAAAAAAAGCTTTCATCTCTAAAACTAGAGACGAAAGCTGTACTTACGCGTTACCACTCTTATTCATGTAAAAATATCTACATGCACTCATTTTTAAACTCAATATAACGGTCGAGTTCCGACTTAACCTAATTATCTATAATCTAAGATGTTCAGCCAGCTATTCCAAGGCGAGTTCAAAAAATCTTCCTTACTGTTTTGCACCAATCAACAGCTCTCTGTAAAAGAAAATAATTTTACTATTCCTTTTCTTCATATTTTTATATTTATAATTGTTTAATATTGCTGTTTAATACCTTATCATATAGCATAATTTTTTGCAAGTGTTTTGTATACAAATTTACATTTTATTTTAAAGAATTGACGTCTTTATAGAAATCTTTTACTGCTCTATTAAACATATCATAGGCTTTTTTCTCATCTTCTCTTTTATCAATTCTTTCAAATATTGTCTTGCCGTCTTTATCAGTTAAGACAAATTTAGCGGAAAAATACTGAGTATAATAATAATAACCTGGTTTTGTTACTGTTACAGGAATTGTTACTGAAGAAGTCTTCCCATCTTTGCCTGTATGCGTAATAGTTTGGTTTTCTGTAACAGTTTGTTCATCTACCCAATATTTCTTAGTTCCCCATGTCAACATTTTCACAGATAAAACAGCATCTGCTATATTTTTATTATTTACAATTCTATATTTTTTTATATATTTTTCATTTTCGTCCAAAGATTGACGTACTTTCAAAGCTTCTAAATCAGAAAAAGAAACACTTTCGTCTTTTTCTACATCATCTTCAACGTAAATTTTTTGTACTTTACTTAAATCATAATTGTCTGCTTTCCATTCAGCTTTTTCAGCACTTGCCACTACTGCTGATAATAAAATACATAACATAATCAAAACTGAACTCAAATACTTTTTCATTATTCCATCTCCTTTATAGAAATTTATTTTATTGATAGGTAAATTTTATCATAATTATTATTAAAATCAAATATTAATATCAATGAAAATAAAACCTTTTTATACTTTTAGCAAAAACAAATTTCCTATACTAAAAATCAAAAGTCCGTTTTTACTTTCCTAGAAAAAGAAAAAATCTCCCTAGTAATATACTTTTACCCAAAATTTTACCGTTTTTCTCGCTAAAATATTACTCTTGACAAAATTTTTCCACTTGTAATATCATATCTTTTAATGACATTGTTAATTTGTTAACTTAAAATAAACGATATTGGAGTGATTTTCATGGGTATGACTATGACCGAAAAAATTTTGGCTAAACATGCTGGAATTGATGTGGTAAAACCTGGACAGCTCATCAATTGCAAACTTGATATGGTACTTGCAAATGATGTAACTGCTCCACCTGCGATTAAAGAATTTGAAAAAATTGGCAAACCTGTTTTTGATAATACAAAAATAGCTCTTGTGCCTGACCATTTTACACCAAATAAAGATATCAAATCCGCTGGACTTGCTAAAATTGTTCGTGATTTTGCACATAAACATAATATTGTAAACTACTTTGAAATTGGTCGTGTAGGTATTGAACATGTAATTTTACCAGAAAAAGGTATTGTAGCTCCTGGTATGGTAACTATTGGTGCAGATTCTCATACTTGTACATATGGTGCCTTAGGTGGATTTTCCACAGGTGTTGGTTCTACAGATTTAGGCGTTGCCCTTGCTACTGGTGAAGCATGGTTCAAAGTTCCTGAAACTATCAAAGTCAATATCACTGGTAAAAAACCTAAATATATCTGTGGTAAAGATGTTATGCTCACTTTAATCGGCATGATCGGTGTAGACGGAGCTTTATATAAAGCATTAGAATTTGCTGGCGAAGGTGTCAAAGAACTCAACATGACTGACCGTTTAACAATTGCCAATATGGCTATCGAAGCTGGCGCTAAAAATGGTATCTTCCCTGTAGATGATGAAACTCTCAATTATATTAAAGACCGTGTAACTAAACCATATGAAATCGTTGAAGCAGACAGTGATGCTACTTATTGTCAAACTGTAGAAATCAATCTCTCTGAATTAAAACCTGTAGTAGCATTCCCTCATCTTCCTGAAAATACTCATACTGTTGAATCCATCAAAGAACCTATCACTATTGATCAGGTAGTTATCGGCTCTTGTACTAATGGACGTTTAGAAGATTTAGCAATTGCTGCTTCTATCTTAAAAGGTCATAAAGTACATCCTAATGTTCGTTGTATCATCATTCCTGGTAGCCAACAAGTATATCTTGATGCTATTCATAATGGTTATGTAGATACATTTATTGAAGCTGGTGCTGCTGTAAGTACACCAACTTGTGGACCTTGTCTTGGTGCTCATATGGGTATTATGACTGCTGGTGAACGTTGCGTTTCTACTACAAATCGTAACTTCCGTGGTCGTATGGGACATGTAGATAGTGAAGTATATCTCGCTAGCCCTTATGTAGCTGCAGCTAGTGCAATTCTTGGAAAAATCGCAACTCCTGAGGAGGTAGAATAATATGGCTGAAAAATTAGAAGGAAAAGTTTGGCGCTATGGCGACAATATTGATACAGATGTAATTATCCCTGCTCGTTATTTAAATTCTTTTGACCCAAAAGAATTAGCTAGTCATTGTATGGTAGACATCGACGAAACTTTTGCTCAAAATGTAGTAGAAGGTGATATCATGGTCGGCGGTAAAAACTTCGGCTGTGGTTCTTCTCGTGAACATGCTCCAATCGCCATCAAAGCTTCTGGTGTCCCTGTTGTAATCGCTAGCAGTTTTGCTCGTATTTTCTATCGCAATGCTATCAATACTGGTTTACCATTACTTGAAATTGGTGATGATGTAGAAAAAATCCATGCTAATGATAAATTACGCGTTGATTTATCCACTGGTACTATTGAAAATCTCACAACTGGTGATACATTCCATGCTGTGCCACTTCCTGGATTTATCCAAGATATTGCCAAAGCTGGCGGACTCATTAACTACATTAAACAGAAGGGTTAAGATTATCTATGAGTAAAAAAATTGTAGTCATTCCTGGCGATGGTATCGGTCAAGAAATAACTGATAGTGCTGTTGCCGTTTTAAAAAAAGTTTCTGATAAATATAATTTAAATCTTGAATTTGAAAGTCATCCTGCTGGTGGTACTGCTTATGATTTATGTGGCACCCCACTTCCACAAACAACACTTGAAGCAGCACAAAATGCTGATGCTGTACTTTTCGGTGCTGTTGGTGGTCCAAAATGGGATAATGTAGAACCTACACTTCGCCCTGAAAAAGCAGTTTTAGGGCTTAGAAAAGGACTCGGATTATATGCTAATCTTCGTCCTATCAAAGTAGCAGATGCTCTTGTTGAATATTCTCCACTCAAAGAAGAAATCGTAAAAGGTACTGATGTATTAATCGTACGTGAATTAATCGGTGGTATCTATTTCGGCGATAAATGTGAAAGTGAAATCTATGAAGGCAATGAACGTGCTTGGGATTTAGAAAATTATTCCGTTCCTGAAGTCAATCGCATTGTAGAATTCGCTATGCAAGCTTCTAAAAAACGCAAAAATAAAGTGACTTCCGTAGATAAATCCAACGTTTTAGCAACTTCTAGATTATGGCGTAGAACAACTGCTAAAGTAGCGGAAAAATATCCTGAAATCACTTTAGAAAATCTCTATGTAGATAACTGTGCTATGCAACTTGCCATCAACCCAAGCCAATTTGATGTCATTGTAACAGGCAATCTCTTTGGCGATATTTTAAGTGATGAAGCTGCAGTTTTAAGTGGTTCTATAGGTATGCTTCCATCTGCTAGTATCGGTGAATCCACTAGCCTTTATGAACCAATTCATGGCTCTGCTCCTGATATCGCAGGCAAAGGCATTGCTAATCCATTAGCTACTATACTTTCTGCTGCTATGCTTCTTCGTTATTCTCTTGATGAACAAGAAGCTGCTACTTGCATTGAACAAGCTGTAGATAAAGCTTTAGCTCAAGGATATCGCACACCTGATTTATATAAAGAAGGCTTCATCAAAGCAGATACAAAAACTATGACTGAAGCTGTATTAAACAATATTTAATATATATTTTATCTATAAACTTATTAAAAAATTTTATTGACAATTAACTTATCTTTTAATATAATTCTTGTGTTAGGACTTATATACATTCTTTACTCACCCCCTAGTGCATAACTAGGGGGTTTTTCTTTATACTTTTTTATAAAATTTACTCATTCGCGAATAGCTAATTGAGGATATCTTCGATAATTAAGTGGAGTATCTTTATATACTTTTTTAAACTGATGACAAAATGCTGATGCATCATTAAACCCACAATTATAAGCTATATCAGCTATAGACATATTTCCACCTTCTAATTTATTCATAGCTGTCTTCAAGCGGAAATTTAAAAGATATTTTTGTGGCGACATATTATATTCTTCTTTAAATAAACGATATAAATACGTTCTATCTATTCCTAAATATTCTGCTATATCGGTAACACTGATATTTTTACTGTAATTTTCATATATATAATCAATAGCTCTCTCTACATGAATAGATTTTGCTTGCTGTTTTTTCATTTGAATTTTCATATGTCCAAAAATATTATATAAACGACTAAGCAACATATATTCATTATTTTTATACTTAGAAAAATAAAATATAAAATTCAACATAGCATCTCTGACTTCACCATTACTCTTATCAAAAAATAATAGATTTACCTTGTCAAAACCGCTATTATTTAACATATTTTCTACATCATAGCCATCGATACAAATCCAACAATATTCCCATGGATCATCTTTATCTGCTTGATAAACACATGTTATTCCTGGACGAATAAGAAACATAGTATCTTTTTCTATTACATAACAAGTATCATTCATCCAAAATCTTCCTTTGCCTCTCGTTACATAATGAACTAAGTAATGCTGTCGTATTGCTGGCCCAAATGTATGCATAGGACAACAAATTTCCCAGCCTCCATAATATAAATTTAATGCTTTACTTAAATAAACAGGTGTATTAAATTCACTATAAATTTTTCTTATTTCCATAAAAAATCCCACCCAAATAAAATTTATACCATTCTTGCTCTATTTTTATTATATATACTCTTTTTCAAAACACAATACAAAATTTAAATCTTGACTTAGAATTATGGAACTGATACCATATTAATGGAACCAATTCCATAATTAAGGGAGTGTACATAAATGAAAAATCTTATTCTAACAAGTCCTATTCCTGAAAAATTAATTGCCTTGGACAAAGTAGAGATATGTTTAATGATATCATCACTGGTGCTATAGTAGCTCAAGGTGAAGCAGCTATCGCTGTTGCTTTACGCACTCAAAATAAAAAAAAACGTGCAATGTATATTTCTTCAATTATTCCTGCATTTTTAGGTATTACTGAACCTGTTATTTTTGGTATCAATCTTCGTTTTGTTAAACCTTTTATCTGCGGATTAATCGGTGGTGCTTGTGCTGGTGCTACAGCTAGTATCATGCAATTAGCCGGAACAGGTATGGGTATTACTGTTATCCCTGGTATGCTTTTATATATGGATAGATTACCAGCTTATTTACTCGTCAATTTTATTGGTTTAGCTGTCGCTTTTGCTCTAACTATGGTATGCTTTAAACCAGAAGAATAATTATTGCAAAGGATGACTTTATCATGACTCAAAAACTCACTATACAAGATATTGCTAATCTAGCTGGAGTAGCTAAAAGTACAGTTTCTCGCTATCTAAATAATGGTTACGTAAGCAAGGAAAAAGCTATGTTAATTGATAAAGTCATACGTGAAACAGGTTATAAATCCAATTTTTTCGCCAAGCGTTTAAAAACTAAACAAAGTAAATTAATCGGCATTGTCATGCCTCGTTTAGACTCTTTTTCTGCGGGCAAATTATTGACAGGTTTTAATATAATTTTACAACAAATGGGATATCAAGCTTTGATTTTAATCAGTGAATTAAATTCGCAAAAAGAACTAGATAATATCTCTCAATTAATTCAACAAGGTGTAGATGGAATTATCGTCGACTCCATCAATATCAATGACAATCATTTAAAACTAATCAATCAAGCTAATATCCCCATTATTTTTACAGGGCAAAGCCACGATAAAGTAAATTTTATCAAAGTAGATGATATCAATGCAGGCAAATTGATGGGTGAATATATCGCCTCTTTAAATCATCAACAAGTGGTATTTTTAGGAGTATCCCCTCAAGATAACGCTGTAGGCGTAGACCGCTATAAAGGCTTTAGACAAGGTTTCCTTGCTAATAATCCGCAAGGTAAAATATCTTTTGTCCAAACTGATTGTAGTCTTGAACAAGCCTATAATTCAGGCGATACTGTAGTATCTTTTGAACCTAGCGCAGTCGTCTGTGCTACAGATAATATCGCTTTAGGATTATTGCGTTATTTTCATGAAAAGAAAATCCATGTTCCCCAAGATATTTCACTTGCTGGCTTTGGTGGTTATCCTGTAGGCAGTATATCTTATCCATCATTGACTAGCCTAGCCTTTGATTATAAACATCTAGGCATAAAAACAGCAGAAAAATTATTATCTATGCTTCAAAATCAACCTGTAACTTCTGAATACGACCACAATATGAATTTAATCATACGTGAAAGCACACGCTTAGCAAAAATATAAAATAATATTTAATGAAGGAGGACTTTCATTTATGCAATGGCATAACAAATTTCATTTGGAAATGCCTAAGGGATTAGTTAATGACCCTAATGGTCTTTGTTATCATCAAGATAAAAGTCAAAAGCGTTCAGAATAAATAAATGATAAAAAGGCAGATGATTGTAGTGAAAACATATTGTTTTAAACTGTATAAGGCAAAAAGAAATAGAAAACTTCATAAAGTTATTAATATAGCTGGAATTATCTACAATCACTGTATTGCTTTGCATAAAAGATATTATCGTTTATTTAAAAAATCTCTTAATATCTATAAGCTTCAAAAACATTTAACTAAACTTAAGAAAATAGGTAAATTTAGCTATTTTAAAGAAGTAGGTTCGCAAGCTATTCAAGACATAACTCAAAGAATAGACCGTGCTTGTAAATTGTTTTTTAGAAATTTAAAACATAAAATTCGTACAGCACCACCATCTTTTAAAAAGATACGAAAATATAAATCATTCACGCTCAAACAAGCTGGTTGGAAGCTTTTAAAGGGTAATATTATAGAAATTAATAAACAAAAATACAAATATTTTAAAAGTAGAGATATTGAAGGAATAGTTAAAACAATAACAATTAAACGTGATACTTTAGGTGATATATATCTTTATTTTGTTTGTGAAACTAACGAGAATAAAGTTTTAGCAAGAACAGGTAAAAGCGTCGGCTATGACTTTGGACTAAAACAGTTTTTAACAGCTTCAGATAATGAAGATATAAAAGCACCTTTATTTTTTAAGCAAAATGCTAATGATATAAAAAAAGCTAATAGAATTTTATCTAGAAAAAAGAAAGGTTCAAATCATCGTAGATTAGCAAAAATAGCTCTTGCTAGATTGTATAAGAAAATATCTAATCAACGTAAAGATTTTCATTTTAAATTAGCAAATAAAATTTGTAGTGAATATGCTTTAATCTGCATAGAAGATTTGAATATAAAAGGAATGCAAAAACGTTGGGGTAGAAAAATATCTGACTATGGATTTAGTGAATTTATAAAAATTCTTGAATATAAAGCGAGAGAAATTGGCTCAATAGTGCAAAAGATAGATAGATACTATCCAAGTTCGCAAATTTGCCATGTTTGTGGTACAAAAAATCCTGAAACTAAAAATTTGGCAGTTCGTGAGTGGATTTGCGCAAAGTGCAAAACCAGCCACGATAGAGATAGAAATGCTGCTATAAATATATGGAAGGTTGGGACATCAACCTTCTTTGGAGAGATATAGTAAGACCTGCTATTCAAGAATCCCCTGCCTTTAGGCATGGGGAGTATGTCAAAAAAGAAACAATGACAGTTGAAGGTATGATAAAAATAGTTTATGAGCTTTTAAAAGATAAATTAAATATTGTAAAACTCACTTTCTCTAGTGGAGTTAATTTGGCATCTGAAGAATATGAACCACATCTTGAAGTTGATCGTTGTCCATTATGTGGTATTGCATTGAATGAAGATGGCGTTTGTCCAAAATGCGGTTATAAAAAACCATAATTAAATATTTATAAATAAAAAAGCCACAGCATATTGATGATGTGCACCCAAAATATTGGACATATTAATTAGGCTACTAATTGAAACTTAATTCTGTATTCTACAGGACTAAGTCCTTTTAGTTTTATCTTTATCCGTTTTGTATTATAATATTTTATATAAGATTTTAACTCTTTTATAAAATCTTCAACGGATTTGAATTTTTTTAAATAGAATACTTCGCTTTTTAGCAAACCAAAGAAATTTTCTATTACGGCATTATCTAAGCAATTGCCTTTTCGGCTCATGCTTTGGATAATGCCTTTTTCTTTTAATAACTTCTGATACCTCTTATTTTGATATTGCCATCCTTGGTCTGAATGTAGAATTATCCCTTTTGTTTCTTTTATCTTTCTTGTTGCATCTTCTACCATATCTAATACTTGCTTTAGTACTGGTCTTTTCGATATTTTATAACTTATTATTTCTCCGTTATATAAATCTATTATTGGTGATAAGTATATTTTTTCATTACATAATGCAAATTCTGTTACATCTGTTGCCCATTTTTCGTTTGGTTTTTCTGCTTTGAAATTTCTATTTAATATATTTTTAGCTATTTTTCCTTCTTGTCCTCTATACGATTTGTATTTCTTTGCTCTTACTTTGCATGTTAAATTTTCTTCTTTCATCAATCTTATAACAACTTTATGATTGATTTTTATCCTTTGTTTATGCAGCTGCATAGTTACTCTTCTATATCCATATCTTCCATGATTTTTATTACAAATATTATGAATTAATGTTTTTAATCCTTTATATTTATCTTCTCTAGATAATTTTTTTAATGCATCATAATATGTGCTTTTAGCTAATTTTGTATAGTTTAATAGGGCTTTTAGAATATATTTTTTCCTTAATTTAGCAATTACTAAAACTAGTGTCTTCCTTCCTTTTCCCATTGCTTCATTAAGGCATGCCACTTTTTTAATAGGTCATTTTCCATCCTTAATTGATAAACTTCTTGTTCCAATTTTTCAACATAAGAAAGTTCTTTTTTAGGTTTGTTAACTTTGTATGTAGATTTAGATTTTTTCATAGATGGTCTACCTCGTTTCTTAGCAAGTAAGCCAGAAAAGCCATAAGAATGATACAACTTTTCCCATGTAGAAATTGTACCAGTATTAGGAATGGAAAATTTGGCTGCTGTTTGATTTAATGATAAATGATGTAGCCATTTATATTCAATAACTTTTTGCTTAAAGATAGGAGTATATTTACGATTTTTATGAAGAAGTTGTGGAATACCACCATGTTCATAATGAGATATCCATCTGCAAAGAGGAGCTATATCTGGCATGTTTAGAATTTTAGCTACATGAGAAATAGAATTTCCTTTTAAAACCATTTTAATTGCTTTAACTTTAAATTCATTTGAGTATTTAGTCATAAAAAAACTGCACCTCCAAAAGTTGTTTTGTGTCCAACTTTTGGGGTGCAGTTCATATTGCTGTGGCTTTTTTATTTAATTATCGTTGACAAGCAACTGTTCCTGCTCTACCTGGTAAATATCCATGATAAATTTCACATTCTTTAATATTAGGAACATGTTTACCTTCTTCTAGTTTTACAAATTCATAACCAAGTTTTTTGGCTTTTTTGATGAAATCGTGAAGAATAGGTAATTGTTTTAAGCCTTCCATTTCTGAATGGATAGTTAAAACATTAAATTCTTGATCGCAATGACTTAACCAATAATCATTGATATTTTCTTCAGTGATTAATTTATTATCTAAAGTGCTACCTAAACATTCATCCATGGTGAGCAATGTTCCTGGAATTTGTAATGGCAAATATTTTTTATCATTCATGACAGGATAAAATGGGTAATATCCGCGAACATCACTGCAATAATCAAAACCTAATTCTTGTTGAACTTTTAAGCTGCGAGGTGTTACTTGCCAGCCAGGAGCAGCACAAGCTTTAGCTTTAAAGCCAGCGATTTTTTCAAAGAGATTGATGGCTTTGGTCAATTCGTCTTTTATAGTATCTTCAGATAAGAAAGGCAATTTATCTTGCCAATAAACATGGTCCCAACAATGAATACCACATTCGTGATTTTCTTTGATAGCACGAAGAAATGGCATAGGATTTGGTTCGACGATATGAGGTGCAGGCAAAATTGTACCGTACATCATAGTTTTAAAACCATAGGTGCTAGGCGCTTTAGTGCGTAGCATTTTAGTTAAAAAACCTTTGCGAAAGATACGGCGAATAGCTTTACCAGAATTGTCAGTACCCATGGAGAAAAAGAAAGTAGCTTTGATATTTTCTTGTTTAAAAACATCAAGCATGCGAGGTACACCTTCATCATAGCCACGTTTTGTATCTACATCAATTTTTATAGCAATTTTTTTAGCCATAATATCCTCCAAATTTTATATTTTAGTTAAAAAGCCATCGCCACTAGCAAATGCTGAGGCAATGGCTTTGATTTTTATAAATAATAATTAAGCTTTATCTAAATTTTTAGCATACCATTCAAGTGTATAGTGGATTGCTTCGCGAAGTGTAGCTTTTGGTTTCCAACCGAGGCGTGTTTCCATTTTTTTCACAGATGGCAATCTATCTTGCATATCATCATAATTTTTACCGTAATATTTATCGGAGTCCATAACGATAAATTCTACTTTATCGGCTTTATCTTTGAATTTAGGGAATTTTTTCATTTCATCAACAACGATTTCAGCCATTTCTTTGATGGAATAATTGTTTTCTGGATTACCAATATTGAAGATTTGTCCTTCTGCTTGGTCATCTTTATTAGTGATGATATCGATTAAACCTTGTACACCATCGCCTACCCAAGTAAAGCTACGACGTTGAGCACCACCATTTACAAGTGTTATTTTGCCAGTGTACAAAACATCATAGATGAATTGAGTGATGGAACGACCTTTATGTTCACTTGCATCTTTGAAGCTATCAAGACGAGGTCCTACCCAGTTAAATGGACGGAATAAAGTGAATTTAAGCCCCATTTCTTGACCAAAAGCGAAGATTACTCTATCCATCATTTGTTTACTGCAACTATAAATCCAACGACTCTTAGATACAGGACCTAAGATTAAATTACTATTATCTTCATCCATGACTTTATTGTTAGGATCAGGCATACCATATACTTCAGAAGTTGAAGGGAAGATAACGCGTTTACCATATTCAGCACATTTACGAACCATTTTTAAGTTTTGTTCAAAATCAAGTTCGAATGTCCAAAGTGGACGAGTTATATAATAAGCTGGGCGAGCGATACCGATTAATGGTAAAAGAACATCACATTCTTTAATTTGCTCATTGAGCCAAGCTTCTTCTTTGAAGATATCGCCTTTTTTCATAGAAAAGCGAGGATTATCCAAGAATTGAGTGATATTATTATCTGCTAAGTCAAAACCCTGAATTTCCCAGTCTGTTTGAGCAAGTGCCATTTCAAGGAAATGAGAGCCAATAAAACCGTTTACACCAGTAACAAAAATTTTCATATGATAAATACTTCTTTCTATCTTTATTTATAATAGTTTATTCAAGTTCGAATTTAGTACCGATTGGCAATAAATCAGTAAATGCTTTAGCATCTAATTCAGCTTCATTTTCAAATTGTAATTTTTCTAGTTGAAGTAGACCTTTTCCAGTGCCAATGCAAAGTGGATTAGTGCTTACAATTTCACCGATATTTCCTGTTCCTTCGATTGGTTTTGCCCACCAGATGAATAATTTTTTATTATTCACATAGGTGAAAGCTCCAGGAAAAGGATGTGTAACGCCACGAATGAGATTATATAAACTAATGGCGTCTTTAGAAAAATCCAATAAACCATCTTTAGGGCGACGTCTGCCAAATTTTGTGGCTTGTGTATCATCTTGTGGTGTCAAAGTAATAGTACCTGCCTCTATTTTTGGCAAACAATCTTTGATGATTTCACTAGCGATTTTACTAACTTTGATGAAAACATCTAAAGATGTATCTGTAAATGCTATATCAAATCCACGTTGGTCTACAATATCTCCTTCATCAGCTTTTTCTGTCATAAGATGAAGTGTGGCACCAGTGTGTGTTTCACCATTTACTACAGCCCAATTGATACATGTTTGACCGCGATATTTAGGCAATAGAGCACCATGAAGATTATAAGCACCTAAACGTGGTTTTAAAATGATTTCATTAGGAATTAAACGGCGAAAATAGAAAGAGAAGATGATATCTGGATTTAAATTTAAGATATAATTAGTAGCTTCTTCATCTATTTTTTTTGGTCTAAATACAGGGATATTATTAGCCTTAGCTAAATCATATACAGAATGAAACCATATTTCTTCATCAGGGTCATCTTGATGGGTATATACAGCTAAAATATTAGCTTTAGCTTCTATTAAAGCTTTAAGACAAGTATATCCAGGTTCACTATAGGCAAATACTACAATAGAAGGTCTATTCATCTTCTTTAGCACCGTCCTCATATATTTTTCTGATTATATAATGTGGTCGTTGCTGAATTTGTTTATAAATTCTACCAGTATATTCGCCAATGATACCAAGTGCCATAATAGTTGCACCGATCAAGAAGAAGTTTATAGCCATTAAAGTGAAGACACCATCAGCTTCTGGTCCGACAATAATACGGCGTAAAATCAAATATAAGAAAAAGATAATACTTAAAAGGGAGATACCCATACCGCTCATTGTAACCATTTGTAGTGGAGCTATAGAAAAGCTTGTCATTAAGTCAAAATTTAGGCGAAGCAAACGGAAAAAGCTATATTTAGATTCGCCAAATTCGCGTTCGCGATGACTGACTGGGATTTCTATAGGATTTACTGCAAATTTTTGACCTAAAGCAGGAATGAAAGTAGTGCTTTCACGACTTTGAACGATGATATCGACAATGCGACGACTATATCCGCGGAGCATACAGCCATAATCGCTGATATGCAAACCACTGATGCGATTAGTCATTCTGTTTACAAAGCGAGAGGCTACTTTTCTAAATAAAGGGTCATGACGATTTTGACGACATGTGCCGACTACATCATAGCCTTCATCCATTTTGGCAATGATTTTAGGGATTTCTTCTGGCGGATTTTGAAGGTCAGCATCTAAAGTAATGATGTATTTTCCACGAACATTAGCAAAACCAGAAGTGATTGCCATATGCTGACCAAAATTACCATTTAAATCAATGACGCGAACAGTTTTTTCATGCTCTTTTTGAAAGTCATAGAGCATGGCAAATGATTTATCACGACTGCCATCATTGATAAAGATTATTTCAAAACTACGCTGTAAATTTTCCATTACAGGATAGAGTTCTTTAAATAATTGAGGGAGAGATTCTTCTTCATTGTAAACTGGAATTACAATGGAAATTTCAGGACTTCCTAGCATTTTTTAGTTATCAGCCTTTCATACCACAGATTTCTTTGATTGCTTCGATAACATCTGTTACATCTTCATCAGTCATTGCAGGGAAGAGTGGTAAAGAAACAATACGTTCAGATACATATTCAGAGTTTGGTAAATCGCCAGCTTTAAGACCAGTGAGTTCGCCAAAGCAAGTAAATAAATGAAGTGCTTGATAATGGTAAGCTGTACCGATATTTTTAGCACTCATTTTTGCCATGAAATCATCACGACTAAAACCGAGTTCATCAATATCAATTAGAGGTGTGTATATATGCCAAGAATGAACATTGCCTTCTTCGATTTTTGGAGGAAGGATTAAACCACGTATGTCTTTTAATTCTCTTTGATAGCGAGCTACGATTTCACGACGACGATTATTGAATTCTTCAAGATGAGTGAGCTGGTCGCGACCGATAGCAGCTTGAATATCCATCATTTGATATTTTAAACCTGGACGGAAAATATCATAATGAGCTTTACCATTTGCTTGATAACGGTTCCAAGCCCCTTTACTCATACCATTTTGACGTTGCATAGACATGAGTTCAGCTGCTTCTTCATCATTTGTGCAAATCATGCCACCTTCACCAGTTGTGATATTTTTTGTTGGGTGGAAGCTAAATACAGCAATATGACGAGCACCACGACCAAAGCCGATTTTTTTACCTTTATATTCTGCACCAAGAGCATGAGCGGAGTCTTCGATAATGCCAAGATTATATTTTTGTGCAAGAGCTTCAAGT
Organism: Megamonas funiformis; assembly: GCF_010669225.1. Taxonomy (NCBI): domain Bacteria; kingdom Bacillati; phylum Bacillota; class Negativicutes; order Selenomonadales; family Selenomonadaceae; genus Megamonas; species Megamonas funiformis. The sequence goes on from NZ_CP048627.1 coordinate 2,304,407, forward strand.
GCATCCATATCGCAAGGGCGACCTGCAAAATGAACAGGAATGATAGCTTTTGTTTTTGGTGTGATAGCTTCTTCAATTTTATTTATATCAATATTGAATGTATGAGGGTCAATATCTACTAAGACAGGTTTACCACCAGCAAATACGATTGCATTTACAGTGCTAGCAAATGTCATAGGTGTAGTAATGACTTCATCACCAGGCTCGATAAGTGCCATTACAGCGAGGTGTAAACCGGCAGTAGCAGAGTTTACGGAGATACCAAATTTGCAACCTACATAATCAGCAAATTTTTGTTCAAAATCTACTGTTTTAGGGCCCATAGCGAGCCAACCTTTACGAATAGAGTCTGCTACATCAGCAATAGCTTCTTCGCTAACCATAGGTTTAGCAAAAGGTAAAAATTCTTTACGCATTGAAATATTCCTCCAAATCATTTAACTATTAATTATTTATTAATCAAAATAGTATATGACCCTTCAGTTAATACTTGTTTCGCTGGAGAAGTCAATACATTGAGACATTTATCTTTATAACGTTCTTTAACCACAATTATAATACGCTTTTGACTGTTCCACAAATCATTTAACTCTTTGCCATTGAAAAACCAACCTGCACCACTTGGATGTTCAGAGCCAAACTCAAGTTCACCTTTGAAATCAGCAAGGGCAACTCGTTGATTAGTGTAATATGGTATGCCGTGATAAAAATCGCCATAATTTACAATTAAAGCGTCTTGTGGATTTAATTCATTGATTTTTTGGCTTACATAATATGCAGATTGATTATTGTGTACTTGTTGTTGAACATCATGAAGACCTAAACCAAAGAAAAATCCCATGACACAAAGAACACTTACAGTGCAACGAAATCTTTTTGTTTTTATCCAAACAAAAATAGAGGCAATAGTACCGATGAATAATGCTGCTGTGAGTAAACCACCTTCGGCAATGAATTCATCAATTGTCAAATAATTAGAACTTAAGACATAGCCGACTAAAGCTCCGACAAAAGCTAAGCATAAGATGCTATTGATTAAAAAGCTATGACTAAGCCAAGAATTTTCATCTTCAAAACGTTTGATGGAAGCTGCAATTAAAATAGCAAGTGGCATCCAGCAAGGCATAATATATGGTACTAATTTAGAATCAGAAATAGAGTAAAAAATGAAAATGATAAAGAACCATAATAATAAGAAGATGATATCAAAGCGATTGCGCTGAGATGTTGTTTTACGAATAACACCTTTTTTACTAAATAAAGATAATAAAAATCCAGTCCAAGGTAACATGCCGATGATTACAAATGGAATGAAGAACCACCAAGGCTGGAATCTATCGTGCATTTTAGTTGTAAAACGCAAGAAATGCTCACGAACAAAGAAGAAATAAAAGAAATCATGGTTTGCTTGGCAAACAAGATAAAACCATGGAATAGTAACGATGAGAAAAGCTAAAATTCCAGGTAGATAAAATAATTTTAAGAATAAACGAGGTCTTTTTGTTAAAATTGTGTACCAAAATAAAATACCAAATGGTAAGATTATGGCAACTAAGCCCTTAGTTAAAACACCAAAGCCCATGGCGATATAAAAGGCAACAAGCCATTTTTTCTTTTCTGAGCGTTCAAAAGCATAGAAAAATACCATGCAGGCTGTCATAAATAAAGTCAGAGCCATATCTAAAATATTAATAGAGGCAACGATTAAATTTAAACAAGATGTGGCTAGAATAGCACTAGCGAGTAGACCTACTTTGCGAGAATACATCATTGTGCCTAAAAATCCAGCAAGACCAACGCAACCGATAGCTGATAATGCAGGCAAGATACGTCCGGCAAATTCTGTAACACCGAAAATTTTCATCATGATGGCAGTAAACCAATATTGAAAAGCAGGTTTTTCAAAGTATTCTACACCGTTTAAATGTGGAGTGATAAAATCGCCACTAAGTAACATTTCACGAGGTATTTGATTGTAACGACCTTCATCAGGGTCCATTAAATGATAAGAGCCTAAATGGGCTAAATAGAGATAAAAAATAGCTAAAACAAATATTCCCAACAGTAATTTTTTATTTTTTAGACAAAAATCACGCAAGAAAAAACCTCCTAGATAAATGATTTTAAAAATATGTTTAAACTATATAATTATACTATTTTTTATATTTCTCTACAATCAAGATATAGTATAGATATCTAAAATGATTTTTTCCTGAAAGAATAATATAAGATAGCGAAGATTTTTTCCTGAAAGAATAATATAAGATAGCGAAGATTTTTTTGATTTTTGCTGTAAGATTGTACTAGATGTGTTAAGATTAATAATTGATAAATAAAGGGAGATGAAATTTTGACAAATTTATTATTGATATTAACAGGTGTATTGTTAAATGCAGCTGCTCAATTGGTTTTAAAAAAAGGAATGTCGCAGATAGGAAGCATACAAGTAGATATTAATTCTATATTGACCATGGTTTTAAAAGCTAGCACAAATATTTATGTATGGTCTGGGCTTATTTTCTATGTGATAAGTTTTGTTGTTTGGCTTATGGTACTTTCGCGAGTAGAAGTAAGTTATGCTTATCCATTTTTAAGCATAGGTTATATCATAGCTGCTTTTGTGGGTTATTTTTATTTTGGCGAGTCAATGACTTTGAATAAAATAGGTGGTATCATCATCATTTGCTTGGGAGTATTTTTATTATATCGTTCTTGATAAAATTATATTATTAATTTGAACATAGAAGGATTTTATGATGAAAGCTAAAAATTATGTAAAAGTAGGATTAGTAATATCTATCGTTTTGCATGTAGCGATTTTTGCTCTAGGTGGATATGTTATGAATAATATAACAAAAGAATTAAACGAAAAATCAATGCTACAATCCTCTGCTGATGAAGATATTACGTATGTAGATATTGGAATAACTCAAGAGGACGAGTCAAATGATATAGTAGTTGAAGAGGCAGAAGACATCAATGCTCAATCGGAAATAGTTGTTGATGAAGAAGAATTAGAAAAACAAAAACCACCAATAGAAACAATTAATCCACCAGAAGAAAAAAAGCCAGAACCTGTAGTAAAAAAAGAACCTAGACACAAATTTCGCACATATAAAGATACAAAAATCGTAGTTAAAGAGATATCAAAAGAAAATCTTGTATTGAATTTTAGCGATGTAAAAGATTCTAAGGATTTAATGCCAACTTATAAACATAAAGAAAAACCTGTTTATGATTATAATTTAGTACCAGAAGGCGAAGCTATTATCATAGTAGTGGAATATATCATGGACGAACAGGGCAAAATAATACAGGCTTATCCTGTGTTACCTGCTGAAAAATCTGATTTAGGTTTAAGTGAAGAAGAATATCAAGATTTAAATACAGCATGTATACAAGCTTTAGAAAAATATGAAATTATTCCACCTAAGGATAAAAGAGGAAATATTCCTCAACAGGAAAAATTTATCTTAACTCATGATGGTGCAGTAGAAAAATTTGAGTTTTAAATAAAAAATAGCATGTTAAAGGTTATGTTGAATTTCGTAATCTTTAACATGCTTTTTTATTTAGTTATGAGTGATAATTAAATATTTATTAGTTTCAAAGTAAATAACAGCATTTTCATCATTTAATTCAGTTAAACATTCTTGTTTATATTTTTGAGGAACGACTAATATCGCATGAGGATTTTGTTGCCATGTGGATAAAAATTCTTCTTTGTTAAAGAACCAGCCCTGTCCGCTATCGTGCTTAGAGCCAAATTCTAATTCACCTAGATAATCATAAATGGCAATGCGTGATTTTGTATAAAATGGTAAATCTTGAAGATAATCTTTATAGGAGATTATTAGCGTATCTTTTGTTTTTAAAATATTTACTACTTGAGCAATTTCTTTTCCTGTGCGATGTTGAGCTACTTGTGTGATTACAGGTTGTAAAGAAAAGCTAAATAAAATAGCAGATATAGCATAAATTGCGATTATTTGTGAGAAATTTTTATATTTATACCAAGATATAAATATTATTAGATTAGAGATAAATAGTACTAAAATGATGAAACTGCCAGAAAAAATAAATTCCTCTAAACTGATAAAATCGCTTTTAATAGCTGTTACGATTAAAGCAACAATGATGAGCAGGGAAATAAAAGCGTTAATGAATAGAGCGATTTTTATTTTAGTTGTCTGATAAGAAATGTGATTTAAATGACGACTAATCAATATAGCAATAGGCATCAAACAAGGAACTATATAAGGTACGAGTTTAGAGTCAGACATGGAGTAAAAAACAAAAATTATACTAAACCATAGACATAAATAAATATATTTATGTCTATGAGGATTAGTTATAAATTTATACCATGTTCTTTTTGGTGATTTGGATAATAAAGAGGAGATAAAAAATCCAGTCCATGGAAAAATTCCTAAAATGATACAAGGTATGAAGAAATAAAAAGGTTGATAACGGTCATGAACTTTGGTTAAATAGCGTAAGAAATGTTCATGGATAAAAAAGAAATAGAAGAAGTCTGGATTATCTTTGCAAACTAAATAAAACCATGGCACACAAATCACGAGAAAAATTAATATACCGATAAGAGAAATACTTTTCAATAGTAGTTTTAAATTTTTAGTAAGCAAACAATAACAAAATATAATGGCAAAGGTTAAAACAATAGCGATTAGACCTTTTGTTAAAGTACCAAAAGCCATAGAAGCGTAAAATATATATAGATATTTTGATTTTAATGTAGTACTAAATTGATAATAACTCACCATAGATAGGGTGATGAAAAAAGATATTGCCATATCTAAGATATTTAAAGAGCCTATAATTAAATAAAGAAAGGAACTGCCAATTATAATACTAGCTAGAAAACCTGTTTGGCGATTAAACATCTTAGTAGCTAAATATCCTGTTAAATATATACCCCCTAAAGCACATAGAGCAGGAAATAAACGCATGGCAAATTCATTTTCGCCAAATATATACATAAAAAAAGCTGTAATCCAGTATTGAAGAGCTGGCTTTTCAAAATACTCTACGCCATTTAAATATGGAGTAATGAAATTTTTATTAACAAGCATTTCGCGAGGAATTTCAGCATATCTGCCTTCGTCAGGGTTTATCAAGGGGTATAGACCAAGATGCCAGAGGTATAAAATTATGAAGATTATAGCTATAGTAAAAATAGAAGTTTTGTCGAGATTTTTAAAGTCGAATAATTGAGATGAAGTTTGCTGCGATTTCATAAAAATAACTCCTTTATGATTAATTTAAGAAAATCATAAAGGAGCATTCTGAAAAAAAGCTGAAGTGAAAATAAAAAGTACAATATTAATTTTTAGAGATTATTAAAGTAAAACAAGAACCTTTTTCTTTATTATTTTCAACGAGAATATTACTGTGATTTTTTTGAGCGAGTATTTGGGCTATTGATAAACCAAGACCATTACCATAATAAGTGCGAGTATTATTAGCACGATAAAATGGCTTAAATATATGCGGTAAGTCTTCAATGGATATGCCAGGACCACTATCTTTGATGGCAATTTTTATGCATTGTTTATCTTCTGTTATAGTGATAAAAATAGAACTATTTTCATCACTGTATTTAATAGCATTATCCACTAAGATGGCTAATATTTGTTCAATATGAGACATATCAGCTGTTATAAAAATATCTGGAGGGTTAGAAATTTTGAGGGTTATTTGTTTATTTTTAGCTAATAAAGAAAATTTAGTGTAGATTTTATTGATGAGATTATTGAGGTTAAATTTAGTGCTATGCACAGTTAATGTATTATTAGTATTTCTTGCAGATAATAATAAATTGTCAATGAGCTTTTTCATCTTTAAGCTTTCATCATTAATATCATCAATAGTATCTATGGAAAATTTAGAGAGATTATTTTCATCATCTGTTTTTAATACAGTTAGTCCAGACATTATAATGCTTAAAGGTGTTCGTAATTCATGAGAGGCATTGGCAATAAACTGTTTTTGTTGTTCAAATGATTGAACGACAGGTTGCATAGCTTTATTTGCCATTTTATAAGCGACATAGCGCACAAAAAATAAGGATAGAGAAATAATTATTAATAAAATGAAGAATATGCGAATTTGTTCACGCACCCAATGAGTTATTTCTATGCCAACATAGACTTCACCTAAAAATATATTATTTTCTAAGAGTGGATAGCGCATATAAATTAAATATTTCAAATGGCGATTATCAACTAAATTAAAATCAAAATATACCTTATGAAAAGAAAGTGAATTATCATTAATAATTTTAGTGATAGATTTTTCAGACCATTCCATATTATTATGTTCAAATACTAATTGATGGTCTTTAGTATATCCATAGATGAAAATTTTATTGAAATAATTATCTTCTTCAGGTGAGTTATCATCATCTTTAGGAAAATTTTTTAAATCCTTAGTATTGATTTTATAAAATAAGTCTTCACTTTCTTCAATAGCGAGCATTTTTATATGAGATAATTGGCTTTTATACGATATAGAAAAACCTACAATATATAAAGAAAATGATACAAATAATAATAGTAATATAGTAAGATAGCAATAATCTTTAACGATTTTTTCTTTGAATTTTGTAAACATATTATATATCCATTTCAAATTTATAACCGATACCACGAATGGTATGGATACAATCACTTAATGATAATTTAGTTAATTTTTGACGTAGAGATTTTATTGTTACATCTAAAGTATTGGAATTTATATTAGTATCGTATCCCCAGATTTTATCAATAATTTGTTCACGAGGTAGAATTTGATGTATATTTCTAATTAATAGTTCCATGAGTTGATTTTCTCTAGGGCTTAAAGATACTTCTATTTGTTTATAAGTCAAAATAGCATTACAACAATTTAATTTTAGATTTTTATATTCAATGATATCATTATAAAATGTTTTGTTGATGCGACGAGATAGAGCTCTTATTCTAGCTAGTAACTCTGGAAATTCAAATGGTTTGGCTAAATAGTCATCGGCTCCACTATCTAGACCATCGATTTTATCTTCAAGAGAATCCCTAGCTGTCAGCATTAAAATAGCAGTTTGATTATTTTTGGCTCGCAGATATCTACATACTTCGATACCGGATTTTAAAGGCATCATCCAATCTAAAATGATGATATCATAGTCGGATAAATTAGCATAATCAATAGCATCTTGTCCATTATATACACAATCTACAATGTAATTTTCTTTTTTTAGAAGAAAATCAATCATTTTAGATAGTCTTTTATCATCTTCAGCAAATAATATTCGCATAGAAACACCTACTTTTCTAATTTAATATTATGAAGTATATGATATTTAATATTTTATAGTATTGGCATATAAAAATAAATATAGCGTGAAATTTTACTTTTATTTTATTTAAATATATTTTGTTACATATTTTTTACATATCTTTAATATGGTTTTTACAAACTATTAATTTTGATTTAAAAAAATCTTTTTATAATAGTAACCGTTTTGAAATATTTCTCTGAAAAATTAATCGGAGTTATTTTGAGCAAATTTGTTTTTACTTTTTTTAGGTAAAGTATATTAATCATTTTTGGAGGAATATTTAATGTTTAAGAAAAAGCTTATTACAAGTGCAATCACCGCAAGTTTAATGATGGGAATAGCAAGTACATCTTTTGCAGCAACTAATCCATTTAGTGATGTGCCAGCTGATAGTTGGGCATATGATGCAGTTACTACACTTGCTAATGATGGCGTGATTGATGGCTATCCAGATGGTACATATCAAGGTCAAAATACTATGACTCGTTATGAAATGGCACAGATTGTAGCACGAGCTATGGCAAGAACTGATCTTGAAAAAGCAGACAAAGCAATTGTTGATAAATTGGCTGTTGAATTTGCTGATGAATTGGATAATTTAGGTGTGCGCGTTGCAGATTTAGAGAAAAAATCCGACAATATAAAATGGAAAGGCGAATTAAAATATAAATATTCGCAGGAAAATCATGATGAAGGAAAAGATAAACGCTCTAATAAATTAGAATTTAAACTTGAACCAAAAGCTTATATTGGTGATAGTGATTGGACTGCTAATGCTAAAATTGAATATACAATGTATCCAGAAACAGATAGCAATGCAGATGGTGTAAAAGTAAGTAAGGCATATGTAGAAGGACCTTTATTTGGTGCAACAGTAACAGCTGGTAGAACTTCTTTAGATATTTGTCAGGGTATGATTTTTGATGATGAAATTTCTGGTATGACAGCAAATTTTGGTAGTAATGTATTTAATACAAATATAGCTATTGGTCGCTACAGTGAAAATGATCATGATGGTGAAATCCCTGATGGTAAAACAGCAAAAGATATCACTGCTGATTACTATGGTGTACAATTTGATTACACACCAAACGATAATTTAGCACTCAATGCAGGTTATATTTTATTGAGTGGATTAGATAAAGATGTTGAATTAGATTTAGACGTTGATGATAATAAAGCTAATTTATGGTATGCAGGTGGCAAATATAATTTTGATAAAAATGTAGCATTAGTTGGTCAATATTTACAAAATGCTGATGCTAATAGCTATGATAAAGCAGGTAGTGTAGAAGTACAGTATAAAGGCGCAAATGCAAAAGATGCAGGTTCTTGGGGAGCATATATAGGATATCGTCATCTCGGTGAAAATGTAACTATTGAAACAGGTTATGATGAGGCTGCAGAAGGTCAAAAAGGACTTGTAGCTGGTGTAGAATATGTATTTACTCAAAATGTAATAGGTTCACTTTTATATTTTGACGGTAAGGATTTAAAGACAGATACAGATGCTAATACTGTATATACTAGCTTAAAATTTAAATTTTAACCTTATAGAGCAAGAAACTTTCACTTGTAGTTATTAGCGAAAGTGGTGGAAGTATATCACTTAAAGAGAATATTATTTATTAGAGATTTGGAGCAATGAGAATGTTTTATTTAAAAAAAAGAAGAAAGCAAATGATTGCACTTTGTTTAAGTGCAGCTTTAAGTGTAGGCTCTTTAACAGCTTATGCGGCAACAGAATATTGGAATGATGCTTCTACAAAACCAATGGTAGAAACTAAAACACCTATTTCTGATAATACTAATTGGGAACAGTGGAAAGCTGGCTGGGATAATTTAAAAACAAATTATGAACAGGTAGCACTTACACCAGGCGCTGATTTTTCTAAATTAAATTTTGGTTGGTATTCTAAAGAAAAAACAGATAAAGCAATGGTACGTATTGCTGATAATAAAGAAATGAAAAATGCCAAAGAATTTAAAGGTACTTGTACAGAAGGTACTGTAATCAATGGTGTGCAGTATTATAGCAATAAAGTAACAGCTGATGGTTTTAAACCAAATAGCACATATTATTATCAAGTAAAATTAAATGGTGAATGGCAACAAGCTCAAGAATATAAAACAGGTGATCCAGATAATTTCAGCTTTATGTTTGTAGGTGACCCACAGATTGGTTCTTCATATAAACAAAAAAATGCAGAATCTAATGGTAAAAAATTAGGTAACGATTTAGCTGCTAGAAATGACTCTTATAACTGGAATGTAACTTTAAATAAAGCAATGGAACAACATCCAGAAATTGACTTTTTAGTATCCCCTGGTGACCAGGTAAGTGTAAAAGGTAATGAAGACGCAAAAGATTTAAAAGAACAAGAAGACCAATATTCTGGATATCTTTCCGCCTCTGTACTTCGCAATTTACCACAGGCAGTAGCTATTGGTAACCATGATTGTAGCTCTGCAAGCTATCAAAATCACTTCAATAATCCAAATCCATTCCTTGAAGAATCTACACCAACACCTGCTGGTAACGGATATTTTTATAGTTATGGTAATGCTTTATTCATTGTTATTAATGCTAATAACTATAATGCAGCAGACCATAAAGCTTTGATTGAAAAAGCTATCAAAGAAAATCCAAATGCAAAATGGCGTATTGTTGTAATGCACCAAGATATTTATGGTTCAGGTTTAGACCATTCAGATTCTGATGGCATTATCTTGCGTACACAATTGACACCAATTTTTGATGCAAATGATATTGATGTAGTATTACAAGGTCATGATCATAGCTATGCACGTACTTATCAGCTTACAAGTGATGGACAGGCACATGATGAATTCTTAGAATACAAACAAGATCAAGGTGGATTTAACCACGATAATTTTGATGAACGCTTTGAAAAAGATGGCGTATTTAGAGCATATTATAAATCTCAAAATCTTTGCTACAATATAGCCGATAAATCACAAGGTACAGTTGTAAACCCAGAAGGTGTATTTTATTTGACTTCTAACTCTGCAACTGGTTCTAAATTCTATAATTTAATTCCAGAACAACAAGATTATGTAGCAGCTCGTAGTCAAAATTGGAGACCGTCTTATTCTGTAATCAACATTACAAAAGATAGTTTCACTGTTAATACTTATGATGTAGAAACAGGCGAAGCAATAGATAGCTCCTATACAATTGTAAAAAAATAAATGATGATTTGATATAAAAGTGATAAGAATTTTTCTTATCACTTTCAGCTATTTTACAGTTATTTTTGTATATATTTATTTAAATTTTACGTTACGTTTACAGTATTTTTAAAAATAAAATATAGAATAAATATATCTACAAAAGATATAGAAATTATCTTATTTTTGATTAGAACTAAGGAGAGTGACTTTTGTGTTTTATTTGAAAAAAAATAAAAAAAGAATGTTAGCTTTATGCTTAAGTGCAGCACTTAGTGTAGGCTCTTTAACTGTTTATGCGGCAACAGAACAATGGAATGATGCTTCTTTAACACCAGCTTTTACTACTAAAACAGCTGTATCAGAACATACAGATTGGGCAGATTGGAAAGCTAACTGGGATAAAATTAAAACAAATTATGAACAAGTTGCTTTAATTCCAGGCTCCGATTTTTCTAAATTAAATTTTGGTTGGTATTCTAAAGAAAAAGCAAATGAAGCTGTAGTGCGTATTGCTGATAATAAAGATATGAAAAACGCTAAAGAATTTAAAGGTACTTGTACAGAAGGTACTGTAATCAATGGTGTGCAGTATTATAGCAATAAAGTAACAGCTGATGGCTTTGAACCAAATACTACATATTATTATCAGGTAAAATTAAATGGTAAATGGCAACAAGCTCATGAATATAAAACAGGCGATCCACATAATTTCTCATTTATGTATGTAGGTGACCCACAGATTGGTGCTTCTAAAGGTCAAGTTCCAAATGAAAGTGCTGTAGAACAAAGTGAAGATGTTGCAGCTAGAAATGATGCTTATAACTGGAATAAAACATTAAATAGTGCTTTAGCACAACATCCAGAAATTAATTTCTTAGTATCTCCTGGTGACCAAATTAATGAACCAGCTGGTAATAACGCTGAAAAACATTTATTACAGGAATATGAATACTCCGGATATTTATCTGCAACAGCTTTCCGCAATTTACCACAAGCAGTAGCTATTGGTAACCATGATTGCTTGACTACTAGCTATCAAAATCACTTCAATGTGCCAAATCCATTTACAGCAGAAACTAATTCTACAGTTGCAGGTCATGGATATTATTATACTTATGGCAGTGCTTTATTCATTGTCATCAATGCTAATAACTATAATGCAGCTGACCATAAAGCTTTAGTAGAAAAAGCAGTAAAAGAAAATCCAAATGCAAAATGGCGTATTGTTGTAATGCATCAAGATATCTACGGTTCAGGTTTAGACCACTCTGACTCTGATGGTATTATTTTACGTAACCAATTAACACCTATCTTTGATGCAAATGATATCGACGTAGTATTACAAGGTCATGACCATACTTATGCTCGTACTTATCAGCTTACAAGTGATGGTAAACAATATGATGATTTTGCAGAATATAAAGTAGGTCAACATGGACAAGACCATAAAGTACTTGATAATAAATTAAAATCTGACAGTGCTTTCAAAGAATACTATACTTCTCAAAATCGTTGCTACACTATTGCTGATATGAAACAAGGCACTTTAGTAAATCCAGAAGGTGTATTCTACATGACTTCTAACTCTGCAACTGGTTCTAAATTCTATAATTTAATTGAACAGCAACAAGATTATGTAGCTGCTCGTAGCCAGACTTGGAGACCAACATATTCTGTAATCAATATTACTGATGATAAATTTACTATTAACACATATGATGCTCAAACAGGCACACCAATCGATGAAGCTTATAGCATTATTAAGAGATAATAAGTAAGATTTAATTTTTCTCTAACTGCGGTAAAGTATATGCTTTACCGCAGTTTTTACATTAAAGAAATTAATATAATGATAATAAGAGAGGAATTTTTTATGAATTTGTTAAAAAATATTTGGGTTCGTGGGATTATAATTATTTGCATATTAATAGGTGGATTTTTCTTTTTACAATCATATAATCAGGTAGAAAAACCAACTTTAGTAAATACACAAGGGCGCGCTTTTGAAAAAGCAACAGTAGTGGAAGTTTTAAAAGATAATATACAAGAAGATGGTTCTCGTGTGGGCGACCAAGTTGTATTATTACAGATGGAAACTGGACCACAAAAAGGGCAGATTTTGGAGGCAAATAGTCCTAATGGATTATTATTTGGAACAGCATGTAAGCCAGGATTAGAAGTAATCACTATTTCTAGTGTAGTGGGGCAATTACATGTTACTACTGTATATAATGTAGACCGTTCTATGCCAATATATATTTTTATAGCTATTTTCTTGATTTCACTTTGTATTATTGGTGGGAAAAAAGGTGTAAAATCGGCAATTGCACTTATTTTTAGTTTCATTTGTTTTGTATTTGTATTTTTCCCTATGATAATGAAGGGAACTTCTCCATCTTTAGCTGCTATTTTTACAGCGACAATTGTTACAGCAATGACCATTTGCTTGATTAATGGTTTTACGATAAAAGCTTTATCTGCTATTTTGGCAACTTTTTTTGGTTTATTGATTGCAGGTTTGACAGCAGATATTTTTGGCTATTTCACATCACTTTCAGGTTATAATGTATCCAATATTGAAGCATTATTATTTATTGGACAGAATACTTTAATTGATGTAGGTCAATTACTTTTTGCTGGTGTTTTATTTGCAAGTTTAGGTGCTGTAATGGATATAGCAATGGATGTATCTTCAGCAGTGCAAGAATTGCATGTTAAAAATCCAGCATTAACACCTAAAGAATTATTTAAAAGCGGTATGAATGTTGGACGAGATATTATGGGTACAATGTCAACAACACTTATTTTAGCTTTCTTTGGTGGCTCTCTTGGTGTATGGGTATTAGATTATGTATATGATTTACCATATTTGCAATTAATAAATTCAAATTCTATTGGTATAGAAATCATGCAAGGGATATCTGGTAGCTTTGGCGTTATTTTAACAGTGCCAATAGTAGCATTATTTTCTGCATGGCTTCCTCATTATTTAGAAAACAAAAAATAAGAATGTATATTGTTTTGAGAATAAAAAAGAGATTATGGTTTGGATAATAAACCATAATCTCTTTTAGTTTTTAGAATTATTTTATTCAAGGACTTTATAAATAGCACAACAATCTTCTGCACCATAACCTTGTTCAGAAGCTTTTTGATAAAGTTCACGGGATTTTTGACTAAATATAGGAGGATAATTAAAATCTTTAGCCATATTACAACCAAGAGTTAAATCTTTTAAAGTTAAATCAACAGCAAAGCGATTGCTAAAATCATTATTAGCTATGGCTGGACCTCTGCGACTTAATTGATTAGAATCTCCTCCTGTTTGTGCTAATAATGTTAAAAATTGTTCAATATCTATATTAGCTTTTTGTGCTAAATGAATACCTTCAGCAAGTATTGCAAGATTAGTCATACCAATCATGTTACTGATTATTTTGAAAGCATAAGCCTGAACTACACCACCTAAGTAATGAACAGGAGAACCAATTAAGTTTAAAATAGGCATTATTTTTGTAAATATTTCTTTATTGCCACCAACAAATAATGGTTCAGAAGCTGTTTCAGCTTGTGCAGGACCTAATCCTAAAGTACAAGCTATATAATGGACATTATGATGAATAGCATATTGTTCTATTTCTATAGCAGTACTAGGGTCGATAGTACTAGTATCAATATAGATAGAGCCAGATTTTAATTGATTGAGTAAGCCATTATTTTCTATCATGATTGATTTTACTGTTTGTGGAAGTGGCAAACATGTAAAAATAATATCGCAAATAGCTAAATCGTTAATATTTTTTACAGTTTTTCCTGTAGTGCCAGCACTTAATACTTTATTTATATGTTGTTGATTTCTGCCATAAATATAAACTTCTTTGCCGGCACGAATAAGATTTCGAGCTAAAGGACCACCCATTAAACCAATACCAATAAAACCTATTTTCATGAAAAAAACCTCTCTTTTGCCTTATAAGTAATATATGATAAAATATATCTAATATATTCAACATATATTAGATTATATATAAAGTCAATATTGAGAAATAGGATGAATATTAGGAGGTTTTTACATGAACAGTCATGAGTTTCATGAACTTACACATTATGTAATGGATTCACCTGCGAGTCCACCTGCTAGTTTATTTGCTGGCGGTTTTGATGATTGGAGAAGTAGAGCACGTTTAGCTCATTTTTTGGCAATGCCAGAATTAAAAAAACATGATGAAGCAATAGAGTTGTTTCGTTCTGTTGTTGAAGTAGAAATAGATGAAGAAAATCCTGAACAGGTAGAAGAAAAAGTTTATGCTTTGCAAAGATTATCTTCTTGCCTTCGTGAAGATAAAAAATATGATGATGCTCTTCACTATATAAATTTAGCTGTGCAATTAGTAGAGTCTACAGATTATTTATATAAATATATTCTACGTGGAGAAGTTTGGGCTGACCGCTGGAATTTATTATATAATAAGCAAGATATTGAAACAGCTGAAAATGAAATTGATGAAAAAATTCGCGTATTTGAGAATTTAGACGTGAAACATAATAGTTATTTATATTATGGTTATCGTTTTAAAGCTCAATTAATGGCTACCGGTCTGATGAAAGAGGAAGCTTTAAATTATATGAGAAAGGCTTTATCTTTTATGGATATTCCTGAAAAATATAAGCCTGCTATAGAAAAAGCTTTTAGTGCTACTCATAATAATGTCGCATGGATTTTAAATACGATTGACCATGCTTGCCCTTCACCAGAAAAAATTCATTGGGATATTTAAGTTTGCAAAAAATACATATATGACATTAAGTATTAGTTATATATGTATTTTTGTACATATATATATTTGGACAAAGATAGTATAGATAATAAGAGGAGAATTTTTATGGCGAAGGAAAAACATGTAGAAGGAGAAGCAGACCATTATATTAAGACATTAATAGGTGCTGTATTAGGATATGCAGCTGATGGTCTGGATATGTTTTTATTATCATTTATTTTAGTTTTTATTATTAAAGATTTTGGACTTACTACAGCAGAAGCTGGGAATTTAACTTTAGCAACAACGATTGGTATGTGGATTGGTTCATATATTTTTGGATTGCTAGCAGATAAATATGGACGTACAAAGATATTATCTTTTTCGATAATTTTATTTGCGGTAGCCACATTCTTGATGTATTTTGTTGATAATTATACAGTATTGCTTGTTTTACGTTTTATCATTGGTCTTGGTATCGGTGGTGAATTTGGTATTGGTATGGCGATTGTTACTGAAACATGGGCACCTGATATGCGAGCAAGAGCTACTTCATGGGTAGCACTTGGTTGGCAAGGCGGTGTATTATTAGCAGCAGTTATACCAGCTATAATTGTGCCAATGTTTGGCTGGCGTGCAGTATTTCTTGTAGGCTTAGTTCCTGCACTCATCGCAATTTATGTACGTATGCATCTTAAAGAACCGATTTTGTGGCAACGTAAAAAACAGCGTCAGCAAGAATTGATTGCTAAAAAAGAAAATGGAACTATCACTGAAAAAGAACAAAAAGAATATTATTATTTGGCAGGTATGCCACTTAAAAAATTATTCACTACAAAGAGAATAACAGCAACAACAATAGGGCTTACAGTTATGTGTTTAGTGCAAAACTTTGGCTATTATGCGATATTTAGCTGGATGCCAACAATTTTATCTCAAAAATATGGCTATAGTTTAGCGCAGACAAGTGGTTGGATGGTAATATCTATTGCTGGTATGGTTTTAGGTATAATCTTATTTGGTATCTTGGCAGATAAAATTGGACGTAAAAAGACTTTTGCACTTTGGTATATTGGTGGAACAATTTACTGTGTAATTTATTTCTTTTTCTTTACAAGTCAAGCAAGTTTATTATGGGGAAGTTTCTTATTAGGTTTTACTGTAAATGGTATGATGGGTGGTTATGGTGCAGTTATTGCTGAAAATTATCCATCTGAAGCACGTTCTACTGCAGAAAATATAATTTTTGGTACAGGTCGTGGTTTATCTGGTTTTGGCCCTGCTATAATTGGTTATTTGGCAACAGGCGGAAGTTTGATAGGAGCAATGAGTCTTGTATTTGTTATTTATCCAATAGCACTTATTTTTATGTGGTTCACTGTTCCAGAAACAAAAGGTATAGAAATCGATTAATAAAAAAGGTTATGCTTTTGCATAACCTTTTTTGTTTATAATTCATCAATAGAGGATAGAAGCTCTGTATAATTGTGGAGATAAAAATCAGCTTGTGCTTTTATTGCCTCTGTATCAGCATCAGAATATTTGTCATAAATAGCAATGGTTTCAATACCAGCTTTTTTAGCAGCTTCAATACCGATTAATGAATCTTCAAAGATGATACATTCTTCTGGTTTGGCATTAAATTTTTGCATAGCTTTTTGATAAACCTCAGGGTCTGGTTTGATTTTGCTGACATCTTCACGTGTGTAGATTAAATCAAAATATTCATCAAGTGGAGCTTTGGCGTTGATATTTTTATTTAAAGTGCGATATATATCCATATTTGTGCGTTTTGTAGTTGTTGTTATAGCAAGTGTAAAATTCTTTGCTTTTAATTTTTTGATGACTAAGTCAGCTTGTGGTTTATAATCGATTATATTTTGGAGAAAATCTTGAGCTATTTCATAACGCAATTTGATGATTTCCTCAGCTGAAATTTGAGCTGAATATTTATCCTTGATATATTGGCAATAACATAAATAAGGATTTGGTTGTGCATTGAATTTTTTTAATTGTGTATCACGGTCGTTTTGCACAGTTGTTTCATCAATTGTTTTATTGGCTAATTTTTCAATGAGTTTTTGGTCAATTTGGTTCCAGATGCCAACAGAGTCAATTAAAGTGCCGTCCATATCAAAAAAAGCAAATTTTTTATTTTTTAGCATGACAAAATTCCTTTCTGACAATAAAATGGTTTAGGTATATTGTAGCAATTATCTAAAAAAGTTGGAATATATATTTATCATTAAAATAAAAGCACTAATCTTTTTCTTTACAGTGATATTTATTTATGATATATTAATTTTTGTATGCAAAAGACATTCCCATTCTAGGGTAAGCGAAACTCCAACGCTGTCGTGGATTCGGGAGAAATAAAATTTAGGAGGATATTTTAATGTTAACTCAAGAACAAAAATTACAAATCATTCAAGATAACGCTACTCATGAAGGTGACACTGGATCCCCAGAAGTACAGGTTGCTTTATTAACTGCACGTATCGCATATCTTACTGAACATCTTAAAAACAATAAAAAAGACCATCATTCCCGTCGTGGCTTATTAAAAATGGTTGGTCATCGTAGAAGACTTTTAAGCTATTTATATGATATCGATGTAGAACGTTATCGTGCTCTTATTGCAAAATTAAATTTACGTAAATAATTAATTGAAAAAGCGGGAGCCTTTCCCGCTTTTTCTTTTAGTTTGCTTGATTTTAAGTTAAAATAGATATAGACACAAAGATTAAAATATTGATAAATACATAAATAGGAGGTAAGTTATGTATACTTTTGAAACAACACTTGGCGGTCGCAGTTTTGTTGTAGAAACAGGCAAAATGGCGAAACAAGCAAATGGCGCTGTATTAGTTAGATATGGTGAAACTGTAGTTTTAGTAACAGCAACAGCTTCTGCTGAGCCACGTGAGGGAGTAGATTTTTTCCCTTTAACAGTTGATTATGAAGAAAAAATGTACGCTGTTGGTAAAATACCTGGCGGTTTTATAAAAAGAGAAGGTCGTCCTGCTGAATCTGCTATCTTAAATAGCCGTTTAATCGACAGACCTATTCGCCCATTATTCCCAGAAGGTTATAGAAATGATGTTCAGATTGTAGCTACAGTTTTATCTGTAGAACAAGATAATGCTCCAGAAATCGCTGGTATGATTGGTGCATCTTGTGCACTTTCTATTTCTGATATTCCATTTTTAGGACCAATCGCTGGTGTTCGTGTTGGTCGTATTGATGGCGAATTTGTTATCAATCCAACAGTTGAACAGCGTGAAAAATCTGATTTAAACTTGACTGTAGCAGGTTCTTATGATGCTGTAATGATGGTTGAAGCTGGTGCAAATGAATTATCCGAAGAAGTAGTTCTTGATGCTATTTTATTTGGTCATGAAGAAATCAAACGCTTAGTAAAATTCCAGCAAGAAATGATGGAAAAATGCGGTAAAGAAAAACATCAGCCAAAATTATTTACTGTTCCAGAAGAACTTGTAAATGCTATTCATGAATACACTTATGATAAATTTGATGCTGCTGTTCGTGATGCTGATAAACTTCGCCGTGATGAACATGTAGCAGAAGTAAAAGCAGAAGCAAAAGAACATTTCTTAGAACTTTACCCAGAAATGGATATGGAAATAGATTATGTGCTCTACAAAACTTTAAAAGGTATTGTACGTCATATGATCACTCATGAAAAAATTCGTCCAGATGGTCGTGGCTTAGAAGAAGTTCGTCCTATTAGCTGTGAAGTAGGTATTTTACCTCGTACACATGGTAGTGCACTTTTCACTCGTGGACAGACTCAGATTTTAAATGTTACTACACTTGGCGCTTTAGGTGATGAACAAGTAATTGATGGTATCGGTGATGATACATCTAAACGTTATATTCATCATTATAATTTCCCTGGTTATTCCGTTGGTGAAGCTCGTCCAATGCGTAGCCCAGGTCGTCGTGAAATCGGTCATGGTGCGCTTGCAGAACGTGCATTAGTGCCAGTTATTCCTTCTGTAGAAGAATTCCCTTATACACTTCGCCTTGTATCTGAAGTTTTAGAATCCAATGGTTCTAGCTCCATGGGTAGCGTATGCGGTAGTACACTTTCCTTAATGCATGCTGGTGTACCTATTAAAAAACCAGTATCTGGTTGTGCAATGGGCTTAGTAAAAGATGGCGATGCTTATACAATTTTAACAGATATCCAAGGTATGGAAGATGCTCTTGGTGATATGGACTTCAAAGTAGCAGGTACTCCAGATGGTATCACAGCTATTCAAATGGATATCAAAGTAGATGGTCTTAGCAGAGAAATTTTAGCAGCTGCTCTTGCTCAAGCAAAACGTGGCCGTGAATTTATCTTAAGCAAAATGCTTGAATGTATCAGTGAACCAAATAAAGAATTATCTCCATACGCTCCACGCGTAAATAGCATGAAAATCCCTACTGATAAAATTCGCGATGTAATTGGACCAGGCGGAAAAACAATTAAAAAAATAATTGATGAAACTGGTGTACAAATCGATATTCATGATGATGGTAATGTATTTATCACAGCAGTAGGTGCTGAATCTGCACAGAAAGCTCAAGATATGATCAATGCTTTAACTGCTGAAGTTGAAGTTGGTGCAGTTTATAAAGGTAAAGTTACACGCATTATGAATTTCGGTGCATTTGTAGAAATCTTACCAGGTAAAGAAGGCTTGTGCCATATTTCTCAATTAGCAAAAGAACGCGTAGGAAAAGTAGAAGATGTTGTAAACATTGGCGATGAATTAGAAGTAAAAGTTACAGAAATTGACCGTCAAGGTAGAGTAAATCTTTCTCATAAAGTGCTTCTTTAATAAGGCTGGTGAAAATAAGTGCATATTGTTTTGATTGAACCTGAAATTCCAGCAAATACTGGTAATATTGCACGTCTTTGTGCAAATACAGGTATTGAACTTCATTTAGTAAAACCACTTGGTTTTTCTACTGATGATAAATATTTAAAAAGAGCAGGTCTTGATTATTGGCATTTAGTAAAAGTGCATTATCATGAAAACTTTGATGAAGTTTTAGAAAAATATAAAGGTCATAAATTTCATTATGCTACAACAAAAGCCAATCATGTACACAGTGATGTAACTTATGGCATGGATGATATGCTTGTTTTTGGTAAAGAAACAGCAGGTATTCCTGAAAGTATTTTAAAAGAACATTGGGACGATTGCATTCGTATACCGATGATAAGTGAATCACGTTCTTTAAATTTATCTAATTCTGTGGCTGTAATTGCCTATGAGGCTATGCGACAACTTGATTATGCAAATTTAAAACAAGTTGGTTTTGATCATTTAGATTGATAGGAGCATAAATAATGCAAAAATTAAATGAATGTATAGCTAAATTAAAACAAATTTTGCCAGAAGATAGTGTGTTAATAGATGAGCCAATGTCTAAACATACTACATTTCAAATTGGCGGTCCAGCTGATTGCTTTGTAATGCCTTCAACAGTTGAAGAAGCTATCGCTGTTATAAAAATAGTAAAAGAATATGATGTACCACTAACAATGCTTGGCAATGGCTCTAATTTGTTAGTCATGGATAAAGGTATTCGTGGTATTGTTGTAAATTTAAATGAACGTTTTGCTAAAATTACAAGAGATGGTAATTTCATTAAAGCTCAATGTGGTGCTTTAATGGTTGATGTTTCTAAATTTGCAGGTGAAGCTTCACTTACAGGTCTTGAATTTGCAGTGGGTATTCCAGGTAGTATCGGTGGTTGTATCTTTATGAATGCTGGTGCTTATGATGGTGAAATAAAAAATGTAGTTCATCGTGTTAGTGCTATTGATAAAGAAGGAAACCTCGTATACTATACAAATGAAGAAGCTCAATTTTCTTATCGTCATAGTATTTTCCAAGATAATGATAATTTGATTTTAGAAGTTGAATTAGAATTACAAGAAGGAAATCAAGATGAGATTTTAGCTAAAATGGCAGATTTGACTAATCGTAGAGAAACAAAACAACCACTTGAATATCCAAGTGCAGGTAGTACTTTTAAACGCCCACCTGGATATTTTGCAGGGACTTTAATTGACCAAACAGGTTTAAAAGGACTCACTGTTGGTGGTGCGCAAGTTTCTAAAAAACATGCTGGTTTTGTAGTTAATATCGGCGGAGCAACAGCTCAAGATGTACTTGATTTAATCAAAGAAGTACAAGATAGAGTTTATAAAGCTCATGGCGTGAAACTTTATCCAGAAGTAAAAATGATTGGTGAACAATAAAATATAACATAAAAGCTATAGCAAAGAATTTATTTTGCTATAGCTTTTTATTTAAATTGAAAATAAATTATTAACTATTAAGGATATAAAAATGATATATTTTATGCAGGGCTTATTATTTGGATTGGCTTATGTTATGCCTATTGGCATACAAAATATGTATGTTATTAATTCTGCTATGCAAAGAAATGTAAAAATAATTTATCTGACTACGATATTTGTAATTATATTTGATATTTCGTTAGCTATTAGTTGTTATTTAGGTATTGGAATTTTATTAGATAAATATCAATTTTTACGTGATTTCGTGATGTTTATTGGAGCTATGGTTATTTTCTATATTGCTTTTGATTTATGGAGAACGAATAGCAAATTAGAAATAAAATCAACTCATGATTATAGATTGTCAAAAATAATTGTTTCGGCTTTTTCTGTCGCATGGTTAAATCCTCAAGCTATTATTGATGGTTCGTTGATTTTAGGTAGCTTTAGAACATCTTTAGCAGGAGATAGTTCTATATATTTTATTATAGGAGTTTGTATCGCTTCTTGTTTATGGTTTTCTTCATTAGCTTTTATAGCACATAAATTTATAAATAAATTATATAGATTTGTTAAATATATTAATCTTATTTGTGCTATCATTTTGTTTTTATATGGATTAAATTTATTATATATGTTTTGTTTAGATTTATTTACATATAATTAAATTTTGGGATTATCTTGATTAAGACCCTAAGAGTTTTAATACTTTTAGGGTTTTGTTGTATAATAAAATAAATATATACTTATTTGGAGGTGTTAATATGATTGGTGATTGTGCGAATTGTAAAAGTCATATTTGTGCAGGCAGAGGTATTAGTTGCAAGAAAATAAATCAAGATGAAGTGCTTGATTTATATACAGATGAAGAGAAAAAAATTATGAAAGCAGCAGCTTTTGTGGAAGCCACATATTATAGTGAGCTTACACGTTTGGAGGAAACTGTAGAATTTGCCAAACAAATGGGCTATAAAAAATTAGGTTTAGCTTTTTGTATCGGTTTAAATAAAGAAGCTTATTTAATTAATAAATTTTTAGCACGTGAATTTGAAGTAGTATCTATTTGCTGTAAAAATTGTGCGATAGCAAAGGATAAATTAGGTTTGAAAAAAATAAATCCCCAAAGTGCAACAGAAAGTATGTGTAATCCTAAATATCAAGCTGAATTTTTAAATCAAGCAGGTTGCGATTTATTTATTTCCTGTGGTTTATGTGTAGGTCATGATGCTATATTTAACAAAAATTGTAATGGTCCTGTAACTACATTAGTTGCAAAAGATAGAGTACTTGCTCACAATCCACTTGGTGTAGTTTATTCACGTTATTGGCGAAAAAAACTAAAATTAATGGAAGAAAATGAAATATAAATAAAAAGGAACAATATTTTGATATACATCAAAATATTGTTCCTTTTTTATTAATAGTTCGTGGATACTGTAAAAAGATGCTAAAATGTGGAGATTATAAAAACGAATAATAAATAAGAGTAATTCTATAATCTACCTTAATAATATTTGGTAATATTTATTTTTCCGCATTATAAAATTTTAGTGGTAACCGTGAGGTTATTGAAAATAATTATCGTTGAATACGGTTTTAGTCTGAATGTTTGAGCGAAGCGAGTTTCTAAGCGTTGTATGAAGCGATAATTATTTTCAAAACTAAAATTTTATCTGCGGTGATTTCTTTGGTTCGTTTCTTTGTCATCAAAGAAATGAACAGTTTAATTATTATTCTCTAAATCTATCAACGATAGTTGCACAAGCAGCATCGCCTGTGATATTTACAGCAGTACGAAGCATATCGAAAATACGGTCAACACCGAATAAAATTGGAAGTGCTTCGATTGGAATATTAGCAGACATGAGAACGGCTACTACTAAAAGTGTAGGGCCAGGAACACCTGCTTGACCTACAGCACCAACTGTAGAAGTAAATATAATGGCTATATATTGTGTAATAGTGAGTTCAATACCAAACATTTGAGCAAAGAAGATAGCAGCCATAGCATAATAAGCAGCATTACCATTCATATTGATAGTGGCACCGAGAGGAAGTGCAAAAGAAGTAGTTTCTTTAGAAACATGCAATTCTTCAATAGTTGTTTTCATATTGAGAGGTAATGTAGCCATGGAAGATGCAGTAGTGAAAGCGAATAATTGAACTTTGTACATAGATTTAAAGAATTGTTTAAATGTAGTACATTTAGAGAACATAGCAACACTACCGCCAATAACACCATAATTAACGATGAGGAGAACGATAATATATAATACTACAAGATAAGCTAGTTTTACTAAAATTTCTGAACCGAATTTACCAATAGAACCTGCCATTAAGCCGAATACACCAAGAGGTGCAATACACATAATAGCAGTCATAATATTTACAGTAACTTCAGTCATATAATTGAAAAATTTAAGTAAGAATTCTTTCTTTTCACCGCTTAAGTTAGCGATAGCAAAACCGATAAATAAGCTAAATACAATGATTTGTAAAATATTACCAGAAACGAGAGCTTCAAAAGGATTTGCAGGAACAAAACCGATTAAAGTTTCCCAAAATCCAGGAATACCACCTTTATCAGCATATTCACTAGAAGCTTGAACTCCTAAACTAGCTAAACTAATTCCTTCACCTGGTTTAAATACTACACTGAAAATAAGACCTATAACAGTAGCAATGATAGTAGTAATTGTATAATAAATAAATGTTAAAAGACCGATTTTCCCAGCAGAACTAGAATTTCCTAGTGAAGCCGCACCACCAATTAGTGAGAATAAAACCATAGGTACTACGACCATTTTGATTAATTGCATAAATAAGTCGCCGATTGGCGCAAAGATTTGTGCTGTTTCACCTAAAGCCAAACCAACAGCAATGCCTAAAATCATGGCAATGAGAATAAGCGTACCGAGCTTATTAATGATCATTTTTGCTGTCATTATAAAAGACCTCCTAAAGATATATTTGTATATTATATAAAAATAACATAACGAAATTATACTCTTTTTGGAGTGAATTTACAACTATACTGTAGCTTTTAGAAAAAATACGCACAAAATATCTTTTAAAATGTTTATTTGTTTTTTGTATACGTACAAATTTTATTTTAAAATAATACCTGAAAGCACTAAATTTAATTTATAGCGAATGTTTTCTTGATATTTAAGTGGTAGGCTACTAAAAGAAGCAGATTGAAATAGAGAATGAAACATTTCTGTGATAATTTCAGCTGGAATATCACTGCGAAATTCGCCATTATCTTGACCAGTTTTAATGATTTCATCAAAAATATCTTTGAATGGAAGTGGTTTTTTTATCGAAACATGTGGCTGTATGGTCAATGCACTTCTATCTACAGCGCGCATGAATAATGGCAAAATAAAACGATTTTGGTCTAGTAGATTAGCAGTATATAAAACGAGTCCTTCTAATACTTGAGCTTGAGTTTTTTCTTTATTTATAGATTCAAGATAATGTTGACGAATATCCATAGCTAATTGAATGAGTAGACTACGGAGTAAATCATCTTTAGATTGAAAATAATTATAAAATGTGCCAATACCTAAATTAGCTTTTTGCATGATATCAGCAATAGAAGTATCTTTCAAACCTTTTTGAGCAAATAATACGATAGCGGATTGAATGATGTTTTTTTTTGATTTTATTTTTTTTGCTTCACGTTTACTAAGTGTATGTTCCAAAATAATCACCTGTTTATTTATATTTTATAAAAATGAATGCGGTTCGTTTTCTTTAAAATATATTATAATGGCATTTATCTTTTTTCTCAAACCGTAATAGTTTTTCAATAGTATGCTATAAATTAATGTTATTTTTTGATATAATTGCAATTAGATTTAAGGAAAAAATATAAAGGATTTCAATTTTATGAAAAAAGATGAAATACTATCAGCTATTGGTATTTTTTTCGGCATTGGTATTGTAGCTTTAGTATCTAAATCTATTGATAACAATTTATTATTAGCACCATTTGGAGCGACAAGTATAATCGCTTTTTTGTTATATGACAGTGAATATGCTCAGCCGAGAAATATTATCTTAGGCTATATTATTACAAGTATTGTAGGTATTTTAATGGCTTATATTTTAGGGCATGATTGGATTGTTTATGCTTTAGGTGTAGCTATAGCCATGTTAGTGAAATCGTGGTTTAAAGCAATTCACCCACCATCTGCTGCTATGCCGATTATATTATTAAAAGCGAATGAACAAGGTATTATCAATTATTTTTTATTTGATGTAATACCAGGAATTTGTTTATTAGTTTTTATTGCTATAGTCTATAATAGATTTATTTTACATAGAGATTATCCTTTATGGCATAGATAATAATTTTAAGGAGAATTTTTGTGAAGTGGGCTAATCATAAATTAGTAACGACTGTAGTTGTATTTGCAGGAACAGGAAATTTTTTATATGCAGCATATAGTTTTTTTGGCAGTGTATTGCCAGATAGATTGGAAGGTAAACCACCAAAAGAAAGTAAAGCTTATTGGAAATGGCGTTCAAAACATCGCCAAAATACACATTGGACAGTGCCTTATTTAGCGATAATCGCTATTTTATTTTATTTACATGAAGTTGGTGTATTAAAAGATTTATTTTGGGAAATAGCACAAATTCCGATATTTGTCTGTGTAGGTGCTTTACTTCATATTATTGAAGATGGAATTTGTGGCAAGGTGCCACTTATCTGGCGAAAGCGAAAAATAGGTATAAAATTATTTCGCGTGGGCAGTTCATGGGAATATTTTATAAGTTATACGATTTGTGTAGCTGCTTTATATTATAAATTTATGTTGTAATAAGTTTCAGGTAAAAGAAAGTGGTGAAATATATGCAAAAACTAAAAATTGGTTTTATTGGCATTGGTGTAATGGGAAAATCCATGGCAAATAATCTCTTAAAAGCTGGATATGAAGTCATGGTTTATACGCGTACAAAGCAAAAAGCTGAAAGTTTATTAACTAAAGGTGCAAAATGGTTTGATAGTGCCAAAGCTTTAGCCCAAAATGTAGATGTAATCATCTCTATGGTGGGTTATCCTCAAGATGTAGCAGAAATCTATTTAGGTGAAAATGGTGTAATTAAAAATTTGAAACCACAAAGCATAATTATAGATATGACTACTTCTAGTCCAAAACTGGCTCAAGAGATTTATCAAGAAGCTCAAAAATATGAAATAAAATCTTTAGATGCACCTGTATCTGGTGGAGATGTAGGAGCAAAAAATGGTACACTTGCCATTATGGTTGGTGGCGATAAAGAAGTTTATGAAGAAGTTTTGCCGATTTTTGAAGCTATGGGAAAAACTATTTGCTATTTTGGCAAAGCAGGTTCTGGTCAATATGCAAAAATGAGCAATCAAATAGCTATTGCTTCTAATATGATGGGTGTTTGTGAAGCTGTTGCTTATGCGAAAAAATGTGGATTAAATCCTCAGGATTTATTAGATGTAATCTCTACAGGAGCAGCAGGTTCATGGTCGATTAGCAATTTAGCACCAAGAATGTTAAAAGGTGATTTTGCACCAGGATTTTTCATTAAACATTTTATTAAAGATATGAAAATAGCTATAGAGTCAGCTGATGAAATGAATTTAGATTTACCAGGATTGAAATTGGCAAAATCTCTATATGAAAAATTAGCCAAAGAAGGTTATGAAAATAATGGCACTCAAGCCTTATTGAAATATTATGATGCTGAATAAAGCAAGACAAATACTACAAAAATTTTATGGATATGAAGACTTTCGACCAGGGCAGAAAAAAGTAGTTGAAAGTTTATTAAATAAAAATGATACAGTGGCGATTATGCCTACAGGTGCGGGAAAATCTATTTGTTTTCAAATCCCTGCATTATTATTTGAAGGGGTAACACTTGTTATATCGCCACTTATTTCTTTGATGAAAGACCAAGTTGATAGTTTACGTCAGCTAGGGATAGCGGCAGTATATATTAATAGTTCTGTCAGTAAGGCTCAATTATATAAGGATTTACAAGATATATCTGCTGGTTTTTATAAAATTATTTATATAGCACCAGAGCGATTGACATCTGAATATTTACCAGATAGTTTTAAAAATTTAAATATTAGTATGGTAGCAGTTGATGAAGCGCATTGTTTATCGCAATGGGGACATGATTTTCGTCCTAGTTATCGCAATATCTTAAATTTTACTAATTCATTGCGCATTAAGCCGATTATCAGTGCTTTTACAGCAACAGCTACACCAGAGGTAAAAACAGATATTATAAATTTATTGGGACTTAAACAACCTAATGTATTTGTAACTGGTTTTGATAGACCAAATTTATATTTTTCCGTATTAAGAGGAGAAGTAAAAGATAAATTTGTCATAGATTATGTAAAAAAACATCAAGATGAAGCTGGAATTATCTATGTGGGCACTAGAAAAGATGTAGATGCTTTGCAAGTTTTATTGGAAATAAAGGGCATTAAAGCAGGTAGATACCATGCCGGTATGACAGATGAGGAAAGAAATCAAATGCAAGAAGATTTTCTCTATGATAATCTTTCTGTTATGGTGGCGACAAATGCTTTTGGTATGGGCATAGATAAGCCAAATGTTCGCTATGTTATTCATTATAATATGCCCAAAAATATGGAAGCGTATTATCAAGAAGCAGGTAGAGCAGGTCGTGATGGACTTTCAGGAAATTGTATTTTATTGTATAGTCCGCAAGATACACAGCTTCAAAAGTTTTTGATAAGTAAATCTACAGAAAGTGAAATTCGTCAACAATTAGAATATAAAAGATTGCAGTCAATGGTGGATTATTGTCATACACCGCAATGTCTAAGAGCATTTATCTTGCATTATTTTGGTGAATTTGATGTAGAAGAACATTGTGATAATTGTAGTAATTGCAAATTAGAAGGCGAATTAATAGATATTACAATTGATGCACAAAAGGTTTTATCGTGTGTCTATCGTATGCATGAACGCTTCGGCGTGAAAATGATAGCTGAAGTCTTAAAAGGTTCAAAAAGTGCGAAGATAAAACAATTTAATTTTGAGCGTTTATCTACGTATGGCTTGATGAAAGAGCGAAAGCTAAAAGATATCAGTGATTTAATTTTAAGACTTAGTGCTATGCAATACTTAGATATCACAGAAAGCCAATATCCAGTGGTTACTTTAAATGAATTGTCATGGCAAGTGCTTCGCGGTCAAAAAAAGGTTTGGCAAAAGATGGTAATTGTTAAAAAAGCCAAGGCTAAAGGTGAATTATTTGAAGCTTTGCGCAGTTTGCGTAAAGAATTAGCGACAAAAGAAAAATTACCACCATATATGATTTTTTCTGATGCTACACTTACACAGATGGCAACAGATAAACCGACTGATTTAGAATTGATGAAAAATATTCGCGGTGTAGGTGAATTTAAATTACAAAAATATGGTGAGGAATTTTTAACAGTGATAAAGAGCTACATATCGTAAAGATATTTAGTATAGATTAAGAGAAAAAGGGGTAGATTTTATGGATCCAATTTTAAAATTACAAAATGGCAGTGATGTCAGAGGTGTAGCAGTTGAAGGTGTAGCTGATGAACCTGTTACTTTGACACCAGAATATGCTAATCGCATTGTGCAAGCTTTCGTTTTATGGCTCAGCAAAAAAAGTGGCAAAAAAGCAAGTGAATTAAAAATCGCTGTAGGTCATGATTCTCGTATTTCTGCACCAATGTTAAAACAACAAGCTTTAATGGCAATTGTAGCTCAAGGAGCAACAGCTGTTGATTGTTCCATGGCTACAACTCCAGCTATGTTTATGTCTTTAGTATATGAAGAAACAAAATATGATGGTTCTATGATGATTACTGCAAGCCATCTTCCATTTAATCGCAATGGTATTAAATTCTTTGAACCAGAAAATGGCGGTATGGAAAAGAAAGACCTCACTGATATGCTCAAAATTGCTTGCGAATTGACTGAACAGATAGCAGATATCAGCAGTGTAGAAAAATTTGATTTAGTTTCTCTTTATGCTGAAAATCTTTGCACAAAAATCCGTGAAGGTATCAACAGCAAAGACAATTATGATAAACCACTTACAGGCAATCATATCGTAGTAGATGCAGGTAATGGTGCTGGAGGATTTTTTGCACAAAAAGTTTTAGCTCAGTTAGGTGCAGATACTACAGGTAGTTTATACTTAGATCCAGATGGACATTTCCCAAATCATATTCCAAATCCAGAAAATAAAGAAGCTATGGACGCTATTCGCGGTGCAGTGCTTAATAATAAAGCTGATTTAGGTTTGATTTTTGACACTGACGTAGATAGAATGTCTGCTGTATTTAGCGATGGTCAAGAAGTAAATCGTGATGCACTCATTGCTATGATGGCTGCTATCTTAGTGAAAGATTATCCAAATTCCACTATTGTTACTGACTCTGTAACTTCTGATAAATTGACTGCATTTTTGGAAGGTGAATTACAGTTAAAACATCATCGTTTCCAACGTGGTTATAAAAATGTAATCAATGAATGCAAACGCTTAAATGAAGAAGGCGTAGTATCTCCACTCGCTATTGAAACAAGTGGTCATGGTGCACTTAAAGAAAATTATTATCTTGATGATGGTGCATATATGGCAGTTAAACTCTTAATTGCTGCAGCTAAAACTAAAGCAGAAGGTAAAACTTTAAATAGCTTGATTGAAAAACTTGAACCACAATTTGAAACAGCAGAATATCGCTTAAAATTAAAAGGTGAAGATTTCAAAGCTTATGGGGCAAAAGTTTTAGAAATATTTACTGCTCGTGCAAAAGAAAAAGGATATCATATTGTAACACCAAATTATGAAGGTGTACGCATTAGCTTTAAAGGTGAAGCAAATGGTTGGGCATTGCTTCGTCAATCTTTACATGATCCTAATATGCCACTTAATGTAGAAGGTAATGGCGAAGGCGATTGTGCAAAAATCACAGCTATGATGAAAGAATTATTAAGTGGTTTTGACCAATTAGATATCTCTGTATTTGATAAATAATAATATAGCGGAAAATAGCAGAAGTTTATATTATCAATAATAAAAACCTCGAGAAGGGTAGTTTTATGTTTCTCGAGGTTTTTGTTTTGTATTTGTTTTCTCTATAGATACTTTTACATAGTTTATAAAATAATCTTTTAGGGTGTATTTTATTTTTTGGTTGAAATGTTGTAAACTATAAGGAAACGCATTTGAAAGGAGTATTTTTATGGATTTACATAATTTATTGGTATTTCAAGATTTATTCAATGATGATGTTTTTAGAGATATCGAAAAAACTATTTCTCGAGAAAATTTAAATAAAGGGGCTGTTGCTGCTAAGTTGATTAATAAGGCGGAGCAGTTGGGTTTATCTGGAAATATTATACGTTCATATATGATTTATACTGTGGCTCATCAAAGTAATTGTGTGTCTTATGCAGTAGAAAAATCTGGTGGTAAAATCGGTAAAAGTTTGTATCAAGCTTTTTGTCATGATATTGAATTAATAGAAAAATTATTGCTTCTAAAACCTAGTTTACTTTTAGATTGCGATTTATTAGATGATTATGAACCGACAAATATTAATCAATCTACAGCGTTCAATTTATTAGTAGAAAATCTAGATAAAGCACAAACTAGCAAGGATAAGGCAGATGTTTTTATCAATTATTATAGAATATTTGGCAGTGGAGATATGGCAGATTATCGAGCTTTCCGTTGGGATAGAGATGAGGATAGTTTAGTTGGTATTAAACATTTTGAAACTATGAAACTTCAAGATTTAATCGGCTATGAATATCAAAAACAAGAATTATTAGCCAATACGAAAGCCTTTGTAGAAGATAAGCCAGCAAATAATGTTTTACTTGTAGGGGCAAGAGGTACAGGAAAATCTTCAGGTGTAAAAGCAGTGGTTAATTCTTTCTTTGATAAGGGTTTGCGTTTAGTTCAATTAACTAAAGAGCAATTAATAGATTTACCTGTTATTATGGAGCGTTTGCGAGATTTTAGCAGTAAGAAATTCATCATTTTCTTAGATGATTTATCTTTTGAAGAATTTGAAGTGGAATATAAATATTTAAAATCAGCAATTGAAGGTGGTGCTTCGGCAAAACCTGAAAATGTACTTATTTATGCTACATCAAATCGTCGTCATTTGATTAAAGAAAGTTATAAAGATAGAGGGGCAAATGATGATGATATGCACCGCAGTGATACATTGAATGAAACTATTTCACTTTCTGATAGATTTGGTTTAATCATCTATTATATGGCACCAAACCAACAAGAATATTTAGATATTGTAGATGGTTTATTAAAACAGCATGGCATAGAATTATCTAAAGAAGAATTGCGCGTAAAAGCAGGGGCATGGGAAAAAGAACATTCTGGACGCTCCGGCAGAATAGCACAACAGTTTGTAACACATTATTTAGGGCAAGTTTATAATAAATAAAAAGCAGGAGATATCCTGCTTTTTTATTAGAAAATTTCATTGAATTTTTTATTATAGATTTAAATCATTGATAGGAAATATTGATGAAATCTTAAATCACAAGTTAATTCCGGGTGAAAAGAGCTTACAAGCATATTTTTTTGTCGTGCAGCTATGATTTTATTATCTAAAGTAGCTAAAATTTGTACATCTTTATCTGTTTTAGTGATGTAGGGAGCACGAATAAATACTAAAGGAATAGGCATATTTTTATCTATGGTAGGAATTAATAAATTAGTAGAAAAACTATCTAATTGAGAGCCATAGCCATTGCGTTTAACTGTTATATCCATAGTTGCAAGATGCGTATTTGTTTGATTTTCAATATTTTTAGCAAGCAAGATTAAGCCAGCACAAGTGCCAAATACAGGTAAACCTGAAATGATTTTTTGCCGTAAAATTTCTTTTAAGCTAAAATAATCAAGAAGTTTTCCTATAGCTGTAGACTCGCCACCAGGTAAAATAAGCCCATCAATACAATCTAAATCTTTGGCTGTTTTTACTATACGAATTTTTGTATGTGGTATTTGCAATAAGATTTCTTGATGTTCAGCAATAGCCCCTTGCATACCTAAAATACCAATTATTTTATTCATATCACATTACCAGCCACGTTTTGCCATTTGTTGTTCTTGAGGAATAGTATCTATTTCTATACCGACCATAGCTTCACCGAGATTTTCTGATATTTTAGCTAGTTTTTCAGGATCATTGTAAAAAGTAGTAGCTTCGACAATAGCTTTTGCTCGTTTTTGTGGATCACCGGATTTGAAGATGCCAGAGCCTACAAATACACCATCAACACCTAATTGCATCATTAAGGCAGCATCAGCAGGAGTGGCAATACCACCAGCTGCAAAATTAACAACAGGAAGTTTTCCATATTCATGTACATAACAAACTAAATCAAAAGGAGCACCTATTTCTTTAGCGATATGCATTAACTCACTAGATGTGGCAGATTTTACTCTATTGATATCTTTTTGCATAGTTCTAAAATGACGAACAGCTTCAATGACATTTCCAGTACCTGCTTCACCTTTTGTTCTAATCATACTAGCACCTTCACCAATTCGACGAAGTGCTTCACCTAAATTTCTAGCACCACAAACAAAAGGAATATCAAAATCTTGTTTATAGATATGATTTTCGTCATCAGCTGGTGTTAAAACTTCTGATTCATCAATATAATCAATGCCGATAGCTTGTAATATTTGAGCTTCAACAAAGTGACCAATGCGAGCTTTTGCCATAACAGGGATAGAAACAGCTTCTTTAATTTCTCGTATCATTTTAGGATCTGACATGCGAGCAACTCCACCTTCACGACGTATATCAGCAGGTACGCGTTCAAGTGCCATAACTGCAACAGCACCAGCTTCTTGAGCTATTTTTGCTTGCTCTACGTTGGTAACATCCATAATAACTCCGCCTTTGAGCATTTGTGCAAGATTTTTATTTAAATTGTAACGATTATTCATGATAGGCTCCTTTGATTGTAGTATATTAATTAAAATGATAAAATTGTATCAATACAATATTTAAATTTGCAAATTAAATTTTATAAATTATAGATAAAGGAGAAAAAAATAGCAAGAATGAAGGATAAATTAATTGAATTTGTATCGATACAATTAGACAAAGATTTAAAAGAGCCTTTATATGTACAATTATATGAGCAAATAAAATTAATGATAAAACAGCATTTATTATCACCAGGGTATAAGTTACCAGCTGTACGAAGTCTAGCTCAAAATTTGCAAGTAAATCCAAGTACAGTAGTTAATGCTTACAAAGAATTAGAAAAAAATGGTTTTATTTTTAGTAAGCGTGGTAGCGGAAGTTATGTGGCTGAACAAGTGATTAATACTATTGATGAATTAGAAGAGAATAATCACATTCCCATTGATTTAACTGATGATTTAAAAATTTTGCAGGGTCAAAAAAATGTGATAAATATGAGTACGATATCCTTAAATCCGGATATGATTTCCATAGAGACTTTTAAGCAAGTGGTAAATAAAATTTTGGAAAGAGACAAAGGATATGCATTTACATATCAAGACAGTCAAGGCTATTTGTCACTTCGCCAATCGATTACTCAAGAATTAGCGAAAAAAAGGATAAATACAACGCCAGAATACATTCAGATTATTTCAGGTGCACAACAAGGCATAGATATAGTGGC
Organism: Megamonas funiformis; assembly: GCF_010669225.1. Classification (NCBI taxonomy): domain Bacteria; kingdom Bacillati; phylum Bacillota; class Negativicutes; order Selenomonadales; family Selenomonadaceae; genus Megamonas; species Megamonas funiformis. The sequence goes on from NZ_CP048627.1 coordinate 2,338,733, forward strand.
ACGTGCTATTTTAAAACATGGAGATATTGTATTTGTAGAAAATCCAACTTATCCAGGTGCGATAGCGGCTTTTCGTTCTTGTGGGGCAAAAATTATAGATATTAAATTGACAAAAGAAGGTATTGACTTAGTTGACCTCGAAAATAAATTAAGGAAATTTAGACCTAAATTGATATATGTGATGCCTAATATTCAAAATCCTACAGGCATATCTTATACAAAAGCTAATTGTCGTCGTTTAATGGGATTGGCTCGTTTTTATAATGCTTATATTTTGGAAGATGATTATATAAGTGGTCTTTGTTATCAAGAAAAATCGCCTATACCTTTAAAAGCGTATGATACAGATGATCGAGTGATTTATATTCGCAGTTTATCAAAGATTTTTATGCCAGGATTAAGACTTGCTTATTTAATCATGCCCCAAGTATTGGCACAGACTTTATTAAATGTAAAACATATTTCAGATATAGCGACTTCTGGACTTACACAGAGAGTTTTTGATTATTATTTGCGTGAAGGATTATGGCAAGAACATTTAAATTCTATTCGCAGTGTGTATAAAACACAATTTGAATTTGCTCTTAGAATGGCAAAAAAATATTTGCCTAAAGATATAGATTATTTAAAACCACAAGGGGGATTGTCTTTGTGGTTGAATTTGCCGGATAGATTGAATGCAAGTGAGATAATTGAAAAAGCTAGAAATGAAGGGGTAATAATTTGCGATGGTGCACCATTTTTTGTGCGCAATGCCCCTAATAAACAGATACGTTTGAGTTTTGCCACTTTGTCTTTGGCAGAAATAAATACAGGGATAAAAATAATTCAAAATATAACTAAATCTTAAAGGGGGAATACTTATGAAAATAGGTATTGCTGGAAACGGCAAAATTGTACATGAAATGATAGGAGCTACAAAAAATATTCAAGATTTAGAAATTGTAGCTATATGTAGTCGACCACAGAGCAGACAAAAAGCAGAAGAAATAGCAGATAAATTTAATATCGCTAAAATATATACAGATTATAATCAAATGCTAGAAGATGGCGAAATAGATTTTATTTATGTAGCTGTAGCCAACAGTGTGCATTATGAATATACAAAAAAAGCACTAGAGGCAGGGAAAAACGTCATTTGTGAAAAACCTTTTACCATCACAGCAAAACAGACACAAGAATTAATAGATTTAGCTAAAGCTAAAAATCTATTTTTATTTGAAGCTATCACTATTTTATATGCGCCAAATTATCAATATATAAAAGAAAATTTAAATCAAATCGGTCAATTGCGTTATGTTCATGCTAATTATGCACAATATTCTAGCCGTTATGATAGATATTTAAACAAAGATGTAGCACCAGCATTTAGCCCTGAACATGCAGGGGGTGCTTTATATGATTTAAATATTTATAATTTACATTTTGTCATGGGCGTATTAGGTATACCAAAAGAAGTTATTTATCGACCAAACCTCGGTTTTAATGGCATAGATATTTCAGGTACAGCATTATTAGATTATGATGATTATACAGTAGTATGTAGTGCAGCTAAAGACTCCGAAAGTATCAGCGGAATTGTATTTCAAGGTGAAAAAGGCTATATGGAATTAGTAGGTGCGCCAAATGCTTGTGCGTTAGTCAAAGTTCATAAAAAAGGTGAAGAAGAAATCTTGATAAATAAAGAAAAATATAATCATCGCATGGTCAATGAATTTGTAGCCTTCATAGAAATCTTTAAACAACAAGATTTAATTACTTGTTATAAAACATTAGAACATAGTTTAAATGTAATGAAAGTATTAGAACAAGCTAGAATAAGTGGCAAAGTAGAATTTAATATTTGAGTATTTTAATTTTATAAATAGAAAAGGCATAAGAATTTTTTCTTATGCCTTTTCTTAAGATAAGTTATATTTTTAAAGAAAGTTGTTGGTTATTTAATTATTTAATGTAATTAGCGATTAATTCTACAGCTTTATCTATGCCACAGCGACCTACATTGATTATCATATCATAATCTGCACAATCACCCCATGTAGAACCTGTATAATAATTATAGTAAGAAGCACGTTTAGCATCTTCTTTTTTTAATGTAGCTAAATCTTTATGATAAACATTAGTGCCTCGTATTTTGCGGAATTCATCATCTGCACAAATAAAGAAGTGATGAGCATTTTTTACATCTTTCAAAATGAAATTAGCACAGCGACCGATAAAAATACCAGAATTTTTTTCAGCGAGTGCTTTGATAGCTTTTGATTGTGGAGTGAATAAATAATTATCGTCTTCTACATTCAAATCAGCAAACATAGTTTCATATGGAGAAACACTGCCATAGAGATTGTCATATGTTAAATCTAATTCATTAAGAGAAACACCTTTTTCAAGATGAGCAGAAATAAATGCTACAAGTTTGCGGTCATATAAAGGTATTTGTAATTGTTTAGCTAATTTTTCAGCGATTTCACGACCACCAGCACCATATTGACGACCAATAGTAATAATACAATTACTCATGAAATAATCCTCCTATTTATAAGAGAGCACCTACAAAAGTAGATGCTCTTTATTATTATTTATTATATTTATCTTTAATTAAGCAAAAGGATTTTCTGTTGGGTACATCATAGTTTTTGGCTGATTGAAAGCTACATCTTCAACACCTAAGAATTTGAAGATACTGAATAAAGCTTTACCATAATGACCGAATGCTACAGCACCATGATGTGGATATTGTTTTTCAATGAGTACATGACGATAGAAACGACCCATTTCAGGAATAGCGAAGATACCGATACCACCGAAGGAACGAGTAGCAACAGGTAATACTTCACCTTGAGCTATATAAGAGCGTAATTGTCCAGCTGCATTGCTTTGGAGACGATAGAATGTGATTTTACCTGGAGCAATATCGCCTTCCAAAGTACCACGAGTGATATCTGGAGTGCCACCATTTTCAAGTAAACGATTTTGGATAAGCTGATATTTGATAGCACCTTTAGCGAGTTTGCACATAGGAGTATTACCGCAATGGAAGCCCATGAATGTATCTTTGAGGGTGTAGTTTTTATATTTTGGAGCAATATCTTCTTCGAATAAATCTTTTGGTACAGAGTTGTTGATATCGAGAAGAGTTACAGCATCGCCACTTACGCAAGTACCAATATATTCGCTGAGTGCGCCATAGATATCTACTTCACAAGCAACAGGAATACCACGAGATACAAGACGGCTATTTACATAGCATGGTTCAAAACCGAATTGAGATGGGAATGCAGGCCAGCATTTATTAGCAAATACTACATATTTTCTAGAACCTTTATGTTTTTCAGCCCAATCAAGTAATGTTAATTCATATTGAGCCATGCGTTTTAAAAGATCTGGATATGGATTAGATGTGCCCATTTCTTCAGCCATATCTTTAACGATATCATCAATACGTGGGTCATCAGCATGTTCTTTATAAGAAACAAGTAAATCAAGTTCGGAGTTTTCTTCGATTTCTACGCCTAAATCATAAAGTGGTTTGATTGGAGCATTGCAAGCAAAGAAATCTTGTGGACGAGGGCCAAAAGTGATGATTTTTAGATTTGCTACACCGATTAAAGCACGTGCAACAGGATTAAATTCGTTGATCATTTCAGCGATTTCATCAGCAGTACCTACAGGATATTCTGGAATGAATGCTTTGATTTTTCTAAGACCGAGATTGTAAGAGCAGTTGAGCATACCGCAATAAGCATCGCCACGACCATTGATGAGGTCTTTGCCTGTTTCTTCAGCAGCAGCTACATACATTACAGGGCCATCGAATTTTTGAGCAATTAAAGTTTCAGGAGTTTCTGGACCAAAGTTACCTAAGAAAACAACTAAAGCATTACAGCCAGCAGTTTTAACTTCTTCAACTGCTTTGAGCATATCGATTTCATTTTCTACTACAGTTTGAGCTTCGAAAATTTCACCATATTGTTTAGTGTAAGTTTCAACAATTGCTTTTCTACGATTTTCAGAAAGAGAAACGATAAAGCAATCACGACTTACAGCAATGATACCAAGTTTTACATCAGGAATATTATTAAACATGAATATACTCTCCTTTTATATATACACTAATATATTTACTATTTTATTATTTTGTTTTTGTGCTTAGGCACAATCAAGAACAATTAAAGAATACCATGTAGTGATGTTTTTGTCAATAAAAATTTTTTAGAAAATTTATAATAATAGTTTAATAAAAAAATCGTCTTTTTATAAAAGAAATGTTTCTGTGTAAAATATTGAAAAAATAATATTTTTACTTATTTATAATAAAATAGAAAAACATATTAAAAAAATCTGAAAAATTATAAAAATAAATATTGACGGATAAATTCAAAGATGATATATTAAAAACAACAAATGTGCTTAAGCACAAAGGAGAGGCGGTAAATGATGAAATATTTATTAGGTTTAGATATAGGAACTTCAGCGACAAAGACAGTATTATTTGATGAAACTATGAAAGTTATAGCTTCAGTTTCAGAAGAATATCCAATGTATCAACCACAAAATGGTTGGGCAGAACAAAATCCAAAAGATTGGTATAATGCTTCCTTACATACAATTCAAGAAGTTTTGGCAAAATCTAAAATTAATCCTGAAGATGTAAAAGGCGTAGGTTTATCTGGTCAAATGCATGGGCTAGTAATGCTTGATGAAAATAATGAAGTAATTCGTCCTTCAATTATTTGGTGTGACCAAAGAACAGTAAAAGAATGTGAAGAAATCACTGCTAAGGTTGGAGCTGAAAGATTGATAGAAATTACAGCAAATCCAGCATTGACAGGATTTACAGCATCAAAAATTTTATGGGTTAGAAATAATGAACCAGAAAATTATGCAAGATGTAAACATATTTTATTGCCAAAAGATTATGTACGTTTTTGCATGACAGGTGAGTATGCAACAGAAGTATCTGATGCAAGTGGAATGCAATTATTAGATATTCCAAAACGTCAATGGTCAGATGAGATTTTAGAAAAACTTGATATAGACAAAAATTTATTGGCAAAAGTATATGAATCTCCAGAAGTAACAGGACATATTAATGATGAATTTGCTAAATTATCAGGACTTAGCACTGATACAGTAGTTGTAGGTGGTGCAGGAGATAATGCGGCAGCAGCTATTGGTACTGGTATTGTAAAAGACGGTAAAGCATTCACTACAATTGGTACAAGTGGTGTAGTATTTGCACATACAGATAAATTAAGTATTGATCCAAAAGGTAGAGTTCATACTTTTTGTTGTGCAGTACCAGGTTGCTGGCATGTAATGGGGGTAACACTTGCAGCAGGTTTATCACTTAAATGGTTCCGCGATAATATAGCTGATAATTATAAAGTAAAAGCAGAAGAATTGGGAAAAGATCCATATGTACTCATGAATGAAGCAGTAGCAAAAATTCCATGTGGCAGTGATAGATTGATGTATTTACCATATTTGATGGGCGAAAGAACACCACATCTTGATCCAAATTGCAGAGGTGTATTCTTTGGTTTATCTGCAATTCATACAAAAGAAAATATGATGAGAGCAGTCATGGAAGGTGTAGCATATTCACTTAGCGATTGTTATGACATTTTGAAAGAAATGGGTGTAACAGTAGATGAAATGATGGCATGTGGTGGTGGTGGCAAAAGCCCAGTATGGCGCCAGATGCTTGCAGATATGTTTGAATGTGAAGTAAAAACATTGACTTCTGAAGAAGGTCCAGCATTAGGGGTAGCTATTTTAGCTGGTGTAGGAGCTGGAATTTTCAAAGATGTAGTATCTGCTTGTGATGAATTTATCAAAACAGGAACAAATTGCAGTCCAATAAAAGAAGAAAGTGAATATTATAAACAAGGACATGCTTTATACAAGAAAGTATATGCGCAATTAAAGGATTGTTATCAGGATTTAGCTAAGTTATAAATTTTATATATTTAAGAGGAGAGTAAATAATGGGAACAATAAAATCTGAAGTAGCATTTCAAACGACATCAGCAAGTCGTGTAAAATTTGTGAGAATTTTCGTATTTGTGGTTGCTGGTATGGCAGGTTTATTATTTGGTCTTGACCAAGGGGTTATTTCTGGAGCTTTACCATTTATTGCCAAAGAATGGGAACTTACAAGTCGTCTACAAGAATGGGTAGTAAGTTCTATGATGGTAGGTGCAGCTATTGGGGCAATTATTGCTTCAAAATTATCTTCTGGAATTGGCCGTAAAAAATCTTTGATGATTGGTGCTGCATTATTTATTGTAGGTTGTCTTGGTTCTGGTATGGCAACAAGTGTAGAAATGCTCATTGGTGCTCGTTTGATTTTAGGTCTTTCTGTAGGTATAGCATCTTATACAGCTCCATTATATTTAGCTGAAATGTCAGACAAAGATGCTCGTGGAAGTATTATTTCTGGCTATCAATTAATGGTTACAGTAGGTATTTTAGTAGCTTTCTTATCTGATACTTATTTTAGTTATACTGGTGATTGGAGAGCTATGCTCATGGTCATTGCTATTCCAGCAGTAGCACTTATTTTATGTGTATTAGCATTGCCCGAAAGTCCTCGTTGGCTTGCTTCTAAAGGTCGTTTCCAAGAATCTGCTAATGTATTAAGTTCCATGCATACTAATGTTGAAATTGCAAAAACTGAATTACATGATATTAAAGAAAATTTAAAAGTAAAACAAGCTGGTTGGGAATTATTCAAAGCTAATAAAAATGTTCGTCGTGCAGTATTTTTAGGTGTATTACTTCAATTTATGCAACAGCTCACAGGCTTCAATATCATTATGTATTATTCTCCAAAAATTTTAAGTATTGCAGGTTTCTCTTCTACAGAAGAACAGATGATAGGTACTGTAGTCAATGGTCTTGTATTCGTTTTAGCAACATTTATTGCTGTAGGTACTGTTGATAAATCTGGTCGTAAACCAGCATTATCTAGATGTTTTGCTATAATGGCTGTTTCCTTATTTGTTTTAGGTCTTTGCTTCTTTGGTTTAGAAAGTGGAAATACATCTACATGGATTCCTTACTTATCTGCTGGTATGGTAATTTTAGCAATTATTGGCTTTGGTTTTGGTGCAGGTCCTGTTGTATGGATTTTATGTTCTGAAATTCAACCACTTAAGAGCCGTGATTTTGGTATTGCTTGCTCTACAATGACTAACTGGTTATCTTGTACTTTAATCGGTGCTACATTCTTAACTTTACTTGATACATTAGGTTCTACAATGACTTTCTGGCTCTATGCAGCATTGAATGCTTTATTTGTATATTTAACAATGCGTTATGTACCTGAAACAAAAGGTGTAACATTAGAAAAAATTGAACAGAACCTTATGGAAGGTAAAAAATTAAAAGATATCGGTTGTTAATTAAATTTTGATGAGTTATCCTATAATGCTGTGTTATTATATGTATATAATAGTGTAACTTTACTAAGAGATTTTAACAGCATTATAGGAGGTACTTTTGGTGGTTACGATAAAACAAATTGCGGACCTTTGTGGTGTCTCACGAGGAACAGTGGATAGAGTTATAAACGAACGTGGCAATGTAAAGCCAGAGACGAAAGAACTTGTGTTATCTATGGCAAAAGAATTAGGTTATAAGCCAAATCCAGCAGGAAAAGCACTATCTGCTAGAAAGAAAAATCCAGTGGTGGGAGTTGTGATTTCATCAGAAGGTAATCCTTTCTTTGATGATGTTATCAGAGGTATAAAATTAGCTACGGAAAAATATGAAATTTATGGATTGAAAGTCATTTGGAAAAATATGAGAGGCTATGATGTAAAGTCTCAACATGAAATCATGGAAGAGCTTAAAGATAAAGTAAATGCCTTGATTATTAATCCAGTAAATGACCCTGTAATTATAAATGAAATCAATGAATTTGTAGATGCTGGAATTTTTGTAGTAACAATAAATAATGATGTAGATAATTCCAAACGTCAATGTTATGTAGGTAGTGATTATACTAATGGCGGTGAAACAGCAGGTGCATTATTGCAGATGATTATACCAAATGGGGCTAATATAGGTATAGTCATGGGTTCATCAAAGGTATTAGGTCATAAGCAACGTTTAGCTGGATTTGAAGAAAATATAAATAAAAATCCTAAATTTAAAATAGTAGATATTCAAGAAAATGATGATGATGATATATCTTCATATGATAAGACTAAGATGATGTTGACAAAACATAAAGAAATAAATGCAATATTTATTGTAGCAGCTGGTGTATATGGTGCTTGTAGAGCGGTATTATCATTAAAAAAACAGAATGATTTAACGATAATTGCTTTTGATACAGTGCCAACTACAGTGGAAATGATGAAGAAAAATGTAATTAAAGCAGTGATTTATCAACACCCTTATAGACAAGGTCAAAGAGCTATGCAAATTGTTTTTGAATATCTAGTAAATGGTATTAGCCCTGATAAAAGTAGACATATAATGAAAAATGAAATAAAAATATTAGAAAATTTATGAGGCTTAAAGCTGTTATAAATAATATATAATTTTATATAAAAATCTATAAATTATTTAAAGATTATGATATAATACTATTGAGGTGATAATATGAAATATTACTCAATAGGAGAATTTGCAGACAAAATAGGGAAAACAATTCAAACTCTTAGAAATTGGGATAAAAATAATACTTTTAAACCTGCTTATGTAACTACTGGTGGTACAAGATATTATTCTCAAGAACAACTTAATAATTTTTTAGGTTTGAAGATAAAAACTAAAATAAATAAAAAAATTGTTGGTTATTGCAGAGTTAGTTCAACTAAGCAAAAAGATGACCTTGAAAGGCAAATTGAAAATGTAAGGACATATATGATTGCAAAAGGTTATCAATTTGAGATAATAACGGATATTGGAAGCGGAATTAACTATAATAAAAAAGGACTGAATCAATTAATTGATATGATTACTAATTCAGAGATTGAGAAAGTAGTAATTCTTTATAAAGATAGATTAATTAGATTTGGATATGAATTGATAGAAAATCTTTGTGAAAAATATGGAACAACAATTGAAATTATTGATAATACAGAGAGAACTGAAGAACAAGAGTTAGTAGAAGATTTAATTCAAATAGTTACTGTATTTAGTTGTAGACTTCAAGGAAAAAGAGCTAATAAAGCTAAAAAAATGATTAAGGAGTTAATAGAAGATGATACTTGCGAAAAAAGTTAGAATTTATCCAACAAAAGAGCAAGAACAAAAACTGTGGCAATCTGTAGGAACTGCTAGATTCATCTATAATTATACTCTCGCAAAACAGGAAGAAAATTATAAAAATGGTGGTAAATTTATTAACGACGGAGTTATCAGAAAAGAATTAACTCAACTTAAAAAGTCTGAACTAACTTGGTTAAATGAAGTATCAAATAATATCACTAAACAATCTGTAAAAGATGCTTGTAAGGCTTATAAAAGATTTTTTAAAAGCTTAGCTAACAAACCCAAATTTAAAAGTAGGAAAAAAAGTAAACCTAGTTTTTATAACGACCCGATTAAATTAAAAATTAAAGAGAAAAAAGTTTTAATAGAAAAAGTAGGTTGGATAAAAATAAATGAACAAATACCAATTAATGTTAAATATAATAATCCTAGAATAACTTATGATAATAAATATTGGTATCTATCTGTTGGAATAGAGGTAGATAAAAAACAAGAAGAATTAACAAATATTTCATTAGGTATAGATTTAGGATTGAAAGAGTTGGCTATTTGTTCCGATGGAAAAATATTTAAAAACATTAATAAGACTAAAAAAGTAAAAAAATTAGAAAAAAGATTAAAACAAAAGCAAAGACAAATAAGTAGAAAATATGAAATAAATAAAATCAAAAAAGAAGGAGGTGAACGTTGCCAATTTATCAAAACTAAAAATATAAAAAAATTAGAGAATACAACAAAACTAATATATAGAAAATTAGCTAATATTAGAAACAATTATATTCATCAAGTTACAACAAGTATAGTGAAAACCAAACCATATAGAATTGTAATAGAAGATTTGAATGTTTCTGGAATGATGAAAAATAAACATTTATCTGATTCAGTAAAAAAACAATGTTTTCATAAATTTAGACAGTATATAACATATAAATCTGAATTAAATGGAATTGAATTAGTAGTAGCGGATAGATTTTATCCATCATCAAAAACTTGTAGCAAGTGTGGATTTATAAAGAAAGATTTAAAACTAAAAGATAGAGTTTATAGATGTCCACATTGTGGAGCAGTAATTGATAGGGATTTAAATGCTTCACTAAATTTATCTATGTATAAATTAGCATAGTTTCACAAGCAAGAAAATGCTAATATGTAGGATTCGTTGTATCCGAATTTAAGCCTTTGGAGAATCATATCAAACGAAAGTAGCTACGGCAAAATCGGATTCAATGAAGAAGGAAATAAACAAATTTTTATATTTTTATAGATTTTTGGCAACGGTAAAGATAATGAAAAGTGTACATGATATTGAATTCAAGCAATATGGTAGAGTTTTAGACGTTGATACTGCTGAATTTGTAGCAACAATGAAAGCAAAAGAAGCTATTAAAGAAGGTGTAGTATATGAACCTTCTGATGCGGATTTAGAAGCATTGCCTTTATTTAAACAGATGCAAGATGAAGTTTATGGCGGATTAGAAGTGGAATTTGGTTTTTGCAGTGGCTATAACAATAAATTAAATGCAGTAGAATATCATCGTTCTTCTGAAATCGATATTGCAGCTACAGATTTAATTTTGATGCTTGGTCGTCAGCAAGATATCGATTACACAAATAATACTTATGAAACTAAAAATATAGAGTGCTTCTTTGTACCAGCAGGTACAGCAGTAGAACTTTATGCGACAACTCTTCACTATGCACCATGCAAAGAAAATAATGAAGAATTTCGTTGTGGTGTAGTTTTACCAAAAGGAACTAATCTTCCATTGCAGGTAAAACCAGTTGAAAATAAAGGTGAAAATCAATTACTTTTTGCTGCTAATAAATGGCTTATTGGACATAGTGAAAGTGGCGTAGATAAAGATGGCGGCTTTATTGGCTTAATCGGTGAGAATACAACAATTTAATAAAATAAAAACTACTATAGATTTAATTTCTAAATTCTATAGTAGTTTTTTTATTTAAATATTATGTCTAAAAACTTGTGTTAGAGCATATTCTAATTTATCCATAGCAAGGTTTAACTCCTCAGGAGAAATAATTAATGGTGGTGCTAAGGTGAGTACACAACCTTGAGATATTTTAAAGCTCAATCCTTGTTCTAGACATAAATATAAAACTTTTTCAGCTTCAATAGTAGCTTTTTCTTTTGTTTGACGATTTTTTACCTTGATTTGCTTTGATTTTATCTTCGGATAAAGTTATACATAATAAATCCTTTCTTAATGTTTGATATTTGGTATAAGATATCATAAGAAATGTTTTGCTGTAAATCGTACAATTGTAAAAAGCTAATGAAATTTTTAGTAATATTTTTAATTAATTTATAATAAATAATATATAACGATTTAGATATATTTATGCTATAATAACACTAATGACTTAATGTTCATATTAGGAGGCATTTAAATGAAAAAGCAACTTTTAGCAATGATTTGTTCGGCATTATTTATGCTAGGAATAGGAGGAACTGCTTCTGCTGCTGAAGTATATCAGCCAGCTACAACAGCAAGTGTTGCTACTATTAATTATCAGTACGTATTAGCTAATATTCCAGAAAGTAAATCCATTCAGGAAAATATGAATAAACTTACTGAAGAAGCACAAAAAGAATTTGAGAAATCTGTTAACGAAAAAATGAGTCCTGCAGATATTCAAAAAGTTCGTGCAAGAGTAGCTACTGATTTAAGACAAAAACAGATTAATTTAGTAAAACCAGTACAGGAAAAAATTAATAATGCAATTAAACAAGTAGCTCAAGAACATGGATATAGCGTAGTTATTACTTCTGATGTAGCTTTATTTACTGCTGTTGATATTACAGAAGAAGTTTTAAATGCTGCAAAATAATTGATATTTTATAAAAATAAGCAGGTACAAATAGTACCTGCTTTTCTTAGATTAATTAAAAATAGAGGTGGAAATGATGGGTGAATTAAAATGGTGGCAAAAAACAGTTGTATATCAGATTTATCCTAAATCTTTCTGTGATAGTAACGGCGATGGTATTGGAGATATTCCAGGTATTATTAGTAAATTAGATTATTTGCAAGATTTAGGTGTGGGTGCTATTTGGCTTTGTCCGATTTATCCTTCACCACTTGTTGATAATGGATATGATATTTCTGATTATTGTAGTGTAGCTAAAGAATATGGGACTATGGAAGATATGGAAAGACTCATTTCGGAAGCAGATAAACGCAATATAAAAATCGTAATGGATTTAGTATTTAACCATACATCAGATAAACATAAATGGTTTGAAGAGTCTAGAAGCTCCAAAGATAATCCTAAACGTGATTGGTATATTTGGCGTGATGGTAAAGAAGATGGCTCTGCTCCTACAAATTGGCGTAGTATTTTTGGCGGTTCAGCATGGACTCTTGATGAAAAAACAAATCAATATTATTTGCATACTTTTGCTAGTGCTCAGCCAGATTTAAACTGGGAAAATAAAGAAGTTAGACAAGCTTTATTTGATGCAGCTAATTTCTGGTTAGATAAAGGTGTTCGTGGTTTTAGAATTGATGCGATTGTATATATTAAAAAACCTAGTGAATTTAAAGATTTACCAGTAGATGGAGCAGATAATTTAGCTAGTATCGCTAAAGCTACAACTTATCAAGATGGTATATTAGATTTTCTACATGAATTTAGAGAAAAAGTTTTTGATAGAGCAGATATATTTACAGTAGCAGAAGCAGATGGTGTTTATCCAAGTGATTTTGATAAATGGATTGGCGAAAATGGTGCATTTGATATGTCCTTTGATTTTAGCCATATTCGCTTAGGTTTTGATGAAGATTGCACATGGCATAAACGCAAATCATGGAAATTAATCGATATTAGAAAATGTTTCACAGAAGATGAAGAAGCTACAAAAGATAATGGCTGGGTACCTGTTTATTTTGAAAATCATGATTTACCACGTTGCACAAATTATTTCTTCCCACAGGGAACAGATACAAAATTAGCAGCTAAATTTATTGCTACAATTTTATTGACTATGAGAGGAACACCATTTATCTATGAAGGTCAAGAATTAGGTGTGACAAATATAAAATGGCCATCAATTAAAATGTATAATGATATTTCATCTATTGGTCAATATGAATTGGCACTAAAAGATAAATTGACACCAAAAGAAGCTATGAAAGGTGTTTGGAAATACAGTAGAGATAATGCACGCAGTCCAATGACATGGAATAGTGGCTCTAAAGCAGGTTTTACTACTGGTAGACCATGGTTACCACTCAATGATGAATATCCTAAATTGAATGTGGAAACAGAAACAGAAGATGAAAATTCTGTACTTAATTATTATAAAAATTTAATAAAATTACGTAAGCAATATCCAGCATTAATTGAAGGCGATTATGAAGAATTATTATCATATAGTCCAGGTATATATGCTTATGCACGTACAACTAAAGATAAATCAGAACGCATTATTGTTATCGCTAATACAACAGCAAAAATTCGCGGTTATAAAATACCAGAATTAAAAGGTGCAACATTACTAGCATCTACTTATGGAAATCGTGAAGCAACATTATTGCGTTCTTATGAAGTAAGAGTTTATAAAGTTAAGAAATAAAATAAAAAATATCCTTATAAATAGAATTTCTATCTATAAGGATATTTTTTTTAGTTTGGAATAGCTTCAATAATAGTATCGAGCATTTTTTTGATATCAGAAGGAATAGCTTCAACAAAACGAGTTGGGATATTATCATAACCATAGTAACAGCCTGCTAATCCACCTGTAATAGCACCAATAGTATCACTATCACCGCCAAAGTTAATAGCAGTCAGTACAGCGTCTTCAAAATTATCTGTAGGCATAAAAGCATGAAGCATAGCTATAATGCTATCGTAAGCAGAAGCTGTTGGTTGAATTTCTTCATTTTTATAATCATAATACATAGTATTATCAATCATTTTATCCATATCATCTTTAGTGATATTGTTATTCAAAATACGGAAAATCAATTGAGCGTAAATACGGCAAGCATTATCAGACTGGGTATTTACATGAGTCATATTAGTGATATCAAGAGCAGTAGTAACAGCATTGAATTCATCAGTATAATAAAGTGCAGGATATAAAGTATTTAATATAGCACCATTATCTACACTACCGCGATTGCTGAATAAATCCACTTGTCCAGCGGACTCTTGCCAACGAGCTTTAGGAATAAGATGTTTACCATGACCTTTAGACATTGTTTTATCAATACTGCGAAGAGTTGTATCACTGATATCTTTTGGTCTGCTGATAGCCCATTTTATGAAATTCTTGCCGATTTCAGCAAATGGATTTTCAGGATTTTTCATAATTCCATAAGCAGTAGCAAGAAGTAGAGCTGTTTCATCAGTTCCTTCGCCTGGTTGAACTTGTAACCAACCGCCACCAATCATTTCTGTAATCTTGCCGAATTGAGATTTGATTTGTTCTTGAGGCATGAATTCAAGTGGTGCACCGAGAGCATCACCAATAATTGCACCATATAAAGCCCCTTTAATTTTATTTATTTTTTCCACAAATTTTCCTCCAATATAAATTATTAACTAAATATATGATAAACTACTGGCACTATAAGAGCAAGAAGCATATTACCAACACGAATATGAATTATATTATTAAATGTTAAATTTATACCAATAATAGTGATTAAAATATTGCCAATATAGCAGATATCATTAATTATAGCAGTCGCAAGATAAGGTGATATAAAACTAGCACATAAAGTAATCAACCCTTGATAGATAAATAAAGGTAAAACCGCAAGTAAAACGCCAGCTCCCATAGTTGAAGCAAAAACCATACAAATGACACCATCTAAAATGGCTTTAGTCAAAAGTAAACTATAATCACCAGATAAACCATCTTGGAGTGCTCCAATAATAGCCATAGCGCCAATACAAATTACTATTAATGAAAGTACCGATTAATAAAGAAAATATCATCAGCATAGTACCTGTAGTTTCTAAATGACCATCTTTAAATACAAACATTTGAGAAAGTGTGCCACCTATGCCAATGAATAAAACAGCTATTCCCATAGCCTGTAATAGCGAATCTTGTAGAGATTTTTTTATGCCTTTTTTCAAAAATAAACCAATACCACCACCGATAATAACAGCGATAGTGTTGGCAATTGTTCCAAGACCAATCACAAAAACACTTCCTTGAAAAATAATTTTTTTTAGAAATAAATATATTATAACATTTAATTTGAATATAGTTTTGGAAAAAATGACAAAATAAAAACCACTTGATAAATCGTATTATTTAACAAGTGGTTTTTACTTTATATATTATTATTTATTATATACTATTTCTTTTTTTGACCATAATAAGCATTAGCACCATGTTTGCGGAGATAATGTTTATCTAATAATTCTTGTTGCATTGGTTCAAAATTATTGCCAATAGTTACAGCATGATAAGCCATCATAGCTACTTCTTCAAGAACAACAGCTTTTTTTACAGCTTTGATAGGGTCTTTTTCCCAAGTGAAAGGACCATGAGAATATACGATAACGCCAGGAACGTCCATCATTTTGATACCGCGTTCTTTGAATGTTTCAACGATAACATTACCAGTTTCAGCTTCATAAGAGCCTGCGATTTCTTCAGCAGTCATAGGACGTGTGCAAGGAATAGGTCCATAGAAATCATCGGCGTGAGTTGTACCTAGTGCAGGGATATCACAGCGAGCTTGTGCCCAAGACGTAGCATAACGGGAATGTGTATGTACAACGCCACCAATTTCAGGGCAAGCTTGATAAATTTTGATATGAGTATCTGTATCGGAAGATGGATTATAATTACCTTCAACTACTTTTCCAGTATTGATGTCAACAACTACCATATCTTCAGCTTTCATAGTATCGTATTCTACACCAGATGGTTTGATAACCATTAAGCCTTTTTCACGGTCAATACCAGATACATTACCCCAAGTAAAAGTTACCATATGATATTTTGGCAACATTAAGTTAGCTTCAAAAACAATTTTTTTCAAATCTTCTAACATTTATATACACCTCTTTTTGATTTAATGCCGTTCAGCATCTTTAATATTTATTATACATATTTTGCTTTAAAATAACAATATGTCATACAAGTTTTCTCGATAAAAATATTTATTTTATTTAAGAGGTTATTATGATATAAAAAAGCAATAATCTAAGTATATATCTAGATTATTGCTGAAAAATTAATATTCAATTAAAACAATTTGACCACTTTCGCGTGTTTTTTGCATATCAATAATACGTTGATTGCTACTGCCACGAAATTGTAAAGTTAGGTCTTTTTTTTCTATGAGGAAAGGTCCATCAATGAGTACATCTGTTTGATTGAGTAACTCATCGATATCAGGATTGTGCATATTTTGTAATTGTTCTAATGTATAACCTGTAAATGTGGTGATATTAAGACCACGTTTATGAACTTCTTTGGCTAATTGTGCCAATGGTTTTGCTTGGAGAAAAGGTTCTCCTCCACTAAAGGTAACACCATTTAATAATGGGTTTTCACAGATTTGTGAAAGTAAATCATCAGTATCGACTTCATGGCCGCCATTTACATCATGAGTTTGAGGATTATGACACTGAGGACAATTGTGATAGCAACCTTGAGTGAAGATGGTGAAGCGAAAACCTTCACCATCTACAATAGAATCATTGACAACTCCTGCAATCTTAATTAAGGCCATGTTTTACGCGGTCATGTTCTTCAGCACGTTTTGCATTGTTGAAGCGGTCTACAGTACCTACTAAATAACCTGTAATACGGCGAATACGTTCAAATTGAGCAGGTTGAGTGCGATAGTCAAGAGCGACTTCTCCATCACCAGCATCGGAAATAGTGAGGCTAGCGAGAGTTTCACTAGAATTTTCTTTAATATAATTGATATAATTTACGATTTCTTTTTCTGTAATATCTGTTAAACCATTAACTTTTACTTCTACACCATTAACTAACATTTGTATCACTCTTTCTATCGAATATTTTTGTTGATTTATAAATTTAAATTAAATGGAAGTTGCACTGCAACAATTATCACGCATACGTTTTAAAATAACATGGCGTTTATGAGCAGCTTCACTTCTACCACATTTTGGACATACTCCATTGATAATACCTGTATATCCGCAAACTGGATCACGGTCTACAGGGTGATTTACAGAACCGTAACCAATACCGTTATCATGCATGCAACGGATAATAGCTTCAAAAGCTGTTAAATTCTTTGTAGGGTCTCCATCCATTTCAATATAACTTATATGACCACCATTTGTTAAATTATGGTAAGGTGCTTCAAGTTGTATTTTTTTGTAAGCACTAATTGGATAATATACTGGAATATGGAAGGAATTTGTATAGTATTCTCTATCAGTAACACCAGGAATTGAACCATAGATTTTGCGGTCAATTTTTACAAAACGACCACTTAAACCTTCTGCTGGTGTAGCAATCAAAGAGAAGTTTAATTTTGTTTTTTGAGCTTCATCGTCCATACGTTTACGCATATGACCAATGATAGCAAGCCCTAATTTTTGAGCTTCAGCAGATTCACCATGATGCTTATCAATTAAAGCTTTTAATGTTTCAGCAAGACCGATAAAACCAACAGTTAAAGTACCATGACGAAGTACTTCACTTACAGTGTCATATTCACCAATATTATCAGAGTCAAGCCAGATATTTTGTCCCATTAAGAATGGGTAGTTTTTACCGATTTTAGCACATTGAATTTTGAAACGGTGTAATAATTGACGAATGACTAAATCAATCATATCATCTAAGGATTTATAGAATTTATTTATATCACCTTTAGCTTCAATTGCTAAGCGTGGTAAGTTAATACTTGTGAAACTTAAATTTCCACGACCACATGTAACTTCACGAGTAGGATCATAAACATTACCCATTACACGAGTACGACAACCCATATAAGCTACTTCACTGTTGTAATCGTTAGGTTTATAGTATTTTTTATTGAATGGAGCATCTAAGAAACTAAAGTTAGGGAATAAGCGTTTCGCAGATGTTTTCATTGCTAAACGGAATAAATCGTAGTTAGGGTCATCTTTTTCATAGTTAACCCCTTCTTTTACTTTGAAAATTTGTACAGGGAAAATAGGAGTTTCTCCATCGCCAAGACCAGCATCTGTAGCTAATAAGAGGTTTCTCATAGCCATGCGACCTTCAGGAGATGTATCTGTACCATAGTTGATAGAACTAAATGGCACCTGAGCACCAGCACGAGAATTCATAGTGTTCAAGTTATGGATAAATGCTTCCATTGCCTGATAAGTAGCTGCATTAGTTTCATTCCATGCAGTATTTATAGCAAATTTATGAGCCATTTGAGTTGTTTGTTCATTTATTTCTTGATAGTTATGTTCATGTTGATGTTTTGGTAAGAAATCTACAAGAAGTTTACCAAATTTATCAGCAGTGCTCATACTGATTTTTATAGGAAGACTTTGTTCGATTTTTTTACAAAGTAGGCTAGCATCTTCAAGTTTCATATCAAGCATAGCATTGAAATAATAGCCGAGAGCTTTGTAGTATTGTTTACGATAAGTCTTAGCAACGCCTGGAGCCATGCAATAATCAAACATTGGTACAGCTTGACCACCATGCATTTCATTTTGGTTAGCCTGAATAGCAATACAAGCTAATGCAGCATAGGAACGAATATCATTTGGTTCACGTAAATAACCATGACCTGTTGAAAAACCATTTTTAAATAATTTTAATAAATCTATTTGGCAACAAGTTTCAGTGAGCATATAAAAATCCATATCATGAATATGAATATCGCCGTCCATATGTGCTACTGCAATATCTTTTGGCAAAATATGACTAGTAATAAAGTATTTAGAACCTTCAGAGCCATATTTTAACATAGTACCCATAGCTGTATCAGCATCAATATTAGCATTTTCACGTTTGATATCAGCATCTTTTGCTTTGGTAAAAGTAAGTTCATCATAGATATCCATTAAATCAGCTTTAGCTTGACGAAGTTTTGTATGTTCTGCACGATATAAAATATAAGCTTTAGCTGTGCTAGCAAAATTACCAGCGATGAGAACTTTTTCTACAGCATCTTGTATTTGTTCAACACCAGGTGTTTTTAAATTTTTTAATGCTTTAATAACATTATTAGTAATAGTAGATAATTGCTCTTGGGAAAATGTCTCATCTATAGATTCCATATTAGCTTTTTTTATAGCATCTGTGATTTTTTGTGCATTAAATTTCACAATATCTCCAGTGCGTTTCTTGATTGTTTTTATCATTGTAAGCTGACACTCCTAGTATATTTGACCATGAGCAAAATATACTATGCCATGGTTTTAATTCATTTTCTTTTTATCGCTGACAACGATTATACTATATACACGTATGAGTGTCAAACTAACCACAATATATAGTATGTGTAGTAAAATAAATTTATATACAATTTTAAAATAGGTATTGACAGTAGTTTGAGTTTGTATTGACTAAATAAAAAATGTACTATATTTAATTACCTATGAATTTTTATACAAATAAATAATATTTTTCCATTGACATAAAAGTTTTACATATATAATATATAAAAATTTTATGGATAGTAATTAAGTGATATTTTATTAATTTATAAAAAAAAAGACAGGTAAAAAACCTGTCTTTTAGGGGTTAATTTTTATTTTATTAAGAGAGAAATATTTATCATTTAATTTATAATTTATTAATAGAAGAAATCAAGGTTGAGGTAGAATCTATCTGCATCTGTATCGGAATCGATATCTTTACCATCGAAATATTTAACACTTGCTAAGAGATTTTCTACAGGAACGTAGCTAGCACCTATAGCAAAACCTTTTTGATTGTTAAATACATCTTTATATGTTGTAGCAATAGTAACATCTTTACCGAAATGACGATAAGCAACATAAGCTCCCCAAGAACCAGGGTCAGCAATATTAGCATTTTTGTATTGAAGTTCTGCCATATAAGCTTGTTTGTCATCGGAATTATCAGATTCAGTATTTACAGCATATTGACCGAGTAAGCCCCAATTATTATCGAAGCGATATAAACCACCTACAGACCAGATATTCATTTTGTCATAATCATATACTGTTTGACCTGCCCATGTACCCCAATTTGTAGAGCCTGGTTCAATATTAGTCATTACAGCATACATAGCATTAGCATCGAATTTTTCGCTTTTATAATTAAATTGAGTTGCATAGAAATCAGCAGTGAAATCTTTTAATGTTTGACCAGGTAAAATATCTGGATTATCATGACCAGGATTGTAACGACCTGCTAAAAGAGAAGTAGTGAAGTTTTTATCGCTACCACTTGCAATATCAATTTGAGCACCAGACATATGTTCATCAAGAAGCATACCATAAGTATCAAGAAGAGGAATTCTACCAGCAGTAACGGTAGTATTATGTCCAATAGGTCCTTTAGCATAAGCACGAGCTACTACTGTTTTACCATTAGCATCTTCATCAGCTTTCATTTCATAATCGACACGAACATTAGCAGTCCATCCTGTATCGCCAATATAAGCTTTTGGTTCAAGACGGAACATTACTTGGCTAGTGTCATTATCATTATATTTTTTAGTATGTCCGCTCATTCTATCTGTGGCATCACTTGAAGCATCAACATAACGGTAACGCAATTCACCTTTCCAAACAACATTATCGGATTTCTTTTCAAGATCAGCAACACGAACGCCAAGGTTATCAAGTTCATCTGCAAATTCAGCAGCTAATTTATCAACGAGAGCTTTATCAGCTTTTTCAAGATCTGTTTTTGCCATAGCACGAGCTACAATTTGAGCCATTTCATAGCGAGTCATAGTATTTTGACCTTGATATGTACCATCTGGATAACCATCAATAACACCATCAGCAGCAAGAGTAGAAACAGCATCATAAGCCCAGCTATCAGCAGGAACATCACTAAATGGATTATTAGCAGCAAAAGTAGTACTAGCTGCACCAACAACTAAAGCAGCAGTAATTGCAGAGACAAGAGTTTTTTTAGACATTAATATTTTCCTCCAAACGCGATAAATTATATTATAAATAATTAACTTTCATAATATAAATTAAAGAAAATATAGAGTGTCCAAGTTTCCTCTAAGGTTCAATGCTATAAATATGAAAGTCAATTTCTTTATCTGTTTGAATTTTATCATAATATGAAATAAATTTCAATATTTTATATAAATAAAAATTTTTATAAAATTAAATATAAAGAAATATTATTTAATTTATTTCGTAAAAATGACATTACTTATTAATTTAATCAATAATATTTCATTTTTATGATGATATATTTCGTTTTATAGAAAAAATAATATAAAAAATTTTTTTATAAATAAATAAAAACTTATAAGTAAAATTAAAAGCAAAAGTAAATATAAAAAAGAGCAGACATTAAGTCTGCTCTTTGTATATTACTATTAAATTTCAGTCTTACTGAGTGTTTATCAGAAGAAGAAGTCAACATTAGCGAAGAATTTGCTTGCATCTTGACCAGATACAGTTTCTTCACCATCGAAGTACTGAATAGTAGCAAGGATGTTTTCAGCAGGAACATAAGAAGCACCTACTACTGCACCTTTGTAACCAGTACCGATGATATCATCATAAGTTGGAGCGATAGAAGCAAATGTTTCAATTTGACGGTAACCAGCATACATACCCCAAGAACCAGCGTCTGCAGGATTAGCACCTTTGTATTGAAGTTCAGCAGTCCATGCTTGGTCTTCAGTATTAGCTTCAGTATTTTGAGCGTATTCACCAACAAATGCTACATTTTTATCAAATGCATATTTACCGCCAGCATACCAGAAGTTAGCAGTATTATCATCAGCATTTAATACATAGTCTGCCTTATATTTAGCATCAATACCAGTTAATGCAGTATAACCAGCGTTAAGAGCTAAATTATCATTTGGAGTGTAGTCAAATTGTACACCATAATATTCAGCAGTAATATCTTTAGCATTGCCTTTATAGTCTACAGAATGATCATCTTCACTATAACGACCAGCAGCTAAAGTAGTTTTGAATTCATCGCTACCAAATGCAACTGTACCACCAGAGATACGATCATCAAAGAGTAAACCTTGAGCAGTGAATACTGGAGTACGACCAGCAGTAACTGTAGCACCGAAGAGAGGACCTTCAACATAAGCACGGTCAACAACAACACCATCATTATTTTCATCTGTAGAAAGATTCATTTCATAGTCTAAACGAGCATTAGCTGTCCAACCGGAGTTACCGATATAAGCTTTTGGTTCAAGACGGAATAAAACTTTGTTATGAGTTTCATCACCAGCTTTAGAATCACGATCAATGTCATAATAACGATAACGGAGTTCTCCGCCCCATTTAACGTTGTCGGATTTCTTTTCAAGGTCAGCAACGCGAACGCCAAGGTTATCAAGTTCTTCAGCGAATTCAGCAGCTAATTTGTCAACGAGAGCTTTATCAGCTTTTTCAAGATCTGTTTTAGCCATAGCGCGAGCTACGATCTGAGCCATTTCATAACGAGTCATAGTGTTTTGGCCTTTGTAAGTGCCATCTGGGTAACCATCGATAACACCATCAGCAGCAAGAGTAGTAACAGCATCATAAGCCCAGCTATCAGCAGGAACATCGCTGAAAGGATTTGCAGCAGCAAAAGTTGTGCTAGCAGCGCCAACTACGAGAGCAGCAGTAATTGCAGAAACAAGAGTTTTTTTAGACATAATAAAACTCCTCCTATAAAATATATTTTTTGTTCAATAGAAAATATATTGTTAGGAGAAATGATTGTGTATGAGTATCCACGTTTCCTCAACTTTTTTTCCTCTGCTCAATATATCTTTTCTTGAACTACTAAAATGATAGCATAAAGATAAAAAAAATGCAACTTTGTAACAGAAAGATTATTTTAAATTATTAAATAATATTGACGAAAGAGGTTATTTTATTTATGAAAAATAGTAAAATTTTAAAATAAATGAAATAAAATTTAATAAATATGAATGGTTTTTGGTGCAAATAAATCAATATTAAGAAATAAAATATCGGAATATGTGATTTATTAAAATCAAATTAAAATTTAATTAAAAAGTAAATTAGAGATAAAAACAGTGATATTTAGTATAATAAAATTTAACCATACTGAGCAAGAAGTCTCCTACCTCTAAGGTAGTGAGATGAATTGCTCCTTAGGAGATTGACTGGATATATGTTTTATGAGATAATCTTATTGGTCGAATATAAAAAAATGTGGTGATTATAATGAATTTAGACAACAATGCTCATTCAGTATTTTTGCTAAATTATCATTTAGTATTAGTCATAAAATATAGAAGAAAAGTTTTTGATGACAACATTTCTTCACGAGCTAAAGAAATATTTGAGTATATATCTCCTAAATATAATATAACTTTGCAAGAATGGAACCATGATGAAGATCATGTTCATATATTATTTAGAGCTCATCCTAAAAGTGAAATAAGTAAATTTATAAATGCTTATAAAAGTGCTAGTAGTAGACTTATAAAAAAAGAGTTTCCAAGTATTCGTAAAAAATTATGGAAAGAATATTTTTGGAGTCAAAGTTTTTGTTTGCTCACTACAGGCGGTGCGCCAATAAATATTCTTAAGAAATATATTGAAAGTCAGGGTATAAAAAATGGTAAGAAAAGCTAAGTCAGATAGTTTATCTAAAAAAGCATACAAATTTAGAATATATCCTAGTGAAGAACAAAAGATTTTCTTTGCTAAAACATTTGGTTGTACTCGTTTTATTTATAATCAAATGCTTGCAGATAAAATATCTTATTATGAAAAAACGAAAGGAATGCTCCATAATACTCCTGCTCAATATAAAAAAAAATATCTTTGGCTTAAAGAAGTAGATAGTTTAGCATTAACTAATGCACAGAAAAATTTAGAGACTGCGTATGATAATTTTTTCAAAAATACTAAAATAGGATTTCCAAAATTCAAAGCAAAAAGAAAAACAAAAAAAGCATATACCACTAATAATGTAAATAATAATATAAAAATAGTGAATAATTATCTAAAAATACCTAAGATAAAATCACTAATTAAAATAAAAATACATCGTAATATTCCAGATAATTACAAATTAAAATCTGTAACAATAAGTCAATCCGCAAGTGGAAAGTATTTTGCAAGTATTCTTTTCGAATATGAAAACCAAGTAATCGAAAAGAAGTCAAAAACTTTTGTAGGATTAGATTTTTCCATGCACGAATTATATGTTGATTCAGAAGGAATATATGCAAATTATCCTAAATACTACAGACAAGAACAGCTAAAACTAGCAAGAGAACAAAGAAAATTTTCTAAAATGGAAAAAGGAAGTAAGAATAGAGAAAAACAACGAATAAAACTAGCGATAGTTCATGAAAAAGTAGCAAACCAAAGAAAAGATTTTCTACATAAATTATCCAAAAAACTTATAGAAAAATTTGATTGTGTTTGTATAGAAGACTTAAATATGAAGGCATTAAGTCAAGTATTAAATTTTGGAAAATCAGTAATGGATAATGGTTGGGGAATGTTTGTAAATTTTTTAGATTATAAGAGTAAAGAAGTAGGAAAGAAATTAGTAAAAGTAGGGAAATATTTTGCAAGTTCGCAAATTTGTAGTAATTGTGGATATAAAAATAAAGAAGTAAAAGATTTGTCTATAAGACAATGGAAATGCCCAAATTGTAAAGTAGTGCATGATAGAGACATAAATGCAGCGATAAATATAAGAAATGAAGGCATGAGAATAGTCTTAGGATAAAATAAAAAATAAAGAACCGTGGGATGCACGGGGATAGCTTGCTTATGCTTACAACAAAAGTTGTATCGAACAAGAAGCCCCACTTCTAAGCGATAGCGAAAGTGGTGGGAGTACATCACAAGGATTAGGAATGACAAAATTCTTAATCCTTTTTTTATTATGTCTATATTATATAGAAGAAAAAATATTTATCTGAGTTTCAAGAGTGCATAATACTTGTCATTTTGGTAAAAATGATGTATACTATGAGAAAATATTTGTCTTTATATTGTGCAATTTTAAAGGAGATGTATTATTTTGTTAAGTCGTATTGGAAAAAAATATCAAGAAATGGCTTTATTAAAACTAATAGTTTTAGGGCTTATAATTGGTATTTTCATTGCAGTGGCTGTGCCGACAGCTGTACCTGCCGTAGCTATCTTAGGGGATTTATTCGTTAAAGCTTTAAAAGGTATTGCACCTATTTTGGTATTTATTTTAGTAATGAACGCTATGGCACAAAAAAATGCAGAAGCTAGTGCATCTATGAAACCTATTGTTAAATTGTATGTACTCGGAACATTTTTTGCTTCTTTAGTAGGCGTATCTATGTCATTTTTATTCCCTACAACATTACAATTACAAGTTGCAGATGCTACAATAGCACCACCAAGTGGTATCGTAGAAGTTTTACATAATTTACTTATGAGTATCGTTGATAATCCTGTTAATGCTTTAGTTAATGCAAATTATATTGGTATTTTAGCTTGGGCTATTTTAGCAGGTGTAGCTTTACATGCTTCTTCCGATAAAACTAAAACTATGATTGCTGATTTAGCTAGTGCTGTTACAAAAATTGTAAAATGGATTATTCGTTTTGCTCCATTTGGTATTATGGGCTTAGTAGCAAATGCAGTAGGAACAAGTGGTATTGGTGCTCTTTTAGGTTATGCTCATTTACTTGTTGTATTGCTTGGAGCATTCTTCATCGTTGCGCTTGTTATGAATCCATTAATCGTATTCTTACACATTCGTCGTAATCCTTATCCATTAGTATTTGCTACTCTTCGTGAAAGTGGTTTATATGCATTTTTCACTCGTAGTTCTGCTGCTAATATTCCAGTAAACCTTTCTTTATGTAAACGTCTTGGGTTAAATGAAGATACTTATTCTATCTCTATTCCACTTGGTGCAACAATCAATATGTCTGGTGCTGCTATTACAATTGCTATTCTTTCCCTGGCAGCTGCTCATACACTTGGTATTGAAGTTGATATTTTGATGGCATTATTATTATCTATAATCGCTACAGTTGGCGCTTGTGGTGCTTCAGGTGTAGCTGGTGGTTCATTGTTACTCATTCCAGTAGCATGTGCATCTTTTGGTATTAGTAATGATATCGCAATGCAAGTTGTAGGTGTAGGCTTTATTATTGGTGTGCTCCAAGACTCTTGTGAAACAGCTTTAAATAGTTCTAGTGATGTATTATTCACAGCAACAGCAGAATTTGCTGCTCGTTCTAAAGAAGGAACTCTTGATGTAAAAGATATGGTTCCACAAAATAGAGCTTGATAATAATTTATAAATGATAATAGGCGACATTTTAAGCTTTAATTGCTTTTAATGTCGCTCTTATTTTTACTTTTATTTAAAATAAAAAGGACTTAGTTTTATAAAACTAAGTCCTTTTCTATAAGTAGCTTAAACTACATTAATTTATGTTCAAGTTCTTGTATTTTCTTTTTATGATGTTCAATGGCAAATTTTAAATGACTTTGAACTTCATCGCTAGTAGCCTGTTTAAAAGCTTCTTCTAGTTTAGCTAGGCGAGTCCTAACTTCAAGAAGTTCATCACTTAATATGGTTTTTTCATTTAAACCAATGCCATAAACAGTTCTGATATCATTCAATATAATATCAGCATAACCTGGTTCAGATGATACAGTTTCAAGATATTTTGCTAATTCATAAATGATACTATAAGGATCTTTTCCTTCATTTAGCCATTTTAACAAATTCATCTTGATATTTTGCTCTTTACCATGAGCAGAATTAATATTATCTGTCATTATTATAATGCTGTTTGAAGATATTCTTTAATAGCGTTTCCATCTTCCATAGTCATAACAGTGTCTAAAGCTGCTTTAGCTTGAGCAGATGTTATGGAACGGATTTTTTCTTTTACGCGTGGAATAGATGGAGCACTCATGGAAAGTTCGTTGATACCCATTGCCATTAAAATAGCAGCAGCATTAGGGTCACTAGCCATTTCACCGCACATACCTACCCAAATATTATTATTACGAGCAGACTCAATAGTGAGTTTAATGAGGCGAAGAACAGCTGGATTAAAGTGATTATAAAGATAACTTACATTAGTGTTAACACGGTCAACAGCAAGTGTATATTGAACAAGGTCATTAGTACCAATGCTAAAGAAATCAAGGTATTTAGCAAGTACAGGAGTCATTACAGCAGCTGCTGGAGTTTCAACCATGATACCAAGTTGAACATTATTGGAGAATGGTTTTTCTTCATGAGCAAGCTGTGATTTAGCTTCTTCGATAATTGCACGTACTTGTTTTACTTCTTCTACGTTGATAACCATTGGGAGCATCATTGCTGCTTTACCATAAAGACCAGCACGTAAAATAGCTTTAACCTGTGGCATAAATACTTCACGACGGTTTAAACAAATACGAATTGCACGGTAACCTAAGAAAGGATTTTCTTCTTCTGGGATATTTAAGTAAGGGAGTGGTTTATCGCCACCGATATCCATTGTGCGAATTACACATAAATGACCATTGCATTTTTCAATAGCTTCTTTATATGCTTTAAATTGAGTTTCTTCATCAGGAATAGTATCTCTACCCATGAATAAGAATTCAGAACGGAATAAACCAACGCCTTTAGCACCAAATTTCATAGCAGCTTCAACATCTAAATGAGTGCTGATGTTAGCCATAAGGTCAACTTCTACACCATCTTTAGTTACTGTAGGAAGTTTGGAAAGCTGAGCATAATGTTCTTTTAAGCGGCGTTGTTCTTCTAATTTTACCTGATAGGAAGCGATTAAATCTTCAGTTGGTTCAACAAAGATTTCACCAGTTTCACCATTTAAGATAACTTCAGCATTATCAGGAATATCTTTAATTTTATCGCCAAGACCTGCAACAGTAGGGATAGCTCTTGCTTTAGCAATGATTACAGCATGGCAAGTAGTACTACCATTACCTAAAATTACACCAGCAATTTTTTCAGTAGGAATGTTAGCGATAACAGATGGTTCAATTTCTTCTCCGCAGAGAATTACAGCACCACCATCAACTGTTTTTTCTTTAAGACCTAAAATACGTCTTGTTACGCGTTTACCAACATCGCGGATATCTACAGCACGTTCACGGAAATAAGTGTCGTCCATTTGTTCAAAGATAGATGCATTTTCTTCAGACGCTTCAAGTACAGCTTTTGGTGCACTTCCACAAGCGCCGAGTTTTAACATAGCATTTTCTTCGAGCATAGGGTCTTGTACCATCATACGATGTGCTTCCATAATGCCTGCTTGTTCAAGCATGCCTTTATCACGAAGTGTTTTAATATTTGTTTGAAGTACTTCAGCTGCATAAGCTAAAGCTTCTTTAATTTTTGATACTTCTTCTTCAGCAGTTCCTGGAGTGTAAGCATCAATATAAGATTGTAAATCTTCTCCGAGTTTCATTACTTTGGCAATAGAAATACCAGTAATAACTCCTTTTCCTCTTAATTCGTACGGCAAAGTACAAATCCCCCTCTCTCATTAACTCTCAGTTTAGAAATTATTCTTCACCGAATTTGTTTTTGATGAGACCAGTAAGAGCATCAAGAGCTGCTTGAGCGTCGTCACCTTCAGCATTGATAGTGAGTTCAGTACCCTGAGTAAGACCAAGGCTCATGATCATAAGAATGCTTTTAGCATCAACAGTTTTACCTTTAGCAGTAAGTTTGATTTTGGAGCTGAATTTGTTAGCTTCCTGTACAAACATAGATGCAGGACGTGCATGTAAGCCAGTTTTGTTTTCAATAATAAGTGTAGTTTCCATTATAAATAAACCCCTCTCTTAATACATCATAGAACATAATTGTATATTTAACATTATCGTTTGAAAATTATGTCTTTGTTAATTATAACTAAAAATTGCAAAAATGACTAGTGCATTTTGGAAAAAAATAAGAAATTTTCTAAAAAAACTTTAATTGAACATCATTTCTGTCATTTCCATAACTAAAACATAATAAATCAAAAGAAATGTTATTTTTAAATATCGGTTTTATTACGAAGTGAAAGTCTTATAATAATGGATAAATTTTTATTTGTTAAAGTAAATTATATCTGAAAATCTCTCAATATATAATGTTAAATGCTGTTTATTTTAACTTATAGAATTTTATTCATAGAAAAATTTTTGGTTGGTTTATTTTTATATTAAGAAATAAATAAAAAAGTTAGCTTTTTCTTGAAATCAAAAAAAACGTAAATTATAATAAAATTTATCTATAAAGGCAGGTGAAAAAGTGTGAAACAATTTAATCAAGATAATATGAAAAGTATAAGTGATTATATCAACAATTTTTATGAAGATAATCCCTTTACAAAACATTTAGGTGTGGATATTGTTTCGATTGATAAGGGTAATGTATGTGTTAGTCTGACAATTAAACATGAACATACAAATGTTTATGGCATAGCTCATGGTGGTGTGATTATGTCCCTTTGCGATATGGCTATGGGCGCAGCCTGTCTTAGTGTGGGAAAAAAAGTAGTAACTTTGGATTTTAATATTAATATTTTAAAATCTATTGATATGGAAGATGTGGCTATTGTAAAAGGAATGATTATTCATAATGGAAGAAGTACAGTAGTTGCTGAATGTGAAGTTTTTAATAAAGATAATAAATTATGTGCCAAAGCTCGTGGTACATTTTTTGTGATAGGACGATTAGCTAGTGAATGAGATGATTTTTAAACGACTTATAATTTTTAGTATAGTTTTTGTACAAATTTTTATAGCATTTAACCCAGCAAGGGCTATGGATAGCATAGTAGATGATGCTCCACCAGTAGATGAATCAAAACCATATATTCCTGTTACAGCAGATAATCTACAAGATATGACTGCTCAAGCTGCAATTTTGATAGATGCAACTACAGGTAGAGTTCTTTATGAAAAAAATCCAGACGCTAAGGCAATGCCTGCAAGTACGACTAAGATGATGACTTGCATACTTGGACTGGAAAATGCAAATGATGATGACATTGTTGAAGTTGATAAACGTGCTGTAGGTGTAGAAGGTTCTGCCATTTATATAAATGAAGGCGATAAAATAAAAATGTCAGAACTGTTGCAAGCTACAATGCTAGCCTCTGGTAATGATGGTGCTGCTGCTATTGCTTATTATGTAGGAAAAGGTTCCCTAGAAACTTTTGTGCAAATGATGAATGATAAAGCAAAAGAAATTGGCGCTACTAATACACATTTTAATAATCCTCATGGATTGACAGACCCAAATCATTATACAACAGCTAGAGATTTAGCTAAGATTGCAAGATATACATATCAAAATGAAAAATTCCGTAAGATAGTATCAACAAAAGAACAAGAGATACAGTGGGTAAATCCAGCGGAACGAAAAGATATCTATGGTAGTACAAATCGTTTATTGTGGAATTATGATGATGTAACTGGTATAAAAACAGGGTATACTGATGCTGCTGGTGGCTGTTTAGTAGCTTCTGCACAAAAAAATGGTGTTACACTTATTGCCGTAGTATTGAAAACATCAGATAGTAGAGCTCGTTTTGTTGAAGGCAGAGCTTTATTGGATTATGGATTTAAACATATAAAAGAAATGAAAACTGTTGATGAACAGAAATTAATTTCTAGTATATATACGCATAATAGCACTAATTATAAGACTACAGTAAAACCTATACAGCCTTTTACTTATTTAGTCATGGATACAGATAATGTAGATGATTTTTCCTGGAAAATGAATTTACCAGCATATATAGATGCTCCATTAAAACAAGGTGCTAAAGTGGGAACAGTTGATTTATTATATCAGGGAAATGTTGTTGGTAGTGTAGATATGGTAACGACAGAAGAAGTAACAGAAGGATTTAATCTTTTAGGTTTTTTACACAAATTATTTTTTAGTTAATAAAGAGAAAACTTAATAAATGAAGGGAATGATAATATGCAAGCATTACTACACGCTATCAGTGGTGTTTTGACTTTGATTTTTATGGGGCTGATAGGTTGCTATCTAGCTAAGATTGGTTGGATAAACAAAGATAATAAAGCTCTATTGCCGAAATTGGTAACAAATATATCATTGCCTTTGTTTTTTATCTATAATATTACACATGCTTTTAGTCATGACCAATTATTGCATTTAATAACTGGTTCTATCGTGCCATTTATTTCTATTGGTGTATGTTTTATTTTAAGTGTGTTTTTGGCAAGATTTATGTCTAAAAAAGGTCATAGAGGAATTTTTCAATCTACATTTACAACTTCAAATACTATTTTTGTAGGTTTACCAGTAACTATGGCATTATTTGGTGAGGAAGCAATACCTTATACTTTATTGTATTTTTTTGCTAATACTACATTCTTTTGGACTTTAGGAAATGCTTGTATTCAGGCTGATTCAAAAGAATTTTCTTATCAGCAAATGTTTACTTTAAAAACATTGAGAAGAATTTTTTCTCCACCGATTTTAGGGTTTTTAGCTTCATTGATTATTTTAATTTTAGACATTCCTTTACCTAAATTTTTTATGGATACAGCTCAATATATGGGGAATTTAACAACACCACTTGCTTTGATTTTTATAGGTGTAACACTTTATTCCATGGGTTTGAAAAAAATTCGTTTTGATTTAGGTTTAATAGGTATATGTTTAGGTAGATTTATAATTGCACCGCTTAGCATGTACTTATTGTCTTTTATCTTCCCTATACCAGAATTGATGTTTAAAGTATTTGTAATCATGGCGTCATTACCTGCGATGATTCAAACAGTAGTATTATCTAGTCTTTATAATACAGATACAGAATATGCAACATTAGTAGTTTCTGCGACTACATTATTATCTATAATTACAATTCCAATATATATGGTATTATTATCGTAAGTTTTTGTTCATTTCTTTGATGACAAAGAAACGAACCAAAGAAATCACCGCAGATAAAATTTTAATTTTGAAAATAATTATCGCTTCATACAACGCTTAGAAACTCGCTACGCTCAAACATTCAGACTAAAACCGTATTCAGCGATAATTATTTTCAATAACCTTGCGGTTACCTTTAAAATTTTATAATGCGGGAAATAAAAATACGTATTATTTAATTGTAATTAATGTTTATATTAGTTTATGAATAAGAAAAATTATGTGAAATGTTGTACCTATTAGTGGATTTTACAGCAATAAAAAATTGTTTTTATCAGAGTAAAATCAGTATCATAGGGCGATTTTCTTTTTTTACATTTTTATTTAAAAGAAGACAAACATTGCACATATTGAGGAGAAATTTTTATGTCCTATAAGGTTTATTTATTTGATTTTGATTACACTTTGGCAAATTCAGAAGTTGGTATTGTGAAGTGTTTTGAGTTGCTTATGGAGCAGGAGGGGTATCCACTTCGTCCTAAAGATGAGATAAAAAGAACTATTGGTCTGCCTATGAGTGAGGCTTTGTCTATATTGACTGGAGAGGTTGATGAAGCAAAAATACAGGAATTAAAAGATAAATATACTGTTTTTGCTGATTTATATATGACAGAGAATACATATTTATATAATGATACAAAAATGGTATTGAAGACTTTAAAAGAACGTGGGGCTAAAATAGCAATTATCTCTAGTAAAACACGTCGTCGTATTATGCAGACTTTGACTAGGGATAAAATAGATGATTTGGTAGAGTTTATTATCGGTAGTGAGGATAAATATGCGTATAAACCTGCTCCAGATGGAATTTTAGAAGCTGTTAAGCGTTTAAATGTAGATAAAAAAGATGTAATTTACATTGGTGATAATATTGTAGATGCTCAAGCTGCTCAAAATGCGCAGGTGGATTTTGCAGGGGTATTAACAGGAAATAATATTAAAGCAGATTTTGCAAAATTTCCTCATGTTAAAATAATGAATTGTTTACAAGAATTAATATAATGTCTTAGATATAAAATTTAAAATAATTATGTAGATAAAAAGAAAAAGTAGTCAACTAAAATATATTAAACGGAAAGGGGAAATTTAATATATTTTTAGATTGACTACTTTTTGGCTATAAGTAATGGATCATCTTCACGCAAAATTAAAGCATGATCAAAATTCAAAAAACTTCCCATGCAGTTTTTTGAATTTCATTACAAGGGAATACCATATTTACGCCAGAATTAATAGAACCTTCTACTTCAATAGTAAGAACACCTGTATGCCCATGAAGATATTGAGCTTCGCCCTTGAAACCATAAAAACGATGTGCATACTGTAAATCAAGTTTTGTAATACTTCTCATAAATAACACTTTCTTTGTAATTTTTATTAATCAATAATCTTTATCCATTAATACTGCATCAACACTTCTATAAAATATCAATATTTTTTAGAAATTTTTATTATTTTTTTACATTTACTTCATTATCCTTTAAAATATACCATTTATAATAAAAGCATATCAGTTAGGAAATAGCACCTCTGGTTATTAGATACATTTATAGAAGAAGAAGACTTGCTATGCGTGGTAGCTTCTATCTTCTACAAAATTAACTCCATTTTGAGGTAATAATTATGACAGATTTTAGTAATGTTTTCTTAATCAGTGATATGGATGGCACATTAATTAATTCTAAATCGCAAATTTCCACTATTAACAAATATGCTTTAAATGAATTCACTAAAGCCGGTGGTACATTTGCAGTAGCTACTGGAAGAACCCTCCACAGTTGTAAACAATATATTCCAGAGCTTCCTATAAATGCACCTAGCATATTTTATAATGGCACAATCTTGCAAGATACGAATAATAATGTAGTCTTAAAAACATTATCACTGCAAACAAAAATTCTTTTCAATTTTCTCAAACAATGTTTAATTCATTGTCCTAACACTTGTATAGAACTTCATACTAAAGATACTTTTTACATCATCACTAAAGAAGAATTTGATGACCCTGTTATCAAACGTGAAAATTTATCTTATATCAGAAGTAATCTAGATGACCTTTATGATTTAGATATCTTAAAAGTCCAATTCTATACAACAAATACTCATACGATATCATGGCTCCATAATTTCGCCAAATCTATGGAGATGGATAAAATTGCCAAATATTTTACTTCTTGGTATAGTTATTTTGAATTAATTCCTAAAAATGCTTCTAAAGGTATTATGTTGGATAATTTACGCAAAATGCCTATGTACAAGGATAAAATATTTATCGCTGTTGGTGATTTTGACAATGATATAGAAATGCTTCTCTTTGCCGACTACGGCATTGCTGCTCAAAATGCTACGCAAAACCTTAAACAAGTAGCAGACATCATCGGCGTAAGCTGTGATGAACACCTTCTTTTTCATGTTATCAACAAAATTATTCCTAATTTGGATAAACTGATGATAACAACTCTTCAAACTGCATAAGAAAAACCTTCTATGTATAGCCCTAACATAGAAGGTTTTTCTTTTTTTATCTATAAATTTATTTCACAGCAAACTCTTTATAAGCCTGATATAAACGCTCTAATGCCCAATAAATATATTTTGTTGGACAAGCCAAATTCCAACGCTCAAACCCACTACCTGCTTTACCAAATATATAACCTTCATCAAAATAAAGGCACGCTTTTTGGCGATTACGCATTTCTAATTCTTCATTAGTTAAATTAAATGCTCTAAAATCAAGCCATAATAAATATGTCGCTTGAAGCTGTGTTATTTTCACTTGTGGAAAATACTCTTGCATAAAATCCATAATTGTTTTTTTATTTGTATCAATGATATTTATGACCTCTGTCAACCATTCTTCACCATATTCATAAGCTAGGCGACAAGCTTCATAACTCAAAATACTACAAGCAAAATCTGCATCAGTTGCTTGTTCTGCTTTAAATAAATTGCGATAATTTTCATTAGCTATAAATACATTAGAAAGTTGCATACCTGCTAAATTAAATGTTTTACTTGGTGCTGTGCAAATAATTGAATGTTCTAATGCTTCTTTAGAAATCGTACCATAGGAAACATGTTTAAATCCCGGCATGATTAAATCTGCATGAATTTCATCTGCTACTACTAAAATATCATTTGCTAAACAAATTTCACTGATTTTAGTTAATTCTTCTCTTGTCCAAATACGACCGCAAGGATTATGTGGACTACAAAGTATCAACATTTTTGTATCTATTGCTTTAGCTTTTTTTGTAAATAAGTCCCAATCAATATCATATGTCATACCATTATTAATCAAAGGTATTTCCACTAATTTTCTTTGATTGATTTCTATAGCTTTATACATAGGATAATAAACAGGTGTAAATAACATCACACCATCGCCTTTTTGCGTAAATGCTTTTACAGCAGTGAAAAAAGCATTTACTACACTATGTGTTTCTACAAGCCATTTTTCATCAACTGTAAAATCATGATGTTTTTGTTGCCATTTACAAACGTTTTCACGATATTTTTTATTCGTGCCTGCATAGCCTAAGATATTATCATCTATAAATTTCTTTAATCCTTCTGTGATTTCTGGGGCAAGTTTAAATTCCATATCAGCTACAGAAAAAGGAATTACTTTTTCATCTACTAAAGGATTATTTTTCATTTCCTGCCATTTTTGACTGCCAATGCCAAAGCGAGCATTAATATTTTCTAAATCGTATTTCATAAAATACACCTCTTTCATTTTTAATTATCATATTCCCCCATACCCCCATATAAAAATATTTTTACTTTCCTAAATTATAGCTTAATGCTTTGATATCCATGATTTTATTTTAATTTTTATTTCTATCCTATACATAGGCTTATATTTATCATTTATAAATAATATAATGATGGCAAATAATATTATTTATAAGGAGGATTTCATCATGCATATTCCTGATAATTATTTAAGCCCTTCCACTTGTGCTACTTTATTTGTAGCTATGACACCTATCTGGTACTATTCTATCCGCAAGATAAATAAAACTTTATCTGCTGATAAAATCCCTTTAATTGGTATAGGTGGCGCATTTGCTTTTATTTTAATGATGTTTAATCTGCCCATTCCTGATGGCACTACAGCCCACGCTGTCGGTGGAACACTCATTGCTTTACTGCTAGGACCCTATGCTGCCTGTATAGCTATCAGTGTAGCACTTTTCATTCAAGCTATAATCTTTGGTGATGGTGGTATTTTATCTTTTGGGGCTAATTGTTTTAATATAGCATTTATTTTACCTTTCACAGGCTTTTTTATTTATAAAATTTTAAATAAAATTCATTTATCTCCGTTTTATCATAAATGCACTATTTTTCTATCTGCCTATATCAGTATAAATTTAGCTGCTTTTTTCACAGCTTTAGAACTTGGTATTCAGCCATTATTATTTGTAGATAATTTAGCTCAACCGCTTTATTGTCCGTATCCTCTTTGGATATCCATACCTGCCATGGCTTTATCTCATTTGACAATTGCCGGCATAGCAGAAGGTTTATTTACTTTATCTTTATATCTTTTTATCCTCAAGACATCTCCAAATATAATTTATGACAGCCAACAAATAAAATTAAATTCTATTTTTTCTTTATTAGCATTTTTAATTATCATTTCTCCAATTGGACTCATAGCTGAAGGTACTGCATGGGGTGAATGGGCTCCAGAAGAAATTTTAAATGATACTTCTTCAGGGGTTTCTCTTGGATTTATTCCAGAAAAATTATTAAATGGATTTAATTATGAAGCTTTTTTCCCTGATTATACTATGAGTGGGACAACTGATATTTTAGCTTATATAGCTTCAGCTATTATTGGTGTCGCTCTTTTAATCATTATCTTTAAAATACTTGGAAGTATTATTTATGCAAAAAAACAATCACTTTGATAATTCTGCTAAAATTCCTAAATGGCTTTTAACTACAGATGAGTACACACCCCCAAAGGATAAAGATAAATTTTGGCAAAAAACTTTATTTTCCATTACTACTAAATTAATTTTTCTTCGCCATCATAATTATCCCCATAAAAACAGTTGGCTAAATCCCAGTGAAAAATTATTACTCATTTTTCTCACCATAATTTTAATAAATTCTGCACAAAAAATATTTTTTCCTTTAATTCTCTTAGCTTTTAGTCTAATTTATTTATCGACTTTAAATACTAAACTCATCATTTCTATATTAAAACCGACTTTGATATCAACTTTATTCTCTTTGATAATAATTTTACCTTCTCTATTACTAAATAATACTCGCCTTTTCTATCTGCCTTTTAAAATTTTTATAACTGTTCTTCTTTTAGCTTATATCGCTCAAACTATCCCTTTTTATAGACTAAGTAAAATTCTTCGCCTATTTCATATTCCTGCGATATTTATTTTAACCTTAGATTTAACACTAAAATATATCGTGATTTTAGGAGATACCATTACCAATTTATTAATTTCTCTAAAATTGCGCTCTGTAGGTAAAAATAATTTTAAGTATCAAAGTCTAGCCTCTATATCAGGCACTACATTTCTAAAATCACAGATTTATACTAAAGAAACTTATCATGCTATGATATGTCGTTGTTTTGATGAAAATTACACGCCAGTTATTAAACATAAATTTAAATTAAAATATATTTGGCATATTATCGTAATTATCATCTATCTATTATTTTATTTTTTCAGTGAAGGATATTTTCTATGACACCAATTATAAATCTATCTCATATAAGCTATAACTATGAAGAAGTTTCTGCTTTAAATGATATCTCTCTTGAAATTTATGCTGGAGAATTAATCTTTTTTACGGGTCCTAATGGTTGTGGTAAATCCACTTTATTTAAACTTTTAAATGGTCTAATCTTTCCCACTAAAGGTGAATATTACTTTGATAATAAGAAAATCGATAAAAATACTTTGCAAGATAATATATTTGCTAAAAACTTTCATAAACGCATTGGCTATATTTTTCAAAATCCAGATGTGCAATTATTCAATGCTACAGTATATGATGAAATCGCCTTTGCCCCAAGGCAAATGAATTTAGATGAAGACATCATTCATCAACGTGTAAATGAGCTTTTAATTTATTTAAATATACAACATTTACAAAATAGACCATCTTATCATCTAAGTGGTGGCGAACAGAAAAAAGTGGCTCTTGCTGCAATCTTAGCTCTAAATCCAGATATACTTATGATTGATGAGCCTTTAAATGGGCTTGATAATAAAACTAGACAATGGTTTAAAGATTTTCTCATAGATTTTATCAAAGCTAATAAGACTATTTTGATTTCTACGCATGAACAAGAATTATTATCCCTACCTCATAGTCGCATTATAAAATTCAATGATGAGCATACAATTTTAAATTAAAATCAACTAAAAAAGTGTTGTATATAGCCTAGACCATATACAACACTTTTATTATTTATGACTATATAAACACCATGGTTCTTCTGCCATATAATTGCCATCATTATAATAAGCAGCTCTAGCTCTACAGCCACCACAGCTGAATTTATATTTACATTTACCACAATTACCTTCAAATTCAAAAGTACGCAATTTATTCAATACTTCGCTGTTTTTCCAGATTTCATCAAATGGAGTTTTGCGAACATCGCCAAGTTCCATATTTAAATAAGCACATGGCTGTACTTTTCCGCGAGGGCTGATAATGCAATAAGATGTGCCAGCCAAGCAACCACGACGGAAACGAAGTTTCATACCCATCTGATCAGCTATACGCATAAATTGAGGTGCACAAGTAGGTTTTAATTCGATATCCACTTCTTGCTGTTTTTTCATAATTCTTGTGATAACATCTTCATATTCTTTAGCGCGAAGTGTTTCTGCTTCGATATTTTTTCCTCTACCTGTTGGCACTAAAAAGAAAATATGGTGAGCCACAGCGCCTTCTTTAACGGCAAAATCTGTTAAAGCTTCCAATTCATGTTGGTTCCAATCCATCACTGTTGTATGAATTTGAAATGGCAATCCTACTTTACGACAATTTCTCATACCACGAACAGCGCCTTCCCAAGCATTAGGAAATTTACGGAAATTATTATGTTTTTCTGCGTCCATGGAGTCAAGAGAAATTCCCATGCCCATAGCGCCAGCATTTTTTAATTTTAAAGCCATTTCTTCTGTGATAAGCGTGCCATTTGTACCAAATACAGAGCGAAGACCTAATTTTGTAGCGTATTCCACAAGTTCTACGATATCTGGACGCATAAGTGGCTCTCCACCAGAAAAAATCATGATTTTAAAGCCAGCTTTTGCAATCTGCTCTAAAAGCGTTTTCGCTTCTTGCGTATTTAATTCTTCATCTGCTTTACAACCAGCATCACGATAACAATGGTCGCAAAACATATTACAAGCATTTGTTGTATTCCATGAAATAATCATTATTTTTCAGCTCCTGTAATACCAATTTCTTCATCAGTTAAATAACAAGAAGGGTCTGATTCCCAAAAATCTCCAGTGCGAGCTTCAGCACGTGTTCTAAAATTACCATTACAATTATCTAAGAATTTGCATTTACTGCAACGACCTTTTAATAATGGTTTTCTATCTTTCAATCCTGCCATAATAGGATTTGTTGTATCTTGCCAAATATCACCAAATTTACGTTCACGAACATTGCCAAAAGTATGGTGTTGTGTAAATTGGTCAGGATGTACATATCCAAGTGGGTCAACTTCGGCAAAAGCCATACCAGAACGGTTACCACCATTCATTGCGATATATTTTTTAATCTGCTGAGCAAGTTCATCTTTGCCTTCTTGAAGTGCTTTTAAATACATATATACACCATCGCAATGATTATCTACAGTCAAGATTTCTTTTTTCAAACCACGTTCTTCAAAATCACGAGTGCGACGAATGATTATATCCATAGCACGGCGAGATTCTTCAGCTGTTACATCTTCATCCATCATTTGATTGCCACGACCAGAATATACTAAATGATAGAAGCACACACGATTGATATTTTCTTCTTCAATGAAATCAAAGATATTTTCTAATTCTTGGATATTATGATGATTGATAGTGAAGCGAAGCCCTACGCGTTGGTCAACTGCTACACAGTTTTTAATACCATTCATAGCAGCTTCAAAAGCTCCAGCTTTTCCGCGAAATTTATCATTTACTTCACGAAGACCATCTAAGGAAATGCCCACATAACCTACACCAATATCTTTGATTTTGCGAGCTACTTCTGGTGTAATCAAAGTACCATTAGTAGATAATGTAGGACGTACACCTTTTTTCGCTGCATAGTCTGCAAGTTCAAAGAAATCTGGACGAATTAATGGTTCTCCACCAGAAAATAATAATACTGGCACATTGAAATCTGCTAAATCATCAATGAATTGTTTTGCTTCTGCTGTAGTCAATTCATTTTGATATTTTTTAGCATCAGAACTCATATAACAATGGCGACATTTTAAATTACATGTACGTGTAGAGTTCCAAACTACTACTGGTCCCATGCCTTCTCTTACGCCATTTCTTGCTTTATGAGCATTATCTGTATAACGAAGAGAGTCTCCAAAATATTCTGTTGCAAATAATAATTTCGTTACGCTTATCAAGTTATTTCACCTATTCCTTATTTTAATTCTAGTTTATACAAGCAAATATTTATATATTCAATATATGTATAAGTAATTATGAACGACATTCACATTTACAATATATTTATAATAACAATATAAAGGTTAAAGGTCAATAAAAAGCTTTTATAATAATTTTTCTATTTTGACCAAAAAAATATCTTTTTATCCCCATATATTCTACAGAGATAAAAAGATATTTACATCTTAATAATTTATTCTTTTTTTACCAGCGACTAAACGTTTTAAAGAATTTACTTCACGTGTAAGTCTATTGATAGCTTTTACTAAAGCAGCTACTGGATTTGCTTGTTCTACAGTTTCTACTTTTTCCACTTTTTCTACTTTAGAAATGCTTTCTTCTTTTGCTTTAACTACTGGTTTTACTTCGATATTTTCTTTTTTCTGTACTGGTGTTTCATCTACATTTTGTACAATTTTACGAGGACGACCTCTTCTTTTCTTTGCTACTTGTTCATTTGTTTTTACTTGTGTTTCTACTTTTTCTACCTTAGTTTCCACTTTTGTTTCTACTGCTTTTTGTGCATTTTTTGGTGGACGGCCTCTTCTTTTTTTCTGTGGTGCTTCTTCTTCTTTTACTTCTTTTTTAACCACAGGTTCAGCTAATTTTATATTTTGCGCCATAGCAGCAATTTTATTTACACGTTTTTTAACTGTTTTTGCTTTATTTTCTGTAGCTTCTACTTGTGATACAACTTCTGGATTTTTACGAGGACGACCGCTTTTTTTCTTTGGCATATCCACTGTATATTCTTCTTTTTTTGTTTCTACTACTGTTTCTACCACAGGATTTTTACGAGGACGACCTCTTCTTTTTTTTGTTGGTTCACTATTCATTATTTTTTCTTCCTTTGTTTCTACTGATATATTTTCTTTAGTATCTATGATTAATTGACCATCAGCATATAATTTTCTCCATCTTGCTGAAGCTCTTTCTATGCGTTTATTGCCTAAAATTGATGGGTCAAAACCTGCTTCAATAAAAATTTCTGTAGGTTTTTTCCCTGCTAAATAATTTTTTACATAATAAGATTTAAATGCTTCTGTATAAATAATTCTTGTTTTTTCTACTGACTCTACATTAGGGTTTTTACTGAGAATTTTTCTTTGTTCTTCGGTAAATACTTTTGCTGCCAATTCATTTCGCCTCTTTCATATGTATATATCTTATTTATAATCATAATATATACCATTGATAAATTCAATATATTATGCTAAAAAATCCCCCTAAAATTTTCCAATTAGTCCTAAAATAAGTCCTAATACACCAGAACCAGCCAAAATTTTTATAATTCCCACTTTTTTTCTAACAGCAATAAAAGCTACAATTAATACAAATAAACCTAAATAATCAATATCTGCTACATTTATTGGCATTTTTTCTGTATTGAACAAAGCTAAAAATATAAAACTCATACCAGCAGAACAAATTAATGCTACTACAGCTGGTCTTAAGCCATTTAATATACCTTTAATCACCCCAATATTTCCATATTTAAAAAATAATTTTGCTAAAATAATACCTAAAATAAACGATGGCGTTACAAATCCCAATGTTGCCACAATAGCACCTAAAAACCCTGCTACTTTCATGCCGACAAAAGTCGCTGCATTAATACCAATAGGGCCAGGAGTCATCTGAGAAATTGTAAAAATATCTATAAATTCACTCATGCTAAGCCAGCCATGTACATCTATTACTTGTGCTTGGATTAATGGCATGGAAGCATATCCACCACCAACACAAAATAAACCTACTTGAACAAAGCTCCAAAATAATTCTAAATAAATCATGGTAAAAATCCTTTGCTATTTTTCTATCACTAAATTAATTATTTTAATTATATTTTTTATCCCTCATTAAAATTAAACCAATAATTCCATCAATAACGATTAAATACATTACATTTATATCCGTAAAAAAACTCATGCCAAAGGTAAAACAAATAATAAATAAGGATAATATATATTTTTTCTTTAATTCTTTTTTCAATAAATCGTAGGCTACATTGATAATCAATGCTGTAGCACCACATTGCATACCTTTTAATAGCAATTTCACATATGGATTTGTAGCAAATAAATTATAAAAAATACAAATTAAAGATAAAGTGATAAGCGGTGGCAATACAGTAGCTAGTAAAGCTGTCAAAGTTCCTTTTACGCCACGCATTTTATATCCTAAAATTACAGCAGAATTAATCGCCACTACCCCTGGCATAGATTGAGCTATAGCTACTAAGTCTAAGGCATCTTTTTCTTTTATCCATTTATATTCATCGACATATTTTGCCTTCAATAGCGGTATGATTACAAAACCGCCACCCACAGTAAAAGCACTGATAATAAATGTGGATTTAAATAATTTCCAATAAAAATTCTCTGCCTTTTCCATTTCAACATTCCTTTTACATAAAATAAAGAAATCACTATTATCGATTGAATATACAATAATAGTGATTTCAAATTAACTTAAAATACTATTTAAAAAACAGCTTTAATTTCACCAATGATATCACCACGATGATTTTTCAATACAGGTGGATACATTGACAATAATTTATTATATTCTTCTTCATTAATATAATTAAAATGTTTGAGCATTGCAATTACCATTGGAGTTACTGCTGCATAGCTTCCATCTTCGATTTTAAAAGCCATACCAGATTTTAATTCACGAGAAGCTAAGCAATATACTGCATCTGCACCAATTTTAGCCAATACTCGTCCATTTGTTACTTCTGCTACTGCTTTATCAATTCTACCTGTTCCAGAAACCATCTGCGGATATGCACACATAGCATCACGAATTTTTATTGCAGCTTCTGTGTATTCGCCCCAATTTCCTTCCTCTGCATTCATCAAACGAGCATAAGCATATGCCATTTTATCAAGTGGTAAATAAAATACAGGCACACCACAACCATCAATACCAATATCCAATTCATCTTCAGGAATACCAGCTGACATAGCTACTATTTGATGAATGATTTTTTGAGCTTCATGGTCTGGTTTTATATAATCTTCCACCGGTATATTCAACAACTGACAAAGAGCTATGATTGCTGAATGTTTACCAGAACAAGGATTATGCAATGCTGATGGTTTTAAATTATTTTTTACTAATTCTTTGAAAGCTTTTCCACTCATAGGACGAGCAGAACCACAGTTTAATACTTCTTCAGTTAAACCTAATTTATGCAAAATAGATTTTACTGTTTCTACATGAATATCTTCACCGCTATGAGAAGAAGCAAGTATTGCTAATTCTTGTTGTGTTAAATTATATTGTTCAACGCCACCTAATTTTACGAACTGTAATAATTGAAAAGGTTTCGCTGCACTGCGCCAAAACATTGGTAGGTGAGCATTGCCTACTTTATCAATAATATTGCCATCAACGCCAACACAAACAGCATCGCCTCGATGAATATTTTCTACATATTTTCCTCTTGTGTAATGTAATAATTCTACACTCATTTTCTCACCTCAATAATAAAATCTTTAGATTATATTTTATCATACCATAGCACTTTATTTTTTTGTAGTAATTTATTGATTTTAAAATATCTAGCTTCTATAATTAATATGCATAGAAAAATTTTAAAAATGTGAGTTGAATGTAATGGAAATAGCTTTAATTGCTTTTTTAGCCTTC
Organism: Megamonas funiformis; assembly: GCF_010669225.1. NCBI lineage: Bacteria > Bacillati > Bacillota > Negativicutes > Selenomonadales > Selenomonadaceae > Megamonas > Megamonas funiformis. Next base: position 2,383,349 of record NZ_CP048627.1, read on the forward strand.
GTCATTGATTGCATAATTGGCGACCCTAATTCTAAATATCATCCTGTAGCTTTGATGGGAAAATTAATTGATATCCTCGATAAATTATTGCGTAAAGATAATGCTACTGAACCTACAAAATTAGTCTGTGGCTTTATTTTGGTGGCTATATTATTGTGCTTCAGCTATGGCATAACTTATGGCATAATCACACTTCTTGATATATTTAATTGTCCTAGTTGGCTCAATATCTTTATCCAGGCTGTAATCTTAAGCTTTATGATTTCACCAAAATCTCTAGCTAAAGCAGGCAAAGATATTTATGATGAATTAATCAATCACAATCTTGATGAAGCTCGCAAAAAAGTAAATTATATCGTAAGTCGCGATGCCAATCGCATGAATGAACAAGATATCACTCGTGCCACTGTAGAAACGGTAGCGGAAAATATTGTAGATGGTATTATCTCACCTTTATTTTATTTCTTTATCGGTGGACTACCACTCGCTGTACTTTACCGCATGAGCAATACCATGGACGCTATGATTGGCTATAAAAATGATAAATATCTTTATTTTGGCAGAACAGCTGCCCGCATTGATGATGTTTTGAATTTCATTCCTGCGCGCATAACAGGACTTTTATTAATCATTGTAGCTTTTTATTCAAAATTAAATGCCAAAGGCGCTTTAAAAATGATGATGCGTGATGCTAAAAAACATCCTAGCCCTAATGGTGGTTATACAGAAGCTACAGTAGCTGGCGCACTAGATATTCGCCTAGGCGGTATAAACTATTATTTTGGTCGTCAATCTTTCCGAGCTTATATGGGCGAAGCTATCAATGAGTTAAATGCTCAACATATTCAACAAACCATAAAATTAATGTACAATGTTTCTACTTTATTTTTAATCATTATGTGCATTGGTTATATCATAATCACAAAATATCAAGAACTTAGTCTCTAAATCATAAGTAGGTGAATAATAGATAATGCAAGATACTCAATATAAAAAAGGATTAGTAATCGTTCACACTGGAAACGGAAAAGGAAAAACTACAGCAGCTTTAGGGCTTGCAATCCGTGCATGGGGCGAAGGCTTAAAAGTTTTAATTCTCCAATTCATCAAAGGCAGTTGGAAATATGGCGAATTAAAAGCCTTAGCCAAATTTGCTCCAGATATCACAGTGAAACAATGCGGTGAAGGTTTTACTCGCCGAGGCAATACAGATATAAAAATCCATCAAGAAGCTGCTAAAAAAGCACTTCAAGAAGCCAAAATGGAAATGATAAGTAATAAATGGGATATGATTATCTTAGATGAAATAAATTATGCTATTGATTTTAATTTAGTCGATTTAAAAGATGTCTTAGATTTAATCGCCGAAAAACCTGCTGATTTACATCTCGTTATGACTGGACGAAACGCTAAAGAAGAAATCATTCAAAAGGCTAATTTAGTAACGGAAATGAAAGAAATCAAACACCCTTATAAAGAAGGCATCAAAGCCCAAAAAGGTATTGAATTTTAAATTTAAATAAAAATGCACTCCAAGGAAAAATTTTCCCATTGGAGTGCATTTTTTAATTTTTTATCTTACCTAAAATGCGATTGCAAATAATAAATAATACAATCATATATAAGCATAAAATACCAATAGATAATATGGAAATCTCTTGATTATGTGTGATAGCACGCAACAAAGTCGATGTATGCGTCAATGGCAAAGCTTCAATAAAATAATGCAGTAATAATGGCAATTTATCCGTAGAGAAAAATGTGCCACATAAAAATGACATCGGCAATAAAATATACGTATTAAATCTTGCCATATCTTCAAAAGTCTGTACTGTCATTGCTGCTGAAAAACCAATTTCAGCAAAGATGATACAATTTATAATCAATATGATTATAAATAATGGCGTAATCGCAAATTTTGCACCAAATAAATAAGCTAAAACAACGATAATAGCCGAAGAAATCATGCCACGAAGCACAGCAGCCAAAATCTTTCCTGCTACAAAAGCTATTGGTCGAATAGGTGATACTAAATATTCCTCTAAAGATTTATGATATATGCGCTCTGCATGTACAGGAGTTAAACTATTAAAAGCTATATTCATGGAATTCAAAGCCAAAATCCCTGGAACTAAAAAATCTAAATACGAACCAGTCCCTGTATTAATACTTCTACCTAAGCCCCAGCCAAAAGCCACCATATATAAAATAGGTGCTACCATACGGCTTAAGATGAATTTTATCATACGATGTTTCAAGACTACCCAGTCTCGCCAAAAAACAGTCCAAATATCATATAGCATAATCAGCTCACCGTCCTTCCTGTCAATTCTACGAAGACATCTTCTAAATTAGAATGACGTATAGTTGTCGCTACATCTAAAGTTCCAGCAAAATCTGCGCATTCTTTACGAGAATTAAAGAATTTATACTCTCTAGACTCTTCGCTATCCCATTCTACAACATATTTGCCAATTTGCTCACAAAGAGCCTTTGGCGTATCCAATTTTATTAAACTACCTTTATTTAAAATAGCCACTCTATTACATAGATTTTCTGCTTCTTCAATGTAATGTGTAGTCAAAACTACAGTAACACCATCTTTTGGCAATCGACGTATTAAATCCCAAATACGTCGGCGCACCTGTGGGTCTAAAGCCACCGTTGGCTCATCTAAAAATAAGATTTTAGGATTATGCATCAAAGCTCGCACAATCAATAAACGTCTTTTCATACCACCAGATAAACTTTTTACTTTATCATTAACTCTATCTTGAAGCTCTACATAATTTAATAATTCTTCAATGCGAGCATGGCGCTCACTTTTGGGAATGTGATGCAATCTTCCATGCAATTCCATATTTTCCCAAACAGTCAAATCCTGATCGAAATTTATATGTTGCGGTACTACTCCTATATATTTTTTTACATTTAATTCATCGCTGAATATATCTTTTCCCTTATATAAAATTTCTCCAGCTGTAGGCTTTGTAAGCATGGTAAGCATGCGAATAGTTGTCGTCTTACCTGCTCCATTTGGCCCTAAAAGCCCAAAGATTTCACCTTCATCAATCGTCAAATTTAAATCTCTTACAGCCGTTTTTTCTATATTTTTACCTTGTTTATTTTTAGAAACAAAATTTTTCTTTAGGGATTTTATTTCAAGCATATTTATTCCCCTTATTATATTAATTTTTAACTAAAGATACTGGAAAAATTATTTTATCTTCTGGATTTTGACAGTTTTGATACATCTTAGCATTCACACCAAATACTTTAGCTAAATTTTCTACATCAAGTACAGTATTTGGCTCACCTTGCTCAAATACATGTTTATCTTTCAAGATAACTATATCATCAGCATACATACGAGCATGATTTATATCGTGTAAGACCATAATCACTGTCATTTTTTCGCGTTTATTCAATTCATCTACTATCTGCATGACTTCTATTTGATGAGCAATATCTAAATAAGTAGTTGGCTCATCTAATAATAAAATCTTTGGCTGTTGAGCAAGTGCCATTGCAATCCATGTACGCTGTCTTTCACCGCCAGATAAAGTGCTGACTAAGCGATGAGAAAAAGATGTAATATGCGTTTTTTCCATTGCTTCTTCAATAACCGCTTGCTCTTTTCTACTATTCAATGATTTAAACATGGAGCGATAAGGAAATCTGCCATAACTCACAAGCTCTTTTACCGTCAAATCTGTTGGTGTTGTCGCTCCCTGTGGTAATATTGCCATTTTCTTCGCTAGATTTTTTCTGGATAAATGCAAAATATTTTCTCCATCAATCAAGATTTCGCCTTTATATTGACGATTTAATCCTGAGATAGCTTTTAATAAAGTCGATTTACCACAACCGTTTGGCCCTATGATAGCTGTCTTTTTTTCAGCTTTAAAATCAATATTAATTCCATCTAAAATCAATTTATCATATATTTTTATCATTAAATCAGATACTTTTAAATTAACCATATCAAAGCTCCTTTCTAAGTAAAAATAAAAAGAATGGAGCTCCTAATATCGCCATGAAAATTCCCACAGGCAATTCCAGTGGAGCAAATGCTACACGGGCGAAAGTATCACTATAAGTAACTACAGCTATTCCCAAAAGTGCCGACGAAGGTATCAAATAGCGATAATCTGAACCTACAAGCAAACGAGCTGTATGTGGCACTATAAGTCCTACAAAACCTAATAAACCTGCTACAGATACAGCACTTGCTGCCAATAATGCTCCTATAGCAGTCAAATAAATGCGTGTTAATTCTACATTAACCCCTAGAGCCTTTGCTATATCATCACCCAATTGCAAAATATTTAAATGGCGTGAACCCAACATTGCTAAAATAAATCCAATTAAAGCATAAGGCCAAATAATATCTACATGTGGCCATGAACGAGCCGATAAGCCCCCTACCATCCACATCAAAGCACCATGTATTCTATCACTATATAAAACTAAAATAGCGGAAATACCTGCACCTAAAAATGCTGATACTGCCACCCCTGCTAAAATAATACGCAACGGTCTTATACCATTTTTCCATGCCAATAAATAAATGCAAATAGCTGCAATCATAGCACCAACAAAAGCTATAGGCGTTATTAGATATTCCATAGCAGGAAATAATACAATCACTAAAATACCTGTAAGCCCTGCCCCAGAAGAAATCCCTATGATATGTGGATCAGCTAAAGGATTTTTCATCACAGCTTGTAAAATAGCTCCTGCCATAGCCAAATTCATGCCTACTAATCCTGCTACTATCGTTCTTGGCAATCTAATATTATATAAAATCTGCTGATGAGGACTATTTACACCATCGATAAAAATATTTTTCAATTCACTTATTGGAATAGCTACTGCTCCACTTATTATACTGCATATAATGCCCGAGCAAGCTAAAATGGCGAATACTATCATCATTAGTATTCGCCATTTATTAATCGCTATGCCAAATTTTGTGGTTTGTAAAACTTCTTGTTTTTGCATAGTCATATCAATTCACCATCAATTAAATTTATCTGGATAAACAAGCTTAGCCATAGCTTCAACCGCTTCTGGATAATGAATGCCTGGACTTAGTAAAAATAATTCCTGTGGCAAGAAATATACTTTCTTTTCTTTTACTGCTGGAAGAGTCTGCCATGCTGGATTATTTTCTACATTCTCCATCATAGATTTCTTTATAGTTTCTAGTTTTCCCATACTTGTAACAAAGATAACATCTGGATTTGCTGATACTAATGTTTCCAAACTATATGGCGCAGAAGTTGGATTGCTTTCCAGTGGAGTCAATCCCTTAGCAATATTTTCAAATTCCAAAATCTCTGCCGTTGAACCTGCAATACTACCTTCTAATTGTACAGTTACATTTTGAGCTGTACTATGTAGTATCGCTATACGTTTATGTTCATTTGGCAATTTGGCTTTTATTTCTGCTATTTTATTATCCATATCTTGTATCAAAGTTTTGGCTTTATCGGTATTTCCTGCAATCTGTCCTAAAACATCTACAGTATGTTTTACTTGGTCATACGTACGCATTTCAAGAACAACTACAGGAATACCATTTTCTTCAAATGTAGATACAAATTTATCATTCATACCCTTATAAGCAATTACTAAATCTGGTTGAGCTTCTATTACTTTCTCAATATTAATATTATAGACATTTCCTACTTGTGGTAGATTTTCATCTTCTTTGGGAATACCTGTTTTTGCTGATACCCTAGCCACTATTTTTCCATCAACAGCATGAAGTGGCTCTAAAAAAGATGCTGATAATGGTACTATTCTTTCTGGTTTTTTCGTCAAAACTACTTGTCTATCAGCATCATCTGTAATAGTTAAATAACTATCAGTTCCACTCGAAGCATTTTTTTCCTCTGTTTGACTACCACAACCAACTAATATTACTGAAAAACATATTACTAAAGCTAATATACAAAACAAACCATTTAATTTTTTCATAGTAACATTATCTAAGGCAATTAAATACCTTTACTCCTTCTAGTCAAAATAGTTGATAAATAATTTAATTTTTTATCTTTTTGAGCTTGTAAGTCATTTATAATTTCTTCATCTGGAAGACCACAACGGCTTACAAGTACAGCATTATCCACCATATCATTTTCAGCTAAAGCATCTACTACTTCAGGATAATTTTTATAAACTTTCATCATTACCACATTATTAGAAACAGCTAAAGCTTTATCAATAGTTTCTTTATCAGCAGTTGCTGGAATTACACTGATGATATCATTGCCTTCAACTAAAGGATAACCTAATTTACTACCAATCGCACAAAATGCTGGCACACCTGGGATAGTTTCAATATTTATATCTTTTTCTTTTGCTAAAAGACGATATACATAAATATATGTACTGTAAAACATTGGATCGCCTAATGTTAAAAATACTACATTTTTTCCAGCTTGTAATAAAGCTAAAATCTCTTCTTTATTTTTCTGCCATGCATCAGTAGTTTCAAAATTAACTACCATTGGAAAAACTTGATATACAATTTCAATATCATCTTTTAAATAAGGTTTAGCTATGCTTAAAGCTACGCTACCATCTTTTTTTTCTGTTTTTGGTGCAATGAGTACATCAGCTTTTTCAATAGCTTTAATAGCTTTCATTGTCAATAATTCTGGGTCTCCAGGACCTACACCAATACCATAAAAAGTTCCTGCCATGATTAAAAATCCTCCTGCATAAAAAGGTATGTGACAAAATTTGCCACATACCTTACTGTATTACATTTTGCATATTTTAGTAGAAACTAAATTACTTAATAAAATAATGCTCTTATTTATTTTACACTTGGCATATAAAAGCGTCAAGCATACAGGATTTATTCAAAATCTATTATTTTTCTGCTTCAAGAGCGTTCCATGCTTCATTTGCTCTATCTACAAATAATTGACGAACGTTTTGGTTTTCACCAAGACCATGAATGTATGCGTCTACTTTAATACCTTCTTTTTCTAAGATGGATTTATGAGAATCTTCTTCTGCACCAGCCATATCATTATTTGCATGATCACCTGCAACCATCATAAGAGGCATCATTGTAACATGATTGATACCTTTTGCTTTTAATTGAGGAATAATATCTTCAAGAGATGGCCAGCCTTCAACTGTATAAATCATTACTTTACCATCATAAAGTTTATTTAAACGATCTTGCATTACAGAATAATAAGCATTAGATGGATCTGGTGTACCATGTGCCATCACTAATACTGCATCTTTTTTACCTAATTTTGGCATTTGAGAACCAATTGCTTGCATTACTGCTTCAACGTCATCTCTTTGACCTTCTTGACCCATCCAATACATAAGAGGTGTACCAATAGTCATTTTTTTGAATTGTGTTTTATAGATATCATATACAGCTGTTTTATAAGCATATTCCATACCAGGAATGATATCTAAGGAAGTAAGTGCTATACGATTATAGCCTTCAGCTTTTAATTGAGCTAATGCTTCTTCTGGTGTAGGAATAGTAATACCTTCATTTGCTTTTACACGGTCAATAATAATATGAGAAGTAAATGCTAATACAACTTTTGTATTTGGATGTGCTTTTTGAATTTCTTCTACAGTAGCTTCAATTGTTTTTGCACGAGTATCTTTGTATGTTGTACCAAAGCTCATTACTACAATAGCATCTTTATTTGGAGCTTTTTGAAGTTCTGCATCAGTTGTATTATATGTACGTACACCGATTTCAGAAGCTTGTAAAAGTGCAGGAGTTGCTGTTTTTACTTCTGGATTTAAACTATATCCTGCTGCAAAAGATGTTGCAGATACTCCTGTTAAAGCTACACATGCCATAGATGCGATTAACATTTTTTTCCAATTAGATTTCATAATATCGTTCCTCTCTTAATTTATTTATAATGTCCTAAATTTGATATTTAAATAAATATTAAATACTTCATCTATTCGATTATAAAGTCATTATTGAGTATCACTTATTTCCATGAGAATATTATGGCTTATAGATAAAAAAAATCTCTACAAAATAAATATTCTTGTAGAGATAGTGTTTACTATAATAAATCTCCTACCTATCTCTCGCAGGTCATAACGGTGATTGACAAATAGGCAGTTCTTCTGACTCAAGTTCATCGCTTCTTCAAGCCTTCCCAAGAAATATCTCAGTGACATAAATTTGAAGTTGCTCACTTTCACAGCGGCGGGACCGTAGCAGCTTTTACTGCTTTCTCTATTAAGCCCAAAAGGGGCACCTATTCCACTCAATAAATATAAAATTGTTAGAAAAATAATTTCATTTTTACAATAACACTTAAGAATATATCTGTCAAGACATTATTTATGTTCATCTACCATAGTCTCTGTAGCCAAACCAAATTTAGTTATCCCCGCAGCTTTAAATTTATCTAATAATACCATAATTTTTCCATAATCTACATTTTCATCAGCACGAATTACTACAGCAAAATTATTATTTTCTTCATATTTTTCTTTTGCACCTTGAAGTAATGTATCTTCATCTATCAATTTATTTTCTAAATACAAAGTGCCATCAGCTTTCATAGTGACTAAATAATTAACATTTGTCTGACTTTGGGCATTTTGCACCTTAGGCATATTTACAGGAATAGTTTTTAAATCCACCATGTATAGCGTGCTGAGCATAAAAAATACCAATAAGAAAAACATAATATCAATCATTGGTATAATCATGACTTCAGGCTTAGAAAACGCTCTTCTATCTTTTAAACGCATTGTTATTCACCTCTAGTTATATAACCTTCAATTAGTGAAAAAACCTGTTCCATATCAGTTACGATACGGTCTATTCTCTGCACAAAATATGCATGAATAGCCAAAGAAACAATAGCTACACAAAGTCCTGTAGCTGTTGCGATTAATGCTTCACCTACACCCCCAGTGATAGCAATAGCTTGACCTTCTTCTAAATTAAATACGCTAAAAGCTGAAATCATACCAATTATTGTCCCCAATAAACCTAACAAAGGAGCCATAGTGACAATTACATTTAAATAATAAAGTCTTTCTCTAAATTTAGAAATACTTATCCCTGATTGAACTTCCAACAACATCATCAAATTAATATTTTTATTTTGCATTTTATTGAAAGCAAAATCGACTAAAGAAGCTAAATCCCCCTTGCTATTTTGTGCTAAATTTCTAGCTTCTTCAATTTTATTATTAATCATCAATTTATAAAAATTCTGTGCAAAAGCTCTTCCTGAATCAGCTTTCATAAAATATAATAAACGTTCTATACCAATAGTGATAATAAAAATTGAGCATATTAATAATATGTACATTACTAATCCGCCCTTATGAAAATACTCTACACCTTGCATCAATAAGTCCATGAAAAGACCTCCTATAAAAATCTCACTTCTTGTATTATAATTTATTCATACTAATAATAAGCTTATCAAATATAGCTGTCAAACCTAAAATCAAAAAAATTAACAATTAAGGAAGTGCTTTTATGTTTACTACAAAAGTCCAAGTCGCCCATCATGATATGCAGGATTTTATTTCTAATTATCAAGACATAGACAAATTTTTGACTTATTGCCAACAATGTAATAATTATAATCATAAATGGTCTTGTCCACCACTTAGCTTTAATCCTAAAACTTATTTGAGCCAATATAAATCTATTTATTTAGTGGCTGTACAAATAAATTACAGTGAAGATACTATAAATAGCTTAACTACTAAAGAAGAAATTAGTACATTTACTCGCAAAACTTTGCGCAAACTAAAAAATGAAATAGCTACTGCTCTACTAAATTTAGAAAATGATAATACAATTTCCTTATCTTCTGGTGGCTGTAGTTACTGTTGCAAATGCAGTAGAACTGTTAATCAACCTTGTAAAAAACCAGATAAAATGCGTCATTCTCTTGATTCTTTTGGCGTAGATTTAGGAAAAGTAATGGAAGATATATTTAATATAAAATTACTTTGGGGCTTAGATAAATTACCAAAATATCATGTATTAATTCATGCTTTAATCTCTAACGAAACTATTTCTGCTACAACTATATCTGACATAATAAGCAAAAACAGCGTATAACTATAATAGTTATACGCTGTTGTTTTAAAAAATATTCTTTCCCCCTCAGTTAAGGGAAAATATATAAAGTTATGGGGGAAAGAGAGAGAGTTAACAAATTATTTTAATTTCCACATAATGTCGGAAAGCATGAGCTGATCTTTAAATTTATCCATATCTAAGTCTTTAGTGATATGAACGAATTCAATACCCATCATATTAGCCCAATCGCGAAGTTGTTCAGCAGTTACAGTGTAGCTGATAACGCTATGATGTGCACCACCTGCTAAAATCCAAGCTTCACCAGCTTCTTCAAGGCTTGGCATTGGTTTCCACATTACACGAGCTACAGGAAGATTTGGCATTGGCATAATAGGTTTTACGCATTCTACATCGTTAACGATAAGACGCATTCTACCACCCATATCTACAAGAGTAGCTACAATAGCACCGCCTGCTTTACCTTCAAATACAAGACGAGCTGGAGCATCTTTGCCACCAATTCCAAGTTCATGAACTTCAATTTTTGGAGTTCCTTCTGCAACGCTAGGGCAAACTTCGAGCATATGTGCACCAAGGTTATAGCTATCTTCGCCATCTTTACCGAAATGATAAGTGTAGTCTTCCATTAAAGCAGTACCTTTATCAACGCCCTGTGCCATAGTTTTCATAACTGCAGTGAGGCAAGCAATTTTCCAATCACCTTCTGGACCGAAACCATATCCTTGACCTGTTAAATCTTGAGTTGCAAGACCTGGAAGTTGATCCATACCATAAAGGTCTTCAAATGTATTTACAAAACCATCTGCTTTGTTATCTTCTAAGAATTTTTTGATAGCAACTTCAACTTTTGCTTGATAACGTACAGATGCAATGTTATCTGTATTCATTTCATATTTAGTTTGATATTCAGCAACTTGAGCATCAATTTGTTCTTCAGTTACTGCGTTGATGTACTGTACTAAATCTCCTACTGCATGAGTATTTACAGACCAACCAAATTTGATTTCTGCTTCTACTTTATCGCCTTCAGTAACAGCAACATTTCTCATGTTATCGCCAAAGCGAATAACTTTTAAATCAGCACTAGCGATTACGCCAATTGCAGTACGCATCCAAGTTGCGATTTTGTTTTGAACAGCTTCTGTTTCCCAATAACCAACAACAATTTTACGAGCAAGACGCATACGAGTACCAATGAAACCATGTTCACGGTCACCATGTGCAGACTGATTTAAGTTCATGAAATCCATATCGATTTCTTCATTTGGAATTTCTCTATTATATTGTGTATGAAGGTGAAGATATGGTTTTTGTAATTTTTTAAGACCTCTAATCCACATTTTGGATGGGGAGAAAGTATGCATCCATGTGATAATACCAGCACAAGTATCATCATAGTTTGCATCCATTACAAATCTATCGATTACTTCAGCAGTAGTACCTACAGCTTTAAATTCAATTTTTGCAGGAAGTTTGCCAGAAGCATTTAAGCCTTCTACCATTTTTTTAGCGTCTTCTTCAACAGCTTTTAAAGCTTCTGGGCCATATAAGAACTGGCTACCTACGATAAACCAAAATTTGTAGTCTTGTAATTTTTTCATAAAAAAACAACTTCTTTCCTTAAAAATATAACTTATATTATTACTTGCAAATAATTCTATTATAATCTGTTGTATATTTAATATTACCATTTGTTTGAAAATTGTAATATATAATTGTCATACAACATGGTTTTATTATAGCATGTATGTTATACAAATTTCAATAGGCAAAAACATAAAATTTATAAAAATTTTTTCAATCTTTTCAACAATTCCACTATATAAATAATTTTTATAGTCATCTTTATCTATATAAAGGAAATTATTTTTTTGCCAATCTTTTTCCTAAATAAAAAAATTCAAAAAAATTTAAAATTATTTGCAATAAGCACTTGTCAAATAAAAAAAACTATAGTACAATTCTTTTTGTCAACATATCATACAACTTCATTAAATTGTTTAAATTAGTATGATATTTATAATTGTCTGTTAATTCTATAATAAAGAAAAGGTAGGTTTTATCTCATGTCCACAGCTATTGACACTGAAGCGCTTCAACAAAGTAAACATATGCGCAAATTAGTATCTGTTGCAGCCGGTATGGCTGGTTTGTTGTTTGGTCTTGATATTGGGGTAATCGCTGGTGCATTGCCATTCATTACAGACCAATTATCACTCACAAGCCAAATGCAAGAATGGATCGTAAGTTCTATGATGTTTGGTGCGGCTATTGGTTCTATTATTACTTTATGGATTTCATCTAAATTAGGTCGTAAAAAATCTATTTTAACAGCAGGTCTCTTATTTATTATTGGTTGTTTTGGTTCTTCATTCGCTCCTAATTATGAAATTTTATTAATCTCTCGTATAATCTTAGGTTTCTCCATTGGGGTTGCTTCTTATGTAGCACCACTTTATCTTTCTGAAATGAGTGAAAAAGAACATCGTGGTCGTTTGATTTCTATGTATCAGCTCATGATTAACTTCGGTATCGTTATCGCATTCATCTCTGATACACTTCTTGCTCCAACAGAAAGCTGGAGACTTATGCTTGGTATCATCAGTATCCCTGCATTCTTATTAATAATCGCTGTTGCTAAATTACCAGATAGCCCACGTTGGCTCGCTTCTAAAGGTTTTACAACTGAAGCTCAAAAAGTACTTAACGTTCTTCGTGGTAACAAAGAAAAAGCTCATGAAGAACTCCAAGATATCACAGATAGCTTAAAAGTTAAACAAGCTGGTTTCTCTTTATTCAGAGCAAATAAAAATGTTCGTCGTGTTGTTTTCCTTGGTATGTTCTTACAGTTCATGCAACAATTCACTGGTCAGAACATCATCATGTATTATGCTCCAAAAATCTTCAGTCTTGCTGGTTTTGAAAGCCACACAGACCAAATGTTCGCTACTATCTTAGATGGTATGACATTCGTTATCTTCACTTGGATTTCCATGCAGTTCATTGATAAAACTGGTCGTAAAATCGCACTTAAAATTGGTTTCGGTATCATGGCTTTAGCTCTTATCGTTCTTGGCTGGTGCCTCATGCAGTTTGAAGGCGGAAATACAGCTCAATGGATTTCTTACACTGCTGTTGGTATGACAATTCTTTCTATTGCTGGTTATGCTATGAGTGCTGCACCTGTTATCTGGATTTTATGCTCTGAAATTCAACCTCTTAAGAGCCGTGACTTCGGTATAGCTTGCTCTACTACTACAAACTGGGTATCCAATATGATTATCGGTGCTACATTCCTTTCCCTTCTCGAAGGTATTGGTTCCGCTCAAACATTCTGGTTATATGGTATTTTGAACGTAATCTTCATTTTCTGCACAATCTACATTGTTCCAGAAACAAAAGGTGTTTCTCTTGAAAAAATTGAAAGCAATCTTATGGAAGGTAAAAAACTTCGCGATATTGGTTGCTAATGTTGCTAATAATGAGATAAGTTCAAGGAGGAAAATATTATGTTAATTACAATAGGTCGTCAATATGGTGCTGGCGGACGCGAAGTAGCAGAAATTCTAGCTAAAGAACTTCAAATCCCTCTTTATGATAGAAAATTAGTTGCTTTGATTGCTGAACATCTTGAAAAAGGTTGTAAATTAGAAGAATTAAATCTCACTTATACTAATCTTTATGGTGATGAATCTCCATATGAACATATCTTTGATAATGTTGTTCAAAATGATGATATGTTTATGTTTAAACCTCAATCTAACGCTATAAAACAATTAGCTGATTACTATAAATCTGGTATTTTTGTAGGTCGTTGTGCTAATTATATCTTAAATGACTATAATGCTTATAGCTTCTTTATCGTTGCTGACGATGATTTCAGAACTACTAGAGGTCAACTTGTTTATCATAAATCTTTATCTGAATTAAAAAAAGAAGACCAAAAACGTGCTTCTTACTATAATTACTATACAGGACTTAACTGGGGCGAACCTAAAGATTATGATTTAATAATCAATATAGCTCGTACAGGCATTGAAGGTGCTGTAAAAGTTATTAAAGAATACGTTGCTAATAATCCTAAATAATCTTGCTTGACATCAACACTCCTTTTATGTTAAAGTATCATATCTTTTTCATAAAAGGAGTGTTTTTTATGCCTTATGGTGTCCTAGCTGATATTTTTTGCATTATTCTTAGAGGTATTATCGGTCCTAATTTGAATATTAAAATTACATATAAGTATAGAGAACCTCTAATTAAAATTTTCGGCATAAGTGCTTTAGCTATCGGTATTGTATCTTTTATTAAGGTAAATTGTTTACCTTGTGTTATTTTAGCTTTAATTTTAGGATTTATATTAGGAGAATTTTTCGATTTAGATACTAAATTAAAAAATTTACTAGCTAAAATAATCTATAAATTAAATTTTAAGCATAAATTTAAAAATGAAGAAAAAAAATCTATATATGGATTTTTACTTATTAGTCGCTGCTACTTTTTGCGCTAGTGGCACTAATATCTTTGGTGCATTTAATGAAGGTCTATCTGGTGATGCTACGATTTTATTTTCCAAAGCTGTAATTGATATTTTCGCCTCTATCATATTTGCCACTAGATTGGGCTATCCTATGCTTTTGATTACTATACCTCAATTTATCATCATGGGCGGTCTTTTCTTTTGTTCGCAATTTTTAATGGTATTTATCTCTAATACTATGATTTTAGATTTTATCTCTATCGGTGGATTATTGACTATTATTTTAAGCTTGAATATGATTGGCATTTCTATTGTCAGCATTGTTAATATCTTGCCTGCTCTTGTCATTATTTTCCCTATATCTTATTTATTTTCTTTTATTTTTCTATAATATTTTTCTATAAAAAAAGCGAGTCATATGACTCGCTTAAAATGTTTTTACAGATTCTCTTTCTACTAGATTTGGTGGGAATTTCACACTGACATTCAAACTTGGATTTTCCATCAGTTTTAAAAGTTGTATAGCCACTGTTTTTCCCATTTCTTTCTTAGGATGAGCAAAAGTTGTTAAACCAATAGCTGACTCTAATTCCAAATCATCAAAACTTATGATCGAAATATCATCTGGTATTTTTTTATCAATCTTAGTAAATAAATCGACTAAATATCTTGCTATCTGGTCATTATAACAAATAATGGCTGTAGCATCATTTAGACGTCTTAAGATTTCACGGTCTAATTCACCATTCATAATAAGTTTGATATCCTCTGTTGTATACCAAAACATATTTTTTTCTGATTGCAATAAATTATGTTTTTTCAAAGCATTAATCGCACCTGAATAACGCAATTGACCTTGCATATCATCAGATTTAAAAATACCAGCAATTTTTTCATGACCATGTTTTATGAGATATTCACCAGCAGATTGCCCTGCTAGATAATCGTCCATACGCACACTTGGTATATTCATTGGCGGATTAGTATCAGCATGGATAAACACACATGGTATTCCTGCTGATTTTATTTTTTGATAAAAATCTGTATTGATATATGGTATACCACTTTTTGATGGCTCAATAATTAAGCCATCAATATTGTTTTTCAACATAGTATCTAAAATATATGCTTCTTTTTCCACTCTATTATAGGTAAAAGCTAACTGCATGAAATAGCCGTTTTTAGTCAATACTTTCTCTATTCCTTGTACAATACTTGGGAAAATATAATCATCTAAATAAGTTAGAACAACACCTATATTTCTTGTTTTTTTCTTTATTGCTGATTTTGAAGCACATACATATGTTCCGCTACCACGTCTTCTCTCTAGCAATCCTTCGCTTTCTAGTACACTAGTTGCCTGTCTTACTGTTTGACGACTAATTGAGAATTTTTTTCCCAACTCATTTTCAGAAGGCAATCTCATGCCTACACTAAATTCTCCGCTTAAAATTTGCTCTCTTATCCAATTCATTAAATCTATATATTTCGGAGCATCTGCCGTTGCCATTTCCACACCGTCCTTCCTTTTATAAATATAACAACTTCTTTTTTTATATTTATATGTGTATCTATATAGTTTACCAAATAACCTCTATATAATACAACTAATATCCTAAAATACAACTTTTATTACTACATATTATCTAATAACATTTCACCTACGCTATCATACAACTTTGTTGCAACATTTTTAGCATGCATAGTTGCTGAATTTAAACTATATCCTTCAAATTCTTTTATCATAGGCACATCATTTTGAGCATCGCCTATTGTTAAAACCTGTTCAAAGCATTTATCTTTTTGTAAATTCAATAATTCTTTGACTCCTTGAGCTTTATTTATTCCCTTAGCACATATATCTATACAATTTAAATTCATATTAGCTAAGAAAGCTCCTTCAAATTCATTATTTATACGTTTAGCATAATTGTTAGCAATTTCTTCTGTCTCATAGGCTAAACTAATTTGTATTACATTCATTTCAGATAAAGCTTGTTCTACAGTTATTTTTTGAATGATATCTTGATTTTTATATTTTTCAGACTCAAAATACTTTAATAACTGTGATTTAGGGCTATTTATCGTTGTTCTCATTTTTTCTGTTGATGAAAATAAAATATGCCAACTTTCTTTGGCAATATCACTATGAACAAGTTTTTCTAATTGTATTTTATCTAGAGGAAATGATTTTATTAATTTTAAATTCTTATCAAAAATTGTTCCACCATTATTACAAATTACAAAATCATAAGTAAGCTCTTGATTATTTACTTCATGCATTAAAGAATGAACATCTCTACCACTACATAAAACAAAGATATTGCCTTTGCATCTCCATTCATTTACAGCTTCTATATTTATTTGCGGTATGATATCTTCATGGTGAAAATATAATGTCCCATCAAAATCACTAAATGCAATCTTCACTAAAAACGCCTCACTTTTAATTCATTCCAATACTTTATATTATAAAAAAAAAGCAGACAAAAGTCTGCTTTTTCTTTTTATATTTTATCTATCAAAATGTTTTTGCCATTGATGATGGAAAGAACCTTCTCTATCAATGCGTTTATACGTATGAGCACCAAAATAATCTCTTTGAGCTTGAATAAGATTTGCACCTACAACTTTTGTACTCAAACCATCAATATAAGAAATTGCATTGGCAAAAGCTGGTACTGGTACACCTGCTAAAATAGCTTTAGCTACAATTTTTCTTAAACATTGCTGATTATTTTTTACTTTTTCAGCAAAGAATTCATTTTCAATTAAATTATCTAAATTAGGTTCTTGCTGATAAGCATTAGTTATATTATTTAAAAATCTCGCTTGAATGATACAACCAGCTCTGAAAATAGAAGCAATATCACCTAAGTTTAAATTCCAATCATATGTTTCAGAAGCACTTTTATAAAGAGCAAGACCTTGAGCATATGCTGCAATTTTAGCTGTATATAAAGAGCGTCTTACATCTTCTACAAAATCTGCATCAATTTCTACAGGTAATACTTTTTTCAAACCACTTTCTGCTAATTGTTGACGTTTTTCATAGAAAGAACTGATATTTCTAGCATTGCAAGCACTTGTCATAATAGATGTATTCACACCTTGTTCTAAAGCAGCTAAACTTGTCCAACGACCTGTACCTTTTTGCCCTGCACTATCTAAGATTTTATCTACTAATTCGCCTTCGCCTAAATCATCTTTTTCTTTAAAGATATCTGCTGTAATACCAATTAAGAAGCTATTTAATTCACCTTGGTTCCATTCATTGAAAATATCTGCAATCTGAAAATTTTCATATCCACTAACATGTTTTAATAATAAATAAGCTTCAGCAATAAGTTGCATATCTGCATATTCAATACCGTTATGCACCATTTTTACATAATGACCTGCACCATTTTCACCAATATATGTGCAACAAGGTTTACCATCTTCAGCTTTAGCGGAGATAGCTTCTAAAACTTCTTTGATTTCTTTATAGCTTTCTTTATTACCACCTGGCATTAATGCTGGGCCATTGAGTGCTCCCTCTTCACCGCCAGATACACCAACACCAAAATATTTAAATCCTTTAGAAGTTACATATTCATATCTTCTTTGTGTATCTTTAAAGAAGGAATTACCACCGTCCATGATGATATCTTCTTTATCTAAATAAGGTAAAAGACTTTCAATTACACTATCTACTGCTTTACCTGCTGTTACCATGATAAAGAATTTACGAGGACGAGTCATACCTTCCACTAAAGATTTTACATCATAAAAAGCTGTTATATTATCATGTGGATGATTTTTAACAAAAGCTTCTGTTAAATCTGGAGTGTAATTATATACGGCTACTTTGAAATTATGATTTGCCATATTTAAAGCTAAACAGCTTCCCATTACACCCATACCAATAACTGCTATATTTGATTTCATAAATTTTATTTTCCCCCATTAAAAATTAAAAAAATATATCTATATTGTACAACTGTCTATCAAAAAAAGCTACCAATAAGGTAGCTTTTTTATTTTTCTCGTACAATATATTATCGCATGTCTAAAATTCAGCTACTAAATTATTCATAAAATACAATTATCTTCTTTATTTATAATTTATTTGCATAAAATCTTCAAAAACTATCAAAATAAGATTGCATTTAAAATCATTACACCAATAATACCTGCAACGGAAATAATAGTTTCTAAAGCACACCATGTGCGAATTGTTCCCTTTATAGTTAAACCAAAGAACTCTTTAAATAACCAAAATCCTGGGTCATTTGGTGGACTGAAAATTACACTACCTGCACCAACTGCCAATACCATAAGTTCTGGACTTACACCAGTGAGTGGAATTAAAGGTGCTACGATACCACCTGCTGTGAGTGCTGCTACAGTTGCAGACCCAACAGAAGTTCTGATAACAGCAGCAATCAACCATGCCATCAATAATGGAGACATATCTGAACCATGAATTAAACTACCGATATATGTTCCCAATCCACTATCAATTAAAATCTGTTTTAAAACACCGCCACCTGCAACAACAAGTAAAATCATCGCAATAGTTTTTACTGCATCTTCTACGCTTGTCATTATTTCTTTCATGGATTTTCCACGATTTAAGCCAAAAGTAAAAATGGCAATGATTACAGAAATAGTAAGCGCTATATCTGGATTTCCTAAAAATACTAAAATATGGTAAATATTATACGTATCATCTAAAGTCATCTTTACAATAGCAGAAGCTGCCATCAATACTACTGGTACTAATGCAGTAAAAATACTAATTGCAAAAGAAGGCATTTCATCTTCTTTGAAAATTTTAGGATTGTATAAACCTTTTGGAATTTCCGGTTTCAAATCTTTAACAAAATTATAATAAAGTGGTCCTGCTAAGATAACTGTTGGCACTGCAATGATAAAGCCATAAATCAAAGTAGTCCCTAAATCTGCATTAAAAATAACTGCAATCGCTGTTGGCCCTGGATGTGGTGGTAAAAATCCATGTGCTACAGATAAAGAAGCTGCCATCGGAATACCAACTTCTAAAAGATTAACCTTTGCTTCCGCTGCAATCGTAAATACTAATGGAATTAAAAGTACAAAGCCGATTTCATAAAAAAGTGCAATACCTACGACAAAACCTGTTAAGCAAACAGCCCAACGAACATTTTTTACCCCGAACATAGAAATCAATGTAGTGGCAATTCTTTGTGCTCCCCCACTATCAGCCATCAATTTACCAAGCATAGCCCCAAAACTTACGACTATTGCCAGACCTCCTAATGTACCGCCTAACCCCTTAGTTATAGATGGTACGATAGCATCTACTGGTAAACCTAAAGCAAAGCCCATAAAAATTGCTACAAAAATTAAAGATAAAAAACTATTTAATTTACACTTTACAATAAGTATAAATAAAATAATAATCCCCACAGCCAATATAGCTAATGGCATAATCAAAACCCTCTCTCTTTATATATTTTTATTATTTATACATTTTATTTTGATACGTAGTTATGCGTGCAAAATCAGGTTGTAATTTTTCATATAAACTGCTATAGATATCAAAAAGTTCTTCATAGACTTCTTTATTTTCTGCTTGTGGTTTATATACTTTCTTCGGTTTAATTAAATTTGCAGTATCTGATATATCTTTCATCTCACCACTAGCTATGAAACCTAAAACAGCTGCCCCAAAAGCTGCTCCCTCACTATTTTGAGGTAAAGTTATATGTTCGCCAAAGATATCAGCCATAATTTGTAACCATAATGGTGATTTTGTAAAACTACCACTGACGCGAATATCTTTTACCTGACCAAAATCTTTTAAAGCACTTAATACACAGTTTAAACTAAAACATATACCTTCCATGCCAGCTCTAATCATATGCGAACGACTGTGATTTAAAGATAAGCCAAAAAACATTCCACGAAGTTCAGAATTCCAATATGGTGCACGTTCGCCTGTAAAAAATGGCAACAACAATAATCCTTCTGCTCCAGCTGGAATTTTAGAAGCTTTAAGCGTCATTAAATCATATGGATCAATATCAATATCTTCTAAACGATGATTGCTATAATGGCAAACTTTATCGCGAAGCCATCTCATGATGATGCCACCATTATTTATAGCACCACCTGCAACCCACATATCATCAGTCAAGTTATAACACCATGTGCGTCCCAAACTATCCACCTTTGGTGTTTTGGTGAGCATTCTAATCGCTCCGCTTGTACCGATTGTCGCACTTAACTGACCATCTTCAATAGCACCAATTCCCACATTTACCAATACACCATCAGTAGCACCAATAACTACAGGTAAATTTTCTGGTAAATTCAATCTTTGCGCTGCACTATCTGTCAATTTACTCTGATAAGTTGTAGATACAACAGGTGGTAATTGTTCTCTTGTTATTCCCGCATAATTTAAAATTTCTTCGTCCCAATCCATTTTATGCGCATTATATAAACCACTTGCAGAAGCTGAAGATTTATCAACTACCCACTCACCTGTCATTTTTTCAAAAATATAATCTTTTAAAGAATAGATATATCTCATTTTGGCAAATACATCAGGATAATTTTTTCTCACCCATAAAATTTTCAAAAATGGATAACAAGAATGAGTTGGACAACATGTCCTTTCATAAAAACCTTTTACTAAGGCTTCATCTTTTTTTAATTCATTAACAATACCTACTGAACGACTATCTGCCCAAGTTATCATATTGCTCAATAATTCACGATTTTCATTAGCCGGTGCAAAGCTATGCATAACAGTACTAATAGCTATACCAGATACATTTTTACCTTTATAAATTAAAGTATTAGCTACTTCACGTACAACTTTTTCAATTGCTTTATAGATAATCTCAGGATTTTGCTCAGCCCAATCTGGATATGGTGTTTCTAACGGATAAAATTCATCTGCACTACATAAACTCAATCCATCTTTTTGATAAGCAATCGCTCTAACTCCTGTAGTACCTACATCTACCCCAATCCAAATACAACTTCTTGTATTACTAAAATCCAACATTAAAACCGCCCTTTCCCTAAATCATTATAAATAAACTGAAAAATCATTAATTTATGTAATTTCTTTATTTACTAACACAAGCAAATTATAACAAATAAAACTTTATTATGCAATATATTTTTCATTTTATTTTTTATTTTTGATATTTTTATATCATTTTTATCAATCTTATTCTATACTATCACTATATTTTGTTGTTATAATTACATTAAGAAAGATTTTGAGGTGAATATCATGGAGACAAATACATCTATCTTAACATTAATGCGTAGCAATTATAATAATATGACAAAATCAGAAAAACGCATCATAGATTATATCCTTGCCAATTTAAAAACTGTCATGAGTCAAACTATCTCCGATTTAGCCAGCAATACTCAAAGTTCGGAAATTACTATTTCTCGTTTTTGTAAAAAATTAGGTTTTAGCGGTCTACAAAGTTTAAAAATAGCCTTAGCTAGTGAAGTATATAGCCAAGATGAATTAGTATCTCAAGAAATAAATCCCAATGATTCCTATAAATTAATTGCTGAAAAACTTTTTTCTTCCATCACTGATGGACTGCAAGACACTTTAAAATTAATTGATTTTGAACAATTAGAAAAAGCTGTTCAGTTAATAAAAAATGCTCATCAAATCTGTGTATATGGCTTTGGCAATTCTTTTACAGTCTGCCAAGATATCGAAACACGTTTTATGCGTTTTGGCATTCCTATAAAAGCCTATAATGATTTGCATATGCAAGTTACAGCTTCTTCTCTACTCACAGAAAAAGATTTAATCATCTGTGTATCTCATACAGGAGCCAATATTGACCTTCTACAAGCTATAGAATTAGCTCACAATAATAATGTTCCTATAATTGCCATAACAAGTTATATGAACTCTCCACTTTGTAAATTATCTGATGTTGTATTGCATGGTATGGGTCGCGAAATCGCCTATAAATCTGAAGCTGTTGCTTCACGATTAATACACATGGCCATAGTAGATATTCTATATATGGGTGTATATCAAAAAAATGTTACAAAAAACTTCACTAATATCAAAAAAATGCGTAATGCTATAGCTAAACGCAGATTATAATGTACATTTACTTACACTTTTTTCTAAAAAATTTTATAAAATATGTAAAATAATAAAAAAACTACTTGCTAAATACCTATTTTGCTATATAATGTTGAATATTGATTTAGATTTTATATTATTTTAGAGGTATTTTATGAAAAAATATATTATCCAGTATGCAATGATCGTCATTGGTGCTCTTATTTCTGCCATATCATGTAATTTGTTCCTAATTCCTAATCATTTTCTCTCTGGCGGACTTACAGGGATTGCCATTATTCTCCACTATTTATTTGATTTACCTATCGGTATTCAAAATATCATCTTCAACATTCCAATTTTATATATTGCCTATCATTTTTTTGGAAGACTATATTTTTTCAACACAATATTAGGTACAAGTCTATACTCATTCTTCATTGATTTAACATCATTCTTAACACCATATACTCCACTACATAATAATCCTATGTTGTCAGCTATCGTTGCTGGTGTAGTTTCTGGTATTGGCTTTGGTCTTATCTTACGTGCAAATGCTAATACTGGTGGTGCCGATGTAATTGCAGCTTTAATCAAGAAACTTTATTCTTATAATATCGGTACAATGATTTTCGCTTTAAATTGTATCATCGTACTTTGTGGTCTTTGTCTATTCAATTTTGAAGTAGCTATTTACACTTTAATCTACATGTACATCATGGGTGAAGTTGATAACCGCATTGTTACTGGTTTCAATAAACGAAAATCCATCATGATTATTTCCGATAAGTCTGAACAAATTGCAGGGCTTATCATGCTTGAATTAGGACGTGGTGTTACCTTAATCAATGGTGAAGGTGGCTATACACATACTAAAAAGAAAATACTTTATATCGTAGTAAATCTTACGCAATTAAGTAAAATTAAAGAAATAGCTTTAAATATAGATAAAAAAGCCTTCTTTATTATCTCTAATGCTTCTGAAGTAAATGGTAAAGGCTTCTCTTACCATTAAATAATAAATAATGACAAAATAAAAAGGATAAGAATTGATTTATTTCAACTCTTATCCTTTTATTTATATTCACTCTTATGCTTAAAAAGAAATTATCCTTTTATCCTTGGAAATAAAAATATACAAATACGATTAGACCTAAAATTATACGATACCAGCCAAACGCTTTAAAGTCATTTGTTCTCACATAACGAAGTAAGAATTTAATAGAAATAATAGAAACTATAAAAGCTACTACCATACCCACTAATAATAGAATAACTTCTTCAAAAGTATAATTTAAACCGAATTTAAATAGTTTTAACGCACTAGCACCAAACATAACAGGAATAGCTAAAAAGAATGTATATTCTGTGGCTACCACACGAGAAGTTCCAAATAAAATACCACCTAAAATAGTGGAACCAGAACGAGATGTACCTGGCACTAAAGACAATACCTGAAAGAAACCTATTATCAATGCTGTTTTATAATCTAAATAGTCAATATCTTTGATGCTTGGTGTTCTATGTTTATTATAATTTTCAACTATAATAAATAATACCCCATATAAAATCAAAGTGAATGCTACTACTTGTGCATTCATAAAATGCTCTTCCATATAATCATTAAAAGCTAAACCAATTACAGCAGCAGGAATACAGCCAACGATTACTTTTCCCCATAAAGAAATGGTTTGTCTTTTTTTCAAATATGTTTTTCTTTTTGAAAATGGATTTAGTCTATCAAAATTTAAAGCAACTACAGCTAAAATTGCACCTAACTGAATAACTACTAAGAACATATCCATAAATGCTTTACTTACATTTAAAGACATAAATTCATCAACTAAAATCATATGACCTGTACTACTTACAGGTAACCATTCTGTTAGACCTTCAACAATCCCTAAAACAATAGCTTTTATAATTTCTAGGGTAAACATAAATTATAAAATCCCTCCTATTTGTTTATTATTTTTCCAATATAAAATTTAAAACTGAATTTAAGCTGAAACAATTAATAAAAAAATTTATTCTAATTCGCAAAAGAGGTCTCTTTGTAGAGACCTCTTTTATATTTTTATTTGATTATCAGCCTTTACCTTTTACGATATCAATTGCATCGAAAAGTTTACTTACAGATTTTTTCTGATAAATACGGGAAATTACTTCACCTATAGGTGGAGCCATAGATACAGAAACAATTTTGCTAGAATGTTTTTCTTCAGGTAATGGAATAGTATTTGTAATAATTAACTCTTCCATTGGAGAATCTTCAATACGCTGAACTGCTGGATCACTTAAGATACCATGAGTACAACAAGCATAAACAGATTTTGCACCATGTTTAACAAGTGCTTTAGCACCTTCACATAAAGAACCTGCTGTATCTACGATATCATCAATGATAACGCAATTCTTATCTTTTACTTCACCAATTAAATTCATAACTTTAGCGCAACCTGGCATTGGACGGCGTTTTTCAATAATAGCAATAGGTGCTTTTAAACGGTCTGCTAAAGCACGAGCGCGTGTTACACCACCAAGGTCAGGAGAAACAACTACTACATCTTCAAGATTTTTAGCTTGGATATAAGCTGCAAGAAGTGGAGCTGCTGCAAGATGGTCTACTGGGATATCAAAGAAACCTTGGATTTGACCTGCATGTAAATCAACAGTGATTACACGGTCAATACCAGCTGTAGTCATAAGATTAGCTACTAATTTTGCAGAAATAGGTTCGCGACCACGAGTTTTACGGTCTTGACGAGAATAAGCATAATATGGTACAACCGCATTAATACTCTGTGCAGATGCACGACGGCAAGCATCAGCCATAACGAGTAATTCCATAAGATTGTCATTTACTGGTTGGCTAGTTGGCTGAATAATAAATACATCCTTACCACGAATACTGTCACTAATCATTACTTGAGTTTCACCATTATTGAAGTGACCTACAAAAGCATGACATAATTCCACACCGATATACTGTGCTACTTCTTCTGCTAATTTTGGATTTGCATTACCAGTGAGAATACATAATTTTGAGGTATCGAAGTTCATTTTACTCCTCCTGAAATCTGTTAAAAATATAATAAATAATAATAATATATATAGAAATGTAGTTATGCTACATTGCTACCAAAATAAAATATAAATTAAACTATTATACTAACTAAATTTCTTAGTTATTTTCTTTTGTCTTTCCAGCCTTCAATATTTTTCTGTCTTTCACGTGCGATTGCAAGTGCGTTTTCTGGAACTTCTTTAGTAATTGTAGAGCCTGCACCTACATAAGCACCATTATTTACTTTAACTGGAGCTACAAGATTTGAGTTGCAACCAATAAAGCAATCATCACCTATTATAGTACGGAATTTATTTTTTCCATCATAATTTACAGTGATTGTACCACAACCCATATTTACACCAGAGCCCATATCAGTATCTCCAATATAGCTCAAGTGAGGTAATTTAGAGCCTTCACCAATATTAGAATTTTTAACTTCTACGAAGTTACCAATTTTTACTTTATGTGCAAGTTTTGTATTTGGACGAATGTGTACATATGGTCCCATTTTTACATCATCTGCGATTTCACAGTCTTCAGTAAAACTAAACATAGCTTCTACATTATCGCCCATAACTGTATTTTTGAAATGTGAATTTGGTCCAAGTTTGCAACCTTCACCAATTTTACTATTTCCTTCAATCCAAGTAGATGGATAGATTATAGTATCTTGTCCAATTTCAACGTCAACATCTACATAAGTGCTATTAGGGTCCATTAAAGTTACCCCTTGAGCCATTAATTCTTTATTTTTACGCTGACGAATGATTTTTTCAGCATTTGCTAATTGTTCACGAGAATTTATACCTAATGTTTCTTCATAATTATCAGCAATAGAAGCATTTATTTTCTGTTTTTCTTTACGTAAAATAGATAAAACATCTGGTAAATAATATTCGCCTTGAGCGTTATTGTTATTTACTTTTTTCAAGCTAGCAAATAAAGCTTCAGCATCAAAACAATAAATTCCTGTATTGATTTCATTGATTGCAAGTTCACGTTCGCTAGCATCTTTTTGTTCTACGATTTTTTCTACAGAACCATCTACTAAACGAATTACACGTCCATAGCCAAATGGATCTGGCATAAATGTTGTAAGTACAGAAGCTTTAGCTCCTGATTGTACATGTTCTTCATAGAAATTTTTTAATGTAGCACCTGTAACAAGTGGAGTATCGCCACATAAAACCATTATAGCAGTATTTTTATCTTTGATTAATGGTTCTGCCTGCATTACAGCATGACCTGTACCTAATTGTTCTTCTTGTAAAACGATTTCAGCTTTATCGCCTAAAACAGCTTGTACTTGTTCACGACCAAAGCCTACTACGACTATATTACGTGTGGAACCAGCACTTTTAGCAGCATCAAGTACATGTTCTACCATTGGCTTTCCACCTGCACAATGGAGTACTTTTGGTAATTTAGATTTCATGCGAGTGCCTTTACCTGCGGCTAAAATTATGGTAATTAATCCTTCTGATTTCACCTTAAAATTCACTTTCCTTTATTGTATATGTGATGTATTTCTATCTCATTTCATTTATAATTATAAAATAGAAACTTCTTGATGTTTTCATATCAAGCAAACCCCATGCATCCCATGGTTTATTATCTATAAAATTCATTTTGCTATTATCTTAGCAAAAAATCTTATACTGTATATCAAATAAAAACTTATCTAAGTTTATTATATCATATATAAATCATATCTAAAAAAAATCTTTAGCATTTATTTTTTATTTTACATATTGCCATCTTTATCTTCCATACTAAGCAATAAAGTATGTTCAGAACGTTCCATGTGATATTCAGAAGCTTTTTGTGCAGCAACTGCATCACCTTGAGCAATAGTATCTACAATACGACGATGTTCTTCTAAAGTTTCTTCCAAACGACCAGGATAAGCCATGGATTTTGCACGGAAACTTGTCAATTGTTCGCGTAAATTATAAATAATACCTACTAAACGATTATTTCTGCTTGCTTGATATAAAATATCATGGAATTTCGTATCAGCTTCAACGATTTTTTCCATATTTTTTTCTTTTATAGCTTCACCAATGACAACTAATAATCTTTGTAAATGTTCAAGTTCTTCATCAGTGATACGTTCAGCAGCAAGTCCACTAGCTAAAGAATCTAGTGAAGTTCTAATTTCAAAAACTTCATTAATATCTTTAATGGATAAATTGGATACATATGTACCACGGCGAGGCATCATAATTACATAGCCTTCTAATTCCAATTTACGAATTGCCTCTCTAACAGGAGTACGACTAACACCTAGTTGTTCAGCTAAATGAATTTCCATTAAGCGTTCGCCTGGTTTTAAAATACCTTTTCTTATAGCATCACGCAAAGTTTCAAAAACTACTTCACGTAAAGGTTGATAACTATCTAACTTTATCGGTGTAAGTTTATTGCTCATGTTTATTCCTCCATTAAAAATTTTTTTCTGCTGTTTCTACAGCAAATACATCTGCATCAAAATCCAACTGTATTTTACTTACTATATCTTTTGCTTTTTGACTATCTTCTACAATGGCAAAAACTGTTGGACCACTGCCAGACATCATTGCAGCCATTGCTCCATAATCAGAAAGTTTTTGTTTTATTTTAGCTATCTCAGGATATTCTGGGATAGTTACATATTCTAAGACATTGCCTAAAGCTTTACAAATACCTTGTAAATCTTTTTTTATTAAAGATTTGCGCATTGCTTTATTATCAGGATGAATTACACTATCTTGCACTTTATGATAATTTTTATATACCCATGCTGTAGATACATCTACTTTTGGTTTTACTAAAACAATATTTGTTTTTGGCATAGCTGAAATTTCTTGTAAAATCTCACCTCTACCAGTCGCTAACATTGTTCCACCCATCAAGCAAAATGATATATCTGAACCTAATTGTTCTGCCATCTTACATAAAGCATTAATGCCTAAATTCATTTCAAATAATTCATTTAATCCTCTAAATACAGCAGCAGCATCTGTGCTACCACCAGCTAATCCAGCAGCTACAGGTATTCTTTTGATTAAATTAATTTCTACACCACTGTTTATCTTATATGTATCTAAAAATAATTTTGCTGCTTTATAAATTAAATTATCTTCTGGCTTTGCTACACCTTTGACATCACCATGAAGTATAATACCTTCTTCTGCATCAAGTTTAGTAAAAGTCAATGTATCAAATAAATTAATAGATTGCATAACCATACTAACTTCATGATAACCATCTGTTCTTTTGCC
Organism: Megamonas funiformis; assembly: GCF_010669225.1. NCBI lineage: Bacteria > Bacillati > Bacillota > Negativicutes > Selenomonadales > Selenomonadaceae > Megamonas > Megamonas funiformis. The sequence goes on from NZ_CP048627.1 coordinate 2,412,344, forward strand.
TAAAATATCCAAAGTAAGATTTATTTTCGCATTTGCATTTATTGTTACCATCTTATTCATCCTATCAATATCTTGTACTTAAAATACATTACTCATTCTTAAAAGATTTTATCATTCTATCAATAAAAAGTCTACTATCTCATATATTATTGTTAATTCTATCAATTCAAAAATCTTTTTTCTACTTGTACACGAATGTACTAAAAGTACAAAAGGCAAATATTTACCTTCATAAATACTTGCCCTTCATTATTTTACAAATTTATCAATCGCTTCTTTTAATTTATCAATTGCCTCTTGGTCATTTTCCTTTACCGCTTCTACTAAACAATGTTCTATATGGTCTTGCAAAATTATCTTAGAGACATTTTTTATCGCTGAATTAACAGCTGATAATTGGATTAATACATCACTACAATCTCTATTTTGCTCCACCATACGTTTTACTGCACTTAAATGACCAATAGCTCTTGATAAGCGATTTAATACAGCTTTTGTCTGCGTATGCGTGTGTGTATGTCCATGATGAGCATGTACCGTTCCGTCTTCATGAACATGCCAAGCTGAATTTATTTCCTTATCATTATCATTTATTTCCATTTAGCAAAAACCTCACTTTTTTTCTTGAGCATTCTTTGCCAAAAAAATCTCTTTTTGTAATTCGTTAAATTGTTCCATAGACATTACTACAATGTTTTTACCACTACTGCGCTGTACAATCAATGTTTCTTTTTCATCAACAACTTTATCAGCATAAATAGTAAATTCATTTAATAAATCAGAAGATGATATAGCCATCATATATATCACATCCTTTCCAACTAAAATAATAAAATATAACACAATTTATATTAACAAGAAGAAATTCCCAATCTAGGGTGCTTCACAGGTTTTAAACTGCGTTTACGAATAATCGTTAAAGCCTCACTCATGGAAATATCTTCTCGTGAAGAATTTTCTTCAAAAACACAAATAGGATTTTTCACACCTATCTCTGAAGCTGGCATATATACATATTCTAAATTGACATTATCTCCATAGATAACACCATCACATAAATTAGCTTCAATCAAAGTTCTCATAAAAACCTCTTTACTCTAAAACATATTCTTTCGCCACAATACTGTCGCACAGATACCAGCTAAAAGCACGGCTAAAATACAAATATCCAAAAATGCCAATGGATTTTCTGACATAGGCACTTCCACATTCATGCCAAAAAAGCTAGAGATTACAGTCGGTATAGCTAAAATAATTGTCATAGCAGCTAAAAAACGCATTACTAAGTTCAAGTTATTCGACATTATCGAAGAAAAGGTATCAGCAAGCCTAGCCAAAATTGTACTATACATCTCAACCATTTCTCGAGCCTGTTTATTTTCAATAATTACATCTTCTAGTAAATCTTCATCTTCTTCGTATAACTTTATAATATTTTGCAAACTATGATTAGAGCGCAAACGCATGAGTTTTTCAAGCACTGCACCATTAGAACGCAAAGAAGCATTAAAATAAGTAAGTGCTTTTTGTAATTCCAATAAACGTAAAATCTCTCTATTTTCAGTGGACTCACGCAATCTAGCTTCAATTTCATCAGAAAGTTTATCTATTTGACGAAGATATTTCAAATAATATGTAACAGATTTGTACAAAATTTGAAATAAAAAGCGTGTTTTCTTGAAGGTGCGAAAAGAACGATATGTTCTTTCATTAAAATCTGAAATCACAGGCGTATCTTCTAAGCATACAGTGATAATATAATCTGGAGTCAAGATAATCGCTAATGGCAAAGTATCATAAGATTCAAATGTTCTCATCACTGGCACATTAGTCAAAATCATAATCGAATTATCTTCTATATCTGTATGTGAACGTTCCTCATTATCTAGTGCTGAACGCAAAAAATCTGGTTCTACTTGAGTTAAATTACCTACTACTTTCAATTCATAAGGAGTAGGCGCCACTATATTTATCCATGCTCCTTTTTCCAATGATTTTAATGTCAATTCCTTTAAAGGACCTGTTTCCATGGATTTATAGATTTTCAACATTGCGATAGATTTCTCCCTTCTCTAAAAAACCTACCACAATTTATTATTTAACTAAAAATTTTGTAATATCTTTGATAAATAATCGGGTAGGTATCCTCTATATTTATTTTCTTGATAATTTAACTTGTTACTCTCCGGATACTCGTCCATAATTATTCACCAACCTTTATAATTTAAGATATTGCATAATTAAGTATAATTCATATGATATAACTTATCAAGCATATCAATAACTATAGTTTTTCCTCTCACTTAACTTTTTAAATTAATAGTTGACAACTATAAAAAAAACTTGCTATACTTATATAGCAACTAATGGAGAGGTGTCCGAGTGGTTTAAGGAGCTGGTCTTGAAAACCAGTGATTCCGAAAGGGACCGTGGGTTCGAATCCCACCCTCTCCGCCATTAAATTAAATGATACAGGGAAATATTTCAAAGTGTTTCAAAGTCTTGATAAATCTAGTATTTAAAGGCTTTTTAGTAGTTTGAAGTATTTCCTTTTTTTATTGCTTTTAAAAAGTTTGCCCCTTTTTTTAACAGACTCTTATCATTTAATAATTTATATAATACAATCATTAATTATAGAATTAAACTTATTGTACAAAAATAGATAAAATCTTTTTCTAAAAACAGATTGACTATAGGGCGACACTATACTTTATAATAGAAAAAAATATTTCAAACCGAGGTTTTTTCTATGTTAAACTTACGTACAATGTATAGATTACGCCGACTTATTAATGTTATGTTACCTGTATTAGCTACGCAATTAGCAATCATTGGCATGAACTTTTTTGATGCTACAATGTCTGGTCATGCTGGTGCAGAACAACTTGCTGGTTCATCTATCGGTGGAAGCCTTATGATGCCTATTATTGCAAGTTCTACAGGTATTTTAATGGCTGCTACGCCTATAATTGCCCATTTGATTGGTAAAAATGAAAAAGATAGCATAGCTACCGTTATTCATTCCGGACTGATTTTATCTATTATTATCGAATTGATTTTACTTTTAGCTTATTTCTTCTTTATTGATGATATTTTAGCTATCTTAACACTTGAACCTGATGTATATTATATAGCTAAATACTATATGTTAGCTTTAATCATTGGTTTAAGTGGTGGCTTATTGACTTTCCCACTTCGTTCTTTAACAGATACTGTAGCAGGCACTGCTGTTTCCATGAAAATTTATCTATTAGCATTACCTATCAATGCCTTTTTAAACTATTGTTTCATCTATGGTAATTTTGGTGCCCCTAAATTAGGTGGTATCGGTGCAGGTGTAGCAACTGCTATCACTTATTATATTTTACTATTTATTTTTATCGCTATAATTATCAATAATCCTCAATTTAAAAATCTAGCTTTATTCAATTTTAAATTTTCCTTAAAAAGTATCAAAGAATACTTAGGCATTGGTATTCCTAATGGCATGGGTATTTTTATGGAAGCTAGTTTATTTGGTTTCATCATCATCTTCATCAGTAAATTCGGTACAAATTATATAGCAGCTCATCAAGCGGCTATGAGTTTTTCTAGTGTTTTATATATGTTGCCATTGAGCTTTTCTCTAGCTTTAACAATCATTATTGGTATTGAAGTAGGGGCTAAGCGATACTTAGAGGCTAAAAAATATGCTTATCTAGGTTTGATTGTATCCTTCCTTTGCGTATTATCAATTGTCGGCTTAGTATTTTACTTCCGTGATTATATAGCACTTTTATATGCTACAGATACTACTTTATTAACATATATTGCTCATTTCTTAATTTATACGGCAGCATGGCAATTATTCGATGCGATTGCTTGTCCAATCCAAGGTATCTTGCGTGGTTACAAAGATGTAAAAGCTGCCTTTTATGTAAGTATGCTTGCTTATTGGGGTATTTGCTTACCTTTAGGTATGTTTCTTGATTATTTCATGACTCAAGGAGCATTTGCTTATTGGCAAAGTATGGTACTTGGTGTTGCTACTTCTGCTGTATTATTATTTTTTAGACTCCGTTACATTGAAAAACGATTTATTTAATAATCGTATAAAAAAGGAGAAATTGAATTTAAATTCAATTTCTCCTTTTTTTATTTGTCTTTTATAGCTCTTATTTTTTTGCTAAATCTACCATTAATTTTACTGTAGCTGCTTCTACTGATAATTTTCCTGCTGGTATTACGCCTGCCTTACAAGCTTTTATACCAACTTCATATCTATCCATATGCACTCCATCAAATAAACATTGTGTAGTACAAACAATTTTTACACCTTGTTTACTAAGTTCTTCAATAGCGCCTACAATATCTCTTTGTTTCTCTTTAGCAAAAGGTATTCCACCTGCACCATATGCTTCGATAACTATACCTTTATAACCCATTTTAGCTAAATTAAATAAAAGTTCACTATCTAATCCTGGCATGATTTTTATTTGTGCTACTTTTAATTCTAAATCACTATGAACTTTAAAACTTCCATTCACTTGAGGATTTTCATATTCATTCCATTTTATATTATTTCCTTCAAAAGTAGCTACTGGCATTTTATTTATACTTTGAATTGAACGCATATCTTTACTGTATAATTTTTTAGCCCATAAACCTTCTATTATTTGACCGCCACAAACAGCAAATACACCTATTTTTTCTGAACTTGCCATCGCAAAAGCTGCGTTTAAATTAAATTTTGCATCAGTATTTTCTTCTTCAATAGTTAATTGTGAACCAATTACTACTACAGGTTTTGCTAAATTCTCCAACATATAATGAAGTGCACAACATGTCCAATTCAATGTATCTGTACCATGAGTTATTACAAAACCATCATATTGTTCATATAATTTTTCAATATAACCTGCGATATATTGCCAATCTTCTGGTTGTAAATTCGTGCTATCTAACTGCATGATATCATAACAATCTATATGAGCATAATCTTTTAAATTCGGTACCATATCTAACATTTCTTTAGCTGTAAATCCTGGCACAAGTCCATTTTCACTAGGACGTGAAGCTATAGTACCGCCTGTTGCTAACCAACAAATTTTCTTCATAAAATCCTCACCATCATTTTAATTCATTATTCATTTCATTATCCAATTCACTTTGATATTGTTCATACGCTTCTATATCATATTTTAGACCAGACAAAGCTCTTTTCGCTATTGCTACAGGGCAATCAGGCGTACAAACTGGACATTTTCCGCATAATTCTTCTACAGCTACTAAAGCTTTTTTTACTTGTTCTACAGTTGCCATATATTTGCTCCTAAATTAAATTTCCATCAATTATTTACAATATCTGGAAAATTAGCTCGTAAATAATCACCTACTAATTCTCCGATATGTTTTTTACCTTCAAAATCAGGATGCAGACCATCAGTTGTCATATTATCTGCTAAATAACCTTGCTCGTCCATCAAACCTGATGCCACATCTACATGATACGGTTGTTTTTCTATCCATTCATTTATTTTTAGACGTTCTTTATCCCACCCTTCACTGATATCTAAATTTATAACAGATTTCATTCTTGGTGGATTTACAGAAGTTACTGTTAAAAATACAGGAATAATATTATGTTGCTGACATTTTTGTTTTATCGATGTTAAATTATTAATTACAGTTTCCGCTTTCACCCCTGTACGTATATCATTTACACCCCCCATAACAACCAATATCTTAGGATTAAATGATAATACATCATTATCAAAACGATTTAACATATTTGAGGTTAAATTTCCACTAAAACCAATATTTAATACAGGTAAATTAGCATAAGTTTCCCAATTATATAAAGTCGCACTAGGTGGAGTGCTTACAGCTCCCCCTCCATGAGTGATACTATCGCCTAATGCTGCCACTTTTACATTATCTTGTTTTACAGTGAAATAACTATTTTTAGCTTCAGCTAATTTATGGTTATTCTTGTCATATGCCTGTACATTGAAAAAATAAAGTCCTTTTTTTGTATAAGCTTTATTATCATAATAATCCATGCCTTGTGGGCAAGTATATGATGCTATTTTTTCTATATTATTAAAATCATATTTAGGCACATAAAATACATCTATTTTATAATGGTCTGCATTTTTTACAGGCACCCATGAATATACAGGATAAACTGGCATATAATCCATTTTATCAAAATGAGTAGTGATTTTTAGCGGTGATATTTCTACATCTTTTGCCACCAAATATGTAGCATATTCACGTCTAGTAAAATCTTCTAATTTATATTCATCACCCTTGTTTTGCCAATTGAGTTTATACATTTCCCCCTTGTGTAATAATCTAGGTTTTGTATAATCTGATACTGGCACTTTATTTTCATCTAAACCTCTGACTTGCCATTTTAAATTCTGTGATAAATTCACTTCACTATTATCTAATTGATAGCCAGATGCATAGATATTGTATTTTGTAAATAATACTTCTTGCGTATCTATATTTTTTACAATTAATTCATACATAACAGCATTTGGGATTTCTGGCCAATTTAAAATAGCTGACTTAAACTCTACATTTTCGACTTTATTTTCAGTAGCATTATCTAAAGTTTTACTTGGTATGATATTTTCTTCTTTAGCTAATATTGTAGTTTTTTCTTTTTTATCCGTATTTTTATCAATATTACCTGTATTATCCATTTTATCTGTTTTTATTTTAGCCTCTTTTGTTTGCACTAAAGCTTGTTTAGAAGGAACTTGTGCAAAGGTTAAATTTACATTCATAAAATTTAAAATGCTTACAGCTAACACAGTTCTTATAAAAAATTTTTTTAATTTCACTTTATTCTCCCTACTAAATAAAACAGATAGAAAATTCTTCAATCTTCTATCTGTTTAAAATATTTTTAAGTTCTAATATCTTTTGCGTTTAGATGAAGAAGCAAAACCCAATTGTTCCCTATATTTCATAACTGTTCTTCGTGATATTTTCATACCATTTTCATTCAAAATATTTGTTAATTGTTGGTCACTAAGCGGTTTTGCTTTATTTTCATTTTCAATGAGTTCTTTTATTTTTGCTTTTACCTTATCAGCGATTATGTCTTCTTCTCCGTTTTGTTTGCTTACACTACCTGCAAAAAACTTCTTTAAAGCCACTATACCATAAGGCATTTCCATATATTTATTAGCAACTGTTCTACTAACAGTTGATTCATGTACACCAATATTTTCAGCAACAGTTTTCATAAGTAAAGGCTTCATATAGGATAAGCCTTTATAAAATACCATTTCTTGTTGTTTTACAATCTCATTTACTACTTTCAATAAAGTTATACGTCTTTGTTCTATACTTTTAATCAACCAAATGGCAGAATTTACATGTTGTTCAATATATTTTTTACTATGCGTATCTAATATATCTCTTTTATAGCAAAGACTGTTTACTCGTAATTTAGGTACATTCGTTTCATTTATAATTACTTCTAACTGTCCGTTAATATCCCTAACTACTACATCAGGTACAATATATTCTAAATTTTCTTTACCAAAAGATGCTCCTGGTTTTGGGTTAAAAGTGCGAATTATATCTATCGCTTCTTGTACTTGTATAGGTTCTACATTTTCTAATGTAGCTATCTCTTTTATTTTTCCCTCAGCTACTTTTGGTAAATATTTATCTATAATAGCTTTCATAATTCCGTCATATACATTAATTTTCTTTGCCTGTATAGCTAAACACTCTGGTAAATCTCTCGCCGCAATTCCTATTGGTTCTAATATTTGAATTTTTGCCAAAACATTTTCTATTATCTTTTCATTTATTTTCAATAATGATGATATTTCAGCTGTACTCACTCTTAAATATCCTGCTGCATCTAATAATCCAATGATATATCTAGCTACTTTTATCTCTTGTTTATCGTTAAAAGTAAAATCCACTTGTTCTGATAAATATTCTTCTAATGTCTGATTATTTCTCGTGAACTCTTTTACTTTAAAATCATCGTCATTTGCTACAGGTTCAGGCTTTTCATCATCTTTGTTTAAGTATTCTAAAAAATCCATAGTTTTATCAAAGTTAGAAGCAGGCTCAAGCTCATGTTCTGAGCTTGAGTCTATTTCTAAAGTCGGATTTTCCATATATTCTTTTTCGATGAGTTCGCCTAATTCATGGGCAGATAATTGTAAAATATTTATGGATTGCTGAAGTTTTGGTGTCATTAACAATTTTTGTTTTAAATTTAACGATAATGACTGCTTCATTGTTTTTTCCTCTTTAAATTAGCATTCAACAGGTTCCATAGCTGCAGCGAGTGCTGCACCAAGTGCAGAACCACCATTTTCTAATACAAGTTCTAATTTGTCAGCTTCTTCGCCTAAAATTTCATAAATAGCTTTTTGCATATTGTCTTTTATTGTAGGCATTTTTTCATATACAGAACCATCTACAGCTACAAATTGTTTTGGAATACCACCATTTGGATATAAATGCCACATAATACCGCAATAAGTAGCAACTACTAATCTTGCAGAACGGCTAGCGATTGTTTCAGCTAAAGCTTTTACCCAAATAGCATCATCTGTAGTTATATCTGCATTGGTTTTTGCTTTTAATAAATCACATACTCCATCTAAACTATCGCTGTTATCAGCTAAAATAGTGGATATATCAATACTTGTGAATTCTACTTTGCCAATATTCCAAGCATCATCTAAGCAATAAGATAATAATTCACCCATATAACGACCAGAAACCATTTTTTCTAAACGTTGTTCATATTGTTTTTCAGATTCCATATCTAATTTGTAATCATATTTATTGATAGCGAGTTTATTAAATCCGCCAGATTCCATATTTATAACCATTGCAGGTTTGCCCATACCAGTGAATGTTTCATAATAGCATGTATTATGACCTGTAGCATAGATAGAACCAATATTTACATTACCTAATTTGTATGCAGCTGCTAATAAAACTGCTACTGTATCATTGATAACTGCTGTTGGTTCAACATTTGTAAGATTTTTACGAGCTAAAGCTGCTTTTAATAAATCATTTACAACTTCACCTTCAACACCTTTTGTTGCAAATTCTTTAGTCCAAATGATAAGACGTGCATTATAAATATTTGTCTGAGAAGAAGGGAAAGAGAAAGTATGTCCTAATAAATATTTTTTATCGCGATTGCCATCAACAGCTTCTTCTATCATATCAGCAATAAAATCAAATAATTCATCAGCATTTGCATCAGCGCAAATAAAATCATATTCGCCTGGCACTACTAATGGTTTAGCAACTTTTTTAATAACTTCGAATTTGCCTTCACCATCTAAACGAATTAAAACTACACGAAGATTTGTGCCACCAAAATCAAGTGCTAAGTATTCTCCTGTTTCTTTACCAGTAGGTAAACCGATATAAGATGGTAACATACGTAAAGAAGATTCTCCTGTTTCTTTTACGCCATGTTCTATATCATAGCGAAAAGATGCTGCTACATCTTTTATGGCATCGCTATCAAGTGTAAATTCATCAATCATTTCTTGAAATTTTTTGTTATCCATCGAATTATTTTGCCCCTTTTTTATCTAAAAGTGAACTACTCTTCATTTGTAAATGAGAGCTTCTTGGGAAATAATTAGCAATCTAACTATATCTGCCAAGCACTACGGCTAGTCCCTAACCTGAATTTATATAATGATTTACATTTTATTTATCAATATTTTGCATAAATTAGGCGATTTTCGCCCATTAAATTAAAATCTTCCTTTAGGAATTACTTCCATCCAGTTTCCATCTGGGTCATTGATAAAATAAATACCCATTTCTTTATTTTCATAGCAAATGCAGCCCATTTTTTCATGGAGTTCATGCGCTTTTTCATAATCGTCTACTTCAAAAGCTATATGGAATGTATTATCACCTAAATTATAAGCTTCTTTTTGACCTTTTATCCATGATAATTCTAATTGATGAGTTGTTTCATCATCGCCCATATAAACTAAAGTAAATTCTGGTGTATCTAAACAGTCTACTTCTTTCAAGCCTAAGGCTTTATTATAAAAATCAATTGATTTTTCTAAATCTAAAACATATATATTACTATGCAAAAATTTGAAATTCATACCCACACCCCATATCTATTGATCTTTTTATATCTTATTTTAGCATAGATTAGAAAGTTGAACAAATACGCTTTGCCTACATAAAAATAAAATAAAATCACTATTTCCAATATATATCTTCTACTTTTTTTGCTATGATATAATTAATAGTTATGAAATAAATCACAAAAATGACATATTCTTGAGAAGATTAATTAATACAAAAAATAAAATTCTAGGAGGCTTTTTTATGAATATATCTGTTCTTGGCTGTGGTCGTTGGGCAAGCTTTCATGCTTGGTATGCCAATCATATTGGTCATAATGTAAAAATCTGGGGTAGAGAAGGCTCTAAACATCTAGAACATCTACAAACTACACATCAAAATGAATACCTTAGTCTATCTCCTGATATTACTTATACAAATGATTTGAAACTCGCATTAAATTTTGCTGATACAATCATCATCTCCATCAGCTCTCAACAATTGCGAAACCTAGCTAAGGAAATCAAAAAGACTGATTTATATATGCAAAAAACATTTATTCTATGTATGAAAGGTCTTGAAATTTCAACAGGAAAGCGTCTATCTGAAGTATTCACTGAAGAAATTGGCGAAGATTGCAATGTAGGTGTTTGGGTAGGTCCTGGTCATGTTCAAGATTTCTTAAAAGGCATTCCTAATTGCATGGTCATTTCAGCCAAAAATACAGATATCAGTAAACATATTATCAATATTTTTAGCAGTGATTTAATTCGTTTTTACTATAGCGAAGATTTAATCGGTACAGAGATTGGAGCTGCTGCCAAAAATGTAGTAGGTATTGCTGCCGGTATGCTCGACGGTATGCACTACACTAGCTTAAAAGGCGCACTAATGGCACGTGGTACTTATGAATTATCCAATTTAATCAAAGCTTTAGGCGGAAATAATATGACAGTATATGGTCTTAGCCATCTTGGCGATTATGAAGCCACTTTATTTTCAGCATATAGCAATAATCGTTGTTTCGGTGAAGATTTTGTCTTAAACAAACCATTCAGCAAATTAGCCGAAGGTATTTACACTATGCAAGCTCTCTTAAAACTTGCTGATAAACATCATATAGAATTACCAATTTGCGCTGTCATCAATGAAATTGTAATCAATCATAAAAATCCTAAAGAAGAATTATTAAATTTATTCATGCGACCTTTAAAGGCTGAATAATACAGGTGGTGAAGCTATGTCAACATTTGCGATTACTTTAAAAAAATTACTTCAAGAAAAAAACATGAAACAAAATGAACTAGCACGTTTAACTAAAATTAATAAATCTTCTATCAGCGAATACTTATCGGGAAATTATCAGCCCAAATATAAAAATATCCTAAAAATAGCTGAAGTCTTAAATGTATCTCCAAATATTTTCTTGGAAGATACTTCTAGCGAAGAAAATATTAAACGACTTCCTATCTTAGGCAAAATCGCTGCTGGTATTCCCATCTTAGCTCAAGAAAATATTGAAGGTTATTTGCCTTATGATGATAATGATGCTGATTTTTGTCTACGTATCCATGGTGATAGCATGATTAACGCTCGCATCAATGATGGTGATATCGTTTTTATCAAACAACAATCAACTGTAGAAAATGGAGAAATCGCTGCTGTCTTAGTCAATGATAGTGCTACTCTAAAGCGTGTTTATTTCGTAGATGATACAGTGCAACTACGCTCTGAAAATCCTAAATATAAACCGATGGTTTTCTCAAAAAATAATTGCGATAATTTCCGCATACTAGGAAAAGCTATCGCTTTATACACTAAATTTTAAATAAAAAAGATGCTTTGAGAATATATATCTCAAAACATCTTTTTTTATTTCATCAAAATAGATTAAATTACAATATATTAATCAACCATTTTCATGCCACATTCTTCCATGAGTTTCTTGGCTTCTACATATTGAGCTATACCTTGAGCTACTTTTTGAGCATCTTTCATAGCTACAACTACAGTAGCTGGTCCATTAACTACATCTCCACCAGAGAAAACTCCATGTCGCATAGTCATACCATATGGTTTTTCACGAGTTTTCACAAACCCATTTTCATCTACATCAATACCGCTTGTAGAGTCTACAATTCTGCTAGCAGGTTTTTGTCCTATAGCAATGATTATTTTATTTGCAGAGAAATATTCACGTCCATCTGTATCTACGACTTTGTCTAATGCTTCATCAAATTCACGTACCGAACATTTTATACCTGTTACTGCATCTTCTCCTATGATTTCTACAGGACCTCTTAAAGCGTGTATTTCTACACCTTCTTCTTTAGCTGCATCTATTTCAGATTTTAAAGCTGCCATATCTTCTTCACGACGACGATTTACAACTTTTACAGATTTTGCACCGCAACGCATAGCTGTACGCGCAGCGTCCATAGCAGTATTACCACCACCAATTACCACTACTTCATCGCCTTCTTTGATTGGCACTTCATTAGGGTCAACGCTATTGCTATTGGATAATTCCACCATCTGCAAGAAATATGTTGCTTGAATTACACCTTTTAATTTAGCACCATCTATTGGTAAAGATTTAGATAAAGCATTACCAGTACCAATAAAAATAGCATCAAAGCCCTGATTAAATAATTCATCTACTGTAATTTCTGTGCCTACCATGATATTTAATTTAAAATCTACGCCTAATTTTTTAATGCGTTTTACTTCACGACGAACTACTTGTTTTGGTAAGCGAAATTCAGGAATACCGTACATCAATACTCCACCAGCTTCTGGCTGAGAATCAAATACTGTTACCTTAAATCCCATTTTAGCTAAATCCCCAGCTACTGTAAGACCAGCAGGGCCTGAACCAATTACTGCAATATTTCCAGGCTGAGATTTCGCCACATTTGGAGCCACTAATTCAAGTTCTCCGTCCATGTCGGCAATGAATCGCTCTAATTTACCAATTTTTATTCCTTGACCTTTACGTCCCAAAATACAAGAACCTTCACACTGACGTTCATGCGGGCAAACTCTACCACAAACTGCTGGTAAATTACTACGCTGAGCAATAATCATACTAGCCTTACCTAAATCACCATGCGATAATGCATCTATAAATTCTGGAATATTATTACTAATTGGGCACCCCGTACGACACATTGGCTTTTTACAGTTCAAGCAACGTTTTGCTTCAACAATAGCTTCTCTAAGCGTATAGCCATTTGTCTCGTATCCTACATCAGCTGTATTTGACATATAATTCACCTCTATGGTTTTAGTACTAAATTATTTATATTAATTATATCATTAAATCAAACTAATATACAATTATTTTAACAAAAAAAGCCATCAGTTATAAGAACTAATAGCTTTTCTTCGTGAAATTTATATTTTATTTTTAACGTTTTTCAATATTTTTAACTTCTAATTCGATACCGCCATGCCAATCTTTATCTACTTCAGCATAAATGCGTACAGGTGTATCCATGGATAATTGATACCATATATCATCATCAACTTCTACTGTCATAGAATTTCCTTCATTATCAGTAAATGTATATAAATCTTTGTAGATATGTTCAGTGAATTCGCCATCTACTAATACACGTTGTTCGTCCCAACCGTTAGCTTTAATATCTGCAATTGTCGTTACTTGAGCACTATTGTGGTGCTTAGCTGCGAATACAACAGCTGTACCTAAAACAAAAACAGTTACTAAACTCAATACTACCGCTAACATTTTTTTCATATTATCACTCCTATATATTTATTAAAAATAAAATCCTTATTTATTATTTTTATCAGGTAAATAAACTCCAACATTTTACACTTATATAATAAACAATTATTATTAAAGAATAATTATATCCAAATTAAAATTAGATTAAAAATAGACGCTAGGACTTTTTATTTACTAAAAAAAATGGTTTTATATATGTAAGAAGTATTTTTAGGAGGAATTTTTATGAGCAAAATTTTAATTGTAGAAGATGAACACCGCATTGCTCGTTTTTTACAAATGGAACTAGAGCATGAAGGTTTTTCAACTGCCAGTGAGAGTAATGGGCTACGAGCATACGAGCGTATTATTCAGGAAGATTATGATTTAGTCTTACTAGATATTATGCTACCAGATATGGACGGATTGACCATCTGCCAAAATGTGCGCAAATTATCCGATATCCCTATCATCATGCTCACAGCAAAAGATGAAATAAATGATAAAGTAACAGGTCTTGATATCGGTGCTGATGACTATATTACTAAACCATTTGCTATTCAAGAACTTCTAGCTAGAATACGTGCTACCCTTCGCAAGCATAATAATTCTACTACTAAACCTGCAGAAGAACCTTCAGTGTTCAAATTTAAAAATATCCATGTATATCTTGACCGTCATGAAGTAAAAGTTCATAACCAATTAGTTGAACTCACTAAAAAAGAATATGATTTACTTTTATATTTATTACACAATCATGACCATGTTTTATCTAGAGAGCAAATCCTCCAATCCATCTGGGGTTATGAATATATGGGTGATACCAATGTAGTCGATGTTTATATTCGCTATTTACGCGCCAAAATTGATGATTATTTCAATGAAAAATACATTCATACAGTAAGAGGCATCGGCTATGTTATCAAAACTTAAAACTTATTTAAATATGTGTATTCACCCTCGTTTAAAATATATGCCTATTTCCCTAAAATTAGCTTTTATCTACAGCATCATGCTCTGCTTAATTTTAATTGTAACTTTAAGCAGTACCTTGATTGGCATACATTACGTTCTCTTTCATGAAGCTGAAGTATCCATCAATTTATCTGCTAATTATGTAGAGAAAAAAGCTAATAATGAAACAGTGCCAGAATTACTACAAGATGTAAAAAGTTCTGCCCTTATCCCTGGCGTTGTCATGCGTGTAACAGATAGCAATAATAATATAGTTTATGATAGTTTGCCAATGTATATATCTATCAATCACGTTCAGGACTCACTTGCTAGACAAGAAAAACATCCTCAAATTGAAGATTACATTCGCAACGCTCTTTTACCTTCAGATTTAAAATTTGTCAATTTTAAACATTTTTGGATTTTCTATACACAAAGAACTATTGTCAAAAATGATGAAACGTATACACTTCATTTCTTGCGAACGATTACAGCAGAAAAAGTATTTTTAGAAGAATTATCCGAAACTATTTTTTATGCTGGAATTGCAGGGGTAATAATCTCCATTATCTGTGGTTTTCTCCTCAGTAGAAGATTATTAAAACCATTAAGAGATATTACCACGACTGTAAAAAATATTGAAATCCAAGATTTAAATCAACGCATCAAAGTACAGCCAACTAGAGATGAATTAGAAGAACTTTCTAATACCTTTAATTTAATGTTAGAGCGTTTACAAAAAGGTTTTGAGCAACAGCGTCAATTCATATCCGACGCCTCTCATGAGCTTCGCACGCCTGCCACTGTAATTTGCGGTTATTCAGATATGCTTGCTCGTTGGGGTAAAGATGACCCTCAAACTGCTGATGAATGTATCACAGCTATTCATTCTGAAGCCATCAATATGCAACGTTTAATTGAAAAGCTCTTATTCTTGGCTAGAGCAGACCAAAAACGTCAAGTATTGCATAAAGAGTCATTGAATTTAAAACCTTTAATTGCCGATATTGCCAAAGATACGCAATTAATCGCACCTCAACATACTATCACTTGCACTCATAATGATGATGGATATATCTTTGCTGATGAATTAGTGATGCGTCAAATGCTTCGTATCTTTTTAGATAATAGTATAAAATACACGCCAGATGGCGGAAAAATCACCATTTCCTCAGAAAATAAAGTCAAACATATGATTGTAAAAATCTCAGATACTGGTATCGGTATCGCTAAAGATAAACAAGATAAAATCTTTGAGCGTTTTTATCGCGTAGATAGTGCTAGAACAAGAAACGGCGTCGGTGGTACAGGTCTTGGTCTTTCCATTGCCAAATGGATAGCTGATGCCCATGATATCGAAATCAGATTATCTAGCAAATTAAATAAAGGAACAACAATTATTTTAATCATTCCTAAAGATAACTAAATAAAGCACCTTAGGCTTAAATCTATGAGCTTAAGGTGCTTTTTTCGTATTTTATTTATGAAATTTTAATCAATATCTAGCTTGTCCGTTAATAAAAGAAATCATTGTTTTAGCTGGCAAAGTTACCATTGTACCATCGGGTTGTTGCCAAGAAATAGATTTTTTCAATACTCCAGAAGTTACATATCCTTCCTTAGAAAAGCTTATATCTTTACCACCTGCAAATTCTACAAATCCAGCCATTTCATCGCCAGCTAAACCTGTTTTAAAACCATATGGTCTTAAAAGAGCATTATCTCTCAAGCGACCATTTTTCACTGAACCATCAGGATAAAAACCTAATTCATATTGGTCTTCAAATGTAATCAGACCATATTTATCTTTATTTACACTTACAGTTACTTCTTCATCAATAGTACCAGATAATACAGTACCATCGGTCGCAAAAGTTACAGGCTTATTGCCTTTATAGCGTACATGAGCATAAGTTGGGAAAGGAATAGAAACACTTGTAAACGGATGGAAAATACGAGGATAGAAAATACTATTATTACTTTCCTCATAATAATCATTGATTACATTTCTCCAGCCAGTAGGACGAAGTGCAATATCACGATTTAATACACCTGTTATCACTTCATTATTCTCATTTAATTCCACTACTGTACCTTTTTTGAATTTCAAATCATCATTTGCCACGCTAAAACCTTGAGGAACTAATACTTTCGTCTTATCTAAAGTCATAGTTTTTGCCTCTGCCATAGACATAGATAAGCCACAACATAATAAACCTACTGCTAAAAATACTTTTAATTTTTTCATTTTATCACCTCTTATATTTAATATGACAAAAGCTCATCAAAATTGATGAGCTTTTATTTATCTTATTATTTTAGCACTAAAATTATTCTGGTTTTTTAATTACTTCAATGCCACCCATGTATGGACGAAGCACTTTTGGAATTACTACAGAACCATCTGCTTGCTGATAGTTTTCTAATACAGCAGCTACAGTACGTCCTACTGCAAGACCAGAACCGTTCAATGTGTGTACAAATTCAGGTTTTGCACCTGCACTGCGACGGAATTTTATATTTGCACGGCGAGCCTGATAATCGCAAACATTAGAGCAAGAAGAAATTTCACGATAAGTATTATAGCTTGGAAGCCATACTTCGATATCGTAAGTCATAGCAGCTGTGAAACCAATATCACCTGTGCAAAGTTTTACTACATGGTAAGGGATTTCTAAGAGCTGTAAAACTTCTTCTGCGTTATTAACCATTTTTTCTAATTCATCATAAGATGTTTCAGGTTTAACGAATTTAATCATTTCAACTTTGTTGAACTGATGTTGACGAATAAGACCACGAGTATCGCGACCAGCACTACCTGCTTCTGCTCTAAAGCAAGCAGTATAAACGCTGTAGTATTCTGGTAATTTATCGCCATCTAAGATTTCATCTCTATGGAAGTTAGTAGCTGGAACTTCACCTGTTGGTACGAGATAATAATCTAAGCCTTCAAGTTTGAACATATCTTCAGAGAACTTAGGCAACTGACCTGTACCAGTCATGCTATCTTTATTAGCGATAAATGGTGCAAGCATTTCTGTATAGCCTTGTTTATCTACATGTAAATCCATCATGAAGTTAATCAAAGCACGTTCAAGTCTTGCACCTAAACCTTTATAGAAAGTAAAACGTGTACCTGTAACTTTTGCAGCTCTTTCAGGATCTAAAATATCAAGGTCTGCACCGATATCCCAATGAGCTTTTGGTTCAAAATCGAATTCACGAGGAGTACCCCAACGGCGAACTTCTGGATTATCGCTATCATCTTTACCTACTGGTACAGATTCATGGCACATATTTGGAATACGAAGTAAAATATCATGTAATTCATCTTGAACTTCACGAAGCTGTTTATCTAATTGGCTAATTTTTTCACCAACTTGACGCATTTCTAAAATCACAGCATCAGCATTTTCTTTATTCTTTTTCATTTCGCTGATTTTTTTAGAAACAGCATTTTTCTGGCTTTTTAAATTTTCTGTTTCAGCAATGATTTCACGACGTTGTTTTTCAAGTTCCATGAAACGGTCAAGATTCATTGGATTATTTCTGTTTTTTAAATTCTGTAATACTAATTCAGGATTATCTCTGACAAATTTTATATCGAGCATTATTTTAACCTACCTTTTTTTGTAACTAAATATGTAGTAATCTTAATTTTACAACATAATCCATTAAATTAAAAGTTTACCACATAATTATTTCATTTTCTATGGATATATATTTCAAAATCCATCAATATTTATTAGTTTTTAGCTTCTGTTCCCTTGATATCATCTAATAAACTTTGATTGCCATTTATTGGTTTTACATTAGCATATCTAAATAATTGTAAAAATATATCATGCGCTATTGGTGCTGCTACTTGACCACCATAGTACTCGCCACCAGCTGGGTCATTGATGATTACAAGCACTGTGAATTGAGGGTCTTCCACTGGTCCAAAACCACAAAATGAAGCGATATAATGTCCTGGCAAATATCCACCATTTACCATATCAATTTTTTGTGCTGTACCTGTTTTACCAGCAATATGATAACCTTCAATACTTGCTTTAGAACCACCACCTGTGGAAACTACTTGTTCTAATACAGATTTCAAAGTCTTATCCACATCAGAGTCAATACAACGGCGAACTTCTTCGCGTTCCATTTGCTGATATACTGTGCCATCAGCATTATAAATAGCCTTCACAATATGAGGTTTTAACAATACACCATCATTTGCTATAGCAGACATAGCAGTGATCATCTGAAGTGGTGTTACCGCGATACTTTGCCCAATAGAAGAAGTCGCTACGTCAGAAGCAACCATATCTTTTGGATTGAATAAAATCCCAGATTCTTCACCTGGAAGCTCAATACCTGTACGTTCGCCAAAACCAAATTTACGAGCATAATTCATCAAGCGCTCGCCACCTAATTCCAAACCTAATTGAGCAAAACCTGTATTGATAGAATTTTTTACGACATCAAGGAATGTAACTGTACCAAAGCTATCGCCACTCCAGTTTTGAATAGTTCTACCTGAAACTTCAATAGTTCCTGGATCAACAAAAATATCTGTTGGTGATACTAATTTTTCCTGAAAACCAGCAGCCGCTACAATAGATTTAAATGTAGAGCCTGGTTCATAGATATCTGATACAGCTCTATTTTTCCAAACATTAGGATCGTATTTATGGAAATTATTTGGGTCATATGATGGTCGAGATGCCATAGCCAAGATATCGCCATTTTTCGGGTTCATTACTATAGCTGTTACTGATTCAGCACCATGATCCATCATCGCCTTATCCAAAGCTTTCTCAATGATAAATTGATACTGTGCATTGATAGTCAGCTGGATATTTTTACAATTAGCATCTACAGGTGAATTTTTCAAAAATACAGAGTCCATAATTGGCCTAGCCAAAGCATCTGTAAAAATAGAAGAAGTTTGTTCTTCACCTTTTATCATACCATCAAATTGTTGCTCAATACCATCTAAACCTTTATCATCTGTACCCACAAAACCGATTACATTGGCAGCTAACATATCATTTGGATAATATCTTTTACTTTCTTGAATAAAACCAAGACAAGCTACATATTCAGGCTTTTCCTTCATTAAATTTTTCAAAGCCTTCGTTTCTTCCGGTTCCATCTGTCTTTTTACCCAGACGAAACCACCACCTTGAGCGATATCATCTAAAATATCTTTTTCTGTAAGCCCTATCAAAGGAGCTACATCTCTTGCCGTTTGTTCTGGATCTTCTACATGATTAGGGTCAATATATAAAGAGCTAACCATTGTACTTATCGCTAGCTCTTTCATTTCCGCATCATAGATAGTACCACGAGGCACATGAAGCACAGATGACTCTTGAACTTGCGACTCCAAACGAGATAACATTTCATCTCCACGAACTATTTGCACCCAAGCATATCTAGCCATAACGCCAATAATAAAAACGAGCAATCCTATGAATAAATAAATTATATGCATTTGCACTTTATTTACTTTTTTTACTATCTTTTTATTTTGTCCACTATTTTTATCCATAATCTTCTTAGCCTAAAGACCTACGATAAAATACCTCACTTTCCTTAAACATAACTCTAATTATATCAAATTTTACTATAAAGATATATTTCTAACCTTGAATTATCTAAAAAATTATTTCATAGGCAAACAATCCATTTAATGATAAAATATTAATTGTATATAAGTATACATATTTACATTTACTAAAATCTATTGAGGTGAGTTTTATGAAAGTAATTAAAACAACTAATGCACCTGGTGCTGTAGGACCTTATTCCCAAGCTATCGAAATCGACAATCTTGTTTTCGCTTCTGGTCAAATCGCTTTAGACCCTGCTACTGGCGAAATGGCTGAAGGTATCGAAGCTCAAGCTCATCAAGCTTTAAAAAATGCTCAAGCAGTAATCAACGCTTCTGGCGCAAAATGGGAAAATGTAATCAAAACAACTGTATTCATTACAAATATTGATGATTTTGCTAAAGTAAATGAAATCTATGCCACTTACTTTACACAACCATATCCTGCTCGCTCCTGTGTAGAAGTAAGTAAATTACCAAAAGGTGCCTTGATTGAAATAGAAGTAATCGCTAAAAAATAAGCTTTAACTTAAAAATAGGAATGATACAAAAATATCATTCCTATTTTTTTATGCCAAATTATATTCTTTTATTAATTTAGCAAGTAACGCTCTACAAGCTTTATCTACATCTTCATAAGTTTCATCAAAATTATCTGTATACCATGGGTCTTTTACATCACGATTTTCACCGACAAAAGACATCATCTTATATACTTTATGCTCCGTATCTTCACCGATAATATAGCTTAGATTGTGTAAATTATTATTATCCATCACGATAATATAATCATACATATCATAATCTTGTTTTGTTATCTGCACAGCTTTTCGCTTGCTAAATGGAATATTCATTTCACGAAGTTTTGCTTTTGTACCATAGTGAGTATCACAGCCAATTTCTTCACGACTTGTGGCTGAAGAATTGATTATAAATTTATCAGCTAAACCCGCTTTTCGCACTAAATCCTTCATCACAAATTCAGCCATAGTTGAACGACAGATATTACCATGACATACAAACATTATCTTTATCAAAATATCTCATCTCCTTATAAGCTTTTATATTAAAACTATTTTATCATTTTAAAATTATTAAATAAAAGAAAAAGCTCTAGTAGGTAGCTAGAGCCTATTAATTATATTAATTAGAAAATTTTATCACTATAGTATACAAAAAATATAAATCTATTGTATGAAAATTCAATCAGATATTTCTTTTAAAAGTTGTTTCTCATCAAATTTTATTTTTAATAAATAAAAATCTTTTATTAAAGCTTTCATTTTCACAATAACATCATCATCATTTATACAATTTTTAAAATATCGAGAATAAATTTCTTCTATTCCACCATAAAAATATGAATTAAATATTTCTATATTCTCTTTCATTTCATTTGCTTTTTCTTCTGCATAATATCCATTTTTAAAAGAAAAAACTCTTTTTATTTTCTCTTCTTTAGATAAATTTAAACTATTATCTAGTAAAAGAACCATTTTTAAAATATTTAAACAGTATTCACTATTATTACTGAACATATCTGTAAATATACTTTGAGTTTCCCTTACACTAACATCTTTTTCACTTTTTAAATCAAAACACGCACCATATAATGCACATTGTAAATATACATCATATAATCTTCCAAAAACTTTTTTCTCTTTTAGTTCTTTCATATATTGTGCATGTTTTCCTTTTATAACAGTTTGTTCTTTAAACCAACATATTCTTTCCATAATTATTCCTCTATAAATTATTTAATTCAATCAATGATGTCTTTATTTCTGAATATTTTTCTAGCTTATATTTTCTTCCAATTCTTTTTTCTAAATAAGCTTCTGCATATTTATAATCCTTCTGCATAACAAACATAATCACTTGTTCTGCAACATCTGGTAAAACTTTTGAAATCTTCGCCGTATGACCTTCATCTGCATTTGAAAAAGGTGCATCCATTACTAACGGATAAGGCTCTGATGATAAATCTATAAAATCATCTCCTGCCTTACTAACTATTTTTTCTTTTGCTAAAGATACTAATCCGCCAATAAATGCAAAATTTTTAACCCTATCTAGTCCCTCTGATTTTCCTGTATCATATTCATTATCTAATACCTTAGTTATTAAATTCACTTTATATTTATCATCAATCTTAACTATTCTTTCGCCAGAATAAATTTGATTAAAAATATCATTTACCTTTTTTTCTAATCTTTCTTTTATTTCTTTTGCTTTTTCTTTTTGATTTTCTTCAATCCATTCTAATAAAGCTTCAGCATAATTTATATATCTATATATTTTTCTATTATGATCAGTTTTACTTATTAATTTTGATTGTTGTTTTTCTAATATTTCTTTACTTTTTTCACATTTCCCTTTATTTTCTTTTAATATATCTATCTTTTCTTGCAAATATCTTATTTTTGAACGACATTCATCCCTCTCAAATTCATATTTTCGCATATCATCTTTATCTCTTATTGTTTTACGTATTTCTTCTATCCTACATATCTTATCTTCAATATTTTTTTGTAACCTTAATCTATTTTCATACTTCTTTTCAAATTCTTCAATATTAGCATAAATATTTTTTTCTCTTATTTCTAATTCATATTTAAATTTTTTTATTTCATCATAAAGATTATCTCCTGAAATTTTTTGTATCTCTTTTAAAATATAATTATACTCTGATGAATCTTTTTTTACAGAATTACCACATATGCATATTCCTCTATCTAATATCTTTCTTAAGATATGTTCCGATAAACCAGATATTCTATCATCTTTTAAATTCAAAGTATTTATATAAGATAAGCTTTCTTTCATTAAAGGTTTTTCAAAGTATGCTTTTGTTAATCTATGAAAATAATTATATATTTCTGTTTTATTTTCTTCTAAATTCTTCTCATTATTTTTAATTTCATTTTCTAATCTTTTTTCATCTTCTTGCATTCTTTTTGTATCTGCATTAGCATGAATGATTTTATCTAATTCTTCCTTTCTATTCTCATATTTTTCTTTATTTTTTTTTGTTTCTTTTATCTGTTCATCAATATTTTGTAACTTTAATTCATTATCTTGAATTTTTTGTTCTATTTCAGCACTATCTTGTTCATTATCTGTATCTAATTCCTGCTGAAATTTACCTATAACAGAATCTCTTCTATTCTTCGTTCCTAAGTGTTCTATTGTTTTTGATAATGCCGATAAACCTAATAATCCTTTTACTGCTTCTGTAACATTTTCCTTATGGCTAATACTATTAACACGTTCTGTATCAAAAAAGAAATATGTAGATAAATCTTTTGGTAAAATATCATTTATCCATGTTTCCGGAGAATCATCTAATGACACTTGATTACCTGTTTCATTTTTATACCATACTTTTAAAGGAAACTCATTAACTAATACAGTTTTTCCATTAATCTTTTTATATTCTTGCTTTCTAATAATTCCATATTCAGTATTTTCATGTATAATAATAATTTCTACACTTACAATGTTTGTTGATCCATTAAGCATTTCTTCACTAAGCTCATAATTTAATAAAAATTTAGGATTATGATCAAAATTTACTGTTTTATAAAAACACCAACTAAATGCTTGTAATAATGTAGTTTTTCCGTATGTATTATCACCCAAAATAATAGTTACATTTTTTTGCGGATCATATGAAAAATTTATATTTATATCTCCTTTAAATTGTCTAAAATTTTTTAATTTAAGAGACTTTATTAACATATTATCACCTCATTCATTTACTATATCTATAATTGCTCGACGAATATATTCTATCATTTCATTTTTTGTTTTTTTTCTTGTTCTCAAATTTCTTTTTTCTTCAAACAAAACTTTTAATTTTAACTGATTTAATTTATTAATATCTACATCTTCCTTATTTTCAAATGACATTTTTATCTACCTCCTCTTCATTTAACCTAATATCATATGAAGCTAAAATATCATATATTAATTCATCATTAATGTATGGATTTTCTGAAAGATTATTAAAATCTTGCATACGAATAATTTCTCTTTTTACTAAACCTTTCACATTATTAACAATATCATTAGAGTATATATTTACTTCTTCTAATGATATTGGTAAGGTAATAAAATCATATATTTTAGCAAATTTTTTTCCTTTAAATTTTCTAAGTACTCTTCCTCTTCTTTGTATATATTCTTTAGGATTCGTACTACTAGCTAATATAAATGCCGTTTCAATACTAGGAATATTTACGCCTTCATCTAAACATCTAATAGCTACTAAAGCCTGAATAAAATCCCCATCTTCAAAAGCTTTTTTTATATTTTCTCTATCTTTTATTGTTTCTTTAGATGTAAACTGACATACTTTCATATCTAATGTATTACCTAATATATTAGTTACTGCATCAATTTGACGCACCTCTTCTGCATCTATAGTATTCTCGTCATAATCAAAATCATTTATGGTTGTCGCTCCACAATACACTAATATATGATTATTATTTTTATAATCTAACATTATTTTCTTTAATTCTATTAACTTATTCTTAGCTCCTGCAACCAATCTAGCTCTCTTTATTAATAACATTTTTTCATAATCACTTAACTTAATATATTTTTTATCTTTACTTCTATGTTGATTTATAGATGTTACTAATTTCTTTGTTAACTCAATATAACTAGATAATTCTGATTCGTCTAAAGTAATTACTATAGGATAATAATAATATGGTGTAAGCATATTATTATTAATAGCTTCTTTTAAAGTGTACTCAATACATTTTTTTCCAAAATAAGCATATAATCTTTCTGTTCCTTCTATATCACCATGTCTTTCTAATGTGGCAGACAGAGCTAATCTATATGGTATGTTATCAAGTAAAGCTCTATTTAAATTTTTAGCTCCAAAATTATGAGCTTCATCTATAACTAATAAAATATTTCCCTTTAAAGATTTTATTTGCTTTTGTAAAAAATTGCTAGAAAATGTTGCATTTGTTGTTACTATACAAAAAAAGTTTAAAAGATTTAAATTATAATTTTTTATAGAAATTTTAACATTATCTTTCCAATTTTTCTGTTGAGAAGCTGAATAACAAACAATAGGATTTACACCAAATTTTTTTATATCTACAACCCATTGCTCAACTAAATGTTGATAAGGACAAACTATTATAACAGCTATATTTCTATTAAGATTATTATATATATTTTCAATAGCTGCTAAAGCAGTATATGTTTTACCTGTTCCTGTTGCCATATCAAAAATACCACAGTAATTATTCAACTTCCAATTATTAATAGCTTCTTTTTGATAACTATATAACGAAATATCTTTTGGAATTTGTATATCTATTTTTTCATCTCTATTTACATCTTTTAAATTAATATATTCTTTATCATCTATTTTGAAATCTACTGTTTTTTTCTTATATTTTTCAATTATTAATTTAGAAAGCTTAGGAAACTCTACTACTTTAATATTTTGTTCATTATTATTCCAAATAGATGTAAAAGCTTTTTCTTTTAGAGTTACTCTTTCTACTTCACTTTGCTTCCAGTTACAAAAAACATCTATTGTTTCATAATTAGCAGACATTGCTGTTGCAGATTCATTCATAGAACCAGAAAAAACTACTTTATTTCCTTCAAAATCTTCTATAATACCCATTTTTTCATGATACATTCCAATAATACCATCTTTTTCCATATAAGCTATTTTTATATCTAAAATATTATCTGAAATTAAATGTGCTAATAAATTTAATCGTTCTAATGAATAATAATCTACCGGTTTAGTTGTTATTTGACGTAATAATGCATTTTCTATTATTTTATCTCTTTCATCATATCCTTTTTTTATAGCCATAACATCTTCATCTGATAAATGCGGAGAAGCAACAATACATATTTTTCCTCCATTTAATACCAAATTAGATATACCTTTTGATATTTCTATTAAAGCAGTCGATGAAAAAAATCCTACTGCTCTTCTATATATTTTAGCTTCACTTAATAAAGGAATATAAAATTCTGTGATTACATTATCAATTAAAGATCTATATTCTGTTTTTATTACACAATCTTTTAAACTCATTTTAACCACACTCTACATGTTATCTTCTATAACTTCTAAAGCTTTTTCCAGTTCTTCAAAATCTTTATCTGATGTAAAATAATTAACACTAAACCTTATAGTTCCAGATGGATAAGTATCCATAAATTGATGTGCTAAAGGAGCACAATGTAAACCTGTTCTAACAGCTATATTAAATTTATTAAAAATATTACTAGCACTATCACTACTAATTCCATCAATTAAACAAGATACAATTCCAACATATCCAGCTGATTCTCTATTTCCTATAATTTTTATAAACCAGAATTGCTCTAAAATCTCAATTAATCTTTTTCTTTTTTCTGTTTCTGTTTTAAATAATGTAGATATTCCTTTTTCGTCTATCCAACTTAATGCCGCATTTAATCCAGCTATTCCCAGGATATTTAATGTTCCAGCTTCAAAATGTTCTGGTAAATTATTTGGCATATCTTGATTAGCAGATTCAAATCCTGTTCCACCAAAAATAATAGTTGGTATTTGTATATCTGGATTCATAACAAATCCAGATATACCTGTTGGTCCATATAAAGTTTTATGCCCTGCAAATACAGCAAAATCAAAAATAGATAATCCTACATTACAATCTATTAAACCAGCTGTTTGTGCCATATCTACTAAAGTAATAGCATCATATAATTTAGCAAGTTCAAATATTTTTTCCACAGGTGCGATTAGCCCAAAAGAATTACTAGCATGACTAACAATAACAAAATCTGGTGCAATTTTATCAAATTGATATTTTATACGTATTAAATCATATTCCATATCTTTCGAAACATTTAATGTATGAACTTTTATAACATTTTTCTTTTCATAATAATTTAATACTCTAGTTACTGCATTGTGTTCAAATGGACTAATGTATATATTTTTAGCTCCATTTAAAATAACTCCTTGTATGATTAGATTTAATGATATCGTTGCCGTAGGTTCAAATATTACTTGCTTATTAGGACAATGCAACAAATTTTTTAATTTATTTCTAGTATCTATTATTAAATTATTAGCCTTTTGAGATAAACTATATTGACCTCTTCCAACACTAAATCCATAATTACGATAAAAATCATTCATAAAACTATATACTATTTCTGGTTTTGGATACGTTGTTGCTGCATTATCAAAATAAGCCATTATAAAACCTCCTAACAAAGTTCTTTTAAAACCTCTATTAAAACTTGTCTTTTTTCTTGCTCTGAAATAGATTGTCCCATAGAATCTATTTCTCCCCAAATGGAATTATATAACAATTTTCCTAAAGAACCATATTCTACTTTTTCAAATCTTTTTATAATATTATTTCCATCATTATCAATAAAAGTTAATTGATACGAGTTCACATCTCTACTATTTTTTTCTAAATTACATTCATCTTTAAATGTATATTCTTCAGCGGTCTTCTTATAAATCTCTAATTGTTCCTTAAAACGAGTAATAGTTTGATAATCCCAATCTTCAATTCTTAAATCTGTAGCAATTTTAGCTAATTTAGAAATACATTCTGTTTCATCATTTGTTACTTCCTTAAATAATTTCAAACATCGTTCTGTCCCATTTTTAAATAACTGCTCATATATTTTAGGATTAAGTGTCTCACACCAATCTTTTATAACTGATGTTAATGATATTTGTTTTATATATTTTTCATTATTTTTTAATATATATTTTTGTTTTACTATATAAATTAATTCATTCTTTAAATCTTCTAAAAGATTATCATAGTAGTTTTTTAAATTAATAACTTTATTAGCTAAATCTCTATTAATTTTATTTTCAAAGCCTAATATTAATGGCATCTTTTCAAATAATAATTCATAACTACCTACATTATATTTTAAAATTTTAATAAAAGAAATATATTGTTTATCTAGTCTTTTACCAGAAGGTAACTCTTTTAATTCTCTTGAATATTTAGGAAGATTTACATACCATCTCTTAATTGCAGATACAAGATAATCATAAGAATTATTATTTATCTCTTCTTTTACTATAAAAGAAGAAAATGCTTTAGACAAAATTTTTATAAATATTTCTTTATCTTCATTCCAATCAGCATATTGTAAATAAAATTCTTTTGGTTTGGCATTTATTTGTAATAAAGTATCTGCATTTATATTAACTTGTCCTTTTTGATTTGTAACAATCAAATACTTTTTATATTCATGAAAAACTATTGATATAAAAATAGGAATTAATCCTTTTCTTAATCCAATATGCATTTTATATGATATTAACTGTTCATATAAATATTCAAAAGAGGTTTTTCCATTATTTTTAACAAACAATATAAAATCAGAAATAACTTTTAACAAATTAGCTATGTTTTTATCTTTAGGAAACATATTAATTTTAACAATATTATTTTCTTTTACTAAGATATTTGTTCTAAGTAATGTACTACGCATTATAGATACTTCTTGTCCATTACCTGTTAGACCTAAATTTTCATCTAATTCATTATGAAGTAATGCTGCAATAACTTTATGCCTACTATTATTTGCAATAGATGTTAATTCATTTCTATTAATAGATTCATTATTTATTACAGGTGTTCTAAAATACAATTTATCGCATATACTTGACAATAATTCTGTTAAAGTTGCTTTTCTATTTATTTTTTGTTCTTTACCCAAATAAATATACTTAGCAGATAACCTTTCAGGATGTGTATATTCTAATATATAATCTATTAAAACATCCTTTAAATCTTCATAAATAATATCATATTCTTCAAATAAAACTTTATCATTTATTGCATTATCTTTTAATATAGATACAGCATTAAACTCTTTAACTACATTCGTTATATCATTAAAATTTTTCAATAATATAAATATACATCGTTGAGCATTTTTACTAGTAATAATTATTTTATCTTCAATTTGTTTAATATCATCATTATTATTTAGTATAATAGCATATATTACACCATCTGCCTCTATTAACTCACTTTTAATATTCCAATCTGTATCATTACTTATCTCACTAGAGTTGATAAATTCAAAAGAAAAAAATCTTACCATCTCTTTATCATCATTATATCGAGATGGATACATGTATTTATCAAAATTTATGTTATTTAACGTATCTTTTATTAAATTTTTATTAGTTTGTAAAGCTATTTTGTTTTTTATCTGTTCTTTTATATCTATTCCTGAAGATTTTTTTAA
Source organism: Megamonas funiformis (assembly GCF_010669225.1). Taxonomy (NCBI): domain Bacteria; kingdom Bacillati; phylum Bacillota; class Negativicutes; order Selenomonadales; family Selenomonadaceae; genus Megamonas; species Megamonas funiformis. The sequence continues at coordinate 2,442,001 of NZ_CP048627.1, forward strand.
TTGTAGATATTTATTACTTCTTTTTAAATAAATAACATATTCTTTTTCAATTAAATTATCTATAGCTAATTCTATATCTTTTTGATCATAATTTATTGAAAAAATATTCATTATCTCATCTTTTGTTGGTTTTAATTTTTCAAACTGCTCTAAAATATACATTAAAGAAATCGTTTTTATTATTTTACTTTCTAATGATAATTCATTTCCTATTTTATCTAAAATAATACCTGTTAAAATATATACATTATATGTTACCTCAGAATATATTTCTTTTTTTAATAATGGTTCAAAATAATCAAATATAACATCTGGAGTTATTACATCAAATCTTTCATCATTATATTTATCTAAAAATGATGGCAATGTTGAAATTCCATTTGATGAAAGGAATGTAAATAAAGTTCGTTCATTCTGAGCAATTCTTTCAGATAATCTAGGCAAAATAAACGTTGATACTGGATGTAAAGGATAAGAAGAATAAATTATTTTATTTATATCATTTTTCTCTATTTCAGAAAAAATTGCATGAAATTTATATTGATCTATTAAATTCTTAAAATATTTTTTATGTTCATCTTTAAAAATCTTCCATAATAATTGATCTTTTTTTATAACATTAGCTATAACTTCATAAGTTTGTGAAAAATTATTATTTAAATGGACATGTGTAAATCGTTCAGAAACACCTCGCCAACCATCAATCTTTTGTTTGGGTAGTTTATCTATATAATTAGATATTTCTTTATGTGAAATTAATATTAAATGTAATTGTTCTTCTCCACTTCTATTACATTTTTCTGCAAAATCTTGTAGCATTTTTGTATCACTTACAGATGCTTCCATTATATTGGCTTCTAAAAATTTACTAAATTCATCATAAACAACTATAATACCTGTATAACCTTTTTTCTTAATACCTTTTAATGCACTTTCATATAACTCAACCACATCAAAACCTAAAAAAGGATTAAATGTACTTCCCGCTGTTAAAGATGGATATATTTTCTCAAAATTTTCATATATACTAATATCAAAATTTTCAAGAGCCTCAATATATTTATTAATAGGCATATCTATCTTTTCTATAAATTCATTATAAGTAAATGAAAAATCTTTTTTCCATCTGTCAATAACACTAATAGCAGCTTTATAATTTGTTTCTGGCATTGCATCTAATAAATCATACTCAGACAAAGTTCTCTGTAAAGCTAACAAAAAAGCTTGTGGTATACTTGTATTACTGCCAGATATTATGACAGGTAATATTTTACTATTTGTATCATAATAATTTTTTATATATTTATATCTGTCAGAATTACTTTCTATCTCAGGTAATAATCTTTCAAATAAAGATATATCTTTCTTCATTAGTATTGATAAAATCATCAATACTATATGTGATTTACCTTTCCCATAAGCTCCTATTAAAACCCTTGCTCTATCAGTTGAAGTGTTTCTTGTACTTAATAAAATATCTTCTAATAAATCTAATGCAACTTTTGTTGGTATAAAATTTCTTAATTTATTATCATCATTTAAATCATATGCAATATTAACAGAATACTGAAATCCTGATGCAACCGATATCATTTTACTCATCTATAATTCTCCTAGTTTATATTTCAATATTTTTATAGTATGTTTCTATACATTCTTGAAAAGTTCTATCATTATTAATACGAATAACATCTAACCCTGCTGTTCTAATAATTTTAATTTCTCCTATTTTCTCTACTTTATGCAATAACTCTAATAAACTAATCGAATCTAAATTAAAAATTCTTCCAATATTACATGGTGCTATCAATAAATCATTCAAATTAATTTCCCTTTTTCCTTTAGATTGTTCAATAATTATCGCTAATATAATCCATGGATCAAAATCTTTTATTATTGGTGTAGTTTTTCTATATATCTTTTTCTCTTTATTTAAAATATCAATTAATCCTAATTCACCTAATGGACAATCTATATTATTTTCAGGGGATATTTTACCTGTATGTGTCTTATATCTTGATAAATACGTATTAACAATACATAAAAAATCATCATTTAAGGATCTCAATGCAACAGAAAAATTTTCATCATTCATTAAAACAAAATTTTCTAAACTTCTCACAAAATCTTCTTTAGTAAATTCAGACATAAAAAATTCATTAAAGAAAAAATACCATGCTGTTGCATTTTCTTTATTAGTAGCTAATTTATATTGTAACAAATGTAATGTTCCTAGCTCTTCAATATATCTATCATGAACAAAAACACTTTTTCCTAGCTCTGTAAGTGTCTGTATACGTTGTCCTGATTTATTTTCTTCTGTTAATCCTACTACTTGCAACCAATATCTTAATGACTTCACCATATTAGCTCCAATACCTAATATATCCATAGGATTTTCATTTTTATCTACAAAAACATTAGGTTTTCTATAAACATATTTCATTCCCTTATTAAGCCAACCTTTTCGTATAAAAAAAGTATCATGAGCTCGAAACTTCATTTTCATAAATTATACCCCCAAATAATTTATTTTGTACGTAAATACTTATCCATCATACATCCACCTTCTAAGTATTTTGCTGTAACACACATTTTACATCTAATACATTTATTAGAATCTATGTTATATGTTCCAGCGATAATAGAAATAGCTCCTGCTTTACATAAAGATTCACATTTTAAACATTTTCTGCATGCATTAAACTTTCTTACTTGATATTGAATCATACGTTGTAATTTTTCATGATCTGCTACATTCATAGTTTTTATTTTTACAGCATACTCATATTTTTCTTCTCCAAAAGGTTGAATGGATATAATTGGTACATTAGTTTTTACATCTAATATTAAAATTTCATTTAATATTTTTTGACCTAAATCTCTAGATATTTTTCCTAATGGTGTAAACATCCCTATTAATTCATCATCAAAAGGTTTTACTAATTTATATATTTTAGCATTATCTTCTGTTGTGCAATTTGTAAATTTTATCTTTACATCATTTGCAGATACTAAACCATTTCCACCTTGTCTAGCTTTCCATTTTCCTGTATCAACATATACTTCTGGATCTGGTTTTCCTATTTTTCTCGCAAAATCAATAAGAAAATCTCTCCATTTCTTAGACTGTTCTGGCATATATATTTTAGATAAGAATTGTGCCCTTTGTGTATTATTTGGGCAACACCAACAACCTACACGATCATACCCTAATCTATAGGCATCATTAAAATCAATTTTTTCACTAAAAATATACAACCAAATATCAATATCTTTCCAAAAAAATATTGGTGAAGCCACCGTTTGTTGTTGTATTTTAACTGATTCTGCATTATTTTCTACTCTATTATATTTACTTCTACTAACAGATTCTGATTTTCTAACACCATAAAACGTTAAAATTTGTTGATTCCTATACAGATTATTAATAATTCTAGTTATTGGTCCTGTTTTAAACATTGAACAACACCATCTCATCATTCTTGCTGGTGGACCAATATCTGAACATACATTATAAAAATCTTGTTCACGATTTTTAGCAATTTTAAAGATTGACATCATATGTGCCTTTCTATATCTAGATACATAATCTTGAGTAAATGGAAATTCTAATGTAGTATCTCCAAAAATATGAACTAATCTAGGATTACTCAAAGCTTTTATTACAATATCTGATGTAACTGTTGAATCTTTTCCTCCAGAAAAAGACAATACTATATTTTCTATTTTATATTTACTAGAAACATTTTTTATAAATAAAAAAGCTTCTTCTTTCAAAGCATTTAATCGTAATATATTAGCTTTAATAAAACGCTCAATGTATTTATCAAAAAATATATAATTATTCTGTTCCATATATTTATCTATTTTTTTTATTACATCATCAACATTTATTTTATTAAATAACTTACTTGGTAAAATAAATGATTTCCCATCAATATAATATCTACTATTAGACGCCCAAACTGATGATTTTATAAATTGATTTGGTTTTTTCTCCAACAATATTTCTATTAATAAACGTTCTTCTGGAAAAACAGGTCTCAAATCTGCTGACATATATTTTATTTTAGTATTACAAACTGGACATATTCCTTTGTTTGCTTGTGTTTCATCTTGTATTATAGGTATTCTACAATCAGGACACCAATATATTTTAGCTGGAATATCTTCTATTGTCTTAGTATTACAAATTGGACAATAATCTTCATTAGTCTCTATATTACATGTTTTACACCACATTCTTTTCCCTCCTTAATATAAAATACCTAAACTATTCTATTATACATTACTTTAAAATGATATAAAATATTAATAAAAAAGGATATGACTTTATGCCCTATCCTTTCTTACATATTTTATACTAAAAACAATTTCATTCTAAACTTTTTGCCGTTATCGGCAAGTTATTAACTAAAAATATCAATTATTTTTCAATTTTATTTTGCCGATAAAAATAAAAACCAATTTTAAACTACTATCAATAATTATATTATCAATCAAGCTTTAACATACGATAGCCAATCCCTATATGTGTTTGAATATATTCTGGATTAGCTGTATCTATTTCTATTTTCTTACGCAATGTTGCCATAAATACACGCAAAGAAGCTACATTATTATCCCAAGCATTACCCCATACTTCTCGTGTTATATAAGTATGCGTTAATACTTTGCCTATATTTTTAGCCAATAAACATAATAATTTATATTCAATCGGTGTTAAATGTAATTCTTTACCTCTACAATATGCACAACCAGATACATAATCTATCTTTAACTCGCCATTAACAAATATACTATTTTCCTTATGCGGAGTTTGTACACAATTTATCCTGCGAATAGTAACTCTAAGTCTAGCTAAAAATTCTTCTACAGAAAAAGGCTTTGTTATATAATCATCTGCCCCAGCATCTAAAGCTTCAATTTTATCTCTATCTTCACATCTAGCACTAATTACAATAATTGGCATATTTGACCACGAACGAACTTTTGTTATAATTTCTACCCCATCCATATCAGGAAGCCCCAAATCCAATAGCATAATATCTGGTTGATTTGATACTGCTTCTAATAAAGCCTGTGAGCCTGTAGTTGCTACGTGAAATTTATAATTTTGCATTTTTAATGTAGTAGATATTAAATTTCTAACTGCTGCATCATCTTCAACAATTAATATCATTGGCTTATTCATTAAAATTAATCTCCTCTTTTGGTAACGTAAATATAAAAACTGTTCCTTGTGGTTTATTATCTCTTACCTTTATCTCTCCACCATGTGCCATAATAATAGATTTACACAAACTAAGACCTATACCAATTCCTCTTCTACTATCAGCTACAGTAGAATTTGCTGTATAAAACATTTCAAAAAGCTTATCTTTTGCTTCATCACTAATGCCTTGACCATTATCTGCAATAGAAACTTCAATTTTATCACTTTTTATTTTTGCACTAATAGTAATAGTTGAGTCTTTTGGGGTATATTTTATGGCATTATCTATTATATTTATAAATACTTGTACTAATAAACGTGCGTCAACTTTTACCATCATTATATCTTTTGTTTCTTCAAAAACTATATGATGATTTTTTCCTCGACGATATAAATGCTTTAAAGCTTCATTTATAATATCGTCTAATAACTCAGTTTGTAAGTTAATCTTCATCGTCTTATTTTCTATACGCGTAATAAATAAAATATTCTCTACTAAATTAATCAACCACATTGAATCATCATAAATATTATTATATAATTCCTGTCGTTTAACATCATCTATTTTAGCGCTATTACTTAATAAAAAGTCAGCATTACCAGAAATACTTGTAAGTGGTGTTCTTAAATCATGCGAAATTGAACGCAACAAATTTGACCTAAGCTGTTCATTTTTTGCTTGTAAATAAATTTCTTGACGCTTTTTACTATATATTTCTTTTTCTAAAGCTAATGCACATTCACCTAAAATAGATAAGACCAAATTATTTTCAAATACATCTAAATCCTCATTATCAATAGCTATACCTACGACACCATATACATTATCTTTAGAACGAATTGCCAAATACTGACATTTAGCATTATTTAATGTACCTGTTTTTACACCTGCTCGTTTATTATTTTTATAAACCCATTGTGCTACAGCTCTTTCATTACTATTTATCAATTGTTCTGTATGAACATCATTTTTTACATTATAAACAACAGGTGGCAATAAACCTTTTTTATCCGCACTATAATACACTATTGTTTTGTTTAACAATTTTAAAAGTTGATGAGATGTAACTGTTGCTATAGCTGCATCACTGCCTGCTTGTTGCAATAATTGATTTGTCTCTAATAATATTTTAGTTCGATAAGCTAATTTAGCAGACTGTATAGCTTGTTTTTTTATTTTATTAGTAAGACCTCCTGTAACAAAAGCTGATACAAACATTACAGAGAACGTAATAATATATACTGGGTCATATGCCGTAAAAGTATATCTAGGTTCAATAAATAAAAAATCAAATGCTAATACATTCAAAACAGATAATACTACACTATATAATCTCTTCGATGTTTTTAAGGCAGCAATTAATACACCTAAGATATATACTGTCATGATATTAGCTTCGCCTAAATTCATTGAATAAAATAACATACCAATCATACTAGTTATTATTAAAATAACTAATATAGTTATAATATCTGATGTATTACATATCTCTCTTTCATTTACGGATTTCTTCCAAAAATTTTTATAAAATAAAGCTTTATTATCTGGAATTACATGTATATCTAAATTCGGTAATTGTTCAATTAATTTATCGGTAAAAGATTTACGCATTAAACGCATAAATCCATTTCTAGCAATACTTCTTCCTATGACTAATTTTGATACACCAGCAAGTCTTGCAAATTCTGCTATTTGAAACGGTATGTCTTCTCCTACTACCATTTCAATTTTTGCTCCTAATTGCTCTGCTAAATGAATATTTTCCTTCAATCTTTTTTTATTTTCTAATGAAGTTTTTTCAAAACTTGATGTCTGCACAAATAAAGCTGTAAATTGAGCTTTAAAAGCATTTGCCATTCTTGCCGCTGTACGAATAATCTTAGAATTTGATGGCGATGATGATAAACATACTAAAATATGTTCATTCGTATAATAATCTTTATTATTTTCATTTTTAACCTTTAAAGATATTTTATTTACTCTATCAGCCATGCGACGAAGTGCAATTTCTCTAAGCGCTGTTAAATTTTCAACAGTAAAAAAATTCCCCAATGCCCTATCAGCTTGTTCTTTTTGGTAAATTTTTCCTTCTGATAAACGTGTTACTAAATCCGATGGTTCTATATCTACTAATTCCACTTGCTCAGCTTCATCAAAAATTCTATCTGGTATACGTTCTCTCACAATTATTTTGGTAATTGAAGCCACAATATCATTTAAGCTTTCTATATGTTGTACATTAATTGTTGTATATACATCAATGCCTGCTTTTAATAATTCTTCAATATCCTGATAACGTTTGATATGACGACAACCATCTGCATTTGTATGTGCTAATTCATCAACCAAAATTAATTGTGGATTTCTTTTTATAGCTGCATCTAAATTAAATTCATTTAAAGTTATATCTTTATGATTAATCACTAATGGTGAAATTACTTCTAAACCATTAACTAAAGCTGCAGTTGCTGGTCTTGCATGAGGTTCTATATAGCCTGCTACTACATCAATTCCTTGCTTTTTGGCTTCATGTGCAGCTTCTAACATAGCATAAGTTTTACCAACACCTGCTGCATAGCCAAAAAATATTTTTAATTTTCCTCGTTTTGATTCATGCTCTTCTATATGAATTTGTTCCAAAATTTTCTCTGGCGATTTTCGTATAATTGGCATATAAGCCCCTCCCAATTGCATATATGTTATAAACCAATATACCTCCACATCAAAATATATTTAATATATATTTGACGTGGAGGTTATCCCTTTAAAATATTAAATTATCTTATCTAACATTAAATTAACTTTTAAAACATTTACTGTTTCTTCACCAAAGAAGCCTAATACTTTATGATTAGTACATTTATCGATAATAGCATTTACTTCTTCTTTAGTCATATTATTTTCACGAGCTAATCTTTCTACTTGGTATTTTGCTGCAGCTACAGATATATCTGGATCTAAACCGCTACCAGAATTAGTAACCAAATCTACAGGAATAGGCTCATTACCTTTTTCTGGATTAGCTTTTCTAATTTTTTCTACACGCTGTGCTATTAATTTTTCATAATCTTCACTTGCAGGACTTAAATTTGATGGAGCTGCATATGCTAACTGATTTCCCTCAGTATCTTTATAAGTACTAACATCAATTTTTGTTATACGACCCCACATATATCTATCACTTGTATATTGTTGACCTAATAATTCACTACCATATTTTACACCATTTACTTCGATAATTTTGCCGTTTGCAGAGTTTGGAAATAATACCTGACAAATACCTGTCATTACCATTGTATAAATAAATCCACAAAAAACAGTGAAAGTAATTACTGATAGCAATGCTTTTTTGAAATTATCCATTACAAACTCACCTTTCTTAAACTAGACCTAGACCAACTAATATAACATCAATAATTTTTATACATATAAATGGCACTATAATACCGCCTAAACCATAAATCAAAAGATTTCTTTTTAACAATTCCCCTGCGGGTACTTCACGATATTTTACACCTTTTAAAGCCAAAGGAATTAATGCCACAATGATAAGTGCATTATAAATTATTGCTGATAAAACTGCAGATTGAGGACTGTGTAAATTCATGATATTTAATGCCGATAATCCAGGATATAAAGATAAAAATAATGATGGTATTATCGCAAAATATTTTGCTAAATCATTAGCAATACTAAATGTAGTTAAACTACCACGAGTCATTAACAATTGTTTACCAATGCGAACTACTTCAATTAATTTTGTAGGTGAAGAATCTAAATCTACCATGTTACCAGCTTCTTTAGCAGCCTGAGTGCCTGTATTCATTGCTACTGCTACATCTGCTTGAGCAAGTGCTGGAGCATCATTTGTACCATCACCAGTCATTGCTACTAAATGACCTTTAGCTTGAAAATCACGTATCATGGCTAATTTACCTTCTGGTGTAGCTTCTGCTAGAAAGTCATCTACACCTGCTTCAGCGGCTATAGCTGCTGCTGTTAATGGGTTATCACCTGTAATCATAATAGTTTTAATACCCATTTTACGAAGGTCAGCAAATTTTTCTGCTACACCATCTTTTACAATATCTTTTAAATTAATAACACCTAATATTTTATAATCTTGAGCTACAACCAATGGTGTACCACCTATTTGAGCTACACGTTTCACAGCTTCCTCACACTGTGCAGAATAAATACCACCATTTTCTATTACATAAGATTTTACTGCATCAGCAGCACCTTTTCTAATTTCATGTCCATCATAATTTACACCACTCATTCTAGTTTTAGCAGTGAACGGTATAAATTCCATATGATTTTCCTCAATATTTCTACCACGAATGCCAAATTTTTCTTTAGCCAAAATTACAATACTACGACCTTCAGGTGTTTCATCTGCTAAAGAAGATAATTGAGCTGCATTTGCCAAAGTTTTTTCATCAATTCCATCTACAGGAATAAATTCAGAAGCTTGACGATTTCCAAGTGTTATTGTGCCTGTTTTATCAAGCATTAAAATATCAACATCACCAGCAGCTTCAATAGCACGACCGCTCATTGCTAATACATTAGCTTGATTTAATCTACTCATACCAGCTATACCAATAGCTGAAAGCAAAGCACCAATTGTCGTAGGAGCTAAACACACAAGTAAAGCGACTAAAGTTGTTATTGAAGAAGGATTTTCCATACCTACTTGTTTAGCAGAAAAATCAGAGTAAGTATATAAAGACATTGTTACTAAAATGAAAATAATAGAAAGAGCTATTAAAAAAATCTGCAAAGCCATTTCATTTGGAGTTTTCTTTCTCGCAGCGCCTTCAACCATAGAAATCATTTTGTCCAAGAAAGATTCGCCACTATCACAAGTAACACGAACTACAAGCCAATCAGAAGTAACAGTCGTACCACCTGTTACAGCACTACGGTCGCCACCACTTTCTCTAATAACTGGAGCAGATTCACCTGTTATTGCTGATTCATCAACAGATGCTGCCCCTTCAATTACTTCACCATCAGCAGGAATTTGTCGACCTGCTTTAACAATAACAATGTCTCCTTTTTTTAATGAAGAAGATACTACTACCTCATAATTTTCTTTATTATTTACATCATGAAGTTTATACGCTTCTACATCTTTTTTAGCTGCACGAAGTGCATCAGCTTGTGCCTTGCCCCTGCCTTCAGCAATAGCTTCAGCAAAATTAGCAAAAATACAAGTTAACCATAAAATTATAGCAATTGCTAAAGTATAACCAGATGAAACATCTTGTACACCACTAAGTGATGCTACCCAAAGTAAAGAAGTCAAAATTGCTGAAATATATACTAATAACATTACAGGGTTTTCAGCTTGCACTTTTGGACTTAATTTTACAAATGAATCTTTAATAGCTCTTACAACCATTTGATTATCACTGAGAGCTGATTTAGTTTTTATCATTATTTTTAGCACTCCCCTTATGAAATCATGCTGAAATATTCAGCAATAGGTCCCAAAGATAACGCTGGGAAAAAGTTTAGCGCACCTACTAAAATTACAATAAATATCAACAAGAACACAAACATTGCATTACTTGTAGATAAAGTACCTGCGGTAACTGCCACTTTTTTCTTCTGTACTAAACTACCTGCTATAGCTAAAATACCAACAATAGGTAATAAACGTGCAAAAATCATAGTTAAACCAATACTAGTATTTAAAAATGGTGTATTCGCATTAAAGCCAGCAAATGCAGAACCATTATTGCCACCAGCAGAAGAATAAGCATATAACATTTCAGAAAAACCATGAGCTCCTACATTATTTAAACTGTCTGCTACACTAGGCACTATAGCTGCAATGCCACTTGCTACTAAAATACCAATTGGTGTTGCCAAACATACAAGTACAGCCCATTTCATTTCAAATGGTTCTATTTTTTTACAGAGATATTCTGGTGTACGACCAACCATTAACCCAGCAATGAATACTGTTAATATGGCAAACGCTAACATACCATATAAACCACAACCAACACCGCCAAAAATAACTTCTCCTAATTGCATTTGAAGCATTGTAACTAAACCGCCAAGAGGTGTATAACTATCATGCATAGAGTTTACTGAACCATTTGATGCAGCTGTTGTATAAGCTGCCCAAGTAGAAGATTGAACTATACCAAAACGAGCTTCTTTACCTTCCATATTTCCTCCAGCTTGATAATCCGTACTAACAATATCTACAGCACCATTTTGAGCAAGCTGTGGTGTACCGTTCTGTTCATTTATCGCTATTACTGATAAAAATGCTATCAACATAATATACATAGCTGTAAAAATAGCAATGCCTTGTTTTTTATCTCTTATATTACGACCAAATGTAAAACATAATCCTGCTGGAATTAATAATAAAGCAGTGCATTCTATCATATTTGTAAGTGAATTAGGGTTTTCTAATGGATGCGCAGAATTTACACCAAAGAAACCTCCACCATTTGTACCTAACTGTTTAATAGCAATCTGACTTGCACCAGGTCCCATTGGCACAAATTGTTTTGTAACAATTGTCGCATCTTCTACTTTTTCGCCATCAACAAATACTACATTATTATTTCTATCAATCGTTGCATTTTCAATAATATTCCCCTCACTATCTACAGCAATAGGTTCAACTAATTGTACTTCTTGTCCTGGAGATAAATTCTGTACTACACCTTGAGAAGCTAAAGCCATAGTAACTACTACACTTAATGGTAATAAAATATAAATTATAGAACGTGTTAAATCCACCCAAAAATTACCAATAGTTTTTGATTTTGCTCTAACAAATGCACGGATTAAAGCGAATAAAACTGCTATACCAGTTGCTGCTGAAACAAAGTTTTGCGTAGTAAGTCCCATAAATTGAGAAAAATAACTTAATTGTGCTTCACCACTATATGCTTGCCAGTTTGTATTTGTAGCGAAACTTGCTGCTGTATTAAAAGATAAGTGCCAACTCATAGCATCAATATTCTGTGGATTAAATGGCAATTTATCCTGAAAACATTGAAAAATATATAAAAAACCTAAACCAATAAAGAAAAACCATATTACAGATGATAAATATGTTTTCCAAGTCATTTCTTCATCTTTTTTTACACCTATAATTTTATAAATAAGATTTTCAATCGGTGATAATATTTTAGACAAAAATACATGCTCTCCATTCATTACTTTTGCCATATAAGTACCTAATGGAATAGAAAAAATAACAAGTACAATTAAAAATACAAGATATTGTATGATGATATCTGCACTCATTATTGTTCATCTCCCTTCATAAGTATGTAAAAATAATAGATAAGCAACAATATAGCGACTACGCCACTTATCCAAATCCAAATTTCCATTTTTATTCCTCCTTGCATTTTTATATCTTACTATAGGAAAAATAAAAATAGTGTTATGAAATATAGCTACTATATTAAGATTGTATTAAGATAAAAAAACTGCACTTTAAAGGCTTTTTACCTTTAAAGTGCAGTTTTAAATAAAAATTATTTTTTTAGAATTTAAATGTTACATTCGCAAGCCATTTATTAGCTGTTGTGGAATCACTATCTTGATATTCATAGCTGATACCATAAGCAATTTTATCACTTTCTGCTTCAACACCTAATTTATCTAGTAATTATCTTTAATTTGCCAATAAAAAAATAGTAGATACATTTGTACTTGCTATTTTTATTTAGACTATATTTAAATATTTTCCAAGTTTTTCTGTTTAGTTTCTACACCTAAAGCAAATACTGCTACAGCAATAATGATAAATACACTAGCAAACATATAGAAAACAGTATGCATATCTCTTCCAGCTTCTATCATCATACCTACAACAAATGGAGCAGCCATACCACCGATACGACCGACACCTGCTGCCCAACCACTGCCCATAGCACGGATAGCTGTCGGATAAAGTTCTGGTGTATAAGTATAAACAACACCCCATGCACCAAGATTGAAGAAGGACATCACACAGCCCCAGAAGATAATCAATTCTGCACTTTGAGCTTGTCCGAAGAAATAACTTGCTACACCACTCATACATAAGAATAAAGATAATGTATATTTTCTGCCTAATTTATCCACGAGCCATGCTGCACAGAAATATCCAGGAAGCTGAGCAAAGGTAATTAAAAGCACATATTCAAAAGTTTTTACAAAGGCAAAACCTTGCTGATAAACGATAGCAGGAAGCCATGTGAAAATTCCATAATAACTATAAACGATACCAAACCATACAATCCAAAGCATGATTGTTCTTGTTAAATATTTACCAGACCATAAATCTTTTAATTTTGGTTTTTCTGTAGGTGTATCATCAGTTGTTACTTTTAAATCGCCTTTATATTTAACACCAAGACGCATTTCCAAATCATCTACGATTTTTTGAGCTTCTTCTACTTTGCCTTTAGATAATAAATATCTTACAGATTCAGGCATATGCAAACGAATGAAAAATACATAGATAGCAGGTAAAGCACCAATGATAAAAGCATAATGCCAACCATAAACAGGAATGAATAAGTAAGCGATACAAGCAGCTGCTATCCAGCCTACACCCCAAAAACTTTCTAATAAGACGATAAATCTACCGCGTAAATTAGTTGGTGCATATTCAGACATAAGTGTCGCCGCTACTGGAAGTTCACCGCCTAGACCAAAACCAACGAAGAAGCGGAAAATCAACAAGGATTCATAACTCCATGAAACTGCACAAAGTCCTGTGGCTATACTATATAAAATTACTGTTGCAGAAAATACAGCTTTACGACCGAATTTATCAGCGATAGAGCCTGCGATTACTGCCCCTATTGCCATACCAACAAGACCGATAGAGCCGATAGCCCCCATCTGTCCAGCGGACAAGCCCCATTCTTTACCAAGTACAGGTAATACGAAGGCGATAAGCCCTGTATCCATAGCATCAAATAACCAACCAAGACCTGTGATAACTAATAATTTATAATGGAAACTACCTACTGGCAAAGCTTCCAATCTTTGTAATAACATTATTTACACTCCTTAATTTATAATCAAATTCTATGCAAATGTTTTAACGATAAATCTAAAATTGGTGCTGAATGAGTCAATGCACCGCTAGAAATGAAGTCCACACCGATTTTAGCTAATGCTTGTATATTTTCTTTAGTTACATTTCCAGAACATTCAGTTTGAGCTTTTCCGTCTATGAGTTTTATGGCTTCTTCCATCATATCTATGCTCATATTGTCAAGCATGATGATATCTGCTCTGGCTTCTAGAGCTTCTTTTACCATATCTAAATTTTCTGTTTCAACTTCTATTTTGCGTACAAATGGAGCATATGCTCTAGCTAATTCTATAGCTTTTTTTACACTGCCAGCAGCTCCAATATGATTATCTTTTAATAAGATACCATCAGATAGATTATAACGATGATTATTTCCTCCACCTACTGTAACAGCATATTTTTCAAAAATACGCATATTCGGTGTGGTCTTTCTCGTATCTAATAATTTTGTTTTACTGCCTGCTAATAAATTTACTACTTGATTTGTATATGTGGCAATTCCACTCATTCTCTGCAAATAGTTTAATGCCACGCGTTCTCCTGACAATAATACTCTGATATCGCCTTTTACTTTGGCAAGTAAATCGCCTTTGTTTACTTTATCGCCATCTTTAGCCATAAATGTGATTTCGATATCTTTATCTAATAATTCAAAGGTTCTAGCAAATACATTTAAACCTGCTATTACACCTTCACCTTTGCAGATTAAATCCACTTCACCTAAAACTTTTTCTGGCATAATGGCATTAGTTGTTACATCCTCGCTAGTAATATCTTCTTGCAACGCCATCAAAATCAATTTATCTGCATTCATTTTCATTGTTATTTCATTCATCTTGCACTTCTCACTTTATCCATTTCATTGAAAATAGCTTTTTTATATTCTTGAGCTAAGATTATTTTTTCTCTATCTATATTTTGTTGTACATTATTTGCTAATTGAGCAAAATCTATATCGTATTTTTTATGTTGTGCATTTTCATCATCATGGATTTTATTAACTGCTCTTTTAGCAAAGACCAATCCTTCTAATAATGAATTACTAGCTAATCTATTTGCTCCATGAACTCCATTACAACTTGTTTCACCAACGGCATATAGATTGTTCATTGTAGTTTTGCTGTATTTATCTACATGGATACCACCCATATAATAATGCTGTGCTGGTACAATCGGTATCCATTGTTTAGTTACATCAAAACCTTCTTCAAGACATTTTTCATAGATATGAGGAAAATGATTTAAAATCACATCTTTACCAAGAACTGTCATATCTAACCAAACATAAGGCATATTGTCTTTTGCCATTTGTTTTTTGATTTCTGCTGTCATTAAATCTCTAGGCAAAACTTCATTTGCAAAACGTTTTCCATCTTTGCCATATAATTTTGCTCCTTCACCTCTTACCGATTCAGATATCAAAAAGCTTCTACCTGGCTTATTTGTATATAATGAAGTTGGATGAATTTGCACATAATCTGGATTTTCAAGTTTTATATTATGGCGAAGTGCTATCGCTATAGCATCACCTGTCAAATGAGGATAATTTGTGGAATGTTCATATAATCCACCTATACCACCACTAGCTAAAATTGTATTATCTGCTTCAATGGTCAAATACTCATCATTTTTATCCTTAGCCAAAATACCAAAACAAGTATTATCTTGTTCAATTAAATCTAACATAGTGACATATTCTAAAATATGTACATTAGGTAATTTCTGTACTGCTTTTAATAAATTTCTAGTGATTTCTTTACCTGTGATATCTTCATGAAATAAAATTCTAGCTTTAGAATGACAACCTTCTCTTGTATAATTTAATTCACCATTTTCTTGTCTAGCAAAATCTACACCATAGCCAATCAATTCATTTATGACTTCACGAGAAGAACGTATCATTATATCTACAGACTCTCTTCTATTTTCATAATGACCAGCTTTCAATGTATCTTCCATGAAGCTATTATAATCATTTTCATCCCTTAAGACACAAATACCACCTTGTGCTAAGAAAGAATCACTATTTTCTACAGCATCTTTTGTTATCATCAATATATTTTTATCACTAGGACAATGTAGTGCTGCAAATAAGCCACTAGCACCAGTACCTACAATCAATATATCTGTTTTATAATTTTGCATATTTACACCTTCATTATTTTGCTAATTCTAACATTTTTTCAAGTGGTTTCATCGCTTTGATACTTAACTCTTCATCAACTTCTACCACATATCTTTCATTCACTAAGCTATCTTTAACTTTCGTTAAAGTAACTTTTTTCATGTCATCACAATATTGTCTAGGTATTGCTGGCAAAAATAACTTATCTGGATTTTTTTGTTTCAATTCATACATAACACCATTTTCTGTACCAATGATGAACTCTTTTGCCTCAGAATTAGTGGCAAACTTTATAATTTCTGATGTACTGCCTACAAAATCAGCTAAATTCGTTACTTCTTCACTACACTCTGGATGAACTAAAAACAACGCATTTGGATGTGCTCTTTTCGTTTCAATCACTAAATTTACACTTATTTTTCTATGTATTGGACAATAACCATCATTGCAGATAATATTCTTTTCAGGAACTTTGCTCGCTACATATGCTCCTAAGTTACCATCTGGAATGAAGAAAATATTTTTATTTGATAATTTTTTCACAATCTCAACTGCGTTAGAAGAAGTTACACAAACATCAGAGACTGCTTTTAATTCAGCTGTAGAATTTATATAACAAACTACTGCTAAATCTTCGATTTGTTCACGCATTTTTTTTACTTTAGCAACACTTGCCATATGTGCCATTGCACAATCTGCATATCTATCTGGCAATAATACTTTCTTTTTAGGATTTAAAATTTTTGCACTTTCACCCATGAAAGATACTCCTGCAAATACAATTAAATCAGCACCAATATTTTTCGCAATCTTACTTAAATAAAAAGAATCTCCTATATAATCTGCGACTTCTTGAACATCATCAGGAACATAATAATGTGCTAATATCACAGCATTTTTTTCTTTTTTTAATTGCTCTATTTCTTCTTTTAAAGACAACATCAAGATTTCTCCTTCACAGAATATTTTTTGATATTATACATCAATTATTAACAGCTGACAAGACAGTAATATATACAAATATTTTTCACATGTCAATAAGAAGTCGTTTTTACTGCTAAATGAAGCGGTGATTTTATTCGATTATGATATAATTAAGCCAATATATTTTTGATAAATTTGTGAGGTAATCTTATGTTAGAATTCATCATTGGCAGAGCAGGAAGTGGTAAAACCACAGCTTGTTTAAATGCCATTAAAGAAAAATTAATCCATTCACCAACAGGGAAACCTCTAGTTATATTATTGCCTGACCATATGACTTTTGCGATTGAACGTCAATTAGCTTTGGAATTAAAAGATTATGGCGGTTTTACTAGAGCTTATGTCTTAGGCATGAGCAGACTTGCCTATCAAGTATTAATGCGTTGCGGTGGGATACTCCATCCACATCTCAATGAAATCGGTAAGGAATTATTATTATCTAGAGTTTTAAGTTCTACAAAACTCTCTATCTTAGCCAAGGCTGCTCGCCAACATCATTTCACAGCTTCTGTATCACAAATCATTGAAGAATTCAAAACTTCTGGTATCAGCGTTACTACTTTGCAAGATATTTTAGCGCTTATTGATAATGATTCACTCAAACAAAAATTGAGCGATTTGACTTCTATTTACGCTGGTCTTGATGAACAGATGGCTGGTCGTTATCACGATAGCGAAGATATGATGGAACTTGCGATCAAAAAATTACCTGAATGTACATGGCTTCAAGATGCTGAAATCTGGATAGATGGTTTTGATGCTTTCAATCCTCAACATTTTCGCGTAGTCGAACAATTATTAGCATTAGCCAGTGATATTCATTTAACGTTATGCATCAATAATTTAAATGATATTGAACATGAAGCACCTACTGCTTTATTTCATCGCCAATTCAATGTATTTCAACAGATAAATAATATGACTAAAAAATTAGCTATACCTACAAAGATAACTACACTTACAGCAAATCACCGCCATAAACAACAAGATTTAGCCTTTATCGAAGAGCAATTATTTAAATTTCCTTTGACGAAAAGAAATTATACTGGCGGTCTTCAAATAGTCGAAGCACCTAACCGCCGTTTGGAATGTGAAGCTGTCGCCTGTGATATTTTGCGTCTATGTCACGAAGAAAATTATCGCCATTATGATATCGGTATTTTAATCCGCAGTAGTGAAGATTATAGCGAATTATTGCAAGCTGTCTTGAATGATTTTAATATTCCTTATTTCAGCGATAGTAAGCGACAAACTGCTCATCATCCTCTAGCTGAATTAATCCGCTCTAGTCTAGAATCTATTTCTACATGGCAATATGAACCATTATTTCGAGCTTTTAAGACTGATTTCTTCAATGATAAATATTTGCAAACGCTTAAAAATCTCGAAGAAAATACAGATGAAATAAATTTAAATTTGACAGAACAAAAAGCTATCGCTCGTAAAGCTATTGATAAATTAGAAAATTACGTCTTGGCTTTTGGTATTCGCGGTCGCAATCGCTGGTGTGAAGAAAGCGATTGGCGTTTTTCTCATCATAAACAGATTGACTCTATGGGTACAGATCTGGAAGAAGAAGCTAATTTCACTGCTATAAATCTAACTAGACGCAGTTTAGTCGCTCCTTTAGAAAAATTCTACACTGCTTGCCAAAATTCGCAGACTATCGAAGAATATACGCTTGCCCTATATGATTTTCTGCTTGATTTACAAATACCGACTCAATTGCAATTATGGGAAAAAATAGCCCAAGAACAAAATGATATTGCCCTTGCCAAAGAACATCATCAAATCTGGGATAATATCATTGAATTGATGGATCAATTAGTGCAGACATGTGGCAAAGATTATATCAATCTTGAAAATTATTTAAAATTAATCAATGATGGCTTAGATAGTATCCAGATTGCTTTAATACCACCTGGCTATGATTATGTTACACTTGCACCATTTGAGCATAATACTTTAAACAACAAGAAAGCTATTTATATTTTAGGTGCTAATGAAAAAATCATGCCTCGCCATAGTAAAACAGAAGGTATCTTAAGTGATGCTGAACGTTTATTGATGGCAAGTCTAGGGCTGAATATCTCTAGCGGTACAATGGAAGATAATTTTGCCGAAAGATATCTTCTCTACAAAGGCTTTTCCTTAGCTACAGATTATCTTTGGGTATCCTATGCTCTAGCTGACGGTGAAGGAGCTGGACTGAATAAATCCATCTTGATAACTAGATTGCAAAAGATTTTGCCTAAAGCAAAGTTCACAGCCATTCCTCTAGATAAAATAATCTCTTATCCAAGTGATTTTACGCTAGAAGAAAATCCTTTAGATAGCTCATTTGCGATAAAGACCATGCAAGTATCTTCAACAAGAAAGACACTTAGCCATTTGACTTCCGCTCTTCGCCAAGCTCGTGATGGTGAAGATTTAGCGTCATTTTGGCAAGATGTCTATAATTATCTCTTAACTGCTGATGTGCCTTTATCTACAGCACTACAAAGTATTTTCGCCCAAGCACCAAAACCTGTATTGCCATCTGATTTAGCTAGTAAATTATATACGAAACGCAAAACACTTCGTGGCAGTGTAACACGCTTTGAACAATTCTTTAATTGCCCATTCAAACATTTTGCTCATTATGCTCTAAATCTACAAGAACGCAAAGAATTTAAATTTGCCGCTCCAGATTTAGGAATTTTACTCCATGCCATCATGCACCAATTCGGAGAAATCCTCGTGAAGCGACAAATATCATGGCAAGATGTAACTCATGAACAATGTCAACAAATCTGCAAACAAATCATCAAGACAATTGCTCCTAAATTGCAAAATGAAATTCTCTTAAGCTCCAATCGCTATAGACATCTTTTGCAAAGAATTGAGCAATTATCCATTGATTCTTTGATGCGTCTAGTGGAATTTGCCAAACACAGTGAATTTTCACCTAAAGCTTTAGAGCAAGATTTCGGTGCTAATAGCTCCATGCCTCCTTTATTATTCACAGATGAAGATAATCACAAAATAGAAATCATTGGACAGATTGACCGCATTGATTTTAATGATAATTACTATCTAGTCATTGACTATAAATCAGGCAATGCTTTTATTAATCTACTACAAGTATATTATGGCTTGAAATTACAGCTTTTGACTTATCTTTTAGTAGCTCAAAATACTACTTTGCAATTATATAATATGGAAAATGCCATTCCTGCTGGTATTTTATATTGCTTTTTAAAAACACCTGTCATCACAGGTACTAATAAATTATCCGTTCAACAAATTAAAACAGAAATTGAAAAGAAAATGCGTATGCCAGGCTGGGTACTAGCAGATCCAGAAATCATCAAAAAAATTGATGACTCTTCTAATTTTATCAAAGTGCGTTTAAATAAAAATCAAGATGATGTCTCCGCTCAAAGTCGTTCCTATGTAAAAACAGCAGAAGAATTCGATTTATTGATGAAACATATCGAAAATACTTTAAAAGAAGCTGGCAGTGAAATTTTAAAGGGCAATGCTGATATCGCACCGTATAAATTAAAAGATGAAACGGCTTGCAAATACTGTCCATATATCGCCATCTGTCGTTTTGATAAATATATCTCCGGCTATAATTATCGAGAGATAAATCAACTCAATGACGAAGAAATCATTGAAAAATTAAAACAGAAAGAAGGATTTTCATGCCTTGGTCAGCACAGCAACAACAATCTATAAATACTTATGATAAAAATATCCTCGTAGCCGCAGCTGCTGGCTCAGGGAAAACTTCTGTATTAGTAGAGCGTGTAATTCAACGCATTGTGAATAAAACATGCGACATCAATCAAATACTTGTCGTTACTTTCACTAATGCAGCCGCAGCTGAAATGCGTGAACGTATAGCCAGTGCCATCACAGAGAAATTATCCGATAAAGATAAAGAGCGTCAACTCGTATTATTAAACGCTTCTTCAATCTCCACACTTCATGCTTTTTGTCAAAATATCATTCGCCAATATTTCCATCAATTAGGTTTAGATCCTAAATTTCGTCTTGCTAATCCTCAAGAAATTGAATTATTAAAACTCGATGTGCTTGAAGAACTCTTTGAAACGAATTATGACAAAGATGATAATGAAGACTTTCTAGAATTTACTGACACCTATGGCAATGAACGTGGCGATGATAGCACCTATGATATTATCTTAAAACTATATGAATACTCTCGCAGTCAGCCTTTTCCTTTACAATGGCTGAAAGCTCTACCTTCATATTTTCAAATCAATAATGCTGATGAACTCAATGATTGCCCATGGCTACAGATAATCAAAGACAATGTCAAAGATGGTTTAAATATAGCCATAGACAATAGCCAAAAGATGTATCAATTAGCTACAGACTTAAACTTACCACCTTATGCAGATATCGCCAGTGAAGATTTAGCTTTTCTTTATGATTTAAATAACTTAATCGACACTTCATGGCAGGAATTTTTTAATTTAATCAATGAATTTAAATTTAAAGCTCTGCGAATTTCTAAAAAATTCTCTGTAAATGAAGAAGATAAAGCTACCATCTCCGCTCTTCGTGATGAAACTAAGAAAATCATCAAGCAATTAAAAGAGCATTATTTTACGCAAACTATTGAAGATACACTCTCTGATATGCCTCAATTGTATAAACAAGCCAATAGTTTATGTAATATAACCATAGAATTTTCTCAAGCTTTTAGTAAAGCTAAAAATGAACGCTCTTTAGTCGATTTTTCCGACCTTGAACATTTCACTTTGAAATTGCTCACTGAAGAAAATTCTACTGCTGAAAAACTGATACCTTCATCAATCGCCCAGACACTACAAGAAAAATATGTAGAAATCATGGTCGATGAATACCAAGATACAAACGGAGTTCAAGAAGCTATTTTAAATCTAATCGCTTCACGCACTAAACCAAATTTATTTTTTGTCGGCGATGTAAAACAAAGCATTTATAAATTCCGTTTAGCTGAGCCAGAATTATTCTTAGCTAAATATCATCAATATCCTCATGAAGAAGATTGTCTTCGCATTGATTTAGCCCAAAACTTCCGCAGTCGCAAGGAAATCCTTGATGGTGTCAATTTCATCTTTTCCCAAATCATGACTACAAAAGCTGGAGAATTATCTTATGGTAAAGATGAAGCCTTATACTGCGGTTTTGATTATCCTCAAAGTGAATTTTTGACTTTAAAATCACCGATTGAATTAACTTTATTGGACAAACAGCAAAAATTAACTTTAACTGATAATGACGATAGTGATAATGAAGACACTGTACAAGGCTTTCAAGCTGAAGCTAAATATATTGCTCTTCGCATAAAAGAATTGATGAATAAACAGCCCCTTGTCTTTGATAAACATACAAAGACTTATCGCCCTATAAAATGGAAAGATATCGTTATCCTACTGCGTTCTGTTCAAGATAAAGCTAAGATATTAGCTGATGTACTTCGCGAAGATAATATTCCTGTATATGCCACTATTGAAACGGGATATTTCCAAGAAACAGAAGTTCGCATCATGCTTTCATTATTGCAAATAATCGACAATCCGCAACAAGATATACCACTGACTGCGATTTTATACTCACCTATATTTAATTTCACCGTTGAAGATTTAGCTCATATCCGCCTCATCAATCCACAATTAAATATGTATGAAACTTTATTATTCATGACATCTATTAATGAGCTACAAGAACAATTACTCCCTGTAGATAAAAAAGTATTTGCTAAATTGCAGATTAAAGTAAATGATTTTCTAACTAAATTGCATTATTGGCGAGATTATGCTCGCAGTCATAGCGTACCTGAATTAATTTGGTTATTGCTCAATGATACAGGATATTATGATTATGTAGGTGGCTTACCTGAAGGCTCTGTACGCCAAGCAAATTTAAGAGCGCTCTATGATCGAGCTTTCAATTATGAGCAAACTTCTTTCCGCGGTCTTTTCCGCTTCTTGCGTTTTATCCATAAAATGCAACATATGGGAAATGATTTAGCCGTAGCTAGAAATCTAAGTGATAGTGAAGATGTAGTACGTATCATGAGTATTCATAAGAGCAAAGGTCTTGAATTTCCTTTAGTAATTCTTGCTGATATCGGCAAACAATTCAATCTCAAAGATGTTCAAGAAAGTGTTCTCTTTCATAAAAAACTCGGCTTAGGTCTTTATGTAAATGATGTCAAACATCACTATCGCTATCAAAATTTATCTCGCCAGGCTATCATTCAACAAATCGTCAAAGAGTATAAAGCAGAAGAAATGCGTATATTATATGTAGCTATGACTAGAGCTCGTGAAAAACTCATACTCACTGGTACTGTTCGCAATATGGAAAAATTTGCTCAATATGCTTGTTCTCAATTGCAAACAACGACAAAAACTCTACCTGATTATTTCATCATGCAGGCAAAATCATATTTAGATTGGCTAGCTCCTACTATTGCTCGCCATAAAGACGGCTTAGTCTTACGTCAATCAGCTACAAATGAAAGTGCTGTTTTATTAGATGATCCTTCACAATGGCAAATTTCCCTAATCAACTCATTAGATGTCACAGATAAAACTATAATTTCCACTGTAAACGAAGATATCATCAATAAAGTAAAAAAATTACAGCCATTGCCAGCTACAAAGCAAAAAGACAATATTGATAAATTATTGAATTGGTCTTATCCTCATCAAGAGGCATTATCCATTCCAGCAAAGTTATCCGTTACTGAAATCAAACAGCAATTTGCTTCAACCGATTATGCTCCTCAAGATGATAATGCTCAAACGCTATTTGAGGAAACTAGTTTTAAACGACCACAATTTTTACAAAAACAAACAAAAATGACTGCTACAGAATACGGTAGTTTGATGCATACAGTGATGCAACATTTAGATTTCCACGGAGATTTATCCGATAAAGGCATATTAGCCCAACTCCAAAATTTAGCTGATAGAGAAATAATCGATAAACAGCATATAAATAAAATCTACCGCAAAAATATCCGTGAATTTTTATTTTCACCGCTAGGCATGCGTATTCAAAAAGCAAAATCACTGCAAAGAGAATTAGCTTTTAACCGCATGATTAATGCTCAAATTTATTATCCTCAAGCCGAAGATAATGATACTATCTTTATCCAAGGTATTATCGACTTATTAGTAGAAGAAGATGATGGCTTGATTTTATTGGACTATAAAACAGATAATTGCACACAAACAGAAGCTAAGGCAAAATATGCCATGCAAATAGAACTTTATGCTCAAGCAGCCAGTGAAATCATGCGAAAACCGATTAAAGAAAAATATCTCTATCTTTTTCATGATGCTAGCTTGATAAAAATGTAGCTTTAGTTATACAATTAACTAAATCTAATAACTATAAACATATAAAAGGAGATTTTTAATGTATAAATTAATAGCCCTTGATATGGACGGCACTTTATTTAATTCTGACAAACAAATCACTGATAGAACAAAAGAAACTTTGGCTCAAGCTAGAGCTTTAGGTGTAAAAATTGTCCTCGCTTCTGGTAGACCACTTGCTGGACTTCAACCACCACTTCAAGAATTAGATTTAATTCATGAAGGCGAATATGTTTTAAGCTTCAATGGTGCTTTAATCGTTGATGCAAAAACTGGTGAAGCAGTATCTAAATGTATTTTAAAAGGCTCAGATTATAAAAAATTATTTAAATTAGCTCAAGAATTAGGTGTGCATTGCCAAGCCTTCTCTCCTAGTCGTGGCTTAATCACTAACGAAACTAGCCAATATACAGAACATGAAGCTAGTATCAATCAAATTGATATCAATATCATCAATCCTTTAACAGATATCACAGATGAAGAAGATATCATCAAAGTTATGTTCATTGATCCACCAGAAATTTTAGATGAAGCTATCGCTAAACTTCCTACATGGATTAAAGAAGATTTCAATGTATTTAAAAGCGCTCCTTTCTTCTTAGAAATCACTCATAAAGATGTAGATAAAGGTGCTGGATTATTACATCTTGCTGATTATTTAAATATCAAACAATCCGAAACTATGGCATGTGGCGACCAAGGCAATGATTACACTATGATTAAAGCTGCCGGTCTTGGCGTTGCTATGGAAAACGGCATTGATAAAGTAAAAGCTATCGCCGATTATGTAACTGATACAAACGATAATGATGGTGTAGCTAAAGCCATTGAAAAATTTGTTTTAAATAAGTAAAATAACTCAAAATAAATAACCCTCAACAGTTATCAATAAAACAACTATTGAGGGTTATTTTTTATTAATCATTAAATTATAAATTCACAACTATGCTCTACTTGTTAAAATATCCTCATGGGCTCTAGCATATTCCACAATTTGTATAAAGCGCAATCCACCGATAGAATCACGGCTAACTGTAATCCATGTCAAATACATTGGTGTATCAGTCCAACGGAATTTGTCTTTTTTCGTATAATAAGATTCATCACCAAAACAAATAGAAGTCTGTTCTATATTCAACTTACATTGAGTGATTGTATAATAATTAAATTCTGAAGACATTGGCACATTATTTATTTTCTTTTCCTGATAAATAATGATATTCTTATTGATAGAACCGTCTTCGTTTCTTGCATATTTTATGCTATTTGTATCAAAAGCATAATTATAATCTTCTGCAGGTCCAATATCAAAGGCTTGCCAATTATATGTTTGTGTATTCTTTTCTTCACTTTGAGCGAAAGCTACACAAGTATTTACAATCAATAACATCATCAATAAATAAATTACTTTTATTGTTTTATTCATTAAAAATCACAACCTTTTATTTAAATTTATTAACTTAGAAAAGAGGTATTTTATGGCACCAAAATCAACTTGGGAAACTTTTACCTTTGTATCTGGCATTGGTTTTCACTTTGTAATCACTATTGGCGTTTGTATTTTCTTGGGGCAAAAAGCTGATATCTACTTTGACTCTACACCTATTTTCACGTTAATTGGCATCATCTTAGGTGTAATCACCGCTGTTTACACTGCTTATAGAAAAATCAAAGATGTCAATAAATCTTAAGGAGTATCTATGATTAAATATATCGTCAAAGCAGATGTCAAAGAGCAATTAGCTAAAGATTACTTAAAACGCCATGAAAATATATCTTCTACATTATGGAAAAAAATCAAGCGACAAGATGAATTTTTCGTAAATGGTCAAAAAGTTCGTGCTACACAGGCAATAGTAAAACCAAACGACATCATTGAATACAATCTTCCTGTAACTTCCAAAGTAGAAGCTATACAAATACCCTTAAATATTGTCTTTGAAGATGATTATTTCTTAGTCGTGGATAAAATAGCTGGTATGCTCACTCACCCATTGACATTTGAAAATACTCAAACTCTAGCTAATGGCGTGATGTATCATTTTGCTAAAACTAATCAAAATGTAGGCTGTCATCCACTTTATCGTCTTGATAGAAATACTTCTGGCCTCGTCGTTTTTGCTAAAATGCCACAATTACAACATCAATTAGCCAATAACCACCAAAAATTTCAAAGATATTACTATGCATTAGTTCATGGAAAACTCTCACAAAAAGAAGGGCAGATAAATGCACCTATTGGCAGAAAAAAAGATAGTATCATTCTGCATGAAGTCAATGATGAAGGCAAATATGCCATCACCAATTATCGCGTAATCAAAGAATTTGAAAATTATTCTTTAATCAAGCTATGGCTAGAAACAGGGCGAACACATCAAATACGTGTGCATATGTCTTATCTTGGTCATCCATTATTAGGAGATGACCTCTATGGTGGTAAATTAAATTTAATATCTCGCCATGCCCTTCATGCTTATAAATTAAAATTCAATCATCCTTTTACCCATGAAGAAATTTGTATCTCCAGTCCCATGCCAGATGATATGGCAAAATTAATCATAGATTAGGGATTTGCCAATTTATAGGTTTTTCCCCCACAGCTTCTAAAAAAGCATTTACCTTAGAAAATGGTCTACTGCCGAAAAATCCATTAAATGCAGATAATGGACTTGGATGTGCAGACTCTACGATGAAATGTTTCGGATTAGTAATCATTTTTTTCTTTTTGCGAGCAGGTGCTCCCCATAAAATAAAAGCTATAGGTTTTTCACGTTCATTTAAGATTTCAATAATTCTATCTGTGAATTTTTCCCAACCCATATTGCAATGAGAATTCGCTTGATGTGCTCTCACTGTAAGTACAGTGTTTAGTAATAATACACCTTGCTGTGTCCATGGTTTTAAACAACCATTATTTGGTATTTCACAGCCTAAATCTTCTTTTAACTCTTTGAAAATATTCACAAGTGAAGGTGGAGCTTTTACTCCAGGTTTTACAGAAAAACTAAGTCCATGTGCCTGACCATCACCATGATAAGGGTCTTGACCTAAAATCACGACTTTTGTATCATGATAACTTGTGTAATGGAGAGCATTGAAAATATCATACATGTCTGGAAATATCTGTCTTGTTTTATACTCATCTACTAAAAATTTACGAAGTTCTAAATAATATGGTTTCTTCAATTCTGGATTTAAAAATTCAGCCCAATCATTATGAAAAATCTCCATAAATTACACCTCTTTCTCATTTAAATATCATTATTTTTATTATACCAAAATATTAACAATAGGAAAAACAACGGAGGTATGCAATGAGCAATCATTTAAAAGGTATTTTAATGGTATTATCTTCTACTGCGATGTGAGGTCTTGTAGGAATTTTAGTTCAATATTTGATAAGTAGTGAACATTTCACACGTAAAACATAAACGACCTTCCGGTCTTGAACTCATTTCTATTTTATTCGCTATAACAGGTACATCTTTAATAGTTACTAAAGGAGATTTTTCTTCAATTATTCTTTCCCCTATAGCCCTTATGGCTGGTATCACTTCTGCACTTTGTTGTGTATTTTATACACTTCAACCTCGCAAAGTATTATCTAAATACTCCTCTACAAATGTAATGGGTTGGAGTATGCTCTTTGGTGGAATATTTATTTCTTGTTTTAATAATCCGCTAGATATACCAGGAGAAATAAATTTATATACATTAAGTGCAATTTTAAGCATGATTTTATTTGGCACTGTATTAGCATTTTGCTTTTACTTAAAAAGCCTTGATTACTTGAGTCCAACTGAAGCCAGTATCTTAACTGTGGGCGAACCACTTTGTTCTATTATTCTCTCTTTAATCTTCTTAAATGTCACTTTCTCCTCTATCGAACTTATAGGAGCAGTATTGATTTTAAGTACAGTATTATCTTAGCTAAAGCAAAATAAGAGGCTAATTTTAGCCTCTTATTTTTATTTTCATCTATATTTTTCTGTTTTTATACCCCAAAACAAATAAATAATATGTATTATCCAAACGGTAATCATCACATATTGTACCCAAAAGAATTCAGCTGGCATAAAATAATAACCTATGCTCATTATTACTGTTACCATAAAAAACACTTTGAATTTTGCCTTTATACTCATTGTTCGCTTTTGCACAAAATCTGCCAAATGTTTTTTATATAAATCAGTTTGCCTAAACCATTGATGTAATCTCTGTGAACCTTTAGAAAAACAATATAGAGTTAACAAATAAAAAGGCACTGTTGGTAATAATGGCAATATAATCCCTATAGTTCCTAATATAAAGCTTATACAACCTAAGCTTATCCAAAAATATCGTATTAGAATTTTATATGATAATTCCACTTTGCACCTCATTAAATAAATGATAACAATTTTCAATAAAATTATATCATAATATACTGGAATTATCTTCTATTATTTAGCAATTATCCTTTAATTGTTTTTCTATTATCGTATTTAAAATAAATCATACTTGCCACAGTAGCTATTACAGCTATAATACCTTCAAGATAAAAAGCTATATTTAGACTATATATTTCTGCGATATTGCCAGCTATCATTGGAACTATTGTCATTCCCACTGCATAAATAGCCTGATAATATCCCATAGCTGTAGAACGTTTTTCGATAGGAACATTCTTCATTGCTTCTGAAGTACAAAAAGAAAAAACAATTCCTGTAGATAATCCCGCTAATATTTGAATAGCAATCAATAAATTAGGTGAAAAAATATTAGGTACAGCAAAACAATATATAGCTAAAACGAATAAAATAAAAGGTATCCAAAGTGATGAACCTAATCGTCTGGCAAAATTACTTGCTGAAAAATAAGAAGCCAGCACTGCTACAATAATATATACGATAGATAATAAACCAATTTGAAATGCACTCGCATTTATTTCATGAGCAATCTGCGTTGTAAAACTCATACAAGTAGCCATTAAGATACCTTGTTGAACTAATGCCAATATCGAAAAGAAAATCAATCTTTTATCTGCATAAACTTTTATTAAATCTGATGTTTTCGGTACTATTTTTACTGTCTTTGTCTTTTGCTCTTTAATACCAAAAGATAATAATATCGCTGGCACACCACTACAGATACTCAATAAACATAAAAAATTCATACCTAAATGATTATAGCTCAAGGTACTTAAAACAAAACCACCTAAAACGCCTATATTATTAGCAGCCATGATAAGACCCATTGCTCGCTGTAGATTTTCACAAGTGAAATAACTAGCATATAAAACCATGAAAGAAATCCACATAGCTGAAGCAAAACCAGATAATATATTTCCCACTAAAAAACCTGTTTGCGGTTCTAAAATAATACGAAATACCGAAGCTAATGCTGAAGCTGTAACGCCTAAAATGATAAATAATTTATGACGACCATTTTTATCTGCCATAATGCCAATGGGCATTCTCAATACCATTTGTGAAAAACCATATATGCCTATGATTATGCCAATCATACTAGAAGAAACCTGCATAGTTGATAAATATGGTGTTTGAAAAGGCACATATACATATTGAGCAAACCAAAATAGTACAACTATTATCAACAACAAATTTTTCTGGTAATTTAATTTACTTTTGTCCATGAAAAATCTTTTTACTCCTTTCATTTTGGATTAAAATTAAAATAAAAATCGCCTTAGATTAAGGCGATTTTTTTATTTATAAATTATACATATGATTTAAAGGGCCACTGCCTTTTCCTAAATCTAAATTAGCTTTTAATGCTCCTGTGATATAATCTTTAGCATTTTTAATACTTGTAACTAAATCATGACCAGCAGCTAAATTAGAAGCAATCGCTGATGATAAAGTGCAGCCTGTACCATGAGTATTTGGATTGTCTATGCGTTTACCTTCAAACCAATGAATTTCTCCATGGTCCCAAAGCAAATCATCTGCTGTATCTTCCAAATGACCACCTTTAATTAAAATAGCAGTCGGTATCTTTTGCGAAATAGTCTGTGCTGCTTTTATGCAATCTTCTTTTGTCTTGATAGCAAAGCCACATAAAACTTCTGCTTCTGCTAAATTTGGTGTAATCACTGTAGCTAATGGCAATAATTTTTCAATTAAAGTATTTGCCGCATCTTCTTCCATCAAACGACTACCAGCTGTAGAAACCATTACTGGGTCAGCAACGATATTTTTAGCTTTATATTCTACTAATTTATGGGCAATCATTTCAATGATTTCTTTATTTGCCACCATACCGATTTTGACTGCATCAGGATAAATATCCTGGAAAATACAATCCAATTGTCTGCCAACAAAGTCAGCCCCTGCATCTAAAATGCCGCACACACCAGTTGTATTTTGAGCTGTAAGAGCTGTAATTGCACTCATTGCATACATTTTATGAGCAGTAATTGTCTTTATATCTGCTTGAATACCTGCTCCACCACTACAATCTGAACCTGCTATTGTCAAAACTTTTTTCATTTCATTCATCTCTATCATCTCTTTTCATATTTAGCCATAGCTTCTAACTGTTCACCAGTCATATTATAAATAGCATCGATTAAATAATTTCTAAAGCTAGCATTGCCATCTAATTCACTCATACGTTTTTGAGCGATTTCGCCTGCTACACCCATAGCACAAAAAGCTGCTACTGTAGCCATTAATTTATTATCTTTATTCGCTGCTAAATAAGCTGTAGTAAATGCTGATAACATACAACCACTACCTGTGATTTTACTCATGATTTTATGACCATTGTAAATCACATAAGCATCTTTACTATCAGCCACAATATCAATGACACCACTAATAGCAATAATAGCATCCATATTTTTAGATAATTGCTTAGCAAATTTTACATATTCTGTTAAATTCTCTTCAGTAATGCTATCTCTTATATCAGCATCTACACCACGAGTTGAACCACTGCCATTTGCTAAAGTTTTTATTTCAGAAATATTACCGCGGATTACATCAAATTTTATATTTTTTACTAATTCAACAGCAGTGCGAGTGCGAAGTTCTGACGCTCCTACACCTACAGGGTCTAATAAAACTGCATGACTTAATCTATTAGCCATCCAACCTGCTTTATGCATAGAATTAATTGTTCTTGAATTCAACGTACCAATATTTATATTTAAACCATTACAAATGCTGGTGATTTCTTCTACTTCATTAATATCATCAGCCATAATAGGTGATGCTCCACAAGCTAATAAAATATTTGCACAATCATTTACAGTAACATAATTAGTAATATTATGTATTAATGGAGAATTTTTACGCACATTCTCTAAACATTTTTTCAACAAAATAATCAGCCTCCTTTTTATTATTTTCATTCTACAATATTCACAAAATGCCTGCAATGAAAAAGCTTTTTGTTTAACTTGACTCCATTAAAATTAACTTAATTTACAGATTTAGCTTTTACTAAATTTAAATTAAGTATTAATATTGCCGAAATAATGCATATCATACCCAATATCTTCGTTAAATCAAATACTTCTTGAAAAAATATCAATCCCACTATAGCTGATACAATAGGTTCAATCGTAGCTAATATTGAAGCTTTTCCTGCCTCTAAT
This sequence comes from Megamonas funiformis, assembly GCF_010669225.1. NCBI lineage: Bacteria > Bacillati > Bacillota > Negativicutes > Selenomonadales > Selenomonadaceae > Megamonas > Megamonas funiformis. The sequence goes on from NZ_CP048627.1 coordinate 2,474,399, forward strand.
TTTTTTAGCCCTGTAGTATAGAGTAATAATAGTTACTGCTTCATATTTATCTATTATCATCTTGCTAAAAATGCTATATAACGCATAACCAAAACCTGCACCTAAACCCAATAATATAGCCTTGCCACTCAAAGTTACTTCTTGAGAAAATGCTCCTGTAATAAAACATAAACCAATAATAGTTATAAATAAAGCCAATACTTTTCGCTTATTCAATTTTTCATGAAAAAAGAAAAAAGACATTATCATCACAAATATAGGTGCCATATACAATAAAAGTGCAGGAATTGCCACACCGCCAATGACTTCAATCGCTTCAAAATAACAATAATTAAAAAAGATAATACTCAAAATACCTGTACCTAAAAAATAAATTATATCCTTAAATTCAATTTTTAATTTACTTCTATCAAAAATACTTAAATAAATAACTAAACATAAAGCTGAAAAGAATCCTCTTATCGCTACACATTGCAACGAATTAAAACCTAAATCCTTTAATAAACTGATGAAAATGGCAATAATTCCCCATAAAATGCCCGCACTAGTAATACAAACAACACTATTCACTATATCAACTCCTTTATAAATTCAAAATTATAAAAGCCTTCTTCTCATTATTTTACCTAAATTACGGATTAAATATCAAATTGACATAATGCTTATACTTGCTTAAAATTAACTTAACGAGCTAAGAAATTGTGGTGATTATATGTATCAAGAAGAACGTTTATATCAAATCATGAATTTATTACGCAAGAAAAAAAGTCTATCTAAACAAGAAATCATGTCTACATTCAATATATCTCGAGATACAGCTAGACGCGATATCATCTGTTTAGTAGAACAAAAAATCGCTTTACGCACACATGGTGGTATCACCTTACCTACAGTGCAACTTCGTCAAAGCTTCAAAGAACGAGCAAATTTAAAAAACTCCAATAAAGATTTATTAGGCAAAGTAGCTTCATCATATATCAAAAAAAATGCTATTTGCTATTTAGATACATCAACAACAGTTCAATATATGTGCAAATACATCAAAGAAAAATCTACTATATATAGTAATTCCATTGACATCATTGAACAATTAAAAGATAACGCTGCTTTAGATTTACACTTATTAGGTGGCAAACTCAATCCTGTAAATCGCTATTTCTATGGCAGTGAAACATTGGCCACACTTGATAATATCCGTTTTGATATCGCCTTTTTAGGTGCTGCTAGCATTACTGAAGATGGATTTTACACCTTTGAAAATGAAGATGCTGCTATCAAACATTTGATTGCCAAAAATTCTACACTTACTTGTGTACTTGCAGATTCTGGTAAATTTCTGCTACAACCTGCTTATAAATTTGGTAAATTAAGTGATGTAGATATTGTTTTGACTACAAAAATGCCACCAAAAGCCATAGTTACAGCATTAGCTAAAGCTAATTGTTCACTATTTTGGGATTTCAATGATAAAGTTAAAGGAGAAAATATTTTATGACTATAAAACTCATTGCCTTAGACATGGATGGTACTTTACTCAATCGACAAAAACTTGTTCCTGAAAAAAATGCTTTAGCCATAAAAAAAGCTATGGATAAGGGTATTTATGTAACTATAGCCACTGGTCGTATGCCTGCATCTGCTTCTTATTTTGCTAAACAATTAAATATGAACTGTCCTGTAGTATCTTGTAATGGTGGTGTTGTTAAAGATTTAAATACAGGAAAAAGCATCTATGAAGCTCATTTTTCTAAAGATACTATAACTGAATTAATATCTATTTGTTATCAAAAAAATTGGTATATTCGTTGGTATATTGGCGATACAATTTATGTTCGCTATGTAGATATGGATATGTTCCCTGCTTATAAAACTACAAAAGGATTAAATATAGTAGAGGTCGGCGAGGATTTTGAAAAATATACAGAAAATGTTACTCAATTAGTTGTTTGTAACTTAAATGGAAAAATCCAAGAAATTCAAGACGAATTAGCCGATATATTCAAAGATAGAATTGGTCTACAACAAAATACAGGATATACTATGGATATAACACCTCCTGGCATTGATAAGGCAGTAGGACTAAGTAAATTAGCTCAATATCTACAAATAGACAAAAGCGAAATCATGGCTTGTGGTGATGGTGATAATGATTTAGCTATGATTGAATATGCCGGTTTAGGTGTTGCTATGGAAAACGCTATTGATGATGTGAAAAATATTGCTCAATTCATTACTAAAGATTGCGATGAAGATGGTATAGCATACGTTATTGATAAATTTATATAATAAAAAAGCTTGGCGATAGCCAAGCTTTTTTTTATTTTTCCAATCCATATTTTTTAATATAACGATATAAAGTAACACGACTTACACTCAAAAGATTAGATAAACGGCTTACATTTCCGCCAGCTGCTTTCCATGCTTTGAGGAATATTTCTTTATCTGTTTTCCATTTATTATCTGGTTTTACACTACCCATTAAATTAATATCTGTAGGATAGATTTCATGTCCACTTGTATTGAAGAATGAATATTCTAATACGCTTTGTAATTGTTTGATATTTCCTGGCCAATCATAAGTTCTCAACACTTCTAAAGACTCTGGTAATAAAACTTTTGGCTCCATTTGATGTTGTTTAGATAATTCTTCAATTATATTAATAGCTAACATTGGAATATCATCTCTACGAGAACGAAGTGATGGCACACGTATAATACTGCGAGAAATTATATTAAATAATTTTTCATCGAATTGACCTTTTTCAGTCAAACGTCTTAAATTTGCATCACTTGCAGCAATAATGCGTACATCAATACTGCGTTCTAAGCTTTCACCAATACGATGAGTTTTCTTTTCGGATAAAGCTTTAGCTAACATTTTAGCAATAGAGCTTGGTAATTTTTCGATTTCATCAATAAATAAAGTACCTTTACTTGCTAATTCTAATTTACCTGGATGACTAACATCAGAATCTGTAGCTGCACCAAAGATATCTTGTTCCAATAATTCTGGTGTAGAATCTGCACAATTTATAGAAATCAATGGACCTGCCATACGCATACTAGCCATATGAATACCATGAGCTAAACGCTGTTTACCAATACCAGCTTCACCTTGTAATAAAATATGATTTTTATTGCGAGCTACACGATAAGCGCGTTCTTTCATCTGTACAAAAGCTTTGCTTTCTCCCACCATAGAAGATAAGCTATATTTTGCTGTATAACCAGAAGCATGAGCTACTAAAGTACGTAAATCTTCAATTGGCATAGATACTGTAACTACACTTTGTACATCTTCATCATCTTCAGAATTTTTCAATGGCACAACAGTAGTAATATCTTCATATGTTTTATTATTAGTAATCCATGTAGTTTCACGATTATAGCAAGAAATACCTTGGAAACCATCATAAATAGGAGTATGTGTATAATTTAATACAATATCTTTTAAATGAGCTGTTTCTTTATTTTCATTTATAGCATTAATAGCGGATAAACGTTCTTCACCCATGCGATTTGCATAAACGATTTTATCTTCAGACATAATATGATATACAGCAAATGGCGCTGCATCTAAAATAGCTTTTTGAGCTTTGATATTCAAAGATTGTCTAATATTTAATTCTAAAGCAGTTTTTAATGTAAATAATAATGCTAAAACTACATCTTGAGGAATTTTTTCATATTCCATTACAGTTAAAGATACGATATATGTTAATTCCCCATTGACCATAATTGGCACAGAACCACTATTCATTTCATGTAATTCTTCAAGCCAAATTTCTGGGCCAAATACCCAAAATGGTACTTTATGCTCTTTTACAATATTGCAACTAAGTGTACCTACGTTTTTCGTAGTTAAGCTTACGCCTTCCAATCTATCAATAAGTCTTGATGTTGGATTGGCATATTTTTTTAGTACAGTACATTCTGAATCCATGATAGTTAAACATAGATTATATTCATGTAAAAAGTCCACAATACTGTCAATAAAATTATCTAAATACTCAATAGCATCACTGTGTTTACTTTGTAATTGAGCTAATTCATATGCTGATAATCTAGCAGTTGCTAGAATTTTTTTAGGATTAACTTGATATTGCTTAGATAATTCCCATGATTCTTTTATCCATGGATGTACATTAGGGTCAGTTATACCTTTATTTATAAAAATTTTGTAATAATTTATTAATTTTTCTCGATTTCGATGTTCTCTAATCATAATATTTATAAACCTCTATTCTGTAAAGTTTGTCGCCTAAAATCTTTAAGATACTAACTATTTTAACAAGTGTGTAACAAACTATCAATTATTTTCTAAAAAAATAATAACATTTGTACAAAAAATATTGTTTATTTGTTAACTTGTGAGCTAAAATTATATTTGTTATACTTTATTCATAAATTAAAATGTTGAGGATGGTTTTTTCTATGGCTAGAATGAGTAAACGAATTAGTAATAAAATTACTAAAACAAAAGAACAACAAAATGCACCTAAAGAACAGAAAAAGTACGGTAAAGATATTTGGTTAATCCTATTAATCGTCATTAACTTCTTATTATTAGTAACTATGTGGGAAAGTTTAATTTTAGCTCCAATAAGCTTTGCTACTTACTTAGTTTTAGAAATTGCTTTAGTAATTATGTATGCAAATCGTCATGCAAAAGTGTCTGATAATGTTAGAGAATGGCTCTATAAGGCACAGATTTTCTTTATGGGTATTATTTTACTTTTATTCTTATATACAGTAGTTGCTTATATATTCGGTTAAAATAAAATATAAAACAAAAAGGCTAGTTAGATATAATCTAACTAGCCTTTTTTATAACCGAATTAATAATTATTTGCTTTAATTTCAAAGAATGCTTTTGGATGAGCACATACAGGACAAATTTCTGGAGCTTCTGTACCTTCATATACATGACCACAGTTTGAACACATCCAAATCATTTTTTCATTGCGTTTGAAAACTTTATCTTCTTGAATATTTGCTAATAATAAATTGTAACGAGCATCATGTTCTTGTTCAATTTTAGCAACCATTTCAAAGAGGTTAGCAATGCGAGTGAAACCTTCTTCACGTGCTACTTTTGCGAATTCTGGATACATAGAAGTCCATTCTTCATGTTCACCAGCAGCTGCTGCTTTTAAGTTTTCTTCAGTAGTACCAATTTTATCTACTAATTTAAACCAAATTTTAGCATGTTCTTTTTCATTTGCAGCTGTTTCTTCAAAAATTTTTGCTATCTGAACATATCCATCTTTTTTGGCTTTAGATGCAAAAAAAGTATATTTATTGCGAGCTTGAGACTCACCTGCAAATGCTGTCCATAAATTTTGCTCTGTTTTACTTCCTTTTAAATCCATAGTATACACTCTCCTTCATGAATAAAATCAAAAAAACAATAAACCGAACTAGTAAATAATTATTATTAATTAATATTATATACTATTTTTCTTGATAGTCAAGATATTTTCATATATTTAAATATAATTTGTTTTAAAATATATATTGTATACATTTACACATTTACACTTTTTGTTATATAATAGATTTCATAATTGATATTGAATGTATCAAATAATGAATTTATTGCTATTAATATTTATGTCAAAATTATGTATATATTTGAGAGTTTGGGAGTGTAGCTTTGAAAAATATTATTTACTTGAAAACACAACGTTGCAAAGGCTGCGGTATTTGTGTAGCTTTTTGTCCCAAAAAAGTTTTGCAATTAGATGTATTAAATCACTGTCAGATTGTCAATGCTGATGCTTGTATAGGTTGTGGACAATGTGAATTACGTTGCCCAGATTATGCTATTTTTGTAGATAAGGAGGAAAATTAATGATTAAATTAATGCAAGGCAATGAAGCGTGCAGTTATGGTGCTTTAGCTGCTGGTGTGCGCTTTTTTGCAGGTTATCCAATTACACCATCTACAGAAATCGCTGAAACAATGGCTAAATTATTGCCTAAAATGGGCGGTAAATTCGTTCAAATGGAAGATGAAATCGCTAGTATGGGTGCTGTTTTAGGCGCTTCTCTTGCTGGTGATAAAGTACTGACAGCCACTTCTGGTCCTGGCTTTTCTTTAAAACAGGAATTAATCGGTTATGCTTGTGCTGCTGAAATTCCAGTAGTTATTGCCAATGTACAGCGTGTAGGTCCCTCAACTGGCCAACCAACATCTCCTGCACAAGGCGATATCATGCAAGCTCGTTGGGGAACACATGGCGATCATTCTATCATTGCGCTTTCTCCATGGAGTGTGCGTGAAACTTTTGACGTTACTGTTATGGCGGTAAATTATGCAGAACGCTTCCGTACACCAGTTATTTTATTGATGGATGAAATTGTAGGTCATTTACGTGAAAACATAGATGTTCCTGAGAAAGACGATATAGAAATTTATCCTCGTCGTCAACCAAAGATGACACCATCACCAGAATATAAAGCCTATACTCCTGACACTGACTTAGTGCCAAATATTGCTGACTTTGGTAAAGGATATCACATTCATGTAACTGGTCTTATTCATGATGAAACAGGCTTCCCATCAGGTAGCCCAATGGTTACTAAAGAAGTCATTGATAGATTGCATAAAAAAATAGATATTGCTCGTGATGAAATTTGTCATTATGAAGCATACAATATGGAAGATGCACAATATGCAATTGTAAGCTATGGTGGTACAGCTCGTACAGCGTATGAAGCTATGCTCGAAGCTCGCAAAAAAGGTTATAAAGTCGGCATGGTACGCCTTATCACAATTTGGCCATTTGCCGATAAAGTTATTGCAGATTTAGCAGACAAAGTTGATGCTATTTTAGTCCCAGAACTTAACTATGGACAACTTGTACATGAAGTGCAACGTGCAAGTGAAGGCAAATGCAAAGTAGAATTCTTAGGCAAATATGATACACAGATTTTCACTCCAGCTGAAATTGAAACAGCTATTATTAAAATGTGCGAAGGAGGCAATAATTAATGAAACCTAGAGTTTATGAACAACATTTCCGTCAAAACCGCCTTCCGCATTTATGGTGCCCTGGTTGCGGTAATGGTATTGTAATGAAAGCAATTGTAGAAGCTATCGTCAAGAAAAATCTCGATCCAGATAAAACAGTAATCGTATCCGGTATTGGTTGCTCTTCACGTGCATCTGGTTATATGGATTTTGATACACTTCATACAGCTCATGGTAGAGCTATTCCATTTGCAACAGGTATAAAACTTGCTAGACCAGAGCTTAATGTAATTGTAATCACAGGTGATGGCGATTGCATGGCTATCGGTGGCAATCACTTTATTCACGGTGCAAGACGTAATGTAGATTTAACTGTCGTATTATTCAACAACAATATTTACGGTATGACAGGTGGTCAGGCATCACCTACTACTCCGCTTGATAAAAAAGCGACAACTGCTCCATATGGTTGCGTTGATAATCCATTTGACCCATGCAATTTGGCAGCAGCAGCAGGTGCTACATATGTGGCAAGAAGCACAGCTTATCATGTACCACATTTGATCAATATGATAGCTGGCGGTATTGAAAATAAAGGCTTCTCCTTAATTGAAGCTATAGTACAATGTCCAACAGCTTTCGGTCGTAAAAATAAAATGGCAGATCCTGCACAAATGATGATGTGGATGCGTGATAATGCAGTTATGAAGCCAGCTTTTGATAAATTAGCTGATGATAAAAAAGTAGGCAAATTCCCAATTGGTCTATTACATCAACATCAATCTATTGATTATGACCATGCCTATGATAAAGTTATTGAAATAGCTGGAGGTGTTGAAAAATGATGAAACAACTCCGTTTATCCGGTTCAGGCGGTCAGGGCGTTATCACAGCAGCAATTATCTTTGCTGAAGCTGCTGTAAGTGAAGGCAAACAAGCTGTTCAATCTCAATCTTATGGTCCAGAAGCACGTGGTGGTGCTTCTAAAGCGGAAGTAATTATTTCCGATAATCCGATTTATCATCCTAAAGTTATAAATCCAGATATCGTACTTGCTATGACACAACAAGCAGCTGACAAATATTATGGCGATTTAGACAAAGACAATGGCTTATTAATCGTTGATGAAGACCTTGTACCAAATGCACCAGATTTTCCACATATCATTAAAGTGCCAATCACTAAAATGGCTTCTGAAAAACTCGGCAAATTGTTATTTGCCAATATAGTTGCACTTGGCATCATGGTTAAACTCTCTGGCATTGTTTCGCTTGAAACAGTAAAACAATCTGTGGCACATCGCGTACCACCACATACAGTTGATAAAAATATGCAGGCATTAGAACTCGGTTACAATGCTGTTTAAAATAAAAACTCCCTTTAATTAAAGGGAGTTTTTATTATTATACAAATTATTTTTAATTATGCTTTTGAAATAGCTTCTTTCATGGATTTTACATAATCAACTAAATATGGTGTAGCCTCTTTGCCATATTTATCAATAATACGAATAACGGCACTGCCTACAATGACACCATCAGCAATTTTAGCTATATCATATGCTTGCTGTGGTGTTGAGATACCAAAACCTACAGCAACTGGTTTATCTGTATATTTACGAATAGTATTTACAATACTTTGTATATCTGTTTTTATTTCTTTTCTAACACCTGTTACACCTAAAGAAGATACGCAATAGATAAAACCCTGTGCTTCATTAGCTATCATACCTATGCGATTTTCTGAAGTAGGTGCTATCAAAGATATTACTTCTACATCATTTTCATTAGCTTGGGCTAAGATTTCATCTTTTTCTTCAAAAGGTAAATCAGCCACAATAACGCCACTGATATTGCATTGTTTACATCTAGCAAAAAACTTATCTTTACCATAAACGAATATAGGATTTATATAAGTCATAAATACAAGTGGTATATTCACTTTTCCCTTTAAATTTTCAGCCATATCAAAAATATCATTTGTCGTCATATTGCCACTTAAAGCTACTTTACTAGCCGCTTGAATAACTGTTCCTTCTGCCACTGGGTCAGAAAAAGGTATCCCTATTTCTATCAAATCAGCTCCAGCTTCTGCCATTTTTAGAATAAATTTTTCTGTAGTTTCTAAATTCGGATAACCTGCCAATACAAAGGGAATAAATGCTTTCTTATTTTTAAATGCTTCTTCTATCTTAATCATTGATTTTCACTCCTCTATATCTCGCCATAGCTGCTACATCTTTATCTCCTCTACCAGATAAGCAAACAATGATGATTTCATCTTTTTTCATTTTCGGTGCAATTTTCATCACTTGTGCTATAGCATGAGCACTTTCAATCGCTGGGATAATTCCTTCTGTTCTTGATAAATATTCAAACGCATCAACTGCTTCATCATCTGTAATCGCTACATATTCAGCTCTACCACTATCGTGTAAATAAGCATGTTCTGGCCCAATACCTGGATAATCTAAGCCTGCTGAAATAGAATATACAGGAGCAATCTGACCATATTTATCCTGACAAAAATAGGATTTCATACCATGGAAAATACCTTCTGTGCCTTTAGAAATAGTAGCTGCATGTTCTTCTGTATCAAGACCTTTTCCAGCTGCTTCACAACCAATCAATCTCACTTGTTTATCAGGAATAAAATTATAAAACATGCCCATAGCATTGCTACCGCCACCAACGCAAGCCATGACTACATCTGGCAATCTATTTTCCATGTCTAATATCTGTTCACGAGCTTCTCTGCTGATGATAGACTGAAAATCACGCACAATAGTTGGAAATGGATGTGGTCCCATAACAGAACCTAAAACATAATGTGTATCATCAATTCTTGAAGTCCATTCGCGTAAAGCTTCATTTACTGCATCTTTTAGTGTTCTTGTTCCTTTAGTAACACTATGTACTTTTGCTCCTAATAATTCCATGCGATAAACATTTAATGCTTGTCGTTTCGTATCTTCTTCGCCCATGAAGATTTCACATTCCATATTCATAAGTGCTGCCACTGTTGCTGTAGCTACGCCATGTTGACCTGCACCTGTTTCTGCAATTACACGAGTTTTTCCCATGCGTTTTGCCAATAAAATCTGCCCCAAAACATTATTGATTTTATGAGAACCTGTATGATTTAAGTCTTCTCGTTTCAAATAAATCTTTGCTCCACCTAAATCATTTGTCATCTTTTCCGCAAAATATAAAAGTGATGGTCTACCTGTATATTTTCGCTGTAAATCCTCTAATTCTCTGACAAAATCAGGATCATCTTTATATTTTAAATACGCTTCTTCTAATTGATTTACTGCATTCATTAAAGTCTCTGGCATATATTGTCCGCCATATTTACCAAAACGACCTTTTTTATTTATCTTATTCACGTTCATATTTATCCTACCTTTCGCAAAAGTTCACTTATCGTCTTAACTTCATTTTCATCTTTATGATTATCTTTTTCTATGCCACTACTGATATCTACTATATATGGTTTTGTTGTTCTTATCGCTCTAATGATATTTTGCTTATTTATACCACCAGCCAAGATAAATTCACCTGTAAAATCCTTAAGCAAATCCCAATTAAAACTCTTTCCTGTGCCACCAGCACTATCTTTTACATAAGCATCAAACAAAATCATATCGGCAATACTTTGTTTCGCTCTTTCTATATCAACAATATCTTTTACTTTTATCGCTTGCCAAATCGGCAAATCGAGTTTATTTTTCAATGCTTTGATAAATTCATTATCCTCATCACCATGTAATTGAATGATATCTAAAGAAACTTTCTGAGCTATCTCTTCAATTTGTGCTAATGAAGCATTGACAAAGACACCGACTTTTTTAATTTTTTCATCTAAAATTTTAGCTAAATCACTCGCTGTTTGCATACTTACTTGTCGTTTACTTTCAGCAAATATAAAACCCACATAATCTGGAGTATATCTATTTATGATAGCTATATCTTCTCTAGTTTTCATGCCACAAAATTTTACTTTAGGGCTTATTTTCTTTCCATATAATTCCTTAAGTGCTAAGACTTTATCTTTAGCCCTCATAAAAGTTTCACCGATAAGCACGGCTTGCACTTGATGAACTCTTAATTTTTCTATATCTTCTTTAGTTTTTATGCCACTTTCAGAAACAAAAATCACATTTTCAGGCACTAAAGACCTTAATTTTAAACTATTTTCTACATCTACAGTGAAATCTTTTAAATTACGATTATTCACACCGATAATTCTCGCTTGTACTTTCAAGGCTCTTTTTATCTCATTTTCATCATGAGCTTCCACTAAACAGGATAGCCCTAATTTTTCAGCTAAGGTAAAAAATCTTCTAAGTGTTTCATCATCTAAAATCGCACAAATCAATAAAATCGCTGAAGCTCCTAAAATTTTCGCTTTATAAATCTGATATTCATCAATGATAAAATCCTTACATAATACAGGAATACTGACATTTTGAGCTATTTCTTGTAAATATTTATCTTCACCTAAAAAATAATCTGGCTCTGTGAGTACAGAAATAGCACTTGCTCCTGCTAATTCATATTCTTTAGCGATAGTTAAATAAGGAAAATCCTGAGCTATAATTCCTTTTGATGGTGATGCTTTTTTCACTTCACAGATAAAATTTATATCTTGCTTCATCAATGCTTTTTCCAAAGGAAAATCTCTATTTTGAGGCAAAGCTTCTGCTTCTTGTTTTAGCATAGCTAATGATTTTATCTGTTTTTGTTTAGCTATATTGATTTTTCGTTTCTCTACAATTTCATCTAAAATCATTTAACATACCTCATTTGAATATTTGATAAATCGTTCCATCTGATATTTAGCTTTGCCTGTATCTATCGTATCTTTGGCTATATTGATGCCATCTTGTATAGATAATCCATCTTTTGCTAAATAAATACTCATACCAGCATTTAATAATACTGCATTGCGTTTTGCCCCCAAAGTTCCTGCTAAAATATCCCTTGTGATTTGAGCATTTTCATTTTTATCTCCGCCAACTAATTCAGCTGAATTTGCATATTCCATGCCATAATCTCTAGGGTCTAAAGTATATGTCTTTAATTTTTTATCTTTGATTTCACATACTAAAGTTTTATTACAAGCTGTTATCTCATCTAAACCATCATAACCATAGACAACAGCACCTCTTTTTACACCGAGATTAGATAATACTTTCGCTAATGGCTCTACTAATTCTTCTTGATAAACGCCCATCAATTGTCGATTAGCATTTGCAGGATTAGCAAGTGGCCCTAAGATATTGAATACTGTTCTAATTCCTAGTTCACGTCTAACAGGACTAGCATATTTCATAGAACTATGATACTTCGGAGCGAACATAAAACACATGCCTATTTCATCTAGCATCTTTTCATTCTGCTTAGCATCTAATTCTAATTTAGTGCCTAAAGCTTCTAAACAATCAGCTGCACCACATTTACTAGATACACTGCGATTGCCATGTTTAGCTACTTTTATACCGCTAGCTGAAATTACAAATCCTGCTGTAGTTGAGATATTAAATGTATTTGCTTCGTCTCCACCTGTGCCGACTATTTCAAATAAATCATCTTTATAATCTATGCTTTGAGCTTTTTCTCTCATGACTTGAGCAAAAGCTGTTATTTCGTCTATCGTTTCGCCCTTTAATCGCAAAGCAGTCAAAAAACTAGCAATTTGAATATTGCTTGCTGTTCCACTCATAATTTCTTGCATAGAAACTATAGCTTGCTCTGTTGTTAAATCTTGCTTATTACTCAATTGATATATTGCTTGTCTAATCATTTTGATTACCTCTTATATCCAGAAAATTTCGAATTAATTTCTTGCCATTATCACTTAAAATTGATTCAGGATGAAATTGCAATCCATAAATAGGATATCTTCTATGCTCTATTGCCATAATTTCACCATCATCAGTAGTTGCTATTATCTTTAAATCTTCGCCTAAAGTTTCTCTTTTAATCGCTAAAGAATGGTATCTTGCTCCCATAAATTCTTTATCTATACCCTCAAATAAAGGTGAATTTTCCATTATCTTTAATTTAAAAGCTTTGCCATGAACTACTTCTTTAGCATAACTTACAATACTTTCAAAAACTTCAGCTATGACTTGATGACCTAAACAAATCCCTAAAATCGGTATCTCACCTTGAAAAGCTTTCACAATTTCACTGCAAATTCCAGCTTCACTAGGTTTTCCTGGCCCTGGAGATAGCACAATATGACTTGGATTTCGTTTTTTTATCTGCTCTATATTTATTTCATCATTGCGAATGACTTTTATCTCTGTATTTATTGAACCGATTAATTGATATAAGTTATACACAAAGCTATCATAATTATCTACTAACAAAATCATATGTTTCCACCTCCTGTGCTTTTGTGATTGCCTCTATCATTGATTGGGCTTTATTTATCGTTTCTTGGTATTCATTTTCAGGTATGCTATCTTTGACTATTCCGCCACCTGAACGAACAAATACTTTACCTTGTTTTGCTACTGCCATTCTTATACCTATGCACATATCCATATTACCTGCAAAATCGATATATCCCACAGCACCACCATAAATACCTCTTGGGCTTTTCTCTAATTCATGAATGATTTCCATAGCTCGTATTTTTGGCGCACCAGATAATGTTCCTGCTGGCAAAGTAGCTACGATAGCATCTAAAGCATCACAATCATCTTTGATTTTTCCTTTTACAGTAGTTGTTATATGCATCACATGAGAGAAAAACTCTACTTTATGCATATTTTCTACTGTTACTGAATTGAATTTACTGATTTTACCGATATCATTTCTGCCCAAATCCACTAGCATATTATGTTCTGCCAATTCTTTTTCATCACTTAATAATCTTGTTTTTAATAAATCATCTTCTCGTTCATCTTTACCTCTTGGCATCGTGCCAGCTATCGGAAAAGTCTTTAATTCTTTATCCTCTAATTTTATCAATGTTTCTGGTGAAGCCCCTGTCAGCTCTATTTGCTTAGAACTTAGATAAAACATATATGGGGAAGGGTTTATCGTTCTTAATATACGATAAGCATTTAATAAACTTCCTGAAAAATCAGCTTCTATGCGATTAGAAATGACAGCCTGAAAAATATCGCCTTCTTTGATATAACGCTGTGTCTTTTTCACTACATCTATATATTCATCTTTAGTAAACTCTCGTTTAAAATCAGATAATAGTTTCCCTGAAGGTATTTCTTTTTCTTTGCCATAGATAATAAGTTTTGCTAATTTTTCTAAATCATCAATGGCTTTAGCATAATTAGCTTTTAAATTATCAGTTTTTATATTCACAATTAAAATTATCTTTTTCGTATAATGGTCAAAAGCTATTACCTTATCAAATAACATCAAATCTACATCATTGAAAGAAACTTCATCTTTGTTTACTGTTTCATCTACAAAGTCCAATTTACTTTCTTGATAACGCAGATATTCATAAGCAAAATATCCAACCAATCCGCCAGTAAACGACGGTAAATATTCAAATTTAGGGCTTTTATATGCTTTTAAAATCTCTCTAATCTCTGTATTTGGATTATCTGTCTTAATTTCTTCTATTTCATTATTGCTAGCTTTTTTTATCTTCAATAAATGATTTTTACAACTAATCTCTAAAGAAGGATTAAAACCTAAGAAAGAATATCTGCCCCAATGATGTGTATTCTCCACACTTTCAAATAAATACACATTATCACTGATATTTTTCAAGATTTTCAACACTTTAATCGGTGTTGTAAGGTCAGCAAATATCTCTTTACTCACTGGCACTATTTTATATTCTGTTTTTATTGCTTCTAATTCTGCCAGAGTCAGTTTGTACATATTCTAATCCTCCTTTATAAATCTATTTGTAAGCAAATAAAAATACCCGTCCTTGAAAATAATATCAAGGACGGGTATCTATATTTCTATATAATTAAATCACTAAATTATATATTATACTCTACTCGCGGTACCACCTTGTTTGAGCAAATGCTCCTCTTTGCAGGATACTAACATATCCCTCACAGTTAACGCTTGTGTCGCGTTGCAGAATACTAAGATTATTTCTAATCTGTTGACTGCACCCTCAGTGGTCCATTTAATATGCTGCGTACTATAGGCTCTCAGCTCCCCTACTCTCTGTAAGTGCATTTCATATTTTTATCTCCACCTCATAGGTTTCATTAAGGCAAGTATTAAATTTTTGAATTGATTTGCTCATATTATTGCACATCAATTATTTTTTGTCAATATTAAATTGTAAACTTTACACTATAAAATAAAAGCAATAACCACCGATATTGTTTTATGGTATAATAATTATACAAATTTTCACCCTGGAGTAAATTAATCATGAATGATGATAAATGGCAACGAACCGTTGCTAAACGAAGAAGACAACGTCGCATACAAAATATATTTGCTTGTTTTGTAGTTTTATTAGTATTATTAATTTTATCGATTATAGGAGGTTATTACTATTACCAGCGCACTAATTCTCCTGAATATGCTTTAGAAGAATTGCAAACAGCCTTTGAACATCGTGATATTGACACTATTCATAAATACGTAGATTTAAAAACTTTATTACCACCAAATTATAAGATTTTGACTAATGATATATTTATCAATGATAAAATCTATACAGAAAAAGAACATAGTATTTATCAAACCTTCTATGCCCTCATTGAACCCATCATTATTGATGGTACAATTCAAAGTATTGATAAATATATTCAAACTGGAAATTGGCAACGTTTCAATTATGATTCTATGCTTAAAGGTCGTCAATTAGGTATCGATTATACAGAATTAATCAATCGCTCTTTATTATTCAATATAAGCTTCAAAGAAATAAAATCCATAGAAACTATTGATGATAATTCAGTTATGGCAACGATTTTAGTTGCAGATAAATACACAGATACTAATTTTGATTTAAAATTGAAATTAGTCAAAAATGAAGAAGGCATTTGGCAAGTCAGTGAAGTTACTAATTATCAAGATTATCTAACTATGATATCTAATCTTTATCACCAAGATATAAATACGTATTTGACTAATACTAAAGCTGATTTGGATAGAAATAATGCTCAATTCAAGCAATTACAAAACGAATTTATAGTTTTAGCTGAAAACTTCAAAAATAATCCTTCATCAAGTCAAAGAGCATTGTTAAAATCTTTTATTGATAATAAAATAGTGCCAACATATCAAGATTGGTATAATTATCTACAAAGTTATCAAATACCTACAGGCGCTCGCCATTTACATGAATTGCGCATGGAAAGTACGACATATACTATTCAAGCATGGAAAGCTTATGCTATCGGTATTCAAGATAATAAACCAAAAGATTTAGCTAAGGCTGAACGACTACATCGAAAAGCTATGGAAACAGAGCAGAAAGTTACTGATACGATTAATAATATGCCTGCTTTATTTATGCCTACAGTTGATTAATTTTATACTTCGCATAAGCGAAGTAATTTTTTTTGGAAAAATTGCATATAAAAAAGGAGTACAACAATTTGTACTCCTTTTGTTTTTATCTTTGTCAAAATTATTTAGACATAGCTTCTAATAATACTTTGTTTTCTTCTTGAGTCAAAGGATATTTAGAAACACCATTTTCTATAGGTTTTACATATGTGCAAGAATCTTGACGTCCAAAAATAGAAGAGAATATCACACCATTATTTTGATTATCAAGCAAAGCTACAGCATAACTCAAATCGCCACCCATATCAGCAAAAGCACAGAAACGATGTACTGCTACTTTTTGAATGGATTTTGTAAATAAAGATTTCATTTCTGCATAATCTGCATCAATTTTATTATTTTTTACTACAAGTTCATTCATTTGAGCAATATTATCAGCTATAATATCCTCTAAACTTTCACCTGTTGCACCATTTACCAATGAATTATAACGTTTTTTAGCTTTGCTTAATTTTACAAGCATCACTATTGATAAAATTATTAATAAAACTAATAAGACTACGATTACAGTTAAAATAATTGATAAATTATCTTGAAATATCTGATTTAGCATTGAAAAATCCATAAATATTCCCTCCTAAATTCTGTTAAAAAAGAATTGATTATTCAATAAAGACTATTCTTTTTAACGTGCAACATTATAGCATTCATGTTTTTATTTGTAAAATCAAAACAGCATTTACTAAATGTTAAAATCCTTAATAATTCTCGATTTGTTCATCTGAGGACTTTCTTGTTTTTCCATCAATAATTCAACTAATCTAGCTAAATCATCATCATTATAAAATTCAATCTCTATACGAGATTTCTTTTTACCTTGCTTTATATTTACATTTGTTCCCAATATTTGTTTTAATCGCTCTTGCACATCATTTAAATACATCTTCGCTTCTTTTACTTGTTCAATCTGCTCGATGACATTATCACCTGCTAAGACTTTTTTGACTAATGCTTCAGCTTTTCTAGCAGATAATTCTCTTTCAATTATCAAATTAGCTAATTTTACTTGAAGTTTTTCATCTTCTATCGCTAAAAGCGGTTTTGCCTGCCCCATATTGAGTTTATTATCTTGTAATAAGCACTGTACTTCTTTTGCTAAATTCAATAAGCGTACAAAATTTGCTATATGCGAACGACTTTTTCCTACTTTTTGCGCTACTTCTTCTTGTTTTAAATTAAATTTATGTAATAACAACTGATATGCATTTGCTTCTTCAATAACATTTAAATTACTGCGTTGGAGATTTTCAATTAAAGCTATTTGTGCTACCTTATCATCATCATAATCTTTTAAGATAATTGGCACTTTATCTAATCCTGCCATTTTAGCTGCACGAAGACGTCTTTCTCCTGCAATCAATTCAAATTCATCATTATCATTTATACGCACAATTAGAGGCTCAATTATACCATATTCTTTTATCGATTTTGCTAGTTGAGCTAATTGCTCCATATCAAACTCCTTTCTTGGTTGAAATGGGTTTGGTAAAATTTCATCAATATTTAAAAATTCCATGTATTTCTCCTTTAAAATATTATAATAATTATTTTAACTTATTACTTTTATAAATTCATTATAATTTAAAACTATAATCAATCATAAAAAATTAATTTAACTAATAACAGTATAATTATACTAAAATTTATGATAAAATTCTTTTCTAGATATAATTATAAACACAAAACATTAAGGGAGATTTTACCATGCCTAAATATAATGCTGCTTTAATGTCCATTGACCCTAGTGAAACTAGACGTTATGCTGGACTCAATAAAGCTCCTAATTTCAATAAAAAAACTATTTTAGAAGCATGTCGTGAAGTCTTATATATTTCTGAACCTAAAGGAATTTGGGAAGTATATGACTATGACGCTAAAAATGGCATTGTACTTGCAGATAAGCCCTTTAAATTAGAAGGGAAAAAAGTAACTAAACATCTTTGTCGAGCTACAAAAGTTGCCATCATCGCTGTTACAATCGGCGAAACTGTTGAAGAAGAAATCTCCCGTCGTTTCAAAGATGGAGAATACACGCTAGCTGTTTTGATGGACGCTGCTGCAACTACAGCTGTTGAACATGTTGCTGATGGTATTGAACAAGCCATTGACCAAAAATTCAATATGCAAGGATTAGTTCGTCGTTGGCGATTTAGCCCAGGATATGGAGATTGGCCTATACAAGCACAACCTGAAATGCTCCGCTTAGCTAAAGCTCATGAAATAGGTATTAGCCTAACTTCATCATTAATGCTTACACCGCGAAAATCCGTTACTGCAATCATTGGACTTATACCTAAAACACAAGATGTCGAACCTGAAAAACAATCTTGTAAATATTGTCCAAACCCTAATTGCAATTTCCGCATAAAACCATTTGACCCTGAATTATTAAATAAAAATTCATGATGATAAACAAATACATTTTATCTTTTTTGCTCAATAAAAATTTCTAGGAGGTATCTTCTATGATACATATATTTGATGGTGCTACTGGCACTATGTTACAAAAATCTGTATTAAAACCAGGAATGTGCCCTGAATTATTAAATATCGAAGCTCCTGAAGCTATCCAAAATGTTCATCGTGCTTATGTAGAAGCAGGCTCTAATATTGTTGAAACAAATACATTTGGTGCTTCTCGCATCAAATTAAATGAATATAACTTAGGCGATAAAGTAGAAGCAATAAATATCGCTGCTGTAAAAAATGCCAAAATCGCCACTGCTGGCAAAGCAAAAGTAGCTGGTTCTATGGGCCCTACTGGTGCTTTTATTGAACCTTTAGGCGAATTGACTTTCGATGAAGTTTATGAAAATTATTATGAACAAGCTAAAATTTTAGCTGACGCAGGTGTTGATTATATCCTCATCGAAACTTGTATTGAAATCCAAGAAATGCGTGCTGCCCTTCTCGCTGCTAAAGATGCTTGCGATTTACCTGTAATCTGTCAATTATCCTTCAGTGAAGATGGCAGAACTGTAACAGGCACAGACCCACAATCAGCTGCCATTATCTTAGAAGCTATGGGCGCAGATATTATCGGTGCCAACTGCTCTTTAGGCCCTGAACAATTAGTTCCTATCATAAAAGAATTAGCCGATAATTGTTCTTGCCCTATCAGTGTACAAGCAAATGCAGGTATGCCACATTTAGAAAATGGTCAAACAATCTTCCCACTCACTCCAGAAGATATGGCTAAATGGGCACCAAAACTTGTAGAAGCTGGTGCAACTTATATTGGTGGTTGCTGTGGAACAACTCCTGCTCATATCAAAGCTATCAAAGAAGCTTTAGCTGACGTTTCCGAACCTATCCGCAAAACACCAAATCCTAATCTTGCCCTTGCTAGCCGTTCTAAAACTGTATTTATTGGCAAAGATTTACCTACAAGATTAATCGGCGAACGTATCAATCCTACTGGTCGTAAAAAATTAGCCGAAGAAATAAAAAATGGTTCATTTATCTCTGTAAAACGTGAAGCTATTGAACAAACTCAAGCTGGTGCTCAAATCCTTGATGTAAATATGGGTGTTGCTGGAATTGACCAAGCAAAAGCTATGCACAAAGCTATCACTGAAATTTCTCAACTTGTAAATACACCACTTGCCATTGATACAAGCGATGTCAAAGCATTAGAAGCAGGGTTAAAAGCATATCCTGGTAGAGCACTCATCAATTCTGTAAGTGCAGAACCTGATAGATTAAAATATTTTATACCATTAGCTAAAAGATATGGTGCTGCAATCTTATGCTTGCCATTATCTGATGAAGGTATCCCTAAAACAGCTAAAGAACGTCTTGCACTAGCTCAAAAAATAATCGCTGAAGCTAAAGCTCAGGGCTTAAAAGATAACAACTTTTTACTTGACGCGCTTGTAATGACTATAGCTGCCGATAAAAATGCTTGTAATGAAGTATTAAACACTTTAAAACTTTATCGCGAACATATTGGTGCTCCTTCCACTATGGGACTTAGCAATATATCCTTTGGACTTCCAAATCGTCCACTTATCAATAGCACATTCTTCACTATGTGTTTAGCAATGGGATTAGATGCTCCAATCATGAACCCTTATGATGATTCTATGCAAAATGCCTTGAGTGCTTCTAATGCTCTTTTAGCTAAAGACCCTAATGGTCGCGATTATAGTCTTAATCATTCCGGTCAAAATATCCCTGTAGCTAAAGCTAAAAATGCAGTATCTAGCGGTGATATCATTGAAGATATAAAATCTGCTATAATCAGTGGGGAAAAAGAATCCATTGCTCAAATGGTAGAACAAGCTTTAACTGAAGGACATAAAACAAATGAAATTACAGATAAAGCTTTAAGCGCAGCAATGAATGTCGTTGGCAAAGATTTCGGTGCGAAAAAAATCTTTTTACCACAAGTTATGTTATCCGCTGAAGCAATGCGTGAAGCTTTCATCAAAATCAAAGAACGTATTCCAGCTGATAGCGTAAGTAATAAAGGTACTATCGTCATTGCCACTGTAAAAGGCGATATCCATGATTTAGGTAAAAATATCGTATCTGCGCTTTTAGAAAATAACGGTTTTAAAGTTATCGATTTAGGTAAAGATATTGATAAAGAAGAAATCATTAAAGCAGCTATAGATAATAAAGCCGATATGATCGGTTTATGCTCCTTGATGACAACTACTATTACACAGATAGATGAAGTCATCGCTGAATTAAATAAAAGCGAGTACTCCACAAAAGTCATGATCGGTGGCGCTGTAGTAACTCAAGAATATGCTGATAATGTCGGTGCTGATGCTTATGCTCCTGATGGCGTTGAAGCTGTAGAAATCGCTAAAAAACTTATTAATAAATAAAATTGAGGATAAATTTATGCAATATAAATATCATAATATTATTTTTGATTTAGATGGTACATTGATTAATTCTGGACCTGGTATTATTCATGCTGTACAATATGCTTTAAAAAAATATGGCATAAACGAAACAGATATGACGGTTTTAAAAAGTTTTGTAGGTCCGCCATTAAATCAGCAATTTATCAATTGCTATAATTTTAGTCATGAACAAAGTCTTGAGGCTGTAAAATATTTTCGAGAATATTATACAGATAAAGGTATTTTAGAAAATGAAGTATATGAGCAAATACCTGAATTATTAAAGACTTTAGTTGAAAATGGTTTAAAATTATTGATTGCTTCTTCGAAACCTGAAAAGTTTGTAAAAAATATTTTAAGTCAACATGATTTACTAAAATATTTTGCCTTTGCTGGCGGTAGTTTGCTTGATGGCAGTCGTATAAATAAAGATGATGTATTAGCTTATGTTTTAAAACAAATGCAAATTACAGATTTAAATGACTGTATAATGGTAGGTGACCGTAAATACGATGTCATTGGCGCGAAAAAATTTAATTTAAAATGTGTTGGTGTAACGTATGGATATGGCAGTCTTGAGGAATTAAAAGATATTAATGCCGATTTTATTATTGATAAACCTTTAGAATTATTGAGTATTATCAAATAAAAATTGCAGAGCGTAAGCTCTGCAATTTTTTTATTTTTCTTGTACAAATACAAAATTTTCTTTTATAAATTCCACAAATTTACGTGAAGCTAGTGACATTGTATCCCAATTTTGCCATGCTAAAGCTACATTGCGTTCAGGGTGTTCTTTTATTGGTCGAATAGCTAAGCCATCTTCAAATCCATTTAAAACTAAACTATACATGGCAGATATCCCTAGACCTTGTTTTACCATAGCTAAAATTGAATAATCATCATAAACTTTATATTCAATCTGTGGCTCTAATTTATAATCAGCAAAAGCATGCATAATCACACTATGGCGACCTTCATCTAATAAAATAAAAGATTCTTTGGCTAATTGGTCTAAAGATATAATCGGTAAATTAGCTAATTTATGATGTTTAGGCAATACTGCCATCATTTCATCTCTATATAAAAATTCCATATTGATGCCTGAAACTACATCACTATTTACAAAACCAAAATCAATTTCTCCATGCAAAATCCATTTTTTTATGCTTGTGTATTCACCTTGTTTTAAAACAAAATTGACTGTAGGATATAATGATTTAAAACTCTTCATCAATTGCGGTAAAATATTTCTGCTTACACTAGTAAAAGTGCCAATACGTATAACGCTATGCTCTAAACCCTTCATTTCCTGTTGCCTTTGTTTCAATGAAAGTTCAGCATGAAAAATTGCCTGTATATACGGATAAAAAGATTTACCATCATCTGTTAATGTTATGCCTTCTTTTTTCCTATCTATCAAGATGGTTCCTAATTCTTGTTCTAACGCCTTTATACTTTGACTAATCGCACTTTGCGAATAGCCCACTTCTTTTGCTACCTTTGTAAAATTTCCATTTTCTATGACTTTACAAAAAATCCCATAACGCGAAACCATATGCATTCGCTCTCCCATTAGTTTTACTTATGTAGTTATTATAAATATTCGTTTTCCTAATGTAAATATAACTGCTATAATATTTATACAAAATACATATTTAAAAATAAAATACAAAATGGAGGAAATCGCTATGAATGAATTAGATATTGCTGACGATGTTTATCCAGTAGACAATATCTCTGTAAAAAAACAAGCTTTTAAAGATGGTATACGTGATGGTTTTCCTATTGCTCTTGGTTATTTAGCAGTTTCCTTCTCTTTGGGAATCACTGCTAAAAATGCAGGACTGACAGCATTTCAAGGCTTTTTAACAAGCTTTCTTGTAAATGCTTCCGCTGGTGAATATGCTGGCTTTACTTCTATTGCTACAATGGCAACATATATAGAAGTATTTCTCGTTATCTTAATCGCTAATTCTCGTTATTTGATTATGAGTTGCGCTTTAAGTCAAAAATTATCGCCAGATATTCCATGGTATCAACGCATTTTAATCGGCTTTGATATCACAGATGAATTATTTGCCATTTCTATCGCTAGACCTAATTATCTAAATCCTTTCTATTACTTTGGTGCTATGTTCATCACTATGCCATGTTGGGCTGGTGGTACAGCTCTTGGAATTGTTGTAGGTAATTTATTGCCAATTCAATTGATAAGTGCTTTTAGTGTAGCATTATACGGCATGTTTTTAGCCGTTATCATTCCACCTGCACGAAAAAATAAAGTAATCGGTGTATTTGTTATCATCAGCTTTATTGCTAGCTACTTATCCACTTACCTTCCTTATATATCTGAATTATCAAGTGCTACACGTATCATTATTTTAACTATAGTATTATCTTTGATTGCTAGTATCTTATATCCAGTAAAAACAAAGGATGGTGAAGAGAATGTCTGAGGTATATATATACATTTTAGTCATGGCTTTAACTAGTTTTGCTATTCGTGTTTTGCCACTGACTTTAATTCAAACAGAAATAAAAAATCCGCTGATAAAATCTTTTCTTTACTATGTTCCTTATATCACATTAGCAGTTATGACTTTTCCTGCAATTATACAGGTAACACAGACACCACTTTCTGGAGCTATTGCTCTTGTCATTGGTATTGTACTTTCTTGGTTTGGTGCTAATTTATTCCAAGTAGCCTCATCTTGTTGTTTATCTGTATTTGTTGTAGAACTTTTACTTTTATAAAAAATCTTTACTATGAAAAAGGCATCTTAATAAATTATTAAGATGCCTTTTTTTATTTTTTTGTAGTTATAATTTTTACAATATATGCTACTTCATCATCACTTATTTTTATATTATAATCTTGCTCTATATCTTTTAAAGCTATTATTATTTTATCAAATAAAAGTTTTTCTTTTTCTTTGTATAAATCTAAATTATTATATTTTATATCAATTTTACTTAAACATCTATCTAACATACATCCCATATGAATCATTAAGTCTAGTACATATTCTTCATTTTTCGGATTATATTCTATTTTTTCTATAAACTTCCTAATTTTAGTTATAGCATATTTAGGATTTATAAATTTAACATATTTTTCCAATAAATCTTTAGCTGTTTCAAAAATAGTATAATTTGCTTTATTTTCAGGTAACATAAATATACCATTAATATTTCCATCTAATAAATGAAAGAATACTTGTTGTATTTCAGATTGCATTAATTGATTTATTGGAAAAAATGGGATTGGTAAAATAGGATCAATTGTTCCAACAACTGCTAAAATATAATACCTATCTTGCATTTTTTTAAATACATCTTTTGCATTTTCTAAATCAACAGGAATAATTTTTATCTTATCAGCATAATATTTATCAATTAATTCTTCTAAGATATTTTTAGCAATTATACTACTACCTTTGCCTGTTGCACAAACTGATAAAATAGCTAATTCTTTCTTTTTAGCAACAACAATTTTATTACAATTATCCTCAACAAACTTTGCCTGTTCATATACATTATCTATATCTTCCATATCATATAAAACATGTCTTAACATTTCTAAAGCTATTGGTGTTGAGACATTTTTTACTACTTTAGTTTTTATACCTGTTTCAGATGTTAATTTCTTATCAAAATCTAATAAAGATCCCATATCTGCCAATATTATAATACCTTTACCCTTATTTATAGCTAATGCCATTGATTTTAATTTTTTATATGTTTCATCAATACTTTGGGATAATGGCATATCTATTGCTTTCATCATATTAGTATTTAGCAACATATTACAGGTATTAGCAATACTTGTAGCTGTTGAATCTCCATGACATATTATAATTATTCCTATTTTATTATTGTCCGATATCTCCACTCTACTATGAAATAATAATAATGCTAAAAATCCTTTTTCACTTTCTGGAACAATTATTCCAAATTTATTACTAATTTTTTTCACTAAATCATTTGCTACACTAAATTCTTCTGGATGTTCTTTTTTTATCTTAAATAAATGTTGATTACTACTTACATTATTCTCTTCTACTCTCTTTATTAATTCTTGAATATGTAATGATAAACTAAATAAAAAATGATTAGAAAAATTAACTTGTAATTTTTCTCTTGCGTATTCTATAAACTGCATTGTTGCTAATACAATATCTTTAGATACTAATTTATAAAGATTATTTAAATTAGAATTTGTATTGTTAAAATGTTTACTTACACTACATAAATAATTATCAATATCAGTTTTTAATACATCTGTTATATTTTCTAGAGCTACTCCCTTTTGTTTTAAACTATCTAATTTCTTAGTTATAATTTCATATATATCATTTGTTTCTTCATATTCTATATTTTTACTATTAGGTCTAATAACTATATCTTCAGAAAACATATTTAAATAACTTGTAATTGATTTATCTAACTTTAAATAATTCAATAATACATCTCTAATTTCTTTATTTAACATTTGATATCCAACATATATTCGTTGATTATTTTGTAAATATTGTAAAAAAGCATTTGCACATAAAAGCTTTATTTCTGACCTTAATTGTCCAATATTACCTCCAATGAAATCAAATAATGCTAAAGCTTTTAAAACTTCTGGTGCTATTAATATTTCTTGTTGTAAATTTATTGCTTCAAAACGAAAAAATTGTTCTATAAGTTCTATTTTTTCCGCTATAGGTTTATCTTTATATCTTGGTAAAATTATATTTACTGGAACACGTCTAATAAATGTATTTAATAATGTAGTAGATGGATCTTCTGTAGTTGCTGCTATTATTAAAACATTACTTTTTCTTTTACTTCCATCTCCTAATCTATTATATTCACCTTTGTCCATAAGATAAAATAACATTTCTTGTCCATCTGGTGGTAATCTATGTACTTCATCTAAAAATAAAATTCCTCCATTAGCTTTTTCTACTAATCCTATTTTATCTGTATCAGCACCAGTAAATGCACCTTTCACATGTCCGAACAACTGCGATAATAATAACTGAGGATTATTAAAATAATCTGCACAATTAAAGGTTACAAAAGGATAATCTTTATTTTCTTTATTATTCATCAACAATCCATATGCATGCATAGCTTGAGCAAATGTTGTTTTCCCGACTCCACTTTCCCCTAATAATAGCGTATGTAATCCTTTAGGCGGATATACAATTGCTGCTTTTGCCTGTCTAACTTGTGATAGTAAACTACTATTATATCCTAATAACATTTCAAATGGATCATTTATAGATGTATTTAATATATATTCCCTTAATTCATTAAAAGTATATATATTTTTTATTGGTACATTATATTTTTTATTCATTTCATTTAATATTTCTTTATCTATAAATGTAACTGGTCTACTATTAATTTTTACTAATTTACCATTCTTACACAATAGATTTAATATACTACTAGCATTATTACGTAAAATACCATATTCATTTTGTATCTCTAATGCTGTTATACCTAAATTTTTACCATCTTTTAAACCCTTTATAAAAACCTCAACCTTACAATTGCGTTTTATAAAATCTAAAATATCATTTGCTTGACTCATCTTATACTCCTTATTTATTAGAATTTTTATAAAAAAGATAATATATACACTATTCATTTTATAATATATACACTAGCATAAAAATTATAATTTGTGTATATATTTTTTTATCTTTATATATTATTAATATACATTTTTAATATACATTAAGTTGGCACAGAAATTGCATTATAAATATTACAAAAATATATTTTAAGGAGGTGCTTGTTATGTCTACTTCTATGTTACATGAAGATTTAATATTTTTAAATTATAAAACTACTAACTTTAAAAATTTGATCGAAGAATTATCTCATATTTTATATAAAAAAGGTTATGTAAAAGAAAGTTATACTTCTGCTATTTTAGAAAGAGAAAAACAATTTCCTACTGGATTAAAAACACCTGGTATTAATATTGCTATGCCTCATACGTATCCAGAACATGTAATAAAACCTGCTATTTTAGTAGCTACTCTAGAAAATCCTATTGATTTTCATGAAATGGGTAATAGTTCTAATACTGTTCCAGCAAAATTAATTTTTATGTTAGCAGTTACAGATCCTAAAGGACATTTAGAAATATTAAGTAAATTAATGTCTATATTTTCTCAAGAAGATAAACTTATTGACCTATATAATTCTACTCAAGCCAAAGAAATTATAGACAAATTAAATAAAGTTTTAAATTAAAAGGAGTTTGATTATCATGAAAAGAATTTTTGTAGCTTGCGGTTCTGGTGTTGCAACAAGTCAAACAGTTGCTTCTAAAATTCAATCTATGTGTGAAGATGAAGGATTAGATGTTTCTGTTGAAGCTGTAGATATTAAATCTTTAGAAAGTATTATTGATCAGTGTGACATTTATGTTTCAATTGTTTCTGACAATGCTGATGAATGGGATGTTCCAACTATTAAAGGTATTCCATTCTTAACAGGTGTAGGTATGGACGAAGAATTTGAAAAATTAAAAGAATTAATTGAAGCATAAAAAAAAGCGGACTCTATGATATAAAACACATAGAGTCCAAAAAAATATATATTGCACGACTATTATAACATAAAAATAATTCATTACAAAACTACAATCAAAGGAGGAAAACTGTATGTTTAATGATATATTAAATTATATTCTTGGCCTTGGAGCCGCTATATTTTTACCTATAATAATGATTATACTTGGTTTATGTGTAAAGATGAAATTAAAAAAAGCTATTATGGCAGGTCTTACATTAGGTATTGCTTTTACTGGTATGAATGTTGTTTTAGGCTTTATGTTTAGTAGTATTAGTCCTGCCGCTCAAGCGCTCGTAGAACGTACTGGATTAGAACTAACTGCTATTGATGTTGGTTGGTCTCCAATAGCTGCTATTGCTTGGGCATGGCCATTTGCTCTTTTTATGTTTCCTCTACAAATTGGTATTAACTTAGTTATGCTTGCTTTAAAATTAACAAATTGTTTAAATGTCGATTTATGGAATGTCTGGGGAAAAATATTAACTGCTACTTTAGTTGCTTATATTACTGGAAATATTGCCTTCGGTTTTATTGCTGGCGCAATTCAAATAATCTTAGAATTAATTAGTGGTGATTTAATTCAAAAAAGATGTTATGAAGCTACTAAAATTCCTGGTGTTACTTGTACTCATCCAATGTTTTTACAAGGTCCTATTTTATTTTTAATTAATCGCATTCTAGATTTTATTCCTGGTATCAATAAAGTTAACATTGATGCTAATGAATTAAAAAAACGTATTGGTATATTTGGTGAAAATAGTGTAATGGGATTCATTGTTGGTGGATTAATCGCATTTTTAGGTGGTTATGCTATTAAAGAAATTTTAATTACAGCAATGTCTGTTGCAACTGCAATGATTTTATTCCCAATGGTAGCAAAACTTTTCATGCAAGCACTTGCCCCTATTGCTGACGCTGCTGGTGCCTTTATGAAAAGTAAATTCAAAGGCCGTGATTTTTATGTTGGTTTAGATTGGCCATTTATGGCTGGCTGTTCTGAAGTCTGGGTTATTGCTATTGTATTAGTTCCTATTGAATTAATTCTTGCTGTTGTTTTAAGCCAATTAGGTTTAAATACATTAATTCCACTAGCTTCTATTATCAACGTTGTTTTAACACCACCAGCTATGATTATTGCTAGAAAAAATCTTGTTCGCATGTTTTTAATTTCTATTATTGCTACTCCATCTTATTTAATTGCTGCTACTCAGTTTGCACCACAAATTACAAAGATGGCTGCTGATACTAATACACTTCATGCCGAAGCAGGTCAATTCATATCTTGGATGCAAGTTGAAGCTCCTGAGTTTAGATGGTCTATCGTACATGCATTTAATGGCGATTTAACTGGTATTATTGGAATTATTATCTTTGCTATTTTATTTGCTTGGTATTTCCTAAGCATGAAAAAAAGCAATGCTCAAGATAGTGCTAAATAAATAAATTACTTAAAATATTAATTTTGAAAGGTTGTATAAATATGTTAGAAGAATTAAAAAAACAAGTTGTAAAATATGCTCTTCAAGCTGATAGAAGTGGTTTATGTAAACATAGATCTGGTAATTTTAGCGTTCGTGATCCTAAAACAGGATATGTATGTATTACTCCTACTGGAATGGATAGAGAAGAAATGACCTATCATGATGTTGTTGTTATAGATCTAGATGCTAATGTTATTGAAGCAGAAACTGCTCAACGTAGACCGACTAGTGAAAGTTTAATGCATTTGGAAGTATATAAACAACATCCTGATATCAATGCCGTAGCTCATACTCATTCAAAATATGCTACTGCTTTTGCTGTTCTAAAAAAACCTTTACCTGCCGTTGTTTATGAAATCTTAGGTCTTGGTTGTAAAGAAGGAATTGTTCCTGTTGCTGATTTTGGTAGACCAGGAACACCAGAACTAGCTATTAACACTGTAAAAGCTTTAGAAAAATCAGATGTTGCTTTAATGCAAGCACATGGTGTAATCGCTATTGATAAAGATTTAAAAGAAGCTCTCTTAAAAGCTAGTTATGTAGAAGAATTAGCTGAAATTTATTATCATACTCTTGTTATTAACAATGGTAATGAACCTCCTTATGTATCAGATAGTGAACTTCAAAAATGGGAATATCCTAAAGAAATTAAACTATTGGATTCATTAACTAGAACATCTTCAAAATAAAACTATAATAAGGAGGATATATTATGAAAAAATTAATTAATAAACCAGAAGACTTTGCTCGTGAAACAATAGAAGGAATTGTCTTAGCTCATCCAGAATCCTTAAAAATGGTAAATAATAGTTGGCACTGTTTAGTTCGTGCAGACGAAAAAAAAGAAGGAAAAGTAGCTATTGCTACTGGTGGTGGTTCTGGTCATCTCCCAGTATTTTTAGGATATGTTGGTTATGGTCTTGCTGACAGAGTAACTGTTGGTAATGTATTTGCTTCTCCAAGCGCAGAAGCTATGCATGAAGTTGATAAAGCTATTAATTCTGGTGCTGGTGTATTACATTTATATGGTCGCTATGGTGGCGATATTATGAATTTTGGTATGGCTTCTGATTTAGATGAAATGGAAGACATTCCTGTAAAAGAAGTATTAGTAACCGATGATATTGCTTCTGCACCTAAGGGTAGTGAAAGTAAACGTCGTGGAGTTGCAGGTTTAGTATTTGCCTATAAATGTGCTGGTGCAGCTGCCGAAAAAATGTATAACTTAGACGAAGTTGCTCGTATAGCTCAAAAAACTGTTGATAATACAAGAACAATGGGCGTTGCTCTTACACCTTGTATTGTTCCAGAAGCTGGTAAAGCTACTTTCAGTATTGCTGAAGATGAAATGGAAATCGGTATGGGTATACATGGGGAACCAGGTATTCATCGTACTAAATTAATGAAAATTGATGATGTTGTTAGTAATATTATGGAAAAAATCCTTGAAGATCTACCATTTGAAGATGGTTGTGAAGTTGCTGTTTTAGTAAATGGTCTAGGTGGTACACCAAAAGAAGAATTATATCTTGCTTATCGTAAACTTTATCAAATCTTATCTGACAAAAATATTTCTATACATCGTAAATATATTGGTGAATATGCTACTTCTCTTGAAATGGCAGGAATGTCTATATCTTTATTAAAATTAGATGATGAGTTAAAAGAAATGATTGATGCTCCTTGCTATTCTCCATTTTTTGAACAAAATCATTAATAAAGGAGGATTTTCTTATGGAAACTATTAATAAACTCAAATTAAAGGAAATTCTTGGTAATATTTTGGAGTCTATACAAGATGCTAAAGATGAATTAATTGCTCTTGATGGTGCTATGGGCGATGGAGATTTAGGTCTTACTATGTGCAAAGGATTTGAAGCAATTTATCAAGAAATTGATATACTAGAAGAAACTGATATGGGGAAATTAATGATGAAATTAGGAATGAAAATGAATTCTGTAGTTCCTTCCACTATGGGAACATTAATTTCTACTTGTTTCGTAAAATCTGCACCAAAAGCCAAAGGCAAATCTGAATTAAATCTAACAGATTTAGTAGAAATGGGCAAAGCTGCTGTTGATGGTGTTATGCAACGTGGTGGTAGTAAAATCGGTGATAAAACTATGCTAGATGCTTTAGCTCCAGCAATTAATGCCTTAGAACAATCATTATCTGAAAATAAAACATTAGCTGAAGCTCAACAAGCTGCATATCAAGCATCAATAGAAGGTGTAGAAAAAACAAAAACTTTAAAATCTGTTCATGGTAGAGCTGCTTATTATAATGAACAATCTATAGGCAAGCAAGATCCTGGAGCTACTGCTGTTATGTATATTTTCCGTGGTATTGCTAAATCATTTTAAAACCTTTTCTTCTAAAAAAAGTCTAGAAATAACTTATATAAGTTATTTCTAGACTTTCTTATTTTTCTTATTATAAAGAAATCACTTCTGCTAAATGTCTTAAATCTTCTGGGTATTCTTTTTTATTAGTGATTGCATCACGTAAATCAATGCAAACAATATTTCCACGTTGCATACCAAAAACAATATTATGAAGTCCAGAAACAGCTGCAAGTGTTGCTTGTTCGCCTAATACACTTGCAAATACACGGTCATTAGCTGTTGGTGAACCACCACGTTGAACTAAACCTAAAACAGTCAAGCGTGTGGAAATTCCTGTTCTAGCTTCTAATTCTTTTACTAACTCTTGCATATTGCCAGTACCTTCAGAAGCCAAAATTACTAAATAAGATTTACCACCATCATGTAATTTTTGTACTTTATTGATAATTTTTTCCTTATCAAATTCTTCTTCTGGTACTATAACCATATTTCCGCCACCAGCAACGGCTGAATATGTAGCAAGCCAACCACATTTATTGCCCATTACTTCAATAATAAATGTACGACGATGTGCTTTTGCAGTATCACGAATTTCGTTGATTGCCTGTAAAATAGTATTTACAGCAGTATCTGTACCAATAGCATAATCTGTTCCCCAAATATCATTTTCAATAGTAGCTGGAATACCAATTACAGAAAATCCTGTTTCACGTTCAAATTCTTCTGCTCCACGTAAGCTACCATCACCACCGATAACAATCAAAGCATCAATATTATGTTTTTTTAGATTTTCATAAGCTAATTGACGACCTTCTTTTGTACGGAAACGCTTACAAAAACTTGTACCCAAGAAAGTACCACCACGCTGAATAATATCGGCTACAGATATAGAAGTTAATTCTTCCATATTATCATCAACTAAGCCTCTATATCCATCATAAACGCCCCATATACGCACGTTATTATTAATCGCAGTTCTCACTACAGCTCTAATAGCCGCATTCATTCCTGGTGCATCTGTACCACTTGTCAATACAGCAATATTTTCTACTGACATAAAAAAACCTCCTCAAAAATTAAAAGCATTTATATATTTTATTCGCTAAATAATAACTAATATCCTTGTAAAAATCCCTAAAAAAACAAAATCTCCAAATATTATTGCTTAGCTTGACAACTCATACTCTAAAATGATAAATTTTAGTTAACAATCTGTGTAACTGACGGAAGTGGAATTAACCACATGAAGCACAGATTTATACAGCCGACCGTCTGGGCAACAAAATCTAATAGTATTATATTTATTTTACAGGAGGAATATCGTAAATGAATTCTATGGAATTAAAATACGGATGTAACCCTAATCAAAAACCTGCTCGCGTTTTTATGAAAGATGGACAAGATTTACCATTCACAGTTTTAAATGGACGTCCAGGTTATATTAATCTTTTAGATGCCTTTAACAGTTGGCAATTAGTTCGTGAATTAAGAGAAGCTACAGGTCTTCCATCTGCTGCATCTTTTAAACATGTAAGCCCTGCTGGTGCAGCTGTTGCTGTTCCTTTATCTGAAACATTGAAAAAAATGTATTTCGTTGAAGGTATCGAACTCACACCTATGGCTACAGCATATATTCGCGCTCGTGGTGCTGACCGCATGTCTTCTTATGGAGATTTTGCTGCACTTTCCGATGAATGTGATGCTGCTACAGCTCGTTTCTTAGCCCGTGAAGTATCCGATGGTGTTATTGCTCCATCTTACAGTGCTGAAGCTTTAGAAATCTTAAAAACAAAACGTAAAGGTAACTATCTTGTAATTCAGATGAACCCTGATTACAAAGCACCTGAACTTGAAACAAAAGAAGTTTTTGGCGTTACTTTTGAACAAAAACGCAATGATATTAAAATCACTGAAGAATTATTCAATAACATTCCTACAAAAAATAAAAATATCACAGATGAAGCAAAACGTGATTTACTTATCGCTTTAATCACATTGAAATACACTCAATCCAATTCCGTATGCTATGCTAAAGACGGACAGGCTATCGGTATCGGTGCTGGTCAGCAATCCCGTGTACATTGCACTCGTCTTGCTGGTAATAAAGCAGATATCTGGCATTTACGTCAAGCACCTCAAGTATTAAACTTACCATTTAAACCAGATGTTCGCCGTCCAGACCGCGATAATGCAATTGATGT
Source organism: Megamonas funiformis (assembly GCF_010669225.1). Lineage (NCBI taxonomy): Bacteria > Bacillati > Bacillota > Negativicutes > Selenomonadales > Selenomonadaceae > Megamonas > Megamonas funiformis. Next base: position 2,508,382 of record NZ_CP048627.1, read on the forward strand.
ATATATCTCTGATGAATATATGGATTTACTCGGTGGCGACGATTGGAAACGCGTATTCACTGAAAAACCTCCAGTATTCACTAAAGAAGAAAAAGATGCTTGGCTCGCTCAAGTAAAAGGCGTAGCTCTTGGCTCTGATGCATTCTTCCCATTCGGCGATAACATTGAACGTGCTCATAAATCTGGCGTAGAATTTGTCGCTCAAAGCGGTGGTTCTATTCGTGATGATAATGTTATTGAAACTTGTGATAAATACAATATGGCAATGGCATTCGTTGGAATTCGTTTATTCCATCATTAATTTCTATAAATAGAATTATAATGAATATTAATCTTTTTTATTCAATATGTATTTTGATTTTAATAAGTATTTTTTGTATATTTTTTCTTAAATTATATAAAAAAACAAACTCATTAAAAATATATTTGATTTTACTTACACTTATTAGTCTAAATTTATATTATTCTAGTCATTCACCAATTACATCTTATCCAGATACATTACCAATAAAAGAAACTATCCACATGACTGATAAAGAAATTGTTTATACTATTGTCAAACAAGAACTATCTTATCATAAAAATAAAAGTCTTTTTGCTAATGGTAAAATCTTTGATTATAAAGATATCTCTGTATATAGTGTACCTAATGAACCAACTATATATTCTGTAGTATTTTCTATTCAGTCAGGTGATGACGATTTTTGGTTGCCTGGTAATGGGACTAAACAAGAAAATAATTGGATTATTAATAAATCAAATTATATGCAACTTATTAAAGAAAAAGATTATTATCGTCTTATTTCTATAGGGACAGGATTATAAAAATGGCACTAACTATGTTAGTGCCATTTTTTTATTTATAATACTTATCTTTATATAAATCTACATTCATTTTATACATATCTGCTCGATAAGATGCTAATGAATATTCAAATGGAATATCATTTTGATTATATGCAACCGTTGTTATATATAATAATGGAGCATTTTCCATAATACCCAATAAATCAGATAAATAAGGGTCAGCAACTGTTGCATGAATTTGACGATTAATATGAGCAATCTCTATATTATATTTTGTTTTTAAAGTATCGTATAAAGAATTTTGCTCTAAATCTTCATCAATTAAGCCCTTACATAATTTCACAGGTATAAAAGTTTTAACATAAACTATAGGTTTATCATCAGCATAGCGCAAACGTTCAAGACAAATAACTTTATCTTTTTCTGTTAGCTTCAATTTTTCCATAACTTCAGCAAAGACATCTATTTCTGATATAGATAAAAGCTTCGTTTTAGGCTTTAATCCATAATATTGCATCTCTTGATTATATGTTTGGATTTTTTGAATGAAATCCCCTGCAATTTTAGGACGAGTAACAAATGTCCCTTTTGATTTAATTCTATTTAAATAACCTTCATGTACTAATTCTAAAAACGCTTGTCTAACTGTCGGTCTTGAAACATTTAAATATGCACATAATTCTTCTTCTGGTGGAACTAATTCACCATCTTTTAAGCTATTATCTTCAATATGCTTTATCATAAAAGTTTTTATTTGATAATATAGCGGAATAGGAACTGTTCTATCTATTTTTAATTGTTCATATATCGAATTCATTTATAATCTCCTTTCAAAAAAATTATAAAATATTAACTATCTTTTATCAATAAGTTATTATATATTGACTTAATTTTGTTATTTTGTTATTATGTAATTACATAATAACAAAGAAAAGAGCGATAACTATGAATAAATTTAGTAAATACTTTGATCACACATGTTTAAAACCTTATGCTACTAGAGAAGATATTGCTAAACTTTGCGAAGAAGCTAAAAAATATGATTTTATGATGGTAGCTATCAATTCTACACAGACAAAATTATGCAAAGAACTTTTAAAAGAAACTGATATTCATGTAGGTGCTGCTATTAGTTTTCCTTTAGGGCAAACTACAATAGAAACTAAAGTCTTTGAAACTAAAGATGCTATTGCAAATGGTGCAGATGAAATTGATTATGTAATTAATATTACAGAATTAAAAGAAAAAAATTATGATTATATCAAAGAAGAAATGACTCAAATAGTAGATGTTTGCAGAAAACATAATGTAATTTCTAAAGTTATTTTTGAAAACTGCTATCTTACTGATGAAGAAAAAATTAAATTATGCGAAATAGCACTTGAAGTAAAACCAGACTTCATCAAAACTTCTACAGGCTTTGGTACAGGTGGCGCTACAGTTGAAGATGTAAAACTCATGAAAAGCATTGTCAAAGACACAGTAAAAGTAAAAGCCGCTGGTGGAATTCGCGATTTAGATACTTGCTTAAAAATGATTGAAGCTGGCGCTGAAAGAATTGGCACATCTTCTGCTATAAAAATCACAGAAGCATACAATAATAAATAATTAGGAGCATACCTATCTATGGGTAAATACTTACTAGCTCACGACTTAGGAACATCTGGAAATAAAGCCACTTTATTTTCCACAGAAGGGCAACTCATCGCTAGTTGCACATATAATTATGATGTTTATTACTCTAATAATAATTGGGCAGAACAAAATCCTAACGATTGGTGGCAAGCTGTCATAGCTACCACTAAAACATTAATAAAAAATATTAATCCTAAAGATATTTTAGCTGTGTCCTTTAGTGGTCAAATGATGGGTTGTGTCTGTGTAGATAAAAAAACAAGAACCACTAAGAAATGCTATTATTTGGGCAGATATGCGTGCTACAAAACAAACTCAACAAATAGCTAAACAAATATCACCTCAAAGATTTTATGAAATAACAGGTCATCGTCTTTCTCCTAGCTATGGTGGTCAAAAACTTATGTGGATAAAAGATAATGAACCGCATATTTATGCTAAAACGTATAAAATGCTAAATGCAAAAGACTTCATCATTTTAAAATTAACAAATCAATTTGTTACTGAATACAGTGATGCCTCCTCTACTTGTCTAATGGATTTAAATAAATTATGTTGGTCTGATGAATTATTAAATATTATGGGCATTGATAAACAAAAAATGCCTAAACTCTTAAAATCCACTGATATTACCGGATATATAACTAATACTGCTAGTGAATTAACTGGACTTTGCCCTAATACACCTGTTGTTTGTGGTGGAGGCGATGGGGTATGTGCTGCCGTTGGCACTGGTTGTATCAAAGAGGGAATTGCTCATAGTAGTATTGGTACTTCTTCTTGGATATCTATAACTACAAAAAACCTATTTTCTCCAAAAATAAAAGCACTTTTAATTGGGCTCATATAGTTCCTGGATATATCCTACCTACTGGTACTATGCAAAGCGGTGGGGGCGCTTACTCTTGGTATATAAATAAATTTTGCCAATACGAACAAAATCTAGCTCAAAGAGGACATAAATCTATTTATGACATATTAGAACAAGAACTTGCTAATACTTCTGTTGGTAGCAATGGACTATTATTTTTGCCTTACCTTATTGGTGAACGAAGTCCTTGGTGGAATACAAATGCTAAAGCTAATTTCATTGGTCTAAAAATGGAACATCAGCGAAAAGATTTATTGCGAGCAATTCAAGAAGGCGTTGCTATGAATTTAAATATTATCTTAAATATATTTAAAGCTGAAAATATCCATATATCTGAATTAGTAGCTGTTGGGGGTGGAGCTAAAAGTAAATCATGGCAAAAAATATTTGCTGATGTTTATAATACTAAAATCATTCTGCCAAAATTATTAGATGAAGCTGCTTCTATGGGTGCTGCTATCACTGCTGGTGTTGGCATTGGTATTTTTAAAGATTTTGAAGTAGCCAGCAAATTTATTTCTTTAGATAAAATAATTGAACCTACCCCTACAAACGTAAAAAAATATCAAAAATTACAGCCAATTTTTGAAAAAGCTTATTTGCAATTGCAATCATTATTTGAACAATTAAATGATTTCAGTGAAAAGAGGGTTTTAGATGAATAATATTCTTTTAAATAATGGTGTAAAAATTCCTCAAATTGGTTTTGGCACATGGAAAGCACCAACAAGTGAAGTTACTATAAATGCTGTGAAAACAGCTATCGAAAATGGTTATACACATATCGATTGTGCTAGCGTTTATGGCAATGAAAAAGAAGTTGGTCAAGGCATTATTGCTAGTAATATTTCTCGCGATAAATTATTTATCACAGGTAAATTATGGAATGACATTCGCGGTTATGATGAAACTATTACAGCCTTTAATCAAACATTAAATGATTTAGCTATTGATTATTTAGATTTATATTTAATTCATTGGCCAAGACCACAAAAATACCATGATGATTATATTGAAAAAAACCGCCAATCATGGAAAGCTATGGAAGATTTATATAAACAAGGAAAAATTCGTGCTATTGGTGTGAGCAATTTTAAAGAGCATCATATTGATGAATTACTTGAAACTTGTGAAATCAAACCTATGGTTAATCAAATTGAATTTCATCCTAGCTGTTTGCAAAAAGATATTAGAGATTATTGTAAACAACGCAATATCGTAGTTGTCGGTTATAGTCCTTTGGCAAATGGTAAAGTATTTCAATGTGAGGAATTAAAAATCTTTGCTCAAAAATATAATGCTTCAATAGCGCAATTATGTGTTCAATATGCTTTACAACACAATGTTATACCTCTTGTGAAAAGTGTTACTAAAGAGCGTATTATTGAAAATCTAAAAATAAATTTTACAATTAGTTGTGAAGATTTGTGTGTTATTGATAATATAACTACTTGTGGTGGTTCTTACAAAGATAGTGATAATATTAATTTTTAATTATATTAAATAAAAAACTGCACTTTAAGTGCAGTTTTTTTTATTTTAAAAATTCTTCAATCTCTATAAATTCATCATCTAAAAAATACACATATTTTCTTTAATTTAACTCACAAATTGACAATATTGTTAACACTAAGTATAATTATTAGCTGTGTGTGTATTTATATAAGATATATGTACATAATAAATTCATCGAAAGGACTATTTTTATCTGTATGAACACTTCTTCTCAACACCAAAAATCAATGATTAATACTATAATTGATGGTATCGCTGGTATATTTTTACCCATTGTCAGTTTACTAAGTGCCGCTGGTATCTTAAAAGGTATTATTGCTGTATTAATTGCCACAGATGTACTAATTAAAGAAAGTGATAATTACCTTGTTTTAAATGCCATGACTGACAGTTTATTTTACTTTTTACCCATGTTATTAGCCTATACATCAGCTAAAAAATTTGGTGCTAATCCCTTTACTGCTGTCGTTATTGCAGGTATTTTCCTTTATCCTTCACTAAATCATATCTTAGAATCTGGTCAAACTGTAGAATTCTTCCATATTCCTTTAAAAGGTGTTACCTACCATTCTAGTGTTATCCCTATTATTTTAGCTTCAGCATTATTAACTTTTGTTGAAAAATTCTTAAATAAAATTTTCCCTGATATGGTAAAAGGGTTTTTGACACCTCTTTTGTGTATTATTTTTGTAGGATTTGTAACATTATTCTTATTTGGCCCTATTGGTATGGTTATAGGTGATTTTCTCGCTAATATCTATGAATATATCTATAAATTTTCCCCAATTATATCAGGAGCGTTATTAGGTACAGTCATTCAACCAATGGTAATCTTTGGTTTCCACTGGAGTTTTATTTTAATCGGTATGAATAATATTGCCGTATTGGGTTCGGATACAGTTTTAGCCTTAATGGGACCTGCTGTATTTGCTCAAGCTGGTGCAGGACTTGCTGTATTCTTAAAAAGTAAAGATACGAAATTTAAATCCATTTGCGCATCTTCTATTTTGTCAGCATTATTTGGTATCACTGAACCAATTATGTTTGGTGTAAATTTACCTCGCAAAAAGCCTATGATAGCCGTATGCATCGGTGGTGGTATTGGTGGTGCTATCGCTGGTTATTCAGGCGCTAAAGCTATCGCTTTTGCCTTTCCTAGTCTAGCTTCTCTTCCTGTATTTTATGGCGATGGCTTTCTATTGTATATTTTAAGTGATGTAATTGCTGCCATTATTGCTTTCATCATCGCTTATTGTTTAAAATTTAAAGTTGATTTAGCAAAATAAAAAGATAGTACAAATTGAACTGCACCCCAAAAGTTGGACAAAAAACAACTTTTGGAGGTGCAGTTTTTTTATGACTAAATACTCAAATGAATTTAAAGTTAAAGCAATTAAAATGGTTTTAAAAGGAGATTCTATTTCTCATGTAGCTAAAATTCTAAACATGCCAGATATAGCTCCTCTTTGCAGATGGATATCTCATTATGAACATGGTGGTATTCCACAACTTCTTCATAAAAATCGTAAATATACTCCTATCTTTAAGCAAAAAGTTATTGAATATAAATGGCTACATCATTTATCATTAAATCAAACAGCAGCCAAATTTTCCATTCCTAATACTGGTACAATTTCTACATGGGAAAAGTTGTATCATTCTTATGGCTTTTCTGGCTTACTTGCTAAGAAACGAGGTAGACCATCTATGAAAAAATCTAAATCTAAATACAAAGTTAACAAACCTAAAAAAGAACTTTCTTATGTTGAAAAATTGGAACAAGAAGTTTATCAATTAAGGATGGAAAATGACCTATTAAAAAAGTGGCATGCCTTAATGAAGCAATGGGAAAAGGAAGGAAGACACTAGTTTTAGTAATTGCTAAATTAAGGAAAAAATATACTCTAAAAGCCCTATTAAACTATACAAAATTAGCTAAAAGCACATATTATGATGCATTAAAAAAATTATCTAGAGAAGATAAATATAAAGGATTAAAAACATTAATTCATAATATTTGTAATAAAAATCATGGAAGATATGGATATAGAAGAGTAACTATGCAGCTGCATAAACAAGGGATAAAAATCAATCATAAAGTTGTTATGAGATTGATGAAAGAAGAAAATTTAACATGCAAAGTAAGAGCAAAGAAATACAAATCGTATAGAGGGCAAGAAGGAAAAATAGCTAAAAATATATTAAATAGAAATTTCAAAGCAGAAAAACCAAACGAAAAATGGGCAACAGATGTAACAGAATTTGCATTATGTAATGAAAAAATATACTTATCACCAATAATAGATTTATATAACGGAGAAATAATAAGTTATAAAATATCGAAAAGACCAATACTAAAGCAAGTATTAGATATGGTAGAAGATGCAACAAGAAAGATAAAAGAAACAAAAGGGATAATTCTACACTCAGACCAAGGATGGCAGTATCAGAATAAAAAATATCAAAAATTATTAAAAGAAAAAGGCATTATCCAAAGCATGAGCCGAAAAGGTAATTGCTTAGATAATGCTGTAATAGAAAATTTCTTTGGTTTGCTAAAAAGCGAATTATTCTATTTAAAAAAATTCAAATCCGTTGAAGATTTTATAAAAGAGTTAAAATCTTATATAAAATATTATAATACAAAACGGATAAAGATAAAACTAAAAGGACTTAGTCCTGTAGAATACAGAATTAAGTTTCAATTAGTAGCCTAATTAATATGTCCAATATTTTGGGTGCAGTTCAAAATGTACTATCTTTTTTTATTTTCTACTTTATCTATATTTTAAACAATTGGATTTCGCTCTGGTGTACCTGCTTTACGCGGATATACTTTAGGTGTTGCTTTTTCTTTTTTGATATAGACAACAGCTCTTTTATCTTCCAATTCAGGGAGTTTTACAGGCATAGATTTAACTAATTTTCCACCTAATACAGAAAATGCTTTTTGCGCTTCTTGTATTTCTTCTTCATATTGACGACCTTTTAAAGCGATAAAAGTACCACCTTGTTTTACAAAAGGCAAACAATATTCACAAATAATAGGTAATCTAGCTACTGCTCTTGCTGTTGCTAAATCAAATTTTTCACGATATTTTTTATTTCTTGCTGCTTCTTCACTGCGTGCATGGATTACTTCTACATCTTTTAAACCCAATTCATCAACTACAAGTTGTAAAAATTTCACACGCTTATTTAAAGAATCAAGCAATGTCAATTTTAATTCTGGATAAAATATCTTTAATGGAAGTCCTGGAAAACCTGCTCCTGTCCCAACATCAATAAGACTTATCTGTCCTGTCTGTCCTGTAAATAATTCTTTTTGATAGCAACTAAGTGAGTCTACGATATGTTTTATAGCTACTTCTCTAGGCTCTGTAATCGCTGTTAAATTGATTTTTTCATTCCATTCGACTAGTAACTCATAATATCTATTAAAAGCGCTTATTTGGTTGCTAGTAAGCTCTAAACCATATTCTTTAGCTACTTCACTTAAGTCATTTACAAAGCTCATGCATTTTCCTCCTGTCGACGATATTGTTCTAAATAAACAAGTAATACAGAAATATCTGCTGGAGATACGCCAGAAATACGACTTGCTTGACCTATGGAAATTGGTCTTATCGCATTTAATTTTTCTCTAGCTTCATCGCGAAGGCTAGATACTTCATCATAATTTATATCTTCTGGCAATAATTTTTCTTCAAGTTTTTCCATGCGTTCAACTTGTTCTAATTGTTTTTTGATATAACCTTCATATACCAAAGTAATTTCTACTTGTTTTTTCACATCTTCACTGATTTCAGGAAGCTCTACGATATGTTTTAAATCATCATAGCTGATTTCTTTGCGTTTTAATAAATCCGCTGCTGTAACAGTATTGTGAATAGAGCCTAATTCAAATTCCTGCATCTTTGCTAGCGTTTCTTTATTTGGGTGAATGCGAATTTCACTCAATAATTCAATAGTATTTTTAATGCTATCACGACGTTTTACAAAGCGAGCATAACGTTCATCAGATACTAAGCCAACTTGACGACCTTTTTCTGTTAAACGTAAATCAGCATTGTCTTGACGTAAAAGCAAACGATATTCTGCACGAGAAGTCATTACACGATATGGTTCGTTAGTACCTTTAGTTACTAAATCATCAATCAAAACACCAATATATCCATCAGAACGTTTTAAAATCAAAGGTTCTTTCCCTTGAATTTTCAATGCGGCATTGATACCAGCAATAAGACCTTGTGAAGCTGCTTCTTCATATCCAGATGTACCATTTGTCTGCCCAGCTGAGAAGAAACCGCTTATTTTCTTAAATTCCAAAGAAGGTTTTAATTGTAATGGATTAATGCAATCATATTCGATAGCATAACCAGGACGCATAATTCTCACATTTTCCAAGCCTGGAATAGTGCGTAAAAATTCCATTTGTACATCAATAGGCATACTTGTGGACATACCTTGTACATACATTTCTTCAGTATCTAAACCTTCCGGTTCGATAAATAACTGATGACGTTCTTTATCTGGGAAACGCACAATTTTTGTTTCAATAGATGGGCAATATCTAGGACCTACACCAGTGATAATACCATTTGCCATCGGTGCACGTTCGATATTATCTCTGATGATTTTATGAGTCTGTTCATTTGTATAAGTGAGCCAACAAGGAACTTGTTCACGAGTTTTTACATCGCTCATAAAAGAAAAATTATGAACTTCATCATCACCAGGTTGAATTATCATTTTAGAAAAATCTAAAGAACGACGGTCTACACGAGCTGGTGTACCTGTTTTAAAACGCATGAGTTCAACACCAGCTTTTAATAAACATGAAGATAATTTTATAGCTGCTCTTTGACCATTAGGACCGCCATCATATGTATTTTCACCAATGATAATGCGTCCTTTTAAATATGTCCCAGAAGCAAGCACTACAGCCTTACAAGTATAAACTTCACCAGTTTCTACTACAACACCTGTTACTTTATTATCTTCAAACAAGATTTCATCTATCAATAATTGTTTTACATCGAGATTTTCTTGCAATTCACAAGTATGCTTCATTGTATTTTGATATAGTTTTTTATCTGCTTGTGCTCTCAAAGCCTGTACAGCAGGGCCTTTACCAGTATTGAGCATACGGTACTGAATACAAGTTTTATCAGCATTTACGCCCATTTCTCCGCCTAAAGCATCAATTTCACGGACTAAATGACCCTTAGCTGGGCCACCTACAGATGGATTACATGGCATCATTGCTATATTATCCATATTCAAAGTTGTAAGTAAAGTATTACAACCCATACGAGCACTAGCAAGAGCTGCTTCTACGCCAGCATGACCTGCACCAATAATAATTACATCATAATTGCCTGCAATAAACAAAAAAATTCCTCCTATTTCAAACTATATCGTTTTATTTACCTATGCAAAATTGACTAAATATCTGGTCAATAATATCTTCATCTACTGTATCGCCTGTTATTTCTCCCAATTTTTCCCAAGCAGAGCGAATATCTATGACAATAAAGTCTTCTGCCATATCCATTTCAATAGTATTTAAACAATCCTCTAAATATTTTTGTGCTTCTTTTAACGCATTAGCCTGACGCACATTATTTACAAAAACGCCTTCAGCTTGTTTTACTGTACCACTATATACGCGATTTACAATCTCTTGCTCTAATTCTTTTATGCCATCATTGTTGAATGTAGATATCTGCATATATTTAAAATTGCCCTGCAAACGTTTTTGTAAATCTTCTATATCTAAAACACAAGATAAATCATTTTTAGTAAGTAAAACTATGCCTTCTTTACCTTGCAATAAATTAATAATTTCTTCATCTTCTTTTGTTAAATCAGAAGATGTATCAAATAAAGCTAAAATCAAATCTGCCTTTTGTACATAAGACATGGATTTTTCTACACCAATTTGTTCTACTTTATCTTCTGTTTCACGAATACCAGCTGTATCTATAATCTTTAAAGGAACTCCACCGATATTTGCATATTCTTCTAAACTATCTCTTGTAGTCCCTGGAATATCTGTTACAATCGCTCTATCTTCACGCAAAAGTGTATTTAAAAGGCTAGATTTACCTACATTTGGCTTACCAATGATAGCTGTTACTAAACCATCACGCAAAATTCTACCAGTATTAAACGTAGATAACATTTCTTCTATGCGATTTTTTATACTTCTAACCTTTGCACTAGCTTCATCTTTTGCCACATCTTCGATATCATCTTCTGGAAAATCTATGGAAGCTTCTAAATGAGCTATGACTTCTAAAATATCATGGCGCATAGCTTTGATTTCATCAGAAAATTTACCTTGAAGATGACCTGCTGCCATGCGAAGTGAAGCATCTGTTCTCGCTTTTATGATGTCCATTACAGATTGAGCTTGTGATAAATCCAATCTACCATTTAAAAAAGCACGTTTTGTAAATTCACCTGGCTCTGCCATTCTAGCACCATTTTGCAATGCCAATTCTAAAATACGGCGAACAACTAATGCACCACCATGACTTTGAATTTCCACCACATTTTCTTTTGTATAAGAATTAGGTGCCCACATTGCTATACATAAAGCTTCATCAATGACATTGCCTTTTTCATCTACAATCTTACCATATACAACTTTATGACTTTCAAAATTTTCTACAGTCAAATCCTTTTTGGCACATTTAAATAACTTACTAGCAACAATTCCAGAATTTTCACCACTGATGCGAATAATACCTATGCCACCTTCTCCAGGTGGTGTAGAAATTGCTACAATAGTATCATTTTCCCCAAAGTTTTTCATCAAAAATCCTCCAATTAGACACAAAAGGACTGCCCCAAATAATATAAACAATTGGAAACAGCCCTTTCACAGCTTTATTTTCACTATTAAATTACTAAATCTTCGTTTTTATTATGTTTAATATCCACAACTATTTTACGATGAGGTTCAACACCATCACTGTAAGTTATGATATCAGCATAATCTTGAAGTGCCATATGAATAATTTTACGTTCATGGCGATTCATTGGCTCTAAAACTACTTTTGTGCGATATTTTCTAGCTTTATTAGCTAATCTTTCTGCTAATTGACAAAGTGTTTCTTCACGGCGTTTACGATAGTTTTCCACATCTAGAACAATGCGAACTCTCGCACCTGTAACATTTTTATTAGCAGCCATATTTGTTAGATACTGCAATGAATCAAGTGTCTGACCATGTTTACCAATCAATACACCTAAATCATCACCAATGAGATTGAATTTATAATTTATATCTTCTTCAATACATTCAATCTGTATATCTTTGTGCATGGATTTGAAAATCTTCTTTAAAAATTCTTGACCTTTTTCCAATGGTGTTAATTCCTTTTCAGTTGCTCTTATTTTAGCAACTCTAGCACCAATTAAACCGAAAAAGCCCTTTGAAGGTTCTTCTAATACTTCAAAAATAACACGTTCTTGAGGCAAATCCAATTGACTTAAAGCCAATTTTTTTGCTTCTTCAATGTCTTTACCAGTTACTTCGATAACTCTTGCCATATATTATGACCCCTTTTTTGCAGAAGTATCTTCATGTCTATACATCCACCACTGCTGCAATATCTGCATAATATTATTGACAATCCAATAAATAACTAAACCAGCTGCAAAATTACAACTAATCCAACCAATAAATAAAGGCATTACTACAGACATAATCTTCATCTGCATTTGCATCTGTGGAGAACTAGAAGCTGAAGATGTTTGTTTTTGTACTACATAAGTACTTATTGCTGATAAAACAGGCAAAATGTAGTATGGGTCTGGATTAGATAAATTCATAATCCATAAAAATGTTGGATCTCCACCATAATCAATGCTTTGAAGAGCATAAAACATTGCCATCAAAATAGGCATCTGAGCTAAAAGTGGCAAGCAACCAGCTAAAGGATTTACCCCAGCATTTTTATAAAGCATACCCATTTCCTGTTGTAATCGTTTTGGGTCATTTTTAAACTTATCTTGAAGTTTTTTCATTTTTGGTTGCAATTCTTGCATTGCCTTCATAGATTTTACCTGTTTTACAGTCAACGGATAAAATGCCATTTTTATAATAATAGTCAATACTATAATTGCCACACCATAAGATTCCAAACCTACTGTGCTTAGAAAATCATGGAAAATCCCCAAGATAAATTCTAATAACTGCACAATTGGATTAAAAATAGAAGAAATAAAATCCAAATCATCACATCCTATAAGTAAATTTCAAATTACCAACGAATAACCATAAATAAACATCTATTTTACAGGGTCGTATCCACCTTTATGAAAAGGATGACAACGCAATATACGTTTTATTGCCATCCAGCCACCGTGAACGACACCATATTTTTCTACCGCAATTAAGGCATATTCTGAACAAGTCGGAATATAGCGACAGCAAGGCGGTTTCAATGGAGATATAAAATTTCGATAAAATAAAATCAAACCAATGAAAATCCGCTTCACTTTTTTTCAACCTCTTTTTTCAAAATGTTAGCACGCTTACATAGTGAATAAAATGATTTCTCTAAAGCTGTAGATTTTAAATCTACAGCTGCCGCTCTGCCTACAAGTAAAAGACAATAATCATCTTTTATTTCACGACGATGTAGTCTATATACTTCTCGAAGCAATCGCTTTACGCGATTTCTAGTAACAGCATTTCCAAGTTTCTTACCAGCAGCAAAAGCCACTTTGTGAGAAGGGTGAAATGCTTTGCAATAATACATAACCATGTTCTTATTTGCTAAAGAACGGCCACAACGATAAATTTTTTGAAAATCACTATTTTCTTTAACAATGAGTTTCTTTTGCAAACTATATTTCATGTTACCCTCACTTGGGAAGTTAATCTGGCGTTTATGCTCATATATATTAAGCAAAATACAAAAAACTAAATCATTCCCAGTTGTAGAGATAGTGAAAAGCACTATCTCTACTTATGACAAAAGGAAAAAGAGGCCACCGTAGTGACCTATTATTATGCGGATAACTTATGTCTTCCTCTAGTACGTCTTCTTTTTAAAACAAGGCGACCACCTTTAGTTTTCATACGTTGACGGAAACCATGAGTTTTCTTTTTCCAATGAGTATTTGGCTGAAATGTCTGTTTCAATTTTCACACCTCCTTAAAAAACACCATAATAGTTCAAATTATAGCTATTAGAATTATAGACTACTGCTGTTTTTGTGTCAACAGATTTCAAAATACTTGTTGATATATCATGCTCATTTTGATAATATATTTATGCACTTATCCACAGGTTTTGACAAATTCTGTGGATAAGTTTTATAAAAAATTTTAAGAAAGGATTATCTCC